>NZ_JBIWAI010000001.1:1017559-2444018 GCF_044759945.1 Amycolatopsis sp. NPDC098790
GGGGGTCCTAATGATCCGCGCGGGGGGGGGGGGGGGGGCCCCCCGCCCCTTCTCCGGGGTGCCGGGTGGGTTTGTTTCACATTTTTTAACACCATTTTTCCACCCCCACGACCACCTACCTGCCGGCTGCGTAGCCCTGCATGCCCCGGGCGTTCGCCGCCGCTCGCAGCAGACCGTCCGAGCGCGATACCGCCGACAGGCGGCCGAGGGCCCAGTCGCCTGCGTCGACCAGTGAGTGGCCTCGCTCGCGCAAGGCGTCCAATGTGGACGAACCCAGCCTCGACTCCACCACCAGCTCACGCGGGTTCCACGAGCGCGGGTAGAACGAACTCGGGAACGCCGTCGTGTGCCAGGCCGGGGAGTCGATCGACTCCTGGAGGTTCAGGCCGCCGTACACGTGGGCCAGCCAGAAGCACAGCTGCCACTGGTCCTGCTGGTCGCCGCCCGGGGTGCCGAATGCCAGCGTCGGCACCCCGTCGCGCAGCGCCAACGACGGCGACAGCGTGATCCGGGGGCGCTTGCGCGGGGCCAGCGAGTTCGGCAGACCCTCCTCCAGCCAGAACATCTGGCCACGCGAGTCCAGGCAGAAGCCCAGCGACGGGATCGTCGGGCTCGATTGCAGCCAGCCGCCGGACGGCGTCAGGGACACCAGGTTGCCCGCCGCGTCGACGACGTCCAGGTGGACCGTGTCGCCTCGCGTCTGGCCCTGGGGCCCCACCGTCGGCTCGCCCGTCGCTCCACCCTCCGCCTGAACTCCCTGCAGCGAATCCAAGATCGCCGGTAGACGCGCGGGGCCGCGGGCGTCGCCAGGCCGAAGCGCAGGAGACGCCGTGTCGTCGATGAGAGCGCGGCGAGAGTCGGTGTAGGAAGCCGAAAGCAGCACGTCCAGCGGCACGTCCGTGTCGCCGTACCACGCCTCGCGGTCCGCGAACGCCAGCTTCGCCGCTTCGGTCGCCAAGTGCACCGTGCGCTCCGACGGGATTCCGTCCACATAGGACAGCTCGTCGCGGAAGCCGTGCAACAACAACGCCTGCTGCAGCAGCGCCGGCCCCTGGGTCCAGCCGCCCATCTTGACCAGGCGCCAGTCGTCGACGTCCACGAACGCCGGGTCCTCGTACGTCGCCGACCACGACGCCAGGTCCTCGCCCGTCAGCAATCCCGCGTGGTCGCGGCCGGAGTCGTCGCGGAACGCCTGACGGCTGAACGCGTCGATCGCTTCGGCGACGAAACCCTGCGACCAGGCACGACGTCCCGCGTCGATCTGCGCCTCGCGCCCCGAAACCGACTCCGCCTCCCGCAGCAGACGCTCCCACGTGTCCGCCAGCGCCGGGTTCCGGTGCAAGCCGGAAGCCGGCTTGCCGGACGGCATCCACAGCGCCGCCGACGTCGGCCAGTGCTCGGTGAACAGCTGAGACACCGCGCTGATCGTGTCGCCGACCCGCGACACCAACGGGACGCCGTTGCGCGCGTAGCCGATCGCGTACGACAGCACCGTGCGAAGCGGCTTCGTCCCGTAGTCGCGCAGCAGCAGGAGCCACGCGTCCCACGCGCCCGGGACCGTTGCCGGGAGCAGGCCGCTGCCCGGGATCAAGTCGAGCCCGAGCGACGCGAAGTGCGAGACGGTGGCCCCCGCGGGCGACGGGCCTTGGCCGGCCAGCGCCCGCGGGGTCGGGTCGTCCGCCGTCACGAAGAGGCCGGGTACCTGGCCCGCCGGCCCGCACAGGTGCGGCTCGGCGACCTGCAGGACGAACCCGGCGGCGACCGCCGCGTCGAACGCGTTGCCGCCGTCCTCCAGCACCGCCATCCCGGTGGCCGAGGCCAGCCAGTGCGTCGATGCCACCATCCCGAAGGTGCCGGCCAGCTCCGGCCTCGTCGTGAACATGCCCCGATAGTACGCATTGCTAAGGAACTTTTACCAGGACGCCGGCCGCCGCCGTTCCGGCTCGTACGGCTGCGTGATGACCTCCATCCCGTTCCCACCGGGATCGAGGAAGTAGACGCCACGGCCGCCGTGGTTGTGGTTGATTTCGCCGATCTGCTTTCCCATCGGGTCGGCGTGGTAGGTCACGCCCGTTTCGACGAGCCGCGCGAACACGGCGTCGAAGTCGTCCTCCGGGATCAAGAAGCAGTAGTGCTGCAGGCGCAGGTCCTCTTCGGGGATGGTCGCGAAGTCCAGCCGGACGCCGTTGCGCGTCTCGACGGGGATGAACGGACCCCATTCCTCCCCGACTTCGAGGCCGAGCAGGTTCGCCAGGAATTCGGCGGATTCCCGGTTGTTCCGGGACGGGACGATCAAATGGTTCAACGGAAACGGAAACGGAAACGGAAACTGACACGGTGAAATGCCTCCACGGGCACTCCCGCCACCTCCATGCCTCACCCAGCCGGTGACCGACACGCGATGCCGTGCCGATCACCATAACCAAGAGCGCGCCGTCAGGAAACCTTGATTCGCGCCGCCGCCCGCGGGCGCCCGACGCCCTGCCAGGACAGGCCCGCGTCGACGATCGCCCGCGGGTCCAGCAGGTTCCGCGTGTCGACGACGTCGATGCCCTCCATCAGCTCGGCCATCGCGGCCCAGTCGAGGTGCTTGAACTCGGCCCACTCGGTCAGCACGACGACGGCGTCCGCGTCCTTCGCGACCTGGTAGGCGTCGTCGACCACGGTCATCCCGGCGATTTCGCCGTCGACGGCCGGGTCGTAGGCGACCAGTTCGGCGCCCAGCGCGCCCAGCACCGAGGCGACGGCGAGCGCGGGCGAATCGCGCAGGTCGTTCGTGCCCGCCTTGAACGCCAGGCCCAGGACGCCGATCCGCGCGCCGGCCAGCGTGCCGCCGACCGCGCCCGCGATCTTCGCGACGATCCGGTCGCGCTGGGCGATGTTCTCGTCGATCGCCGAGGTCAGCATCTTGAAGTCGTAGTTGACCGACTCGGCGACCTTGACCAGCGCGCTCGTGTCCTTCGGCAGGCACGAGCCGCCCCAGCCGGGGCCGGGCTTGAGGAACGTCCGCCCGATCCGGCGGTCGTAGCCCATGCCTTCGGTGACGAGGTTGATGTCCGCGCCGAGCCGTTCGCACAGCTCGGCGATCGAGTTGACGTAGGACAGCTTCAGCGCGAGGTAGCAGTTCGCGGCGTACTTCACGAGTTCCGCGCTGGCCGCGTCGGCGACGACGACCGGCGCGTCCAGCTCGGCGTACAGCTCGCCAACCCAGCGCGCGGCCGCGAAGTCGTCCGAGCCGACGACGATCCGGTCCGGGCCCAGGAAGTCCGCCACCGCGGTGCCTTCGCGGAGGAACTCGGGGTTCGACACCACCGGCACGTCGGTGCGGCCGAGCATCGCCTGGATCCGCTTCGACGTGCCGACCGGCACCGTCGACTTGGTGACGAGCGCGCAGCCGGCGGGCAGGACGTCCCCGATCTCGGCGGCCACGGCCTCGACCGCGCGCAGGTCCGCGGAACCGCCCGCGCCCATCGGCGTCGGTACGCAGAGGAACACCGCCTGGGCGTCGCGGACCGCGTCCCGCGCGCCGACGACGAACTGGAGGCGGCCCGCCGCGATCCCGCGGGTGACCAGGTCGGCCAGCCCCGGTTCGAGGATGTCGACGCGGCCGGCGGCGAGGCGCGACACCTTCGCGCGGTCGACGTCCACGCAGGTGACGGAATGCCCCAGACTGGCCAGGCAGGCCCCCGTGGTCAGTCCGACGTAACCGGTCCCTACCACCACGATCCGAGCTGGCGTCATGGTGCTGAAGGTGACAGCCGGAGTTGACCTCCGCGCTAACGGAAACAGTCGTCCCCGGAAGCGGTGAGCGAAGACACGAACCCCGCCTGCGAACGAGCGTTAACCTGAGTCCGCGAATCGGAGTACGAAGGGAACGGCAAAGATGCAGATCACCGACACCGCGGCGCTGGTCACCGGGGGCGCGTCCGGCCTCGGCGGGGCGACGGCGAAGGCCCTCGCGGCCAAGGGCGCGCGGGTGTTCGCGCTCGACCTGGCGCCGTCCATCGAGAAGGCCGAGCAGATCGACGGCATCACCTACGTCGAGGCGGACGTCACCGACGTCGAGCAGGTCGAGGCCGCCGTCGCGACGGCTTCGGGCGCCGGCGTTCCGCTGCGGACCGTGGTGAACTGCGCCGGCATCGGGCCGTCCGCGCGGATCCTGTCCAAGAAGGGCCGCCACGACCTCGCGCTGTACGCGAAGGTCATCCAGATCAACCTGGTCGGGACGTTCAACGTGCTGACCGTCGCGTCCGAAGCGATCGCCAAGACCGAGCCGCTCGAGGACGACGCCCGCGGCGTCATCATCAACACCGCGTCGATCGCCGCGTTCGACGGCCAGATCGGGCAGGTCGCCTACTCGTCGTCCAAGGGCGGCGTCGTCGGCATGACGCTTCCCGCGGCCCGCGACCTGGCGTCGCACGGCATCCGCGTGCTGACCATCGCGCCGGGCATCGTCGACACGCCGATGCTCGCCACGGTCAGCGAGGAGTTCCGCGCGACGCTCGCCGCCGGCATCCCGTTCCCGAAGCGCCTCGCGCGGCCGGACGAGTACGCGCAGCTCGCGCTGTCGCTCATCGACCACGACTACCTGAACGGCGAGGTCGTCCGCATGGACGGCTCGCTCCGGATGGCCCCTCGCTGACCCCGACGACGGCACTTTCGTAGGGAAAGTTCGGCTCGAGGACCCTCGAAGCCGAACTTTCCCTACGAAAGCTCCGCTTGCCTCAGCGGGTGAGGCGGACCTCCAGGCCGATGCCGTCGGTCGTCACCGAGCAACCGCCGAAAGCGCTTTCGGCGGCCAGTGATTCGAACTGCTCCCGCGTGAACGCCCGGCGCCGCAGCCAGCCCAGCGTCCGCCGGACGGTGAAGCCGCTGACCACGCCGACGTTCATCGACGCGACTTCGCGGCCGATGTCCGCGGCGGTGGCCTCGTGGTTGAGGTCGTGGATCACCGCGAACCCGCCCGGGCGCAGGACCCGGTGCATCTCGTTCAGCGCCGCCACCGGCTGCCGGAAGTTCTTGAACGCGGCCTGGCAGACGAGGAAGTCGAACGACTCCGCGTCGAACGGCGCGTGCGTGATGTCGCCTTGGCGGAAGTCGACGTCCGGGCCGTTTTCGCGGGCGATCTCGACCATCGTGTGGCTGATGTCGAGCCCGGTGACGCGGAAGCCGCGCTTTGCGAGTTCGACGGCGAAGAAGCCCGGGCCGGGCGCGACTTCCAGGATCTCGGCACCCTCGGGCAGCCCGGACGTGACCTCGGCCGCCTGCTTCCGGTACTGCGCGAGCTGGGCTTCGGTGCCGCGGTTCTTGGCGTACCAGCGGGCCTGGAAGCCCTCCATCTCGGGCACCTTGTGCTTGCGAGTGGTCTCCATCGGTTCCTACCTCTCCACGAACTCCCCCAGGTCGTCCGGGAATTCGCCGGTTTCGTGGTATCGGCGCCACGCCTCGATGCCGGGCAAGGCGCCGGTGGTCAGTTCTTCGAGGAAGCCGCGCACCCAGCGCCCCTCGGCTTCCGTCATCGCGAGGTCGTACTCGGCCTCCACCAGGAACAGCCGCGGCATCAGCGGCCGCAGCTGCTCCAACGCCGACCGCTGCGTCTCGGCGTGCTCGTCAAGCAGGGCGAGCCGCTCCCGCAGCCGGCTGATCGCCTGGTCCGGACCCAGGACACCGATCATCGACAGCCCGGCCTTGAACCGCGGCGGCTCCCGGTCGAGCGTGCTGACGAGCTCGCGGACCCAGTCCTCGAACTCCGCCCGGCCGGCCGGGGTGATCCGGTAGACGGTCCGCTCGGGACGTCCGCCATCGCGAACGCTCTCGACGGCCTCCAGGAAGCCGTGCTTCTCCAGGTTCGCGACGACCGTGTAGAGCGAGCCCCACTTGATCGGCATGTCGGCGTCCTTGCCGCGTTCCTTCAGCACGGCCGCCATCTCGTACGGGTGCATCGCGCGTTCCAGCGCGACGGACAGCACGGCGAGGCCGAGCATGCTGCCGACCTTCCGCTTCTTCATGCCGACTCCTCGTTAGCGAGTACTCGTCGACGAGTATACGCAAGACGTGCCAGCAGGCAAGTGTCTTAGTCGACGAACTACTCAGAGATCGAACATGTACGGCACTTCGGCCTGCGCCCGCTCGTCGATCCACTCGCGCAGCGCGTGCGTCGCCAGGACGTCGTCCTCGTTGTAGCGCAGCAGGCGCTCGCGCTGCTCGTTGTCGGGCTTCTCGCCGTCCATGCCGACCGCGTCGCGGTACCAGCGCATCGACGCCTCGCCGCCCGCTTCCGGGTCGCGCCACGAGAAGCCCGCCACCGGGGCGATCACCTTCAGGCCCTTGCCGTGGGAGCACAGGAACTGGTCGGTGACGCTCCGGAAGAGGTCGACCCACTCGTCGGAGTCCACAAAGGACTGGATTTCCTTCTTCGTGGGGATGCCCGGGTGGTCGCCGAAGCGCTCGACCGAGCCGAAGAGCCAGCGGTTCTCGGCGAGCGCGTTGTAGCAGTAGGCGCGGAAGGTCAGGCCGGCCGCTTCGGTGCGCTCGCGGACGTCGGTCAGCCACGCCCAGAACTCGGCGAACGAGCGGGCCTCGTCGCCGGTCGGCAGCGGATCCCACGTCGCGAACGCGCGGTAGCCCGGCGCGACACCGATGTCGGCACCCGTGAGCAAGCAGCCCCAGAGGTACGCGCCGGCGTCGCCGAAGCTCTCCATGTCGACGTCGACCTCGACGTCGGCGCGCGGCACCTCGACGCGGTCGACGCGACGCACCAGCGTCAGGTCGGCCAGCCACGCGCGGGCGAGGACGACCGCGTCCGGGAACGTCACGCCCGTCCAGTTCACGTCCGGCGCGTCGCCGGTCGGGTCGAGCGCGGCCAGCTTGTCCACAGTGGACACGCCGGCGCGGCGCAGCTCCACCGCGTCCTCGCCGCGGACCACGAGGCTGACGTCGCGGGTTTCGGTGAGCACGACCTCGCACGTCGGCCACCACGGGCAGCGGCGGCACTCCAGCACGCGCGACGGCTCGGCCAGCGGCTCCTCGCCGTTCGCGGCCGCCGTCGCGATGGCGAGCCGGTCGGCGAACCGGACCTGGTACTCGGTCAACGCGTTGCGCCCGCCCGGCCAGGTGCCCGCGGTGAGGTCGTGCCAGACGACGACGTCGGCGTCGAGACCGATGACGCCGCCGATGGCGAGGCTCTCGTCGGCGTGTCCGAGCGTCTGCAGCATGCGGCGGGTGTGCACAAGCCGGAGCTGGTCGCGCGGCTGCGACCGGACCTTGCGGCCTTCGTCGGCCGTGCGGTGCGCCGGGTCGAGGTCGGTCAGCTCGGTGACAATCGCGCCCGCGCCGCGGTCGGAGATCCGGTGGCGCACGACGAGCACCGGGACGTACCCGCGGCCGGTGCGCACGAGCAGGTCGACGCCGCCGCGCCGGTGCCCGGCCGCGTCGACCGGGAACAGCGCGCCCCAGACGTATTGCGCTTCGGCGGCGAAGGCCTGCTCAGTCAGCTCGACGCGTTCGTGGGCAGGCAGGTCGCGGTCGATCTTCACCCAGTGCCCGGGGTTGGCCGCCATCAGCCTGCTGACGATGTCCTCGCGGTGGGCGGTCGCGTCGGCGATCCGCTGCTGCGCCGTGGGGTCCGGCGGCGAAAGCGGTACCTCGCGCATCGCCGGGTCGTGCTCGAGGTGCACGCGACGGCGGCAGCGGCTGACCGCGCCCGCGTCGAGTACCACCTCACCCTGCATGGAGATCACTCTAGATCCCACCGCCGAGCCGACATGCCCGCCACCCTGGCTACCAGTAAGTTCGACGTCGACACGTCGCAGGAGGTGCCATGGCGCGCAAGGCCAAGGTCGAGGGTGATGCCAGGTTCACCCCTAAGAGGGCGAAGAACGCGGTCGCGGTGGCGAAGGTGCTCGGCCCGGCGGTGATCCCGGTGGTGGCGCCGTTCGCGGTGCGCGCGGCGGGCGCCGCGCGGGACGCGTACGACCGCTACCAGGCGCGCAAGCTGGGGGTCTCGGTCGACCGGCTGGGCGAGTACACCGGCCGCGGCGCGGCCCTGCACGCCCGGATCGCGGGCCTCGCCGACGGCTGCCGCGACCTGCAGAAGTCGGAGAAGGCGTCGAAGGCGGACCAGGAGTTCGCGAACGACTCGCTGAGCACGCTGGAGCAGCTGTCGGCATCGGTGCGCGCGGCGGAGCGGATGCCAGCGGCACGGCGCAAGGCCGTGCACCGCGCGGTGGCCGGCGAGCTGGAGCGGCTGGAAGGCCAGCTGCTGCACCGGCTCGGGATCTGACCGCAGCCCCCGCCCTGTCCCGGCAGGGGCCCGGCAAAGTCGCGCCCGCACACGCCGCGACGGATCCGCCAACGTCTTCAATGACCGAAGTCGAGCCTGTTGTTTGCGGCTTTGCGATCCTCGCCGTCGGCCAACCTGGCCAGGTTGGCAGGCCGGGCCGGACGGCATGAACGACTCTTTCAGCGCGTCGGACGGCATGAAAGAGTCGTTCATAACGTTCGGCCGAGGCGTCGCCGTGCTCTCCGGCTGTTCACCCGGTTCTATCGGCGGTGGGGCCGAAACGGGTGCCGCGGAAATCTGTGGACAACTCCGTGCCTGTGGATAGCTGATTTGACAAACGGCCGGGCAACGTGATCGCTGCCCGGCCGTTCGGCTACTTCACGAAGCCCTTCTTGACCATCCAGTCGTGGGCGACCTTGCCCGCGTCCTGGCCGTCGACGTCGACCTGCTTGCACAGCTCGACCATCTGCTCGTTGTCGATCGCCGCGCTTACCTTCTCCAGTGGGCCGCGGACCTCCGGGTGCTGCTTCAGCCACTCGGTTCGCAGCGTCGCCACCGCGTTGTACTGGGGGAACGCCTTCTTGTCGTCCTCCAGCACCCGGAGGTTGAGGCCCGAGATCCGGCCGTCGGTCGTGAAGACCTCGCCGACCGGGCACGTTCCGCTCGCCACCGCCGAGTAGATCGTGCCGATGCCGAAGTTCTTCACCGTCGGGCCCTGGAAGCCGTACGCCTTCACCGCCGCCGGGAAGCCGTCCTGACGGCTGGTGAACTCCGTCTCCAGGCAGAACACCGCCTGGTCCGGCTTCTGCTTGATGAACGCCGCCAGGTCGGACGTCGTCTTCAGGTTGTTCTGCGCGCCGTACGCCTCGGTGACGGCGAAGGCGTACTGGTCGTTCAGCGGCGAGTAGTTCAGCCACGTGACGCCGAACTTCTCCTCGTCCGCCTTGGCCGTCGCCTCGTACTGGGCCTTCTCGCCGCCCGGGACCGGGAGCTCGTTGCCCTGGTAGTTGATCCAGCCCGTGCCCGTGTACTCCCACGTGACGTCGGTCTGGCCGGACAGCAGCGCCTGGCGCGAGGAGTTGGAGCCCTTGATGTCGGACAGGTCGACGACGTCGGCGCCGGCCGCCGTCAGGGCCATCTCCGCCATGTACGCCAGGATGATGTTCTCGGTGAAGTCCTTCGACCCCACCGTCACCTTCAGGCCCTGCAGCGACGGGATCGGCTGGATCGAGCCCGGCTGGATGTCGTAGGGCACCGCCTGGTTGACCGTCAGGCCGCACGACGAAAGCGTCACTCCCAGCAGAGCCACGCAGAGCAGTCGCCGGATCTTCATCGCAGCCCCTTCGGTCCGAAGAACTGTTCGGCGACCGCGCCCAGCCAGTCCACCAGCAGCGCCAGCGCGACCGCCAGCACCGAGCCGGTCACCAGCACCGAGGTCAGGTTCAGCTTGTAGCCGGTGTCGATCAGCAGGCCGAACCCGCCGGCGTTGACGAACATGCCGAACGTCGCCGTGCCGACCGCCAGCACGAGCGACGTGCGCAGGCCGGCCAGGATCAGCGGGACGGCGAGCGGCAGCTCGACCCGCCACAGCACCGCGGCCGACGACATCCCGATGCCGCGGCCGGCGTCGATCAGCGCCGGGTCGACCTGCTGGATGCCCACCATCGTGTTCCGCAGCACCGGCAGCAGCGAGTAGAAGGCCAGCGGCAGCGCCGCCACCCAGATCCCGCCGGTCGCGCCGGTGACGATGAACCACAGCACCAGCACGCCCAGCGCGGGCGCGGCCTGGCCGATGTTCGCGATCGCCAGGAAGATCGGCGCGAGGAAGCGCGCCCACGGCCGCGTCACGATGACCCCGAGCGGCACCGCGACCAGGACGACGATCGCGGTCACCACGAGCGTCATCAGCACGTGGTCCCACAACGCGGTCAGCAGCGACGACGCGTTGAGCGTCTCCTTCTCCGTCGCGGTCAGCCCGCTGGAGAACACCGAGACCAGCGTCACCGCGACGATGACCAGCACGGCGACGGGCTGGGCGAAGAGGCGGACGCGTTCCGCGCGCCTGGAGCCGGACTCGGTGCTGAAACCGGTATCGACGGCAGCCGTCATGCGGACACCTCTTCACCGTTCGTGTGTTCGTCGCGCAGCTGCTGGATGGTCGCGATCACGGTGTCCAGCTGGATGGTGCCCGCGTACTCGCCGCGCGCGCCGGTCACCGGCACCGACCCGCCCTCGGCGAGCATCGCCTCGAGCGCGTCCTGCAGCGTCGACTGCAGGCTGACGATGTCCCGCAGCGGCTTGCCCGCGTGGGCCAGCGACGCCCCCGCCCGCAGGTCGCGCGCGTGGACCCAGCGCGTCGGGCGGCGGCGCGCGTCCAGCACCAGCGCGAAGTGCTTGCGCTGGTCTTCGAGCTTCTTGCGGACCTCGGCCGGGTCGTCGTCGACCGACGCGGTCAGCGCGTCCTGCGCCAGCTCGACGTCCCGGACCCGCAGCAGCGTCAGCTGCTTCAGCGACGCGCCCGCGCCGACGAAGCCGGCGACCGTGTCGTCGGCCGGGTTGGCCAGGATCGCCTCGGGCGTGTCGTACTGCAGGATCGACGACTGGTTGCCGAGCACCGCGATCTTGTCGCCGAGCTTCACGGCCTCGTCGAAGTCGTGCGTGACGAACACGATCGTCTTCTTCAGCTCGCTCTGCAGGCGCAGCAGCTCGTCCTGCAGGTTGCCGCGGGTGATCGGGTCGACCGCGCCGAACGGCTCGTCCATCAGCAGCACCGGCGGGTCCGCGGCGAGCGCCCGCGCGACGCCGACGCGCTGCTGCTGCCCGCCGGACAGCTGGCGCGGGAAGCGGTCGCGGAAGTCGGCCGGGTCGAGCCCGACCAGGTCCATCATCTCCTCGACCCGGTCGTTGACCTTCTTCTTGTCCCAGCCGAGCAGGCCCGGCACGACCGCGATGTTCTGCGCCACGGTGAAGTGCGGGAACAGGCCGGCCTGCTGGATGGCGTAGCCGATCCGGCGGCGCAGGGTGTCGACGTCGAGCTTGCCCGCGTCCTCGCCACCGATGGTGATCTTGCCGGACGTCGGCTGGACCAGGCGGTTGATCATCCGCATGGTCGTCGTCTTGCCGCAGCCGGACGGGCCGACGAAGACCACGATCTTGCCTGCGGGCACGACCATCGAGAAGTCGTCGACGGCGGCTTCGCGGGTGCCGGGGTACCGCTTGGTCACGTGCTCCAGCTCGATCTCGACGCCGGAGACTTCCTCGTTCTCAGCCACGGACACCCCTCGAAATGGTGAAGCGCTTGATCAGGACGTAGATGCCGTCGAGGATCAGCGCGAGGATGACGACCCCGACCGTTCCGGTGACGGCTTGGTTCAGGGAGTTCGTGCTCCCCGCGTTCGTGAGCCCGGAGAAGACCTCGGCGCCGAAGCCGGGTCCCTTCGCGTAGGCGGCGATCACCGCGATGCCCATCAGCATCTGCGTCGCGACGCGCATGCCGGTGAGGATCGCCGGCCACGCCAGCCGCAGCTCGACCCGGGTCAGCACGCCGAAGCGGCTCATCCCGATGCCGCGCGCGGCGTCGACGACGGCCGGGTCGACCCCGTCGAGCCCGACGATGGTGTTCCGGACGATCGGCAGCAGGCCGTAGAGCACCAGCGCGATCACGGCCGTCGTCGGACCGAGCCCCGAAAGCGGGATCAGCAGGCCCAGGAGGGCGAACGACGGAACCGTCAGGATCGTGCTCGCCAGCGCCGTGGCCACCGCCGAACCGATCGGGCTGCGGTAGACCGCGATCCCGATCAGCACGCCGAGCACCGCCGCGAGGATCGTGCACTGCACCACCATGCTGGTGTGCAGGTAAGCCTCCAGCCAGAGCTTGCTCGCCCGGTCGGAGATGTAGTCGAAGAGGTTCATCCGTGTCCGCTCTCCCGCCCTTTGCGCAGGCTCTCACCCGAACGGGCTAGTTCCTGACCGACGGCTCAGTACCCAGCTCATGGCCGGACCAAACCCCCGTTTCGGCCCACCGGTGCCGCCCACCTTGGCCCTGACGGGCGTGATCGGCAACAAATGGCCTGAACCACGGCGTGGCGTGGTCCGTGAACTCGGTGTGTGCTCACTTCACGGGATCACACGCTCACCCGGGGAAAGGTCCCTTAGGCTGCTCCTCATGAGCGTTCCGGCACGGCGTCCCGCCGTGCTCGGTGCTACCCGGGGCGTGTCGCTCGCCGTGTCCGCGGCGGCGCTCTCCGTGACCGCGCACCGGCTCGCCGACGGCGGCCTGCCGGACCCGGCGATGACCGTGCTGCTCACCGGCCTCTTCGGCTGGACCGCGACCGCGCTGGCTCGCAAGGCGCGCGGGCCGGTCGCCACGATCGCCCTGCTCGGTGCCGCCCAGCTCGTGATGCACCTGCTGCTCACCACGCTCGCCGGCCACCACGACGTGTACGCGACGCCCGGCAGCACCGGGCTCGGCATGGTGGCCGCGCACTCGGTCGCCACCCTGGCCACCGCGCTCCTGCTCGCCCGCGCGGACGCGACGCTGCTCACGGTCCTGGCCGTGCTGCGCGCGATCCTGCCGCGGCTGCTCACGCCGCTGCCGGTGCCGGCCGCGGCCCCCGCGCTCGTCCCCGCCCGCACCTCGGCGCCGGGGCACCTCGTCGGCGTCGACCTGCGCCGGATCCGCGGGCGACGCGGCCCACCGGTCCACTCCTGACCCCCAGCTCGTCCCCGAACCAGCGGACCCCCGAGTCCGCTGCCCCTTCTTGAGTTCATCAGGAGTGAACCCATGTCCCAGCACGTCTTCAAGCGCGCCGGTTTCCTCGCCGCCACCGTCGGTGTCGCCGGTCTCCTCGGTGCCGGCGTCGCCTCCGCGCACGTCACCGCCAACGTCTACGGCCCGCAGCCGACGAAGGGCGGGTACGCGGCGATCGTCTTCCGCGTGCCGAGCGAGGAGAAGGACCCGGTCACCACGACGAAGGTCGCCGTCGACTTCAAGGCGGACTACGGCATCGGCTCGGTGCGGACCAAGCCGGTCCCCGGCTGGACCGCCGAGGTCACGAAGTCGAAGCTGCCGACCCCGATCACCAAGGACAACGGCACGCAGATCACCGAAGCCGTCACCGCGGTGACCTGGACCGCGCAGGCGGGCAGCGAGCTCAAGGCCACCGACTACCAGGAGTTCTCGGTCTCCTTCGGCCCGCTGCCGACCAACGTGGACCAGGTCGAGTTCCCGGCGCACCAGACCTACAGCGACGGCAAGGTCGTCGACTGGACCCAGGCGACCCCTGCGGGCGGCGAGGAGCCGGAGCACCCGGCGCCGGTCGTGAAGCTGGCCGCGAAGGCCGCGGAAGGCGACGACCACGCCGCGATGGGCGCCAACACGGCGGCCACCACCGGGGAGCAGACTGAAGCCGCGGCGGCGACGTCGGACAGCACGGCCCGCTGGCTCGGCGGCGCCGGCCTGCTCGTCGGCGCCATCGGCCTCGGCGTCGGGGCCGGCGCGACCATCCGGGCCCGCAAGGCCACGGCCAAGTCGGGAGGCAACAGCTAGATGAGGAAGGCGCTCGTCGCGCTGGCGCTGACGGTGGTGGCCGTGCTCGGCACGGCCACCCCGGCGCTGGCGCACAACGTGCTGATCTCCTCGGACCCGGCGAACGGCGCTTCGATCGCCGCCGGCCCGCAGAAGATCAGCTTGACGTTCGACCAGTACGTGCAGGGCGCGGACGTCAACCAGATCGCGGTGACCGGACCCGGCGGCGGCCAGTGGGCCGAGGGCCCGATCAGCGTGGTGAACAACGTCATCAGCGCGCCCCTGCGGCCGCTCGGGCCGGCCGGCAAGTACACCGTCGGCTACCGGGTGCTCTCCGCGGACGGCCACCCGGTGACCGGTGAGCTCTCCTTCACCCTGACCGCGGCGGGCACCGGCACGCCGGCGACCGTCGACGCGGCGAAGTCGCCGGGCAGCTCGTCGCAGGCGGCGCCGCAGTCCGGCTCGACCGGGGTGCCGATCTGGGTCTGGATCGCCGGCGCCGTCGTGCTGCTGGCCATCGGGCTCACCGTGGCGCTGCGCTCGGGCCGGTCGGTGGAAGAGAAGAACTGATGACCCAGGCCGAGACCACCGCGAAACCCCGCTACGCGACGCTGCTCTGCGTCGTGACGGCGGGCTTGCTCGGCGCCCTGATCGGCGTCGCGCTCCTGTCCACCACCCCGGTCCCCGGGGTGGTGGAGCCGAGCGCGGTGGTCTCGGCCGGAATCCCGGTCGTGCGGGTGCTGCTCGACCTCGCCGCGGTCACGACCATCGGCCTCGCGCTGCTGTCGGTGCTCGTCGGTTACGACCGCCCGAAGCTGACCGAGCCGATCATGCGGCTGGCCCGCCCGGCAGGCGTCGCGGCCGCGCTGGTCTGGGCGACGGCCGCCGTCGTCGCGCTGGTCCTGCAGACCGCGGAGTACAAGCCCGGCTCGTCGACGCTCACCGCCGGGGACATCGGCGACTACATCGTCGCCGTCGGCGCGGGCAAGGCGCTCGTCATCGTCGCCGTGCTCGCGCTCGTGCACGCCGGGATCGGCGCGCTGGCGCTGCGTTTCGGCGAGAAGGTGCCCGCCGAGGTCCGCGTCGGGCTCGGCTTGTTCGCGCTGCTGCCGCTGCCGGTCACCGGGCACGCGTCGAACTGGAACTACCACGACTACACGATGATCTCGATGGAGCTGCACGTCATGAGCGCGGTCGCCTGGACGGGCGGCCTCGGCGCGATGACCGTGCTCCTCGTCGCGAACCGGACGCTGCTGGCGCACGCGCTGCCCCGGTTCTCGAAGCTCGCGACGCTCTGCCTGGTCCTCTCGGCGGCGACCGGGCTGTTCAACGGCCTCGTCGAGATCTCGCTCAACCCGACCATCGGCTTCTGGGCGGCGATCTTCACGACGCCGTACGGGCAGCTGTTCGTCCTCAAGTTCCTGTGCACCGGCGTCATCGCGCTGCTCGGCGCGTACACCCGCTTCCGGCTGATGCCGCAGATCGTCCGGCACAACCGCACGGCGCTCGCCGCGTGGGCGACGCTCGAGCTGACGGTGATGGGGTTGGCGTTCGGCTTCGCCGTGGTGCTGACGCGGGCGCCGGTCGTCGCGTCCTGAAAACCCTTCCCCGCAGGTAGAACCCGGTTCCAGGTCACGCCCAGTAGCTGCAACTTGCGCATTGGGCTGATGGGTAGACCATTGGGGGCGACCCGTCGGACCGAACTTTCTACCCTGAGAAGAGCCCATTTCGGAAGCGACGAACGGTCATCTGCAGTCGGCGAATGCACGTGCAGTTTGTGGCGCCGATCACATGATGTGACAGACCCGGCTCAGCGGTAACGCGTCCACCGCGCGTCCGTCCGGCCGCTGCGGAGGTCGTCCAGACGGCGGAACAGCTCGGGCCGCACCTGGGGCCGGCTGCGCAGGATGGGCAGCACGCTCGTCGTCAGCTTCAGCTCGCGGATCGCCCGGAGCACACCGAACCCGGACCACGACGTCACGTCGAAGCCGTACGCCGCGGCGAACGTCCGGTAGCGCACCGGCGGGTCGCCGAACCGTTCACGGCCGACCGCCAGCGGCGTCAGGTCCCACTCGGGCGGGCCGACGCACGAGGAGTCGAAGTCGCAGAGCACCGGCCCGTCCGGGCCGGGGATGACGTTGCCGGGGTACGCGTCGCCGTGGACCAGGCCCCTGGGCAGCGGGAATTCGAGCCCGGCCAGCGCGGCTTCGAGCTCGGCGCAGCGGTCGAGCAGGAACGCACGGTCGGCGTCACCGAGCTCCTCGGCGTCGGACACCCGGGCCCGCACCGCGGCGAACGGCGCCCACTCGGCGAGCCCGTCGGGCGCCGGGAGCGCGTGCACCTGGCGCAGCAGCCGGGCCAGGTCGGTGGACGTCGCCGGCCGGCCGATGCTCGGCACCTGGTGCCACACGGTCACGAGGTGCCCGTCGACCGCCATCGGCTGCTCGACGGTGTCGAGCAGCCGGATCGCCGGGACGCCGTGGCGTTCGAAGTGCCGGGCTGTGCGCACGACCGTGCCGACGCGGTGCCGCAGCTGGGTCGAGCCGACGATCCGGATCACGAACGGCGCCGTGACCAGGGCGTACACGGCGTTGTTCGTGAACCGCAGGAGCCGCGCGCCCGCCGGGTCGAAACCCAGCCGCGCGCAGGCCGACGCCAGTACGCCACGCAGCTTGCCGGAGGTGAACCGGCCGTCCAAGACGGTCCCGGCCCCTTCGGCGTCAGGCGGCGTAGAAAGCGTTGAGGCGGTCGGCGAGGTCACGGGCGTCGGCGTTGTTGCGGCGGCGCTCGGCCTCGTCCTGCAGAGGCCGCATGCGGTCCTTGACCCGCTCGGACTTGATGCCCTCGGCGCAGTCGATGGCCTTGCCGCCGACCTTGGCGCCGTGGTCGAGGTCGCCCTCGAGCAGGTGGTTGGTGGCCAGGGCACTCAGCATGAACGTCTTGGAGCGGGCCATCTCGTCGTCGTAGGACTCGACGGCCCTGGTCAGCGCCGGGATGGCGTACTTGGTGTGCTCGGTGTTCTTCTGCGCGAGGACGGTGTGGACGGTGCCGACCATGGCGTAGACGTCGGTCTCGGTGAAGAACTTCACCCAGGACTCGGCCTCGGCCAGGTTGGCGCGCTCGAACTCGTCCTTGCTCCGGCCGAGCAGCTTCACGGCCTGCTCTTCGTTGCCCATCATCGCGTAGGCCCACGCCTCGTTCGCGCAGAGCACGGAGACGGCCAGCTCGGAACCGCTTTCCTGGGCGGCGATCTGGCCCAGCTGGAACAGCTTCAGCGCGTCGTTCGGGGCGTCCTGGTGCAGGTAGACGCGGCCCATCCGGTAGAGGACGTTGGCGACGAGCGGGTGGTTCTCGCCCTGCTTGGCCAGGTCCAGCGCGTTCGCGAAGTGGCCGCGGGCGGAGTCCATCAGGCCGGTGTCGAACGACGTCCAGCCGGCCAGCGAGTGCAGGTCGGCCAGCGCCACGTACAGGCGGTTCTTGACGATGTCGGTGCCGTGCGCCTCGAGCATCTGCTGTCCCCAGGACAGCTGCGCCACGACGGCGTCGCGGCAGAACCCGCCACCGTACTGGTAGTCCAGGGCGCGCAGGGCGCGCGTCGCGGCCTCCACCTGACGCACGTCGGTCATGCCGATGCGCCCGGGCGCCGGCGTCCGGGCCGGCCCGGCCGACCAGGTGCCCGACTCCGGACCGAACACCGCCGCACCCATCGTGACCTGGGCGGCGTGCGCGAGGAACCTCCGTCGCTTCACGGACTCGTCCTCCTCAGCCTGCTGGCCGTCGGCGGAGCCGACGACGCGTATCGCCGTGGCCTCGTCGTAGGCGAGGCCCATGTACCCACGTGGGACACCCAGGCCGTCGGCGATCCGCGTGAGCACGTCGTAGGCCATGACCTGGCGACCCTTGAGGATCTCCGACACCTCGGACTGGGACTGGCCGGTCATCGCGGCGATCTGGCGCTGCGAGACACCGTGCTTGCGCAAGAGGCGGTAGACGGCGCTGATCTCGCGGGACGCGAGAGCCGCTCTCATCTCCGGCTGCTCCCACGCGTCAGCGGGAACCGCGTGGCTCTGCCGGGCTTCGGCACTGCCACCGTTACTGGCGTCCATCGCGCCCCCTCCAACTGTCCGGTCGGGCGTCTGTGAAACAGCGTAGGCAAACCTGCGGAACCGTGTGAACAGCCGAACTGGTGCCCTGATCGGTCCGGGCGAAGTCCGTTGACCGCTTACCGTGGAACCCGGTCCGGTCACCGCTATGACGCCATTTCGACCTTCTATCGCACCCGGTTTCACCTCACTGTAGTTGTCAGATCTCCGTCACCGCCCGGACACCGGCAGCGATCACGGAGAGCTACGAAAACCGCAGGGATGTTGCAGAAGGCATCTTCGAAAGACTTTCGACAGAGCGGAGAAGGGCGTGGAGTTCGTGGACTCGTTCGCAGGGGGACATGCCGGGACGGTCACCCGCGCCGTGCGGCCGGCGATGTCGCCGGTCTCCCCCGTCTCCGCCGTCCGTCCCGTCACCCCGGCCGCCGCGGTGGACCCCCGCACCGCGAGCGTCCGCCACTACGAAGGCGGTCAGCTGGTGTGGCGCGTGCAGTGCGGCGACCTCATCAGCCGCGAGCGCGCGGTGACGGTGTTCGTCGAGGACAACCAGGTGGTACTGGTCTCGCCCCCCGGCGAGACCGCGCGGCTGACGTCCGGCCAGCTCGGCCAGCTGCGCGCCGCGCTCAACGAAGCCGCCAAGATGGCGGAAAGGTAACGGTGAGCTGATCATGGATCAGGTACTCGGGCAGGTCCTCCGCAACGCGGTCTGGGAGCGCCTCGACATGCTGACCGACCTGGCGAACCGCGCCGACGCCCAGTCGCTCGTCTCGGTCGCGCGCTCCGAACTGCCCCGCTTGACGGAGGCCTGGCGCGCGATGCTGAAGATGCACGAGCCCGACGAGCGCGGCGACTGCCCGACCTGTTCGACCCGGTGGCACCGCTGCAAGGCGCCGTGCTCGGTCTGGCAGGTCGCGCACGAACACCTGGTGGCGGGCGGCCTCGCCCCGCAGCAGCAGGCTCCGGCGAGCCGGCTGAGCGGGCGGCGCAAGAGCCCGGTGCCGGCGCAGGACCGTGGCGTCCCTGCCCCCAGCGCGGCCGAGACCACCGGGCGCCACGCGCTCGTGAACCCGCGCCGAGCGGTCACCGCCTGACCCACCCGGGTCGTCGCCACCTCCCGCGGTCGCGGCCCGAACCGTTCCACCGGCTCAACCCCGCCCCACCCCGACCCGGGTACGCGCCGGTCCCACCGGCGCCACCCACCCAGACCGGGCGAGCACGGCCGATTCGATCGCCCCATCGGATCCGCGCCGGCCTCGCCCCGGCCGGGGACTGTTTCGCCCGCACCCCCGAGCAGCGCGAACCAGTCCTCGGCCACACCACCCGGTCCCCACCGCGATTAATCGAAAAAAATACGCGTTGGGCCTAGCCCACGCGGTAATCCCCCGCTAGATTGATCATCACACGCGGTATGGACCACTGGTTCGCCGCGCGATGCCCGCCCCCGAGCGGCCCTCGAATTCCGCGGGCCGGTGCCGTTGCACTCCCCTCCCCCGACCGGCACCGGCCCGCGGTTCCAAGTTTTAGCGAACCGCCTTCACGCGCAGCACGAGCACCGCGGCCAGCAGCGTCGCGACGGCCGAAGCCGCGAACAGGCCGGGATAGCCACCCAGGTAGGCCAGCACCAGCGGCGTCAGCAGCGGCGCGACCACCTGCGGCAGCGAGTTCGCGATGTTGATGACGCCGAGGTCCTTCGCGCGGTCCTGCGCCGTCGGGAGCACCTGCGTCAGCATCGCGAGCGCAACGGCCATGTACGCACCGAAGCCGACGCCCAGCAGCGGCGACGCGGCGAGCGCGACCGGCCAGCTCTGCCAGACGACCAGCAGCAAAGCGGCCAATGCCATCACACCGGAGGCCGCAAGGACGTACGGCTTACGCCGTCCGGACTTGTCCGAGAAGTGGCCGGCGAGCACGGCACCGATGACGAGCGCGACGCCGTACAGCCCCATCATGATGAGCAGGCCCGTGTCCGGGTCCTCGTAGTGCACCGCGTCCTTCAGGAAGAACAGCAAGTAGAGCGTCCCGAACGCGTTGCCGAGGTTGATCATGAAGTGGCACGACCAGGCCCACGCGAAGTCCGGGTGCCGCCGCGGCGACACCCAGAGGTTGCGCAGGACCTCGCCGGCCTGCGACGACGGCCGGAACTCGACCGGCAGGCGCGCGTCCGGCGTCCGGAAGACGAAGAACGCGGCACCGGCGACGACGATGACCGCGCACACCGCGTAGGCCAGCGGAATCCCGGCGATGCCGAGCATCACGACGACCACGACCGCGCCGAGCACCGTGCCGAGCATCTGCGCGATCCCGACGAGCCCGCCGACCTGCGCGCGCTGCCCGACCGGCACGCGGTCGGCGATGGCGGACATGAGCGTGGCGAGCATGCCGTTGAGCCCGGCTTGGACGAGGCACCAGCCGACGATCAGGATCGCAACAGTCGGCGCGAAAGCCAGCACGAGCAGCCCGACGGCGGCGACGGCGGCGCCGATGACCGTCCACGGGTGACGGCGGCCGAAGCGCGAGGTCGTCCGGTCGGACAGCAGCCCGACGGCCGGGTTGACGACCAGCGCGACGATCGCCCCGACGCCCATGACCAGGCCGAGCACGAACTCCTTGTTCGCCTGGTCGAGCAGTTCGGCCTGCTGCGGCAGCAGCACCTGGATCGGCGCGTAGATCCCCAGCCAAAGCGCGATGTTCGCGAAGAACAGCAGGCTCATCCAGCCGGGCCGCACCCGCACGACGGGCTCGGCGAGGGCTTCGGGGAGCGCTTGGGTCGTCTCACTGCTCATCGCGCACCAGCTTCCGGTACCAGTGGAACGAGTCCTTCGGCGTGCGCCGCAGGGTTTCGTAGTCGACGTGCACCAGGCCGAAGCGCGGCGCGTAGCCCTTGGACCACTCGAAATTGTCCATCAAGGACCAGCAGAAGTAACCCCGCACGTCGACGCCGGCGTCCATCGCCTCGCGCAGCGCGACGAGGTGGCTGTGCAGGAAGTCGATCCGCTCGGGGTCGTGCACGCCGCCGTCCTCGGCGACGACGTCGGCGAAGCTGCAGCCGTTCTCGGTGATCTGGATGGGCGGCAGCTTGTCGCGGTAGCGGCGGTGGAAGTCGAGCAGCAGCTCGCGCAGGGCGTGCGGGACGATCGGCGAGTCGTTCGTCGTCATCGGGTAGCCCTCGATCGGGCGAAGTTCGAAGGGCAGCGGGTTGCCCGGCCCGGGCTTCGCGACGCCTTGCGGTTCGTAGTAGTTGACGCCGTAGAAGTCGAGTGGCTGCGCGATGGTGGGCAGGTCGTCGGCGAACCCGGCGGGGAGGTGCTCGTGGAGCTGTTCGGGGTAGCTGCCGAGCAGCACGGGGTCGGCGAAGAGGCGGTTGAGCAGGGCGTCGAGCCATTCGGCGGCGTCGTTGTCGGTGTCGTCGGCCGGCCAGATCGGCGAGTGGTTGTTGGCGGTGCCGATGTTCGTCGCGCCGGCCGCGCGGAGGGCTTGGACGGCGAGGCCGTGGGCGAGGTTCTGGTGGTGCGCGGTCGGGATGGCGTCGAGCAGGAGCGTCTGACCGGGCGCGTACTCGCCGATCGCGTAGCCGAAGATGGACATGACCATGGGCTCGTTGAGCGGAATCCACAGTTTCACCCGATCGGCGAAGCGCTCGCCGAGGATGTGGGCGTACTCGGCGAAGCGCTCAGCGGTCGTGCGGGAGAGCCAGCCGCCGTCGTCTTCGATCGCTTGAGGGGTGTCCCAGTGGTAGAGCGTGACGGCGGGGGCGATGCCGGCTTCGCAGACGGCGTCGATGAGCTTGTCGTAGAAGCCGAGGCCCTCGGGGTTGGGCTTGCCGGTGCCGGTGGGCTGGATCCGCGGCCAGGCGATGGACATCCGGTAGGCGCCGACGCCGAGTTCGGCCATCAACGCGATGTCTTCGGGGTAGCGGTGGTAGTGATCGGCGGCTACGTTCGCTTCTTCCCCGCGGGCGATCTTGCCCTCGGTCGCGGAGAATGTGTCCCAGATGGACGGTCCGCGCCCGCCTTCGCTGGTGGCGCCCTCGATCTGGAACGCGGAAGTGGAGACACCCCAGAGGAAATCGGGCGGGAAGATCGGGTTCTGCACCGGTGCTGACCCCTTCGTCAGGCCACCCGTACGGGTGAACATGAAAAGTTCTCATATACTAGGTCTTCACTCGTCCGTGGGGAAGCCCGTCGGCACGATAAAGTCCCAGATCAGACGAGGAGGAGCGCCGTGTCCGACATCCAGGCCGCGAAGGTGCCGGCAGAAGCCACCCCCTTGCGCCGTCAGCCGGTCCAGCAGCGAAGCGCGAAGCGGGTCGAGCAGATGCTCGACGCGAGCGCGGCGCTGATCGACGAACTCGGTTACGACGCACTGACGACGACCTTGATCGCCAAACGAGCGGGCGTGGCGGTCGGTTCGCTGTACCAGTTCTTCCCGGACAAGCGAGCGGTCGTGCAAGCGCTTACCGCCCGCAACCTCGAGCGGTTCGTGGGCGCGGTGAACGAGCGCCTGAAGCAGCTCGGCCCGGAGCACTGGTGGGACGTCGTGGACTCGATCCTCGACATCTACCTGGAGATGCACCGGACGGTGCCGGGGTTCTCGAAGGTCCACTTCGGCGACATCATCGACCGCCAGCTGCTCGACGAGACGCGCGACAACAACGCGGTGATCGTGGACTCGCTGACGGACTTGGTGTCGACGCAAGTCGATCGGCCGGTCGAGGATTTGCGGTTCGCGATCGGGATCGCCAACGAGGTGGCGGACGCGTTGCTGAAGCTGGCGTTCCGGAAGGATCCTCGGGGGGACGAGAAGATCGTGGCCGAGGCGAAGTACGTGGTGAAGGGGTACTTGGCGGCGCGGTTCGGAGAGCGTTCGTAGCTGTCCACAGAAGTTGTCCACAGGTAGGTGCGGCTGTGGACAACTGGGGTCTTCGGGGCCGGGTTGTCGGTGGGCGCCGATAGACTGGATGTGGGGGTTCCCCCCGGGAGGGTGGGCTGCGTGTGGGGGCGGCCGGCAGGGCGGATGGGCAGGGGCCCGGATGAGCAAGTCGGTCGGCCGGGTTGAGTGCCCGGCTTGACCAGTCAAGTGATGTGGCCAGGCCGGTTGCAGGCCGGCGCGACCGAGCCGAGTTATTCGCCACGCTGCCAGACCGATGTGCAGGTGGCGCCAGCCTCAGCGCAAGTGGGGCCAGGTTGAGCCCGGGTGCAAAGTTCAGCGCGAGTGGCACCAGGTTAAGCGCGAGCAGCGCGGCCAAGCCGACTTTCGGGTGAAGCGACCACGCCGAGCGCGGCCACGCCGACGGGTAGTGGAGCCTTGGCCGAGACGCGGACAGCCCGCCCCACCAAGCGCGCGCCCTGCTACAGCGTGAATCGCGCAGCCGGGGCGAGGGCGAATTCCAGCCTCAGCCGAAGTTCTGGTGCTCTCCCCGGTACGTCGGGACCGTCCGCTCCACCCGGTCGCCCATCACCAAGTGGTAGTGCGTGAACCGCTCCGCCAGCTCCCCCGCCTTCGCGTGCCGGAGCCACACCCGGTCGCCCAGCTGCAAACTACGCGCTGCTCGGCCCGTCACCGGCGTCTGGACTTCGCCCGCTCCCTCGAAACCCAGCAGCTTCAAGCCCGTCGGCAAGTACGGCTGCGGCACCCGCGAAGCACCCGCCGGCCCCGAAGCGATGTAGCCGCCCGAGAAGAGCGTTGCGATCTTTCGCGTGGGGCGGCGGACCACCGGTAGCGCGAACAACGCCGCCGGGCGGGGGCTGAAGCGGGAGTAGCCGTCGAACAGCGTTGGGCCGATCAGGCCCGAGCCCGCCGCGATCTCCGTGACCACCGCGTCCGCTCCTGTTGACTCGATGCTTCCCGTGCCTCCGCCGTTCACGAACTCCAGTGACGTCACCGCCTCGACCGCGCGGACCGCGGCGCCGCGGCGGCGGTTCAGCTCGACCGCCGAACGGCGCTGCATCCAGCCGATCACCAGGCGGTTCAGGCGCGCGCCCGCTGCGTCGCCTAGGCCGGCGATCTGGCCTTCATACGCCATCACGCCCACCAGGCGGAAGCCCGGGCGGGCCAGGACCTGCTGGGCGAACGTCGATGCCTGCTTCGGCGTGAAGATTGGAGACCGGCGCGTGCCGACGTGGACTCTCGGCAGCGGGCGCCACGATGCGTCCAGTTCCAGGCAGACCCGGATTTCCGGGTGGCCGTGGCCGAGGGCGGCGTCGACCAGGTCGAGGTGCGCCGGCGAGTCCACCATGATCGTGATCGCGGCGCGCGCGGTGTCAGACGCGGCCAGACGTCGCAAAGCCTCGTGGTCCGCTGTCGGGTAGGCGACGACGATGTCATCGGTCGTGCCGAGTTCCGCGTGCCAGATCGCCTCCGCCAGCGAGTAGCACATCAGGCCCTCGAAGCCCGGCATCGCGAGCACGCGCTCCAACAACGCCCGGCAGCGGACCGACTTGCTGACCACCCGGATCGGCTTGCCCGCCGCGCGGCGGCGGAGGTCGTCGGCGTTCGCGTCGAACGCCGCCAAGTCGACCACGGCCAAGGGTGGATCGAGGTCCTTGGTCGCCAAGTCGTACACCGTCGCACTGGTCACGAGGTCTAAAGTACGACAACAAAGCTTGAAACGCGAATACTGTTCACATACTGTCTCGGACATTCGACCGATGGAGGGGGCGCGCATGACCCGGTGGACCAACTGGGCGGGCACGGCGTCCGCCTCGCCGCAGCACGTTCACCAGCCGCGCAGCGCGGCCGAGATCGCGGCGGCCGTCGAAGGCGTCGCCGCGGCCGGCCGGACCGTGCGGCCCTGGGGCAGCGGGCACTCGTTCACCGCGATCGCCGTCGCCGACTCCGACGCGC
The DNA here is from genome assembly GCF_044759945.1 of Amycolatopsis sp. NPDC098790. Taxonomy (NCBI): domain Bacteria; kingdom Bacillati; phylum Actinomycetota; class Actinomycetes; order Pseudonocardiales; family Pseudonocardiaceae; genus Amycolatopsis; species Amycolatopsis sp. NPDC098790. The sequence goes on from NZ_JBIWAI010000001.1 coordinate 1,042,314, forward strand.
TCGACCTGCGCCATTGGACCGGCATCGAACGCGTCGACCTTGAGACCGGGCACGTCACCGTCCGCTCGGGCACCACGATCAAGCAGCTCAACGCCGAACTAGACGCGCTCGGGCTGGCGATGACCAACCTCGGCGACATCGACGCGCAGACCATCGCCGGCGCGATTTCCACCGGCACGCACGGCACCGGCGCGCGCCTCGGCGGCATCGCCACGCAGATCGCCGCGCTCGAACTCGTCCTCGCGGACGGCTCGGTCGTCTCCTGCTCGGCCGACGAAAAGCCCGACCTCTTCTCCGCCGCCCGCGTCGGCCTCGGCGCGCTCGGCGTGATCACCACCGTGACGCTCAGGTGCGAACCGTCGTTCGTCCTGCGCGCGCAGGAACGGCCCGAGCCGCTGGAGCAGGTCCTCGAGGGCTTCCACGACTTCGCCGACCAGAACGAGCACTTCGAGTTCTACTGGTTCCCCTACGGCAAGAACGCCCTGGTCAAGCGCAACAACCGGTGCGAGACGGCCGAGCCGCTGAGCAAGGTCCGCGAGTTCGTCGACTACCAGATCATGGAAAACGTCGCTTTCGGCGGGCTCTGCCGCACCGGCCGGCTGATGCCGCGGCTCGTGCCGTCGCTCGGCAGCTTCGCCTCGAACGTCCTGAGCGCGCGCGAGTACAGCGACGTCTCGCACCGCGTCTTCGTCACCGCGCGCAACGTCCGCTTCACCGAAACGGAATACGCTGTTCCACGTGAATCAGTGCTCGACGTGCTCGCCGAACTACGCGCGGTAGTGCCGACGCTGAAGGACCCGGTGATGTTCCCGGTCGAGGTGCGCGTCGCCGCGGCCGACGACATCTGGCTGTCGACCGCGCAGGGCCGCGACTCCGCCTACATCGCGATCCACCAGTTCGTCGGCATGCCGTACCGCGAGTACTTCGGCGCGTTCGAGAAGATCGCCGGCGCGGTCGGCGGCCGCCCGCACTGGGGCAAGATGCACGACCTCGATGCCGGCGTCCTCCGCTCTCGCTACCCGCACTTCGACGACTTCCTGCGCGTGCGCAAGGAAACCGACCCCAACGGCGTCTTCACGAACACTTACCTGGACCGGGTGCTCGGCCCGGCCTAGAAGAGCGCCGACACCGATTCGCCGTTGTGGATCCGGCGGATCGCCTCGGCCATCGCCGGCGCGATCGACAGGATCTTCAGCTTCTCGGTGCGCTCTTCCTCAGGAACCGGGACCGTGTTGGTGCAGACGATCTCCAGCACCTCCGGCCGGCTGCCGATGCGCTCGATCGCCTTCGCCGCGAACAACCCGTGCGTGCACGCGACGCGGATCGAGCGCGGCTCCAGCTCGGCCAGCTTGTCGAGCAGCTCGATGACCGTGCTGCCCTTGGCGATCTCGTCGTCGAGCACGATGACGTCCCGGCCGGTGATCTCGCCGATCACCGAGCTGATCTGAACGCGGTCGTCCGGGAAACGCTCCTTCGCGCCGGCCGCGACCTGGACGCCGAGGAGCCGCGCGAAGTGCGACGCCTCCTTCGCGTTGCCCAGGTCGGGCGAGACGACCGTGGTGCGCGAAAGGTCGTACTGGCGGAAGTGCTTGGCCAGTTCCTGCAACGCGTGCAGGTGGTCGACCGGGACGCTGAAGAAGCCGTGGACCTGCGGCGAGTGCAGCGTCATCGCGAGGACGCGGTTCGCGCCCGCCGTGGTCAGCAGGTCGGCGACCAGGCGGCCGCCGATCGAGATGCGTGGCGCGTCCTTCTTGTCCGAGCGCGCGTACGAGTAGTGCGGCATCACGGCGGTGATGCGTGACGCCGACGCGCCGCGCGCCGCGTCGAGCATCAGCAGCAGCTCGACCAGGTGCTCCTGCACCGGCTTGACCAGCGGCTGGATGATGAAGACGTCCCGCTCGCGGCAGTTCGCCTGCAGCTGGACTTCGAGGCAGTCGTTCGCGAACCGCCGGACCTCGGCCGGGAGCAGGGGCACGCCGAGGTGTCCGCAGATCTCTTCGGCCAGCTCGGGGTGGGCGCTACCGCTGAAGACGGCGATCTCTCGGGAAGCCTGAGTGATCACAGCGCGGAGATCGCTTCGCCGATGGCGTCTTCGCCCGAAATCAGGGTCAGGGTGCGCCGCGCGGTCTCGGGCGCGTCGAGCAGGGCGACGAGCACCGCGGCGACGTCGTCGCGCGGGATCGGGCCGCGACCGGTTTGCTCGGCCAGCAGGACCAGGCCGGTGCCGGGGTCGTCGGTCAGCGATCCGGGCCGGAGGATCGTCCAGTCGAGGTCGCGCGCCTTGAGGTCGTCCTCCGCCGCGCGCTTGGCGCGCAGGTAGTGGCGGAACTCCTCGGTGACGTCGGGGTTCTCCGGGTTGTCGGCCCCGATCGAGCCGACCTGGAGGTGCCGCCGGACGCCCGCGCGCTCGGCCGCTTCGGCGAACAACGCTGCCGCGCCACGGTCCACAGTGTCCTTGCGGGCGGTGCCGCTGCCCGGGCCAGCACCCGCGGAGAACACCGCGGCGTCGGCTCCCTTCAGGACCTCGACGACGGCGTCCACATTGGAATTCTCCAGGTCCAGCACCACGGCCTGGGCGCCGGCGGCTTCGAGGTCCGCCGCGTGGGCGGGGTTCCGGATGATGCCGACTGCTTCGTCCCCGCGCGCGGCGAGCAGCCGCTCCAACCGCAGCGCGATCTGACCGTGTCCACCTGCAATGACGACTCGCATGGAGTCGACCCTAGTGCGAAGCCGGTGCCTCCGCGGTCCGGAGCAGGTGGTCGTAGACGAGTTCGTTCACCAGCCGGGAGACCGGGTCCTCGGCGAGCAGCACGCGCTCGGTGCGGCCCTCGAGGTCGAGGTCGACGACCGCGTTCGGGTCGGCCGTCACGACGGCGAGGCCGTACGCGCGGGCCCGCGGGAGGCAGTTGCCGACGTAGTCCTCGGTGAGGATCGCCGGCGACGGGAGCACCATCGCGGCCTCGCCGTAGCGGGCGAACGGAACCGCGGAGGCCATCGCGGTGCGCCAGTGGCGCGCGACGGCCAGGACGCCGACGATCTCGGCGGCCGGGGCGGGGGCGGTTCCGGCCAGCTCCGGCCAGGTCCAGGTGTCGACGGTGGCGCGGTCGGCCACCGGGCCGGCACCCATCGCGATGCGCTCGGCGTGCACGTCGGTGCGGAGCTTGGCGACCACGCAGACCTTGCGGCCCAGGATCGTGATCTCGGGGAGGACGACGCCGTTCCAGCCCAGCTGGATCGCGGCCGCGCGCGCGAGCTCGTCGACGCTCGCGGGGAGCTCGATCGGCGGCACCACGCGGCTCGGCATCGACCGGCTGCGCTTCGCGCCACCGGCGACCGTCGAGCGCTCGGTGTTCTGAGGTGTAGCCGCCACGAGTCCGCCTCCTTCTAACCTGCACCGCTTCGTGACCGGGGGAAACCGGCACTCAACCTGTCTAACAGCGCGGCGGCGCGGCGTCGCCGGGTAGTGCGAGTGGCTGCGATCGGCGGCGCCCAGCGGTCGATGACCGGTCGGTAGGCGGTCATCCGACTTCGGTCGAACGGTGCGGCCAACCGAGTGATCGCGGGGTGAGTGGCACTACGGAACGATTCCGACCGACTACCCGCGGGAGAAATCGCCAAACCCGGTCCGGCTAGCCCGTTCGGTGCAATCCCGGGCGGATCCACTGTGGACGCGGGCCGCTGAGCTGCGGATGTCCACCGTCACCCACATGGCGGTGACTTGCGCCGCAGCGGTGACGCGCCCCCGCGACTAAAGTTACCGATCAGTCACTTAGTCGCCGCCGTGGAGGACCGATGCGCTCCCCGAAGGACTTCTTCGCCCCGCTCGCCCTGGGCGCGCCCGCTCCCGTGCGGGAGATCCCGGTGACGCCGTCCCGGATGATCCACTTCTTCGACCCGGGCAACGAGAAGATGGCCGCGAAGGTGCCGGACATCGCGAAGAAGGTGGACGTCCTCCTCGGCAACCTCGAGGACGCCGTGCGCGCCGACCGGAAGGAGGCCGCGCGCGCCGGGCTCGTCTCGATCGCGAAGGCCAACGACTTCGGCAAGACGCAGCTGTGGACGCGCGTCAACAGCCTCGACTCGCCGTGGGTGCTCGACGACCTGGTCACGCTGGTCACCGAGATCGGCGACAAGCTCGACGTGATCATGGTGCCGAAGGTCGAGGGCGCGCAGGACATCCACTACGTCGACCGGCTGCTGGCCCAGCTCGAGGCGCGCGCCGGCCTGACGAAGCCGTTGCTCGTGCACGCGATCCTCGAGACGGCCAGCGGGGTGGCCAACGTCGAGGAGATCGCCGGCGCGAGCCCGCGCATGCAGGGCATCTCGCTCGGCCCGGCCGACCTGGCCGCGAGCCGCCGGATGAAGACGACCCGCGTCGGCGGCGGCCACCCCGGCTACCTGGTGCGCACCGACCCGACCGGCGACGACCTCAACGAGGGCCGGACGACCTACCAGCAGGACCTCTGGCACTACACGGTCGCGCGGATGGTGGACGCCTGCGCGATGCACGGGATCCTCCCGTACTACGGGCCGTTCGGGGACATCCGCGACGTCGTCGCGTGCGAGGACCAGTTCCGCAACGCGTTCCTGCTCGGCTGCGTCGGCGCGTGGAGCCTGCACCCGGTGCAGATCGACATCGCGAAGAAGGTGTTCTCGCCTTCGCCGTCCGATGTGGCCTGGGCGCGCCGGGTGATCGCCGAGATGGGCGACGGCACGGGCGCGGTGATGATCGACGGGAAGATGCAGGACGACGCGTCGGTGAAGCAGTGCCGCGTGGTCGCCGAACTGGCCGGTGCCCTCGCGGCGGACGACCCCGAACTCGCGGCCGCCTACGACGCCGCCACCAAGGAGACCCTCGGATGACCACGCCCCGGCGTTCCGTTCTGTACATGCCCGGCGCGAACGAAAGAGCGCTGGAGAAGGCCAAGACGATCCCGGCGGACGCGCTGATCCTCGACCTCGAGGACGCCGTCTCCCCCGACGCCAAGGAAGCCGCGCGCGAACGCGTGTGCGCGGCGGTCGGAAACTACGGTTCTCGCGAGGTGACGATCCGGGTCAACGGCCTGGACACCGAGTGGCACGACGCCGACCTGCGCGCGGCCGCGTCGGCGGGCCCGGCCGCGGTGGTCGTGCCGAAGGTGAACTCGGCGGCCGAGGTGCACAACATCGAACGCGCGCTGGAGCTCGGCGGGGCGCCGGACCACACGAAGATCTGGGCGATGGTCGAGACGCCGGTCGCGATGCTGCACGCGGAGGAGATCGCGGCGGCGTCCGAGCGGCTGACCGTGCTGGTGATGGGCACGAACGACCTGGCCAAGGAGCTGCACGCGGAGTTCGTCCCGGGCCGCGGGCCGCTGCTGGGCGGGCTGTCGCTGTGCCTGCTGGCCGCGCGAGCGACCGGCCGAGTCATCCTGGACGGCGTCTACAACGACGTGAAGGACCTCGAAGGCTTCGAGGCCGAGTGCGAGCAGGGGCGGCAGTACGGGTTCGACGGGAAGACGCTGATCCACCCCGCGCAGGTCGAGCCGTGCAACCGGATCTTCGCGCCTTCGGAGGAGGAGATCGACCGCTCGCGGCGGATCATCTCGGCTTTCGAAGAGGCTCGCGCGGCGGGTCGCGGTGTGGTGACCGTGGACGGCCGGATGATCGAGAACCTGCACGTCGACAACGCGCGGCGGGTGCTGGCGCTGGCCGAGGCGGTGGGCTCCTAACCCACCGGCCAGGGGCGCTGCGGGCCGCGGAGCCGCTCGTACGCCGCTGCCGCGCGCAGGACGCCGACGTCGTCGAAGCGGCGGCCGCTCAGCTGCAGACCGATGGGGCGGCCGTCGTCGGTGTAGCCGCAGCTCACGGACACCGCCGGCTGGCCGGACATGTTGTACGGGACCGTGAACGCGATGTGCTCGAACGGCCGAGCCGGGTCGTTCGTCGGGGACGCCCACTCGGCCGGCGGGGCCGCCACCGGGCACGTCGGGGACAACACCACGTCGTACGCCGCGGTCGCGCGCAGGGCCGCGACGCTGATCGCGTCGATCTGGGCGAAGCCGCGGTACGCGTCCACTCCGGACACCTCCGCGCCGCCCGCGGCCCAGTCCGCGATGTACGGCAGGACTTTCGCCCGGCGGTCCGGCGGCAACGCCGTCATGTCCGACCACGCTCGCGTGCGCCAGAAGACGTCCAGGCCGGTGAGCATCTCGCGGGTCAGGAACGGCCCGACCGGCTCGACGATCGCGCCCGCCGCCTCGAAGGCTCGGGCGGCTGCCGTCACCGCGTCCAGCGTCGCCGGGTCCACCGGGAGCCCGACGCCCGGGTCCAGGTGCAGGCCGACGCGCAGGCCCGACACCGACGCCTCCAAGGAGGACCACGGAAGGTCCGCCGGTGGCAGGCTCAGGTGGTCACGCGCGTCGGGCGCCGACAGGACGCTCATCAGCAACGCCGTGTCGGCGACCGTGCGGGTCATCGGGCCCGCGACGCGGCCGAGGAACGGCGGGTCGACCGGCACCCGGCCGAAGCTCGGCTTCAGCCCCACCAGGCCGCACCAGCCCGCGGGCAGCCGGATCGAGCCGCCGATGTCCGTGCCCACGTGCAGTGGGCCGTAGCCCGCCGCGGCCGCCGCGCCCGCGCCTGCACTGGAGCCGCCCGGGGACGCCGAGGTCAGCCACGGGTTGCGGGCCGTCTCGTGGAAGCTCGACAGGCCGGACGTCAGCATCCCGTAGTCCGGCATCGTCGTCTTGGCCAGCAGGACGCCGCCGGACTCGCGGACGCGCGCGGCCGCCGGGGCGTCCTCCACAGCCGGAGCCAGTGCGGTCGCCGCCGTGCCCAGCGGGACCGGCGTGCCGCGGGTCGCGATGTTCTCCTTCAGCGTCAGCGGGACGCCGTCGATCGGGCCCAGCGGTTCGCCGGCGTGCCAGCGTGCTTCGGCGGCCTTCGCGTCCTCACGCGCACTCGAGGGGTCGTACGCGTACAACGCGTGCAGCTCCGGCTCTCGCGCTTCGATGCGCGCGAGAACGGCTTCGGTCACCTCGACCGGCGAGAGCGTCTTCGCGCGGTACTGCGCGACGAGTTCGACGGCGGGCAGGTCGGGCAGCTCGGTCATGGACGCTCCTCAGGAAGCAGGCGGTTCGAAGCGGCCGTCGACGGCGGTCCAGCCACCGTCGACCGCCAGCACTGAGCCGGTCACGAACGACGAAGCGTCCGAAGCGAGGTACACGACGGCGCCGGCCAGCTCGTCCGGACGCGCCCAGCGGCCCAACGCGCCCTTCGTCGCGTACGCGTCGTACCACTCCGGGTTCGCCTTGATCTGCGCGGTCAGCGGGGTCTCGACGACGCCGGGGGCGATCGCGTTGACCCGCACGCCGGCCGGGCCGAACTCCGCCGCCGCCGTGCGGAACAGCTGGACGAGACCCGCTTTCGTGGCCGCGTACGGGCCTTGGCCGGGCTCGACGGTCGTGCCGCGGATCGACGAGAAGCCGATGATGCTCCCCCGCCCGCGCGCGACCATGTCGGCACCGAAGACGCGGACGACCTCGAACGTCACGCCGAGGTTCAGCGCGATGACGCGGTCGAACTCCTCGCGCGTGTAGTCCAGCAAGCGTTTGCGGACGTTCATCGCGGCGGTCAGCACGACGACGTCGAGCGGTCCGAGGTCGGACGCGGCCCGGTCGACCGAACCCGGCGCGAGCAGGTCGATCTCGTACGCCTCGCCGACGCCGGCCTCGCGCGCGGCTTCGAGGTCGCGGTCCGCGCAGACCACCTCGGCGCCGTGGGCGGCCAGGGCCCGCGCGGCTTCGCGGCCGATGCCACCGGCGCCGAGGACCACGGCCCGGCGGCCGTCCAGGCGGAACAAGTTTTCGTACGTCACGGGCGCAGCACCGCCATCCTCGTCACGGTCAGCTCTTCGACAGCGAACCGCGGCCCTTCGCGGCCGATGCCAGAGTCCTTCACGCCGCCGTACGGCATGGTGTCCGAGCGAAAGCCGGGCACCTCGTTGACGACGACCCCGCCGACTTCCAGCTCGTCGAGCGCGCGGAACGCCGTGTTCAACGACTTGCTGTAGACGCTGGCGTGGAGGCCGTAGCGGGACGCGTTCACCGCGGCGAACGCTTCGTCCACATCGGACACCGTGCGCACGCAGACGACCGGGCCGAAGATCTCCTCGTCCCAGGCTTCGACGCCGTCCGGGACGTCGAGGAGGACCGTCGGCCGCAGCACCGTGCCGTCGACGCCTCCGCCGACCTGGCGGGCGCCGGACTTCTCGATCCACGCGGCGACGCGGTCGGTGGACGCGGGGTCGATCAGCGCCGACACGCGCGTCTTCTCGTCACGTGGATCGCCGACGACGACCTCGTCGAGCCGGGCCAGCAGCTTTTCGGTGAACTCCGAAGCGACCGACGCGACGACCAGCACCCGCTGCACCGAGATGCACGCCTGGCCGGACGCGTAGAAGCCGCCGCGCAGCACAGCGTCCACTGCCGCTTCGAGATCCGCGTCTTCGGCGACCACCAGGGCCGCGTTCGAACCCAGCTCCAGCAATGTCTTGGTGGGCGCCGCGTCCCGCGCGATGCGGTGGCCGACGGCGGCCGAACCGGTGAAGGAGACCGCGCCGATCCGGCGGTCGGTCGTCAGCGCGGCGCCCACCGACGCGTCGCCGGTGACCAGCTGGACCATCGCGGGCAGCGGCGCCAGCGAACGCACGAGGTGGACCAGCCACAACGTCGCCAACGGCGTCTGCGGCGCGGGCTTGACGACCACCGGGCAGCCGGCGGCGATGGCCGGCGCGATCTTGTGCGACGCCAGCAGCAGCGGGTAGTTGAACCCCGCGATGCCGACGACCACGCCGATCGGCTTGCGCTTCCAGAACCCGACCAGCCCATCACCGGACGGCAGGAGATCGAGGGGCACGGTCTCGCCGTGCAGCCGCGACACCTCTTCGGCCGCGGCTTCCCAGGTGACGATCGTGCGCGCGACCTCGACGCGGCAGTCGACCAGCGGCTTCCCGGTCTCCAGCACGAGCAGGTTCTCGAACTCCGCGCGCCGCTCCCCGAGCGCGAGAGCGACGTCGTTCAGCAGTTTGCGACGAGTCCGCGAAGGCAGCGAAGCCACTTCGCGCGCGACGGCGACAGCCTCGTCGACAGCGCGCGTAGCCAGCTCAGGCGTACCGACGGGCGCGGTGCCGATGACGCTCCCGTCGTAGGGGAAAACGATTTCTTCGGCGTCCACAGTGGACACCCAGCCCGCGCCGACCGGCAGGCCGTCCGGATACTCAGTCATCGTCACCTCCGCTCAACCGGGCCAGCTCGGCGCGCAGGTTCGGCGCGGCGGCCAGTAGATCCCGCGTGTACTCGTGCTGCGGCGACTCGTAGACCTGCCCGACGTCGCCCAGCTCGACGATCTCACCGCGGCGCATCACCGCGACCCGGTCGCAGACGTGCCGGACGACGCCGAGGTCGTGCGACACGAAGATCAGCGTCAACGCGAACTGGTCCACCAGCGACGCCAGCAGGTCGAGGATCTGGCCGCGGACGGAGACGTCGAGGGCGCTGACCGGCTCGTCGGCGATCAGCACGCTCGGGTTCGGCGCCAGCGCGCGGGCGATCGAAATCCGCTGCCGCTGCCCGCCGGAGAACTGGTGCGGGTACCGCTGCGCGGCGTCGGCGGGCAGGCCGACCGCGGCCAGCAGCTCGGCGACCCGATCGGGTTCGCGGTGGCCGAGTGGCTCGGAAATGATGTCCCGCACGCGCATCCGCGGGTCGAGCGAGCCCATCGGGTCCTGAAAGACGATCTGCAGCTCCGACCGCAGGAAGCCCAGCTTGCGTTCGGGCAGGTTGTCGACGCGCTTGCCTTGGAACGAGACCGTGCCGGCGGTCGGCTTGTCGAGCGCGGCCAGCAGCCGGACCAGCGTCGACTTGCCCGAACCGGACTCGCCGACGATACCGAACCGCTGTCCTGCTTCGACGTCGAAGCTGACACCGCGCAACGCGTGGACGTCCCGCCGGGCGTACCGGCGTTCGAGGTCGCGGACTTCGATGATCATCGGCGGGCCTCCAGGTCCGAGGCGGCCAGGAGCTTGCGCGTGTAGGCGTGCGAAGGCGACGTCAGGACTTCGCGCGTCGAGCCCGCTTCGACGATCTCGCCGTCCAGCATGACCAGCACGCGCTCGCACACCGACGCGACCACCGCGAGGTCGTGCGTGATGAAGAGGAGCGAGCTTTCACGTGAAAGCTGCGTCTTGATGAGGGTGAGGATCTGGGCTTGGACGGTGACGTCGAGGGCGGTCGTCGGCTCGTCGCAGATCAGCAGCGACGGCTCGTTGGCCAGCGCCATCGCCAGCACGACCCGCTGCCGCTGGCCGCCGGAGAGCTGGTGCGGGTACGCGCGGGCCGTGCCTTCCAAGCCGACCGCGGAAAGCAGGTCTTCGGCGCGGTGCCGACGACCGTGGATCCGGCCGGGCTCGGTGACCTGGCGGCCGACGCGCATCGCCGGGTTCAACGCCGTCATCGGCTCCTGGAACACCATGGCCAGCTCGTCGCCGCGCAGCCGGGAGAAGTCCTTTTCGGACATTCCGAGCAGCTCGCGGTCACGCAGCCGGATCGAACCGGACGCGCGGAGTTCCTCCGGCAGCAGACCCATGATCGACAACGCCGTCAACGACTTTCCGGACCCGGACTCGCCGATCAGGCCGACGCGCTCGCCCGCGCCGATCTCGAAGGAGACGTCCTTGACCAGCTCGCGAACCCGCAACCCGGAAACCGAAAGCGTCATACCTTCGCCGCCAATCGGGGGTCCAGGCGGTCGCGCAGGCCGTCGCCGAGGAGGTTGAACCCGAGGACGGCCACGGCGATCGCGATGCCCGGCACCAGCGCGAGCCGCGGGTGGACGGTCAGCAGCTCCTGGGACTCCTGCAGCATCCGGCCCCACGACGGCGTCGGCGGCCGCGTCCCGAAACCGAGGAACGACAGCGCCGCTTCGGCCAGCACGGCGATCGCGAACGACACCGACGCCTGCACGATCAGCAGGCCGGAGATGTTCGGCAGCACGTGCCGCACGGCGATGGTCAACCGGGACCGGCCGCCGGCGCGCGCGGCGAGCACGAACTCCGTGCTCATCACCTGCAGCGTCCCGGACCTCGCGATCCGCGCGAACGACGGGATGGTCGCGATGCCGATCGCGACCATCGCGGTCAGCGTGTCCGCCCCGAACACCGCCCCGAACATGATCGCCAGCAGCAACGCGGGGAACGCGAGCACGAGGTCGTTGACCCGCATGACGAACTCGCCCAGCCACCGCGGCGACATCCCGGCGAGGATCCCCAGCGGCGTGCCGATGACCGCGGCGATGCCGACCGCGACGACTCCGACGTACAGCGTCGTCCGCGCGCCGACCATGATCTGGCTGAGCAGGTCGCGGCCGAACTTGTCGGTGCCGAACCAGTGGGACGCGCCGACGTCGAGCAGCCGGTTCGCCGCGTCGACCTTCACCGGGTCGAACGGCGTCCAGAAGAACGACAGCAGCGCGGCCAGCACGACCAGGCCGACGAGCACCGCACCGAGCACGAGATTGCGCATCACGAACCTCGCAATCGCGGGTCGAGCACGGTGTAGAGGACGTCGACGACGAAGTTGACCAGCAGCACGCCGACGACCAGCACGAGCACGATTCCCTGCACGGTCAGCAGATCGCGGGAGGCGACGGCGTCCAGCAGCATCGAACCCAGGCCCGGCAGGACGAACACGCGCTCGACGACGACCGCGCCGATCAGCAGCGTCGCCAGCTGCAACCCGAGCACGGTGACCACCGGGACCGATGCGTTGCGCAAGCCGTGGCGCACCAGCGCTTGTCCTGGCCGGAGCCCCTTCGACCGGGCGGTCCGCAGGTAGTCCTGGCCGAGCGTGTCGAGCACGGCGGAACGCACATAGCGGGTCAAAACCGCGCCCTGGACCAAACCGAGGGACAACGCCGGGAGGATCAGGCCGCGGAAGAACTCGCCGAAGTCCTGGTTCGGCGGGGTCCACCCGCCCGACGGCAGCCAGCGCAGCTGCACGGCGAAGATCTGCACCAGGATGATGCCGGCGAGGAACGCGGGGATCGCGACGCCGAGCTGCGACAACCCGGAAACACCCGCGCCCGACGCCTTCCGGTGCTTGACCGCGGCGAACGTGCCCGCGGGGATCGCGATCACCAGCGCCACCAGCATCCCGGCGCCGACCAGCCAGAGCGTGACGCCGAGGCGGTCGAGCAGCTGCGGGCCGATCGAGTCGCGCGTGACGTACGAGCGGCCGAAGTCGCCGTGCAGTACGCCCCCGATCCAGTCGAAGTACTGCGTGACCAGCGGCCGGTCGATGCCGAACTCCGCACGCGTCTTGGCGAGCAGCTCCGGCGTCGCGTTGACGCCGAGCGCGACCTGCGCCGGATCGCCCGGCAGCACGGCCATGAAGAGGAACACCACGATCGACGCGACCAGCACGCTGACCACGAAAATCGCCACCCGGCGCAGCACCTTGGCGGTCATCGCGGCGCCAGCCCGGTGAGGTCGAACGACTCGCTGACCTGGTTCGCCGCGAACCCGCCGACCTTGGCCTTCGCCACGATGACGTTGGGGAACAGGAACAGCCAGTCCGCGGCGGCGTCGGTGTTCAGCTGCCGCGCCACTTGCTTCATGTCGGCGACCTGCTGCTCCGGCGTCCCGCTGTCGGCCTCGGCCAGCAGCTGCTGGACGCGCTTGCTGTCGTAACCCCAGTAGTACTTCGGCTTCCCGAACGTCGTGATGTCCCGGGCTTCGACGTGCTGGATGATCGACAGGTCGTAGTCGTGGTCGGTGAACACCTGCTTCAGCCAGACGGCCGGGAAGTCGAGCGGCTCGATCGTCGTCCGGACGCCGACGTCGGCCAGCTGCGACTGCACGACCTGGGCGGCCGACACCGCGTACGGCAGGTTCGGGATCCGCAGCCGCAGGTTCAGGTTCGTCGCGCCCGCTTCCGTCAGCAGTGCTTTCGCCTTCGCCGGGTCGAACGGGTAGACGTTCGACAGGTCCTCGTACCACGGGTCGGTCGGTGGGACCATGCTGCCGATCAACGTGCCGCGGCCCGCCCACGCCGTGTCCAGCAACGCCTTCCGGTCGATCGCGTACGTCAGCGCCTGGCGCACGCGGACGTCGTTCAGCGGCGCCCGCGCGTTGTTCATGGCGAGCGTGACCTCGCTGTTCGACGTGCCCTGGATGACCTGGAACCGGTCGTCCGCCTGGAACTGCGGGATCGAGTCGGGTGCGGTGATCGCCGAGATGACGTCGATGCCGTTGCTGGACAACGCGTTGTTCAGCGCGGTCGGGTCCTTGATGTACTTGAGGACGACCGTCGAGTACGCCGGCTTCCGGCCCCAGTACGCGGGGTTCGCCTTGAGAACCACGGAATCGCCGCGCTTGCGCGCCGCCACGACGTACGGCCCGGTGCCGACCGGCTTGTTCGCCAGGTCCGCGACACCGGTCGGGCTGAACATCGCGCCGAGCCGGCTGGTCAGGCTGAACAGCCAGCCGTTCGACGGCTTCGACAGCACGACCCGCGCGTGGTCCGGCGCGACGACGTCGACGTGGTCGACGACGTCCATCGTGGACTTGATCGAGATCGTCCAGTCGGTCTTCACGCGCAGCAGCGAGAACTTGACGTCCTCGGCGGTGAACGGCGCGCCGTTGCTGAACTCGACGCCCGGCTGCAGCTGGAAGTCGTACGTGCGACGGTCCGGGCTGATCGTCCACGACTTCGCGAGCAGCGGCACCACGCGACCCTGCGAGTCGAGCTTCACCAGGCCTTCGTAGACGTTGTAGAGCAGCGCCTGCGGGATCGCGGCACCGTCGGTCTTGGTGAAGTCGAAGTTCGCCGGCTCCGCCGTGAAGCCGACGGAAAGCGTGTCCGGACCAGCGGAAACGCTCGCCGACGAGCCGGCCGAACACCCCGCGACCGCGAGCAGCAGCGCCGCTGCCAACGCGGGAATCCGGGCTTTCATTCGGCCTCCAGGTCAGTACACTGGTCTGACCAGTAGCCTGCACTGAGCGGACGACGAGGTCAAGGGATGCGGTTCGAACCGGTGGCTCCGGTCCGCGCGTACGAGCGGGTCGTCGAGCAGATCGAGCAGGCCGTGATCAGCGGCGCGCTCAAGCCGGGCGAACGGCTGCCGAGCGAGCGCGAGCTGATGATCCAGTTCGGGGTCGGCCGCTCGACGATCCGTGAAGCGCTCAGGGTCTTGCAGGCTGCGGAGATGATCCGGTCGCGGCCCGGGGACCCGCGCGGGCCGGAGGTGCTGGCCGCGTCCTCCGCCGCACTGCACCGCTCGATGCACCGGCTCGCCCGCGCCGATCACGTCGGGCTCGCCGAGCTGCTGCAGTTCCGGATGATCCTCGACGGCTCGGCCCACCTGCTCGCCGCGGAACTGCGCACCGACGACGACCTGACCGGCCTCGACGCGGCGCTCGAGGCGATGCGCGAAGGCGTCTCACACGGCTACGCGGAGTTCAGCCGCGCCGATGTCGCGTTCCACGAAGTCATCGCACGCATCTCACGCAATCCCCTGCTCGTCGTCAGCGAGGAAGTCGTGCGCGGGGTCGTGCTGGAACTCATCGAAGACAAGCTGGAGCACGCCAGCAACCGGACGTCGCTGATGCGCGCGTGGCTCACGCACCACGCCGAAGTGCTCGCCGCGATCCGGTCGGCCGACGGCGCCGGCGCGGCGCAGCTGGCCAAACAGGCGTTGTACGACAACTACGCCGAATACGTCCCGGTCGAGCAGCGCCCGCTGCTCGCCCCGCTGCTGCGGTCCTAGACTCGCCCGGGTGGACGCGGCGAAACGGGACGGGGTCGGGCTCGCGCTGTCCGGCGGTGGCTATCGGGCGATGCTCTTCCACGCGGGGGCGCTGTGGCGGCTCAACGAACTCGGCTGGCTGCCGAAGCTGACCACCGTCTCCAGCGTGTCCGGCGGGTCGATCGCGGCCGGCGTGCTCGCGCACGCGTGGCACAAGCTGTACTTCGGCGACGACGGCGTCGCGGAGAACTTCGGCAAGGAAGTCGTGCAGCCGCTGCGGAAGCTCGCGCGCACCAACCTCGACGTCCCGGTGACGCTGAAGGCGATGTGCATCCCGTGGCGCAGCGCGGGCGAGGAACTGGCGCTGCGGTACCGGAAGCACCTCTTCGGCGACTGCCGGCTCGCGGACCTCGACCCGGCCGGGCCGAACTTCGTGTTCACCGCGACCAGCCTGCAGGACGGCTCGCTGTGGTGGTTCTTCCGCCAGCCCGGCCCCCACGGGCAGGTCCCGCTGGCGACGGCGGTGGCCGCGTCGTCCGCCTTCCCGCCGCTGCTTTCCCCGGTGGTGATCCCGGATCCGCACCAGCCGGACCGCAAGATCGTGCTCAGCGACGCCGGTGTGTACGACAACCTCGGCCTCGACCCGATCGAGAACCAGCGCGCGACCGTCCTGGTCAGCGACGCGGGCAAGAAGATGAAGCACGAGGAAAAGCCGCACCACAACTGGCCGATGCAGCTGTTCCGCGTGCTGACCGTGATGGACAACCAGGTCCGCGAGCTGCGCACGGGCTCGCTGCTGAAGTCCTTTGAGGACAAGCAGTTCGCGGGAACGTACTGGGCGACCTACAGCGACATCACGCACTTCGGCCTGCCGGACGCGCTCCCGGCCCCGGTCGAGCGGACCCGCGCGCTCGCCGAGACGAAGACGCGGCTGACCCGGATGTCCGAACAGGTGCAGGACAACCTGATCAACTGGGGCTACGCGGCCTGCGACGCGGGCATGCGCCGCTGGGTGTGCCCGGGGACGTCGCTGCAGCCGGAGTTCCCGTACCCCGGCTCAGGCGTTGGCTAGGTTCGCGTAGACGACGATGTTGTCCTGGTAGCTGTGTTCGGCGTGGTCGAACGCGCCACCGCAGGTGATCAGGCGCAGCTCGGGCTTGTCGCTGTTGCCGTACACGGCGTCGCGCGGGAACGTGTCCTTCGGGACCTGCGTGACGCGGTCGACGACGAACTTGAGCTTCTTGCCGTCGCTGCGGTCGATGTCGACCTCGTCGCCGGGTGCGAGGTCCTTGAGCTTGTAGAAGATGCCGGGCTTCTTGTCGCCGTCGACGTGCCCGAGCACGATTGCCGGACCGACGTCACCGGGCACCGGCGAGAGCTTGTACCAGGCCGCCTGCATCGGCGTGTGCACCGACGGGACGGAGATCGAGCCGTCGGTCTTGACGGCCACGGCGAGCAGGCTGGACTCCGCACCGATCTTCGGGATCTTGACCGAGGTCGGCCGCAGTCCCTTGAACGGCTTGGTGACGGGAATCGACGATGTGACCGGCGCCGGCGGTGCCGCGGCGGGCTTGGGGGCCTCCGAGGAGCCACAGCCCACCACCGTCAGCGCAAGGGTGAGCGCGGCGGCAGCCGCGCTCACCCGGCGGACGGTCACCAGGCCGTGCCGCCGAAGCCGGTTTCGATCTTGCCCTTGGGCGTGACCTTGACCTGGGCCTTCGGTGCGGCGTTGCCGGAAGCGGTGGTGGTCGGCGCCGAGGTCGCCGTTGTGACCGGCGCGCTGCTCGACGGCGAGGCGCTCGAGCTGCTGGTCGTGGTGCTGGTGGTCGGCGGCTGCTCCTGCTCGAACTCGACGATGCCCTCGCCTTCCTGCTCCCCGCAGGTCCAGCTGAACTTGCCGGTGGTCGTGCCCGCCGGCAGGTTGGCCACGCGCACGGTGTAGTTCCAGAGCAGGCCGTTCGCACCGTCCTGGTCCGGGCCGCTGGTCACATCGAGGTATTGGGTCGCCACGCTGCCGGGCGCTCCGGCCGCGCAGGCGATGACCAGCACACCTTCGCCACCGAGGCCGACGAAGCCGTGGCCGACGTTGTCCTGCTGAGGATCGTCGTCCGCGGCCGCTTCCTGGGTGTCGCCCTTGATCTCGGGCGCTTCGGCCTTGGACGCGACCCGCTTCTCCGTGGTCTTGACCTCGGGCGGGGTCGGGCTCGAGGTCGCGATGCCCGAAGTGGACGACGGGACCGTCGTCGTGGTCCCGGTCGTGCTCGGTGCCGTGGTGGTTTCCGTGGTCGAAGTGGTGGACGTGGTCGTTTCCGTCGTCGACGTGGGGGTCTCGTCCTCCGCCAGTGCGGCCGGAGCGGCGGCGAAAGTGATCAGCGCACCCGCGGACACGATGCCCGCGACTCGGCTCAACGTTCTACCCACGGTGACTCCCAACGGCGGTTGACCTGCGATGCCGGAGTATCGAGGTCTCACCCGTCCGCGTTACTCCGGGAGGGCGAACGTCAGATCCGCCCAAAGGTCCTCCGGGTCCTCCAACCCGACGCTGAACCGGATCAGCCCCGGCGGCACGCGCTCCTCGCCCGGGAGCCACGCCCGCCGCTCGACCAGGCTCTCGACGCCGCCGAGGCTGGTCGCCGGGACGATCAGCCGGGTCGACGCGCAGAAGCGGTCGGCTGTCTCGGCGTCGGCCAGCTCAAAGGCGACCATCATCCCGAAGCCCGGGTAACGCACGCGCGTCACCGCGGGGTGCTCGCCGAGCCGCTCGACGAGCAGCGCGGCGGTGCGGGACTGCTCGGCCAGCCGCACCGGCATGGTCCGCAGCCCACGCAGCGCGAGCCACGCCTCCAGCGCGCCCGGCGTCGACCCGACCCGGGTCCGCGCCGCCTTCAGCTCGTCGGCGACCGCGGGATCCTTGGCCACCGTGATGCCCAGCAGCAGGTCGCTGTGCCCGCCGATGAGCTTGGTCGCGCTGTGCACGACGACGTCGGCGCCGAGCTCGAGGGGCCGCTGCTGCAACGGCGTCGCGAAGGTGTTGTCGACGACGACCCGGCCGCGCGCGGCGGCGGCGATCGTCTCGATGTCCATGACGTCGAGGGTCGGGTTAGTCGGCGACTCGAGCCAGACCAGGTCGGACGTCGCCGCCTCGGCGACCCAGGCGGCGGTGTCGGTCGGCTCGAGCTCGGTGACGGCGAGCTTGCCGAGCTTCTGCGCGTGGGCGAGCACCCCGCGCGTGACGGCGTAGCTGAACGTCGGCACGACGACCCGCGACCCGACCGGCAGCAGGTCCAGCACCGCGGACAGGGTGGCGACGCCGGACGCGAACGCCGTCGCGTGGCCGCCTTCGAGCGCCCCGACGGCCTCTTCGAGCGCGTGCCAGGTCGGCGTCCCGTCGCTGCGCGAATACACGGAGTCGCCACCGGCCCGGTACGTGCTGGTGGCGACGAGCGGGGTGTTCAGCGGTTCGCCGGGGCCGTGCGGGCGGCCGGCCGCGATGGCCTTGGTGCGGGGCGTCCAGTCGTCCATGCGATCACGGTAACCCGGGGCCCGGGTGGGGAGGCCGGGCCGCCCGCGCGTCCGCGAACGGCCCGGCCTGGTCTCAGTGGGCGTACACCTCGAACTCGTACAGCGAGTAGCCGTACTTCGTGCCGCGCTGGACGCCTTGCATCTTCACGAACCGCGCCGACGCCGGGGTGAACGAGACGTTGTCCTGCCCGCCGTCACCGTCGGTGACCACCGCCGCGTCCGTCCAGTTCACCGCGTCGGGCGAGGTCTGGATCTTGTAGTTCTTCCCGTACGCGGCTTCCCAGCTCAACGCCACCCGCGAGACCTGCTGGACCGAACCGAGGTCGACGGTGATCGCCTGGTCGTCGCTCCAGTCGCTGGCCCAGCGGGTCGAGGCGTTCCCGTCGATCGCGTTCGACGCCGGCGAGTTGTAGAGGCCGGTCTCGGCGCTCGTGGCGCTGACCGTCTTCCCCGGCGCGAGGTTGGCGATGTTGTCGCCGCGGTGGGCGGTGTACTCGACGACCTGCTGGAACGTCGGGCGGTTCTGCCAGCTGATCTTGTCCTGCGTGATGCCGCCCAGCGGGTTGTGCACGATCGTGTCGGCGCACCACTGGTCGCCCGCGGAGCAGCTCGCGTCACCGGGGTAGACGGTGTTCGCGGCCTGACCGGCGGCCGTGGTCAGCGAGTCGACGAGCGCCTGGCGGCACGTCGTGACGTTGCCGCCGCCGCAGAACGTCTGGCCGAGCGGGCCGGCCACCGGCTGGCCGAGCACCTGCCGGATGTCCTTGCTGACGTAACCCCACCAGCCGAACTGGAACGACGAGCCCTTGTGCGGCTGGCCGGTGTGCTGGCCGTTGCCGTTCTGCCACCCGGACGGGCTTTCGTTGATGCCCAGCACGCCCGTCATCGCGTTGTAGACGTCGTCGCCCATGCCCGGCTTGAACTCGGCCTGGACGAGCAGCGGCCACCAGGCGTCGAAGATGCGGATCGCGTCGGCGTCCGCGTACGCCTTGCTGCCCGGCGAAGTCTCCTTGCGGAGGTGGCCGTTCGCGAGCCACGTCTTGAGCTTCGCCTCGGCGTCCGCGGCCGCGCCGGTCGTCGGCGTCTTGTCGAGCACCTGCAGCAGCAGCGGCAGGACGCGCTCGGCGCGCAGGTCCGCGAGCGCGGCGTCCGCCATCGCCTGGGTCAGGTTGACCCGGGTGACCTTGGTACCGCTGGAGATCAGCTGCTTGACGCGCGAGTCGAGCAGGTCGACGCGGTGCACGGCGGACTTGTCCGCGCCGGCGGCCGCGTAGCCGTTGGCCTGCGCGTTGTTCCAGCTGACGTAGTAGTCCTGGTTGACCGACTGCGGGTGCTGCGACGGCGGCGTGTAGGTCGCCTGGTTCCCGCTGGGGTTCCAGCCGATCCAGTCGTGCCCCTGGTCGCCCCACACCGGCATGTTCGGGTCCACATTGGACTGCCGGGCCGGGTTGGCGCCGGAGTTGTAGTAGGCGATGTCCTTCGAGTCGGCGTAGAACCAGTTGAACGTGTAGTTGATGTCCTGCGCGGCCTTCTGGAAGTCCGCGGCGGACTTGACGAAGCCCGGGTCGTTCAGCTCCTGGAAGCCGATCAGCGAATCGACCTCGTGGAAGTAGGACGAGCGCAGCGCCGCGTACGCCACCGGCTTGCCGCCGACGGTCGCCCGGCTCTGCACCGGCCCGTACTTCGTCCGGTAGCTGCGCAACGTGTACGAGCCCGCCGCGGTCCCGTCGGCGACCGTCGGCTTCCAGGCGTTCTTAACCTCGACCGTCTCCATCGGGACGCACTGGCCCTGGTAGGTGTAGTAGTTCGAGTCCTTCGTCGGCGCCTTGCCGCTCGGGTCGCACAGCTGCAGCGCGTAGGTGTCGATGATGTCCTGCGCGGACGTCGTCGCGCTCCACGAGTAGTCCTGGCCGCGGCCGAGGAGGACGTACATGCTCAGCCCGGCGAAGGCCGCGCCGCGCGAGCTGATGCCCGGGCCCTGCAGTTCCTGCAGCAGGAGCAGCTGCGGGGCGAAGTAGCCGGTCTGCGGGCCGAACACCGCGACCGGGTGGCCGCTGGCGGTCTTCGCGCCGGAGACGAGCAGCGCGTTCGACATGCCGTGCTTCTCGCTCAGCATGTTGCCCGGCAGCACGCCGTCTTCGAACATCCCGCGGGCGGGCTCCTGCTCGGCGGGCGCGGCGACGTCCACAGTGGACGGTGTCGCGGTCGAGGCCGAGCCGGTCTTGTCGAACACCAGCTGCTGCCCGGTCACCGAACCCTTGTCCGGCAGGGCCTGGCCGACCGCGTTGGCCGGCGTCTTGCCGTACGGGAAGGTCTGGCCGTCGTGCAGCGTCTTGACGGCTTCGGGATCGTCCTCCGAGCGCAGGCTCTGCCACACCTTCTCGCCCTGCACGACGCCGTACTTCTCCTGCATCGCGAGCTTCGCGATGGCGTTCTGCACCTCACCGCCGCCGCCCGCGCCGAACTCGGCGCCGACCAGCGACGCGAGCGCGACGAGGTCGGTCAGCTTGAACGGGTCGATCGACCCGGCGTTGGTGATCGAGTCGACGTGCCCGGTCAGCACGTACTCGCCCGGGAAGTACCGGCCGTTGTAGGAGTCGCTGATGTACTTGTTGATGCCGTCGACGTAGGCCTGCGCGTCGGCGAGGCCCTGCGCGCCACGCGGGCCGCTGCTCGCGACGCGGTCGATCTGCTGCTGCAGCTCGGCTTCGGTGTAGGGGGCGTTCGCGAAGAACTGCTGCTCCAGCTCGCGGTTGGCCTCCGCGCCGCCGGCGAACGGGGTGACCTGCCCGCGCGCGGCGTGGCGCAGGACGTCCATCAGCCACAGCCGGTCCTGCGCGGCGGCGTACCCGGCACCGAACTCGGTGCCGCTGCGGGTGGTGCCGGTGATGTGCGGGACGCCGAGGGCCTTGTCCCGCACGATCGTCACGTCCGCGCGCGGCTTCGTCGTGCTCGCGACCTGGTCGGCGGCGACGCCGAACGACGAGTCGTTGAAGTACTGGTTGATCGCGCCGGTGGTCAGCGTCTTGTACCCGTTGGCCAGTGACGAGTACTTCCCGAGCTGGTCGGACGCGTGCGCCGGGCGGGTGCCGAGCAGCTTGTGCGCCAGGATGTCGGCGAGGGTGGCGTTGCCGTTCTCGCCGGGTGGCAGGATGTCGCTGCACTGCCCGCCGCAGTAGTCGTCGGGCGACGCGGCCGCCTGCGCGGCCGGAGCGGTGACGGCGACCTGGGTGAGACCGGCCACGAGGGCCCCCAGAGCGGTCAAGGTCAGGGCGCGGATGCCACGTCGCATGCCGGGCTCCCCTCCAGTCAGAAGAGTGACGAAGCGCACGCTACCCAGCAGTAGCAGAAGTGTGAAGACTTTTCGCGTTTTTCAGCCCTTGGGCGTAGTCCGAACGGCGCAGCCTCGCGCGCGTGGGTACGGTGAGTGCCATGACCTTGGAAAAGCCCCAGATCGACCGCCCCGAGGGCAACCCTCCGGCCGACCTCCAGATCACCGACATCACGGTCGGTGACGGCGCGGAAGCCACGTCGGGCAAGACCGTCACCGTGCACTACGTCGGCGTCTCGCACTCGACCGGCGAGCAGTTCGACGCCTCGTGGGACCGCGGTGAGCCGCTGCGCTTCGGCCTCGGGGCCGGCCAGGTCATCTCCGGCTGGGACCAGGGTGTCGCGGGCATGAAGATCGGTGGCCGCCGCCAGCTCGTCATCCCGCCGCACCTCGCCTACGGCGACCGCGGCGCGGGCGGCGTCATCAAGCCGGGCGAAACCCTGATCTTCGTGGTCGACCTCGTCGGCGTGAACTAGGTTGTGCGGCGGTGGCGGGGAGTTCTCGCCACCGCCGGCCCACACCTGGGGGATTTCCCGTGCGCACTCGCGCTTTCCTGTCCGCAACGCTCTTCGCGCTCGCCGCGGCCGTGGCCACCGCGGCCCCGGCTTCGGCCGTGGCCAACGGATCCGACGTCCCGCCGGGGACGTTCAAGTTCGCCGCGAAGCTGACCATGACGGACATCCCGCGTCCCGACGGCACCGAGTACGACAGCGCCTGCTCGGGTTCCCTGATCGCCCGCAAGTGGATCATCACGGCGGGCCACTGCTTCCACGACGCCGCGCGCAACCCGGTGTCCGGCCCGGTCCCGTACCCGACGTCCGTGCTGCTGGGCACCACGACCGTGGACCAGCCGGGCGTCACCCGCAACGTCGTGACGGTGTTCCAGTCGCCGAGCAACGACATCGCGATCGCGGAGCTGGACAAGCCGGTCTTCGGCATCGAGCCGCTCACGCTGAACCGCCGGACACCGGTGGCGGGCCAGAAGGTGACGCTCGCCGGCTGGGGCAGCCTCACCTCGGTCGACCCGGCGCCGGGCACGAAGCTCCAGCAGGGCGTCATGAAGGTCGCGACCGTCGACCCGCAGTACGTGGGAGTCAAGGGTTTCGCCCCGACGTCGACGACGAGCGCCTGCACGTACGACTCGGGCGCGCCGTACTTCGTCCCGTCGGGCAAGGGCGGCCGGATCGTCTCGGTGGAGAGCGACGGCCCGGACTGCCCCCACGACCAGGCGGAGACGACCGCTCGCGTGGACGTGGTCGCGGACTGGATCGCCTCGCACGTCGGCTGACCGGCCGGCCGGGCGTCACCCGGGTGACGCCCGGCCAGGGAATTCCCAGCGTGCGGCCGCGGCAATAACCTCGAACGTCGATCATCCATTCGACGAAGGGGAGAAATGCGCCTGCGCGCCCTGCTCGCCGCTGCTGTTCTGACCACCGCCACCATCGCCACCGCGCCCGCCGCTTTCGCCGCGCCGGGGATCGCGCACGGCTCCGACGTACCGCCCGGGCAGTTCGGGTTCGTCGCGAAGCTCGCGATGACGAAGATCCCGCGCCCGGACGGGTCGACCTACAGCAGCTACTGCACCGGTTCCCTGATCGCCCCGGGCTGGGTGCTGACGACGGGCCACTGCTTCCACGACGCGAACCGCAACCGCGTCGGCGGCAAGGTCCCCTACCCGACGACGGTGACGCTGGGCCTGGTCGACGAAGCCATGGAGTCCGGCATCGCCCGCCGGGTGACCGAGGTGCTCCAGGCCAAGGAGAACGACGTCGCACTGGCCCGCCTGGACACCCCGGTGACGACCGTGACGCCGCTGAGGGTCGACCGCGCCGCGCCAAAGGTGGGCCAGGAGCTGATCCTGGCCGGCTGGGGCAGCACGACCAGCACGAACCCCACCCCGGCGAGCCGCATGCAGCAGGGGACGGTGGCCGTCGCCAAGGTGGAGCCGACGACGGTGGGCGTCCGCGGCGCCGCCCCGGAGATCACGACGAGCGCGTGCACGTACGACTCGGGAGCGCCCTACTTCACGGACGGCGAACTCGTGGCGGTCGAGGCGACCGGCCCGGGCTGCCCCCACGCGGGCATCGAGACGGCCAGCCGCGCCGACGTGCTGGCGGCCTGGGTCGCCAAATCGACAGCTTGATACACCCGAAAGTCCGCCGTGAGCGAACACCACGCAGAGCCAAACGGGTGATATTCACCACCTGAGCCGAAGGCCCCGCGGACACGAAAAAGGGCCCCGGCGTGGTGCCGGGGCCCTTTTCGAGTGGGCGAGGAGGGAGTTGAACCCTCACGTCCTTTCGGACACACGGACCTGAACCGTGCGCGTCTGCCATTCCGCCACTCGCCCGAGCGCTTCTCTCTGACAGCGAGGAGAAGACTAGCAGGTGGTTTGAACGGGTTTCACCGGGGGCCGTGTAGAGGCTCGCTCACCCGGATAGGATCGATAGCGGAAGCACACGTGTGAGGAGGTTTTCCCCGGTGAGCCGCGTCGAGCGTTTCGACAGACGCCTCGAGAACCTGGTGGGGAACACTTTCGCGCGCATGTTCGGTGGCAACGTCGTCACGCAGGAAGTGGCGATCGCCCTGGAGCGGGAGAGTGAGGAGAACGTTCGTGAGCTGGCTGGCGGTCGGCAGCTCGCCCCCAATCACTACATCGTGTCGCTGGGGGCGGCTGACCACGAGCGCATGGCCGGTGACGAGCAGCGCGTCACCCAGGTGCTCGCCAAGGCGGTGGCGGAACACCTCGCCGCCGAGGGCCTGGACACCTATGGTGACGTCGTCGTATCACTCGAGCGCAACGAGGCGCTGCATACTGGACAGTTCAAGACCCGTTCGTCCGTCGATCCCGACGCCCGCCCCTCAGGCGCCGGTTCACCGCGGTCGGCACGACCCAGCAACGCAGGAGACCCAGCAATGAGCCAGCCCCCCGGCTACGGCCAATACGACCAGGGTGACCCGTACGGCCAGCAGGGCCAGTACGGCTACGGACAGCAGGGTGGCCAGCAGCCCGGGTACGACCAGGGTTACGGCCAGCCGCAGGGTGGTGGCTACGACCAGTACGGCCAGCAGCAGCCGGGTGGCGGCTACGACCAGTACGGCCAGCAGCAGGGCGGCTACGACCAGGGCGGGTACCAGCAGCCCCAGGGTGGCGGCTACGACCAGGGTTACGGCCAGCCGCAGGGCGGCGGGTACGACCAGGGCGGGTACGCCCAGCCCCAGCAGGGTGGCTACGAGCAGGGCGGCTACCAGCAGGGCGGGTACGACCAGGGCGGCTACGCCCAGCCCCAGCAGGGTGGCTACGACCAGTACGGCGGCCAGCAGCAGGGCGGCTACGACCAGTACGGGCAGCAGGGGGCCTACGGCCAGCAGGCCGCCGACCCGTACGCGCAGCAGCAGGGCGGCTACGGCCAGCCCGCGCCGGGCCGCCAGCTCGCGGCGAGCCTGCAGCTGGACGACGGCTCGAACCGGACGTACTCGCTGAAGCAGGGCGGGAACGTCGTGGGCCGCGGCCAGGACGCGGACTTCCGCCTCCCGGACACCGGCGTCTCGCGCCGGCACCTGGAGATCACCTGGGACGGCCAGAGCGCGACGCTCGCCGACATCGGGTCGACCAACGGCACGACCGTGAACGGCACTCCGGTCCAGACCTGGCAGCTCGCGGACGGCGACGTCATCCGGGTGGGGCACTCCTCGCTCGTGTTCCGTACACAGGGCTGACTGGGGGCACGGAATACTGTTCCCGCAGAATTGACGTGCGGGGGGACCGCGGCGTACCCGCGTCGCGGCTGCACGGACGAGTCGGGAGCGGACACACCAAGTGCCAGAGCTGGTCGTACAACTCACCAGGGTGGGCTTCCTCGTGCTGCTCTGGCTCTTCGTGTTCGCCGCGCTCAGAGTCGTCCGTTCGGACCTCTACGCGGCGTCGGGCATGCGCGTCCAGGTACCGACCTTCGGGCGCAAGAAGGAGAAGAAGCCGCGCAACAGCAAGTCCCCGCAGCAGCTGCTCGTGACCCACGGCGCGCTGGCGGGGACGCGCATCGCGCTGGACGGCCGGCCGATCCTCATCGGCCGGGCCGACGACTCCACGTTGGTGCTCGACGACGACTACGCGTCGACCCGGCACGCGCGGATCGCCCAGCGCGGTGAGGACTGGTACGTGGAAGATCTGGGCTCGACGAACGGGACGTACCTGGACCGGGCTAAGGTCACTGCACCCCTCCGGGTCCCGCTCGGAGTCCCCATCCGGATCGGCAAGACGGTGATCGAGCTTCGCCCATGACTCTCGTCCTCCGCTACGCAGCCCGCAGCGACCGGGGCCTGGTGCGTTCGAGCAACCAGGACTCCGTGTACGCCGGCCCTCGCCTGCTCGCGCTCGCCGACGGTATGGGTGGCCACGCGGCGGGTGAGGTGGCCAGCAAGGTCGTCATCGCCTCGCTCGCGCCACTCGACGACGACGAGCCGGGTGACGACCTCCTCGCGCAGTTGCGGGAAGCGGTGGCGAACGGCAACGCCGCCATCGCCGAACTCGTCTCGCAGGACCCCGACCTCGACGGCATGGGCACCACGCTCACCGCCGTTCTCTTCGCCGGCAACCGGCTCGGGCTGGTGCACGTCGGCGACTCGCGCGCGTACCTGCTGCGCGGCGGCCAGTTCGCGCAAATCACCCGCGACGACAGCTTCGTCAACGAGCTGCTCGAACAGGGCCGGATCACGCCCGAAGAAGCCGCGGTGCACCCGCAGCGGTCGCTGCTGCTGAAGGCGCTGACCGGGCACGAGGTCGAGCCGAGCCTGACCGTGCGCGAAGCCCGCTCCGGCGACCGGTACCTGATCTGCTCGGACGGCCTGTCCGGCATGGTCAGCGACGAGACGCTGGCCGAGGCCGTGCAGATCCCGGACCCGCAGCAGTGCGCGGACCGGATGATCGAGCTGGCGCTCAAGGGCGGCGGCACGGACAACGTCACGGTGATCATCGCCGACGTCGTCGACGTCGACTTCGGCGAGGACGCGCCCATCGTGGGCGGCGCCGCCGGGGACGGCAGCGACGAACGGCACCAGGGCGACTCGCCCGCGGCACGCGCGCGGGCGCTGACCCAGCCGCCACCGCAGCCGCGTCCCGAGCTGCCGCAGCCGAGCGTAGATCCGAAAGCCAAGCGCCGGAAGCGGTTCCGCTGGCTCGCCGGTGCGCTGGTGGTGCTCGTCGTGCTCGCCGCGGCCGCCATCGCCACCCGGTACTTCGTCCTGAGTCAGTACTATGTCGGCGAAGGTGCGGACCAGGAAGTCGTGATCTACCGCGGCGTTCCCGGCAGCATCCTCGGCATCGACCTGCACACCTACGAGCAGGGCTCGTGCCCGCCGAACCAGGTGTGCACGGACAAGCTGCGCGTCGACCAGCTCCAAGAGGACGCGCGGCTCGCGGTGCAGAACGGCGTCAAGAAGGACAGCCTCGACGACGCCCGGAAGTACATCGACGACTTCCTGCAGCTGCACAAGCGCCTGAACAACTGCGCGCCGGCGGGCGGCCAGCCGTCCCCGACGCCGACCCCCACGGTCACGCCGACGTCCACCCCGTCGGCTCCGGCCGGCTCCACTGCTCCGTCGTCGGCGAACCAGCCAGCGGGGAGGGACTGCTCGACGCCGAGTTCGACGGCACCGACGACGGGAGGCGGTAACTGATGGGCCAGCCCGTCGCACGTCCCGCCGAACCGCTCGCCGCGCAGTTCCAGACGAACCCGCCGCGTGACGTCCCGACCCGCCGCAACACCGAGCTGGTGCTGCTGGGGTTCGCCGCGGCGATCGTCACCATCGCCCTGGTCCTGGTGGAAGCGAACCAGGAGCAGGAGCTCACCTGGTCGATCGTCTGGCTCGGTCTCGCCTACCTCGCGATCTTCGCCGCCGCGCACCTGGCCGTCCGCAAGTGGGCGCCGTACGCGGACCCGGTGCTGCTCCCCTGCGTCGCGCTGCTGAACGGCATCGGGCTGGTGATGATCCACCGGATCGACCTGGCCCTGGCCGAAAAGGCCGTGCAGAACGGGAAGGACTACACCCCCGCCGTCACGGCGCAGGTGCTGTTCACCGTCATCTCGCTCGGGTTCTTCGTCGCCGTGCTGGTCGTGGTGAACGACCACCGCACGCTGACCCGCTACGGCTACACCGCGGGCCTGATCGGGATCGTCGCGCTGGCGCTGCCCGCGTTGCTGCCGTCGAGCCTCTCCGAGGTCAACGGCGCCAAGGTGTGGCTGAAGCTGCCGGGCTTCTCGATCCAGCCGGGCGAGTTCGCGAAGATCCTGCTGATGGTCTTCTTCGCCTCGTTCCTGGTGTCGAAGCGCGACCTGTTCATGGTGGCGGGCAAGAAGTTCCTCGGCGTCGAGCTGCCGCGGGCGCGTGACCTGGGCCCGATCCTGATCGCCGCGGTCGCCTGCATCGGCATCCTGGTGTTCGAGAAGGACCTCGGCACCTCGCTGCTGTTCTTCAGCGTCATCCTGATGATGCTGTACGTGGCGACCGAGCGGATCATCTGGGTCGTCCTGGGCCTGAGCTTCTTCGTCGGCGGCTGCCTGCTCGCCTACAACCTCTTCACGCACGTCCAGCAGCGCGTCGCCAACTGGCTCGACCCGCTCTCGACGTACGACAAGGCGGGCGGCGGCTACCAGATCGCGCAGGGCCTGTTCGGGCTCGGCACCGGCGGGATCGGCGGCACCGGGCTCGGCGCCGGCCGCCCGGACATGGTGCCGGAGGCCAACACCGACTTCATCACCGCGGCGATCGGCGAAGAGCTCGGCTTCATCGGGCTGGCCGCGGTCCTGATGCTCTACTTGCTGGTCGCCATGCGCGGCATGCGCAGCGCGCTCGCCGTGCGCGACACGTTCGGCAAGCTGCTCGGCGGCGGGCTGGCGTTCACCATGGTCATGCAGATCTTCGTCGTCGTCGGCGGGGTCACGAAGCTCATCCCGGAGACCGGTATCACCGCCCCGTTCCTGTCCAAGGGTGGTTCGTCGCTGCTGGCGAACTACATCCTCGTCGCGCTGCTGCTCCGGATCTCCGACGCGGCCCGGCGGCCCGCCGCCCGGCCGAAGCCGCAGCCCCAGCAGCAGGCGCCGATCGCCGAAGCGCACACCGTGCTCGTCCAGCGTCCGCCGGCGGACGGGGGCCAGCAGGCATGAACACCCCGCTGCGCAAAGTCGGCATGGCGATGCTCGTCATGGTCGTCCTGCTGCTGGCCAACGCGACCTACATCCAGGTCGTCAAGGCCGACGACTACCGCACCGACTCCCGCAACGCGCGCGTGCTCTACGACGAGTTCGCCCGCCGCCGCGGCCAGATCGTGTCGCAGGCGAACGGCGAGGTGCTGGCGAAGGTCGACCCGTCGAACGACAAGTACAAGTACATCCGGTCCTACGTCGACGGCCCGATGTACGCGCCGGTCACCGGGTACTACTCGATCAACTACGGCTCCGGCGGTCTCGAGCGCTCTGAGGACGACGTCCTGAACGGCTCCGACCCGCGCCTGTTCGTGCGGCGGCTGTCGGACATGGTCACCGGCCGCGACCCGAGCGGCGGCAACGTCCGGCTGACCATCGACCCGGCCGTGCAGAAGGCCGCGTACGACCTGATGACGCAGCGCGGGTACACCGGCGCCGTCGTCGCGATGGAGCCGAAGACCGGCCGGATCCTGGCGATGGTCTCGACGCCGTCGTACGACCCGAACAAGCTGGCGTCGCACACGTCGAAGGCGCAGACCGACGCCTGGAACTCGTACGTCAAGGACGACAAGAACCCGATGCTGAACCGGGCGATCTCGGAGACCTACCCGCCGGGGTCGACGTTCAAGCTGGTCACCGCGTCGGCCGTGCTCGAAGACGGCAAGGGCCCGGACACCCCGGTCAACTCCGCGCCGAACACGAAGCTCCCCGGCACCAACGTGACGCTGGAGAACTACGCCGGCGAGACGTGCCCCGGCACCACGTTCAAGGACGCGCTCGCGCACTCGTGCAACGTCCCGTTCGCGGAGTTCGCCGGTCAGCTCGGCGCGGACAAGCTGAAGAAGACGGCGGCGAACTTCGGGATCGGGCAGACCGACCTGACCGTGCCGATGAAGGTCGCACCGTCGACGGTCGGGCCGCTCGACTCGCAGGGCGCGCTCTACCAGAGCGGCATCGGCCAGCGCGACGTCCGGCTGACCCCGCTGCAGGACTGCCTGCTCGCGGCCACCGTGGCCAACGGCGGGATGGCGATGAAGCCGCAGCTGGTGCAGTCGGTGCTGGCGCCGGACCTGTCGACCATCGAGGACTACAGCCCCACCGAGCTCACCGGCACGGCGGCACTTTCGTCGTCGAACGCCGCGATCCTCAAGGACATGATGATCGCTTCCGAGGGCTTCACCAAGGGCGGCGGCAAGCGCCCGGACATCCAGATCGCGTCGAAGACCGGCACCGCCGAGCACGGCACGGACTCCAAGAACACGGCCCCGCACGCCTGGTACACCGCCTTCGCCCCGGCGAACGACCCGCAGATCGTGGTCGCCGTCATCGTCGAAGACGGCGGCAACCGCGGGCTCGCGGCCACCGGCGGCTCGGTCGCCGCGGAGATCGGCCGCGCCGCGATCAACGCCAAGCTCGGGGGTGGATAGCGGATGCTGTCCTCGGGCCAGCTGCTGGCCGAGAGGTACAAGCTGACGAGCCGGATCGCCGTCGGCGGGATGGGCGAGGTCTGGCAGGCCAGCGACACCCGGCTGGACCGGACCGTGGCCGTCAAGATCCTCAAGGCCGAACTCTCCGGTGACGCCGAGTTCCTCCACCGCTTCCGCACCGAAGCGCGGATGACGGCGTCGCTCAACCACCCCGGCATCGCCGCGGTCCACGACTACGGCGAGACCATCTTCGACGGCGACCTCTCCATCGCCTACCTCGTGATGGAGCTCGTCGACGGCGACCCGCTGGCCGGGTTGCTGGCCAAGCACGGGCGGCTGTCGGCGGAGTTCACGCTCGACATGCTGGAGCAGGCGGGCAACGCGCTGCAGGCCGCGCACTCCCACGGCCTGGTCCACCGCGACGTCAAGCCGGGCAACATCCTGGTGACCTCCACCGGCCAGGTGAAGATCACCGACTTCGGCGTGGCCAAAGCAGCCGACGCCGCGCCGGTCACCCGGTCCGGCATGGTCATGGGCACCGCGCACTACATCGCGCCGGAGCAGGCGCTCGGGCACCCGGCCGAGCCGGCGTCCGACGTCTACTCGCTCGCGGTGTGCGGTTACGAGTGCCTCGCCGGGCACCGGCCGTTCCTGTCCGAGAACGCCGTGACGGTCGCGATGATGCACATCCGCGACATCGCGCCGCCGCTGCCGCCGGACGTCCCGCCCGCCGCGCGCGCGGTGATCGAGGCGACCCTGGTGAAGGACCCGCGGCAGCGCTACAACAGCGGCGGCGAGTTCGCGGCCGCCGTCGCCGCGGTCCGCGCCGGGCAGCCGCTGCCGACGCCGTCCGGTCTGGTCAACGCCGCCTTCACCGGCCAGCAGCCGGTGGTGCCGCAACCGCCGCAGCAACAGCCGGTGCAGCAACCCGTGCCGCAGCAGCAACCGGTCCCGCCCCAGCAGCAGCACATGCCGGTGGGTCCGCCGTCGCCGGCGGTGAACCCGATGGTCGCCATCGGCCCGCCGTCGCGGCCCGTCTTGCGTCCGGCCATGGTGCCGGCGCCCCGGAAGAAGTCCCAGTGGGGCTGGTGGGCGCTCCTCGCGGCCATCCTGCTCGTTGTCCTGGTGGCGGCCATCGTCCTCGTGGCGAAGATGATCGGCAGCTCGGGCTCGCCACCGCACACCGGCCAGACGCAGAGCCAGGTGGTCCCGGGCAGACAGCCGCCCGCGGAGGAACCGCCCGTGTCGAGCGCGATACCGGCGGAATCTCCCGGAACGACCGACGATGGCCAGCAAGGCATCATGACCGCACCTTGGACGGAATGGAACGGCACCCAGAGATGAGCACACCCAGACTGCTCTCCAACCGGTACGAGCTGGGCGAAACGCTCGGCTACGGAGGCATGTCCGAGGTCCATCACGGCCACGACGTGCGCCTCGGCCGGGAAGTCGCGATCAAGATCCTCCGTGCCGACCTCGCCAGGGACCCGCAGTTCCAGGAGCGCTTCCGCCGCGAGGCGCAGAACGCCGCCGCTCTGAACCACCCGGCGATCGTCGCGGTCTACGACACGGGTGAAGCCAACACCGAGTTCGGTCCGCTGCCGTACATCGTCATGGAGTACGTCGAAGGCCGGACGCTGCGGGACATCGTCAAGACCGAGGGCCCGATGTCGCAGAAGCGGGCCATGGAGGTCATGGCCGACGTCTGCGCGGCGCTCGACTTCTCCCACCGCCACGGCATCGTGCACCGCGACGTCAAGCCGGCCAACGTGATGATCACGAAGAACGGTGCGGTCAAGGTGATGGACTTCGGCATCGCGCGCGCGATGCACGACGGCCAGTCCGCCATGACCCAGACGGCCGCGGTGATCGGCACGGCGCAGTACCTGTCGCCGGAGCAGGCCCGCGGTGAGTCGGTCGACGCCCGTTCCGACGTCTACGCCGCCGGTTGCGTGCTGTACGAGCTCATCACCGGCGAGCCGCCGTTCACCGGGGACTCCCCGGTCGCGGTGGCCTACCAGCACGTCCGGGAGGATCCGAACCCGCCGTCGTCGGTGAACCCGGCGGTGGCGCCGGAGCTGGACGCCGTCGTGCTGAAGGCGCTGGCCAAGGGCCCTGCGAACCGCTACCAGTCGGCGGCGGAAATGCGTTCGGACCTGGTGCGCACGCTCTCGGGCCAGCGCCCGGCCGCGCCGATGGTGATGTCCGAGGACGAGCGCACGCAGGTGATGAACGCCGACCGGCGGCAGCCGCAGCGCTACGAGGAGTACGACGCCGCGGACGACGAGGACCCGAAGGCCAAGCGCCGTCGCCGGACGCTGCTGGCCGCGCTGGCCGCGGTCTTCGTGCTGGGCGCGGTCCTGCTGATCATGTGGTTGTCGGGGTCGTTCAAGAGCGGCAACGAAGACCCGAGCACGGTGGCGATCCCGGACGTCAAGGGACAGTCGGAGCTGGCGGCCAAGAACACGTTGCGCGAAAAGGGGTTCAACAACTTCGCGCCGAACAAGACGGTGATCTGCGGCGTTCCCGACGCGACCGGCAACACGCCGTGCACGACGGACCAGGTCAACCAGGTCATTTCGATCACCCCCGACGTCGGCACGCCGGTCGCGACCGCGGCCCAGATCACGCTCACGATCGGCACGCCGCCGGGCAAGGTCGCCGTGCCGGACCTGAAGGACCTCAGCCAGGCCGACGCCGAAGCGAAGCTGAAGGAAGCCGGCCTCACCCTGAACCAGTCGGTGCAGGAGGTCGACGTCACCGACCAGGACCAGGTCGGGAAGGTCGTCAACCAGACCCCGCAGGCGGGCAACCAGGTCCAGCAGGGCACGAGCGTGTCCATCTCGATCGGCAAGGGCAAGGCGCAGAAGCAGGTCCCGAACTTCACCGGGAAGTCCTTCAGCGAAGCGCAGTCCGCCCTCACCGGCCTCGGCTTCTCCGTGAAGCGGGTCGACCAGCAGTCCGACCAGCCGAAGGACCAGGTCATCCAGCAGACGCCGAACGGCGGTTCGGTGCCCGTCGGCAGCCAGATCACGCTGACCGTGTCGACGGGCCAGCCGGACAACAAGATTGAGATGCCGCAGCTGGTCGGCATGTCGGCCGACGACGCCAAAGCGAAGCTGCAGAGCATGGGCTGGACCGGCCAGTTCCGGGAGCAGTCCGACCGGACCAGCAACAAGCCCGAAGGCACGGTCACCAAGCAGAGCGAGTCGCCGGGTACGCAGATCGACAAGGACCAGAACATCACGGTCTCGGTGTCCGAGGGCCCGTTGTTCCCGACGTCCAGCGGCACTCCCTGATCTGAAGCACACGAAGAAGGCCCGCACGGTTCGCCGTGCGGGCCTTCTTTTCGTTCAGGCTTTGTCGAGGAATCCCCGGACGGCGCCGAGCACCTGTTCGGCGTCACTGGCGGGACCGCAGTCGAGCTCCAGTTCCTCGGCCGCGCCGGAGCGTTTGACCTTCAGGGAGACGCGGCCTTCGCGGCAACGCCGCAGCCAGGCGATCAGCGACCGGCAGAAGACGCCGGCGGAGTTGCTGGTGACCCCGACCACGACGGCGTCGAACAGCTGGACGCGGCCGCGGAGCTCGTCCTCGCCGCGCAGCCAGGCGGCGAGCTCCCGGAGCTCACCTTCGGAGTCTGGACCGGTGATCGCGACGATCCCCGCCGTCACCCGTTCTCCCTTCGCCCGGAATCGGAGAGGACCCGAACACTAGTCGGCGTCGAGCACTCGCCGGAAGCCCGGCTCGCGATTTGTAGATTGCAAATTGCACTCAGGAACGGCGGTGCACGAGCTGCGAGACGACGAAGAAGCTGGCGGCCAGCACGACCACGGACGTCACGAGCGCCAGGACGAGCGGGCCGCCGACCGGTTCTTCGTCGGTCAGCGCGTGCAGCAACGGGTGGACCAGCGGGATCTTCGCCAGCAGCACGACGATCAGCGTGACGACGGCGGCCAGCACCGTCCAGCCGATCCGCTGCACGAGCAGCCGCGAGCACGGCAGCGCGATCGCGATGCCCAGCAGCGCGCACGCGAGGTGGGCGAGCAGCCCGATGCCCAGCGCCGACGGCTGGACCTTCAACGACTTGAGCGCCGACCACACCTCGGTGATCACCGTCAGCACCGCCGCGCACGCCAGCACGGTGAAGATCGCGCCGGTGATCATCCGGCGCCACTGGCGCGCGTGGCTCAGGGTCACCAGGCGCTGCACCGGGTCCTCGATGTCGAGCAGCGCGATCGTCAGCCAGCACGACACCACGAGCAGGCCGCCGGCGCTCACGCCGAACAGCGGCAACGGCGGCGAGTGCGGGTCGGCGTAGAGGATCACGCACAGCGCGAGGTAGGCCAGCAGCGCCGGCAGGTACCGCTGCGAATGGCCGAGCAGCGCCAGGTAGTAGCGGGTCAGGGCGAGCACGGCGCCACCTCCCGCACGGACCAGCCGTCCTTCAACGCCCGCGACAGGACCGCGTCCACCGAAGCGACTTCGACGGTCAGCACCACCTGCGGGCCTTCGACGACCGCGTGCCGGACGCCGGGCTCGGCCGCCCAGCCGGCGCCGTCGCCGCGCAGCACGATCCGCGTGGTCGGCTCGGCGCTCTCGGCCGTGAGCCTGCCGTCGGTCATGAGGTGGACGACGTCGGCGTGGTCGTGCACCACCTGCGGCCGGTGGTCGGTGAACACGACGCTCGCCCCGCGCGCCCGCGTCTCGGCGACGAGCTCGCCGAGGATCGCGTGCGTCCCGACGTCGAGCCCGGACCACGGCTCGTCGAGGATCAGCAGGTCGGGCCGCACCATGACGGCTTGCGCGAGCCCGACCTTCTGCGCGTTGCCCTTCGACAGCGTGCGCAGCGGCGCCGTCGGACCGCCGACCAGCGCGAGCCGGTCGAGCAGCGGGTCGATCACCGAAAGGTCGGTCAGCCCGCGGATGCGCGCCATGTGCCGCAGGTAGGCCCGCGCGCCCATGCGCTGGCCGGCCGGGAAGCGGTCGGGCAGGTAGCCGATCCGCGGCGTGCCGGTCAGCGTGCCGGTGGTGGCGTGCGAGACGCCGGCCATGATCCGCAGCAGCGTCGACTTGCCGGAGCCGTTGCTGCCGAGGACGCCGACGACGTGCCCGGGCTCGACGGTCAGGTCGACGTCGCGGAGGACGAAGTCACCACGCCCGTACCGCTTGCCGACCCCCTCGAGCCGGATCACGCAACAGCGGCCTTCTGAAGCGCCTTGGTCGCCCGCTCGAGCTCGTCGACGCGGGCCGGGTCGACGGGGTGGCCCGCCATGGCCAGCCAGTTCGCCAGCATCCGGTGGCCGCCCTCGGTCAGCACGGACTCGGGGTGGAACTGGACGCCCTCCAGCGGTAGCTCGCGGTGGCGCATGCCCATCACGATGCCGGACTCGGTGCGGCCGGTGACCTCGAAGACGTCGGCCGCGATCGTGTCGGGCACCACGGTCAGGGAGTGGTACCGGGTGGCCGTGAACTCCTCCGGCAGGTCCTTGAGGACGCCGGAGCCGTCGTGGCGGACCTGGCTGGTCTTGCCGTGGAGCAGCTCGGGCGCGCGGTCGACGGTCGCGCCGTAGACGACGCCGAGCGCCTGGTGGCCGAGGCAGACGCCGAGCATCGGCGTGCGCGTCTCGGCGCACTTGCGGATGACGTCCATGCTTTGACCAGCGCGTTCGGGGGTGCCGGGACCCGGCGAGACGAGCACGGCGTCGAACTCGGGCACGCGGTCGAGGTCCACGACGTCGTTGCGCCAGACCGTGCAGTCGGCGCCGAGCTGGGCCAGGTACTGGACCAGGTTGTAGACGAAGCTGTCGTAGTTGTCGACGACGAGAACGCGCATGGCGCCGAGCTTACCGGCTCTCAACTGGTGGACCGTACGGTAAATCACATTTCTAGTTAGGTGACCCTAACTTACCGTGGAGGGTGTGAGCCGATCTCTTCGTGTAGCCGTGGTGGGCGCTGGTCCTGCCGGCATCTACGCCGCCGACATCCTGGACAAGTCCGACGCCGACGTCACGATCGACCTGTTCGAGCGCATGCCCGCGCCCTTCGGGCTGATCCGGTACGGCGTCGCCCCCGACCACCCGCGCATCAAGGGCATCGTGACCGCCCTGCACAAGGTGCTCGACAAGCCGAACATCCGCCTGCTGGGCAACATCGACTACGGCACCGACATCAAGCTCGACGAGCTGCGCGAGTTCTACGACGCGGTGATCTTCTCGACCGGCGCGTCCGCCGACCGCGCGCTCGACATCCCGGGCATCGACCTCGACGGCAGCTACGGCGCCGCCGACTTCGTCTCCTGGTACGACGGCCACCCGGACGTCCCGCGCACCTGGCCGCTCAACGCGTCTTCGGTCGCGGTCCTCGGCGTCGGGAACGTCGCTCTCGACGTCGCACGCATCCTCGCGAAGACGGCCGACGAGCTGCTGACCACGGACATCCCGGACAACGTCTACCAGGGCCTGCGCACGAGCCCGGTCACGGACGTGCACGTGTTCGGCCGCCGCGGGCCGGCGCAGGCGAAGTTCACGCCGCTGGAGCTGCGCGAGCTGGACCACTCGCCGAACGTCGAGGTCATCGTGTCCCCGGAGGACATCGAGTTCGACGACGGCAGCATCGCGGCGCTGCGGGCGTCGAAGCAGATCGACATGGTCGTGAAGACGCTGCAGGAGTGGGCGATCCGCGAACCGGGTGACCGGCGGAAGCGGCTGCACCTGCACTTCTTCCACTCGCCGGCCGAGGTCCTCGGCGAGGACGGCCGGGTTTCCGGGTTGCGTACCGAACGCACCGAGCTGACCGGCGACGGGAACGTCCGCGGCACGGGTGAGTTCCACGACTGGGACGTCCAGGCCGTGTACCGCGCGGTGGGCTACCTGTCGTCGCACCTGCCGG
Source organism: Amycolatopsis sp. NPDC098790 (assembly GCF_044759945.1). Lineage (NCBI taxonomy): Bacteria > Bacillati > Actinomycetota > Actinomycetes > Pseudonocardiales > Pseudonocardiaceae > Amycolatopsis > Amycolatopsis sp. NPDC098790. The sequence goes on from NZ_JBIWAI010000001.1 coordinate 1,079,468, forward strand.
AGGTCCCGTTCGACCACGTCGGCGGCGTGGTGCCGAACCAGGCCGGCCGCGTGCTGGACCTGGACGAGAACCAGCTGCCGGGCGTGTACGTGACGGGCTGGATCAAGCGCGGCCCGATCGGCCTGATCGGCCACACGAAGGGCGACGCGGCGGAGACGATCGCGAGCCTGCTGTCGGACGCGGACACGCTGACCGCCCCGAAGTACGGCTCCCCGGACGCGATCCTCGACTTCCTGGCGGCGCGCGGAATCCCGTTCACCACGTGGGAAGGCTGGGGCAAGCTCGACTCGCACGAGAAGGCACTGGGCCTGGCGGCGGGCCGCGAGCGGATCAAGGTCGTGGAGCGCGAGGAGATGACCCGGGTTTCGCGCGGCTAAGCGGAACCGAGGTACGCCAGTACGGCGAGCACGCGGCGGTTCGTGTCGTCCGAAGCCGAAATGCCGAGCTTCGCGAAGATGTTCGCCGTGTGCTTGCCGACCGCGCCTTCGCTGAAGTGCAGGCGGGACGCGATCGCCGCGTTCGAGCACCCTTCCGCCATCAAGCCGAGGACTTCGCGTTCGCGCGGGGTCAGGGCGGCCAGGGGGTCGGACGCGTTGCCCGCCACTAGTTTCGCGATCACCTCGGGGTCCATCACCGTGCCGCCGGCCGCGACGCGGCGGACCGCGTCGATGAACTGGTCGGCGTTGAAGACGCGGTCCTTCAGCAGGTAGCCGATCGCGCCGGTGCCGTCGGCGAGCAGTTCGCGCGCGTACAGCTGCTCGACGTGCTGGGACAGCACCAAGATCGGCAAGCCCGGGGTTTCCCGACGCGCGGCCAGCGCGACCTGCAGGCCTTCGTCCGTGTTCGTCGGCGGCATCCGGACGTCCACAATGGACACATCGGGCTTCTCGGTACGCAACGCCGCCGCCAGCTCGGGACCGCTGCCGACCGCCGCGACGACGTCGAAGCCGTGCGCCGCCAGCAGGTGCGTCAGGCCGTCTCGGAGGAGGTACTGGTCTTCGGCGACGACGGTTCGAGGTCGAGCTGACACGGGATCTCCACCATGGCCCTGGTCGGCCCGCCGATCGGGCTGGTCAGGGTCAACCTACCGTCGAAGGCGCCGAGCCGGCGCTCGATTCCGCGCAGTCCCGAACCGCCCGCGGGAACCGCGCCGCCCGGGCCGTCGTCAGTCACGACGACTGTCAGATGGTCGTCGGCGAAGGTCACCTCGATCGACGCGCGCTTCGAGCCGTGCTTCGCCGCGTTGCCCAGCAGTTCCGACACCGCGAAGTACGTGCACGCCTCGACCGGCTCCTCGACGCGGCCCGGCAGCGAGCCGGTGACCTCGGTCTTCAGCGGGCTGTCGAGGGCCAGCGCGCGCACGGCGTCGAGCAGCCCGCGCTCGGACAGCACCGGCGGATGGATGCCGCGGATCAGCACGCGCAGTTCGGTGAGCGCCTCCGACGACGCCGCGCGCAGCTCGGCCGCGAGCCGTTTGGCCGCCGCCGGGTCCGTGTCGACGAGCGCCTCCACCGCGCCGAGCTTCATGCCCATCGCGACCAGCCGCGACTGGATCCCGTCGTGCAGGTCGCGTTCGATCCGCCGCAGCTCCGCTGCCTGCGTGACCGTGACGTCCGCGCGGGTCTGCTTCAGCCGTTCGACGCGTGCGGCCAGCCGGGTCGCCTCGTTCGGGCCCAGCCAGACGCGCGCGAACCGCGCCTGCTGCCGGGCGAGCCACGTCGCCGGCGCCAGCCCGGCGGCGATCATCGCGAGCGCCACCGGCGTCTGCGCGGCGGCGCCCCAGTGCGTCGAGACCTCCGGGAACGGCCACCAGGTCACCGGCGACGAGACGAACGGCCGCCACCCCCACAGCGTCGCGAGCCCCACGACACCGCGGCCGACCAGCCCGACCGTCGGCAGCAGGAGCAGCAGCGAAACGAGCGGGATCAACGCGCCGCCGGCGAAGTCGCGCCAGGTGGCGCGGTCGCGCAGCACCCACCGGGTGCGCGCGTGCTGGACCGGCCAGAACGGTTCCTCGTAGAGCTGCTTGCCGACCTGGAAGAGCCCGTCGGGGCGCGGCACCGGCAAGCCCGGCGGCGGCAGGTACGGCCGCGGGATCCGCACGCCGGTCCAGTTGCCGGCCTCGCGGCGCAGTGTGTCGGTGATCGTGCGGGACCACAGGATCACCGGCGCCGCGACCGGCAGCGCGCCGGCGACGATGACCAGCTGCCACAGCGTGAACACGAACATCACCACGCCCAGCGCGAGGATGCCCATCTGGTGCCCCAGCGACTCGAGCCGGCGGTGCAGCCAGCGGCCCTGCCGCTCGACCACCGGGCGCGGGCCGAGCCACCAGCGCGTCCAGTGGCCGTAGCCGCGCAGCGCGGCCGGGCCGCCGAGCAGGACGGCGACCGGCAGCGCCAGCGTCACCACCGGGTTCAGCAGCTGCCAGGTGAACTCGCGTCCGGCGGCCGGGTCCTCCATCGCCCAGGTGAACCGGCGGTTCCAGCGGATCCAGAACGCGCGCTTGTAGAGCGTGTTGCCGTCGCGGTACCAGCCGTCGCGCTCACGCACCGGCTCCGGCGGTTCGGGCTGGTAGGGCGCTTCGATCTCGACGTCGCACCAGCGCGCGGCCAGCGTCCGCGCCGTCGTCGAGCGGTGCCGGGCCCACTCGATCATCGGGCCGAGGAAGAAGACGAGGCCGACGCACAGCAGCGCGAAGGCGATCAGCTCGAGCAGCACGTCGACCCAGCTGACGAACGCGAACGCGGCCAGCGCGCAAGCCCGCCCGAGCGCACGCAGGTACGTCATCGCCGCACCTCCTTTCCCCGGGATCATCGCCGGACCTCCCGCGTCCGCGCACTGGCCGAAGCTCCCCGGCCGGGGTGGGGCCAGGCCCACCCCCGCGTCAGCAAAACCCTACTTGAGCTGGGGTTTCAGCGTCATTCTCGGCAGCCGCGAACCTTCGTAGTTTCGGAGCCATGCCACTCATCGAAGTCACCGAACTCCGCAAGCGCTACGGCTCCCGGGTCGCGGTCGACGGCGTTTCGTTCACCGTCGAGCGCGGCGAGGTCTTCGGCATCCTCGGCACGAACGGCGCCGGGAAGACCACCACCGTCGAATGCCTGCAGGGCCTACGTCGCGCCGACGGCGGGACGATCTCCGTGCTCGGCCTCGACCCCGCGACCGACCGCGCCGCGCTGACCCGCCGCGTCGGCGTCCAGCTGCAGGAAAGCCAGCTGCCGCCGAAGCTGCGGGTGCGCGAGGCGCTGGAGCTGTTCGCGTCCTTCTACCCGGACCCCGCCGACGTCGACGTCCTGCTCGACCAGCTGGATCTGCGCAGCCACGCACGCAGCTACTTCGGGAAGCTCTCCGGCGGCCAGAAGCAGCGCGTGTCGATCGCGCTCGCGCTGGTGGGCAACCCCGAGCTGGCCATCCTCGACGAGCTGACGACCGGGCTCGACCCGCACGCCCGCCGCGAGACGTGGCGGCTGGTCGAAGGCGTGCGCGCCGCCGGCGTCACCGTCCTGCTGGTCACCCACTTCATGGACGAGGCCGAGCGGCTCTGCGACCGCGTCGCCGTCTTCGACGCCGGGCGCGTGGTCGCGACCGGCACGCCCGCCGAGCTCCGCGCCGCGGCCGGAGCCTCCACTCTGGACGACGCGTTCGTCTCGCTCACGAGGAGCACGCTGTGAACACCTTCGCCAAGGTCACCGCCACCGAAACGAAACTCTTCCTCCGCACGCCGATCATGGGCGTCGCGGGACTGCTCCTGCCGACCGCCGTGCTGCTGGCCGTCGGCGCCATCCCGGGCATGACCGAGCCCAGCCCGGCCGCCGGCGGGTACCGGTTCATCGACGCGTGGGTGCCGTCGCTGATCGTCATCAGCCTCGCGATGCTCGCCCTCCAGTCGATTCCGGGCGCGGTGGCGACCTACCGCGAACAGGGCGTGCTGCGCCGGCTGGCCACGACGCCGGTGCACCCGGTCAACCTGCTGGGCGCGCAGCTGCTGATCCACGTCGTGGTCGCGCTGGCGGGCATCGGTGTGGTGCTCGCGGCGGCCAACGCCGTCTACGACGTCCCGCTGCCGAAGCACCCGCTGCTGTTCCTGCTGACGCTGCTGCTCGGCACGGTCTCGATGTTCTCGTTCGGCCTGCTGGCGGCCGCGGTCGCCCGGACGGCCAAGGCGGCCGGCGGGTTCGCGCTGATCGCGTTCATCCCGACGATGTTCTTCGGCGGCGTCTACCTGCCGCGGGCGTTGCTGCCGGTGGTGCTGCAGCGGATCGGCGACTACCTGCCGCCGGGCACGCAGCCGCTGCAGGACGCCTGGGTCGGCACCGGCGTGCAGCCGCTGCAGCTGGTCGTCCTCGCCGGGTTCGCGGTCATCGGAACGGCGCTGGCGGCGAAGCTCTTCCGCTGGGAGTGATCCGCCATATTGGTGATGATCATCGTTTTCTCTTGTGGCCCGGACACCCGGCAGGTAGCCAAGAGGGTGGCCCTGCTCAAACTGGAGGTTCGATGTCCCTGGACGTGTCACCCGCGCTGCTGGAGAAGGCCGAGCGCGGGGAGGTCACCGACGCCGAGTTCGTCACCTGCGTCAAGGAATCCCTGCCGTACGCCTGGGAGGTCATCACCGGCGTCATCGCCGACGCCGAAGGAGCGGCGGACGGGTTCGCCGACAACGAGACACCGCCGCCCAGCGAGGCCGCTCGCGGCCAGCTGCTGCGGGCACTGGCGTCGGACGCGATCCGCGGCGGTCTCGAGCGCCACTTCGGCGTCAAGCTGGCCTTCCAGAACTGCCACCGGGTCGCGGTCTTCAAGACGTCCGAAGTGGACGGTGACCGTTACCGCGCGTTCGTCTCGCCGCGCGGCCAGCTGCTCAACCAGAGCCCGGAACTGCGGGACTGCTAGCCCGCAGCGCGGGCAGCACCTCGGTGCCGATCCGCGCGATGTTCGCGTACGTGCCCTCCGGCGTACCGGACGCCTCCACGAGCATCAGCACGTGGGAGACGCCGGTGCGCTGGAGGCTCGTCTCCAGGGTCCGGACGCAGTGTTCCGGGTCGCCGACGGGGTGGATGGCGCAGAGCCGTTCGGTGTACTCCCCCGGGTCCTTGCCCGGCCCGGGCCGCCCGTCGACCGTCACGTGCGCGCCGAGCCCGTCCTTCAGCCACGCCGGCAGCGCTTGCCGGACGACGTCGGCGTCACCCACCTGGCAGAGGACGGTCGAGACGTGGTCCGCGGGCTTCCCGTAGGCGGCGACAGTCTTGGCCTTTTCGTGGTCATCGGCGTGCAGCCCTAGCAGCAGCGGAAGGTTCCGCGCGGCCGCTTGGCGTACGGCGTCGGACGTCGCCCCACCACACGCGACGACGACGTCCGGCCGCCGTTCCGGGGACGGCACCAGCGGCACCTCACGGAAGGCGAAGTGCCTTCCGCTGGCTTCGACGCGGCCTGTGGCCGCCCTGAGGAAGACGTCGAGGGTCTCTTCGAAGCCGGTCTCGTAGCGGTCCAGCCCGGTCCCGAAGACCTCGAGGTCCTGCCAGGGGCCACCGCGCCCGACGCCGAGCCGCAGCCGTCCGCCGGAAACGGCGTCGAGCATCGCCCACTGCTCGGCGAGCGCGACGGGGTGCGTGGTCGACAGGACGCTGACCGCGGTCCCGACCCCGATCCGCGACGTCCGCCCGAGCACGTGCGCGGCGAGCGTGATCGCGGACGGGCAGACGCCGTAGGGCACGAAGTGGTGTTCAGCGAACCAGACGTCGTCGAAGCCGGCTTCTTCGGCCAACTCGGCGGCCCGGACCGACCGAAGCAGGACGTCGGCGTCCGCCTGGCCGGGGAACCGGCCGCTGACCAGGAAGACGCCGAACCTCAAGCGTCCAGCCCGGTGAGCAGGCGCGCGGTCGGCAACCCCGTCTCGAGGTACCGGACGAAGAGGTTGTTGCTCAACGCCCTGGGCGAGCGCCGCTCCCGGAGCCGGGCGATCGCCGCCGGCACCCCGAGCCCGAGTTCGACGAGCGCCTGCGCGCCGACGAGCCCGGACCGGTTGAGCCCGGTGTGGCAGCGCACGAGCGTCAGCCGCCCGGCGCGGACCGCCTCGGCCGCGAGCACGGCGAACCGCTCCACGTCGGCGATCTGCGCCGCGGTCAGCGGCCCGTCCGGCATCTCGGCGAAGTGGTGCTCGACGTCGGGCGGCGGGCCGTGGCCTTCCCGCTGGTACAGGCTCAGCACGAGGTCGAACTCGCGCCGGACGACCACGGGCTCCTCGCCCGCGGGACCGGTCCGGACGTGCCCGCCCATCCACAGCCGGGGCCCGATCTCGTTCCACGGGTCTTCCGGCGGTGGATCGTGGCGGTGCTTCCCCCGCGTCTTCAGTTGACCGCGACCTCGTTGAACCACAGCCGCGGCTCCAGCCACGGGAACACCACGAACATCAGCAGCGCCACCACGCCGAGGGCGAGGACCACCGCGATCGTCAGCTTCACCGCGAACGGGCCGGGGAACTTCCGCCAGAGCCAGGCGTACATCAGGCCTCCCCGATCTTCGAGAGCAGGTCGCCGTAGTCCTTGACCTGGTCCTTCGGCACCTGCTGGGTCAGCACCGAGGTGATGATGAGCCGTTCCTTGGCGGAGAACTGCGGGTGGCACGTCGTGAGCGTGAGCAGCGCCGCCTGCTGGGCCTTCGGCAGCGTGTCGGCGTCCTTGTACGGGACCGGGTTCACCGCGGTGCCCTGGCTGGGCAGCACGACCTTGCGGCCGAACGTCTCGCTGTACGCGCCGCCCTCCTCGGCGTTCGAATCGCGCAGGGTCGAGACGCCCTTGCACTTCGGGTCGGCGCCCTTGCCGCCGGCCCAGTCCTCGATCTCGTCGTCGTAGGGCAGGACCTTGTAGATGTAGAAGTCGGTCGAGGTTTCGATCACGATCTGGTCACAAGAGGAGAGGTTGTCCAGGTCGTTGAACGGGGCGCCCTTGCCGACGCGGTGGCCGGCGACGGCGAAGTTGCCGGGCTCGCCGGGCAGCGCCGTGCCCTTGTAGTGGCCGGGGCCGACCTCCAGGGAGGCGTCGTCGGTGCCCTCCTGGATGGTGAAGTTGTAGTCGACGCCGAACGTCGGGATGTGGATGCGGGCGAACGCCTTGCCGTCGATGAGCTCGGGGTGCAGCGTGCGGTCGTGCGCCCACTCGCCGTCGAGCAGGTCGCTCGCCTCGGACTGCTTGCCCGCCGAGAACAGGTCGGTCACGTACAGCTCGTAGACCATGAACAGCAGCACGACCAGGCCCAGCGTGATGAGGACTTCGCCGGCCGTCCGGATGGCGACGCCGCCCTTGCCCAGCGGCGCCGCGGGCGGCTTCTCCTTGGTCGCGGTACCGCCCTTGACCGGGGCGAACACGACCGTCTCCTCGTTCGCGCCGGGCGGCGGGGGCGGGCTGGCGTAGCGGCGCGGCGGCGGGCCCTGCGGACGCCGCGGCGGCTGCCCGGGGGCCTGGCGGGGCGGCACCTGGCCGCGCGCCGGCGGGACGGGACGGCGCTGGGGCATGGGCCGTTGTCCGGGGGTTCTGCGCCGGTCGTCATCCGGTCCTTCGCGCGTAGTCACGCAAGCTCCTCTCAAGCCGCGTCCAACACTTGGTGACCCCGACGTCACGGTACGGGAAATCCGACCACTCCCGGCCGCTGCTTTCCTGCGGTCATTTACGTTAACGTGTGCACGTGGCGCTGGTTGCGCACCCCAGGCGGGTCATCGCCACCAGACGAGCCCGAAGAGCACCGCGAGGAACACGATGCCCAAGTCCAAGGTCCGCAAGAAGACGGCGTACACCCCGCCTGCCGACCGGCGCACGCCGGTGAAGGTGCGGGCGGCCGGTCCCACCGGTCTCGCCTGGAAGATCCCGATGTTCGGGCTGATGCTCGTGGGTCTGGTCTGGCTGCTGGTGAACTACATCGCCGGCGACAAGATCTCCTGGATGGCCGACCTCGGCAACTGGAACTTCGCCGGCGGGTTCGCGCTGATGATCGCCGGTCTGCTCATGACCATGCGCTGGCGTTGATTATTACTCCGAATGGCGGCTTGACGCCGAATTACACCGGTGTGACTCATCCCCAGTGTGGATAACCCCTGTGGATAACTACCCCACCTCGTGGGCACCACGGCGGGCCCTTGTGGTATCGGCGTGGGCGGTCACCGCGCTGCTGCTGATCGGCGTGGTGGCCGACGCGCTGACCGGCGACCGCGGCGGCCTGGTGCTGTTCGCGCTGGCCACGCTGGCCGTCGGCGCGTTCGCCGCGCACTCGACGCTCGTCCGCCCGCGCCTGGCCGCCGGCCCCGAGGGCCTGGTGGCCCGGACGCTCGGCGGCACGCACCCGCTCCCGTGGGCCCAGACCCGCACCCGGCTGCGCACCACCCGCCGGCTGGGCCGCGACGGCGTCACGCTCGAGGTCGAGCACGAAGACGAGCTGTACGTCTTCGGGTGGCTCGACCTCGGTGAGGACCCCCGCGACGTCCTGGACGTCCTCAGCACCCTCCGCGCGCGCGGCTAGCGGCAGAAGTAGTACCGGCCGAACGGGAACTGGACGAACTGGCACGTCTCGGCGTCGAACTGCGAGCCCTTGTAGACGATCAGGCCGACGATCGCGACGGCGATGATCCCGATGCCGATCGCCTGCCAGCGCGCCTGGCTGACCTGCGGCGCGTAGAGCAGCGCCACGGTGACCAGCGCCCCGGTCACCAGGCCGCCGGCGTGCGCCCAGATCGAGATGCCCGGGATGCCGAACGTGATGAACGCGTTCAGCGCGAGCGTGATGAGCAGGCCGGTGGGGTTGAGCCGCAGCTTCAGCACCGTGACCGCGTAGGCGCCCATCAGGCCGAACAGCGCGCCGGACGCGCCCGCCGTGCCGGGGAACCCGCCGGGGTTGCCGAACAGCAGCACGGCAGCCGACGCGCCGAGCATCGAGACGAAGTAGAGCGCGAGGTAGCGGCCGCGGCCGCAGACCTGTTCCAGCGACCGGCCCATCATCCACAGCGAGAACATGTTGACCGCGATGTGGATGGGTCCGAAGTGCAGGAAGCCGTTGGTGAGGACGCGCCACCACTCGCCGTGGCCGAGGGTCGCGTCGCCGTAGAGGGTGCCGTACTGGAAGGCCGTCGAAAGCTCGTTGTCGTTCAGGCTGCCCGCCTGGACGACCGTGATCAGGAAGACCAGGACGTTCACCGCGAGGATGACCTGGGTGACGAGCACGGACTGCGACAGCCGCGCGCCGAAGACGGTGCGCTGGCCGAACCCGGCTTCCTGGTAACCGCGCTGCTGGCGGCGCTGCTGCTGGGCGCCGCTGTGGACGCAGTCGGTGCACTGGAAGCCGACGGGGGCTTCGCGGAGGCAGTCCGGGCACGCCGGACGCCCGCACCGGGAACAGCTCAGCCCGGTCGGGCGGTTCGGGTGCCACCAGCACCCGGGGAGCGCGGCTTGCTCGGCGGCGGGGTTCGGCGGTTGGTTCACGATGTCACCAACCTACCGAAACTCCCGTCGGAGAAGCCGTCAGTGCTCGATGGTGACCTTCTCGATGACGACGTCGGTCAGCGGGCGGTCCGCCGGGCCGGTCGACGTGCGCGCGATCGCGTCGACGACGTTGCGCGACTCCTGGTCGGCCACCTCGCCGAAGATCGTGTGCCGGAAGTTCAGGTGGGTGGTCGGCGCGACCGTGATGAAGAACTGCGAGCCGTTCGTGCCGGGTCCCGCGTTGGCCATGGCCAGCAGGTACGGCTTGCTGAACTGCAGCTCGGGGTGGAACTCGTCGCCGAACTTGTAGCCGGGCCCGCCGCGGCCGGTGCCGGTCGGGTCGCCGCCCTGCAGCATGAAGCCGTCGATGACCCGGTGGAAGATCGAACCGTCGTAGAAGGGGCCGGAGTTCGTGCCCGCCGCGTTCGGCTGGGTGTACTCCTTGGTGCCTTCCGCGAGCCCGACGAAGTTCGCGACCGTCTTCGGCGCGTGGTCGGGGAGGAGGTTCAGGTTGATGTCACCCTGGTTGGTGTGCAGCGTCGCTTTCACGGCTTCATCGTGCCATCTGCAGCGGGCGGCGGCGAAAAGGGGCACGATAGGTTACGGGTAACAGAGCAGTGTCAAAACGAATGATGAGGTGAAGTCCATGTCCCGGGCGACAGCCCAGGCCGCCGAGACCGCCGACAAACTCGTCTCCGAGGGCGTCAAGCACGGCCGGCGCGCGCAGAAGCAGCTCGCGAAGAAGACCGAGCTCACCCGCAAGGAGCTCAAGAAGAGCTCGAAGGCCGCCCGCCAGGAGGCCCTCTCCCGCCTGTCCGAGCTGCGCAAGCCGGGTCGCAAGGCCAAGAAGGCCGCCATCAAGGCCGCGAAGGCCGCCGGCGACTCGAAGCGTCGCGGCAAGAAGGACTTCAAGGCGGCGAAGAAGGACTTCTACGCCGCCGTCGTCGAGGCGAAGGCCGCGGCGAAGGGCACGCGCAGCCGTCGCAAGTGGCCGTGGCTGCTCGGCCTGGTCGTGGTCGGCGCCGGCGCCGCCTACGCCCTCCGGTCGAAGCAGGAGCCGCCGGTCGCCCCCGCGCCGCCGAAGGCCACCCCGCCCGCGCCGAAGCCCGCCGAAGCGGCGAAGCCGAGCCCGCAGGCGAACGGCAAGGCGCCGTCCCCGGCGCCCGCCGAGAAGAAGAACTGAAGCGGACGCGAAGAGGCCCCTCGGGCGTGCACCCGAGGGGCCTCTTCAGTCGTGCGTGCGATCAGGCGTTCGCGGTGTGCTTGTCGATGAGCTGGCCCAGGCGGGGCAGCGCCTCTTCGACGTTCTTCTTGCCGTTCGGGCGCAGCTTCGAGTAGACCTTCTTGATGCTGTCACGGCTGCTGCGCTCGGCGCGCGAGTCGGTGACGCTCAGCAGCGCGTCGGAAGCCTCGTCCGAGCGGCTGGTCAGGTAGGCACCGAAGTCGTTGCCGCCCTTGGCGCGGTAGTCGCCGTAGAACGGCTCGAGCGCGGTGGCGAAGTCGGGCAGCAGCGTGTCGACGGCCGAGGGGATGATGCCCGGCTTGATCTTCTTGACCGCGGCGAAGCCGGTCTTGACGACGGCACCCGAAACGCCGCCCTTGTCCGAGACCTCGGCGTCGACGAGGGTCTCGAAGTCGGTCACGACAGCCGGACGACGGCTGGAGTCGAGCAGGATGTCCTTGAGGGTGTCAGCCACGAATCTTGTCCTTTGCGTTGCAGATTTTGTGCCCGGCCCCCGGGGTGGGGATCCCCCGATGGCTGCGGTGCGCGAGTCCACGAAGCCTGCGCGTGACGCACAGGGTAATACAAGATCAACATCACTCACCCGTGTGGAGCCCGCTACCTAGAGCTTCAGGGCAGCGATAGCCTTCTTGACCACTGTGCGTGCTTTCACGCTCTGCTTCTGGTTGGTGGTCGCGATGACCGCCGCGGACCCCTTCGCGACCGCGTAGACGGCACCGTCGTCGGTCGACTCGTAGCCCCCCTTCCAGCCGGAAGGGTCGCTGGCGGGGTTCGACGAATCGACCGGCGCCGCCTTGTTGACCAGCGCGGTCGCCGTCTTCGCGTCCCCGACGTAAACACGGACGGTGAGCTGGACCTTCCCGTCCGGGCGGTAGAAGAAGCACGCCGGGTGCGGCTGGTCGGCCGAGATCCGCACCTTCGACACGTGCTGGCCGTTCGAGTCGGCCACGAACCCGCTGTCGAGGTACGGGCAGTCCTCGGTCGCGGCCGGCTGGGGGTCCGGCGGCAGCTCCGCACCGGCGGCCGTGCCGGCGGACGCCGTCGGCGAACTGGGCGTCGCGGTGCCGGACACGATGGAGGGGCCGCAGCCGGCCAGCAGGACCACGGCGGGCGCGAGAAGTACGAGTCGTCGCATAGCGCGCACAGTCAACCATGAAGCATGTGTGAAAACCGCTGGCTGAATCCGCCGGGACGGCCGGTCGTGCGACGATGACCGTCGTCTCAGTCAGGGAGGTTCCGGCGTGCTCACCCCCGAGCAGTACCTCGGCGTGGTGGCCGAGCGCATCCAGCGGTCCGGCGGCAACTTCGGGACCGTGCAGATCGGGCCCGCGCTCTGCCCCGTCGGGTTGTTCGCCGAGTCGGTGATGCTCTCGACGATGAACTACTGCGTCATCGCCGCGGCCGTCCCCGAGATCAGCGCGGCCGCGCTGTACGACTTCACCGGCCGCGCCACGCAGTACGCGCGCGCCAACCTGGTCGGCACCATGGGCTGGACCGCGGCCTCGGTCGTCATCGCCGGGCTCGTCGGCCAGCGCGTGTACCCGGACGCCGCGCAGGCCGCGTCGGCGAAGACGAGCAACCAGTTCGGCGGCGAAACGCGGATGGTGGCGGTCGACCTCACCGCCGGCCAGACGTACGCGTTCACCGGCGGGAAGATGTGGGGCGCGGCGATGCACGGCGCGATCCGCGCCAAGCTGACGTTCTGCTTCCCGCCGCCCGCCGAGGCGTACCAGCAGGTGCAGTGGCAGCAGGCGCAGGTCCAGCCGCCGCAGCCGCCGATGGCGGTGCCGCCCCCGCCTGCCGCCGGTCCGCCGGCGCCTGGCTACCCGCCGCCGGGGCAGCAGCCGTACGGTTACTGACATGGTCGCGTTGCGCGGATGGCCCTCGTTCCCCGAAGAACTCCCCGTGTTCACGCCGGAAACGGCGGCCGAGGACCCGCGGACGCTCTTCGTCGAGTGGCTGACCGAAGCCGGTGAACACGTGCTGGCACCGCACGCCGTCACACTGTCCACAGTGGACGCCGATGGCGCGCCGGACGCGCGGGTCGTCATCCTCAAGGACGTCGGCCCGGCCGGCTGGGCGGTCGCGACCAGCTCGGAAAGCCCGAAGGGCCTGCAGCTGCGCAAGGATCCGCGCGCCGCGCTGACGTTCTTCTGGCCCGGCCGCGGCCGCCAGGTCCGGCTGCGCGGCCCGGTCTCCCCCGCGGCGCCCGAGGTGTCCGCAGCGGACTTCCTGGCGCGGCCGCCCGCATCGCGCGTCGAAGCGTTCATCGGGCACCAGTCACAGGTGCTGCGCGACCCGGCGGAGCTCGACGCGGCGGCCGCGGAGGCGGAGCGCTGGGTCGCGGAAAACCCGGACGTGGCCCCGGAAACGTGGACGCGCTACCTCGTCGACCCCGACGAGGTCGAGTTCTGGCAGGCCAGCCACGACCGACGGCACGTGCGGCTGCGGTACCGGAAGGCCGACGGCGGCTGGGTCCGCGAGCGCCTCTGGCCTTGACGGACCGGACGCGGCGGCGTAGGCAGGAAATCCGACAAAACGGAGGCCCTGCATGCGCCGCACCGTCGTCCTGATCGCCACCGCCGCCCTGTCCGCCGGTTTGCTCTCCGGCGCTTCCGCCGGTGAAGTCCCGTCTTCGCAGCACCCGGCCGTCTTCGAGACGGTGTTCGCGTCGCCGCTCGGCCTCGAAGGACTGACCACCGACGGCCGCGGCAACCTCTACTCGCCGGCGCGCGGCGCGGATCCGTGCCCGGTCTACCGCGTCGCCGCGAGCGGCGGTCCGGCCGCGGTCGTCGGCACGATCCCCGGGCCGTGCAACCCCGCCGGGCTCGCGTTCGACCGTCGTGGCCGGCTGTACGTCGCGAACGCCGACACGGTGGTGTCGTTCGTGCCGGACGCGGCGAACCCGCCGTCGGCCACGGTGTTCACGAGCGGCGTCCCGGGCGCGAACGGCCTGGCGTTCGACCGCTCGGGCGCGCTGTGGGTTTCCGACGGCGTCACCGGCCAGGGCCGGGTGTGGCGTGCGGGCGCGGACGGCGTCGCGCAGGAGCAGTTCCGCGTGCAGCCGCTGGTCAGCGACGTCATCCCCGGTGGGATCGGCCGCGACGTGCGTGGCCTGCCGCCCGGCACGGTGACGATCACGCCGACCGGCCGCACGGCGGCGGACACCGCGGGTTCACAGCACCTCGTCGCCAACGGCCTGGCGTTCACGGCGGACGGCACGTTGCTCATCGCGGACACCGCGCGAGGCGCGTTGTGGCGCGTACCGATGGACCGCGCGGGCCGCCCCCGCGCGGCGACCGGCTGCGACGCGGCGTTCCCGGCGAACACGCTGTGCCTCGACGACGTCTCGGTGCAGCACCCGTACCTCGAGGGCGCGGACGGGATCGTCCTGGACCGCGCGGGCAACGTCTGGACGGCGGCGAACGAGCGCAACGCGATCGTGCTGGCCCGCCGCGACGGCCGCGTGACCGAGTACTTCCGCAACCCGGCCGACGCGACGTCGAAGCTGCGCAACGCCGGCTCGCTGGAGTTCCCGACGAGCCCGGTGCTGCTCCCGGACGGCCGCCTGTGCGTCACGAGCTCCGACGGCAACCGCCGCGACAACGCCCCGAACACGGCGGGCGAAGCGAGCCCGACGGGTGCGGTGCGGGCGAAGATTTCCTGCGTCCGGCCCTGATCGGGGGTATGCGGCGCCCTGGTCGGTGTGGCGATGATGGATCATGCGCTCGAAACTGCTGACCGCCGGGCTGGTCCTGGCGCTGACTGCCGCACTCGGGGGTGTGGCCTCGGCCGACGCGCGTCCTGGGGGACGACCGACGCTGACGGACCCGCATCCGTGCCCGGGCCAGCCGGGCTTCACGTGCTCGACGTTGACCGTGCCGCTCGACCGGTCCGGCCGCGTGCCGGGCACGCTCGACCTGCCGGTGGCGACCGCGGACAACGTGACCGCGCCCAAGGGCGTGCTGTTGTTCCTGACCGGCGGCCCCGGCCAGGGCGGCGTCGGCAGCATCACGAGGATCGCGACCCAGCGGCTGCCGGAGGTCGCGAAGGACTACCGGTTCGTCATGCTGGACCAGCGCGGCACCGGCGCGAACGCGTTGCGGTGCCCGGGTTTGCAGGCCCAGATGGGCAGCTCGGACATCGCGACCCCGACGCGCGACGCGGTCACTGAGTGCGTGCGCATCCTCGGCGACACGGCACCGCTGTACTCGACCGACCAGACGGTCGCGGACTTCGACCAGCTGCGCCAGGCGCTGGGCGTGTCGAAGATGGTGGTGGACGGCGTCTCGTACGGCTCGTTCACGGCGGCGCGGTACGCGATCGCGCACCCGGGCAACGTCAGCAAGGTCGTGCTGGATTCGGTGCTGCCGCACCACGCTTCGCCATCGGCGTCGCTGTACCTGACGGGTCTGACGGCCGAGGCCCGAGTGCTGCGAGCGGCGTGCGCGGTGGCCCCGGCCTGCGGCTACGACCCGGCGGAGGACCTGGCGTGGGTGGTCCGCCACCGCGGCACGGCCGACGGGGTGAAGATCTTCGACCTGATCGTGACGTACGAGTTCGTCGACCCGACGTACCGCAACCCCTCGGCGGGCGACGTCATCGGGGCACTCCACGCGGCCCGCGCGGGCTCGCCGGCACAGCTGGACGGCCTGCTGGAGGCGTACAAGTCGGGCGGCGACGACCCGGCGTCGTTCAGTTCGGGCCTCCACGCGGCGACGCTGTGCGCGGACCAGCGTTTCCCTTGGGGCACGTCGGCGACGCCGGTTTCCCTGCGTCAGCCACTGTTGTCGTTGACCGCGCGTCATTTGCCGGCTTCGGCAACGTGGCCGTACACGACGGAGGTGGCGACGCAGCAGGGGTTCATCCAGACGTGCCTGCCGTGGCCGGCCGAGCGCGTCGGCTCGAACCCGGCGTCCCGGCTGCCGAACGTCCCGGTGCTGCTGGTGAACGGCGACCGCGACTTGTCGACACCGATGGAGTGGGCTCGCGAGGAAGCCCGGCTCGCGCCGCAAGGGAAGCTGGTGATCGTCCCGGGCGAGTCCCACTCGATCCAGAACCGCGAGCGCGGCCACGCGGGCCGGGACGCGGTGATCAGCTTTCTCCGCTGAGACGTCGAAGGCATGCCCCGGAAGTTCGGGGCATGCCTTTTTCGTGCACTGTGGAGCTGAGGGGAATCGAACCCCTGACCCCCGCCTTGCAAAGGCGGTGCTCTACCAATTGAGCTACAGCCCCGGGTGCGGGCGAGTGCCCGCGGGAAACTCAGTTGTGGGACGCGCCCGCCGGCTTGGCCGGGGTCGTGCCGTTGTTCGAGGGGACCGGCGCGGTCGCCTCGCGCCAGAGGTCGGCTTCGGCCTTGGCCGCCTTGTTGCGCTTCACGACGAACAGGACGCCGCCCGCGATGACCGCGAGTGCCAGCAGCTTCTTCACCGAAGCCCCCTTCTCAGCTTGCTTCCCTTACCCCGCGATGTTACTGCACCGGCGTCGGGCGCCGTCGGGGGCGGTGGTTCCACGTGGAACCACGATTGCGCAGGTAACGCAGGTCACACCGAGCCGGAAATACCGGGACGGGATGTCTCGTTGTACCCACTGGTCGACGTGCCCACCGTGTCCCCCGGGCCTCAACCACCGCCTTCGCGGAGTTCCGTTCGGCTGGAGCCGCGTTGAGCCACTTCGCCGAGAGGCGACCGTGGCGCGCGCCGACCGTGACCGCTCAGCCCTGCCGGTTCATTCTCTTCCCGGCAGGGCTGACCTGTATCCGGGTCCTGTCGATTCCGGTCATCCTCGTTCGACGCGTTGGCGAAGGCCGACCGGAGACAAGGGGCGAACGATGACCGAACTGAACGCGGAACAGACCCGGCGAGCGATCGTCGACCACACGCGGCGGATGGCGGAAGCAGCCGTCGCGGCCGGACCGGACGCCGCTGTGCCGACCGCGCCGGAGTGGACCGTCACCGACCTGGTCGAGCACCTGGGCCAGACCCAGCACTGGGTCGCGGAGATCATCGAGCGGCGCATCACCGACCCCACCCAGCTGCCCATGGAGATGGCCGCACCCCCGGCCGGCCCCGCCGAGTGGCCGGCGTGGCTGGCGGAGGCCGCGCGGCGGGTCGCGGCCGCGTGCTCCGACGACGCGCTCGACGCACCGGTGTTCAACGCCGCGGGGGACGACCGTTCCGGGACGCAGTTCTGGCTGACCAGCATGCTCAACGAGGCGGTCGTCCACGGCGCCGACGCGGCTAGCGCGGCGGACCGGCCGGCCGACGTCGACGCCGACGTCGCGGCGGCGCTCATCAGCAACCACCTCACGATGCTCACCTCCCCGACGTGGGAGCTGCGGCGGTCCGAGTCCGCCCACGCGATCCGCGGCACCGGGCAGACCCTGCTGTGGCAGGCCACGGACACCGCGGACGCATGGCTCGTCGAGCGGACGCCGGACGGCGCGAAGTGGCGGCCCGGCACCGGGCCGGCCGACGTGACGGTGACCGGCCCCGCATCAGCGCTGCTGCTGACCTTGACCCGGCGGCATTCCGTGGCGGAAGCACCCGGCACCACCATCGACGGCGACGCCGACCTCGTTCGGCACTGGCTCGACAACACGGCGCACGTCAGCGATTGAAAGGGTGGCTCTCCCAGTACCTGTACCGCCAGGATCTCCCCGTCGTCCAGGACGCCTGTCAGCCTCGTCGAGTCAGTTCCCGGCTCCACAGAGGAAGATCCATGTCGGACAACCAGTTCACCACTCACGCGGACCTTTTCGATCTGAGTGGGAAGCACGCACTCGTCACTGGCGGCACCAGGGGCATCGGGATGATGATCGCGCGCGGCCTCCTGCAGGCGGGCGCGCGCGTCGTCATCAGCTCGCGCAATGCGGACACGTGCGCGGAGGCACAGCGTTTCCTTTCCGATTTCGGTGACGTGCAAGCGATTCCCGCCGACCTGTCCAGGCACGACGAGTGTCAGCGCCTCGCTGACCTCGTCGGCTCGGAACGGCTGGACATCCTCGTCAACAACGCGGGAGCGATGTGGCGTGAGCCGCTGGAGACGTTCCCGGACGAGGCGTGGGACTCGGTGATCGACGTCAACCTCAAGTCGCCGTTCTGGCTGGTGCAGGCGCTGCTCCCCGCACTGCGCAAGGCGGGCACCGCCGATGATCCCGCGCGGGTCATCAACGTCGGCAGCATCGCCGCCATCCACGTCGCCGAGTCGCCCAACTACTCCTACGCCAGCAGCAAAGCGGGACTCCACCAGCTCACCAGGGTGCTGGCCAGGGAACTGGGCCCGCAGCACGTCACGGTGAACGCGGTGGCCCCGGGACCGTTCCCGTCGCACATGATGGCGGCCACGCTCGACGCCATCGGCGACAAGATCGCGGCGAAGGCCCCGCTGCGCCGGCTCGGCCGCGACGACGACATGGCAGGTGTCGCCGTGTTCCTGGCCAGCCGGGCCGCGGCCTACCTCACGGGCGCGATCATCCCGGTCGACGGCGGCATCGCCACGACCGCGACGGGCACGTAGGGGTACCGGCAGAACCTCCCGTCGCCCGCGGACAGGGCCTACGGTGAAGGGGTGACCAAGATCGATCCGCGCACCGAGATCAAGGAGTTCCTGAGCTCCCGGCGCGCGCGGATCACGCCCGAGCGGGCCGGACTGCCCGCGTACGGCGGCAACCGACGCGTCAAAGGCCTGCGTCGCGAAGAGGTAGCTCTGCTGGCCGGAATATCGGTCGACTACTACGTGCGCATGGAGCGCGGCGGCCTCGCCGGCGCGTCCGACGGAGTGCTCGACGCGGTTGCGTCCGCCTTGCAGCTCGACGAGGCCGAGCGCGACCACCTGTTCCAGCTCGCGCGGCAGTCAAGGGCGCCCGGCGGTCCCCGCCGCCGGCGCCCCGCCGTGACGCTGCGTCCGGCACTCCAGCAGGTCCTCGACGCGATCACCGACGCGCCGGCGTGGATCTGCAACGGCCGTTACGACGTGCTGGCCGCAAACCACCTCGCCCGCGCGCTGTATTCCCCGGTACTGGCCGATTCGCGACGCCCGGCGAACACCGCGCGGTTCGTGTATTTGAATCCCGAAGCGGCACGGGCGTTTTTCGTCGACTACGACCGGATCGCTCGTGATGTGGCCGCGAAGCTGCGCATGGAAGCCGGCCGCAATCCGCACGACGAAGAGCTGATCGCCCTGGTCGGTGAGTTGTCGACGCGCAGTGAACTGTTTCGGCAGCGGTGGGCATCGCAGGACGTCCGGTTCCACCGGTCCGGACGCAAGCGTCTGCACCACCCGGTGGTGGGCCGCCTCGACCTGGACGTCGAGTCGATGGAGCTGTCCGCCGAACCCGGCTTGCTCTTGAACGTGTACACGGCACCCGCCGGCACGGCGGCTGCGGACGGTCTCGTCCTGTTGGCGTCATGGGCGGCTGACACGCAAAAGCCCGGCTCGCACAACGCGAACCGGGCTTGACTTGCGTGGCCCTATCAGGACTTAACCTGGGACCTCTTCGTTATCAGGGCAAGGTCGCGGCTCGCCAGTCACATTGGATGGCGCTTGACCTGACGGTTCAGTGTCCGTGGACGTTCGCTGATGACCGCCGTTGCCTCTCTCGATCGTCACTCAGTTCGTCACTCAGGTCTATACCCCAACCAGACGGAAGATCTAGGGGTCGACGCGGAGCTCTACCTGAATGTAGCGATCGCATGGCGCAGCGCGACTTATCTTTCATGAGCGGAGCCAGGCGACGGCGGTTGCGCCGGACCGGTATCGGGTTGGTTGTGGTCGCTGTGCTCACAGCGAGCGCAGAGGTCACATGGCCAGCATGGTGGCCGGGGTGGGCCGCGGTCGGGAACTCATTGTTACACGCATGGTGGGTAATTCCCCTGGCGACTGCGGTGTTGGGAAGCTGGGTATTCACGCTGTCCCGACGACCGGCAACTCCGGCGGCTGCCGCTCAATCGATCGTGTGGGAGCGGACGTCCGACCAGAGCGGCCTCCTCGCCCGACCAGCCCCGACCACAACTCAAGTTCGACAGCCGCGGAACTGGTCGGCAGTGACTTCGTTGATCACCGCCGCCACCGCGTTGGGCGCGTTGGTGTTCACCGGATTATCGTTGTCGGCAACGCGGGACCAGGTCAACGTGTCCCAGCAGAGCCAGATCACCGACCGGTACACCAAGGCTATCGAGCAGATAGGCGCTCAAGGCCGCGAGCACCTGCAGACCCGGCTCGGTGGAATCTACGCACTGGAACGGCTCGCCTACGACTCCTCACGCGACCAGCCCACAATTATCGAGGTGCTCTCCGCGTTCGTCCGCAGCGCCGTTCCCGTTGCGAACAGCGCAGCCGCACCGTGTCCGCCCCCGCCAGTCGGTTTGGACGTCCAAGCCGCACTCACTGTGCTAGGACGCCGCGACAAGGCCAACGATCAGGGCGCCCAAATCGACCTGCAATACACGTGTTTAGGTGGCGCTCAGGTTTTCGGCGACCTCTCCGAAGCGAACCTCATGGGCGCAGACCTCACCGGCACGAACCTCACCGGCGTCGACCTCATCGGCACCAACCTGATGGGGGTCAACCTCACCCGCGCATCGCTCGCCGGCGCGAACGTAATCTACGCCGACCTTACCAACGCGAACCTCTCTGAGGCGTTGCTAATCACCGCGGATTTCACCAACGCGAACCTCGATGGCGCACACCTGACCAACGCCAACCTCGATGGCGCGCACCTGGCCAACGCGACCCTCACAGTCCCGGATCTCCTCGACGCGAGCCACAGCCACGTGAGCGAAGGCGTCGCTGGTATGGGTGCCACGGACCTCACCGGCGCGAACCTCACCGGCGCCGACCTCACCAATGCGAACCTCACCGGCGCGAACCTCACCGACGCTGACCTCACCAGCACGGACCTCACCCGCGCGAACCTCGCTGGCTCGAACCTCACCAGGGCCCGCCACGATGCGACTACCCGCATAGACCACACGAGCAGAACCAACACGGTGGGAGCCTGGTGGTGATGGACATCCAGGCCGCCACGTTCACTCGTCATCACGAGTGAAGACACTTCGAGCCCGTCGGTTGTGGACCGAACTCGCTACCGAGTTCAAAAGCCAGGACGAACCGGCCTCCGACTCGACCGCGTCATAAGGTCGTTGCCCGGAAAATTCCGGCGGTGAAGCCCCGATGGACACTCCCGACCTTACCGACGCCGTCGCCGATCAGCCGGATGCCGTCGGCCGCTGGCACATCCGCGCCCGGCATGACCGTGATCTACGAGCGCCGCGAATAGGCGCTCCCGGTCTGTTGATTACCGCACACGCTGCGCGGCCGGCCGCGTGAATCGAAGTCGTAAGCTGCCAAGAGGACGATCGGGTGGGTCGATGCAAGACTTCGCGGATGCTGGTGACTCTGGTACCCGGTGCCGACCGGGCGAACGTCGAACGGACCCTGCGGGAACTCCATACGGATGCCTACAACGTCCGGGCTGATGCTGCTGGGCGCGCGATCCATGCGGCGGACCGAGTCGTCCGCTATTTCCAGTGGGCTCACAGCGCAGCACGACGTTTGCGGGGCCAGATCACGCAGGCAGACATCGATCGCCTCATTCTCACGCGACCATACGACCGCCTGATGGGGATGGCTGACGGCGGCACTGCGGGGGTCGCCAACGGCCTGGTCTTCGCCGAGTTGACGGCACGTATCGACGACCTCCAGGTGGCTGCGGACACACTGGCCGCCGAGATAAATCGCTGGGCGGCAACCGGTCGGCTCATCGTGGCTGACACCAACGTCTACCTGGACGGGGAGAAGTTCGAGCACATCGACTTCGCCAAGCTGGTGGATGAGCGCGACGCGCCTCTGCACATTCTGGTTCCGCTCGTAGTTGTCGATGAGCTGGACAACCTCAAGAAGTCCAAAGACCCACATCTCCGTTGGCGATCCCGTCACACCCTTGCTGAGCTCGACCGGCTCCTGGTCGATCCCACCCGACCAGCGCAGTTCCGCCCCGCGGACTTTTCACCCGCGCAAGCCGAGGGCGGTGGCGTCCCACGCGGCGAGGTCACGTTGGAACTCCTACTCGACCCACCACGGCACATCCGGCTGCCGATCGACGACGACGAGATCATCGACCGCGCCGTCGCCGTGCAGATCCTTGCCGGCCGCCAGGTGATTTTGCTGACCTACGACACCGGCATGGCCACCCGAGGCCGTGCCGCTGGGCTCGAAGTGGTCAAGATCCCGCAGTTGCCGGACGCTCCAGAACCGGACCAAAGCAGACCTGCTCGAAAGGGGTCGAAAGCGCTGCGTCCGACGGGACAAGGTTCGACAACGTGACGCTCTATCAGCACTCTCGTGAGGCGAGGTCAGGATTCGGCTGGACCGCGGCATCTCCAGTCGTGACGAATACTGCAGGACCGGAATAGCGCGCCCTTTCTCTAGTGCTCGGCGAGTTCGAGGAAGCCCGCGTGCTTACCGCCACCACCTTTTGCGATCGACCATTGTGGACAGAGCTTCCTAGGCCGTAATGCGCGGTGCCCTACTCAACGACGCCGTAGTGGCTGGCGAGAGCGGCAAACTCCGGCCCGCGGCGCCGGGTCGCTCGATCAACGAGACGCCGCATCGTGGTCTTGCCGAGCGGCTGATACCGCACCCAGTCCGGCGCAAGGTCGCGCGCCTCGGCGAGCCATTCCAGGGCGTCCCGATCGTGGCGGAGGTCCGCGGCCGCCGCCGCGAGAAACAATCGGTGACCGGCTTCCCAGAAGGCCGGGACGTCGCCCGTGCTACCCGGCACGGCGGCAGCCAGACGGAGCGCCTGTTCCGGGTCGCCTGCCCGCGCCGCAAGCTCGACGTTCTGGAGCGCAGCGACGCGGGGGCCGAAGATCGCGGCTTCTGAGGCCGTGTCGCCTCGCGACCGGATCGCGGCAGCGTGAGCAGCGGCAAGGAGGTCCTCGGCGCGGCCGGCGCTACCGGTTCGCAGCGCGGCGGTTGCGGCGTTGAACAGGAGGTTGCCGAATACACCAGCGCGCACCGGGTCGCGGTCGAGCATCCGCGGTTCCATCGCGGCGGCCGCCTGCGTGGCGACACGCTCAGCGTCTTCCGCCCGTCCCTGGCGGACGAGCGTCCACGCGAGATAGCGAAGCGAGATCGCAGCCTCTACCTCGGGAGCGTCCGACTCGGCCGCAGCCTCGATCGCCCGGGCGGCGGAGGTGTAGGCCAAGTCGTCGAAGCCGAGTCGGCCCGCGATGCCAGCGCCGAGCCGATACGCGGTCGACAAGACGCGGTGCGCGCCGGCGCGCTCCTCGTCGCGGGTATCGCGGACGCCCCGACGAGCGTCGGCAAGGACGACTGGCAGCGCGTGCAGCAGCTCGGCATGGCGCCCATCGACGTACGCCCTCCAAGCAGCGTGCGCGCTGGCTGTGAGTTCTGGGAGCGGCAGCAGCTCGCGGGTGTCGGCCAGGTCCTCAAGACCGGGAATGGACGCATCCGCGGTGATCGCCCGGCGGAGCGGCGCCACGTCGACATCGCGAGAGTGCGGCGCCGGCAGCGTGCCGAGCAGCGCATCGACCGGGACGCCGAGCGCGGCCGCGAGCTTCCGCAGGGTGGCCGGACGGCTGGTCGTCCGAGTGCCCTGCTCGATGCGCGCCACGGTGTCGACGCCGACTGAAGCAGCCTCGGCGAGTCCCTCTTGGGAGAAATCGCGGGCTTTGCGGATGCGCGTCAGGTTCTCGGCGAGCGGGTTGTGAGCGGTCATCCGTCCTCCGGCTGTG
This sequence comes from Amycolatopsis sp. NPDC098790, assembly GCF_044759945.1. Lineage (NCBI taxonomy): Bacteria > Bacillati > Actinomycetota > Actinomycetes > Pseudonocardiales > Pseudonocardiaceae > Amycolatopsis > Amycolatopsis sp. NPDC098790. The sequence continues at coordinate 1,102,930 of NZ_JBIWAI010000001.1, forward strand.
TGCACGCAGTAACCAGACTACTGCGCTATGCGCCTGCCGTCCTCACATATCAGCAGCTCACCGAGGCGCGCGGCGTCGAGGGCAACCGCGATCCGGCGCGCGAGGATCGGCTTCAGGCGCGATGCCGCGGTGTCGAGCGGCAGCAACTCCACCGACAAGATTTCAGGGTCCGTGATCCTCAGGGCCTTGATCTCGGCCTCGTCGACCAGGCCGCCGTCGAAGACGTACGCCATCCCCTCCGGCATGCGCGAGTCGTCCGGGATGTAGTCGATCACCAGCAGGTTGCCAAGCGGCCGATCGATGCCGACCTCTTCAGCGACCTCGCGAGCTGCCGTACGCCAGGGCGGCTCGCCCTCCTCGCACGCACCGCCCGGGATGTCCCAGTGCGGCTTATACGACGGCTCGACGAACAGCACGCGGTCGGCCTCGTCGCGGAAGAGGACGCCGGCGGACATGCGCTTGCGGTTGAGCGAGCGCACGTACTCGTCGAAGGGGAGCAAGTCCACGAGGCGAGGCTACCGGCGGCAAGCGACGTCCCGCTGATCTATGCCTTTCACGCCTAGTTCGTGGGCGTTGACCTGCTGAAATCATGGTTACCGGCTGTGTTTTGAGTGTCCGGATTCGACGACAGTTGATCAGGTGACGGCACAAGACGGGGGCTCGACCGGACGCGAGGACCGGCCGACGTTCTGGTGCGGCGGCTCGCTTTTCAACACCAGCGGCCAGCGGCTCAACGAGATTGACTGGAGCACGACTCAGCACCCGAAGACGCACGCGGACATGACCGATGCCGACTGGGAGCAGGCTGCCACCGCGCTTCGGTCGTTCGAGGTCGAGCGAGGGCTTCGGTGACCGCATTGGATGACCGCCCGGTCAGTCACCCGGCCGCCCCTCGGCGTGACTTCTGGGAATGGCACGAGTTCACCGACGGCGACGGCTGGGCTCACCTGTACCTGCACTCGGAGATGGCGAACCCACGTCTTGTCCTGCTGCTGCCCTGGTGCTTGATCGACGATCCGTTTCCGCTGGAGCACGACCGCCCGAGCGTCAGCCGCAGTCGGGTGATCCCGAAGCCCGGCCGGATATGCCCTGTCTGTGCGAGCCAGAACGAGCACCGGCGAATCGAGGTGCCGCGTGCACGCGCGTGATCGCGAACTGCTGGCCGGCCTCTCGAAGATGAACTCCAGGATCGGGAGCGTGACGGTCGAGCTGCTGACCCTCCAGCCGAACGACGTGCGTTATGCGGCGGCGTTGCGCACGCTCGCCCGTCAGCTGTCGCAAGTCGGCGCCGCACTGGCCCGGCGCGCCGGCGAGTTGGACGGCGGCGACGTCGATCTGGTGAGTCTGTTGGACGCCCCGAGCGAAGACGCTCACCGACTGAACGGAGCGGGTTGAACCGTGACCGACGCTGCACCCCGACCTGCCCTCATCGCGCTTGCAGACGGCCTCCGCGATGCCCGTACCCGCCGTGGCGTCGGCCTCCGCCGGCTCGCCGACATGATCAATCTTCACCCGGGAGTGCTGTCGAGTTTCGAGCTTGGCAAACGCATACCGCCGGACACGACCGTGGCGCACATCCTCGGCGTCCTGCGCTCGCCGACCGCCGTGTGCGATCAGCTTGTCGATCTTGCCCGTCGAGCCCCTCAAAGTCACGGGCCAGCAGGCCAACGACATGGTGCTCGGCACCTCGTCGTACCGGAACGGCATCCGGGCAACCACGCTGTCCTTTCGGGATAAGGGGATCGGGTACCTGGCCGGCGAAGGCGACGAGCCGCGCATCACCGCGGCGTGTACATCGACGGCCCGGACGCCGAGAAGATCGCCGCCCGCGCACGAACCGCACGGCTGGCGGCCGGACGGCTGACCGGCTACGCCGCGGGCCTGGACCTCACGCCCGAGGAGGACGAGGACACGAGCACGTTGCTCGCCGACGTGCTGACCGCGATCGGCGACGCCGAGAAGGCTTGGTCGGAGCGGATCGTTGACCGGCTCGCCGAGTTGCGGCCGTCGGTCTACGGCCCGTGGGCGGAACTGCCCACCGGGGCGGCGAAGGCAACGCAGCTCTCGACCGCGCTGAAGCCGCTGGGGATCACCACCAAGCAGGTGTGGGGCAACGACGTCGACACCGGCAAGGGCGCCAACCGGATGGGCGTCAAGCGCGAGTGGATCGCCGACGCACTGACCGAGCGTGACCGGAACCGCAAGAGCGGCTAGCTCCGCAAGGCTCTAGGTCTAGAGCCTCGTCCCTCTAGACCTAGAGCCCTCCCTAGACCACCACAACACCGCTGATCAGCGCCCTAGCACCTAGAGGCGCGGGCCGAGTGCGGCCAAAAACAGCCCCGGAGGCTCCGGTGAACCCCCTCAGCAACCCGACCGTCCCGCTCCTGCTCGTTCTCACAATTGTCACTCTCGGCTACTCATGGTCCTGCGCGGTCTACCCCTACAAGCCGTGCCGCTCCTGCCGGGGCTTCGGCAATTTCCGCTCGCCACTGCTCCGCGCGATCCGGCTCTGCCGCCGGTGCGACGGCACCGGTCGCACGCTCCGCGCCGGCCGCCGCGCCTACAACTCCTGCCTCCGCGCCCGCCGGTCGTACCGCGAACTCCGTGACCGCGACCGCCGCGACAACAGCCGCTGACGCGCAGCTCAACCGAAAGGCCACCCCATGAAGACCACATTGCTCGACCCCGAGCGTCAGTTCCTGGGCTGCGTGATGCAGGTCCGGCTGACCGGGGCCCGTCGACTGCTCGCTGGCATGCGCGCCGACGACTTCGGCTCGCCGATCGCCGCCCGCGTTCTCCAGCTGGTCATCGAGCTGACCGGCGCGGGCCACGCACCGACCCCGATGGCCGTGCTGGACCACGCCCGCGAGCGGACGGCGACCAAGCCACGGTCCGGGGGCGCGCACCGCCTGCACAGCCTCGGCCTCTGGATCGTCCAGACCTACACCGACGGCCCGATCCTGCCGCCGCCGTACTACGGCGCCTGGCTCAAGGCCGTCGTGCTGAAGAACGCCTACCGCCGCGCCGTCCGGGAGCACGCGGCCCGCCTGGTGCAGGCCGTCGAAGACGACTCGCCGACCGACGTTCTCCGCCACCAGCTCGACAACACCGAGCGCTTGGACGACCTGTGGCGGCGCTACCGCGAGGCCGGAGGCGACGACGAACCGACCGCGCGCCTGGAGGTGGCTGCCTGATGTCCGGATTCGACGACACCTTGTCCGTGATCGACTTCGTGATCTCCGACGAGCCGGCGCCGAACTGCCAGCAGTGCGGCCGGCCGCGCGGTGCCTCGCCGTCCGGCGACCTTTGCTCGGAGAACTGCCAGCGCGTCTGGCGCGGCCGCCACATCGCGGCCCAGCCCGCGGAGGACGGCGGCGCCCAGCCGAGAGAGACCCTGCCGGAGGCCACGCCGGTCAATTCGCTGACGTGGCTCGGCCCGGCCCCGGCTGGTGCCTTCGCGAAGCCGGGTCACGAGGTCCTCGACGCGGTCGTGACGTTCGTGTCGCGCTTCTCCGCCTTCGCCAACGAGCACGCCGCACCGACCATCGCGCTCTGGTACGCCCACACCCACGTCGCCGAACGGCTGTATGTCACGCCGAGGTTGATCCTCGACTCGGCGGAGCCGGGGAGCGGCAAGACGCGCGTGCTGGAGGTTGCGCAGTACCTCGTGGCCAAGCCGGAGATGACGATCAGCATCACTCCGACCGCGATCTTCCGCATGCTCGCCGACGGGCCAATGACGCTGCTGTTCGACGAAATTGACGCGGTCTTCAACCCGAAGACGGGCGGGAACAACGAGGACCTCCGCGCGCTGCTCAACGCGGGCTACAAGCGGTCGGCGACGGTGACGCGGTGCGTCGGGGACGCCAAGAGCATGAACGTGACCCGGTTCCCGGTCTATGCACCGGTCGCGCTGGCCGGGATCGCTGGTGGCATGCCGGACACCATCACCACGCGGGCGATCACCGTGCACATGCGCAAGCGCCGCTTCGACGAAGTGGTCGAGGAGTTCATCGAAGAGGACGTCGAGCGGGAGTCGGCGCCGGTGCGCGCCGAGCTGGCGGAGTGGGTCAGCCGCGTCGGCGACGAGGTGAGCCGCGCACGACCGGAACGACCGGACGGCGTCCGCGACCGTGCCGCGGAGATCTGGCGCCCGCTGCTGGCCATCGCGGACGCGGCCGGCGGGCACTGGCCGGAGACGGCACGGCGGGCGTGCCGTCATTTCGTGCTCGAAGCGACCGCGCAACCGTCCTCGATCGGCGTGCGGCTGCTGGCGGACGTCCGGCAGATCTTCGCCGCGGAGAACACCGACCGGATGGTCACCGCCGAGCTGATCCGCGAGCTACACGCCATCGAAGACGGGCCGTGGACTGACGTCCAGGGCAAGCCGCTCGACAGTCGCCGCCTGGCGAAGGAACTCGACCGGTACCTGGTCCGGCCGAAGGACCTCAAGGTCAGCGGCAAGACGCTCAAGGGCTACCGCATCGACGGCGACGGCGGCCTGGCGGACGCCTGGAGCCGCTACCTCCCACCGCCCGAATCCGGCGCAACCTCCGCGACCAGGGCAACCCCGCGGGTCAAGAACACATCGGGACTCGCGGGGCCGCCGGGCTCGGCCGCGACCACCGCAACCCGAGTCGCGGACGGTCGCGGCACCCAACAGCCGCTCGCACCCACGTTGACCAGCCCGGTCGCGGAGGTCGCGGACGTCGCGCCTACCAAGCCGGATCACGACCACGAGGGGGATCGATGAACGCCGTACCCATGCCGATCGCCGTGCCCGAACGGCACCTCTACCGGATCACCGAAGCCATGCGACTGCTCTCGATGAGCCGCTCGGTCATCTACGAACAGCTCCGCTCCGGGCGCCTGCGCTCGGTCAAGCAAGGACGCGCCCAGCTCGTGCCGGCCGTCGCCATCCAGCAGTACGTCGAGTTGCTCATGAAGGAGGCGGAGGTCAGCTATGGCGAGTCGGCGTAGTCGCGGAGACGGCGGCCTGTACTGGTCCGAGGACCGGCAGCGCTGGATCGCGGAACTGACGATCGGATACCGGCCGAACGGGAAGCGCATCACGCGGAAGGCCAGCGGCAAGACGAAGACGGAGGCGAAGGCTGGCCTCGACCGGCTCGTCGAGCGCAAGAAGGAGGGCACCGCCACGGCGGCCCGCGGGCTCACGGTCGAGAAGGCGGTTCGAGACTGGCTGCGGCACGGCCTCAACGGTCGCACTGCCGCGACCGTCGAGAAGCTGACCATCCTGGCCGAGACGCACATCGTCCCCTCACTCGGTGCGCGACTGCTGGTGGACCCGAAACAGTCGAAGGAACTGACCGCTGATGATGCCGACGCCTGGTTGGAGGAGAAGGCAGAGGCTCTCGCCACGCGCACACTCCAGGACCTCCGTTCGATTCTCCGGCGCGCGATCAACCGAGCGGCGAAGCGGACCAAGGGCATCCGAAACGTGGTGCTGCTGTGTGACGAGCTGCCGGTTGGCCGCGACGGACGGCCGTCGAAGTCGCTGACCTTCGCGCAAGCGGTAGCGGTGCTCGCCGCCGCGGAGGCGGAGGACTCCACGTACGGCGACTACACGGTGGTTTCGCTGCTGACTGGCGCGCGGACCGAGGAAGCGCGCCCGCTGGCGTGGCCTGAGGTCGACCTGATCGGGAAGCTGAAGGCGGAACCGCCGATTCCTCCGCACGTCAACGTGTGGCGGTCGGTACGGGTGGGTGGGGACACAAAGACCAGGAAGTCGCGGCGGTCGCTCGCGCTTCCCGGCCGCGCGGTCGACGCGCTGGAGCGCCAGAAGCTCCGCCAGAAGCGTCAGCGCGAGTCGGCCGGCGACCGGTGGCACGAACTCGGGATCGTGTTCGCGTCGGACGTCGGGACACAGCTCGACGCGGCCAACGTCCGGCGCGGCTTCCGTCGCATCTTGAAGCTCGCGGGCCTCGAACCGAAGGACTGGACGCCGCGCGAGCTGCGCCACAGCTTCGTGTCACTGCTCTCCGACAGCGGGCTCACCATCGAGGAGATCTCGCGGCTGGTGGGGCACTCGGACACGAAGGTGACCGAGCTGGTCTACCGCCACCAGTTGCGGCCGGTGATCCAAGGTGGTGCGAAAGCGATGGACGCAATCTTCTCAGATTCAGAGACGTAGATACCTAAGCCAAGGAGAAGTGAGGTGGCACCGTGGCGGACCGTCGTGAGGTCGCGCTGCAACCTCGTCAGCCGAGGGCTCGAAGAGTGAAGGGATCCAATTGAGACCTATGAACGCACGTCTCGAACCGTCGGGCGAGTGGCTGCGTACGTCGCGACACGCTCTAACTATCCGCACCGTCGCTAGTATCCAACTTTCGGCATAAGTAACCCAGATTGCTGCGGGTAGCCAGGGTGTCGGGGTGGTCGGGGCCCAGGATCCGCTGCCGATCTTCGAGCAGGCGTTCGAAATCGGCCACCGCACCCACAACATCACCCGCCTCCCCCCGCCAGGAGGCGAGGTTATTACGCGTGAGCAGGGTGTCGGGGTGGTCGGGGCCCAGGATCCGCTGCCGATCTTCGAGCAGGCGCTCCAACTCGGCCACCGCACCCACAACATCACCCGCCCTCGCCCGCCAGGAGACGAGGTTGCTACGCGCGATCAGGGTGTAAGGATGGTCGGCTCCGACGACTTCGATTTGATCATTAAGCAGGCGTTCAAACTCGGCCACCGCACCCACAACATCACCCGCCTCCCCCCGGGAGGAGGCGAGGTTATTACGCGTGGCCAGGGTGTCGGGGTGGTCGGGGCCCAGGATCCGCTGCCGATCTTCGAGCAGGCGCTCCAACTCGGCCACCGCACCCACAACATCACCCGCCTCCGCCCGCCAGGAGACGAGGTTGCTACGCGTGAGCAGGGTGTCGGGGTGGTCGGGGCCCAGGATCCGCTGCCGATCTTCGAGCAGGCGTTCGAAATCGGCCATCGCACCCACAACATCACCCGCCTCCGCCCGCCAGGAGGCGAGGTTATTACGCGTGGCCAGGGTGCGAGGGTGGTCGGGGCCCAGGATCCGCTGCCGATCTTCGAGCAGACGCTCCAACTCGGCCACCGCACCCACAACATCACCCGCCTCCGCCCGCCAGGAGGCGAGGTTATTACGCGCGATCAGGGTGCGAGGATGGTCGGGTCCCACGACTTCGATTTGATCATTAAGCAGGCATTCGAAATCGGCCACCGCACCCACAACATCACCCGCCCTCGCCCGGCAGGTGGCGAGTTCGTTGCGCGTGTGCAGGGTGTCGAGGTGGTCAGCGCCGAGAAAGCCGTCAGCATCGCGCCACAGGTCGTGAAAGTAGCTCATAGCTGCCGATACGAGTCCTGCATCTTGCAACGACTGGCCTGCCCGGAACAGCACCGGGTGCCCATCGGGATTCCACAACGCCGGGAAAGTGATGGCGTGCAGAGTGCTTGCCGTTGACCGCAGCGCCAGGGTCAGGGCGGGATCGCGGTCGATGCTAGGCCAGATTTCCATGAGTGCGTCTGCGGCGGTCCGGGCCAGATCGGAGAGATGTTCATCCGGAAGGGTGTCACGGACGGCGCGTTGAACTAGAGCATGCGCCTGTACAGCGCGTTCGGATTGGTTGCGATCCAACGTGATCAGGCTGAAGCGGTGAAGGCACCCCAAAGCATCTTGGATGGTTCCGGAATCTGCTTCAGTCGACGTGGCAACAGCCAGGAGGCGAAGGACTGCGTCGGTAGTGAATAACGCAACGGGGACGCCCGCAGGGTCGAGCACACTGATTAGTTGCAACAGCGGCCGTGCGAAGCCCTGCGGCGTCAATGCGTTGGCGCGTTCGATCGACAGCGACCAGGTCGCCGCGACGGTGGCTTGATGCTCGTCCGGAAGGCTGCCATCATCCGGTAGGGCCTGAGCGAGTCTCTTGCGGTTAGCCAGCCGCTTGCGGTAGTCGGGGACCGACATCAGAGGATTGTCGGCGATAAATGCCGCAGCTTGGGCCAATGCCAGGGGGAGATGCCCGAGGTCGACGGCCAGTGCCTTCAGTTGTTCTCGGTCGGACTCGGTCGCGGCGTGGCCTGGCAATTTCGCGATCAAATACGCCAGTGACACCTCTTCGGTGAACACGCCGACCTCGATGAAGTGCCGATCCTCGCGTCCCAGCGCTGCGTCGCGGCGCCGGGTCGTCACCACAATATGTCCTGCAGAGGTGGCGGGCGGCCACAGACCACGCAAGTCTGCAGGATTTTGGAGATCGTCGAGCACGATTAGCCACCGTCGTTCGGTGGAGGCCAGCCAGGCCAAGAACGCTCGGGCAACGTCCTCCGGCGACCGCTGCCCAAGCGACGGGTCGACGTCTCGCAACACCTGACCTGCTGCGTCTGCGTAACCGGTGAGGATCCCGTCACGCGACGCAGCGTTGATCCACACCACCAGGTCCACCGACGTGTCCGGCCACGCCTGCCACGCGTAGTTGGCAGCCAGTTGCGACTTGCCGACCCCACCCAAGCCTGAAAGCACGACGCCGCTGACCTGTGCGGTGCCCACCAGCACCGCCGTATCTCCCGACGCTAACACCCTGGACAGTTCCTGCTCAGCGTCACGGTGCTGGTAGCGGTCGGCCTGCCGCGGCGGGACTCCAACACGCACCGGCCACTCGACCGACAGCAGCGGCGGCTGGACGATGTTCACGGTATTGCCGTCACCAACCTGCGCCGCGATGTTGCCGTGCACATCGTGGGAGGCGCGAGATGGCTGAGGAGCCGGCTCGGGTTCGGTATCGGGCTCGCGATCTTGCCGCTGGCTCATGATCAGGATTGCGCGTCGAAGTTCAGCGTCATGGTGTTGCCGTCGCCGACCTGGACGCCCTGGTTGTCGTGCACGTCGACGCGGTACTTGCCGGCGCTGGTCCCCTCCGGGTCGGTCAACGCAAGTACCCGCTGCGCCGCCGCCACCAGTTCCGCGTTCTCGTCTGCGTTCACCGCGGCCAGCGCCTTCCTCAGCTCGTCCTGATGCGCTTCCGGATCCGCCAACTGCGCCACGATCACGGCTTGGTCGTCAGGATCGTCTCCTTTGCCGCGCAATGCCTTGCTGGTCAGGGTTTTCAACCCGGCGTAGGCGTCCTTGACCGCTGACGAGGCCGTGTCCTTCAAACCAGCTGCAGCTCCCGCACTCAACGCTGCGACCAGGACATCGATCGACTCGATCACCCCGCACCACTCCTGCCTCACGACACTTTGGTCACAGTAAATATCGACGACATCGGACCCGCCGGTACGGCAACCGCGCGTAGACACCCGAATGGCCCAGCCGCGCGGCACCCCGCCGATCTCTGTACCGCCAAGGCCGTCCCGGCCGGCACGTGGAGAGTGTTGCGCTTGGCGCACACAGGCGGCCAGCTCGGACAATTGCCCACATGACGTTCGCTCGGCGCCGACCTGCGACGCGACATCACTACCCATGCGTGACGCTTCCTCGGCCCGTTCGAATTGGCTGAACGCCTTCGACGCGGGGCAGCTCACTGGCTCCGCGACAATGTCGGACCGCGATGGGAGCGATTCGTCGCCAAGCAGGTGGCGGCCGGCGAGACCGAGACATGTCCGAACTGGCAGTCACCCACTTAGTCACCCAGGTCACGCAAAAGCCCGGCTCGCACATCGCGAACCGGGCTTGACCTGCGTGGGCCTACCAGGACTTGAACCTGGGACCTCTTCGTTATCAGCGAAGCGCTCTAACCGCCTGAGCTATAGGCCCTTGAACGAGGAGAACTTTACAGGACCCCCGAAGGGGCCCTGCAACCGGGTTACTCTCGCTCCGACAGCGTGACTTCCAGGCCTCCGGCCAGGTCCGCCGACACGTTGTAGATGAACGCGCTCACCGTGGCCAGGGCCGAGACCAGCACGATGTTGATCGCGCCGAGGATCGCCGCGATGCCGAACACGCGGCCCGCGCTGATCAGTGGTTCCGAGGACGCGTTGGCCCCTTCGCCGCCGACCAGGGACGAGTACGTTCCGTTCAGCTTGTCCCACACGCCCATGCCGTCGAGCACCGTGTACAGGACGCCGACCGCCACCAGCCAGACGAAGAACATCGCTACGCCCAGTACCAGGGACAGCTTCAGCACCGACCACGGGTCGAAGCGCTTGACCTGCAGCGATGCCCTGCGCGGGCCGCGGCCTGGACGTCGCAGGGCGCTTGGGCGGGCTCGCTGGGCCGTGGCCGGGGGGACCTCGGCGCCGGACGGGGGGGTGTCGCCGAACAGCTTGGGGGCCGCGCTGCCCGTTACCACCGGGCGCTGCTCCGGGGAGACCGGTTGGGTCTCCCCGGCGGGCAGCGCGTCCTCCGTGGCCAGCTTGACCGTCGCTTCGGAGTCGCCGTCCTTGCCGACCCGTTGCCAGGGCGGGCTCGCCGGAGTCCCGTTCGAACCTGCTGCCTCGGGATTCTCGGATGGTGTCACGAAGAGTCAGTCCTTACCCGTGCCGTGGGGCCGCCGTCGGAGAGCAAACTTACTGCTCCGGCGTGGCCGTCGTTTCCTCACCCGCGTCAGGTGCTTCCGGAGCCGGCGCGGCGGCCGGCGCGTCCTCGGGGGCGTCCTCTGGGGCGTCACCGTTGGCGACGTCCGAGGGCTCGTCCGCGTTGCGTGCGACGGCGAGAAGAGTGGTTCCTTCGCCGAGATTCATCAGCCGGACCCCCTTCGTCTGCCGTCCTGCCTTGCGGACGTCGCCCGCCGGCGTGCGGATCACGCCGCCGCTCGAGGTGATCGCGTACAGCTCGTCCTCGGCGTCGACGATGAGCGCACCCACCAGCCTGCCACGTTTGCGGTCGTGCTGGATGGTGAGCACGCCCTTGCCGCCGCGGCCCTGGACCGGGTAGTCCTCGATCGGCGTCCGCTTGGAGTACCCGCCGTCCGTCGCGACCAGCAGGAACTTGCCTTCCTTGACGACGCTGATGCCGAGCAGCTCGTCGCCGTCGTTGAAGCGCATGCCCATCACGCCGGACGTCGGGCGGCCCATCGGGCGCAGGGCCTCGTCGGTCGCGTGGAAGCGGATCGACTGGCCCTCGGCCGACACCAGCAGCAGGTCGTCCTCGGCGCCGGCCAGCACCGCGCCGACCAGCTCGTCGCCCTCGCGCAGGTTGATCGCGATCAGGCCGCCGGAGCGGTTCGAGTCGAAGTCGGTGAGCTTGGTCTTCTTGACCAGGCCGCGCTGGGTGGCGAGCACCAGGTACGGCGCGACCTCGTAGTTCTTGATCTCGATGACCTGGGCGATCTGCTCGTCCGGCTGGAACGCCATGAGGTTCGCCACGTGCTGGCCGCGGGCGTTCCGGTTGGCCTCGGGCAGCTCGTACGCCTTCGTCCGGTAGACGCGCCCCTTGTTCGTGAAGAACAGGATCCAGTCGTGCGTCGAGCAGACGAAGAAGTGCTGGACGATGTCGTCCTGCTTCAGCGTCGCGCCCTGCACGCCCTTGCCGCCGCGCTTCTGCGAGCGGTACAGGTCGGTTTTCGTCCGCTTGGCGTACCCCGTGCGGGTGATGGTGACGACGACGTCCTCGACCGCGATGAGCTCTTCGTCGGTGACGTCGCCGCTGAAGCCGATGATCTTCGTGCGCCGGTCGTCGCCGTACTTCTCGACGATCGCCATCAGCTCGTCGCGGATGATCGCGCGCTGGCGCTCGGGCTTCTCGAGGATGTCCTTGAGGTCGGCGATCTCCAGCTCGATCTCGGCCAGCTGGTCGATGATCCGCTGGCGCTCCAGGGCGGCGAGGCGCCGCAGCTGCATGTCGAGGATCGCGGTCGCCTGGATCTCGTCGACGTCCAGCAGTTCCATCAGGGCCGGCCGGGCTTCGTCCGCCGAGGGCGACCGCCGGATGAGGGCGATGACCTCGTCGAGCATGTCCAGCGCCTTGACGTACCCGCGCAGGATGTGGGCCCGCTCTTCGGCCTTCTTCAGGCGGAAGCGGGTCCGCCGGACGATGACCTCGACCTGGTGCTTCACGTAGTGCCGGATGATCTGGTCGAGGCGCAGCGTGCGCGGCACGCCGTCGACCAGGGCCAGCATGTTGACGCCGAAGTTCTGCTGCAGCTGGGTGTGCTTGAACAGGTTGTTCAGCACGACCTTCGCGACCGCGTCCCGCTTGATCGTGACGACGATCCGCATGCCGGAACGGCTGTTGGACTCGTCGGCGATGTCGGCGATGCCGGTGAGCTTGCCGTCGCGGACCAGGTTCGCGATGTTCTCGACGAGGTTGTCCGGGTTGACCTGGTACGGCAGCTCGGACACGACCAGGATCGTGCGGCCCTTAGCGTCCTCTTCGACCTCGACGACCGCGCGCATCCGGATCGAGCCGCGGCCGGTGCGGTAGGCGTCCTCGATGCCGGACGTGCCGAGGATCATCGCCTTGGTCGGGAAGTCCGGGCCCTTGATGCGGACCAGCAACGCGGCCAGCAGCTCGTCGTCGGTCGCCTCGGGGTTCTCCAGCGCCCAGACGACGCCGTCGGAGACCTCGCGCAGGTTGTGCGGCGGGATGTTCGTCGCCATCCCGACCGCGATCCCGGAACCGCCGTTGACCAGCAGGTTCGGGAACCGCGACGGCAGGACGTCGGGCTCCTGCGTGCGGCCGTCGTAGTTGTCGGAGAAGTCGACGGTGTCTTCTTCGATGTCGGCCAGCATCTGCATGGCCAGCGGCGCGAGCCGGGACTCCGTGTACCGCATGGCGGCCGCGGGGTCGTTGCCCGACGAGCCGAAGTTGCCCTGGCCGTCGATCAGCGGGTAGCGCAGCGACCACGGCTGGGCGAGCCGCACGAGCGCGTCGTAGATCGCCGAGTCGCCGTGCGGGTGGTAGTTGCCCATGACGTCGCCGACGACGCGGGAGCACTTGTTGTACCCGCGGTCCGGCCGGAAGCCGGAGTCGAACATCGAGTACAGGATGCGGCGGGCGACCGGTTTGAGGCCGTCCCGCACGTCCGGCAGCGCCCGCGACACGATCACGCTCATCGCGTAGTCGATGTACGAGCGCTGCATCTCCTGCTGGATGTCGACCGGTTCGATCCGGTCGTGGTCCGGAGCCGGCGGCAAGGTTTCCGTCATGGGTCCTTCTCGAGTGCGGGGTGTCGGACGGGAGGGGGACGCCTACACGTCCAGGAAGCGCACGTCCTTGGCGTTGCGCGTGATGAACGACCGGCGGGCCTCGACGTCCTCGCCCATCAGGACCGAGAACAGCTCGTCGGCCTGGGCGGCGTCGTCCATCGTGACCTGGCCCAGCAGCCGGTTCGCCGGGTCCATCGTGGTCTCCCACAGCTCTTCGGCGTTCATCTCGCCGAGACCCTTGTAGCGCTGGATCGCGTCGTCCTTCGGGAGCCGCTTGCCTGCCTCGACGCCCGCCTGGATGACGGCGTCGCGCTCGCGGTCGGAGTACGCGTACTCCGGTTCCGCCCGCGGCCACTTGATCTTGTACAGCGGCGGCCGCGACAGGAAGACGTGGCCGTGCTCGATCAGCGGCGCCATGAACCGGAACAGCAGCGTGAGCAGCAGCGTGGTGATGTGCTGGCCGTCGACGTCGGCGTCGGCCATCAGCACGATCTTGTGGTAGCGCAGCTTCTGGATGTCGAACTCGTCGTGGATGCCGGTGCCCAGCGCGGTGATCAGCGACTGGACCTCGGTGTTCTTGAGGACGCGGTCGATGCGGGCCTTCTCGACGTTGATGATCTTGCCGCGGATCGGCAGGATCGCCTGGTACATCGAGTCCCGGCCCTCCTTGGCCGAGCCGCCGGCCGAGTCACCCTCGACGATGTAGAGCTCGCACTCCGACGGGTTGGTCGAGCGGCAGTCCTTGAGCTTGCCGGGCAGGCCGCCGATCTCCAGCGCGCCCTTGCGGCGGACCAGGTCACGCGCCTTGCGCGCGGCCATCCGGGCCTGCGCCGAGGAGATCGACTTGTTGATGATCGTCTTCGCCTCGGTGGGGTTGCGCTCGAACCAGTCCGCCAGCCACTCGTTCGACGTCTGCTGCACGAACGTCTTGGCCTCGCTGTTGCCCAGCTTGGTCTTGGTCTGGCCCTCGAACTGCGGCTCGGCCAGCTTGATCGAGACGATCGCGGCGAGGCCCTCGCGCACGTCGTCACCGGTCAGGTTGGCGTCCTTCTCCTTGAGCAGCTTCTTGTCGCGCGCGTAGGAGTTGACGACGCGGGTCAGCGCGGCGCGGAAGCCCTCTTCGTGGGTGCCGCCCTCGTGCGTGTTGATCGTGTTGGCGAACGTGTAGACCGACGGCGTGAAGCCGGTGTTCCACTGCATCGCGACCTCGACCTCGAGGCCGGTGCCCTTCGCGTCGAAGGAGATCACGCTGGAGTGGATCGGGTCCTTGCTGCCGTTGATGTGCTTGACGAAGTCCTCGAGCCCGCCCGGGTAGCAGTAGGTCTTCTCCTTGACCCGCGCGACCTTGCCCTCGGCGTCGGCTTCGGTCTCCTCGTCGGCGACGCGCTCGTCGCGCAGGGACAGCGTCAGCCCCTTGTTGAGGAACGCCATCTCCTGCAGCCGGCGCGAGATGGTCTCGAAGTTGTACGTCGTGGTCTCGAAGATGTTCTTGTCGGCCCAGAAGGTGATCGTGGTGCCGGTCTCCGACGCCGGGCCGAGGTCCTCGAGCGGGCCGGGGACCTGGTCGGTGTACTCCTGGCGCCAGCTGCGGCCGCCGTACTTGACCTCGGCGAGCAGCTTCGTCGACAGCGCGTTCACCACGGAGACGCCGACGCCGTGCAGGCCGCCGGACACCGCGTAGGAGTCGCTGTCGAACTTGCCGCCCGCGTGGAGCACGGTCAGCACGACCTCGAGGGTCGGCTTCTGCTCCTTGGGGTGCATGTCGACGGGGATGCCGCGGCCGTCGTCGACGACGCGCACCCCACCGTCGGCGAGCAGGGTAACCTCGACCTTGGTGGCGTAGCCGGCCATCGCCTCGTCGACGGAGTTGTCCACGACCTCCTGGACGAGGTGGTGCAGGCCGCGTTCACCGGTGGAACCGATGTACATGCCAGGGCGCTTGCGGACCGCTTCGAGGCCTTCGAGCACCGTGATCGACGACGCGTTGTACTCGCTCTTGTTCTCGGTCACCGGCGTTGTTTCTCCTCGTCTCGCCCGAGCGGACGCTCGCTCCCTCCCAGTGTACTTGGCCGCGTCCGCTGGCATGCGGCAAGGACACCCCTGAGCGCGTCACAGACGGACGAAATCGGTCCGAGCCGAGTCTTGACGTATTTCGGGAGGTCTGGATGCGTTCTCGGGGCATTCAACCGAGCATCGCGCAACCCGGGTCAGCCGTACGTGTCACGCGGACCGCGACCCGGCACGTGCCGGGGCCCTTTCCGCCAGCTCGGAGCGGTCGGACCCTGGATCCGCATGCGCTTGACGACGCCGTTCCCGACCCCCGCCGCGATCTTGTGCAGCAGCTTCCCCTGCAGCAACCGCAGCTGCGTGGCCCACGCCGTGGAGCTGGCGCGGACGGTCAGCTCGCCGTCCTTCAGCGCGACCGGCTGGGCGTGTTCGGCGACGTCTTCGCCGACCAGCCGCGCCCACTGCGCGAAGACGCGGGCGGTCGTGACGCTCTCGTTCCAGCCGCGGTCGGTGACCAGCCGCGAGACGAGCCGGCCGAGCGGCTGCGGGTCACGCGGGTCCGCACCCGGGCCCGACCAGCGGCGGCGCCGGGGGTTCTGCCCCCCGCCACCGCCGACCGTGCGGCGCCGGTACCCCGGCGACGTCCCGCGTTCCTTGGCCTTGGCCTTCGCCGCTTCGAGCGCGGCGTGGGCGAGGTCCCGGCCGGACTGCCCGTTCGGAGCAGTGCCGCTTTCACTCTGCGTGTCCGAAGGGGCCGACCCACGTGGGTTAACCCCCGTGCGGGGGGCGTCAAGCGGCTGTTTCGGGGATTTGGTCACGCGGGGCGATAACTCGGGCACGGGTTTATCCACACTGTCCACAGGTTTGTCCCCAGATCGGTGGGTAACTGGTGTGTCGGCGGTCACCCGGGGTGTGCGAGTCGATCTTGCCGACCCCGGTCCGCCCTGCTCAGCCACGCGTGATCTCACCATCCGCCACCACGAACCGGCCGCCGGCCAGCTCCCCGGGCACGTCTTCGTCGACCGCGGCGGTCACCAGCACCTGTTCGGCGCTCGCGGCCACCTCGGCCAGCCGGGCCCGGCGCTTGCGGTCCAGCTCGGCGAACACGTCGTCGAGCAGCAGCACCGGCTCGCCCGCCTCCCCGCGCAGCAGCTCGTAGCTGCCGAGCCGGAGGGCCAGCGCGAACGACCACGACTCGCCGTGGCTCGCGTACCCCTTGGCCGGCGCCTCGCCCAGGATCAGCTCCAGCTCGTCCCGGTGCGGGCCGACCAGGCTGATCCCGCGCTCGAGCTCGGCCTTTCGAGCCTCACCGAGCGCCTTGAGTAGGACGTCCTTCAGGACTTCGGGTTGCGCCCGCTCACCATCCGGTACGCCGTACGTTTCCGGCAGCGCGTCCCCCAGCGAAGACTTGTACGAGATCTTCGCCGGCCGCGAGTCCGGCGCGACCCCCATGTACGCCGCGGCCGCGTGCGGACCGAGGTCCGCGACGAGGTTCAGGCGCGCGGCCAGCAGCTCCGCGCCCGCCACCGAGAGGTGGTCGTCCCAGACTTCCAGCGTCGAAAGCGCGTACGGGTCTTCGCGGCCTGTACGCCGTTTCCCCGCCGTCTTGAGCAGGGCGTTGCGCTGCTTCAGCACCTTCTCGTAGTCGGCCCGGACCCCCGCGTACCGCGGCGCGCGCAGCACGAGGAGCTCGTCGAGGAACCGTCTTCGCTCGCTCGGGTCGCCCCGGACGAGCGCGAGGTCCTCCGGCGAGAACAGCACCGTGCGCAGGATCCCGAGCACGTCCCGCGGCTTGCCGACCGCGCCGCGGTTGACCCGGGCGCGGTTCGCGCGGCCGGCCGTGATCTCGAGCTCGACGGTCAGCTCGCGGTCGTCGTTGACCACCGCGACCCGCACCAGCGCGCGCTCGCAGCCGTGCCGGATCAGCGGCGCGTCCGTCGCGACGCGGTGCGAGCCCAGCGTCGCGACGTACCCGATCGCCTCCAGCAGGTTGGTCTTGCCGCGACCGTTCTGGCCGACCAGCACGGTCGGCCCCGGGTCGAGCGCGAGATCGGCCTGCGGCCAGGAGCGGAAGTCGGTGACCTGCAGGTGACGCAGATACACCAGCTGCTCCTTACCCGCCGACCTTCTTCACGGCGTGCCCGCCGAACTGGTTGCGCAGCGCGGCCACCGCGCGCATCGCGGCCGAGTGCTCCTGGCGCGAGGCGAACCGGGCGAACAGCGCGGCCGAGATGACCGGCGCCGGCACCGCGTTGTTGATCGCCTCTTCCAGCGTCCAGCGGCCCTCGCCGGAGTCCTCGACGTAGCCCTCGAGGTCGTCCAGCTCCGGGTCCTCGTCGAGCGCGCGCACGAGCAGGTCGAGCAGCCAGGACCGGACGACCGTGCCGCGCTGCCAGCCCTTGATCACCGCGGGCACGTCCTTGACGACCTTCGCGGCCTCGAGCAGCTCGAAGCCCTCGGCGAAGGCCTGCATCATGCCGTACTCGATGCCGTTGTGGATCATCTTCGCGTAGTGGCCCGCGCCGACGTCGCCGGCGTGCGAGAAGCCTTCTTCGCGCGGGCCTTCCGGGCGCAGCGCGTCGAAGATCGGCATCGCCTTTTCGACGTCGGCGGCCGCGCCGCCGACCATCAGGCCGTAGCCGTTCTCCTTGCCCCACACGCCACCGGACACGCCGCAGTCGACGTAGCCGATCTCCTTGGCCGCAAGCAGGTCGGCGTTCAGCTTGTCGTCGGTGTACTTCGAGTTGCCGCCGTCGATCACCATGTCGCCTGCGGAGAGCAGGTTGCCCAGCTCGGTGACGGTCTGCCGGGTCGGCTCGCCGGCCGGGACCATGATCCAGACGATCCGCGGGCCGTCCAGTTTGGACACCAGGTCTTCGAGCGACGTCGTGTCGCTGACGTCCGGGTTGCGGTCGTAGCCCACCACCTCGTGACCGGCCGCGCGCAGCCGCTCACGCATGTTGAAGCCCATCTTGCCCAGGCCGATCAGACCGAGCTGAACCATCGAGATCCCCTTACGTGCTAAGGAAGTGTGCGGGTCAGCCCGGCAGGCGGACCGGCATCAGGAGGTAGAGGTAGCCGGGGACGACGTTGCCCTCGGGGTCGGCGGGCTTGATCAACGCCGGCCGGTTCGGCGTGGTGAACGTCAGCTCCGCGCGGTCGCTGTGGAGCGCGCCGAGGCCGTCGACGAGGTAACCCGGGTTGAACGCGATGGTCACCGGCTCACCATCGTAGGAGACCTGAAGCTCCTCTTCGGCGCTTCCTTCGTCGTCCCCGCCCGCGGACAACCGCAGCGTGTTGTCCCCGAACTCCAGTCGTACCTGAGTCCCCCGCTCTGCCACCAGCGAAACGCGCTTGATGGACTCGGTGAGAGCGGACACGTCGATGACCGCGCGTGAGGTGTGCGACGCCGGCAGCAGCTGGCGGTACGGCGGGAACTCCGCGTCGAGCAGGCGGGTGGTCGTGTAGCGCCCGGAGCCGGACAGGCCGAGCAGGCCCTCGCCGCTGGCGAGCGCGAGGCGGATCGTGGCGCCGCTCGCGCCGAGCGTCTTGGCGGCCTCGGCGAGGGTGCGCGCCGGGACGAGCACCGCGGCGTCGGCCAGGCCCTCGGCCGGCTGCCAGGTGAACTCGCGCATGGCGAGCCGGAACCGGTCGGTCGCGACGAGGGTCAGCGAGCTGCCGGAGATCTCGAGCCGCATGCCGGTGAGCATCGGCAGCGTGTCGTCCTTGCCCGCGGCGACGACGACCTGGGTGACGGCCTGGCCGAACGCGTCGCCCGCGAGCTCGCCCGCGAAGGCGGGCTGGGACGGCAGCTGCGGGTAGTCCTCGACCGGCATGGTCGGCAGGGAGAACCGCGCGGTGCCGCACGTGATGGTGGCGCGCGCGCCGTCGACGGAGATCTCGACCGGCTGCGCGGGCAGCGCCTTGGTGATGTCGGCGAGGAGGCGCCCGGAGACCAGCAGGCGGCCGCCGTCGGCGATCGTCGCCGGGACGCCGACCGTGGCGGAGACCTCGTAGTCGAAGCCCGAGACGGTCAGGGCGTCGGAGTCGCCGTCCGAACCGGCGTCGAGCAGGACACCGCCGAGAACCGGCACGGGAGGCCGGGAGGGGAGGCTTCTGGCCACCCACGCGACGGCGTCGGCGAGCCCGTCACGCTCGACGCGGATCTTCATGCGCGCATCCTTTCGACGACCGAGCGCTCGTGGCTCGGGCCAGGCCTCGTTCTCGCGGGGCAGTGACCGGCTGCCCCCTCCGGCCGGTCCGCCCTCCCGCGTGAGCGGCGGAGCGCGGACCAGGTGCAGGCGTCCACGTTAGGCCGTCGCGGGCCCCGCCGTCACCTCGGCCTCCCCTTGAGTTTGTCGACTTGCCGACACGTTCTCGCGGCTGTCCCCAGATTCGCTCCTCGCCTGTTTTTATCTTTTCTCTCTTAGAAGAGATCTAAAAGGCAGTAGCAGTAGTAAGCGTTGTGGATTGTGTGGATCGAGGTCGTTCGCGCAGGTCGGAGCGGTCGCGGGCATGTGGGTAACCGTGGTGGTGGATCTGTGGGCAACTCGGGCCATCCGTGGATGGTTTCGGGCATCCACGGATTCGTCCACAGATCGGCCGGGTTGTCCCCATGGTTGTCCCCAGGTTCGGGACTGTTCCTGGGGGTGGACGGCAGGGCCCGAATCGCCCTACCGAGTGACCGCGCCCTCCTGTGCACAGTATGTGGGCAACCTGTGGAATCAGCGTGGACAAGGGTGTGGATTCCCTGTGGATCACCTGTGGGCGGGGTGTGGACGGAATCCGGGTCGGCGCTGATCAGAGACCCGTTGGCACTGTGGGCAAACTGCCCACACCATGGGGAAAAGTTCTTGTGTACAAACAATTTTCGCGACTTTGCGAAGCGTCGCGTACGCGGCTTCGCTGCTACGCGTGCTTCGCTCGCTTAGGACAGTCCAAAGACGACAAAGGGGCGTCCACAGTGCGTGGACGCCCCGAAGTCGTTGGGAGGTAAGGGATGTGCTACTGGCGGGCGCGCTGCTTGATGCGCGACGTCAGCTCCTGCACCTGGTCGTAGATGCGCCGGCGCTCGGCCATCTCCTTGCGGATCTTCTTGTCCGCGTGCATGACGGTCGTGTGGTCGCGGCCGCCGAACGTCTGCCCGATCTTCGGCAGCGACATGTCGGTCAGCTCGCGGCAGAGGTACATCGCGATCTGGCGGGCCGTGGCGAGCGCCTTCGTCTTGCCGGGGCCGCACAGGTCGTCGAGCGTCACGTCGAAGAACTCGGACGTGACGCCCATGATGGTCGGCGCGGTGATCTCCGGCGCGTGCGAGTCCGGGATGAGGTCGCGGAGCACGATTTCGGCGAGCGCGCTGTCGACCGGCTGCTGGTTCAGCGACGCGAAGGCCGTGACGCGGATGAGCGCGCCTTCGAGCTCCCGGATGTTCGCCTCGACGCGCGAGGCGATGAACTCGAGGACCTCGCCCGGCACCGCCAGCCTGTCCTGCGCGGCCTTCTTCCGGAGGATCGCGATGCGCGTCTCCAGTTCGGGCGGCTGGATGTCGGTGATCAGGCCCCACTCGAACCGCGTCCGCAGCCGGTCTTCCAGCGTCTCGAGGCGCTTGGGTGGGCGGTCGGAGCTGACGACGATCTGCTTGTTCGCGTTGTGGAGGGTGTTGAAGGTGTGGAAGAACTCTTCCTGCGTACCTTCTTTGCCTTCCAGGAACTGGATGTCGTCGACGAGCAGGATGTCGATGTCGCGGTAGCGCCGCTGGAACGCGACCTTGCGGTCGTCGCGCAGCGAGTTGATGAAGTCGTTCGTGAACTCTTCGGTCGAGACGTACCGGACGCGCATACCGGGGAAGAGCCGTTGCGCGTAGTGGCCGACCGCGTGCAGCAGGTGCGTCTTGCCGAGCCCGGACTCGCCCCAGATGAAGAGCGGGTTGTACGCGCGGGCCGGCGCTTCGGCGACGGCGACCGCGGCCGCGTGCGCGAAGCGGTTGGACGCGCCGATGACGAACGTGTCGAAGGTGTACTTCTCGTTCAGCTTCGTCTTCGACGTCTGCGGCTGCGCCGGCGCGGTGTAGGGCTGGCCGGCGATCGGCTGGCCGGAGAACGTCGGCCAGATCTCGTGGACGGCGGCGAGCGCCTCGCCTTCTTCGTCCACCTCTTCATCGGTGTCGTCGCCGTCGTCGGCCTTCGCCGCTGCGGAGGGGTGCGGCGGCATCGGCGGCGCGGGTTCCGGACGCGGCGGCGGCATCATCGAGGCGCTGTTGCCCGGCAGCGCGGGAGCGGGCTCGGGGCTCGCGCCGTTTTCCACCCGGCCGGGTGACGGGACGTACCGGGGCGCGGGCGAGGGCGCGACGGTCTCGGTGCTGTCCACCTTCACCGCGAGCGAGATGGCGCGGCCGAGCCGCCGGGAGAGCGCGTCGGTGATCGCGCCGCGCAGGCCGCGTTCGATCGCTTCCTTCGCGAAGTCGCTGGGGGCCGCCAGCAGGGCGGTGCCGTCGAGCAGGCCGATCGGGCGGGTCACGCGCATCCACGCGCGCTGCTGGGGGGACAGGGTCCCGTCGGACAGTTCGCGTACCACCTGTTCCCAGATGACGCCCAGATTGTGCTGGTGCTCCGACACCTGTTCGGCTCCCCTCCCCTCGTCGGCGTGGACGGCCGACGCCCCTGGTCACGCGGTCCGGCGCCCCTCGCGGACCGGCGTGTGCATCGGCACAGCGAATATCCACATAGTTGTCCACAGCTGTGCACTAATGTACGGCGACCCGCGGCGACGCCACCTGCGGGCTCGTCGTACGCCGGTGGGCACTCCACCACCCGGATACTCGTGCACCTCGACCGGTGACCCGAGAGAGGCACGCTAACAAGCCCCGCCCGCTGCCACAAGGCATCCTGGGCGGCAAGCATTTCACGGTGTACGGCGTGTTGCCATTCGGTGCCCCGGCGTTGACGATCTCGCCTTCGGGAGCCGGTCGCGGACCGTGGCCGAGGGGGTGCTTACCGGCCGCCCGACGGGGGTGCGTACCCTCGTAAGGTCTCCCGTATGCGACGGGTGCTATTCGCGTGCCCACGTTGTCGTCGCTCGTCGTGACGAGGCCACACGTTGGTAGGAGACACCAGAGACTGCCGTGCGCCCGCACGACACGCCAGGCGGAGGGAAACCTTTCCTCCCGTCCGACGCGACACACAGGAGAAGCAGTGAGCAAGGGTAAGCGCACCTTCCAGCCGAACAACCGCCGCCGCGCGAAGACGCACGGCTTCCGCCTGCGCATGCGGACGCGTGCCGGCCGGGCCATCCTGGCGGGCCGCCGTCGCAAGGGCCGCGCCGCGCTGTCCGCCTGATCCGGTACGTCGGGGCGCGCCGTGCTGCCGGCTGCCGCACGTTTGCGGCGGAGTGAGGATTTCCGCGTGGTTCTCCGTCGCGGGTCCCGGGCAGGCAAGCGCCGCCTCGTCGTCCACGCGCTGACCACGGACCCGTCCGGGGCCGCCGACCCACCGTCGGCGGCCAGGGCGGGTTTTGTGGTGAGCAAGGCCGTCGGCAACTCGGTGGTCCGCCACCGCGTCACCCGGCGGCTGCGTCACCTCGTTTCGGCGCGGCTCGGAACCCTGCCGCCCGGCAGTGCGTTGGTCGTTAGGGCATTGCCGCCGTCCGCGACCGCGTCCAGCGCCGAGCTCGGAGCCGATCTCGACGCCGCGCTGCGTCGGCTGGGTCTTTCACCGTCGCGTCGTCCGGCCGGGGATGTCCCCCGCCCGGCGCGTCCCGCCGACGCGGCCCCCGACCACGGATCAGCGGTGTGACCGGCATGCGAGCCACCCCCGAGCACGACCACGACGTGGAGACCCCGCCCGCGCGGCCCGGTCCCGTCGCCTGGGTCCTGTTGCTCCCCATCAAGCTCTACCGCAAGGCGATCTCGCCCTTCCTCCCGCCGGCCTGCCGGTTCTACCCGAGCTGCAGCGCGTACGCGGTCGAAGCCCTCACCCGGCACGGCGCCGGCCGCGGCTCCTACCTCGCGGTGCGCCGGCTGTTGCGCTGCGGCCCGTGGACACCGCCCGGCCGCGACCCCGTGCCCGAGGAGTTCTCGTGGCGCCACCGACGACCTGATACACCGATCGAGGAGTAGCAGCAGTGCTCGATTTCATCTACTACCCCGTGTCCTTCATCCTCTGGTGTTGGCACAAGGTCTTCGGGTTCGTCTTCGGGGAAGCCGCGGCGATCTCCTGGATCCTCGGCATCATCTTCCTGACGTTCACGGTCCGCGGCATCATGTTCAAGCCGTTCGTGAACCAGGTCCGGTCGATGAAGAAGATGCAGGACTTCGCGCCGGAGATGAAGAAGCTCCAGAAGAAGTACGCGAACGACCGGCAGCGCCAGGCGCAGGAGATGCAGAAGCTCCAGCGCGAGCACGGCGTGAACCCGCTCGGCAGCTGCCTGCCGATGCTGCTCCAGATCCCGGTCTTCATCGGCCTGAACCACGTCCTGCGCGCGTTCACGATGCCGCCGCCCGGTGGCGGCCCCAAGACCGAGAACTACTTCTTCACCCAGCACGACGTCGAGTCCTACGTCAACGCGAAGCTGTTCGGCGTCAACCTCGGTGAGGCCGTCTACAACGGCGTCGGGGTCGTCAGCGGTGGCGCGACGAACGTCGGCTTCCACTGGAACGTGCTCCCGGTCGCGCTGCCCCTGATGATCGTCGCGTCCATCGCCACGCACCTCACCGCGCGCCACTCGGTGGCCCGGCAGAACGCCGCGTCGGCCACCCCGCAGACCGCGATCATGAACAAGCTGACGATGTACATCTTCCCGCTCGGTGTGCTCGTCTTCGGTGCGCTGTTCCCGCTCGGCCTCCTCTTCTACTGGCTGGCGAACAACGGCTGGACCCTGATGCAGCAGCGCCTCGTCTACACGAAGATCGACAAGGAAGAGGCGGCCCGCAAGGCGGAGGCCGCGGAGAAGCGCGCGTCGCTCGGCCCGAAGCCGGGGCAGAAGCCGACCGCGCCGAAGGTCGGCCAGAAGCCGGTTCAGCAGAAGAAGAACCAGCCCACCCAGGGCGGCTCGCAGAAGAAGGTCACGAAGGCGGGCTCGGCCCACGGCTTCGCGCAGACCACTGCCGCCGCTTCGGCCGCCTCCGCCGCCTCTGCCGCCTCCGCGGACGGCGACCAGACCCCGGCCGACACGAACGGCCAGAACGGCTCGAAGGACAACGGCACCGGGGTGCCGGGCCTTCTCAAAGACTCGACCAGGAAGTCGGGCCGGAAGCGCCGCTGAGGCGCGACCGGTTCGGAGAGGAGACGAATGATGTCGGAGACGATCGACACGATCGAAGCCGATAAGGACGACGTGACCCCGGAGACGGCCGAAGGCGAAGCGGGTGAGCAGAAGGCGGCAGGCGACGACATCCTCGTCCAGGAGGGCGACATCGCCGGCGACTACCTCGAGCGCCTGCTCGACCTGCTCGACTACGACGGTGACATCGACCTCGACGTGGAAGCCGGCCGCGCGATCGTCAGCATCGACGGCGGCGAGGACCTCGAGAAGCTCGTCGGCCCGCGCGGCACGGTGCTCGAGGCGCTGCAGGAGCTGACCCGCCTGGCGGTCCAGCAGGAGACGGGCTCCCGCAGCCGCCTGATGCTGGACATCGCGGGCTGGCGCGCGGACCGCCGCGAGGAGCTGCGCGAGCTCGGCCGCTCGACGGCGGAGTCGGTCCTGCAGAGCGGCGAGCGGGTGCGGTTGCAGCCGATGAGCCCGTTCGAGCGCAAGGTCGTGCACGACGCGGTGGCGGCGGTCTCCGGCGTCACGAGCGAGAGCGAGGGCGAGGACCCGAAGCGCCGCGTGGTGATCTTCCCGGAGTCCTGAGACCCGGTTCCGCCGAAGCGGCCCCACTTGACTCGGTCAGGTGGGGCCGCTTCTTTTGTGGCATGCGCCCGGCACCCGGTGAGGTCGTCCACTTCTCGGAGGACCCGACGATCACCCGCTTCGAGCCGCACGTCGCCGCGACGGCTCAGCAGCCGGAGGCATACGTGTGGGCGGTCGGCGCGGAGCGGGCGCCGGACTACTGGTTCCCCCGCCAGTGCCCGCGCGCGATGGCGTGGGTGGTGCCGTCGACGACACCGGCGGACCGGACGTGGCTCGGCTCGGATCGTGTGCACGCGATCGAGTACGAGTGGCTGGCGGCGATGCGGACGGTCCGGTTGTACGCGTACCGGTTCGCCGCGTCGGCGTTCGAGTCGTTCGGCGAGCACGCGCACGCGATGGTGGCGGTGACGCCGGTGGTCCCCCTCGGCCCGCCGGAGCCGGTCGGTGATCTGCTGGCGCTGCACGCGTCGGCGGGGATCGAGCTGCGGGTGATGCGGAACCTGTGGCAGTTCGTGGACGCCGCCGCGGGGAGCTCGCTCGGCTTCAGCGGGATCCGGCTGCGGAACGCGGCGCCGCGTTCAGACGAATTACAAGCTTGATGTTTCACGTGGAACCGCCCCCTCGACGCGGCTGGCCGAGTGGAGTTCTGCACATCTGCGGACTGTCGGCTCGTTTTCGGCTCGGCATCGGGGACAATCGACGGAGCACGTTTCACGTGAAACGCGCGGACGAGGAGTAGACGGAGTGAGCTTGGATCAGGCCGCGGCGACGGTGCGGGCCGCGGCGGAGCGGGTGTTCGGTTCGCGGGTGGACCAAGCGGCTGGGTACGTCGAACTCCTCGAGCGGCACGGCGTGGAGCGTGGGCTGATCGGGCCGCGAGAGGTCGAGCGGCTGTGGGAACGGCACGTGCTCAACTCGGCCGTCATCGGTGAGCAGATGCCCGAGGGTGCCCGCGTCGTCGATGTCGGGTCGGGTGCCGGGCTTCCGGGAGTACCGCTCGCGATCGCGCGACCGGACCTCGATATCGTCTTGCTCGAACCGATGGCCCGCCGGGTGGACTGGCTGGCCGAGGTGGCCGAGAAGCTGGAACTCCCGATCACCGTCGTCCGTGGACGCGCGGAGGAGCGGCCTGTGCGTGAGCAGCTCGGTGGCGCGGACATCGTCACCGCTCGCGCGGTTGCCCCGCTCGCCAAGCTCGCGGACTGGTGCTTGCCGCTCGTTCGCTCCGATGGCTTCCTGGTCGCTCTCAAGGGCGCCAGCGCGGCGGACGAGATCGAGCGGGACGGCGCCGCCATCCGCAAGGCCGGCGGGGCCGACCCACTGATCGTCGAATGCGGTGCCGCAGTACTAGAGGTCCCCAGCACGGTCGTGAAGATCCGCCGCCTCCCAGCCGCAAGCAAGCCGAAGGCGCGGAGCAAGAAGCGTTAACGGGCCGCGATGTTCCACGTGAAACGACGCGACTCGACCACCGACCAGACGTCTAGATGGAGGAGGTGTCGAGACCGGTGAATCCCCCGCCGTCCGACTCCACGGAGACCACCCCCGACGTGGGCTGGACCCCGATCGCCGAAGAAGCCGCCCGCGCCGCGCGTCTGCTGCACCCGAAGGAGGGGGAACTCCCCCGCCCCGGGCGCCGCCGCGTGATGACCGTGGCCAACCAGAAGGGCGGCGTCGGCAAGACCACGAGCACGGTCAACCTCGCCGCCGCGCTCGCCGTCCACGGGCTCAAGACGCTCGTCGTCGACCTCGACCCCCAGGGCAACGCGAGCACCGCGCTCGACGTCGACCACCGGTCCGGGACGCCCTCGATCTACGAGGTGCTCATCGGCGAGGTGACGCTGGCGGACGCCGCGCAGCCCACCGAGCAGTCCCCCAACCTCTTCTGCGTCCCCGCGACGATCGACCTCGCCGGCGCCGAGATCGAGCTCGTCTCGATGGCGTCCCGCGAGTCCCGGCTCAAGGAGGCCATCTCCTCGGAAATCCTCGACGAGATCGGCGTCGACTACGTCTTCATCGACTGCCCGCCCTCGCTCGGCCTGCTGACGGTCAACGCGATGGTCGCCGCGCAGGAGGTGCTCATCCCGATCCAGTGCGAGTACTACGCGCTCGAAGGGCTCGGGCAGCTGCTGAGCAACATCGAGCTCGTGCAGCAGCACCTCAACCGCGAGCTGCACGTCTCGACGATCCTCCTCACCATGTACGACGGCCGGACCAAGCTGGCCGACCAGGTGACGAACGAGGTGCGCAACCACTTCGGCGACACGGTCCTCAAGACCGTCATCCCGCGCAGCGTCAAGGTCTCGGAGGCGCCCGGGTACGGCCAGACCGTCCTCGCTTACGATCCTGGTTCGCGCGGTGCGATGAGCTACGTCGACGCGGCCAAGGAGATCGCCGAGCGCGGCGCACAGCTGGAGAAGGGTAGTTCGACATGACCGAGCGCCGAGGAGGGCTGGGGCGCGGCCTCGCCGCCCTGATCCCGACCGGGCCCGCCCCCGGCGGACCGCTGCCCGCGGCCGGAGACCCGGCCGCGGACAAGAAGGCGGCCGAGGACAAGGGCTGGTTCGCGGCCAACGGTCAGGCGAAGACGCACGGCGGCGAGGTCGCCGGCGCCGTCTACCGCGAGATCCCGGTCAGCTCGATCAAGCCGAACCCGAAGCAGCCGCGTCAGGTCTTCGACGAGGACGCGCTCGCCGAGCTCGAACACTCGATCCGCGAGTTCGGGCTCATGCAGCCCATCGTCGTCCGCGAGCTCGGGGACGACGAGTACGAGCTCGTCATGGGCGAGCGCCGGCTGCGCGCGTCGCAGCAGGCGGAGCTCGAAGCGATCCCGGCGATCGTCCGGCAGACCGCCGACGAGTCGATGCTGCGCGACGCGCTCCTGGAGAACATCCACCGCGTCCAGCTGAACCCGCTCGAAGAGGCGGCGGCGTACCAGCAGCTGCTCGACGAGTTCGCGGTCACGCACGAGGAGCTGGCGAGCCGGATCGGCCGCAGCCGGCCGGTCATCACCAACACGATCCGGCTCCTGAAGCTCCCCCTGCCGGTGCAGCGCCGGGTGGCCGCGGGCGTCCTGTCCGCCGGCCACGCCCGCGCGCTGCTCTCGCTGGAGGACGCCGACAGCCAGGAAGAGCTCGCCGCCCGCATCATCGCGGAAGGCATGTCGGTCCGGGCGACCGAGGAAGCCGTCACGCTCAAGAAGAGCGAGAAGCCGGCCAAGCCGAAGCCCGCACCGCGCAAGCCGATCCAGGCGCCGGGACTGCAGGAGCTCGCGAACCGGCTTTCGGACCGGTTCGACACCCGGGTGAAGGTCGACCTCGGCCGCCGCAAGGGCCGGATCACGCTCGAGTTCGGCTCGGTCGACGACCTCGAGCGGATCGTCGCGATCATCGATGCGAACGGGACGAATCAGACACCGAAAACCGATTAGGGATCACCCCGGGGTGTTTCGTCACGGTGATGATTGCTCGACGCAGTCGCGGTAACCACACCGGGTGATGATCAACCGCGACACGAAAAAGGCCGCCACGGACGTTCCGAGGCGGCCTTTCGCGTGAGAGGAGTCAGCGGGAAATCGCGCGACCGATCAGTTCGCCGAACACCGTGCCGAGCGACTTGCCCGCGGCCTCGATCGCCATCGGCACCGTCGACGTCTCGGTGAGACCCGGCGACGGGTTCACTTCGAGGAAGTACACCGTGCCGTCCGCCGCGACGACCGCGTCGGTGCGCGAGATGTCGCGAAGGCCGAGGACGCGGTGCGCGGCGACGGCCAGCTCGGCCACCGCCTTGGCCGCGGCGTCGTCGAGGCGGGCCGGGGTGAAGAAGTCCGTCAGGCCGGCCGTGTAGCGGGCCGTGTAGTCGTACACGCCGCTCTCCGGGACGATCTCGACCGCCGGCAGGGCCTCGGGCCCGTTCTCGCCCTCGATGACCGTCACGGCCACCTCGACGCCGTCCACGAACCGCTCGGCGAGCACTGTGTCGCCGTACGCGAAGCAGCCGACCATCGCCGCCGGCAGTTCCGCCGCTTCGCGGACCACCTGGGTGCCGAGCGCCGAGCCGCCCTGGTCGGGCTTGAGGATCAGCGGCAGGCCGAGGCGCTCGACCATCGCGTCGAGCACCGCTTGGGCGCCCAGCTCGCGGAACGTGCTGTGCGGCAGCACCGCCCAGCCCGGCGTGGTGAACCCGGCGTTCTCGATGAGGGCCTTCGCGGTCGGCTTGTCCCACGCGCGGCGGCAGCCCTGGGAGCCGGTGCCGACGAACGGCACGTCCAGCATCTCCAGGACCGTCTGCACCGAGCCGTTCTCGCCCTCGCCTCCGTGCAGGGCGACGACCACCGCGTCCGGCCGCTGGGTGCGCAAGCGCTCCAGCAGGCCCGCGTCGGTGTCCCACTCCTCGATGCCGAGGCCTTCGGACTTGAGCGCCGCGGAGAGCCGCCGCCCGGACCTCAGCGAGACGTCGCGTTCGTGCGAAAGCCCGCCGGCGAGCACGGCAACGGTACGGTCGACCACCGTGGGAACTCCTTAAGAAGATCTAGACCGTGTCCGGGGACGGGTTCTGCGGCCCCTGGATCTGGCGCGAGCCCACGCTACCGAAGGTGCGCGCCAGGTCCATTTCGGACTCCAGCACGGCAGCCAGCCGGCGCACGCCCTCACGGATGCGCTCCGGCGTCGGGTAGCAGTAGGACAGCCGCATCTGCCGGCTGCCGAACCCGTCCGCGTAGAAGCCGGTTCCGGACGCGTACGCCACCCGCGCGGTCACCGCGCGCGGCAGCATCGCCTTCGTGTCGACGCCTTCCGGCACCGTCACCCAGACGTAGAACCCGCCGTCCGGCTTGGTCCACGAGCACCCCGCGGGCAGGTACTGCTCCAGCGCGGACAGCATCGCGTCGCGCCGGTCGCGGTAGTTCTCGCGGAACTTCTTGATCTGGCCCTTCCAGTCGTGCGTGGCCAGGTAGCGCGAGACGATCATCTGGTTGAACGTCGGCGGGCACAGCGTCGCCGACTCCGCCGCCAGCACGAGCTTCTCGCGCACGGCGTGCGGCGCGAGCACCCAGCCGACGCGCAGGCCGGAGGCGAACGTCTTGGAGAACGACCCGAGGTACACGACGTTGTCGGGGTCGGTCGAGCGCAGCGCCGGGTACGTCTGGCCGTCGAAGCCGAGCAACCCGTACGGGTTGTCTTCGACGACGAGGACATTGTGCTCGCGGCAGATCTCGAGGATCTCCGCGCGGCGCTCCACGGCCAGCGTGACGCCGGCGGGGTTGTGGAAGTTCGGGATCGTATACAGGAACTTGACGCGGCGACCGGCCTTCTTCGCCTGATCGAGTGCTTCCCGCAGCAACGACGGCACCAGGCCCTGGTCGTCCATCGCCACGTGCACGACCTGCGCCTGGTACGCGGCGAACGAGCCCAGCGCGCCGACGTACGACGGGCCTTCGGCGATCACGACGTCACCCGGGTCGCAGAACAGCCGCGTGACCATGTCGAGGCCCATCTGGGAGCCGACGGTCACCACGACGTCGTCCGGGTGGGCCTTGATGCCCTCCAGGGCCATGATTTCGCAGATCTGCTCGCGCAGCACCGGCACGCCGTGCGCCGAGCCGTACTGCAGGGCAACCAGGCCGTCTTCGGCGATGATCTCCGCCACCTGCGCCGACAGCGTGTCGAGCGGGAGCGCGGCCAGGTTCGGCATGCCGCCGGCCAGCGAAACCACCTCGGGCCGGCTGGCGACCGCGAACAGCGCCCGGATCTCGGAGGCGGTCATCCCGGCGGTGCGCGCGGCGTACCGCTCGAGGTGCGGGTCGAGGTTCTGACGGCCACTGCTCGGCCGGCCGCTGTGCGGCTTGCTGGGGCGGTTCTCGGTCATCGACGATTCACCCGGGGCTCGATGGATGGGCTGCCTGTGAAGAGCGCAGCAGATCCAGTCGAGTGTAACCGGGCACCCATCCGGTACCCCTGGCCTTTCGGCGCTCGTCACATCGGCCTATCCTCGATCCTGGCTCCCGTGTCGTGCCGCGCTCCAGCGCGGCTTGACGGCCCGGGCGGCCGGTCGGGAGCAGCAGGTCAGGGGAGGTCGCGGGTGTCGCGTCGCGTCGTGGGCGTCACACTGGACAACCTCGAGCACCTGCCGAAGAGCTGCCGCCAGTGCGTGTACTGGGAGCTGGCCCCGCACCTGAAGAACCAGGCCGAGGAGTTCGGCGCCACCGAGGTCGAGAAGGAAGCCTGGGTTTCCAGCGTCCTGCTCGAGTGGGGTTCCTGCGGCCGCATCGTCTACAGCGACACGCTGCCGGTCGGGTTCGTGCTGTACGCCCCGCCGAACGCCGTCCCGCGCTCGCTGGCCTTCCCGACGTCCCCGCCGAGCGCGGACGCGGTCCTGCTGACGGCGTTCCAGGTCCTCCCCGAGTTCCGCGGCGGCGGCCTCGGCCGGATGCTGGTCCAGGCGGTCGCCAAGGACCTGACCAAACGCGGCGTCCGCGCGATCGAAGCGTTCGGCGACGCGCGCCCCGACGAGACCGACCCCGACGGCGGCCACAGCTGCGTGCTGCCGGCCGCGTTCCTGCAGAGCGTCGGCTTCAAGACGGTCCGCCCGCACCAGAAGTGGCCGCGGCTGCGCCTGGAACTGCGCTCGGCGATCACCTGGAAGGAAGACGTCGAGGCGGCCCTCGAACGGCTGCTCGGCCAGGTGACGATCACGACGGCCGAGCCGAGTCTCGGCCGCGCTTGACCCACCCGCAAACGTTTGCGCCCGTGCCTGAGCACGGGCGCGACACGCGTGTGCACAGCTGTGGAAGAAGTGCCGAGTTATCCACAGAGCGCTGCTAGACGCGGTGGACAAGCTGTGGATGACTGCCCGAAAACCTGGGGACGCAGCGCGTGCGTCCCCAGGGGTGGTGGGGCAGGTGAAGGTGAGCCGCTAGGGGTTGTGGTCGGCCCTATTCGGCCTTGGCGAGCTCGTGCGCCAGGACGTCGGCGAACGTGAACGTTCCCGTCGGCTGGTCGCCCTCGCCGAGCAGGTACAGGCGCTTGACGGCGATCAGGATGCCCTCCGCGACGATGTCGCGGAACGCCGGGTCGCCGAGCTTGCGGGCGTCGTCCGGGTTCGTCAGGTAGCCGATCTCGATCCGGACCGCCGGGCAGCGCGTGCGGGTGAAGATGTCCCACGACTTGTAGTGCGTGCGGTTGTCCTGCAGGCCCGTGCGGGCCGCGACCTCGCGCTGGATGAAGCCGGCCAGCAGTTCGCCCACCGTGGACGTCGTGCCGTTGCCGTTGCCGAAGTGGAAGCTCGCGACGCCCTGGGCGCGCGGCGACGGGTTCTTGTCGCTGTGCAGGGACAGGAACAGGTCCGCGCCCGCGTCGTTGGCGAACTTGGCGCGCTCCAGCTCGGTCGGGCTGTGGTTCGGCCCGCGGGAGATCAGCGCCTCCATGCCCGTGGCCTTCATCCGGCCTTCGAGGCGGCGCGCGAGGTCCCAGGCGATGTCGGCTTCACGCAGTCCGCCGGCGACCACGCCGAGGTCGTCGCCGCCGTGGCCCGGGTCGATCACGATGCGTTTGCCGCGCAGGCGCGGACCGGCCTGGCGCACCTGCTCCTGCTCGCGCAGGAACACGGGGCGCCCGCCGCGGGCCCGCGGCGAGGACAGGCGGTGCAGCTCGCGGATGGTCGCCGGGCCGCACATGCCGTCCGGCGTCAGGCGCATGTCGCGCTGGAACGTCTTGAGCGCGCGCTCGGTGGCCGGGCCGAAGTAGCCGTCCGGGCGGCCGGCGTCGAAGCCCAGCTCCGTGAGCCGCTCCTGCAGCGTGAAGACGTCGTCGCCGTGCACCGGCGACGCGATCATGTACGACAGCGGGCGGCTGCCCAGGTGGTAGCTGGCGCCCTTGAGCGCCTGGAAGGTCGCCGGACCCACGATGCCGTCGGTCATCAGCCCACGGCGCTGCTGGAAGGCACGGACGGCGTGCTCGACGGCGACGTCGAACGTGCCGTAGTCGTCGGTACCGGTGACCGGCGGGAGCAGGTCCATCCCGGCCAGGATGGACCTGATCTCGGCGACGTCCGGACCGGCGTCACCGCGGCGGAGTACCCGCATGCACTCCTCGCTCTTTCCTAGGGCACCGAGTCGGGGGGCTCGGTGCGTGGCAAGAAAACCTTCGCTGGGACGGGCCCAGGTCCTCTATTGTGCCTTGCCAACTCTCGGTGACAGCGCAGGCCCAGTAGGTTCGTCAAGAGCCCGATCGTGGAGTACCCCTCGTGGCCCCGGTCACGCTTGATTCACCCACACCGGTCGCATTCCCCCGAACGGCAGCGGACCCGGGGTCCACGAGAGGGTTCTCGCAGGCCCCGGGTCCGCCGGGCTTGATCGACTTCAGAGGACGTCGGCGAGGTCCGACAGCAGCGCGGCCTTCGGCTTGGCGCCCACGATCTGCTTCACCGGCTTGCCGCCCTGGAACAGGATCAGCGTCGGGATCGACATCACCTGGTAGTCACGCGGCGTGTTCGGGTTCTCGTCGATGTCGATCTTGGCGATGGTCAGCTTGTCGCCCTTCTCGGCCGCGATCTCCTCGAGCACCGGCGCGACCATCTTGCACGGGCCGCACCAGGTCGCCCAGAAGTCGACCAGAACGGGCTTCTCGCTGGTCAGGACCTCGTCGACGAACGTCGCGTCGGTCACCTTGACGGTGTTGGCCATGGTTTCTCCTCCAAGGGGGTGGTTGAACGCCGGAAAGTCAGTTGGTGCCCGCGCCGTAGCCGCCGCCGACGAGCTCGGCCGCCTCGTGCGCGTCCGATTCGCCGTGCTCCGCGAGCCATCGTTCCGCGTCGATCGCCGCGCTGCACCCGGAACCGGCGGCGGTGATGGCCTGCCGGTAGGTGCGGTCGACCAGGTCGCCGGCCGCGAAGACGCCGTCGAGGTTCGTGAAGGACGTCTTGTCCTTCGTCACGACGTAGCCGTCCTCGTCCAGCTCGACCTGCCCCTTCACCAGCTGGCTGCGGGGGTCGTGGCCGATCGCGACGAAGAAGCCGGACACGTCCAGCGTCGACTCCGAGCCGTCCTTGGTGTCCTTCAGCTGCAGACCCTCGACCTTGCCGTCGCCGACAACGCCGGTGATCTGCGAGTTCAGCTTCCACTTGATCTTCTCGTTCGCGCGGGCGCGCTCGAGCATGATCTTGGAGGCGCGGAACTCGTCGCGCCGGTGCACGACGGTGACGGACTTCGCGAACTTCGTCAGGAAGGTCGCCTCCTCCATCGCCGAGTCGCCACCGCCGGCGACCACGATGTCGTGGTCGCGGAAGAAGAAGCCGTCACAGGTCGCACAGGCCGAGACACCGCGGCCGAGCAGCTCCTGCTCGCCCGGCACGTTCAGGTACCGCGCCGCGGCACCCATGGCGAGGATGACCGCGCGGGCGGCGTAGCGCTTGCCGTTCGCGACGACGTACTTGACGTCCCCGGTCAGCTCCAGCGACTCGACGTCCTCCGCGCGCAGCTCGGCGCCGAAGCGCTCGGCCTGCTTGCGCATCTCCTCCATCAGGTCCGGACCCATGATGCCGTCGCGGAACCCGGGGAAGTTCTCGACCTCGGTCGTCGTCATCAGCGCGCCGCCGAACTGCGTGCCCTCGAACACCAGCGGTTCCAGCTGGGCCCGTGCCGCGTAGACGGCAGCGGTGTATCCGGCAGGACCCGATCCGACGACGATCAGGTTCCTGATTTCTTCGGCAGCCACCCGTGACCTCCGCTCGTAGTGACCTGTACCAGGCTCAACACGATCGTAGGTGGCCGTGTTCCCGGCCGTGACAGCCGCTACTTCTCCCCGACGACCTTGTCGAACAGCACCGCCGGGTTGCCGGGTCCGCAGTCCGCGCCGAAGGCCACGAGCCGGAACTGCGCGAGCTTGCCGGTGGTCAGGATGATCATGACCCCGGCCTTGCCGCCGACGTTCACCGGGCGGATGCCCTCCGGCCGCACCTCCGGGTCGAGCCCGGCGGCCGCGATGCACGCGTCCAGCTTGTCCTCCGTCTGCAACGGGCCGAAGTCGCGGACGCCGACCGCCTTGCCGATCAGGGCCTGCGCGCCGCTGCCGTCGCTGCCCACTGACGGGCCCGTCGGTGCCGGGGCCGCCACGTTCGGCGTGCCGCTCTGCTGCGCGGTGTTCGGGATCGCGACGGTCACGGCGACGACCGCCGCCGCGGCCGCGGTCAGGACGCCGGCGGCCCAGCCGAGCCGCTTGTTCCGGCGCCGCCGTGCGGCCGCGAGGTCCACCACCGGGGCGTTCCCCTGCTCCGGTGCCGTCCGCGGCTCCGGAAACTTGGCGGCTGCTTCGGCGGCCAAGGCCGCGTCGAGACGGGCCGCGAACTCGGCGGGCATCGGCGGGGCGGGCACGTCGGCGAGCGAGGCCAGGTCGGCCTGCGTCGCGTCGAGGGCGGCGAGGATCTCCCGGGCCTCCGGGTCGGCGTTCACCAGCGGCCACAGCTCGGCCGCCTCGGCGTCGTCCAGGACGCCGGCGTGGAGATCGGCGAGCACGTCGACAGACCAGGGCGGACCGACGGTCCCCCCGATCCCCCGGCTTTCGTCCGTCATCGTCCCTCCCCGCTACCCGGCTGGCGCCCGGCCCGTTTGCTTTCGTGAGTTGGGACGTTCGCAATCGCATCGGGGTTCCGCAGGTGCCCGAGAACCTTCGCGAGTTTTCCGCGGCCCCGCGCGCACCGGCTCTTCACGGTGCCTTCGGCGATGCCGAGCATCTTCGCCGTCTCCGCGACGGAGTAGCCCTCGACGTCGACGAGCACGATCGGGGCGCGCTGGTCCTCCGGCAGCTGGTCGAGGGCCTCGCGCACGAGCAGGCTCGTCTCGCGCTCGGCCATCGAGTCGCGCGGGGTGGCCGGCTCGTTGAAGCCGGTTTCCGGCAGCGGCACGGTCGGGCGGGCCTGGCGGCGGCGGATCCGGTCGAGGCAGGCGTTCACCACGATCCGGTGCAGCCACGTCGTGACCTGCGACTCCGCGCGGAACTTGTCGGCGGCCCGGAACGCCGAGATGAACGCGTCCTGCAACGCGTCGGCGGCCTCTTCGGGGTCGCGGACCGTGCGCAGGGCGACCGCCCACATGCGGTCGCGATGTCGCTGGACGAGTTCGCTGAACGCATGGGGGTCCCCCGCGGCGTGAGCCGCTATCAGATCCGCATCCGTGGGAGCTGCAGCTGTCACCCGCAAGAGCCTACTGACCCTGTCGGGTGCGTCACCCCGCAGGCAGGAACGTCAGGTCGGCGATTTCGGTCTGGAACTTCCCGTCGTCGCCACCCAGCTGGGTGATCCAGACGATGAAGTACTCGCCCTGCGTCGGCTGGGCCAGCGGGATCGTCGTCTCGCCGTCCTTCAGGTCGCCGTTGCCGACGACCTTCGTGTCGTCGAAGTCGGGGTTCTTCTCGGTCGCCGAGCGGATCTCCACCTTGGTGCCCGGCGTGCCGCCTTCGACCTTGATCTGGCTGAGGTTGATCGGGTCCTTGAAGGTGACGACCAGGCCGACACCCGGCTTGATGGTGGGGAACTGCTGCTTGTACTGCTCGGTCCGCCACTGCGTCTCGGGCTTGCCGTCGATCGCGTACTTCGCCCGCGCGGTGTTGTCGCCCTTGCCGTCGGGGTTGTAGACGGCCGCGGCCTGCGGGGCCACCGCGGCGCCCACGGTGGGCGACGGCGGCGGGGCCGGCGGGCTGGACGCGGGCGGCTGCCCGGCGGGCTGGCTCGACGCCGGCGGCGCGGCGACGTTGATCGTCGGCCCGCTCGCCTTCGAGTCGCCCTGGAAGACGTTGATCAGCATCAGCCCGCCCCAGGCGAGGATGACGACCGTCGCGACCACCAGCACGGTGACGCCGAGCGCGAGCTTGCGCCGCCGGGCGACGTCCTTGACCGGCTTCTTCGTCGTCCAGACGGTGCCTTCGCCCTCGGCCGGGTCCCCGCCGACGGCCTTGATCAGCTGGGTGCGCTCTTCCTCCTCGGCCACCTGGTCGAGCATGCGGAGGATGGCCGCGCTGGTGCGGATGCCGCCGTTGCCGCCGTCCTCAATCGTGCGGACGGCCAGCGACGACAGGTCGGCCGGGACCGTCGGCACCAGCTGGCGCGGCGGGACGATCCGCCCCTGCGGCGACAGCGGGGCCGGCTGGATCGCGGGCGGGCCGCCGGGCAGCGCCCAGCGGCCGGTGAGAAGCAGGTACAGGACCGCGCCGAGCGCCTTGACGTCGTCGCGCAGCGTCGCCTCCGGCAGCGGGCCGGGGAACGCGAGCTTCAGCGCGCCGTTCGGCGTCAGGCGGAGGCGCTGCGGGTGGTCGAGCCCGAGGACGAGCCCGTTCTGGTGGGCCTGCTCGACGGCTTCGGCCAGCGCCTGCACCATCCGCGCGGCCGCGGCGGGCGCCACCGGCCGCTGCGCGACGAGGTCGACCAGGTCGCTGCCCTTGGTCCACTCCGCGACGACGACGCCGAGCAGGCCTTCGCTGGAGGTGATGCCGCTGCCGAGCGCGAGCACGTCGAGCACGCGGGCGACGCCGCCGTGGCCGAACTTCGACGCGTGCGTTGCGCGTTCGAGGGTCCGCCGGGCCAGGCGGGCGGCTTCGGGGTCGGCCGGGTCACCGACCAGCAGGGTCAGCGCGACGTCCCGCTTCAGCTGCCCGTCCCGGGCGCGCCAGAGGTGCGCGTCGCCCCGCTCGTCCACGCCGAACTGCGCGAGGAGGCGGTAGCGGCCGTCGCCGACCACACGCCCGGGGGCCAGCGATCCGACCTGGGCCTTGCCCACGTGGTTCGCACCCCCCGCCTGTTCGCTCCGCCTCGTGTCCACCCTCACTCGCTCCCGCTCGATCCCCGGTGTCGAGGGTACCCAGAATACGACGCACGAGTCGTCGCCTTCCGTACCGGAATCGTTACCCCCGCTTGATCAACCGGGTGAACCTCGACGTGGCCGGTTTCAGCTCCTCCACCTTCAGCGCCATGAGCACGCCGAACGACACCACGATGCCGACGATGCCCTGCAGGAACAGTTTGACCCAGGCGCCCAGCTTGGGCCCGAAGGAGTCCGGCACGACCTGGCCCACCACCCACGCCGCGCCGACGCCGAGTGCGCTCGCGACCACCGTGAAGAGGATCACGCCGATCACCCGCTTGCTGCGCAGGTTGCCGAGCGTCACCCAGAGCCAGACCTGGCCGAGGATCGCGCCGACGACGAACGTCAGCGCGTTGACCATCATGACGCCGAGCACGACGTTGTCCGGCGACAGCAGCACCGGGCACAGGTACAGCAGCGGCACCTTGACCAGCGTCATCACGATCATGATCAGCGTCGGCGTGCGGGCGTCCTTCATCGCGTAGAAGACGCGCATCTGGAGCATGACCAGCGCGTACGGCAGCAGCGCGAACGCCGAGATGGCGAGGGCGTCGCCGAGGCGCTCGGCGGTGTCGACCGTGCCCTTGCCGAAGGTGAACAGCGCGATGCCGATCGAGCCGCCGACCACGGTCATCACCGCGGAGATCGGGACGAGCATCACCGTCGAGATCCGGGACGCGTACGAGAGGTCGCCGATCAGCTTCTTGTGGTCGCCGTCGGCGGCCGCGCGGCTCATCCGCGGCATGATCGCCGTCAGCAGCGAGACGCCGATGACGCCGTACGGCAGCTGGAAGAGCAGCCAGGCGTTGCTGTACGCGGTCACACCACCGGGTGAACCGGTGGTCAGCACGCGCGTGTTGATCGTGTAGCCGATCTGGCTGACGGCGACGTAGCCGAGGATCCAGAGCGCGAGGCCGCCGAACTCCTTCATCTGCTTGTCGATGCCCCAGCGCCACTTGAACCGGAAGCCGGACCGCAGCAGCGGCGGCACCAGCAGCAGGGCCTGGGCGACGATGCCGCCGGTGACGCCGATGCCGAGCGTCAGCACCTTCGGGTCGGTGATCGAGACGTTGGCCGTGTCGATGTCGCCGGGCATGACCCAGACGACGAGGATCGTGAAGATGACGACCAGGTTGTTGATCACCGGCGCCCACGCGGTGGGGCCGAAGATCTGCTTGGCGTTCAGCACCGCCGAGAGCAGCGCGAAGACGCCGTAGAAGAAGATCTCCGGCAGCAGCAGGTAGGCGAACGCCGTGGTGAGGTCCGCGCTCGCCTTGCCGGACGAGTCGACGTAGAGGCTCGTGAACGCGGGGGCCGCGAGCACCGCGACCACCGTGCCGACCAGCAGCAGCGAGAACGCCACCGTGATGAGCCGCTGGGTGTAGGCGGCCCCGCCGTCGGGGTCGTCCTGCGAGCGCACCAGCAGCGGGACGACCACGCTGGCGAGCACGCCACCCATCAGCAGCTCGAAGATGATGTTCGGCATCGTGTTGGCGACGTTGAACGAGTCGTTCGCGATGCCCTGGCCGATCGCGGCGACCAGCAGCAGCTTCCACAGGAAGCCGGTGATCCGGCTGATCAGCGACGCGATCGCCATCCGGCCGGACGCCTTCGCCAGCGACGGCGCCTTGGCCGGCGCTTCGACCTCTTCGCCGGGCCTCGGCTTGACCAGCGGGCCCTTGAGAGCCGGCATGACCTGGGTGGCCAGCGCGTCGTACGGGCGCATGACGTCCGGGTCGGCGACCGGCCAGCGCGAGTTCATCGGGACGCCGGCGGTGCGCGGGATGAACCGCGTCGCCTCCGGGTCGGGCGGGCGCTGGGCCTCCTCCTGCCACGGCCGGACCGGCGCGGGACGCCGGGAGCCGCGCCCGCGCGGGGGCACGGGGATGCCGGGCGGCGGGGTGCCGGGAGCGGGGGTGCCCGGCGGCGGGGTCACCGGCGGGGCGGGCTGCGGCAGCCGGCCCTGGGCCGACGGCGGGCCGGGTGGTCCCGGGGGCGGCGGCACGGGCGGCACCGGCTGGATGCGCGTGGGTGCCGGACCCCCGGCACGCGGCGGCTGCCCGCCACGCGGTGGCGGCGGGCCTTGCTGAGGCGGAGCGCCCGGCGGCAGGACGCGCCGGGCGGGACGCTGCGGCTCGCGGGGCGGGGCCTCGTCGTGGACGGGCCACGCGTCGTTGGGAGGCAGGTCGT
Source organism: Amycolatopsis sp. NPDC098790 (assembly GCF_044759945.1). NCBI lineage: Bacteria > Bacillati > Actinomycetota > Actinomycetes > Pseudonocardiales > Pseudonocardiaceae > Amycolatopsis > Amycolatopsis sp. NPDC098790. The sequence goes on from NZ_JBIWAI010000001.1 coordinate 1,142,889, forward strand.
CGCGGACCGGCTGGCCGTCGCGCGGCGGCCGCTGGTCGCGGACCACGCCGTCGTCGCGGAGGGGCCTGCCGTCGCGGGGTGGGCCGTCGACAGGTCGGCCATCGCGAGGTGGCCCGTCGACCGGGCGGCCGTCTCGCGGCGGGGCGTCGTCGCGGGCCGGGCGCCGGGGTGGCGGGCCGTCCTCTCGGACGGGCCGCCGGGGTGGGGCGTCGTCGCGCGCGGGCCGCCGCGGGCCTCCGTCGTCGCGGGCCGGCCGGGGTGGGCCGTCGTCGCGGACCGGGCGGCGGTCGCGGACCGTCGCGTCGTCCGGCGGCGGCATCTGGCGCGTCTGCCCGTTGCGGGGCGGCTGCCTGCGGCCGCGCTCCTGGGGTGGCGGAGGCGGCTGCTGGCGGCGGGCCGGACGCGGGGGCCCGTCACCCCGTTGCGGGGGCTGAGCGCCTTCGCGCCGAGGACGGCCCGCACGCTCGGGTGGTAAGCCCGGCTCTCTCTCCAACGCGTGCCCAATCCTCGGTGCTCTACTCCGGTGCCGCGGCCGGGTGCCGCGCACGTGCGGACCAAGGGTAATCGGGAACCGCCCGGAACACTCAAAGGCCGACGGATCAGTCCACGACGTCGCGACCCGTCCGGGCGTCCTTGACCCGCCGGTAGATGCGCCGGGAGGCGAGCAGAAGCAGGGCCACACCTGCGGCGACGGTCGCGATGATGGTGATCGCGCCGTACTCCGTCGACGTCAGTTCGAAGCGCGCGGATGACCCGAGCGGGGTACCGGTCGGCGTGCTCAACGACACATCGACGCTGAACCGGCCGGCCCGCAGCGCCTCCACGGGGAGGAAGTACTGCCGTCCGCCGCCCGCGGGGAACGACACCTCCTTGCGGTCGTCCGCGCGCAGGCCGATGTTGTTGTTCAAGGTGAACCGGGCGTTGATCCCGACCGGCAGGTCGTTCACCACGTACACCGGGAGCGGGGAGTTGCCGGACGCGAGCGCGATGGTCTGCCGCGGCTGCTGGACGCTCACCCGGTCGCTGATGGCCCCGATCTCGGCTTGGGCGTTCGCGGTCGCGGCGTCGGCGGGCAGGCCCCGCCAGCCGGTGGAGGCCCCGCGCAGCTCGGCCAGCCGGACCGGCGCGACGACGTCGTCCGGTTTCACCCGCTTGGTGGGGTCCAGCTGCATCGCGGACGCCATCCCGGTGGCCTGCTCGTCGAGCTTCGCCAGCGTCGAGACGGCGGCGGGGTCGGTGACCGCGCCGGGGTCCTGGCCGCCGTCGCCGACCGCGCCGGAGCCCTGCGGGTCGGCGTCCAGCAGCGACGGGAGCGACTGCGCCGTGACCAGCCCGGCGTTGAGGAAGTCGCCGACCTGCTGCAGGTACGCCGTGAGCTCGGCGGCCGGGGCGTCCCAGCGCCGCGGCGGGGCGACCAGCAGGTGGTCCGGGCGCTCCTGCCCGGACGGCAGGCCGAGGCCCGCGCGGAAGGCGAGCGCGCCGAGCCCGTTCTGGCTCGAGATCGCGCGCTCGGTGTTCACGGCGACGGTGACCGAGTCGGGCACGCTCGGCACGCCGGACATGGCCGCGGAGATCAGCGAGTCGGTCGGCTGGGCGCGCACGGCGCCGCCCTGCACGGTGACGCCGCCGCCGGCCCCGGCCGGAGCCAGCTTCGCCGCGTCGGTGAGCACGGTCTTGACGCCGGCCTGGGTGAGCGCGGTGAGCACGGCCTCGTTGAGCGTGCCGTCCGGCCAGAGCACGCCGGTCTGCGGCGTGACGCCCGCGACCTGCTGGATGGTCGCCGCCGCCGCGGCCGCCTGCGCGACCAGGATCGGGTCGCCGGGACGGATCCGGGAGACGGTGTTCAGGTCGGCGTCGGCGAAGGGCAGCGCCACCACGCACCGGCCGGTCAGCAGGGTGCGCAGCGAGGCGAGCCACGTCTTCGCCGTCTGGACGCCCTTGCCACCGATGTTGCCGCCCTCGGTGTGCACCTGGTAGCCGCGGGTCATCGAGTCGACCGTCGCCAGCAGGTCCGGGTCGAGCGCGAAGCACATCGACTTGGCGAGGCTCGGATCACCCTGCACGGCCGTCGACGCGGCGGTGACCAGCGCGTTCAGCCGGCCGTCGGGGCCGATCTCGTCGGCCAGCCGGTCGTCGCGCAGCACCAGCGGCTGGCCGTACGGCGCCGCGTACACCTGCGGGACGCTGCTGGTCAGCGGCCACAGCAGGGTCATGCTCGGCGCGCCCGCCGACGAGTGCCCGGCCGCCTTGCCCGGCCTGGCCAGCACCGGCATCAGCATGCTGACCGCGCCCAGCCGGGCCGGCCCGCCGAACTCCGGGGTGCCGTTGACGTTCACCAGCAGCGGGTAGACGCCGGGGCTGCCGAACTGCGCGGCCTTCGAGCCGGTCAGGTTCACCGTGATGTTCAGCGGTGCGCTCTGCCCGGGCTCCAGGACGTCGGCGACCGAGGTGAACTCGGTCAGCGGGGTGTCCTTGATGACCGCGCCGGACAACACGTCGTTGATCCCGCGCGAAGTCGTCGCGCGCTCGCCGACCTGCAGCCGGACCTGCGGCCGGGTGACCTTCCGGTCGCCGGTGTTGGTCACCGTGCCGGCGACGGTCAGCGTCGTCGACGACGTCGTGATCACGCGCGGGTTCAGCTGCGTCAGGTCGACGCGCAGGCGCGCGCCTTCCTCCGCCTGGGCCACCGTGGCTCCGGTGAGGGCGGGGACGGCCAGGAAGAGGACGGAAAGGAAGGCTGCGGCGAACCGCTTCACTCGGGGGCTCCCTCAGGGGCGTGCTCGTCTCGTCCGTGGACGTCCGGGCGCGCGAAAAGTTCCTCGATCAGCCGGCCGGCCTTCCGGACGAGCTTGCGCTCGTCGGAGTAGGCCAGCCTGGTCTCCAGCTCGGCCAGCGGGACCCAGGCCACCTCGGTGACCTCGACGTCCTCGTCGGACAGTTCGCCGCCGAGCGCTTCGAGCAGGAAGTGGTGGACGGTCTTGTGGATGCGCCGCCGCTCGGCCACGAACCAGTAGTCGATGGTGCCCAGTGGCTGCAGCACGCGCGCGGAGATGCCGGTTTCCTCCTTGACCTCGCGCACGGCCGTCTGTTCCACCGTTTCACCGTCCTCGATGTGGCCCTTGGGCAGCGACCACAGCAGTCTGCCGTGCCGGTCGAGCCGGCCGATCAGCACCGCCTGTTCGCGCTCGGCGTCCACCACGAGACCGCCGGCCGACGTCTCGTCGACCGTGGTCAGGCGCCTGCCGCGCTGACGCCTGCGCCGCCTCCGCGGCTTCGAGGCGCCGGGGCGGCCGGCTGATCCAGACATGCTGCGATGCTAGAGCAAACGGTTGCCCCGGTAGGCTGGCTCTCCGTGTCCTGTCCGGCGGTGCCTGTAGTAATCGCACCCGAAAGTAGTGGGAACTTCGTGAACGACGTGGTCGCCAAGGAGAACGCGGTGGTGGAGCTGATGCGGCTCTCCCCCCTGGCGGACGAGCTGGCCGAGCGGTTCGCCCGGGCCGGGCACCGCCTGTACCTCGTCGGCGGGAGCGTGCGCGACGCGCTGCTCGGCCGGCGCTCCGGTGACCTCGACTTCACGACGGACGCGCGGCCGGACCGGGTGCTGAAGATCGTCAGCGACTGGGGCGACGCGGTCTGGGACGTCGGGATCGCGTTCGGCACGGTCGGCGTGACCAAGAAGGGCATGCAGCTCGAAATCACGACGTTCCGCGCGGACAGCTACGACCGCGTCGGCCGCAACCCCGAGGTGACTTTCGGCGACAGCATCGAGGACGACCTGCTCCGGCGTGACTTCACGGTCAACGCGATGGCCGTCGAACTGGCGTCGAAGACGTTCATCGACCCGCACGACGGCTTGAGCGCGCTGCGCGAGCAGGTGCTCGACACGCCGGCGACGCCGCAGGAGTCGTTCGCCGACGACCCGCTGCGGATGCTGCGGGCTGCCCGCTTCGCCGCGCAGCTCGGCTTCACCGCCGCGCCGCGGGTGGTCGACGCGATGGCGTCGATGGCGGGCGAGATCGACCGGATCACCGCCGAGCGCGTCCAGGCCGAGCTGTCCAAGCTGCTGCTCGCGGACGACCCGCGGCCGGGGCTGGAGCTGCTCGTGGACACCGGGCTGGCCGACCGGGTGCTGCCCGAGGTGCCCGGCATGCGGCTGGCGATCGACGAGCACCACCAGCACAAGGACGTCTACCAGCACTCGCTGACCGTGCTCGCCCAGGCGATCGAGCTGGAGAAGACGCACGAGCCGACGTCGGAGCCGGACCTGATCCTGCGGCTGGCGGCGCTGCTGCACGACGCCGGCAAGCCCGCGACGCGGGAGTTCCAGCCGGGCGGCGGGGTGAGCTTCCACCACCACGAGGTGGTCGGGGCGCGGATGGCTCGCAAACGTTTGCGGGCGCTCAAGTTCTCCAAGGAGATCATCGACGACGTCTCCCAGCTCGTGTTCCTCCACCTGCGGTTCCACGGCTACGGCAAGGGCGAGTGGACGGACTCGGCGGTCCGCCGGTACGTCACCGACGCCGGCCCGCTGCTGACCCGGCTGCACAAGCTCGTCCGCGCCGACTGCACCACGCGCAACCGCCGGAAGGCGGCCGCGCTGCAGGCGACCTACGACGACCTCGAGGCCCGGATCGCCGCGCTCAAGGCCAAGGAGGACCTCGACCGCGTGCGGCCGGACCTCAACGGCGAGCAGATCATGGAGCTGCTGGGCATCCGGCCGGGCCCGGACGTCGGCAAGGCGTGGAAGTTCCTCAAGGAGCTGCGCCTCGACCGCGGCCCGCTGGAGCACGACGACGCCGTGGCGGAGCTGAAGAAGTGGGCGGCGGAACAGGGAATCGGAAATTCCTGACCGGTTTGCTGTGAATTCCGTGGAACGCTGGACCTAGCCGTCGCGGATCGGTGATACTCCCTATCCTCGGTTCACCGACGTGACCAGGGGGTTGTCCGCGCGATGTCCACGGAAGCGCCCGGCCCGCCCAAACCGGGCAGCTTCTTCGTGGCGCTCCTGCGGCAGGGCGCGCCTGCGATCGCGACGGCCACCAGCGAGCTTTCGGACGAGATCGGCGACCCGACCCCGATCCACGCGCTGAAGCGGATCTCGAAGATCGGCGGCCCGATCGACCCGAGCCGGCGCGACGGCCTGCTGCTGCGCGCCACCCGGTACGTCGTGCTCATCCCGCTGGCCTTCCGGCTGCTCGCGGTGCCCGGCCAGTTCGGCGCCTACGCCTTCCGCCACGGCACGACCGGCCTGCTGCCGGTCGGGCTGTTCACGCTGCTCTCGATCGCGGTGAACCTGATCGGCTTCCGCTGGATGTTCCGCTCGGCGCCGTACCGCGGCCGCGACGCGGGCAAGCTGCTGGCCGTCGACCTCGTCTTCACCGTGCTGTCGCCGCTGGTCCTCGCGCTGACCGTGCCGGCCGAGGCGTACTTCGACGCGCTGGCGGTCAGCAGCATCCACCTCTTCGGCGAGGCCGGTTTGCTGACGCTCGCCCTCGGCGTCCCGAGCGGGCTGGTGTTCGGGCTGCTCAGCTTCCCGCTGCGGATGCTGGCGAACTGGCTCAACACCGGGCAGTTCCACGTCGGTGCCGCGTTCTCGACGTACTCCGCACTGCTCGCCGAGCTGTTCCTGGCCACCGCCGCGCTGGTGCTGACCGGCCTCGGCACCCGGCTGGCGCTGGCCTACGGCACCCGCAACGGCCGGCTCGCCGAGCGCGCCCAGCAGCACCGGATGCTGCACGACACCGTGCTGCAGACCCTCGAAGCCATGGCGCTGTCCGACACGTCGAAGCCCGAAGAACGGCTGGTCGAAATCCAGCGGCTCGCCCGCGCGCAGGCGATGGAGATCCGGCACATGATCGAGACGGCGAAGACCGAGCAGGCGGAAGCCGGGGCCCGGCCGCTGGGCGAGAAGCTCGCCGCGCTCGCCGCCGAGATGGCGCGCGACGGGCTGCGTGCGCAGCTCGTGCTGGCCGAGCTCGACGACGACACGCTGTCGGAGGTCCGGCAGATCGCCATCCGCGACGCCGTGCGCGAGGCGATGCGGAACACGATGAAGCACTCCGGCACCGACCGGGTCGTGGTGCGCGTCGAGGAACGCGAGGGCGGCATCGCGGTGATCACCCGCGACCACGGCAGCGGCTTCAGCGCGGCCGACCACCCGGCCGGGTTCGGCATCAGCGAGTCGATCACCGCGCGCCTCGCCGAGGTCGGCGGGACGTCCCGGGTCGAGTCGGGACTCGCCGGCGGCGGCACTCGGGTGACGTTGTGGGTGCCGTTCTGATATCTCGTGGACATGACCTCGATCGAGCTGCTCGCCGACGCCCTCGCCGCCTACCGCTCCGGTGACCGCGACCAGGCCGCCGAACTCGCCCGCCGCGCCGGCTCACCATTGGCCGGCGAACTGCGGATCCACCTCGCCGGAGAAGGCGCGGCGGCGGTGTACGACCAGCCGGAGGCGTTCACGGCGTTCATCCGCGGCGGCGGCAACGTCGGGCTGTACCGGCGGCTGAGCGAGGAACTGGCCGCGCGCTACGACAGCGCGAAGCCGGAATCGCTGCTCGACCTGGGCTGCGGCGACGGCCTGGCCGTCGTGCCCGCCCTTGAGCAGGCCACGCACGTGCCGAGCCGGATCGACCTCGTCGAACCGTCGGCCGCGCTGCTCGACGGCGTCCGCGAACGGGTCCCGTCGGCGAGCTGCTGGCAGGCCACCGCGCAGGAGTTCCTGGCCCGCGACGACCTCGGCTGGGACTTCACCCAGTCGACGTTCGCACTGCAGTCCATCGAGCCGGAGCAACGCGCCGAAGTGCTGCGCGCGCTGCAGCCGCGCACCGGGACGCTGGTGCTCGCCGAGTTCGACGTCCCCGAGTACGTCGAAGGGTCGCCGGACCACCTGCGCTCGCTGGTCGCGCGTTACGAGCGTGGCGTCGCCGAGTACGGCGACGACGCCTCCCTGGTCGCGCAGGGTTTCCTGCTGCCCGTCCTGCTCGGGATCGTCTCCGGGCAGGAGCGGACGAACTGGGAGCACCCGGCCGCGGTCTGGGCCGGGCAGCTGAAGACGGCGGGCTTCGCCGACGTCGACGTCGAACCGCTCGCCGACTACTGGTGGTCGCCCGCCGTCCTGATCACTGCCTGCTGAGCGAGCCCGTCTCGAGGTGCTGGGCGAGCGGCCGCGGCAGCAGGTAGGCGACCGCGCCGCCCGGCATCCCGCCCCACGGCGCCGCCACGCCGGTCAGCACCCGCAGCGAGCGCTGCACGCGGTAGAGCCGCTTCTCGCGCTCACGCTCGAACGCCAGCGACGTCTCGACGAACCGCGAGCCGTCGGCGTGCACCAGGTTGCCGGTCTCGTTGCCGAACCGGACGACCGTCGTGCCCGGCGTGAGCACGATCAGGCGCTTGCCGCGGTAGAAGTTCAACGGCGGCTCGCCGCGCATCGGCAGGATCGGCCAGTCGGCGGGCTGGTCGGACTCCTCCGCCGGCCGCGGCGGCTGCATCAGCAGCACGCCGAGCAGGAACCGGGCCGCGTCGGCGAGCGAGCCGAACGCGACCGGCTCGTCGGACGGCGGCCGCGAGACCTCCCAGCCGTTCTCCGCGCGCCGCAGCGTCCAGACGTCGTCGGCGGGCACCTCGGTGGCGCCGATCCGGTAGGCCGAGGCCGGCACGCCGTGCTCGTGGAGCCGCTGCTGGAGCAGCTCCAGCGTCTCCGCGCCCTTGAGCGTCCGCACCTGCTCGCCGCGCGCGACGCGGGTGAGCGCGCGCTCGTCCGGCAGGTCGGCGGCCGTCTGCGGCGGCCGCGGCTGGCCGAGGACCTCCGCCTCCGCCGTCGCGCGGACCAGCTCGCCGACGAACGGCGGCCGGAAGCTCATCGCACGCGCGTGCTCGACCAGCTCCGGCTCCGGCGGCACCCCGTACTTGCGCAGGTAGTGCGGCACGGCGGCGGGCCAGATCCAGGTGCCGTCGGTGTGGAACGCGTTCGGCACGTCCGGCTTCGCGCCCGGCGCGCCGAAGATGTCCGGCAGCGGCGCGGGCCGGTGCAGCGCGACCGGCGCTCGGAACAGGTAGTCGAGCAGCCCGCGGACCTGGTCCGGCGGCACCGGCGGCCGGTTGACCACCGGGCGCTCGCCCTCGGCGTGCGAATCGGCGGTCCGGGCCAGCCGGAACGTGACGTCGAGCGGCAGCCCGGCCTTCGCGGTCAGCCACGCCGGGACGTGCTTCGCCGCCCGCGGGTAGGTGGCCAGCTCCAGCTCGTAGGCCGCGGTCGACGGGCGGCCGCCATCGTTGGGCGGCACCCGCCAGTCCGGCTCGCGGTCGGCGTCGAAGTCGAAGTCGAACTGCGACTCCGCGTCGAGCGTGAAGGTGCCCTGGTACCAGGTGCCGGTCTCGGGCTGGAACATCGCGGCCCGCAGCCGCGCGAAGAGCCCGCCGAGCCGCGGCACCGCCGGCAGTGAGACCGACACCGGGCCGTCCTCGTCGCCGACCGCGCGGACTTCGATCTCGGAGTAGTCCCCGACCTGCCGGAACTGGGCGCCGACGCGGGCCCAGCCACCCGGCACCGTGTGCAGCAGCGTCCGGCCGATCGCGCGCAGCAGCGCGTTCTGGTCGCCGGTGCCCGGCTGCGGCCGCGCCTCCGGCGTCTCGGTGAAGTCCAGCCGCGTCTGCCACAGCGCGGTGACCTGCTTGGCGGGCACCGTGACCGAGAAGTCGGTCAGGCCCAGCTGCGCCGCGCGGGCGGCGTCGTCGCGGACCCAGCGCAGCGTCAGCTCCGGCCGCGCGCCCGGCGCGACCTCGAAGATCTCGTCGTCGTAGGCGGCGAAGGTGCGCAGCGTGAACGTCGACGGCACCTCGCTGGCCGGCACGACCTTGGCCGGCCGGTCGTCGAACTCCTTGTCGAAGTCCTCCGGCGCCTCTTCCTCCGGCAGCACCGACAGCAGCACGGTGCCGTCGGTCGTCGAACGCTGCGCGCGGAACGTCCCCTCGCCCCACGTCGCGTACAGGCCGTCCGGGCGTTCGGCCACCTCTACCCGGTAACGCACGTTTCGTCCTCCCCTGACCCCAGTGACACCCGAAATCTAGTCGACCGGGTAGCGCGCGAACCACCGGTCGTCACCCGGTGCGTCCGGGCCGAATTCGGTGAGCGCGTCGTCCGCCAAGCCGATGATGACGTCGCGGAGCTCCAGCTGCTCCAGCCAGCTCTTGCGCAGGGCTTCCTCGCCGTACATCGCGCCGACGAGGTTGCCGCAGACCGAGCCGGTCGAGTCGCTGTCCCCGCTGTGGTTGACCGCCGCGAGCAACGCCGTGTCGGCGTCCGCGGTGGTCAGCGCGACGTACACGGACATCGACAGCGCGGTCTCGCCGACGTTGCCCTGCCCGAGCGTCTCCAGCTTTTCCGGCGTCGGCGGGCCCTGCTCCGCCAGCGCCAGGGCCGCGTCGAACGCGTCGCTCTGCTCTTCGTGACCCTCGTGTTTCACCAGCTCGGCCCGCGCGGCCGCGAGGGCGTCGAGCAGCGGTTTCCCGTGCAGCAGCCCGTGGACGAGCACCGCGAAGCAGCCCGAGGACAAATACCCGCTCGGGTGACCATGGGTCAGCGCCGCGCTCTCGGCGCCGAGCCGGAACACCTCGGCGAGGTCGTCGGACCACAGCGCGATGGGCGCCGCGCGCATCACGCCGCCGCAGCCCTTCGAGTTGTTCACCGGCCGCTCGATGGTGCCGCGGACGCCGGAGCGGCCGTACGCCTCCAGCTCGCCGAAGCACGTCAGCCCCGGCGCGCGGCGGCTGAACAGGTCCTGGTGCGTGATCAGCCAGCCGTCCGGCGCCTCGACCGCCGACTGCGGCCCGCGCGCCCGGTCCCACGCGACGCCCTGCGTGTGCAACCAGCGCTGGTAGGCCAGCTGCAGCGAGTGGACGACGTCCGCCGACCCGGTCTTCCGCCGCTGGGCGTGGGCGCGGATGAGCGCTTCGAGCGTGAAGAGCGTCATCTGCGTGTCGTCGGTGATCCGGCCGACGCCGCCGTACGCGGGGATGAAGTCGGTGATGCCCGCCGGCCCGGCGATCTCGCGGATCCGGTCGATCGAGTCGAACTCGGTCTTCGCGCCCAGCGCGTCGCCGATCGCCCCGGCCAGCAGGCTCCCCCGCAGTCGCGATCGCAAGTCGGGTCCCTTCGGTTTCGGCGTGAAGCGTCCGCTGGGGTATCGGCGTTCCCAGCGCGGGTGTTCCGCGGTCTCCGTCTGGAGGCCGTTGCGGTTGAAGTACCAGAAGACGTCGCTGGCGACGTCCTCGAGGAGGCCGAGGTCGGGCAGTCCCGTGACCCACGGCAGGCCCGGCACGCCGACCCGGGCGCCGACGAGCGCCCCCGCGATGGCGCCCGCGACCGGGCCGGACCGCGCGGCGAGCGTGATCGCGGCTTCGGGGTCGTGGCCGCGCTTGGCCGCGGCGAACAGCGCCCGGCCGAGCACCGACCGCACGCTCCGGCCGTCGCCGATGCTCTCCAGCTGCGTGACGTCGTCGGCGTCGCGGTCCTCGCGCAGCGCGAGTACCTGCGTGGCGAGGTCGCCGCCGATCTCGCGCAGCCGCAGGTGCACCGGCAGCGCGAACGCGTCCCGGGTGAGCAGGGCCTGGAACAGCGCGACCAGCAGGCCGACGCCCTCGGTCACCTCCGGGTCGCCGCCGGTGAGGGCGTCTGCGACGTCCTTCGCGTACTGCTCTCCGTCGACGCCGTCGATGGCGACCGCGCTCGCCGGCGTCGCGGCCAGCGCCGTCGCCAGCAACGTCGAGACGCTGTCCGGAGCGAGACCCGCGTGCCGCGTCGCGACCGCGAGCCAGCCGACCGGGTCCGGGAACGGCAGGTTCGCCGGCACTTCGCCGGTCGGCACCGGCGGCAGGCCGCGCAAGACGATGTCGGTGTGGAACAGCAGGTGGCGCGTCAGCCCGCCGAGCGTGCCGGGGGCACCGCCGCCCAGCGCGTCTCCGATGGCGAAGCCGACGTACGCGCCGACGAGCCGGTGCCACGCGAAGCGCGCGGCCGGCGTGCCGAAGGCGAGGAACTTGCCGTACGTCCACGGCACCGGACGCGGCTGAGCGTCCTCGCCGACGTGCGCGATCAAGCCGTTCGCGCCCAGGTCGGCGGGCCATTCCGGGTCCTGGCCCGCCCGCCGCCGGACGCCGTTGCGGTACTGCCAGGCGAACCCGCGCAGGTACCGGACGCACTCCTCCGGCGTCAGCTCGAAGTGGTGGTCACGGGCGTGGTCGACGGCGTACCGGAGGTGCCGTTCCAGCAGGTCGGGCGGCTCGACGCCGAACTCCGCGACCAGCCCCGGCAATGCCTCGGCGACCTCGGGACCGGCTTCCGGCGCGGGTTCGTCGACCTTCGTCCGCTCGCCCGGATCGATGTCACCCAGTTCGGCGGCGCTCAGGCTGCGCACCAGGCCGGTGCCGGGGTCGAGCGTCAGACCGGTCCCCGGCAGGTCCGCCAGCAGGTCGCGGACGGTCGTCCGCCACCGGTGCGGGTACCGGCCGGGCACTTTCGCCGACGAGCTGTAGGCGATGACCTCCCGGCCGCCCGGAACCGGCCGGATCAGCGGTTCGCCGTCCGGCACCGGCACCAGCACTTCGCAGTCCAGCAACGCGCGGGCGAACTCGGCGCGGCTGATCCAGTTCGCGCCCAGGTAGTTCAGCAGCTTCCCGGCGTCGGACGACGGCACCGGGAAGCCCCGCCAGACCGGGCCGGGCGTGTACTGCTCGTTGACTCGGCGCGGGCCGGTCGGCTCCCCGAACAGCGTGTACTGCACCCAGCCCCGGATGGCGCGCACCGGGATGCCGAGACCGGGAAACGCCTTCTCGTCGAACTCCGGGTCGACGTCGGGCCGCCACTCGACGAAGCCGTCGTCGCGTTCAGTCATGCTCCCCATCCTCGGGCTACCGCCGCGGGTACCGCTCGATCCACTCGTCGCCGAGCGCGCTCAGCGCCGAGTGGCGGTCGAAGTGCCAGTAGGCGTCCGAAGCGACGTTCTCCACCAGGTACCGCAGCTCCAGCTGGTCGACCCACTTCTGCGGCAGCCCCGGGATCCCGGTGCGCGCGCCGAGCAGGGCACCGGCGATCGCGCCGGTGAGCGCGCTGCGGCCGGAGTGGTTGACGGCGCGGAGCAGCGCCTGCTCCGGGTAGTTCTCGAAGCCCGACAACGCGGCGAAAGCACGTCCGAGGACCGAGAGGGTCGTCTTGCCGTCGCCGATCAGCTCGGGTATCCGCAGGTCGGGCAGTCCGTGCTCGCCGAAGAACGGCACCGACTCGGCGACCATGTCCTTGATGTCCGTCCACTCCGGACCCTGCTGGTACTGGTTGTCCGGGTTGAGCACCTCACGGCTGAGGTTCCAGATCGGGAAGCTGAACGCCTCCTTGGTCAGCGCGTGCTCGAACAGCCAGGTCAGGTAGGTCGCGGCGGCCAGGTCGGGCTCGGTCGGGTGGGTGACGCCGGCGAGGTCGCGCACCGCCTGGCGCGCGCCTCCACTCAGGCCACTGCCGGGCCCGGCCATGGTCAACGCCGCCGGCAAGGCCGGGATCAGCGCGGCCGGGCCGGTCATCGGCGGCGCGCTCCCGGCTTCGGTCGCGAGCTGGTGGTAGGAGTTCAGCTCGGCGTCGTCGGCGTCGCGGCGGGCGTGCAGGTCTGCGACCTGGACGAGCCAGCCGTCCGCGTTCTCCATCGGGGCGCCCTGCGTGCGCAGCCAGCGCTGCAGCGCCCCGCGGACGACGCCGGGGAAGAGCTGCTCGGCCTCACGCGACTCCGGCTGCTCGCGGTGCGGGCTGCGGATGGCGGCCTCGGTGTAGAAGAGCAGCCGCTGCGTGAGCGAGCCGATCCGGCCCGGCTGGTCGAACGCCGGCACCAGGTCGGTGACGCCTTCGATGCCGTACTTCGCGTGGATGTCGTGCAGCATCATCCGGTCGACGGCCGCGCCGAGGGCCTCCCCGAGCGCGAAGCCGACGTACGCGCCCGTGACGCGCTGCCAGCCGTAGCGGAAGCCGTCGAGGTTCCGCTCGAAGTACTTGCCGAACGTGTCGAGCCGCGGGGTCGGGCGGCCGGCGTTGTCGTACGTCGGGGCCAGGCCGTTCGCGCGCAGGTCGTTCGGCTTGCTGCGCGGCGGCTCCGGCATCTGCAGCCGCTTCAGCCACGACTCGCCGAGCACGGTCTTCGCGCACTCCTCGGCGGTCAGCTCGAAGCCGCGGCGGCGTGCCTTCTCGGCCGCGGCGAGCGGCGGCTTGACCGGGTCCGGCAGGCCCATCCGCGCCGCGGTGTCGGCGGCGACGCGGATCAGGTCCTCCTCGGCCTCCGGGCAGCGGCCGTGCACGTCGATGCGCGGCTCGTGGCGCGGGAACCGCTGGACGATCTCGGCGAGCTCCCCGCTGGAGACGTCCTCGATGGTCGTCGGGCCGCCGTTGATCACCAGGTTCGGCGGGTGCTCGAACTCGGCGAGCGTCGCGACGTCGACCTTCCACCAGCCGTGCTCGCGGGAAGGCAGGTGCCGGGTCGAGCTGAACACCTTGAGCTCGTTGCGCTCCTCGGCGAAGTAGAAGCGGTCGGTCTTGCCGGTCTCCAGGTCGAGCGGGACGTACACCTCGCACCGGATCAGCCCGATGAGCAGCAGCTCCCGGGTCAGCCAGCCGACGCTGCCGAACGACAGCAGCGTCTCCAGGGTGTTCTCCGGCTTCGGGTAGCCGCGGCGGATCGGCCCGGCCTTGTACTCGGGGTTTTCCCGCTCTTCGCCGGTCTGGTTGCCCTCGGCGTCGACCTTCACCCAGCCCGCGACCGCCTGCAGCGGCACGCCCAGCTCGCCGAGCCCGGCCTTCACGTACTCGGGGTCGACGACCTCGCGCCAGTTCTCCTGGCCGGGGAACGCCACCGGCACCGACAGCCCGCCGGGGTGCGGGTGCGCCTGGCGCAGCTCGCCGTCCGGCTCGCGGACGACGACCGACGGCGGCGGGAAGATCTCCTTCTCCGGGCGGCCCTCGTCGAGGAACGCGATGGTGTTGTAGGGCACCGACCAGCCCTCGGGGATGCGCAGCACCTTCTCGGTGTCCACCCGGAGCCCGGCGGGGCCGGAGACGTCCGGGCCGTGCACCGCGCGCAGCCACTGGCCGACCTTGGCAATCGCTTCCGCCGCTTCCACCTACTCGATCCTCTCCAGGCTTCCGTCGGACTCGTGCTCGGCGATCGTCTTCGGCAGCACGAAGGCCACCGCGCCACCCGGCAGGTTCGCCCACGGAACCGTGATGCCGGTGATCACGTGCAGCGGGCGTCTCAGCCGGTAGCTCCGCCGTTCCCGCTCGCGTTCCAGCGGCAGCGACGTCGTGGCGAACCGTACCTCCCCGTGGTGGACGAGGTTGCCGGGTTCCTCGCCCAAGCGCAGAACGACCGTACCCGCCACCAGCCGCGTGATGCGCTTGTTGCGGAGCAGGGTGAGGGGAGGCTCACCCGGTGCCGGGTGGACCGGCCAGTCGTCGAGCTCCTTGGCCGTTTCCAAGGGGGTTTCGTGGCCGGCGGTCATCCGGGCGGGGTGCAGCAGCAACGCGCCGAGCAGCTGCTGGGCGGCGTCTTCGAGGCGGTCGAAGTACTTCGGCTCGCGCGGCTTCCCGCCGGCGTACGCGGCGACTTCCCAGCCGTCCGGGGTGAAGTTGAGGCACCACGTGCCGTCGGCCCGGTCGCCGACGCGGTAGGCCTCCGGCCAGACGCCGTGCTCGCCGAGCCGCTGCACCAGCACGATCAGCAGCTCTTCGTCGGCGAGCTTCGGGTTCGGCGTCGTCTCCAGCTCCGCGGCGACGTCCCCGCTCGTCTTCTTGACGTCGGCGCGGCTCGGCTTCGGCCGCGGCTCGCCCAGCAGGTCGGCCGCGGCGGTCCGGCGCACCAGCGGCTCGACGTACGGCGGCTGGAAGTGGTGCCGCCGGATGTGCTCGACGAGGTCCGGTTCGGGCGGAACGCCGTCTTTGGCCAGCCGGTCGGCCACCGACGACGGCCAGATCCAGGCGCCGTCGGTGTGGAACCGCACGTCGCCGTCTTCGTGGACGACGGCTTCGCGCTCGAGGTACTGCAGCACGAGCGGCACCTCGGTGTCGGTCAGCGGCGGCCGCTCGACGTCCGGGCCGCCGGCGTCCGCGTGCCGGAACACCAGGCCCAGCGGCAGCTGCGCGCGCAGCCGCCACCAGTCCGGGATGTGCTCGTCGGCGCGCGGGAACGCGCCCAGCTCGTCGGGGTAGGCGGTGGCGGGTGGCGGGTCCGTCCACACCGGATCGTCGTCGAGCGCGAAGTCGAAGTCGAAGGTGCCGTCCGGGTTGAGGGTGAACCGCGCCTGCAGCCACGTCCCGCGGTCTTCGGCGTACATCCCCTTGCGCAGCTCGGAGAACAGCTCGGCGACGACGTCGGACGTCGTCGCGTTGTGGCCCTGCAGTTCGCGGTGCGTCCCGACCTGCCGGAAGTCGACGGCGGCCGGCCCGGCGGCGTCGGTCCGGAGCTCGCGGACGAGCTTTCCCAGCTGCACCAAGAGGGTGCGCTGGTCTTCGGGCGAAAGTCGATGTTCCACGTGAATCATCGCTCGAACACCGAGGTGAAGGTGAAGGTCGGGGCCTCGCCGGCGTCGCGGCGGGCGAACTCGTCCTCCCACATCTTGAAGGTGCGCCGGTACAGCGAGTCGATCAGCGCACGCTCTTCCTTGGTGATTCTGCGGCTGTCCTCTTCGGTGGCGGCCCAGATCGCGTCGATCGTCTGGTAGAGCGCGAAGATCGGTCCGTCGCCGCGGAGGTAGTGGTGCCGCTCCTCCTCGGTCCGGATGACGAACCGTTCCCGCGTGAGTTTCACGATCTCGGCTTCATGGCCGAGGAGCACGTCCGGGACGTGGTCCGGCCGTTCCTCGAAGGCGCCGGTCTGCCAGTTCAGGATGCGACCGGTGAGCCCGCCGTCGGGCGTGCTGTCGACCACGTACGTGTGGGCGTAGTACTCGAAGTAGGACGGCGTCTGGACCATTAGAGACTCCCCTGCAGCGCGTCCCAGAACAGCTCTCGTTCGCGCTTGATCAGCCCGTCGATCAGGGCTTGTTCCTCGGTGGTGAACTCCGCCCGGCCTTCGGCCTTCCGGAGTGCCTTGAGATCGCGCCGGACCTCGTAGAGCGAGTGCTCGTACGCCGAAACATCGTCGAGTGCCTTGACGTGCAGCCGCAGCTCGGCGACGTGGCCGTCGATGCGCACGCTCATCTGCAGATCGCGGTAACCCGCCTCGGCGGGGTTCGCGAACCGGTCCTCGAACTTCACGATGTCCAGCTCGGGGTGCGCGGCTACGCGTTCGAGCGCGGCGTACGCGTCCTGCACCCGCTCGAACCGGATCATCGCGCCGGCCAGGTCGATCAGCTGGGACGCGTCACCTTCGTAGCCGGCGATCTTGTCCATCGCACGACCGATCGACTTGGGACCGGGCCGGAAACCCGGGGTCCCCCCGGTCTCCTCGGCCAGCGGCGGCAAGGTCCGCTCGAGAACCGCCTGTGCGCGGGCCGCCTCTTCGTACCGGTGCCCGAGGTATTCGCGCGTGTAGGCCTCGTCGCCACGCATCGCGGGATCGAACGGGGCCTGCAGCCGATCGGTCGGCCGGTGCCGCCTCGCGTCATCGGTCACCTCGTCGGCGACCTGCTGCTGTTCCGCGGTGAGCGGGGTCGGCTCGGCGTCCGGCCCCACCGGGTCGGCGTCCGGGTCCGGGTGGTGGACCTCGTGCACGGCGTCGGCCAGGATCGGGATGGCCTCGTCGTGCACCAGCAGGCTGGCGATCGTCTCCGGCTTGCGCAGCAGCGAGCGCGTCAGGAACTCGTTGGCCGGGTCGTGGAGGAGTTCGACCAGCTCCGGGTGCTCCGCCAGCCGCGTCCGGACGAACTCGCCGACCGGCCCGAGGTTCTGCGGGTTGCCCTCGTGGTCCTTGACGACGAGGTCGGTGGTGGCGCCGTCGAGCGCTTCGGCGACGCGGGGCTGAGCGAGCAGTTCGTCGAGCCGGTTTTGCGGGGCGTGGCCGTAGCCGCCGTGTTCCGTCGTGGTCTCGACCTGGACGTGTTCCGTGCCTGGTGTGCCGACGTGCAGCAGCTTGATGTCCTTCGGCGGCTGCGGCAGGTGCATGAGGTCGCCGGACTGCGGGTCGATGAACGCGACGCCCTCGCGGGTGTGCACGACCATCGCGACGTGCCCGTACTCGGCGCCGTTCGGGCCCTCGTACTTGACCGCGACGACGGCGTGGTGGTCGAGCGGCATGTCCCGCATCTCGCGGATGACGTCGTCGTAGCTGCCGCGAGAGGAGAACGTCTCGCCGAACCGGCCCTCGATGTGCTCGAGCGTGCCGCGCGTGCCCATCTCGTGGAAGGGGATCGGCTCGGCCGTCGCGTCGCCGCCGTGCAGCCGGTCCCAGTACGCGCCGGGCCCGCGGGTGCAGTTGGACAGGTAGCCGTTCTCGAGCGCGCCCGGCTCGTGGAAGCCCGGGTTGACCTCGCGCAGGTGTGGGTGCCGGTCCTGGACGTAGGCCGCGCGCTCGCTCGGCGTCGTCCCGCCGGCGTGGATGGCCGGTTCGGCGGGCGGGTTGGTCGAGCGCGCCAGCCGTGAGTAGTCCGGCCCCGGTTCGGGGACGGGCAGCGGTTCGGCGGGGGTGTCGACGGCGCCGTGAACGGTCGGGTGCTCCGCCGGCGGCGTGACGTGCTCGGGTTCGTTGAGGCCGCCGAGGCGTTCCATCAGCGCGGACTGCCGGCGCCGTTCGAACTCCGCCGCGTTGTGGTCGTTCTCGGCGCGCCGCTCGGCCATCTTCTGCCGCGCGGCCTCGGGATCGAGGTAGCGCGGGTGGCCGGGGCCGATCTCCTCGGCCTCGATGACCCACTTGCGGCGCCCGTCGGGCGTGATCTCGAGCCGCCGTTCGTGCACCAGCAGCTGGGTACCGGGCGGCGACAGCGATTCGCGCTCGGACGGGTTCTCGGCGAGCTTCGAGATGTCGCGGAGGTTGTCGGACCGGACGTGCAGCTCGACGTCGTCGCCGAACTTGCTGGACGAGAACTCGTCGGTCTTGATGGACGCGCTGGAGAACGCGGGCTCGACGACCACGTCACCCGGGTTGTACGGCCCGGCGACGAGCTCGGCGAGCCGCGGGTCGCCCCCGACGTCGAAGGCGCGGACGGACTCGCCGGACGTGCGCGGGACCTGGTTGAGGCCGTCGGTGATGGCGCGGGCGTTGGCCTGCGCGAGGTCGAAGCCGGGGTGGCCGGGGCCGCGGCGAAGGGCCTCGTTGACGTCGTAGGCGTACTCGCCGCGGGTGTAGCCGTGCACCGCGACGGCGGCGTCGTCGGTCAGCGGCAGCCCGGCGGCGTCCCGGCGAGCCAGCGCGCGGTCGTGGATGTCCTGGTAGATGTGCTCGTCGCCGACCGCGCGCCGGATGCTCTCGTGGTCGGCCGTCGTCCCGCGGTGCTGGTCGTCGAAGAGGTAGCCCTCGTCGTGCGGCAGGCGTTCCGTCGTCGGGCTCAGGCGGTCGGCGATGGTTGGCGGTTCTTGATGCCCGAGCGGCAGTTCGCGGATCGACGTGGCATCGTGCGGCAGCTCGGCGAGCCGCCCGGTGACGGGATCGGCGAAGAGGACGCCGTGCTCGGTGCGCACACCGGCGACCAAGTGCTCCTGGCCACCGTGCTCGAA
The DNA here is from genome assembly GCF_044759945.1 of Amycolatopsis sp. NPDC098790. Classification (NCBI taxonomy): domain Bacteria; kingdom Bacillati; phylum Actinomycetota; class Actinomycetes; order Pseudonocardiales; family Pseudonocardiaceae; genus Amycolatopsis; species Amycolatopsis sp. NPDC098790. Next base: position 1,161,565 of record NZ_JBIWAI010000001.1, read on the forward strand.
GGCGACGGCGGACCGCGCGCCGACGGGACGTTCTTGAAGGTCGCTCGCGACGTCGTCGAAGCTGTTCCTGGTGCTCCACGGCCCGTCGAGCGTTTCACCGCGGGCCGGCCCGGCGACGACGTCCTCACCGTTCATCCGCCGGTCGAAGGCGGTCATCGACTCGGCGGCGTTGGTCCGGAAGCCGTGCTCGCCGGGGCTGTAGTGGTTGCGGGTGTTGACGGCGGCGAGTTCGGGAACGGCGTCGCGGACGAGGCGAGCGTGCTGCTGCGGCGTCTCGACGGACCCGGCGTGCAGCACGGGCGTCCCACCAGGCGTCAGAGGTTCGGCGAGCTGCGACCAGCCCCCTTCGGGAGCGGTCGTGGCAGGCGGGCGCTTTTCCGCGGGCGGCGGCACGTCTTCGTCCCCGCCGAGCAGCTTGAACAGATCGTTGGTCGGCTTGAGGTGGGGGTGCTCGGCGTAGAACTGCTCGAGCTCGGCGTCGGCTTCGCGCTGGAAGCGTTCCTCGTCAGCGCGTTCCTGGGCCCGCCGTTGCTCGATGGCGTCGTGCTGGTCGGTCCGGAACCGCGGATCGCCAGGAGCGATCTCCTCGGCGTGCACGATCCACTGCGGCTTGTCCCGGGCCCCGGGCTCGTTCTTGAAGTCGGGGTGCTGGGGATGCCCCGGCCCCATCTCGACGCCGGTGATTTCGAACTGCGACCCGGCCTTGAAGAGGACCTCGCGTTCGCGCCCGATGCTGGCCATGGACTCGACGTCCCGCCCGGTCTTGGACTCGATCCGCATCTCGACCTCACCTGCGAAGGTGCTGCGCGGATGCTCCGCGTCGACCTTCGACGAGCTGAGGAACGAGGGTTCGGTGATGTGCGCGCCTTCGTGGAACCGGCCGAGGAAGGCCTGAAGCCGCGAGGGGTCGCCGTGGAAGTCAACGCGCCTGGAGACGGTCCCGACGTGCGGAGGCAGCTCGTTCAGCCCGGAAACAAGCGCGCCGGCTTGCGGAGCGAGGTCGAGCAGCTCCGGGCCACCGAACCGCAGAGCGTGGTTGAGCGGACCAACCATTTCCTGGCGCGTGTAGGCGTGTACGGCGAAGGCACCGTCGTCGGACATGCCGGGATGGAACTCGTCCCGCTTGGCGAGCGCTTCGCGACGGACCTGTTCGTGCCGCCACTCGCCCGTTTCCGGGCTTTGCCGCCCGGAGTCCATGAAGGTGTCCTCGATCCGCCGCACGCCGGCGGGGTCATCGGTCCGGAAGGCGGGATCGGTCAGGTAGGGCTCGTCGGGGGTCTGGCCGGACTGCCCGTACTGGTCATCGGGCGCGACTTCATGCTCGGCCGCCTGCTGCTCGTCGTGAGGTCCGTCCGCGGCTTCGTGATGCTCAGCAGTTTCCCCAACAACGGGCGGCTGTTGCTCGGAGCCGTGCTGCTGTCCGGCGCGCGACTCGGCGGCGGAAGGCTGTTTCGCGGACGGCTCGTGTTCAGCGGTCTCCTCGGCGCCGGGCGGTCGTTCAGTGTGCTGGTCGTCGCCGGGCTGCTGGTGTTCCGCGGGCTGCCCCTGCGCGTGCTCGGTTGCCCGTTCCTGGCCAGGCGCCTGCTCGGCAGCGTGGTGCTGAGCGGTTTGCTCGGCGTCAGGCTGTTTCGCGGACGGCTCGTGCCGAGCGGTTTCCTCGGCGTCGAGGGGCCGTTCGGCGTGCTGCTCATCGCCGGTCCGCTGGTGTTCGGCGGGCGTCCGGTGAGCCTGCTCGCCGGACACATCACCCATGGCAGGGCGATCCTGCGTCGGCTGCCCCGGCGCGGCGGTCCGCTGCTCAGCCGCGTGGTCGCGAACGCCAGCCTGCTCGGCGGGTGTTTGCCCAGCAGCCGGCGCCACCGGCCGCGGCGGCTCGGACGAACGCGGCGGATCAAAGGGACTTTGCGGCCCACGCCCCGAGTGCTCAGGCGGCGGCCCAAACCGAGGAGGCGGAACCTGAGGCGGCCGCGCCAACCCCAACCGCGGATCAAGAGGCGGCCGCCCACCCGGCGGCACAGGCGGACGCCCACCCGGATGCGGACCCGGCCCCTGAGGCCCCCGAGTCTGGTTCGGATACCCGGCCGGCCGCTGCCCACCAGACATCCCAGGATGCTGAGGCCCCCCAACAGGCGGCCGCTGCGACGGCATCCGCCGCGGATCATGAGGAGTCCCCGAACCCTGCCCGGGCGGCCCCCCAAGCGCCGAATATCCCCCAGGCCCCACCGGAGGCCGCTGCCCACCTGGCGCCGCCTGCCCGCCGGGAGCGTGCCCGCTGTGCGGAGCTTGCCCACCCTGCGGCTGCCCACCTGGCGCCGCCTGCCCGCCGGCAGCGTGCCCGCCGTGCGGAGTCTGCCCACCGTGCGTAGCCCGCCCACCTTGCGGCGGCGGACCACCCTGCGGCTGCCCACCGAGCGAGGGCAGGCCGCCCTGGGGCTGCCCACCCTGGGGCAGCGGACCACCTTGGGAGAGCCCGCCGTGCGGAGCTTGCCCGCCGTGCAGCTGCCCACCCTGCGGCGGCGAGCCACCCTGGGGCAGCCCGTCGTGCGGAGGCTGGCCGCCCTGCGGCAACCCACCGCGCAGCGCATGGCCGCCCGGCGCTTGCCCGCTGTGCGGCGCTTGGCCAGTTTGAGGCTGCCCGCTGTGCGGCTGCCCGCTGTGCGGCTGCCCGCTGCGCGGGAGGCCGTTGTTCGGTGGCTGTCCGCCGTGGGCTTGTCCGGTCGGGGGCGTCGCGCCGTGCGGTGCTTGGCCGCTCTGAGGCAGCCCGCTCGCCGGCTGTCCGCTGTAGGAAGGGCCCTGGTTCGGCGGCTGACCGCCCTGGGCTTGTCCGCCCGGGGGCATTCCGCTGTGCGGTGCTTGGCCGCTTTGCGGTAGCCCAGTCTGCGGCTGCCCACCGTGCGATAGTCCGCCGTTCGGCGGCTCTCCGACCCGCGCTTGCCCGCCGTGCGGCGACTGCCCGCCCGAGGCCGGCCCGCCGTGCGGGGCCTGGCCACCCTGCGGAGCCAGGCCTCCGGGTGGCTGGCCGCCGTGGAATGGCTGGCCGGCCTGCGGTGGCATTCCGCTTTGCCGCTGGCCGGCGCGTGGGGGCTGCCCACCGTTCGACGGCCGGCCGCCCAGCTGCTGTCCCGGCGGCATCCGGCGCGGGTCTTGCGGGGGCATTCGTCGGGGCTGCTCGACCGGAGGCTGCCCGCCACGTTGCGGCGTCGAGCCCTGGGGAACCGGCCCGCCCGCGCGCGGTCCTGGGCCGCCACCTGCCGGCATTCCAGCTGGTGGGGGCGGTGCGAATCCGCCGGGCGGTGGGGCCTGCTGTCCCGATGGTCCGTTCTGGAACGGCGCCGGGCCCCCGTCCGCCGCGAACGGCTGGTTCGTACCCCCGGTGAAGCCCGCCGCTCCGACGTTGTCCGCAGGGCGGCCACCCGTTTGACGGCCTGCCTCCGGGCCGAAGCCCGGCGGGGCCATGCCGTAACCGCCGTTCGAGGAGGCGGGTGACGGTCCGCCGCCTGACGGGCCGCCCGCCGACCCGCCTACCGAAGGTGCCGACCCGCCTACAGGTGGCGCGGATCCGCCCGCTGGCTGGCTCGGTGCCGGTGCCGGTTCCTGAGCCTGAGCCGGGGCCTGTTGCTGAGGTGTGGGTGCCGGCGCCTGAGTCTGGCCTGGTGTCGGTGCCTGCTGCTGAGGTGCCGGAGCTTCGGTGACCCTCGCCTCCGGCTGCTGCGACGGCGCCGGATTGTCGGCCGCCCGGACCTCGGGCTGCTGCTGGACGCGGTCGGCGCTCGGGCGCGGCCCGTCGGACTCGTCCGCAGTGGCCCGCGGCTCGACCGTCTGACGCTCCGGCTCCCGGCTCGGCGCGCTCTCCGCCCGTGACTGGGGAGCCTCGCCCCGGGACTCCGGTGCCGACGACGCCTCGCGCCGGGGCTCCTCACCACGCGACTCGGGCCCAGCCGACGGCTCCCGCCGCGGTTCCTCGCCACGTGATACCGGTCCCGAAGATGCTTCTTGCCGCGGTTCCTCGCCGCGCGACTCAGGCTCCGACGACGGCTCCCGCCTTGACTCGGGCTCGGAAGAACCCTCACCGCGCGGCTCTTCCCCGCGAGTTCCCGGCTCGGACGAATCCCGCCGTGACTCCGGCTCGGAGGATGGCTCGCTTCGTGACTCGCGCTCGGAAGACGGCTCGCCCCGTGACTCAGGTCCAGAAGACGACTCGCCCCGCGACTCGCGTTCGGAAGACGACTCGCCGCCCGACGGCTGGGAAGAAGACTCGCCACCCGACGGCTCGGAAGACGGCTCCCGCCTCGACTCCGGCTCGGAAGAACCCTCACTCCGCGACTCGGGCTCGGAAGAACCCTCGGTCCGCGACTCAGGCCCGGAAGAAGACGAACCCCCCTCGGAACCCGACCCCCCGGCATCCCGCGGAACGTTCGCCTCATGAACCGCATGCATCTGCTCCTTGGCGCCCCCAGCAGCCCCACCCACAGCCCCACTGGAAGCCCCAGTAAGCAACTGCTCCGGCGTCAAAGACCCCAAATCCCCGGTAACCGCGGCCTGCCCAACAGTCTGAGCAACCCCCTCCACAGCCCCCCGAGCCCCAGCGCGCAGCGCCGCGTCAGCAACCTGCCCCCCAGCGGAATGCGAAAGCCCCTCAGTAGCCCCCCGCCCGATCGACCCGGACGCCGCCCCCACGACTCCGCCGACAGCACCGGAAATCGCCGCGTCGGACGTCTTCGACCAGTCCCAGCTCTGGCGATCCCCCTTCGCCATCTGCAGACCCTGGATCCCCGCGTCCATCCCCAGGTTGATGGCCTCGTTCTTGAGGACCTCCATGCCGATCTTCTTGAGACCCTGCTTGAGCAGCTTCTCCAGCAGCTCCTTCGCGACCTGCTTGAACCCCTGCTGCGCCAGCTTCTCGAGCAGCTGCCGGAACAGCATCTGCACGGTCATCCGCGTCGCGATCTGGGCCGGCGCGATGCCCGCCGTCGAGCCGCCGAACGTCACCGCCGCGGCCGCGATCATCGCCGCTATCTGGGCCGCCAGCACGATCAGCGAAATGATGATCATGTACTTCGTGTACTCGACGTCCAACGCCGTCTGATCACACGAGTCGCCCAGTGCCTTTGCCGCGTCCGCCAGCTGCTTGAAGTACGCCTCGTCGCCCTCGACGAACTTCTTCCACTGCTCCACGAACGCGTCCGCGCCGTCGCCCGTCCAGTTGTCGCGGACGCCCGAAGCAGCCTGGTTACCCGTCTCCGAAACCGGTCCGACCGCCGACGACGCCGCGTGCCACGCGTCGCGCAACGCACGAAGCTTCGTCTCGTCGCCCTCCGGCCAGCTCTCGCCGACGACGATCGGCAGCAGCCACTTGACCGCGTCGGGCATCTCCATACCCACGGGTCATTGCCCCTTGCCGAGCTGCGAAGTCACGTCTTCGTCGGCGCCCGAAAGCGCCTTCATCGACTTGGCGACGTTCTGCTGCACGCCCCGCAACCCCTGCACGAGGTTGGTGAAGCCCTCGACCGCACCCTGCGAGCCGGGCACGTAGTCCTTCGCGAACTCCTTGCCCGAGTCGTCGCCGCCCCAGCACTCGCCCTGCGCGTCGAGCGCTCCCTGCAACGTCTTAAGCGCGCTCTCCAGCGCGTCCGCCGCCGTCGTGAAGCCGTTCGACGCGCGCAGGACGGCGTCGGGTTCCGCGGTGAACCCGGAGCCCCCGTCGGGCATCAGTCGCCCCTCGTCATCCAGGACGACGGCGGCTCCTCGTCCTCCTCACGCGGCGGGCGGACGCGCTTCGGGGCCGGCTTGGGGGCGGGCATCGGGGGCGGCACCGACTCGTTCCGCAGGATCGAGCCGCCTTCTTCGAACGGCGCGGGCTGCGGCGCCGGCGTCTCGACGAATTCGGGGATCTGCGGCACCAGCCCGGCCAGCGACGGCGCGCCTTCGACGAGGTCCGCGAGGTCGGGCAGACCCTCGGTGATCGGCGCCATCAGGTCGGCGATCTTCTGCTTGACCTGCAGCGTTCCCTGGCGCACCACCGTCTGGACGGTGGTCGCGAGCTGCGCGGGCGTCGTGCGGTCGAACGCGTTCGGCGCGATTTCGAGCTTCGCGAGGTTGCCACCGGCGTCGATCGTGGCGCGGACCAGGCCGTCGGGGGAACTCACCTGCGCGGTCGTCTGCGCCGCCGCCGACTGCGCGTCACGCAGTTGTGCCGTCTGCCGCTCGAAGTTCTCCAGGAGGGTGTCCACCTGGTCCTTCATCGCGGCATTGCGTGCTTCGAGCCGTGCACGGTCGTCGCCCGCGGTGGTCACAGGTGCCCCCGGTGTCCCTCGAACCTACTAATGACTTGCCGTCACCCTAATGCCAATGGAGCAGTCACCGTGACCGGTTCGGGTGTTTGCCTCAGCGAATCGCGCGGCGCCGCGCCAGCAGGTACCCGGCGCCGCCGACCAGGTAGCAGACCGTCGCCGCGATCAGCAGGCCCGGCGAGCGGCCGTCGTCCGGCACGACGAGCGCGCCCAGCGATACCGCCGCCACCTGGGTGATGTTGAACAGCGTGTCGTACAGCGCGAAGACGCGGCCGCGGGCCTCGTCGGCGACGTCGAGCTGGATCGACGAATCGACGCAGAGCTTCAGCACCTGGCCGGCGCCGGTGATGACGAACGACGCGAGCAGCGCCAGCGGCAGCAGCATCGGCAGGCCCAGCGCGGACTGCGCGATCGCGGCGAGCAGCAGCGACCCGAGCACCGCGCGCACCCGGCCGAACTTTCGGAGCAGCCGCGCGGTCAGCAGCCCGGCGAGCAGGATGCCGGCGCCGGCGAGCGCGGCCATCTGCCCGAGCCCGGGCAGGCCCGCGCGGAAGACGCCGTGGTCGGTGAAGTAGTTCCGCATCAGCAGCACCGTGACCAGCAGCGACGCCCCGAACGACGCCCGGTGCGCGAACAGCGCGATGAACCCGGCCGTGACACTGGGGGCGCGCCACGCGTGCCGCGCGCCGTCCGCCAGCCCGCGCGCGACGGCCAGCAGGGGGTTCGGCGGCTCGTCGACGACCGACGGCCCGAGCACACCGCGCGAGAAACCCCGGGCGATGAAGGCCGACACCAGCGTGCCGAGCACCGCGAACACCGTCGTCTCGGCCGATCCGACGTCGTTGCCGCCGAAGAGCGCGCGCAGGCCGATCGCGCAGCCGCCGCCGACGACGGCGACCGCCGAACCGAGCGTCGTCGCGAACGCGTTCGCCGTCACGACGCTCTCTTCTTCGACGACGTGCGGCAGCGACGCCGAAAGCCCGGAGCCGATGAAACGCGAGATCCCCTCCGCGGCCAAGGCCAGCGAGAACAGGCCGATCCCGCCCAGCCCGAAGCCGACGGCGGCCGCCGCGGCGACGATCGCCAGCCCGCGCAGGAGGTTCGCGAAGATCAGCACGCGACGGCGGTCCCAGCGATCCAGCAGCGCACCGGCGAAGGGGCCGACGACCGAGTACGGCAGCAGCAGCGCGGCGAACCCACCGGCGATGGCCAGCGGATCGGCGGCACGCTCGGGGTTGAACAGGACGGCTCCGGCGAGCCCGGCGCGGAAGACGCCGTCACCCCAGCTGGCGGCGAAGCGCGCGAAAAGGAGACGGCGGAAGTCGGGATCCTTGAGCAGCTCTCGCGGCCCTCGTCGCGTTGTCGCCGTCCGCTCGCTGATCGTCACGAAGCCAGGGTAAAGGGTGGCCGACGCACTAAGGTCGCCTCTCGGCGGCTATGCGCAGTGTGGCTCCAGCCGGACGGTATTCCACAAAGGCGGTTCTTCAGTGAGCCCGGGGGACACGGAGTGCGCCGGCCACATGTTTCAAACGAGGCTGCTGGGGCGATTGTTCCCGAGCCGAAGTAATTCGCCGGGCCAGGGGTGGGATCATGGGTCGCGTGCCAGCGGACGCCGAGGTTGAACCGGGAACGCTCCTGGTCGCCGCCCCCACGATGGTCGACCCCAACTTCAAGCGGACCGTCGTGTTCGTCATCGATCACCGCGACGAGGGCACCCTCGGCGTCGTCCTGAACCGGCCGAGCGACGTCGCCGTGCACGACGTCCTGCCCAACTGGGGCGGGCACGTCGCCGAGCCGCAGGCGGTGTTCGTCGGCGGGCCGGTCGAGAAGAAGACGGCGCTGTGCCTGGCGGCGCTGCGCACCGGCGAGACGGCGGCGAGCGTGCCGGGCGTGATCGCGGTCCGCGGGCCGGTCGCGCTGGTCGACCTGGACACCGACCCCGAGGCGCTGGTGCCGAAGGTCCGCGGCGTGCGCGTCTTCGCCGGGTACGCGGGCTGGGACTCCGGGCAGCTGGCGGGCGAGATCGAGCGCGACGACTGGGTCATCGTGCCCGCGCTGCCGAGCGACATCCTGGCCTCGCCCAGCGGCGACCTGTGGAGCCAGGTGCTGCGACGCCAGGGCATCCCGCTCGCGCTACTGGCCACCCACCCGGGCGACCTCCAGCGGAATTAGGCGTCTTCCTTCTTGAAGACGCCGCAACCACCGGCGCCGCACGCGCAGCCGCTGCAGCCGGCGGGCGCGGCCGGAGCCGGGGCGGGCACGCTCAGCGCGGCCCGGTTGCCGAGCACGCCACCGCCCATGACCAGCACCAACATGGCGAGCACGCCGGCGACCGCGGCGGAGACCAGCCCGGCGGACGTCGGCATCGCGAGCCCGGCCAGCCCGGTCAGCACGGAGATCGCGCCGCCCGCCATGGTCGGCAGCCCCGCGACGCGGTTGGCCAGCTTGAACGCCTCTTCGCTGCGCATCGAGGCCTGCGTGCGCACCCCGGTCCCGCCCTCGCGCGTCAAGCGCTCGCGGAACCCGAGAAACCCACCAAAGCCGACGAGCAGACCCAGCACGACCGGAACCAGCGCGATAGCGAACACGGGTCAAGGATAAGCGTGACGTCGTGGCAACCTGCCGGATACCCTGACCGACTGTGCTACAGGCCATGTCACCACGCGTACTGACCACAGCGTTGACCACTGCCCTGATCGGGGGAATCCTCGCCGCGACGCCGGCGAGCGCCACCGAGAGTCACCAGCGGCCCATCCGGCTGCTCGGCGAGCAGATCGTCCCGAACTCCCTGCAGTTCCAGGGCACGACGGTCGGCGGCCTGTCCAGCATCGACTACGACCCGCGGACCGGCGGCTACGCGCTGATCTGCGACGACCGGTCGGCGATCAACCCCGCCCGCTTCTACACGGCGACCTTCCCGGTGTCCGCGAACGGCGTCGGCCCGGTCACCCTCACGGGCACGAAGCCGCTCCTGCGTCCCGACGGCACGCCGTACCCGCCGCTCACGCAGAACGACCCGGCGAAGCCGCAGAACGAGCAGACGATCGACCCCGAAGAGCTGCGCGTCGACCCGTGGACCGGCGATTACTACTGGTCGCAGGAGGGCGAGCGCACCGCGACGACGTTGATCGACCCGTCGATCCGCGAGGCGCGCCGCGACGGGAAGTACGTCCGCGACCTGCCGATCCCCGCGAACGAGAAGATGACGCCGACGACGGGTCCGCGGCAGAACCTGGTCCTCGAGGGCATCACGTTCGCCGGCTTCGGCGCGCTGATCGCCAGCGAGGTCGAGGGCCCGCTCCTGCAGGACGGCCCGGAGTCGACGCTCACCACCGGCGGCGTTTCCCGGATCACGCTGCAGGGCCGCTACGGCCCGGTGCTGGCGCAGTACGCCTACCCACAGGAGCCGATTTTCGCGTCACCGGTCCCGGCTGGCGCGTTCGCCACCACCGGCGTCTCCTCGATGCTGGCCGTCGACCAGGCGGACCCGACGAAGTTCCTGATGATGGAGCGCTCGTTCGTCACCGGCGTCGGCAACAAGGTGCGCGTCTACGAGATCGACACGAAGGGCGCGACGAACGTCCGAGGCGTCAAGTCCCTGGCCGAGGCCAAGAACGTGAAGCCGGTGAAGAAGCGGCTCCTCTTCGACGCCGCCGACCTCGGGCTGTCCACTGTGGACAACCTGGAGGGCATGACCTGGGGCCCGAAGCTGCCGAACGGCGAGCGCAGCTTGATCATCGTCAGCGACAACAACTTCTCCGCCACCCAGGTCACCCAGTTCGCCGCTGTGGCGGTCCCCTCCGAACGGCTTTGACCAGCAAGTTACGATGTGCACATGAACACGGCTCGGCTGCTCCTTAGCCTGCCGCGCTGACCGGGCCCGGCCCGGCCGGCGCGGCGACCCCTCATGCCCTGGTGGCTGAGGGGTCGAGTTGTTTCTGGAGTAGCTCCGACGGAGGAAGACGTCATGACTGAGGCGACCGGGACCGACGTCCCCGCGCACCGCTACACGGCCGCGCTGGCGGGTCAGATCGAGCAGCGCTGGCAGGACCACTGGGCCGACCAGGGGACCTTCCACGCGCCGAACCCCGTCGGGCCGCTCGCCGTCGAGGGGCAGCCGGTGCCCAGCGACAAGCTGTTCGTCCAGGACATGTTCCCGTACCCGTCGGGCTCCGGCCTGCACGTCGGGCACCCGCTGGGCTTCATCAGCACCGACGTCTTCGCCCGGTACCACCGGATGATCGGGCGCAACGTGCTGCACACGATGGGCTTCGACGCGTTCGGCCTGCCGGCCGAGCAGTACGCGGTCCAGACCGGGCAGCACCCGCGCAAGACGACCGAGGAGAACATCCGGACCTACCTGCGCCAGATCCGGCGCCTGGGCCTGGGCCACGACGAACGCCGTCGCATCTCGACGATCGACCCCGAGTACTACCGCTGGACCCAGTGGATCTTCCTGCAGATCTTCAACAGCTGGTACGACACCGAAGCGGGCAAGGCGCGGCCGATCGCCGAGCTGGAGGCCGCGTTCGCGGACGGCTCGCGGCCCACGCCGGACGGCCGTGACTGGGCGTCGCTGAGCGCGTCCGAGCGGAAGAAGGTGATCGACGACCACCGGCTGGTGTACATCTCCGAAGCGCCGGTCAACTGGTGCCCGGGCCTGGGCACGGTGCTGTCGAACGAAGAGGTCACCGCCGACGGCCGCAGCGAGCGCGGCAACTTCCCCGTCTTCCGCCGCAACCTGCGGCAGTGGATGATGCGGATCACCGCGTACGCGGATCGCCTGGTCGACGACCTGGACCTGCTGGACTGGCCGGAGAAGGTCAAGTCCATGCAGCGGAACTGGATCGGCCGCTCGCACGGCGCCCGCGTTACGTTCTCCTCCGGTGACGACGGCATCGAGGTCTTCACGACCCGGCCGGACACGCTGTTCGGCGCCACCTACATGGTGCTGGCGCCGGAGCACCCGCTGGTCGACAAGCTGACGTCGGCTGAGTGGCCCGCCGACGTCGACTCTCGCTGGACCGGTGGCGCGGCGACGCCCGCCGAAGCCATCAAGGAGTACCGCGTCGCCGCGTCGCGGAAGTCCGAGCTGGACCGGCAGGAGAACAAGGAGAAGACCGGCGTCTTCACCGGCGCGTACGCGACGAACCCGGTCAACGACAAGCAGATCCCGATCTTCGTCGCCGACTACGTGCTGATGGGCTACGGCACCGGCGCGATCATGGCCGTGCCCGGCCAGGACGTCCGCGACTGGGAGTTCGCCGAGAAGTTCGGCCTGGACATCATCCGGACCGTGCAGCCTTCGGATGGCTTCGACGGCAAGGCGTTCACGGGTGACGGACCGGCAATCAACTCGGGCTTCCTGGACGGCATGGACGTCGCCGAAGCCAAGAAGACGATCATCGACTGGCTGGCCGAAAAGGGCGCCGGCACCGGCACCGTGCAGTTCAAGCTGCGCGACTGGCTGTTCTCGCGCCAGCGCTACTGGGGCGAGCCGTTCCCGGTGGTCTACGACGAGTCCGGCGAGGTCCACGCCGTGCCCGAGTCGATGCTGCCGATCGAGCTGCCCGAGGTCGCCGACTACTCGCCGGTGACGTTCGACCCGGAGGACCGCGACTCGATGCCGTCGTCCCCGCTGGCGCGCGCGACGGACTGGGTCGAGGTCGAGCTGGACCTGGGCGACGGCGTCAAGAAGTACCGCCGCGACATCAACACGATGCCGAACTGGGCGGGTTCCTGCTGGTACCAGCTGCGCTACCTGGACCCGACGAACGCCGAGACGTTCTGCGCGCCCGAGAACGAGCAGTACTGGATGGGCCCGCGGCCCGGCGAGTACGGCGCGGACGACACCGGCGGCGTCGACCTGTACGTCGGCGGCGTCGAGCACGCGGTGCTGCACCTGCTGTACTCGCGGTTCTGGCACAAGGTGCTGTTCGACCTGGGGCACGTGACGTCCAAGGAGCCGTACCGGAAGCTGTTCAACCAGGGCTACATCGAGGCGTACGCGTACACGGACGCGCGCGGCGTCTACGTCCCGGCCGAGCAGGTCGAGGAGCGCGACGGGAAGTACTTCTTCAACGGCGAAGAGGTCACCCAGGAGTACGGCAAGATGGGCAAGAGCCTGAAGAACGTCGTCACACCGGACGAGATGGCCGAGAACTACGGCGCCGACACGTTCCGGTTCTACGAGATGGCGATGGGCCCGCTGGCCATGTCCCGCCCCTGGGCGACCAAGGACGTCGTAGGCGCGCACCGGTTCCTGCAGCGGCTGTGGCGCCTGGTCGTCGACGAGACGTCCGGCGAGCTGCGAGTGTCCACTGAGGACGCTTCGGAGGCGGACCGCAAGGCGCTGCACCGCACGATTTCCGGCGTCCGCGAGGACTACGCGGAGATGCGGTTCAACACGGCCGGCGCGAAGCTGATCGAGCTGAACAACCACGTCACGAAGGTGTACGGCGCGGCCGCGTCGACGCCGCGCGAGCTGGCCGAGCCGCTGGTGCTGATGCTGGCGCCGCTGGCCCCGCACATGGCCGAGGAGCTGTGGCACCGGCTGGGCCACGCGGACTCGCTGGTGCAGGGCCCGTTCCCGGTGGTGGACGAGAAGTACCTGGTCGAGGACTCCGTCGAGTACCCGATCCAGGTCAACGGCAAGGTCCGGTCCCGGGTGACGGTCGCGGCTTCGGCGTCTTCCGACGAGGTCCAGGCGGCGGCACTGGCGGACGAGAAGGTCGCGGCCATGGTCGGCGACGGCTCGCCGCGCAAGGTGATCGTGGTCCCGGGCCGGCTGGTCAACATCGTCCTGTAGCGCTGCGTCGGAAAGCCGCCGGTGCTTCTCCGGCGTTCTCGATTTGATTGAACGGTCAAGGAATTTCGTTCGATCGAAGGAGAACCGGGGATGACCCTCGACGGCAAGGTGGCACTGGTGACGGGCGGCAGCCGCGGCATCGGCGCGGCCACGGCACTGCGGCTCGCCGAGGACGGCGCGGACGTCGCACTGACGTACGTGCACAACGGCGCGCAGGCGGCCGAGGTGGTCGAGCAGATCAAGAACCTCGGCCGCCGCGCGCTGGCGATCCAGGCGGACTCGGCGGACGCTGCCGCGGTTTCGGCCGCCGTTTCGGCGGTGGTGGCGGAATTCGGCCGCCTGGACGTCCTGGTGAACAACGCGGGCGTCGGGTTCGTCGGCGCGTTCGCCGAGACCGCGTTGGAAGACGTCGACCGCGTGCTGGCGGTGAACGTCCGCGGCGTGTTCGCGACGACCCAGGCGGCGGCCGGCGTGCTGAGCGACGGCGGCCGCGTGATCACGATCGGCAGCTGCGTCACGGACCGTGTGCCGGGCCCGGGCATGACGCTGTACGCGACGAGCAAGGCAGCGATGGTGGGCCTGACCAAGGCGCTGGCGCGCGAGCTGGGGTCGCGCGGCATCACGGTCAACCTGGTCCACCCGGGTCCGACGGACACGGACATGAACCCGGCCGACGGCCCTTACGCGGCGGACCAGCGCGCTTTGACGGCGTTCGACCGCTACGGGAAGCCGTCCGAAGTGGCGGCAGCGGTCGCTTACCTGGCTTCACCCGGCGCCGAATACGTGACGGCGGCGGTGCTGTCGGTGGACGGCGGCCACGCGGCCTAGCCGGAGTAGAGCCCGATCTCCCGGGCGAGGTCGATGAGCATGGCCTCGAACAGGACGTCCGGCTTGGACATCGGGATCGGGTAGTTGCCGAAGACCTCGAGCGTGACGTGCCCGTAGAGCCGGGCCCAGAACTGGATCATCAGGTACGTCACGCCGAGGTCGAGCTTCTCCACCGGAACGTCGTGGTCGGCCTCGGCGAGCACGGCGCTCAGCGACTCCTGGAAGGTCTGGAAGTCGTCCCGCAGCTCGTCGGGCACCCCGCTGGCAGAGGGAAGCACGATGTCGGTCCGCGCGAGCACCCGCCCGGCGGCGGCGAGGAAGATCCGCCCGAACGGCTCGTCGACCCGGCTCAGCGCACTCCCGGCCGCCGAGCCCACGCCCCCGGTCGGAGACGCGAAGACGAGCGTGAATTCCTTCGTGTGGGTGAGTGCCCAGCGGCGGAAGCCCTTGCAGATGGCGAACAGCTGCAGGATGCCGTCGTCGGGCAGCTCGGCGATCTCCTCGGCGAGCTCGTCGGCCAGGTCGGCGCAGACGTCCAGCCGCAGGTTCTCGACGAGGTCGTCCCGAGACTCGTAGTACCGGTAGAGAGCGGGCGCGGTGATCCCCAGCTCCCGCGCGATGGCGCGCAGCGTGACCGCCTCCGGCCCCTGCTCGACGAGCAGCTTCCGGGCGGTCCGCCGGATGTCCTGTTCGGTAGCCGCACGCGCGCGACCCCTGCGGGTGGGGTGGCTCATCCGAACAGTCTAGGTGCTTACTACGACAAGTCTTGCATTAACGCGATCTCGGTCGTAACGAAAAGGCGCAGCTCAGGCGCGCGCCTTGAGGTTGGTCAGCACCGTGTCGGCGACTCCGCGCCCGAGCTGGCAGGCGTCCTTGCCGGCCTGGACCGCCGAGTCACCGATGCTCAGTGAGACGGAGTACGCCAGCTCGTCGGAGATACCGACGACGATCACACAGGTCCGGTTGTCGGTCGACCCCACATCCACGTAGCCGACGGCGGGGTAGCCCTGGATCGGCTCCAGGTCGTCGACCCACCGTTTGGCCTTCGGCTTCTCGTTCTTGTAGGCGAGGCTGATGCCTTCGTCGTTCTTGGTCTCGTAGATGACCAGGATGCCGGCACTGCTTCCCGAGGTGCTGCCCCAGTCGCACATGGGACCCAGCTCCGAGTCCTTCGGTTTCGGCGAACCGTGCTCTCCGAGGTAGCCGGTCAGTTGCTCCGCGGTGAAAGCCGAATCGCAGGGACTGCCGTCCAGCACCTTGGCGGGCAGGGGGTCCGTCACCTTGGGAGCACCGCTGTTCGGCAGTTCCGCGCTACTGGCCGGCGCCGCCGATGCGGTGCCGGGCGTGCGCCGTTCACCCGTGCACGAGGTGAGCAACGCCGTGCCTACGACCACCGCGGTGGCACCGACGAGAACCCGTCGAATCATTCGAGCGACCCCTTGATCGTTTTCGTCGAATCCGCGGCTTGCTGGTCAGCCGCTTCGGTGATGCCGAGGGCTTGACTCAATCGCCGGATCAGTTCCGTGTAGTAGTTGAGCTGGTACTGCAGATGGCCCCGGTAGTAGCGCCCGGCTTCGTTGACTCCGTTCGGGCCGAGCACCGCCTGCCGGCTGACCGGCTCGTCCGCCGGCGGTTTCGCTTGGCTCAATCCTTCGGCGGCTCGCATCTGTTCGACGATGGTGTCCTTCTGGATCCCCGCCTTCTTGAGCATCGCCCGCATCTCCGAGCTGCTCATCGCGAACCCTTGCCCACCAGCAGGCCGCGCCGCTGCCCCGCTCGGCATGTCCGTCGCCCAGAAGTCGATCCCGCTGAAGATCGAGCCCGTCATCGTCCTCCCCCTAACCCGTTCAGGGTCGCGTACAGGACATCGGTCAGCGCACCCCGGGTCCCCGGCTGAAAGCTGACCATTCGCTCCCGCCCCGGATACACGTACGTCAGCACCCGCCCGGTCCCGGCAACGTCCACCGCCGTGATCGGCGCGCTGCGAGCACCGCGGTTCACGGCGTAGCACTGGTGCAACCCCGTCCGCCGAGCAGCCATCAGCCGACGCGCCCACGGCAACGGGTCCCGGCCCCGGTCGACGGTCGGGTCTTCCAAGTCGTACGACTCCTCCACCGCGCGGCCCGAGAACCGCGCTTCCGGGATCGACACCGCCGAAATCCGCGCCGGCGGGACCGGTGGCAGCACGTCCACCAGCGACTCCGCCAGCCGTGACGGCTCCACGACATCGATCCGGATCGTGTCGTCCTTACGGATGAGCCGGAGCGCGTCCGGCCCGGAGGCGGACACGAGCACCGCGCCCGACTCGTCCGCTTCGATGTCGCCCAGCCACGCCGTGAACTGGTGGGCGCCCTTCGCCAGGACGCGCAGGACATCGCGGAACTCCCGCGTCAACGTGCCGCCGGCCGCGAGCCGCAGCGATGCCAGGACGTCGAGGACCTGCTGCTCGAGCCGCTTACGGGCCTCGTCGCCGAGCCAGAGGTTGTCGGCGCCGAGGACCGCGGGTGGCGGGCCGTGCCGTTCCCACTCCCACGCGGTGAGCAGGGCGGCCTTGGGCAGGAAGATCACAGGCCGATCACCGGCGGGACCGTCCGCTCGTCGGAGCCGCCGAAGATGCTCTCCGGATCCGCCTCCACCAGGTACGACGCGCGCTGGTGCTCCGCGTCCTCCTCACCCTTGCCGCCCTTGGCGCCGTGGCCCATGCCGCCCATCCCGGGCGAGCCGGGCTTGCCCGCCGCGCCGCCGCGGACCCCGCCTGCCGCGCCGGGACGTCCTTCGCCCGGGACGCCGGCTCCGGTCGCCGCGCCTGGACCGCGGCCGCCCGCGCCGGTACCGCCGCTGCTCGCGCCCGACGACGAGCCCGGCCCGAAACCGCCACCACCAGGGCCGAAGCCCGGCCCGAAGCCGGGACCGGCCCCACCTCCGGGACCAGAACCGGGGCCGAACCCCGTCCCCGGCGGCTGGTAGCCCGGCGGGTACTGCGTCGACGGCGGCACGTAACTCTGCGCGCGAACGCTGTCGTCCACGCCGGACGTGTGCGATCCCGGCGGCGGCATGACCTGCCCCGGCGGCGTGACCTGGCCCGGCGGTGGTGGCTGGACGACCGGCGGGTGGACCGCCGGCGGCGGCTGCACCTGGGTGCCGATCGACCGGTCGTCGTCGCCACCACCGGGCGGTGTCCGCTTCGGAGGTGGCGGTTCGACGCGCTTCTTCGGGTCCTGCACCGTGAAGTCGCCGCCGGTGTACTCGCGGAGCTGGCCGTAGTCGATCGTCCGGGCCGCGGTGTTCGAGCTGGACTGCTGCGAGTACGCGGTGTACCGCTCGACGTTCTCCTGGGCCTTCTGGTTGTACTGGTTGATCTTGTCTTCGGTGTCGGTGTCCCACGGCGTCGCGACGTCCCAGGCGCTGCGCGTCGGCGGCTGGTCGGTGACGTCGGGGTGCAGCGAGTTCTTCATCTGGTGGAACTGGTCGATCTGCGTCTGGGCCAGCGTCGAGTTGCGGTCCAGCGTCGTGGACGCCGAGGTCGCCGACGCCGTCAACGGTTGCAGGCGCTCCCGGGCCGCGTCCGACGCGCCACCGGTCCACGCGGACTCGAGACCGGAAGTCAGCTCGCGCGTGCCCTGCTCGAGCTGGCGCTGGTAAGCCGACTGGTCGACGCCCGCCTGGTGCACCTTCTGCAGCGACTCGGTGCCGGGACCGTTCATCACGGCCTGGACCAGCTGGCCGGGTGACAGCCCGGAAGCCTGCGGGTTCGCCGCACCGGTGCCGGTCTGCGAGCCGATGTACGCCCCCGCGACGGCGCCGGGAATGCCGCCCGCGAGCAGGCCGACACCCGCGCCGGTCAAGACGTTGCCGAGCCGCTCACCACCCGACTGGACGGCGTGCGCGATCTCCGACCCGACGTGCTTGGCAGCGTCGAGCATGTCGCCGAACAACCCCACCGAACCGCGCTCCCCTCGCGTTCGATCTCCCCTCTTGCGTCACGCACAATACCGCACCGGTTACCGGCTGTGTGAGGAATCGACCAGGTCAGGCGACCGGAGCGCCGCGAACACCAGGCTGACTGCCCGGACGGGTGGGGAAATCCCGGACTGCTCCGAAACTGTCGGACCGGTGTGCCACACTCGGTCGCCGTACGGCTACTGACGTGAACGGGGAGGTTCGCGTGTCGAACCCTGAGCAATTGCTGGCGAGCTTCGACGCCAAGATCGCCGAGGCCAAGCAGCGTGGCGACCGCATGCAAGCTGAGATGGCGACGGTCTCCGTGGCCGAGCGCAGCCAGGACGGCCAGATCGCGGTCAAGGTGAACCACCTCGGCAACCTCGTCGGCCTGGAGATCGGGCACGCGGTGCGCGACAAGGCGAACCTCGCTGACGAAATCCTGCGAACCGTCCAGCGCGCGCAGAGCAAGCTGGCCGGGGCCGTGCAGGCCGGGATGCCGTCGATCGCGGGCACCGACACCATGAACGAGCTGGTCCAGCAGCTCCACCGCGAATTCCCGGAGCCGGAGCCGCAGGGTTTCGTGGACGGCGGCCACACGGCACCCGCGAACGAGGGGGCGCGTTTCATCGCCGAGGAAGAGCCGCCGGCGCAGCCGAAGCCGAAACCCGCGCCGCCGCGTCCCACGCCCGAACCGGGCGCCGACGACGACTACTTCAGCGACGGCGACTACCTGCGCTGACCAGGACGACGAGGGAGGGGAACACCGTGAACAACCCGCAGGCGGACATCCGGATCAAGCCGGAGCAGTTGCTGTCCCACGCGAAGAAGCTCGAACCGTTCGTCGACCGGTTCGCGAAGACGCTGGACGCGGCGGCCCAGGTCGTCGACCCGATGGCGTTCGGTCTCATCGGCCAGGCCTGCGGCCTCGGCGCGCTGTGCGGGGTCGCCCAGACGCTGGGGAGTGACTCCATCGGCCACGCGAAGAACGTGGCCCAAGAGCAGATCGACCGCGTGCGCACCTGGTCCCAGCACGTCGACTGGCGCGAGCAGGACGTCAAGGCGAGCCTGGAAGGCATCCACCTTGACTGAGAACGCGTTGGTGACGGCAGCCAAGAAGAAGGTCGACGAAGGGTCTTCGGCGCTCGAAGGCGCCGGGATGGCGCAGGACTTCTGGGACGCGGCGACGAAAGCCGCCGACGGTGACTGGACCGAAGGCCTGCTCAACCTCGGCTTCGGTGCCATGGGAGTGATGGACTTCCTCCGTGACCCGATCGCCGGCCTGGCCAGCATGGGGCTCGGCTGGCTGATCGAACACGTCGAGTTCCTGCGCGCCCCGCTCGACTGGGTGACCGGGAACCAGGAACAGCTCGACGTCATGCAGGAGACGTGGAGCGGCATCAGCGACGAGATCGACGCCATCGCCAAAGACCTCCTGGAGGTGGTGAAGGCCGACAGCGCGGAGTGGCAGGGTCAAGGTGCGGACGCCTACCGCGCGTTCACCGCCGAACTCGGCGACATGTACTCCAGCGTCGCGGGTGGTGCGAAGGCCGTCTCCGTCCTGATCGACGTCTGCAAGAGCATCCTGAACGTCGTGCGCAGCGTGCTGCGGGATCTGCTCACCGAGTGCATCGGCAAGCTGATCAGCATCCTCATGCGGTATCCAGGCCCCGCCGCGCCGGCCGGCCTGGCCGGTGAAGGCACGGCCGAGATCGTCAGCTGCGGCACGCGGATGTCGGAGTGGCTCCAGAAGCTCATGCGGGCCTTCCGGAAGGGCATCAGCCAGTTCAACCATCTCAGCGGGCTCTTCCGAACCGTCGGCCAGAAGCTGCTCGCCGCACTGCGGGACGCGGCGCACGCGGCGCCGGGCGTCTTCAAGGACGGGCTGAAGGAGCTGCCCAAGGCGCTCGGTGAAGAAGCCGGCAAGGAAGCGGGCAAGAAGACCGCGGGCGCCTACGACGAAGCGGACAAGAACTACCGCGAGAACCACTACAACGAGAAGAAGCCCGCGGCCGCCGAACCGGTCTTCCAGCAGCAGGGCGGCCAGCGCATCTCCGGGTCGATCTGACGCCGTGGTGTCGACGACTCCCGGCGAGCCGGAAACGGCCGTGGTGCGGGTCCGGTTGCCGATCCACAACCCGCCGGCCGAATTGAGGACGGCCGTCGGGTGCATGGCGGTTCTCGGACTCGTGCTCGCGGTCGCGGCGGGCCTGCTGGCTTGGGTGCGTCGCGGAGATCCGGTCGTGTACCTGGTCGCGCCCGCGCTCGGTCTGCTGGCTGTGCTGTGCTTCTGCGCCAAGCCGATCCTGGGGCGCTACATCCGACGGCACGGCGGAATGGTGACGGCGCGGGTCGAGTTCGGCCCCGACGGGTTCCGGCAGCCGCTCGAAGACAAGACGACGCTCGTCCTGCCCTGGGACGACGTCCGGCGGTTCGTCTTCCGCGAAGGGCAGCCGGGCGGCCGGGTCGCGCTCGCCGTTTCCCTCGTCGACGACGAGGCGATCCGCAACCTCAACCCCGACTGCCGGCACAAGTCCGACGACGGCTTCATCTTGTCTTCCGCGTTGGCCGGGGAAGAAGCCGAGAAGGCGTTGGCGGCGATCGAGCGGTATCGCCCCGGCCTCGGGCGGTGGAACTCCAAGGACGTCCGGCGCGGCGGCTTCGGCGTGCCGAACCCGGTGCGGCGGCTGGTCAAACGCTGGAGTGCGGACCAAACGCGCACGCTCGTCCGCGCCGAGCAGAGTTCCGCCGGCCGGTTGTTCGTCCTGTGGGCGGCGTGGCTGGCCGTCATCGCCGACTTCGTGGCGCCGGCCTTCTACGACATCCCGCCGGGTATCCCGCTGCCGGTCGCCCTGGCGACCTGGGTGTTGCTCTACCTGACGCGCTACCGGGGCGACTTCGGCGAATTCGCCGTGACCGCCGACGCGATCACGTGGCGTCCCAAAGAAGGTGATCCGGTCCGGGTGCGGCGCACCGACCTCGCCCGGCTGACCGCTGAGCCCTCTGCGAAGAAGGCCACGCGCCACTACGTCTCGGTCCACGCGATCCTCCGTCGCGGTGAGGCTCGGCAGTTGGCGGCGAGAGTCTCGCCGGGCGCGGCCAAAAACGTGCTGCGGCTGGTGACCCCGTGAACGACGGTGAGTCGCGAGGCGATGGCGGTCTACCAGCCGAACCGGTTCCGCGTGTTCACCGCCGAACTCGACGAGGTGGCGGTGACCGCGTGACCGACCGGCCGCGCGTTCCGAAGCTGTCGCCGGATGCCGCGGCAACACTCGTTCGCGAGGTGTGGGCGCCGCCGACGCCGATCACTCGGGGGGCTACGTGATCGGCGCCGGCGACCTGATGCCCTCTCCGGCTCTCGCCGGTTGGGGCACTGTCACCACGGCTTGCGTGATGACGCACCTGGAGAGCGGGACCGGTCCGGGATGTGACGGCCGGGGGACGGACATCCCCCGATCGAGTGACGGGTATCCGCTGCTCGCATGATTGTCGCACTCAACGCCGGATAAGTTACAAAAACCTTCACTTTCCTCTTCGTCACCCTTCCCGACCTGGTCGGACGGCTTTCGTGGGACAGTGCGGTATGAACTCCGACGTACTCGTTGTGGGATCCGCCAACGCCGACCTCGTCGTCGCCGTGGATCGGCGGCCGGCGGGTGGCGAGACCGTCTTGGGCGGGGACACCGTGCTCTCGCCGGGCGGCAAGGGGGCCAACACGGCGGTCGCGGCCGGGCGGCTCGGGGCGGACGTCGCGCTCCTCGGGGCCGTCGGGGACGATCCCTACGGGCGGCTGCTGCT
The DNA here is from genome assembly GCF_044759945.1 of Amycolatopsis sp. NPDC098790. Taxonomy (NCBI): domain Bacteria; kingdom Bacillati; phylum Actinomycetota; class Actinomycetes; order Pseudonocardiales; family Pseudonocardiaceae; genus Amycolatopsis; species Amycolatopsis sp. NPDC098790. Next base: position 1,183,228 of record NZ_JBIWAI010000001.1, read on the forward strand.
CGACTCGCTGCGCGCCGCCGGTGTCGACACGGGGCTCGTCCGGACCAGTGAGCGGCCGACCGGCATCGCCTACATCACCGTCACCCCCGACGGTGAGAACTCGATCCTCGTCTCGCCCGGCGCCAACTCGAGCCTTGAACCCGGCGACGTCGACGCCGTCTTCGACGGGGTCGAGATCATGGTTGCCTCGCTAGAAGTGCCGCTGCCGACCGTCGAACACGCTGTTGCGCGGGCCGCCGAAAAGGGTGTCAAAGTCCTGCTGAACCTGTCGCCGGCGGCGAAGCTCTCCCCCGAGACGCTCGCCAAGCTGGACGTCCTGCTCGTCAACGAGCACGAAGCCGCCTGGCTGACCGGGCCCGGCGCGGACTTCCGGCGGCTCCTCGAACTGGGGCCGCGGGCCGCCGTCGTCACGCTCGGGGCGGCCGGTGCCGTCGTGGTGGAAAAGGACGCCACCACCGAGGTGGAATCGCCGCAGGTCGAGGCCGTCGACACCACCGGCGCCGGGGACGCCTTCGCCGGCGCGCTCGCCGCGTCGCTCGCCGATGGTGCGGACCTCGTCTCCGCGGCGAAGCGCGCGGTGCGCGTCGCGGCCTTCAGCGTGACGCGGGCCGGGGCGCAGCCGTCCTACCCGACCGCCGCCGACCTCGGGGAATGATCGTCCGACGGGACGTGTTGCCCATCACATGGGCGACTCTTTCGGTTCGGCCTGGTGGCGCGGCTACGCAGCTCAGCTGAGGGCGATCGCGGAAGCGCGGCGGCCCGACCACCTCGCGATCATGCCGCTCGAGGAGACCCTGCAGGCGCTCGGCAAGCAGACCGAGGTCGACGAAGGCGTCTACGACGTCCCGCTGGAGGGCATCGTCGGCACGGTCGCCCGCGCCGGCGACTTCGACCGCGAGTTCCGGCCGCGCAACCGCGCCCTGCGCGACCGCTGGGACCGGCTGACGCGGACGACCGCCGACCTCCCGCCGGTGCGGCTCGTGCGCCTCTCCGACATGTTCTTCGTCGACGACGGCCACCACCGCGTCGCCATCGCCCGGGCCCGCGGCGCCACGACCATCCGCGCGCGGGTCCGCTGGATCAGCACCGTCGCCTGCGCGCTGCGCTGCCTGACGCTCGCCGACCTGCCGTCGAAGACCGCCGAGCGGATGTTCCTCGAGCGCGTCCCGCTGCCCGACGACGTCCGGCTCGGGCTCTGGCTCGACGACCCGGCCGACTGGTTCCGGCTCGCCGACTCGGCCGAGGCCTGGGGTTTCCGCCGTATGCTGGCCGGACGGCCGGTGCACAGCCGCGGCGAACTGGCCGAAGCCTGGTGGCACGAGGAGGTCCGGCCGGTGCTCGAACAGGTGCGTCAGCGAGGCTTGTGCCCGCCACCACGAGATATCCAGACGTACTTGAGCTATGGTCTAGACCATGTCTGAGCTTGATGCCGCCTCCGCGGGGAAGAGTGCGTCGGCGGAGTCCCTGTCCGGGGTCGCCGTCAGCCCCGGCCGCGCCAGTGGTCCCGTCGTCCGCGTCGCGGAGCCGCTCGGCGAGCCCGCCGCCACCCCGGCCCCGGCCGATCCCGCCGCCGAAGCCGCCCGGATCACGCCCGCCGCCGCGGTCGTCGCCGGACGGCTCGAAAAGCAGGCCGAGACGGCCACCGGCGAGGCCGCGACGATCCTCATCACCACCGCCGCGATGGCGGCCGACCCGGCACTCGCGTCGCAGGCGGAAACACTGGTCAAGACGCAGGGGCTGCCCGCCGCGCGCGCCGTCTACCAGGCCGCGGAAGGGTTTGCCGAGGCACTGGCCGCCGCGGGCGGGTACATGGCCGAGCGCGTCCGCGACGTCCGCGATGTCCGCGACCGGCTGATCGCCGAGCTGCTCGGCATCGCGCCGCCGGGGGTGCCCGAGCTGGCGTCGCCGAGCGTGCTGGTCGCGCGCGACCTCGCGCCGGCCGACACCGCGGGCCTCGACCCGGCCAAGGTGCTCGCCCTGGTCACCGAGGAGGGCGGCCCGACGAGCCACACCGCGATCCTCGCGCGGGCGCTGGGCATCCCGGCCGTCGTCGCGGTGCGCGGCCTGCTGGCCTTGGACGCGCAAGCGCTTGCGGTCGACGGCGACGCGGGGACGGTCGAGGTCGCCGACCCGTCGGCGCCGGTCGTCGCGGCGACGGTCGCGCAGCTCGCCGACTGGAACGGCACCGGTGCGACGTCCGACGGCCACCGCGTCAAGGTGTACGGCAACGTCGGCTCCCCGGCCGACGCGCAGGCCGCGGCCGACGCGGGCGCCGAGGGCGTCGGCCTCTTCCGCACCGAGTTCTGCTACCTGGACGCCTCGGACGAACCGTCGGTCGCCGAGCAGCGCGCCGCGTACACGGCGGTGCTCTCGCCGTTCCGCGGCAAGCCGGTCATCGTGCGGACGCTGGACGCGGGCGCCGACAAGCCGCTGGCCTTCCTCTCGCCGGAAGCCGAGCCGAACCCGGCCCTCGGCGTCCGCGGGCTGCGCGTGGCGTTCGACCGCCCCGAGGTGCTGGACCGCCAGCTCGAGGCGATCGCGGGCGCGGCCGAGGACTCCGGCGCCGAGGTGTCGGTGATGGCCCCGATGGTCGCGACGGTCGAGGAAGCCGCCTGGTTCGCCGAGCGCGTCCGCGCGGCCGGCATCGCCCGGGCGGGCGTGATGATCGAGATCCCGGCGGCGGCGCTGAGCGCCCGCGAGATCCTCGACGTCGTCGACTTCGTCTCGGTCGGCACGAACGACCTGGCCCAGTACACGTTCGCGGCGGACCGCCAGCTGGGCGCGGTCGCGAAGCTCAACGACCCGTGGCAGCCGGCGCTCCTGCGCCTGCTGAAGCTGATCGGCGACGCGGCCAAGGCGACGGGCAAGCCGGCGGGCGTGTGCGGCGAAGCGGCGGCGGACCCGCGGCTGGCGCTGGTCCTGGCCGGCTTGGGCCTGACGAGCCTGTCGATGAACGCCCCGGCGGTCCGTTCGGTGGGCGCCAGCTTGGCGTCGGCGACGCTGGCGGAGTGCGAGGCGCTGGCGGAAGCGACGCTGGCAACATCGGACCCGGCGGCCGCCCGCGCGGCGGCGCGCCCCTGAACGACGACGGCAGCCGCACTCACGGCGGCAGCCGCACGCACGGGGCAGCTGCACGCATGGCGGCAGCTGCACGCATGGCGGCAGCTGCACGCATGGCGGCAGCCGCACGCATGGCGGCAGCCGCACGCACGGCCGCGCGAGCGGCGGATTTCAGCCCGATCCGCCGCCCCCTGGGGGTCCCCCCCCACTTTCAGTCTATCGGTCGTGACCGACAGTCCTGGGCTGTGCGAACCTGGATGCGCGGAGTTGTCCCCAATGCACGAGGGGTGTGGACAACCTGACACCACCCCGTGAAGGCCGCCTCGAGCGCGAGGTGGCCTTCACGGCTTCCGAAACAAATCCCGCGAGGCTGTCGATTACGGCCGGGTCCGCTCGACGAAGTGGTGAGAGCACCACCGAGCCGAGAGGACGCAGCCATGACCATCACCGCCGAAGCGCCGGGAGCGCCGGCCGGAGCCCGAGCGGGCGCACCGGTCGAAACCGCCGGGCGCCGGGAGTGGGTCGCGCTGGCCGTGCTGGCCCTGCCCACCCTGCTCGTCTCGCTCGACGTCTTCGTCCTCGTCCTCGCGCTGCCGAAGATCGCCGCCGGGTTGCACGCCGATGGGACCCAGCAGCTGTGGATCATGGACACCTACGGCTTCATGGTCGCCGGGTTCATGGTCACCATGGGGACCCTCGGCGATCGGATCGGGCGGCGGAAGCTGCTGCTCATCGGGGCCGCCGCCTTCGGGCTCGCCTCCGTCGGGGCCGCCTTCGCCACCAGTGCCGGGATGCTCATCGCCGCGCGGGCCGCGCTCGGGATCTCCGGCGCCACCCTCGCGCCCTCGACCCTCTCCCTCATCGGGACCCTCTTCAAGAACCCGCAGCAGCGCGCGCAGGCCATCGGGATCTGGGCCGGCTGCTTCACCGTCGGCGCCATCATCGGCCCCATGGTCGGCGGGCTGCTGCTCGAGCACTTCTGGTGGGGCTCGGTCTTCCTGCTCGGCGTCCCCGCGATGGTCCTGCTCCTCGTCATCGGCCCGAAGCTGCTGCCCGAGTACCGCGACGAGCAGGCCGGCCGGCTCGACCTCCCCAGTGTCTTCCTCTCGCTCGCCGCGATCCTGCCCGCCGTCTACGGCGTCAAGGAGCTCGCCCGCGATGGCTTCCACCTGGTCCCGGCCACGGCACTGATCATCGGCCTGGTCGTCGGGTACGTCTTCTACAAGCGGCAACGCGCCCTGAAGGACCCGCTCGTCGACTTCAGCCTCTTCGCCGCGAAGTCCTTCCGCACCACGCTCGGCGGGATGCTGCTGTTCAGCATGCTCGGCGGCACCACGATGCTGTTCACCGCGCAGTTCCTGCAGGTCGCGCAGCACCTTTCGCCGGTCGGGGCCGCGCTCGGGCTGCTGCCCGGGATGGCCGCCTCCACCGTCAGCTTCCTCGCCGCGCCGCACCTCGCGCGCCGGTTCAAGACACACGTCCTCATCGCCGGCGGGGTCGCCCTCGCCGCGGCCGGGATGGCGGTCCTCGCGCTCGTCGATCCCGCGGCCGGGCCGGCGTGGCCCGCGCTCGGGTTCGCCGTGACGTCGCTGGGGGTCGGGCCGATGGTCGCGCTCGGGACCGATCTCGTCGTCGGCTCGGTGCCGGAGCGCAAGGCCGGCGCCGCCGCGTCGCTCGCGCAGACCGTCAACGAGTTCGGCTACGCCATCGGCATCGCGACCGTCGGGACGCTGGGCAACGCCGTCGTCCACGCTCACGGCTTCGCCGCCGGGCTGCACGTCGTCGCCGGGCTCGCCGCCGTCGCGTTCGCCGTCCTCGTCGGCTTCGTCGCGCGGAACCTCCGGACCGCGTGAAAGCGAAGGCCTCCCCGCCCGATGCCTGGGCGGGGAGGCCTCCTTGACGCCGGGGGCAGAGGGGCCCCGGCTAGCCGAACAACCCGCGCCGCGGGTGCCGGATGACCAGCGAGCCGCCGTGGACCCGGCCGCTCAGCACGAACCGGGGGTTCCCCATGTGCCCGTTGCTGCGCGTCTTGTCCTCCAGCGAACCGAACTTGACGTCGGTGATCGAGTTGACGTCGACCGCCGCGTGCTCCGGGATGATCACCTCGACCGAACCCCACTTGGCGTCCAGCTCGATGTGCACCACCGGCGACTGGACCTGGGCCTCGGTGAAGTCGAGCTTCGTCGAGCCGTACTTGTTCCGCACGACCATCTCCGGCGGCACCACCCACGGCCCGCTGCGGACCAGCGACGAGTACTTCGCGTTCAGCTCGAACCGCCGCCCGGGCGCGAAGCTGCTCGTGGGCGGCGCCGCGTACGACGGCGCGGCGGCCATCGCGGCCGCCGGGTGGTAGAGCCCGGCGAGGTCGGCCAGCACGGCGTTCAGCTCGCCGCGCGTCCGGGACGCCAGCGCGCGGTCGGTGCGCTCGGTGAACTCGTCGAGGTCGATCATCCCGCGGCCGATCGCCTTCTGCAGCACCCCGACGACGTGCTCGCGCTCGTCGTCGGACACCCGAAGATCGCGCTCGCCCAACGGCTTGGTTTCGGTCACCGGTTCCGCCGCCGCGGTCTCTTCCTCGCCCATGCCCACGATGGTAGAACCGGATTTCACCAGGGAGATCGGGGGAAAACCCTGAACGGACCCGTATTCTGCGGCGCCGCCCTCTGCGCGGCGCTGATCCTGCTGCCCGGGTGCACGGCCGAAGCACCGCCGCCGCCACCGAGTACGAGTGCCCCGACCGCCCCGCCGACCGCGCCGCCGGAAGGACTCCGCGGCGTGCCGACCACCGGGGGCATCGGCGTCACCGTCCTGCTCCCCACCCTCGGTCCGACCGTGTTCGACGCCGACCGCGGACCCACGGCCACCCCGCCCGGCTACCCCGGCGACGACCAGCCGCTGAGCGTGCTCCGGGTCGGGAAGTCCGCCGTCCTGACGAGCTACCCGCCGGGCGGCGACCCCCTCGAAGTCCTCGTCTACACCGGCCCGGCGAGTCCGCCGCGTTCGCTCGGCCGCGCGCGGTCGGTGGCGCCGGGCGCCGACGGCGAGAGCGTGTGGCTGATCCGGCAGGACGCGCCGGACGACTGCCGCCTGCAGCACGTCTCGCTGTCCGGCGGCGACCTCGGCCGCGGCCAGCCGGCCAGCTGCCGCACCGGCGTCCGGACCGAGACCCGGCACGGCCTGCTGATCACCATCAACGCCGACGCGGCCGAGTCGACGGACGCGGTGATCGACCCCGGGACCGGCCGGACGGTCCAGCAGGCGCCACGCGTCCTCGCCGCCGCCGGCGACTGGCTGCTCCTCGACGGCCTCACCGACCTGACCCTCGTCGACCTGCGGGACGGCAGCCGCAAGCAGCTCAGCCGGCCGGTGATCGCGCGGACGCCCACCGTCGTCCCCTCCCGGGACGGCGGCGTCTGGGCCCTCGACTTCGCCGATCCCGCCTACCGCAGCACCAGCACGCAGACCCGTGACCTGTGGCTGCTGCGCCCGGACACGCTGACCTGGGAGCACGCCGCGGCGATGCCGTTCATCACCGAGCACCTCAAGCGCGGCGGCGGCTTCGACTGGTCCGAAGACGGCGACCTCGTGCTGGCCGACGGCGTCCTCGCCGCGTGGCACCCCGGCGAACCCCAGTGGCGGCTCGGCAAGGCGGCCCTGCCGAAGAGCGAGTGGTGGGGCTTCGCCGTGCTGCCGTGACTAGTCCTCGTCGAGGCCGTGCTCGATCGCGTACCGGGCCAGCTCCACGCGGTTGTGCAGCTGGAGCTTCCGCAGCGTCGACTGCACGTGGTTCTCCACCGTCCGGTGCGACAGCACGAGCCGCTCGGCGATCTGCCGCGCGGTCAGCCCTTTCGCGACCAGGCGCAGGACGTCGGTCTCGCGCTCGGTCAGCCGCGGCGGCTCGGCGCCCTCGGCCGGGGCGTCGGCCATCCGCCGGTACTCGCCGAGCACCAGCCCGGCCAGGCCCGCGGTGAACACCGGGTCGCCCGCCGCGGTCCGGTGCACGGCGTCCACCAGCTCCGCCGCCGAAGCCGACTTCACCAGATAGCCGGACGCGCCGGCCTTCACCGCCTCCAGCACGTCCTTGTGCTCGCCGCTCGCCGACAGCACCAGCACCTTCGTCGACGGCAGCGCCGAGGTGATCTCGCGGGTCGCGTCCACGCCCGAAGTGCTGCCCAGGTTGAGGTCCATCAGCACGACGTCCGGCAGGACGGTCCGCGCGATGCGCAGCGCCGCGTCGGCGTCCGGCGCCGTCGCCTTGACGTCGAAGCCGTGCTCGGTCAGGTCGCGGGCCACCCCGTCGCGCCAGATCGGGTGGTCGTCGACCACCATCACGGAGATCCGCGGCTCGTCGCTCATCTCGCACCCCTCGTGCTCGGCACCCTGACCTCCCACTCCGTGCCCCGGCCGGGCCCGGTGTCGAGGGTCGCGCTCCCGCCGAGGTCGCGGACCCTCCCCCGGATGGATTCCACCACGCCGAGGTGCCCGTCCGCGGCCGCTCGCTCGAGAACGCCGTCCGGAATGCCCGGTCCGTCGTCGCGGACGCTGACCACGACCTCGCCGCCGAGGTCCTCCAGCAGCACCCACGCCCGCGCGTCGGGGCCCGCGTGCTTCTCGACGTTGGAGAGCGCTTCGCGGGTAATGGCGACCAGCTCGTCGGTGACGTGGGCGGGCAGCTCGACGTCGTCCGCCGGGGCCGAGACCTGCACCGACGACGTCGCGAGCAGCTGCAGCGCCGCGCGCAGGCTCGCCGTGCCGCGGTCGTTCGGCGTCAGCGGCTCGGTCGTCACCAGCGACCGCAGTGCGATCTCCTGCTCGCCCGCCAGCTTCGCCAGTTCGGCCGCTTCGCCGCCGACTTCGTTGCCGCGCTTGCGGACGCGGGCCAGCACCTGCAGCACGCTGTCGTGGATCGACCGCGCGAGCCGCTCCCGCTCGGCCGTCGCCGCTTCCTTCCGCAGCGCCTGCTCCAGCCGCGCCGCGGACCGGCGGCCCATCGTCGCGGCCATCCCGACCAGCAGCCCGGCCGCGGCGAGCAGGACGCCGTCGCGAGCGACGTCGAGGTCGAACTTCTCCCGGGCCAGCCCGGTCGCCACGCCGACGACCAGCCCGGCCAGCACCCCGCCGCCCGCGCCGAAGCGCGCGCCCGCGGCGACCGGCGGCACGGCCGCCCACACCGTCGTGATCAGCGGGACGTTCAGCGCGAACTGCGCGTCGCTGAGCACCCACGGCGAAGTCAGCAGCAGCGCGGTCGTCAGCACGAGGTCGAAGACGACCAGCGCCGGCGGCCGCGTCCGCTCGCGCAGGTAGAGGAAGCTGCTGCCGACCGACCACAAGGCCATCACGCCGAGGACCGTCCAGGCCAGCCACTCGCGCTGGTAGTGGCCGCTCTGGACGATCACGGTGCCGCAGGCGAACGCCCAGGTGAGCACGCGGAACGCGAGCACGCCACGCCACATCGGCGTGATCGGGTCGGGCGTCCGCGCGGTGGTCACGGCTTGTCGGTGCGCTTCGGCGGCGCGGCCGTCGCCGAATCGGCTTCGTCCTCGGCGACCGTCGCGATTTCGGCCTTCGGCCCGCCGGGTTCGGCGTCGTTCGGCTGGGCGGCCTGGTCCTTCAGGACGTCCACCTCGGCCGGATCCGGGTTGGTTTCGTGCAGCAGCGACCGGACGCCGGCGTTCAGCACGGCCAGCAGCGGCACGGCCAGCAGCGCGCCGGCGATCCCGCCCGCGACCAGGCCGGCGGTGATGGCCAGGACCACGGCCAGCGGGTGCAGCTTCACGGCCCGGCCGAGCAGCAGCGGCTGCAGGATGTGGCTCTCCAGCTGCATCACGCCGATCACGATGGCCAGCACGATCACCGCGCCGATGAACCCGTTCGTCACCAGCGCGATCAGCACCGCGACACCGCCGGTGATGACCGCGCCGATGATCGGGATGAACGCGCCGATGAACACCAGCGTCGCCAGCGGGATCACCAGCGGCACACCCATGATCCACAGGCCGACGCCGATGCCGACCGCGTCGACCACGGCGACCGCGGCCGTCGCCCGCACGTAGCTGACCAGCGACGCGAACCCGCGGCGCCCGGCGACGTCGACGCGGTTGCGGACCCGCCGCGGCACGGCGCGGACGAGGAACGTCCAGATGCCGTCGCCGCCGCTGAGGAAGAAGATCGTGATGAACAGCGTCAGCAGGAAGCCGGTGAGGATCTCGCCGACGGTGCTCGCCGTGGTCAGCGCGGTCGTCGTGATGGACGCCTGGTTGTTCTGGATGAACCCGATCGCCTGGTTGATGAAGTCCTGGATCTGCTCCTGGCGCAGGTGCGGCGGCCCGTTGAGCAGCCACTCCTTGATCTGGTTGAGGCTGTCGTTGAGCTGCTGCTGCAGCTGCGGCAGGCCGGAGGAGAACTGCGTGATGACGAACGTCAGCAGGCCGCCGAGCACCGCCAGCCCGGCGATCAGCACGATCGCCGTCGCCAGCCCGCGCGGGAACTTCACCGCCACCAGCTTCTGCACCGCGGGCGCGAGCAGCGCCGACAGCAGCAGGGCGATGGACAGCGGGATGATGACGACGGACAGGTAGCCGATCACCCACACCACGGCGTACAGCGCGGCGACCACCACGATGAACCGCCACGCCAGCGCCGCGCTGATGCGCAGGCCCCGGGGGATCAGCCCGGTGATGTCCTCGTGCTCCGGCAGGAACGGGTCTTCGCGTCGCGCGTGGCTCACCGGATCACCGTACTGGCAACAGCGCCCGATTCGAGCGCTTTCCACGTGCCGAGTCCGACACGCTCGGCTGCCAGCGAAGATCACCGCGTGTCAGACCCGGTTGCACGCTGTGTTCTTCACACGATGGGGGCATCAAGTCGTGTCGAGGATGCGAGCCGTGTCGCGTATTTGGTTGAGTCGCTTCCGCAACGGCAATCGCCGAACGATCACCCGGTTTCGAAGGAGACGCACCAGTGGTGGACCACGCGACGAACGAGGGGCAGGGCGCCAAGCGCGCCGGCCGGCTCGTGTCGCGTGCGCTGCTGGTGCTGGGCGGCGCCGTCGCCGGCACCGCCGCCGCGTGGCTCGTCTCCGGCGCGGCCGCCTCCGCGGACACCGTCGAGGTCGGCACCGCCTCCGTCACGCCGTTCACCGACGCCACGTCCGGCAGCCTCGGCGACGTCAACCACGGCACCGCGCACCTCGCGGGCGACACGGCCGGCGGCCTCGCCGAAGCGGCGAGCTGCCACCAGGACGCGACGACGTGGAGCGAGCCGCAGCGGCCGTGCCACACCGACGCCCGCACCCTCGAGCACAAGGTCTCCGAGCGCGTCAGCGACTCGGTGTCGGACCTCACCGACGACGCGGTGCTGAGCCCGGTGGAGCGCACCCTCGGCGCGGCCGAGCACATCGCCCGCAAGCCGGAGGACACCCGCCAGGTCCTCGAGGAGACCGTCGCCCCGGCGCCGGCGCAGGACTTCGGCCACCGGGTGTGGCAGCTGCTCGACCCGGCCGGCCGTGGCGACCTCCTCCCCGAGCTGCCGGGCATCGACCCGGCCGGGCAGGAGCCGTCGACCTCCGGTGCCGCCCAGGCGGCCGCGCCGGTCGCCGTGACGACCGTCGAAATCCCCGAATCCGTGCGCGCCGCCCTCGCGATGGCGAAGGCCGCCGCGCACACCGACGGCACCGGTGCCGCGGGCTCGTCCCGTGACGGGCACCGTGACCTGCCGTCCCCGCTGACCCCGGCGCAGCTTCCGGTCGCGCCGGCCGTCCCCACCGCCCCGGGTGGCAGCACCGCCCCCGGTGGACACCTCGACGGCCCCAACTTCGGCGTCCCGTTCTGGACGACCGAAGCCGTCGAATCCGCCGTCGCGGCGATGAGCCGCGCCGGCCTGCGCACCTCGATGCGCACCCCGGGCGAGCAGCCCGGCGTCACTCCTGACTGAACACCTCCCTCCACGGGTCGCTGACGCGCCCGAGCCCGTCTTCGTCTGACGGCGCCTGCGTCCGCGAAACACCCGTGATCAGGCGGTGCGCTTTTTCGCGCCCGCAAAAGTTCTTTCCCCCTCCGGTGCGTATCGACGCACCCTCACAGGCCCGCAAGGGAACCCGAAATAAAGGAGAAAAACCCCATGCAGACGTGGGCAAAGCGCGGACTCCAGACCGCACTTGTCACGGGTGGGTTGCTGATGCTGGGTACCGGCATCGCCTCGGCTGACGAGAACGTCAACCCCGACACCCCTGCCTCGCCGCTCGACTTGAACGTCACGGTTCCGATCCAGGAAGCCAACAACGCGGTCGGCACCCCCTTCGGCCAGCTGGACCTGCCCGCCGGGCAGACGGAGCTGAGCGCCAAGCCGGTCACGCAGGCCGCGAACGAAGCCGCGAAGCAGTTCGACGACGCGAGCCCGATCAGCCAGAGCACCCTCGGCGGAAAGTTCACGCCGAGCCACAACAACCTCAAGGGCAACAAGGTCACGGGCGACGTCGTCGTCCCGATCCAGATCGTGGACAACGCGGTCGGTGTGCTCGGCGACGCGACGGTCCAGGGTGGCAACCACACCCAGACCTGGAGCCACGACCAGGACATCGACACCACCGGTGAGGACTCGAGCCTCGCGGGCAACGCGGTCGCCCTCGACTGGGCGCTCCCCGTCCAGATCGCCGGCAACGGCGGCGGCGTCGCCGGCGGCACCGGCCGCGTGGTCGGTGGGTCGGCCAGCCAGAGCACCACCGAGACCGGCGACGTCGACACGAACGGCGACGGCTCGGCCCTCTCCGGCAACGTGGTGGCCGGCCAGTTCGCCACCCCGGTGCAGGTGACCGGCAACGCCGCGTCGTACCTGCTCGGCAACGGCCAGAGCCACGGCTACACGGCCGACACCGTCGCGACCTCCGGCGGCTCGCTGTTCAGCTCCGGCGACCAGGCCAGCGGCTCCGGCAACGTGGTCGGCGCGCCGATCGCCCTGCCGGTCAAGTTCAACTGCAACTCGGGCGCCGTGTGGGGCTCGCTGTCGAACTCCGACGGCTGCAACACCTCGGCCGACGCCACCGCCGGGGACACCCGCGAGGGCAGCCTGGACATCCCGACCTACCTCGAGACGAGCGGCAACGACTCGTTCCTGTCCGGCAACGGCGGGGCGGCCTCGCTGTCCCCGATCGCGAACGTCGCGGGTGTCGCGGGCTCGTGGATCGGCAACGCCTCGGCGGGCATCCCCGACGCGGGCAGCTCCTCCAGCACGGTGGACTCGGGCGGCTTCGTCAAGACCGCCGGTGACAACGCGAGCGGCTCGGGCAACGTCCTGAACCCGTCGGTCGCGCTGCCGGTCGAGGCCTTCGGCATCGGTGGCACCTACATCGGCCAGGCCAACGCCGCGCACGACAACACCACCGACGCCAACGCGGGCAACGGTAGCTACACCAGGGGCAACGGCTCCGTCCTCGGCGGCAACATCGTCAACACCCAGGCCGCGGGCGCGCCCGAGGTCTTCGGCATCGGCGGCAGCCACATCGGCAACGCGACCGGCACGGCGACCGAGGACAAGACGGTCACCGCCGGGGCGTACGACGGCACGCAGGGCAACGACTCGTCCGGCTCGGGCAACGTCGTCCAGGTGCCGGTCGGCCTGCCCGCCGAGGTCTTCGGCGTTGGCGGCTCGTTCATCGGCCAGGGCTCCGGCTCGGCCGACGAGACCAAGGTCGTCTCCGGCGGCGGCGGTGGCAGCACCCACGACGACAACGGCTTCCTGAGCTCGAACCTGGGCACCGTGCCGGCTTCGCTGCCGGTGCAGGTCGCCAACATCGGCGGCGCGTTCGTCGGCCAGGGCCACGGCAAGGGCTCGACCGACACGACGTCCAACGCGGGCGGCGACGTCACGGCGAACGGCCCCGCGGGCGCCGGCGCCGGCAACATCATCGAGGCCCCGGTCTCGCTCCCGGTGCTGGCCGCCGGCAGCGGTGCCGCCCTCGCGGGCATCGGCACCGGTGAGAACGACAACATCACCGACTCCTCGGCGGGCGGCGACGCCCTCACCGACGGCCAGGACGGTGCGCTGACCGGCAACATCGTGAAGGCCCCGGTCGCGGGTGTCGCGCAGGTCTTCAGCGACGGCGTCGCGGCCGCGGCCCTGGGCCACGGCCTGGGCACCAGCGACACCACGTCGGAGGCGGGTGGCGACGCCACCACCAACGGTGACGGTGGCGCCGTGGCCGGCAACATCGTCGGCGCGGACGCGCTGCCGGTCGCGCAGGTCTTCGGGGACGCCGTCAGCGCGGCGGGTGTCGCCACCGGCACCGGGATCAACACGACGTCCGTGGAGAACGCGGGCGACGACACCACCTCGGGTGTCGAGGGCGCCATCTCCGGCAACATCCTCGACATCCCGGCCACGGCGATCGTGCAGCTGTTCGGCGACGCGGTGGCCGTGGGCGGCGTGGCGCACGCCATCGGCGACAACTCGCTGACCACGGAAAACGGTGGCGAGGCAATCACCGCCGGCGACGGGTCCAGCCTGTCGGGCTACAACTTCTACCACGCGTTCGCGCTGCCGGTGCAGATCTTCGGCGTGCCCCTCGAGCTGCTCGGGGTCGCGACCGCGGACGCGACGGACATGACGAGCATCGACGAGGCCGAGGACGCCATCGCGTTCCCGGTCGAGGGCTCCGAGCTGGCCGCCGACGAGCTGCCCTCGCTGGCCGCGCTGCGCAGTGGCCAAGCGACCGCGGGGCTGCCCACCCAGGGCCTGCCGTCGCTGGACGGGCTGACCGGCAAGCTGCCGATCGCCGGGCTGCCGACGGAGGGTCTTCCGTCGCTGGCGGGCCTGACCGGCAAGCTGCCGGTCGCCGGGCTGCCGGCGCAGGGCCTGCCCTCGGTGGACGGCCTGACCAGCAAGCTGCCGGTCGCCGGGCTGCCCACCCAGGGCCTGCCCGCGCTGCCGGTCGCCGCGCCCCTCGGCACCGAGCGCGCCGACCTGCCGACCGGTGGGGGCAACCCGCTGGCCGGGCTGACCAAGCTGGCGCAGCTGCCGGCCGCGGGTGGCCTCAACGGTGCCCCGGCGCTGCCGAAGGCGGGCCTGCCCACCCCCGCGTCGCTGCCCGTGGTGAACGGCCTGCCCGGCCACACCCAGCGTGCGGACCTGCCGGTCGCCGCCCCGGCCCTGCCGGTCGCGCTGCCGGTCGCCCTGCCGGTGACCCCGGCGCTGCCCGCCGCCCCGGCGCTGCCGGCCGCCCCGGCCCTGCCGGTGAACGCCAAGCTGCCGGTGCTGGACAGCGCGGCCCCGAACGCGCAGGTCCCGGCGATGTCGGGCCTGGACTCCACCGGCTTCCTCACGAAGCTGCTGGGTCTGGTGAAGCGCAAGTAGTTCGGTGACGCCGGGCGGGTTCCAGCCAGGACCCGCCCGGCCCTCCAACCCCGGCAGGCGCTCCACCGCGCCGCGAGGTCTCCTCGCACGGAGCGCCTGACGATCGATGGAACGCTCCTTCCCTGGAGACGGCGAGCCCCAGGAACCGATCAGGTTCCTGGGGCTCGTTCGTGTTCGCGGGCAGGTCAGGAGAACTGCAGGGACCGCTTCGCCAGCCCGTGCCAGAAGCCGTCGATCACCGTGCGGCCGGACTTCTCCTCCGCGGTCGCGCCGAGGGAGACGAACAGCGGCGCGAAGTGCTCGATCCGCGGGTGCGCGAGGGTCGCGGCCGGCGCCTTGTGCCGGAAGTCGAGCAGCGCGTCGACGTCACCGCCGCGCACGACCTCGTCGCCCCAGTGGTCGAACTCGGCCGACCACGCGGGCGGCGTCCCGTCGGTGGCGCGGGCCATGCCGCTGAGGTTGTGGGTGAAGAAGCCGCTGCCGATGATCAGCACGCCTTCGTCGCGCAGCGGCGCGAGCTTGCGGCCGAGGTCGAACAGCTCCTGCGGGTCGAGCGAGGGCATCGACACCTGCAGCACCGGGACGTCGGCGTCCGGGTACATCTCGACGAGCGGCACGTAGGCACCGTGGTCGAGGCCGCGCTCCGGCGCGTCGTGGACCGGTGTATCTGTGGAGCGGAGCAGTTTGCGCACCTTCTCCGCCAGCTCCGGCGCGCCCGGCGCCGCGTACTTCACCTGGTAGTAGCGCTCGGGGAAGCCCCAGAAGTCGTACACGAGCGGCACGGTCGTGGTGGCCGCGATGGTCAGCGGAGCCTCCTCCCAGTGCGCCGACACGACGAGGATCGCGCGGGGCTTGGGCAGGTCGGCCGACCAGGCGGCGAGCTGGCGGGTCCACACGGCGTCGTCGGCGAGCGGCGGCGCTCCGTGGCTGAGGTAGAGGACCGGGGTGCGGGTCATCGACGGCTCCAGTGCTTGAAAGTTCAACTACTAGGATAACCGACGCCGGCTCGGTCCGGGATATTCCTTTGGCGGCCCTCCAGGTTCGCGGCGCAGCGTTCGAGGGTGCGGATCGTCGTGCGGTAGTCGTCGTCGCTGACGCCGTCGGTCACCGCGGTGCGGAACGCCCGGACGCGCGCCTCGACCCGGGCGTGGGCTTCGCGGCCGGTGTCGGTGAGTTCGCCGCTTTCGGCGACCCACCCGCGAGTCCGGAGGTCGGCCACCTGTTGGGTGGTCGCGCCGAACGGGGCCAGCGCCGCGTCGACCTCCTCCGGCGTGCGCGCGCCGAGGGCGATCGTGTTGAGTACCTGCCAGTGCCGGCGGCTCAGCGACTCCGCGTCGAGGGCCTGGGCCATGGAGGACTCGAGGAGCTCGTGAACGTGGCGCAGGTGCCACCCGAGGGGTTTCATGGGTACTCCGAGATGTCGATGAACAACTACATGTAAAAGTACATGTAGTTTGGAGGGTGGAGCAACCATGACGGACGCGGTGGCCGAGGTCGAGCGAGCCATGATCGCGATCCGCCGCAGTCAGCAGCGGCGGGCGCTGAGCCGGATCGGCAAGGCTCGCGGCCAGGGTGCGCACGACGCCGTGCACGAACTACTGGACGTCGTCGAGGAACTCACCGAACGCGGCGAGGCCGGCACGGTGACCGCGTTGAGCGCGGCCATGGGCGTCGACCAGCCGCGCGCGAGCCGGCTCGTCGCACGCGCGGTCGAGCAGGGCCTGCTCCGCCGCGAAGCCGATCAGCGCGACGGACGGCGTGCGGTGCTCGTGCCGACCGAGGCCGGCCAGGCGCACCTCGACGAGCTGCACGCCTTCCGGCGCTCGGTGTTCGCCGAGGTCATGGCGGACTGGCCGGAGGAGGACCGCGACACCTTCGGCAGGCTCCTCACGGCGTTCGTCCGCGGGTACAGCGCGCTCGGTTAGTCGTGCGAAAGGTCCACGAACCGGCTGTAGTGCAGCTGGTGGGCGACGGTGATCGTCGCCGTCGGGCCGGCACGGTGCTTCGCGATGATCAGGTCCGCTTCGCCCGCGCGGGGGTCGTCGCGCTCCCAGGCGTCCGGGCGGTTGACCAGGATGACGAGGTCGGCGTCCTGCTCCAGTGAGCCGGACTCACGCAGGTCGGACAGCATCGGTTTCTTGTCCGTCCGCTGCTCGGGACCACGGTTCAGCTGGCTGATCGCGATCACCGGGACCTCGATCTCCTTCGCCAGCAGCTTCATCTGCCGCGAGAACTCCGAGACTTCCTGCTGCCGCGACTCGACGCGCTTGCCGGACGTCATCAGCTGCAGGTAGTCGAGGACGACGAGCTTCAGGTCGTTGCGCTGCTTGAGCCGCCGCGCCTTGGCCCGGATCTCCATCATCGTCATGTTCGGCGAGTCGTCGACGAACAGCGGCGCCTCGGACACCTCGCTCATCCGGCGGGCCAGGCGTGTCCAGTCGTCGTCGGACATCTTGCCGCCTCGCATGTCGGAGAGGCGGATCTTCGCCTCGGCCGAGAGCATGCGCATGACGATCTCGGTCCGGCTCATTTCCAGCGAGAAGATGACGCTGGTCAGCCCGTGCTTGATGGAGGCCGACCGGACGAAGTCGAGGCCCAGTGTCGACTTGCCGACACCGGGACGGGCCGCGACGATGATCATCTGCCCCGGGTGCAGGCCGTTGGTCAGCTCGTCGAAGTCGGAGAAGCCGGTCGGGATGCCCTGGGACTGGCCGCCGCGCGAGGCGATGGCGTCGATCTCGTCCATCGTCGGCTGCAGCAGCTCTTCCAGCGCGACGTAGTCCTCGCTGGTCCGCCGCTCGGTGACGTCGTAGATCGCGGCCTGCGCGCGGTCGACGACCTCGTCGATGTTCGCGCCGTCGGCCGCGGCCGCGCCGTAGCCGTACTGCACGATCCGGGTGCCCGCCTCGACCAGCCGGCGCAGCACCGCCTTCTCGGCGACGATCTCCGCGTAGTAGCCCGCGTTCGCCGCCGTCGGCACCGTCGCGATCAGCGTGTGCAGGTACGGCGCGCCGCCGACGCGGCCCAGCTCCCCGCGTCGCTCCAGCTCCGCCGAGATGGTGATCGGGTCGGCGGGCTCGCCGCGGCCGTAGAGGTCGAGGATGCAGTCGTAGATCGCCTGGTGCGCGGGCCGGTAGAAGTCGTCGGGGCCGAGCGCCTCGATGACGTCGGCGACCGCGTCCTTCGACAGCAGCATGCCGCCGAGCACGGACTGCTCGGCCGCGATGTCCTGCGGCGGCTGGCGGTCGAACCCGCCGCCCCCGCCACCTGGGCCGGGGTCGCTCGGCCCCGGGTCGGACTCCGCGTACATCGGACTGCGGTCGTCGGTCAGCGCCACCGCCCCGGACACCTCCTCATCGTGTCGAACACCCGTTCGAGTATGCCGGATCTTCGCTCTCGAAGCACGCGGCTCGATCCGCGTCACCCGTCCACGGGCCCCTCCCCGATGATCGGGGACAACGTCCGTCAGTCGTCTTAGACACGCGGAGCGCCACCGTGAGTACAGGCCCGAGCGGGCACGCTAGATCCCCCGGAAGGCGGATGGCAATTCAGGATGGGGACCCTTCTGTGGACAACCTGGGGATGAATGGGGGTAACCAGTCACAGGTGGCGCGAGAGCTGTGGACAAGTTGGGGACAAGGTTGATCGGCTTCGGCGAACCCGCAGGTCAAACCCTGTGAACAAGGTGTGGAGAACTTCCCGGAAACTCGTCCGGCGTGTCGCGTGAAACCTGTTGTTCGGCGTGTCGTGGACCAGCCGGAGCCCATTGAGCCACACGCCCTGTGGATGAATATCACGGAGGGTAGAGCGGTAACCCGGAGGGCTGAACGGCCGGCGGGTCAGGCCGCGGTGAGCCTGCCCTGTGCGCTGCGTAACCGGTCGGCGAGAACGCGCTGGTCGGCCGGGGTGAACGCGATCCGGTTCTCCCCGCGGCCCGGAACCTCTTCGGTCAGCCATCGGCCTTCCGAGGTATCGATGTAGTTCACCGGGCGTTCGATCCGGCGCCACGCGCCGGTGCGGCTGCGGGCGGCCACGTACAGGCTGCCACTCCCCATTCGGCGTAGCGCGAGGATCCGCTGGAGCTCCTGGACCTCCTGCGAGCCCTCGGCCGGGCGGTCGTTGCGGAGCACCGCGAACCCGCCGTCGTCACCGCGCGAGGTGCCCTCGAGCTGGTTCTTCGGCACCGCGAGCGGCGTTCCGCGTCCCGGCGCCAGCTTCGGGATCTGCCCGAGGAAGTCGTCGAGCAGCTCCCCCGGCCGGGTCGACTCCAGCACGACGACGTCCAGCTCTTCGTGCTTGGCCAGCACGAACGCCTCGCCGCCGGCGCTGCCGGCCAGCAGCCGGTAGCTGACCGGCTTGCCCTGGAACCCGCCGTCGACCCAGCCGTAGTACTCCAGCTGCGGCCGGGCGATCGCTTCGACCGTCGCGACGAACCCGGGGTGCATGCCGCGCGGGCCGAACAGCCCGGCCTTGGCGAGCTCGGCGTTGACGCGCTCGTCCTCGGCGCGCTGGGCCTCGTCGCTGTACCAGGTCGGCGTCTCGGACAGCACCGTGTGCGGCTCGCCGCCCCGGCGCCGGATCAGGTTGATCAGGGTGCCGGTCGAAATGGTGACCTGCCTGTCCAGCACGCTTTCCCCCAGTAGGAATCCGAACCCGGTACAGCTTGAGGAGCCGGGCGCGCCCATCTTGGCACGCACCCGGCCCTCCCGCGTGCGCTACTCGCCGATGACCGGCGGGGCCGTCAGCTCGTCGGTCCCGAAGATGTCGTTCGGGTCGTCGCCGAGCAGGTACTTCGACGTGCGTTCCTCGTCGCCGCCGCCCTGGCCCTTGGCGCCGTGGCCCATGCCGCCCATGCCACCCATCCCGGTGGAGCCGGTGCGCCCGGCCGCCGCGCCGCCCGCGCCCATCGCGCCGCCGGCGCCCATGCCGCCCCGGCCCGCGCCGGCCGCGCCCGCGCCACCCGGCAGGGCCGCGCCGCTCGAACCGCCGGGCCCGAAGCCCGCGCCGCCACCCGGGCCGAAGCCGGCCGTCGGGTCGCCGATCCCGCCCGACCCGCCGGGCCCGAACCCGCTGCCACCGCCACCGCCACCGGAGAAGCTCGGTGTGCCGCCACCGGGCCCGAAGCCCGGCATCCCCGGCACGTCGGACGGCGAGAAGCCCGACGAGTGCGTGCCGTCGTTGAAGTTCGGCGGGGTGTAGTTGCCGCCGCCGGGGAGCTTCGACGGGTCGTAGCCCCCGCTCGGCACCTTCCCCGGGTCGAAGCTCGGCACCTTGGACGGGTCGTACCCACCGCCCGGCACCTTCGACGGGTCGAAGCCGCCACCGGGCATGTTCGGCGGCTGGCCGTTGAACGACGGGACGCCGCCGGGGCCGGGCATGTTCACGCCGCCGGGCCCGGTGCCCGGAGCACCGCCGCGCTCGCCGTCGCCGGTTCCGGTGCCGTCACCGTTGCCGTCGCCCGGCTTCTTCTTGCCGTCGTCGACGTTGACGTTCTCCTGCTGCCCCTTCAGCGCGGAGTACGTCGGCAGCTTCTGGCCGTTGTCGTTGCTCGCCTTGTAGTAGGTGTTGAAGGCGTCGACATTGGCCTGGCCCTTGGTGTTGTAGTCGCGGATCGCCCGGTCGGTGTCGGTCGTCCACGGCGTCACCGCGTTGAGCAGGTTGTTCTTCGGCGGGTCCTTCGGGACCTCCTGCACCTGCGCGTGCACCGTGGTGAACGCGTTGTTCTGCTCGCCGAGGTACTTGTCGGAGTCGGTCAGCTTGGTGCCCGAGTCCTCCATCCACACCCGCAGCGGGTGCGCGCCGGCGTTCTGCGCCGCGTCCGAACCACTGCCGGTCCAGGCCGAGTCCATCTCCTTGGCCAGGGTGTCGATGGTCGTGAGCCGGTCCGCGTACGCGCCCTTCAGCCGGCTCGCCGCCGCCTGCCCGTTCTGGATCGAGCCGGTGCCGGGGCCGGTGGTGATCTGGTGCCAGATGTCGTAGCAGTCGATCTTGCGGTCGCCCTGCGTCGACGTGTGGTCGTCCGAGTGCGTGGTGGCCATGTTGTACGCGGCGAACCCGCCGAGCAGGACCAGTTCCAGCATCTCAGCCCCCCATCAAGGTCTGGATCATCGCTTCGCCGAACTTCCCCGCGACCGAGCACGGGTCCGACGCACCCGCGCCGTGGTCGTACTGGACCAGGATGTTGACCGCCAGCTCGTTGGTCACCCCGACGAACAGGCCGCACTTGCCGTTCTTGCGGTCGTCCAGCGCGGCGGCGTAGACGGCCGGGTACCCGTAGGCCTGCGACTCGCCGAAGTAGGCGTCGTTCGCCTTCGTGTCGTAGACGTCCTGGAGCCCGTTCTTGTTCGCCGTCACCGTGGTCACGTCGATCTGGTTGCCCGGGTCGGCGGCTTCCTGGAACGTGCAGCTCGGGCCGTTGCCGGTGCTGCGCGGGGTGCCGTCACCGAGGCCGAGCGTGGAGCGGCCGGCCGCGTTGATCGTGTTGCACGCGTCCGACGTGATGTTCGCGGTGTTCAGCGGCTCCGGCACGCGCGGCGCCGAGTCGGCGGCGGACCGGGAGGTCTCGCTGCCGGACTCGGCGGTCGCCGCCGGGTTGGCGGTGCCGCGGGTCTGGCCCGAACAGCCCGCGACGGCGAGCACGGCGAAGGCCAGGGCCGGAACGGCGAGGAGTCGTCGGTTCACGTGGCCTGGTTCCCCGTCTTCGAGAGGTCGGCCTGCGTCTCCGACTCCTTGGTGGTGATCTTCTGCTTCGCGGCCGTGAGTGCGTCGATGTAGTTCTTGACGTACTCCTGCATCTTGGAGTTCTGCTCGAGGAACGCCTTGCCGGACGGGTTCGCGAGCTTCTCCCAGTCGCCGCTCGCGAACTCCTTGCCGGGCGCCTTGACGTTCGCCATCAGGTTGGCGTCGTCGTAGTCGCGCTTGAGGTCGGCCTGGAGGTCCTGCCACTTCTTGATCACGCCGTCGATCTTGTCGGCGTCGAACGTGAAACCCCCGCCGCCGGACGGCGCGGACATGTTGACCTCGTTACCCATCCGAGTGCGCTCCCTTCGCGTCCCGCTCCATTGTCCTACGACGGCGGCCGCCTGTCCGGGGTTCCCCCGAAACGCGTGAAGGCGGGCCGCCCACCAGGGAGCGACCCGCCTTCGTCACGGCGTATGCCTTACTGCGAGGCCTTGACCTCGAGGCGCACGTCGACCTTGACGTCCGGGTGCAGCCGGGCGCCGACCGAGTGCTTGCCGACGGTCTTGATGTGGTCGCGCAGCTCGATGACGCGCTTGTCGAGCAGCGGGCCACCGGCCGCCTTGATCGCGTCGACGATCTCGCCGGCGGTGATCGAACCGAAGAGCTTCTTCGAGCCCTCGGCCGCCTTGCCGGTGAGCTGGATGGCGCCGAGGCCCTCCAGCGTCGCCTTGATCTCCTTGGCGTGGTCGAGGTCACGGATGCGACGGCTCTCCTGCGCGCGCTGGATCGTGCGGACGTTCTTCTCCGCGCCCTTGGAGGCCACGATCGCGTAGCCCCGCGGGAGCAGGTAGTTGCGCGCGTAACCGTCCTTGACCTCGACGATGTCGCCGGGGCCGCCGAGGTTGGCCACGTCCGTGGTGAGGATGATCTTCGCCATGTCAGTGCCCTCCCTTAGCGCGCGGTCGAGGTGTAGGGCAGCAGCGCCATCTCGCGGGAGTTCTTGACCGCGATGGCGATGTCACGCTGGTGCTGGCTGCAGTTGCCGGTGACGCGACGGGCACGGATCTTGCCGCGGTCGGAGATGTACTTCCGCAGCAGGTTGGTGTCCTTGTAGTCGATCAGTTCCGGGCGGCCCTTCTTCTCGGCCTTGCAGAACACGCAGACCTTCTTCTTGGGCTTGCGGATGGGTGGCTTGGCCACTGGTTACTCCTGGATCAAATCTGTGTGGATGTGTACGAGATCAGAACGGGGGCTCGTCGCTGAAGCCGCCGCCACCGCCGCCACCGGCCGGCGGGGCCGAGCCCCACGGGTCGTCGGCGGGGGCGCCGCCGCCACCGCGGTTGCCGCCGCCACCGCCGCCGCCGAAGTCACCGCCGCCGCCACCGCGGCTGACCTTGTTGACCTTGGCCGTGGCGTAGCGCAGCGAGGGCCCGATCTCGTCGACCTCGAGCTCGACGACGGTGCGCTTCTCGCCTTCCTTCGTCTCGAACGACCGCTGCTTCAGGCGGCCCTGCACGACGACGCGGGCGCCGCGGGTCAGGGACTCGGCGACGTTCTCCGCCGCCTGGCGCCAGATGTTGCAGCGCAGGAACAGCGCCTCGCCGTCCTTCCACTCGCCGGACTGCCGGTCGAGCGTGCGCGGGGTGGACGCGACGGTGAAGTTCGCGACCGCCGCACCGGACGGGGTGAAGCGCAGTTCCGGGTCGGACGTCAGGTTGCCGACCACCGTGATGACGGTGTCTCCAGCCATCGGGGTTCCCCTCGGGCTCAGGCCTTGGCGGCAGCGGGCTTGGCCGCGGCGCGCTTGACCTCGCGACGCATGACCTTGGTGCGGAGCACGGTCTCCTGCAGCGACAGCTGGCGGTCCAGCTCCTTCACCGCGTCCGAAGACGAGTTCAGGTCGAGCAGCGCGTAGATGCCCTCGGCGTGCTTCTTGATCTCGTACGAGAGGCGACGACGGCCCCAGACGTCGACCTTCTCCACGGAACCGCCCGAAGTGCGGATCACGTTGAGGAAGTTGTCCAGCGTGGGGGCGACCGTGCGCTCGTCGAGCGTGGGGTCCAGGATGACCATTACCTCGTAATGGCGTGACACAACCACTCACCTCCTATGGGCTCGCGGCCACGGACTGTCCGTGGCAGGAGGGTTTGTCCAGGTAAGGCTACCTGGGGGTGCTTCCGGGGCCGGAGGCCGGGGTCAGCTCGCGCGGCGCAGGACCCAGGTGCGGACGAGCCCCGCCGTGACGCCGGCCAGCACGATCACCGCGAGCAGCATCGGCAGCTGGACGTCGCTGGAGGCGCCGTTCGAGGCGAGCGACTGCGCGTTGCCCGCGTCCCGGATGCCGGCGCTCTGGCCGCTCTGGTCGCCCTGACCCGCCTGCGGGGCGGAGGCGTCACCGGGGAGCGTCCCGTTCGCCGGGTACCGCACACCGGGGGCGACGGCCGTGCCGGCGGTCGCCGTGGGGATCCCGCTGTAGTCGCGCATCGGGGCGCTGCCGCCCGTGCCGCCCGCGGTGCCGGGGTTGAGGTTCGAGAGGTTGCCGGTGCTGCCGCCGGGGACGGTCCCGGTGCCGCCCGGCGTGGTGCCCGTGCCGCCCGCACCCGGCTGGCCCGGCGTGCTCGGGGCAACGTAGTTGCCGGCGAGCAGCGTGAGGTTGCAAGCGTTCGCGACTGTGCTCTCCACGCTGTTCAGGGTCTTGTTCGGGTCGAAACCGAGACCCCACGTGCCTGAGTTCGCCAGTGCGGTGCGGACTGCCTTGCCGATCGCGGCACCGTTCGCCACGCCGCCGGCGGAGTTCGGGACCTGGCCCACCAGGATCGCGTGGTTCTTGGCGATCGAGTCGCCGGCCCAGCTGCCGATCGCGAGCGTGCCGGCGTTGTTCGCGCCGTTCGTGACGAGGGTCTTGACCGAAGCCCCGTCGATCGCAACCGAGTCGCCCATCTGGCCGGTGACTGTGCCCGTGCAGCTGTTGCTGACCACCTGCTGGGTCGCGGAGGCGGTGCCGGCGGAGAGGAATGCGCCGCCGGCCAAGAACGCGGCGACGGCGGTGGCGGTCAGGATCTTCCGCACGTGCGGGTCCTCCAAAGCGTTACGGGGGCGTCGTTCCAGGCACCAGGATCAACGAAGGAGATACGCGAAAGATACTCGGCAGTCGGGTCAATTCGCAGCGGCCATTCGGCGGAGCACCCAGGTTCGCACGAGGCCCGCGCTGACTCCGGAGAGTGCCAGCACCGCGATCAACAGGGGCAGGTTCGACCCGTCCGTGAAACCGTCGGACACCGACGGTAGCGCTTCGGCCTGGCCCGCCGTCTGGACGCCGGAGTTGCCGGCGGCGCTCTGGTCGGGCCCGGTGAGCCCGTACTGCGGCGCGTAACCCGGGATCTGGCTGCCGTACCGGAGGGCGGGCGACGGCGTGAAGAGCCCAGCCGTCGCGAACGGGATGCCGCTGTAGTCCCGCATCGGCGCGTAGCCCGTGCCGATGCTGAACGGGAACCCGCCGAACGCCGGGCTCGCGCCGCCGCCGGAGAAGCCGGGGAGCAGCGGGCTGTTCGCCTCCGGGATGCCGCCGGAGCCCTGCGGGGTGCCGCCCTGCTGGTTGCCGCCGGTCCCACCGGACGGCGGGTTCTGCTGCGGGTTGCCGCCCGTCCCGGGCTGCGGCGATGCCTGCCTGCCGCCGCTGTTGATCGAGTTGAGGCCGCTGGTCCCGGCGGTGTTCAGGCCGTCCGCGGCCTGGTTGAGCGCGCTCGCCGCGGGCGCGCCGACTCCCGGCACCGGGGCGACCACGTCGTTGACCACGGTGACGGTGACCTTGCAGACCGTGTTGAGCAGCCCGCCGACCACGCTCGTGAGCACGGTGGTCGCCTGGCCGACGATGCCGAGGTCGATGGCGGGCAGGCCGAGGATCGAACCCTTGATGTGGTCACCCGGCTTCGCGGTGACCGTGCTGCCGCAGGGGACGGTCTTCGTCTCGGCCGCCGAAGCCGTGCCGGGGGCGCCGAGCACGGCCGAACCCGCGAGCACGAACGCCGTCGCTCCGACCGCCGTTGCCCTCCGTGTCCGATCCTGCATGCTGCCACCCCATCGTCGGTGTCCCTTTCCCAGAACAACGACGTTAAGGCAGCACGGTGACGCCCGCTCGTTCAGAAATGTCCGGCATTCGAGTGGAAGCGGACGTCACCTTGGGTGAGATCAGGCCGGGTTGCGGCGGATCCAGACCCGGACGAGGGCCGCGGCGACGATCGCCAGCGCCAGGACCGCCAGCAGCATCGGCAGCTTCGCCGGCGGCGTGACGCCGGGCAGCGCCTCGGCCGTGCCGGACTTCTGCTCGTCGACCGTCGGGACCTGCTGGCCGGGGATGATCTGCGCGATCACCGGGGCCTGGACCAGGCTGCCCGGCAGCAGCGCGGAGTTGGTGAAGATGCCCGAGATCGCGTCGCCGGGCAGGCCCGCGTTGCCGGGACCGGTGAGCACCGGGCCGGTGCTGTCGCCGGGCGGGGTCTGCCCCGGCGGCGTCGGGCCGGGCGGGGCCGGTGGTGCGGGCGGGGCGGGCGGGTTCGGGCCCGGCGGGAGGGGTAGCGGAGGAAGATCGACGCCCTGCGTCACGCCGCCGACGGTGTTCACGACGGTCTGCGCGGCCGGGCAGACGACCTTCGAGGCCGCGTCGCCGACCACCGGCACGTCGCCGATGCCGAGCGCGCGGACGGTGTCGCCCACCGGCAGCGTGAGCAGCGGGGCTGAGCCGTTCGTGTTCCGGGACGTCGAGTCGAGCCCGACGGTCAGCCGGTCCGGGGCGTTCAGCGGGGCGCCGGCGTCCAGCAGGAGGCCAGTTTTCGCGTCGCGGGCCTGGCCGTTCTGCAGGGTGGCCGAGCAGTCGCCGCCGAGGGTCGGGCTCGGGTCCGCGCTCGCGACGCCCGGCAGCGCCAAAGCGGCCGAAGCGGCGAAGGTGAATCCCAGTGCGGTGATCCGGGTGAACTGCTTCCCCATCGATGCCCTCCGGCAGTCGGACCAATCTGGATCACGGAACGCGCTCACGGTACTCCACGAGCGTCACCAAACGGGCCCACAGGGCAAAGAAGCACCCGGAGTAGCGTGCTCGGCATGCTGATCGGTGCCCATGTCCGTGACGACGACCCGTTGACCGCGGTCGCCGAGCGCAAAGCCGACGTCGTCCAGTTCTTCCTCTCCGACCCGCAGGGCTGGAAGGCCCCGAAGCCGCACCCCCACGGCGAGGCCATCGCGGCCGACCCCGTCGAGGTGTTCATCCACTCCCCCTACCTCATCAACGTGGCTTCGCTGAACAACAAGATCCGGATCCCATCCCGCAAGAACGTCACGCAGCACGCGGACGGCGCCGCGGCGGTCGGCGCGAAGGGCCTGATCGTGCACGGGGGCCACGTCGGGGCGAACGACGACGTCGAGGCCGGCCTGGACAACTGGCGCAAGCTCTTCGAGCGCGAGCAGGAGAAGGGCGGCTTCAAGGTCCCGATCCTGATCGAGAACACCGCGGGCGGCGAGAACGCGATCACCCGCGACCTCGACGTCATCGCCCGGCTGTGGGACAAGGTCGGCGAGTTCGGCGCCGGGTTCTGCCTGGACACCTGCCACGCGTTCGCCGCGGGCTGGGACCTCGCGACCGCCGTCGAAAAGGTCAAGGCCATCACCGGCCGGATCGACCTGGTGCACCTCAACAACTCGCGCGACGAGTTCGGCTCGACCCGCGACCGGCACGCCAGCGTCGTCGAGGGCGAGGGCACGATCGACCCCGGGGTGCTGGTCGAGGTGGCCAGGGCCGCCGGCGCGCCGGTCGTCGTCGAGACGCCGGCCGACGGCCAGGCGACCGACATCGCCTACCTGCGCGAACAGCTGGGTTAAGCGGCCACGGCCTTGCGGCGGCGCCGGACGGCGTTCGGGACGACCACGTCCCGGGCGCCGTCGAGGAAGCCGCCCGCCGGGTCGTCGTCGCCCGCGACGCGGACCAGGTCCGTGCCCGGCCGGTAGATCTCGCGCACGACCAGCACGCACAGCGCGGCGACGGCGAGGTCGCGGAGCACGACCGTGCCGAGGAACCAGCCTTCGGGCAGGCCCTTGTGGTCGACGCCGAGGTAGTAGAACATCCGCGGCACCCAGACCAGGGCGTCGAGCAGCATCCAGCCGAGCAGCAGCCGCCAGCGCGGGATCGCCAGCACGGCCAGCGGCACCAGCCACAGCGAGTACTGCGGGCTCCACACCTTGTTCGTCAGCAGGAACGCGGCCACGACGAGGAACGCGAGCTGGCCCACGCGCGGCCGTCGCGGCGCGGCGAGCGCGAGGTAGGCGATGCCCGCGCAGCAGGCCAGGAACAGCACGGCGACCGTCAGGTTCAGGTACGCCGGGTTCTGGTTCTTCTGCAGCACGCCGTCGAAGCCGGCCCAGCCCGTCGTGTACGAGAGGACGTTGTACAGCGAGTCCGGGTCCATCGGCCGCAGCGTGTTGAGCCGGAAGAACTCCCACCAGCCGCGGGTCGCGGTCAGGATGAACGGCGCGTTCACCGCCAGCCACGTCACGACGGTGGCGGCCGCGGTCTTCCAGAACGGCGTGAGCTTCCCGGCGCGCAGGCACAGGAAGAAGAGCACGCCGAGCAGGAACAGCGGATAGAGCTTGGCCGTCGCGCCCAGGCCGAGCAGGAGCCCGGCCAGCAGCGGTTTCTTGCGCGCCCAGGCGAGCAGGCCGGTCGCGGTGAACGCGGTCGCGATCGCGTCGAAGTTCGTGAACGCGTGCACCAGCACCAGCGGTGACACGGCCACCAGCACCATGTCCCACGGCCGGCGTTTCGTCGTCCGGCCGGTCGCCCACACGGTGACCAGCCAGGCCAGCGCCAGGAACAACGCCGTCAGGTCGAAGTAGACGGCGACCGGCAGCGCGCCGGGCAGCCAGCCGCTCTCGGCGACGTTCAGCCAGCCCGCCGCGAGCTTCGCGTTCGCCCACTGGAAGAGGCCGGTGAACACCGGGTACTCCATGTACCGGGTGTCGTTCTCCGCGGTCTGTGAGCTCTCCTTCCACGACGTGTAGTACGGGAAGGTGCCCGGCCGGTCGAGCCGCTCGGAGCTGTAGAGCGGCACGATGTCGGAGTAGCACATCGCGACGAACGGGCGGCCCGCGCGCCAGTCGAGCTGGGTGGCGCCGCTGGAGTCCTGGTACTGCTGGATGCAGGAGCCCTTGCCGAGCCAGCAGAGCATCAGCGCGAGCGTGGCCAGCAGCAGGCCGACGCGCTGCGGAGACCAGAACCAGTGCCTGCCGACCGCCGCGTGCTCGCCGAGCGGGCCGCCGAGGGGTCTGGTGACCGCCGCCGCGAGGGGCTCGTTCCAGCTCGGGACGACCCGTTCCGCCCGGGTAAGCGTCACGGGGCCGGGGTCCGGCTCGCGCGTGGTCTCCTCTGGCACGAGTGCGGATGTTAGCGGGCGGCGCCCGCCACCGAGGTGAAGCCGGTGATCATGCCGGATTCGCGTAGTACGAGGCCAGGACCTCGGCGGCGGCTCCGCGCGTGACGATCTCCTCGCCGAAGGCGTCTTCGACGACCTCGATGCGCTGCCACTGCGGCAGCGGCAGCAGCTCCTCAAGCCGCTCCGAAACGGCGTCGCGGTACGTGCCCGGTTCGTCCCGCACGGCCCGCCCGGCCAGCACGATCCGCTCCAGGTCGAGCACCTGGACGAGGTCGGCGAGGCCGATCCCGAGGAACCCCGCGGCGGCCCGCGTGCCGGGCGCCCGCTTGGCCATGATCTCGACGCAGCCGCGCCGCCCGCAGGCGCAGACGGGCCCGTCGAAGGCGATCGTGGTGTGCCCGAACTCACCCGCGTTGGTCCGCGGGCCGCGGTAGAGCCGCCCGTCGATCAGCAGGCCGACGCCGATCCCGGTGCCGACGAGCACCACCGCGGTCGCCGTCGGCTCGCCGTGCGGCCAGAGCTGGGCGAACGCGGCGGCGTTGGTGTTCTTGTCGAGCGTCACCGGCAGCCCCGTGCGCTTCTCGAGCAGGTCGCGCAGGGGGACGTCGTGCCAGCCGGGCATGTTCGTCGCGTCGCGGACCACCCCGGCGAGGTGGTCGAGCGGGCCGACCGCGCCGAGGCCGAGGCCCAGCACGTCGAAGCCGTCGGCGAGCTCGGCCGCGGTCGTCCCGATGGCTTCGACGGCCTGCTCGGGCGTGAAGCCGGCCGGGAGCGGGCCGCCCGCCGTCTCCTCGACCTCGCCGATGAGGTTGGTGCGCAGCACGCGGTACTCGTCGCGGTCCAGGCGCGCGCCCAGCGCGTGGCGGGCGCCGGCCCGGATGGTCAGCTGCGTGCGGGGCTTGCCGACGCCCGTCGACGGCTGGCGTTCCTCGTCCAGCAGGCCGGCGTCGAGGAGTTCGGGCACGATCTTGGAGACGGCCTGCTGGGTGAGCCCGGTGCGTTCGGCGAGTTCGACGCGGCTGAGGCCGCCGGCGCGCAGGATGTGCGTGAGCAGGAGGGCGCGGTTGTGTTCGCGCACGTTGCGCAGGTTCACCCCGGTGTCCGCCATGGTCCGGATCTTCCCACGTCTGGTCAATAACGCAACAGTGTTGTTTAATGGGCCGCATGAGTGACTTGCGCGTGGGCATCCTCGGGTACGGCATCGGCGGACGCGTCTTCCACGCCCCGCTCGTGGCGGCGACGCCCGGCCTCACCCCCGCGGTGATCACGACGTCGAGCAACGCGACGCAGGCCCGCACCGACCACCCCGGCGCCGAGGTCGTCCCGAACGCCGACGCGTTGTTCGAGCGGGCCGGCGACCTCGACCTCGTCGTGGTCAGCACGCCCAACCGCACCCACGTGCCGCTCGCGCTGCGGGCGATCGAAGCCGGGCTGCCGGTGGTCGTCGACAAGCCGTTCGCGCCGACTGCGCTCGAGGCCGAGCAGGTCGTCGCCGCGGCGAAGGCGGCCGGCGTCGGCCTGACCGTCTTCCAGAACCGGCGGCTCGACTCCGACTTCCTCACCGTCCGGAAGGTCCTCGAGTCCGGCAAGCTCGGCGACGTCTTCCGCTTCGAGTCCCGCTACGACCGCTGGGTGCCCAAGCCCAAGGACAACTGGCGCGAGTTCGGCGACCCGGCCGAGGCCGGCGGCCTGCTCTACGACCTCGGCGCGCACATCGTCGACCAGGCGCTGCAGCTGTTCGGCCCGGTCACGCAGGTCTACGCGGAGACCGACCGCCGCCGCGCCGGCGTCCAGGTCGACGACGACGTGTTCGTCGCGCTCAAGCACGCCAACGGCGTCCGGTCGCACCTGTGGGCGTCCGCGCTCGCCGGCACCCTGAACCCCCGCTTCCGGGTGCTCGGCGACCAGGCGACGTTCACCAAGTACGGCCTCGACGTGCAGGAACCCCAGATCAAGGCGGGCATGCGCCCCGGCGACGACGGCTGGGCCGTCGAACCGGCGTCGGACGCGGGCAAGATCGGCGTCGGCAACGACGTCAAGACGGTCCCCACCGAGGCGGGCCGCTACGAGCAGTTCTACGCCGAGGTGCGCGACGCCCTGCGCGGCGAAGGCGCCTTCCCGGTCGACCCGGAGTCGTCGGTCGAAGCGCTGCGCGTGATCGAGGCGGCGCACCGCTCGGGCGTCGAAGGAACGGTCATCAAGCTCTGACCCCCGGTCTGGCCGTGACGCCGGTGTCCCCCAGCGCCGACGTCACGGCCTCTTCCTTCCTCGCTGCCGGTCCTGCAGTTCCTGCAGCCGCTGCTGGAACTGGCGGAACTGGTCCAGCTGCTGCTGGTCGCCCTGCCCCACCTGGATCCGCCGGTCCTGCTGCTGTTGTTGCTGCTGCGGCGGCTGCTGGACCTGCACCCGGTCCTGCGGCGAGCTGATCGCCGCCACGCGGTCGAAGCGCTCGCCCGGCCGGCCGGACAGGTACAGCTGCATGAACCGGTCCCAGATCGGGCCGGCCAAGGTCGAGCCGAACAGCGGGGCGCCGTTCGGGCCGCGCAGCGCCTTGTCGCCGTCGCTGCCCACCCAGACGGCCGCCGACACCGAGGGCGTGTAGCCCACCATCCACGTCTGCGAGTTCGCGTTCGCCGCCGACGCGGGTTCGTCGTTCTGCGGGGTGTGTTGCTGCGTACCGGTTTTCCCGGCGCATTCGTGGCCCGTGGGGCAACTCAGCCGCGAGAACTGGATCACCGGGGCCAGCGCCGCCGTGACGTTCCCGGCGATCTGCGCGCTCTTCTGCGGGTCGTTGTCGGCGAACGCGTCGGCCGAGCGATCCTTGGCCTCGTAGGCGGTTTCGCCGTTCGCGTTGGTCACCTTCTGCACGAAGTGCCGGTCGCGCTGGACGCCGTTCGCCGCGAAAGTCGCGTACCCCGAGGCCATGTCGGCCGCCGTCACCTGGGTGTCGCCGCCGCCGATGGAGATGTTGTTGTCGCCGGTGAACAGCTTGCTGCGCCCGCCGTTGTCCGACGTCCGGATTCCCGCTTCCTGCGCCGCTTCCGCGACCCCGGACGGCTTGGTGACGTTGAGGACCATGTCGTAGAACACCGTGTTCGTGGACCGCTGCATGGCTTCGGCGACCGTGCACTGCTGCGAGCAGCTGCTGCTGTCGCCCGCGTTGCGGATCGGCAGGTCGACGCCGGGGAACGTCCGCGGTGACGTGCCGTCGAAGCGCGCGTCGAGGCCGCGGCCGAGCTTGAGGAACGCGGCCAGGTCGAACGGCTTCATCGACGAACCCGGGTTGTGCGGCTCGTCGGCCCAGTCGCGGCCGGCCTGGTCCTCGCCGTTCGGGCCCTTCACGAGCGCGTCGCCGCCGTAGTACGCGAGCACGCCGCCGGTCTTCGGGTCGACGGCGACGAGCGCGTTGAGGATCCGGTCGTCGGTCTGGTCGGCCATGCCCTCGGCCACGGCTTTTTCCGCCGACTGCTGGGCCTGCGGGTCGATGGTGGTGAACACCTGGAACCCGCCCGCGTAGTACTGCTTCTCGTCGATGCCCTGCGCGGCCAGCTCGGCCTTGACCTTGGCCTTGATGAACGGGTTCAGCGCGCCGGCTTCCCGGCTCTCCTTCAGCGGGATCGGCGCCGGGAACTTCGCCGCCGTGCGCTGGGCCGCCGTCAGGTAGCCGTTCTTCTGCATCCGGTCGAGCGCGGTGTTCCACCGGCCCGTCGCGACGGCCGTGTTCTCCGAGCGGCCCGGCTGCTGGATCAGCCCGGCCAGCAACGCGGCCTGCGAGTAGTCGAGCTGCCCGACGTCCTTGCCGAAGTACGCCTGCGCGGCGGCCTGGATGCCGTAGGCGCCGCGGCCGAAGTAGATGATGTTGAGGTAGGCGGTGATGATGTCCGCCTTCTCGTAGGTCTGGTTCATCTTGAACGACTTCGCGAGCTCGACCCACTTGCGCGTCAAGGTCGGGTCGTCGTCGCCGGAGGCGTTCTTGATGTACTGCTGGGAAATCGTCGACCCGCCGCCGGTCCCGCCGGTGACCTGGTTGTACGCCGCGCGCAGGATGCCGCCGACGTCGAAGCCGGAGTTGGTCTCGAAGGACGCGTCCTCGGTCGCGATCACGGCTTTCTTGACGACGTCCGGGATCTGGTTCGCCGCCAGGATCTGCCGGTTGCCGCCGGTGGGCACGTCCTTGCCCATCTCGGTGCCGTCGCTGAACAGGTAGGTCACGGCCTGGCCCTGCGCCTGCGCGACGGTCTCCGGCGAGGGGACGTCGACGGCGAGGTAGGTGATCAGGAACCCGATCGCGGGAACGGCGAAGGACAGCCCGGCGACGACGTAGGCGATCCGGCGGACCCGCCGCCAGCGCCGTCGCCGCAGGTCCCGGTCGGTGAGCGGCCGCGGCCGGCGCGGCGGCTGGCCGGGACGCGGCCGCAGGATCGGCACGGTCGGCGGCTCGTCCTCGGTGCCGTTGTGCGCGTGGTGGGTGATCAGCTCCGGCTCGGTGCCCAGCAGGCCGGAGCGCGGCACCGGCCGCCGGGTACGTCGACGCGGGACGTGCTGCCGGCCGGGTGACGTGGGGTCGTGGTTCACGGGCCGTCCTCCACGGTGGGCTGCGGACGCAGTCCTCTCGAAGAGGACACGGACCGCGGCCCACCGTGGTTCAGCCCGGCTAGTTGTCCGGCTCGTCGGACTTCGTCGGTGTTTCCTTCGACGTCGGCGTCTTCGTGTGCTTCGGCGTGCTCGTCGGCGACGACGACTCGTTGCCGTGGTCGCCGCCCTGGTCGCCGTCGTTGCCGCCGCCGTTGTCGTTGCCGTCGCCCTGGTTGTCGCCGGTCGGGGTCGCGTCCGTCGTCGTGGCGACGTCGGACGCCGGCGGCGGGACCTCGCCGCCGATCCGGTCGACCTTGTCGAACCGCTCGCCCGGCGTGCCGGCCAGGTACAGCGAGAGGAACTTCTGCCACATCGGGCCGGCGATGGTCGAACCGTAGATCGGCGAGTTGTTCTTGCCGTGCAGCGGCTTGTTGCCGTCGCCGCCGACCCAGGCCGCCACCGAGACCGACGGCGTGTACCCGACCATCCACGTCTGCGAGTTCGCGTTCGCCGCCCACGACGGCTCGCCCGCGACCTTCGTGTGCTGCTGCGTCCCGGTCTTGCCGGCGCACTCGTGGCCGTTCGGGCACTTCAGCTTCGAGAAGTCGATGACCGGCTTCAGCGCCTCGGTGACGTTCCCGGCGATCTGGCGGCTCTTGTCGGAGTCGCTGTCGAACGCCGCCTTCCCGTCGGTCGGCGCCTCGTACGCGACTTCGCTCTGGCCGTTGGTCACCTTGAGCACGAAGTGCCGCTGCCGCTGCTCGCCGTTCGCGGCGAACGTCGCGTACGCCGAAGCCATGTCCAGCGGCGTGATCTGGGTTTCGCCACCGCCGAGGGAGATGTTGTTGTCCTTGGTCGAGATGATCGACTGGCCGCCGTCCTCCTTGACCTTGACGCCGGCCTCCTTCGCGGCTTCCTTGACCGGGCCCTGCTTGGTGTCGTTGAGGACCATGTCGTAGAACACCGTGTTCGCCGAGCGCATCATCGCCTCCGCGACCGTGCACTGCTGCGAGCACGAGCTG
The DNA here is from genome assembly GCF_044759945.1 of Amycolatopsis sp. NPDC098790. Taxonomy (NCBI): domain Bacteria; kingdom Bacillati; phylum Actinomycetota; class Actinomycetes; order Pseudonocardiales; family Pseudonocardiaceae; genus Amycolatopsis; species Amycolatopsis sp. NPDC098790. The sequence goes on from NZ_JBIWAI010000001.1 coordinate 1,217,330, forward strand.
CCCGGACCGGCGTTGCGGACGACGCGGCCGTCGAACGTGCGGTTGTTCGAACCGTCGTAGGTCTTGTCGAGCCCCTGGCCCTTCTTCAGCAGCGCCGTGAGGTCGAACGGCTTCATCGACGAGCCCGGGTTCTGCGGCGTGTCCGCCCAGTCGCGTCCGGCCTGGTCCTGCCCGTTGACCTGCACGATCGGCTTGCCGCCGTAGTAGGCGAGCACGCCGCCGGTCTTCGGGTCGACGGCGACCAGCGCGTCGAGCAGGTTGTCGTCGACCTGGTTCTCGAGCGCCTCGGTGGCGGCCTTTTCCGCGGCCTGCTGCGCCTTCGGGTCGATCGTCGTCTGGACGACGAAGCCGCCGGAGTAGTAGCGGTCCTCCGGGATGTCGTGCGCGGCCAGTTCGTCCTTCACCTGCTGGACGACGAACGCGGGCGGCGCGCCGGCCTGCTGCTTGCTGTCCTCCAGGGGGATCGGCGTCGGGAACTGCGCCGCCGCGCGGTCGGCCGCGGTGATGTAGTTGTTCTTCACCATCCGGTCGAGCGCGGTGTTCCAGCGGTCGTTCGCGACCTTGGGGTTCTCCGACCGGCCCGGCTGCTGGATCAGCCCGGCCAGCAGCGCGGCTTCCGAGAAGGTCAGGTCCTTCGCTTCCTTGTGGAAGAAGGCCTGCGACGCCGCGCCGACCCCGTACGCCCCGCGCCCGAAGTAGATGATGTTCAGGTACGCGGTGATGATGTCCTTCTTCTCGTACGTCTGGTTCATCTTGAAGGACTTGGCCAGCTCGGTCCACTTGCGCGTCAACGTCGGGGCGTCGTTGTCGGTGGCCTTCTTGATGTACTGCTGCGAAATCGTCGAACCACCGCCCGTGCCGCCGGTGGCCTGGTTGTAGACCGCGCGCAGCAGGCCGCCGACGTCGAAGCCGGAGTTGGTCTCGAACGAGTCGTCCTCGGTCGCGATCGCCGCGTGCTTCATGACGTCGGGGATCTGCTCCGGCGTCAGCAGCACGCGGTTGCCGCCGCGCGGGACGTCCTTGCCCATCGGCGAGCCGTCGGCGAAGAGGTAGGTCACCGCCTGGCTCTGGCTCTGCGCGACCTCGGTCGGCGACGGCACGTCGACCAGGAAGTACGTGATGACGAACGCGATCGCGGGGAGCACGAAGAATACGCCGACGAACGCGTAGGCGACCCGCCGGATGATCTTCCAGCGGCGCTTCTTCTTCTGTTCCGGCGTGAGGACCGGCTTGCCGTCGTCATCCGGCCGGCCGTCGTCGTAGCCGTCCGGCTCTTCGTACGCGTGGTGCGTCATCAGCTCGGGGCCACCGCTCATCGGCGGCGGCTCGGGGCGGTACCCGCGCGGCGGCGTCCGCGGCGGCTGCTGGGGTGGCGGCGGTTGCTGCTGCCACGGCTGCTGCGGCCGGCGCGGTCCTTGGCCGGGCGGACCCTGGGGTGCGCGACGGCGCGGATCGGGTCCCTGGCCGGGCCAGGAGCGGGATCGATCGTCGGGCACGGTGCAGTCCTCCAGTGTGCGCGGGCAGCACGATTGCCGCCCCCTTCTGGAAAGGACGCGCGTGACGGGGAACGGTTGCGGAATGATCTTCCTGAAACGCTTCAGGGCCCTCCGCGCGTTCGCGGAGGGCCCTGAAGGAGGAACGTCGCTATCCGGGCCCGGAGCCCGGTGGCGAGGCGACCCCGCCACCACCTCCGAAGGTGTTGCCGTCACCGGGGTTGATGGACGTGATCGGCGGCCCCGGCCGGGTCCGGGACGTCCGCGTCGTGCTCGTCTCGGTGTCCGACGGCTCGGTGCTCGGCGGGGTCTCCGTGGTGGTCGGCGGCGTCGTCGTGGTCGGCGTGTCCGGCGGCTTCTGCTGCGTCGACGTCACGTCGTTGACGTCCTTGCCGATCGCCGCGACCTTGTCGAACTTCTCCGCCGGCTTGCCCTTGAGGTAGAGGTTCATGAAGTTCTGCCACGTCGGACCGGCGATGGTCGCACCGAAGATCGGCTTGTTCTTCGGGTCGTGCAGCGGCTTGTTGCCGTCGCCGCCGACCCAGACCGCCGCCGACACCGACGGCGTGTACCCGACCATCCACGTCTGCGCGTTGCGGTCGTTGTACGACGAGGGGTCGCCGGCCTTCGCCGTGTACTGCTGCGTACCGGTCTTGCCCGCGCACTCGTGGCCGCTCGGGCACTTCAGGTTCGAGTGGCTGATGACCGGCTGCAGCGCCTCGGTGACGTTGCCCGCGATCTGCTGGCTCTTCGACGCGTCGTCGTCGAACGCCGGGTTGGTCTTGATGTTGTTCTGGTCGAACTCGACCTCGTCCTGGTTGTTCGTCAGCTTCGCGACGAAGTGCTGCTCGTGGTACGTGCCGCCGCTGGCGAAGGACGCGTACGCGGCCGCCATGTCCTCCGGCGTCACGGCCGTGCCACCACCACCGAGCGAGATGTTGTTGTCGTCGGTGTAGAGGACGCTCTTGCCGTCCGGCGCCACCTTGACCCCGGCCTCCTTGGCCGCTTCCGCGACCCGGGACGGTTTCGTCACGTTCAGGACCATGTCGTAGAACACGGTGTTCGCCGAGATCTCCATCGCCTTCGCGACGGTGCAGTCCTTGCCGCAGCTGGCGCTGTCACCCGCGTTCCGGACCGTGCGGCCGCCGAGCACCCGGTTGTTCGAGCCGTCGAACGTCTCGCCGAGGCCCTTGCCCATCTTGAGGAACGCCGTGAGGTCGAACGCCTTGACCGACGAACCCGGGTTGCGCGCCTGGTTGGCCCGGTCCTGGCCGATCTGGTCCTTGCCCTCGGCGTCCTTCACCGTCTCCGGCCCGCCGTAGTAGGCGAGCACCCCGCCGGTCTTCGGGTCGACGGCGACGAGCGCGTTCAGCAGGTTCTCGTCGGTCTGGCCCTTCATGCCGTCGGCGGCGGCCTTCTCGGCCGCCTCCTGGGCCGCCGGGTCGATCGTCGTGTAGATCTTGGCGCCGCTGGAGAACAGCTTGTTCTCGTCGTAGCCCTTCACCGCGAGCTCGTCCTTGATCCGCTGCTGGACCTGGTAGGTCAGCTTGCCGGAGTTCTGCTCCTTGTTGGCGTTCTTCGGGATCGGCGTCGGGTACTGGAAGGTGGCCCGCTCGTCCGCGCGCAGCCACTTGTTGGCGACCATCTGGTCCATCACGTACGCCCAGCGCTTCTGGGCGTACGCCTGGTTTTCCGAACGGCCGGGACCCTGGATCAGGCCGGCCAGCAGCGAGGCTTCGGACGCGTTGAGGTCCTTGGCGTCCTTGTTGAAGTACGCCTTCGCGGCCGCCTGGATACCGTTCGCCCCGCGTCCGAAGTAGACGATGTTCAGGTAGGAAGTGATGATCTCTTCCTTGGACTGCTGGTTGTTCATCTTGAACGACTTGGCCAGCTCGGTCCACTTGCGGGTCAGCGTCGGGGCGTCGTTCTGCGTTGCCTGCTTGATGTACTGCTGGGAGATGGTCGAACCACCGCCCTGGCCGCCGGAGACCTGGTTCCAGACCGCGCGCAGGATGCCGGTGACGTCGAAGCCCGAGTTGGTCTCGAACGTCGCGTCCTCCGCCGAGTACACCGCGTGCTTGACGACCTCGGGCACCTCGCCCGGCTTGAGCAGCTGGCGGTCGCCGCCCGGCGGCAGCTCCCGGCCCATCACCTGACCGCTGGCGTCGTAGTAGGTGATCGGCTGGTTCTGCAGCGACTTGATGCTCTCCGGCGTCGGCACGTCGACCAGGAAGTACGTGATGACGAACGCGATCGCGGGCACGACGAAGAACAGCCCGACGAAGGCGTACGCCACCCGCCGGATGATCTTCCACCGGCGCTTCTTGCGCTGCGCCGGCGTGAGGACCTTCTTGCCCTTTTCGTCGAGCTCGTCCTGGGGCTCGACGTCGTCGGCGAACTCGTTGAAGGCGGCGTCGTCGTAGCCGTCGTCGTACGGGTCGCGGCCGAAGTCGTCGGTGCCGTTGTGCGCGTGGTGGGTGATCAGGTCCGGCTCGCGTCCCGGCGGCGGCACCGGCCGGTTGCCGGGCTGGCGGAAGCCCTGCGGCGGCGACCCGGGCGGACCCTGCTGGGCGCGCTGCCCGGGCGGCGGCATGGCCCGGCGCGGCGGCATGCCCTGCTGGCCCTGCTGACGCGGGCGCTGCGGCCGCCGTGGCGGCTCTTCGCCGGGCCACTGCGGGCCGCCTTCGTCGCCGGACGGCCACTCGGGCGACCCACCGCCACGCGGGTTGCCCCGGGGCGGCGTTCCACGCTGAGCCGATTCACCGCGTGGCCGGCGGGGAGCCTCTTCGCCGGGCCACGCCGGTCCGGCGTCTTCCCCCGGCCACGGGCCTTGGGCACGGCGAGGTGCATCTGGCTCCTGGCCGGGCCAGGAGCGGTTGCGGTCGTCGTTCACGAATGGGCCTCCCAGACCGGCACCCGGTAGTGCGCCGTTCTGCGCTCTTCAGCGGTTGTGATCCAGCTCACCGGCCTGCGGTCCTTCGCGGACCGTCGGCCGGTTCCCCCGTGCCGAGGACGTACGACCGGACCAGGTGGTTCCAGTGGCACGCCCGGCAGACTTCGACGTCGTACACGGTGAACTCAGCGAACAAACCGGCCATCCTGGCCAGCTCTTCGGGGGTCCTCGCCGAGCCCGCGACGTGCTTGAGTTCGTCACCGTAGACCCAGGACACCAGGGTCAGCGGTTCCTGGCGGCAGATCGGGCAGGGCTGGTCACCGGCCCGGCCGTGGAACTTCGCCGCCCGCAGCAGGTACGGGCTCGCGTCGCAGGCTTCGTAGCTGCCGACGCGCCCGGAGCGGACTTCGGCCAGCAGCGCACGGCGCTGCAGCGCGTAGTCCACGACCTGCCGCTGGTTAATCACCAGGACAGAGTACGGGCTCTTCCTGTGTCGTCCACGCCCCCTAGCGCGGGCAACCCCGCGACCGGGACGGACACGCCGGACGTTCGATAACTCTCCGGTGAATTTCCCCCACTCCAGAGTGAGGGTGCTCGTTAGCTTCGCCACTTCGATGTATCGGCGCGATATAGTGGCTGAGTAGGTTGGATCGAGGCGATCATTCGGAGCAACGCCCGTCGTCTCGGTTTGTTCCCGGAAGGGGGTGCGCTGTGCTGGAGTTCGCGATCCTGGGTCTTCTGCACGAAGCGCCCATGCACGGGTACGTGCTGCGCAAGCGGCTGCACGAGACGCTCGGCACGTTCCGGACGTTCTCGTACGGCTCGCTGTACCCGACCCTGCGGAAGCTGCTGCGGGCCGGGTACCTGGTCGAAGAGCTGGACGAGGCCGACGACCGGGCGTGGTCGCGGCGCGGACGGCGGGTCTACAAGCTCACCGCGGAGGGCAAGGAGCGCTTCGGCGAGCTGCTCGGCGACGCCGGGCCGCAGACCTGGGACGACGAAGGCTTCGGCGTCCACCTGGCCTTCTTCTCGCGGACCCCGGCCGACGTGCGGCTGCGGATCCTCGAGGGCCGCCGCCGTCGCGTCGAAGAACGCCGTGAGGGCATGCGGGCCGCGCTGGCCAGGGCCGAGGAGAAGATCGATCGCTACACCCGCGAGCTGCACCGGCTGGGGCTGGAGACCAGCGAGCGGGAGGTGCGCTGGCTCAACGAGCTGATCGCGCACGAACAAGCCGAACGGCAGGGTCCGGAGACCTGAGCCGCCCGGCGCGGGCCGCAGCGTCGCGGCACCAGACCTACTGAACAGACACGGATTGAAGGAGAAACCCCCATGGGCGAGAACCGCCGCGTACGGGTGGCCATCGTGGGCGTCGGCAACTGCGCGGCGTCGCTGGTCCAGGGTGTCCAGTACTACCGCGACGCGGACCCGGCCACCCGCGTCCCCGGTCTGATGCACGTCGACTTCGGCGGCTACCACGTCCGCGACATCGAGTTCGTCGCCGCGTTCGACGTGGACGCCAAGAAGGTCAGCCGCGACCTGTCCGAGGCGATCTTCGCTTCCGAGAACAACACCATCAAGATCGCCGACGTGCCGCCGCTCGGCGTCACCGTCCAGCGCGGGCACACCCACGACGGCCTCGGCCGCTTCTACCGCGAGACGATCGAGGAGTCCGACGAGACCCCGGTCGACATGGTCGCCGCGCTGCGCGAGGCGCAGGCCGACGTGCTCGTGTCGTACCTGCCGGTGGGCTCCGAGGTGGCGGACAAGTTCTACGCCCAGGCCGCGATCGACGCCGGCGTGGCGTTCGTCAACGCGCTGCCGGTGTTCATCGCCTCCGACCCGGAGTGGGCCCAGAAGTTCACCGACGCGGGCGTCCCGATCGTCGGCGACGACATCAAGTCCCAGGTCGGCGCCACCATCACGCACCGCGTGCTGGCGAAGCTGTTCGAGGACCGCGGCGTCCAGCTCGACCGGACGATGCAGCTCAACGTGGGCGGGAACATGGACTTCCTGAACATGAAGGAGCTCGAGCGGCTCGAGTCGAAGAAGATCTCCAAGACCCAGTCGGTGACTTCGCAGGTCGACCGCGAGCTCGGCAAGGGCAACGTCCACATCGGACCGTCGGACTACGTGCAGTGGCTCGACGACCGCAAGTGGGCCTACGTCCGGCTCGAGGGCCGCGCGTTCGGCGACGTCCCGCTGAACCTGGAGTACAAGCTCGAGGTGTGGGACTCGCCGAACTCGGCGGGCATCATCATCGACGCCGTGCGCGCCGCGAAGATCGCGCTCGACCGCGGCATCGGCGGCCCGATCCTGTCGGCGTCGTCGTACTTCATGAAGTCGCCGCCGGAGCAGTACGACGACGCGACCGCGCGCGACGCCGTCGAGAAGTTCATCCGCGGCGAGGTCGAACGCTGATCCACCGCTGAAGAGAAGGCCGTCACCGCTGGTGGCGGCCTTCTTCGCGTGGTGCACTAAACCGGTGGGGCGGGGTGTGCGTTGGCGGGGTGTGAGCGCGAGCGTGGGCGAAAGCGTGCCGGGGGACCTGGGCGCGCCGACCTTCCACGGCCTCTTCCGGGAGTACTTCGCCCAGATGACGAGGCTGGCGCACCTGCTCGGCGCGGACGACGCGGAGAACGTCGCCCAGGAGGCGTTCGTCAAGCTCCACCAGCGCTGGGACACGCTCAGTGATCACACGCGCGTGGCGGGGTACCTGCGCACGACCGTGGTGAACATGTCGCGGTCGCGCACGCGGCACCTGCGCGTGGTCCGGCGGACCCCGCAGGAGAGGCCGCCGGACGAGCTGTCGGCCGAGGTCCGGGCGGTCGCCAACTGGGAGCACGAGCGGTTGCGGACGGTGCTGGGGAAATTGTCCCGTCGCCAACGCGAGGTGCTGGTGCTTCGCTATTGGCTGGACCTCAGCACGGCGGGCATCGCGGAGACGCTCGGGATCTCCCCGGGCACGGTCAAGGCGACCACGCACCACGCGATGGAGAACCTGCGCAAGCACCTGGGGGAAGAGCCGGGAGGTGAGCGATGACCGACCTCGAACGCAAGCTGGCCGAAGCACTGCGGGGACAGGCGGAGAAGGTCACGCCCAACCTCGACGCGGCGTGGGCGGAGCAGCAGAGGAGGCAGCGGCGACGGCCGAGGCGCCGCCGGTTGACGGTGGTGGTCGCCCCCCTGGCGGCGGTCCTGGTGGTGCTGACCAGCGTGCTGCTGGCGACCGAGGTCAACGAGGCGCAGTCACCACCGGCAGCCCCGGCGACGCGGCCCGGGCAGGACCTGGTGTTCGCCGCCCCGGAGATCGCGCCGGCGAACGTGAGCGGCGGCGGCGAGCCGGTCGCCCTCACCGACTTCGCGGGCCAGACGGACGCCTGGACCTCCTTCGCCACCGACCCCGAAGACCCGGCGGGCCGGAAGCTGCTTTGCGTCGTGGCGTTCGTCAAGGGGATCCCCCATATCGCGCCCAAAGGCCAGTACGGCATCGAGTCGCCGTCGTGCGTCCCGCTGACGGACGGTGTCGTGCGGGCCGGGTACGTGGGCAAGGGCGGTGGGCCGCTGCCGGCAGGCAAGGCGGTCTTCCTGGTCGACCCGTCGGTGCGGGTGCTGCGCCTCTACGACTTCGACGGTGACCTGAGCCAAGCGAAGGCGGTCGGCAAGCTGGGCGAGAACCAGGTGTTCGTCGCCGACGTGAAGCTCGGCTCGCCGCCGGTGCGGTTCAGCGTCAGCTGAGCCCGAGCGCCCCCGGCAAGTCGGTGATCTTCTCCACCACCGCCGTGGCCTGCCCCAGCACCTCCGGATCCGGCGGGAAGTGCGGGTTCGGCACCGCATAGACCGCCATCCCGGCCGCCAAAGCCGACCGCAACCCGTTGGTCGTGTCCTCGACAGCCGCACAATCGCCCGGCGCCACGCCCAGCAGCTCAGCCGCCCGCAAGTACACATCCGGCGCCGGCTTCCCGGCCCCGACCTGCTCCGACGACACCGCCGCCCCCACCGGCAACCCCGTCACGTCCAGGAATCCTTTGATCAGGATCACCGGCGACGAGCTCGCGATCGCCACCGGCCACCGGCCCGAAACCTGCCGCACGACCTCCACCGCACCCGGGATCAGCGGCGGCTCGGCGGCGTACCGCGCCGCCATCCGCTTGACCACCAGCGTCGCGATCTCGGCCGGCGTGGACCGCGCCCCCAGCTCTTCCACCAGGTACCGGGCCCACTCGGGCGTGCTCATCCCCTGCTGCGCCCGCGTCGCCTCCGGGCGCCACGTGCCGCCGTGCTCGGCGACCACCGCGCGGCGCACCTCGTCCCAGATGCGCTCCGAGTCCACCAGGACGCCGTCGAGGTCGAAGATCACCGCTTCCATACCCCGAGCCTAGCCTGTGAGCGGAATTACTTAGCTACCCTTACTATATTTTGTTAGCCTGGCTAAGTGACTTCCCCGATCGCCGACCTCGCCCACCGGCTGCGGCCGCTGGTCTTCCGGTTGTACCACCAGGTGCGCCGCCAGACCCCGCAGCTGACGCTGACCCTCACCCAGGGCTCGGTGCTGAGCGAGCTGGTCAACGGCGGGCCGCGCCGGATGAGCGCGCTGGCCGAGTTCGAGCAGGTGAAGCTGCCGTCGATGACCGACGTCGTCAGCCGGCTCGAACGCCTCGGCCTCGCCACCCGCACGCCGGACCCCGCCGACCGGCGGGCCGTGCTCGTGGACGTCACCGACGAGGGCCGCCGCTTCTACGCCGAGACGGTGGCTGCCCGCGAGGAGTTCCTTCGCGAACGGCTCATCGCCATGGACGACACCGACCGCGCAGCGATCGAAGCCGCCCTCCCGGCTCTCGCCAAGCTACTGATCGACACCAAGAAGGAGGAACTGATCAGCGATGAGCGCTGAGCACCACTCGAGCCTGCTGGACGCCGTCAAGGGCCAGCCCAAGCAGGTGTGGATCACCGCGTTCGCCGCGGTCATCGCCTTCATGGGGATCGGGCTGGTCGACCCGATCCTGTTGTCCATCGCCAAGGGCCTGGACGCGACGCCGTCGCAGGTCACGCTGCTCTTCTCGTCCTACCTCGGCGTCCAGGTCATCGCGATGCTGGTCACCGGCGCGGCGAGCGCCAAGTTCGGGCCCAAGAAGACCGTCCTGGTCGGGCTGTCGCTGATCGTCGTGGCCACCGCGTTGTGTTCGGCCGCCGGCTCGATCGAGCAGCTCGTCGGGCTGCGTGCGGTCTGGGGGCTCGGCAACGCGTTCTTCATCGCGACCGCGCTTTCGGTGATCGTCGGCGCCGCGACCGGCGGGCAGTCCGGTGCGATCCTGCTGTACGAGGCCGCCCTCGGGGTCGGCCTGTCGGTCGGCCCGCTGCTGGGCGCGCTGCTCGGCTCGATCTCCTGGCGCGGCCCGTTCCTCGGCACCGCGATCCTGATGGCCGGCGCGCTCGTGCTGTGCGCGGTCTTCCTCAAGAGCGACAAGGGCGAGCAACGCGCCCCGATCAAGCTGCTCGACCCGCTTCGCGCGCTGAAGCACACCGGCCTGCTGCGCACGTCGGTCGCGTCGGCGCTGTACACGGCCGCGTTCTTCGCCGTGCTGGCCTGGTCGCCGTTCGTCCTCGGCTGGAGCGCCATCGCCGTCGGGCTGGTCTTCTGCGGCTGGGGCCTGTGCGTCGCCGTCGCCGGGGTCGCCCTCGCACCGCGCCTGGCCGCCAAGCTCGGCGAGCGGCACGCCGCCGCGGCCGCCGTCTTCGGCTACGCCGTGCTGATGCTGGTGCTCGCCGTGCCGAGCAAACCGGTCCTGGTCGCCGGGATCGTCGTCTCCGGGCTGGTGTCCGGCCTGCTGAACACGCTGTTCACCGGCACCGCGATGTCGATCAGTGACGCGCCGCGCCCAGTCGCCAGCGCGGGTTACAACTTCTGCCGCTGGCTCGGTGGTGCTGTCGCCGCAACGCTCGTCGGGCACGTCGCCGAGTGGTTCGGCTCGCCGCAAGCGCCGTTCATCGCCTCCGCCGTGCTGTGCGTCGTCGCGGGTGCGCTGCTCTCGCTGCGGGAGAAGAAGGCGGACCCGCACGCGGTGCCGCAGGAGGCCGTGCTCGTCGGCGAAGAGTTCTGACAGGACCGTTCGGAGCAGCCGTACACCCGCCGTTCACCTGTATGTCGAGAATGGCTGGTTTGGGAGGCTTACGGTCGGTTCGTTCCCGAACTCCCACCATGGAGGCCTCGTGCCCGACCGTCTGCTCCCGCTCTTCCCCGCCCACCCCGGCGGCCGCTCCCCGATCACCTGCGAATACCGCTGTGGCAACGCCTGTGCCCACCCCGAGCCGAACGAGTCCGGGAACGAGTACTTCGGCGACGTCGTGAAGGCCATCTCCCGCCGCGGGGCCTTCAAGGCCGGCGCAGTGATGGCCGCCGCCGCGGGCGGGTTCGCCGCGTTGTCCGGGACGGCCGCCGCCGCGCCGGCCGGGCACTCGCCCCGGCCGCCGCGCCCGGTGCCCGGCACCGACTTCGACCCGGTCCCGCCGAACAAGCTCGACGCGGTCACCGTCCCGGACGGGTACGCGCAGCGCGTCCTGATCCGCTGGGGCGACCCGGTCGTCGCCGGCGCCCCGAAGTTCGACTTCACCAAGCAAACGGCGGCCGCGCAGGCGAAGCAGTTCGGCTACAACAACGACTTCGTCGGCCTGATCCCGCAGGACCCGCTGGGCCTGACCAACCTGCTCGTCGTGAACCACGAGTACACGACCGAGGTCCACCTGTTCCCGGCCGACCAGTACGACCCGGCCAACCCCACCGAAGAGCAGGTCAAGATCGCCTGGGCGGCGCACGGCCTGTCGGTACTGCTGACCCGCCGCGACCCCGTCCGCGGCGGCCTCGAGGTCGTGCCCAGCCGGTACGGCCGCCGCATCACCCTCGACACGGTCTTCGAGGTCCGCGGCCCGGCCGCCGGGTCGAAGTACCTGAAGACGTCGGCCGACCCGAGCGGGCGCAAGGTCCGCGGCACGCAGAACAACTGCTCCGGCGGCGTGACGCCGTGGGGCACCGTGCTGTCCGGCGAGGAGAACATCCACCAGTACTTCGCCAACTCGGAGCAGCGGACCGACCCGGTCGAGTCCGCGCGGCTGAAGCGGTACGCGATCGGCACGGGCACGAGCACCCGCAAGTGGGAGCGGTTCGACAAGCGCTGGGACGTCGCGCAGGAGCCCAACGAGCCGAACCGCTTCGGCTGGGTCGTCGAGATCGACCCCAACGACCCGACGTCGACGCCGGTCAAGCACACCGCGCTCGGCAGGCTCAAGCACGAGGGCTCGAACATCAAGATCACCGCCGACGGCCGCGTCGCCGCCTACACCGGCGACGACGAGCGGTTCGAGTACATCTACAAGTTCGTCTCCAAGGGCAAGTACAAGCCGGGCAAGAGCGCGCACGCGCGTCGCCACAACTCGGCGCTGCTCGACGACGGCACCCTGTACGTCGCCCGCTTCACCGGCGACAGCCCGGGCGAGGTCGACGGCACCGGCAAGCTCCCCGCCGACGGCGAGTTCGACGGCGCCGGCGAATGGATCCCGCTGGCCAGCGGCACCAAGTCCTTTGTGGACGGCATGACCGCCGAGGAGGTCTACGTCTTCACGCGCCAGGCCGCCGACAAGGTCGCCGCGACGAAGATGGACCGGCCGGAGGACATCGAGCCGAACCCGGTCAACGGCCGGATCTACGCGGCGCTGACCAACAACTCCGACCGCGGCGCGGCGGGCAAGGCCGGCGTCGACGAGGTGAACCCGCGCGTGGCCAACAAGAACGGGCAGATCCTGGAGTGGGAGGAGGCCCGCGGCGACGCGGCGTCGACGAAGTTCTCCTGGCGGCTCCTGCTCGTCTGCGGTGACCCGGCCGCGGCCGACACCTACTACGGCGGCTTCGACAAGACCAAGGTCAGCCCGATCTCGTGCCCGGACAACGTCACGTTCGACCGGCACGGCAACCTCTGGATCTCGACCGACGGGAACGCGCTCGGCGCGAACGACGGCCTGTTCTCGGTGCCGGTGACCGGCCCGGAACGCGGGCACGTCAAGCAGTTCCTCTCGGTGCCGGTCGGCGCCGAGACGTGCGGCCCGAACGTCACCGACCACGTGGTGCTCGTCGCGGTCCAGCACCCGGGTGAGAACGCCGCCAGCTCGGCGAACCCGACGTCGCACTGGCCCGACGGTGGCACCTCGCAGCCGCGGCCGTCGCTGGTCTCGGTGTGGAAGAAGGGCCGCTTCGGCCTGCCCGGCCGCATCGGCGAACGCTGACCCGCGACCCGCACCGGCCGAGGTTCACTCTTAAGTGGACGGTTCTCGGCCGGTGCGGGCCCCGGCGCCGCGCCATAGTCGAGGCATGGTCCGTTCGGCGCGCGTGGTGGCAGTGGCGGTGGTGGCGCTCTCCGGGACGGTCGTACCCGCGGCCGTCGCGGATCCGCCGTCGGCGTGCGGCGGGATCGCCGCCAACCCGAGCGTCGAGGAGACGGCGCGCAACGGCGCCCCGGACGCCTACGTCTTCACCCCGGCCGCGCCCGTGCCGCCCGGTACGCCGCCCGCGAAGGCGCCGAGGCTGCTGACCGAGCAGGCGTTCGCCGTCGACGGGCAGCGTTCGGCGGTGATCCAGACGCCGGACGGCCGGGCCAGCACGGCCTACTCGACCGAGAAGTTCGTCCCCGGCGGCGTCTACACCTTGAGCGTGTCGACCGGCTCGTACGCGCCGGAGACCGGACCGGCGACCGGGCTGCGCTTCTTCGACGTGAACGGCGCCCAGGTCCAGGAGACCAAGCTCGTCGCGGGCCACTTCGCCGGTGACGGACAGCTCGTCCGGCAGGACTTCCCGGCGGCGACGGCCCCGGCGAAGGCGGCCGCGGTGAAGTTCTTCGCGACGACGAGGGCCGAACGGGTGCGCTGGGACTGCGTCGACCTGCAGCTCGCGGCGTACTCGGTGAAGAAGGAAGTGCAGAACCCGGCGACCGGCGCGTGGGGCCCGTTCGCGACGGTCACCGCGGGCGAGACCGCGCACTACCGCGTCACCGTGACGAACGACGGCACGCAGGACCTGAACGGCATCACCGTGGTGGACCCGTGGTGCACCGGGAAGTTCGAGCCGTTCGCGCTCGCGGCGGGGGCCAACAAGGCGCTGACCTGCGACCACCCGAACCTGACGGTGGCCGACACCGGGCACGTCAACACGGCGAAGGTGACCGGCGTCCAGTTCGACGGCGGCACGCTGGGCGACAAGACGGCGTCGGCGACGATCACCGTGCAGCCGCCGCCGTCGATCGCGAAGATCGGCGACTTCGCCTGGGCCGACCGCAACCGCGACGGCATCCAGGACCCGGACGAGCCCGGCGTCGCGGGCGTGAAGGTGACGCTGAAGGACGGCGCCGGCGGCACGGTCGGCACCGCGACGACGGACGACAAGGGCAAGTACGGCTTCGAGAAGCTGAAGGACGGCACGTACCAGGTCTGCTTCGCGGTGCCGTCGGGCTACGCGGTGACCAGCAAGGACGCGGCGCCGGACGACCGCGATTCGGACGCGGGCCCGGACGGCTGCACCGCACCGCGCACGGTCGGCGGCCCGTCGCACGAGGACTTCGCGGCGGACCTCGGCCTGGTGACGCCGACGAACCGGATCGGCGACTTCGCCTGGTCGGACACGAACGGCAACGGCCTGCAGGACGCCGGCGAGCCGGGCTTGGCCGGCGTGAAGGCGGTCCTGAACAACGGAACGAGCGTGGTCACCGGCCCGGACGGCGCGTACGGCTTCGACGGCCTCGAGGACGGCAGCTACCAGGTGTGCTTCACGGCGGAGGGCAAGCACCCGGCCCCGAAGGACGCGGACGACGACGCGAAGGATTCGGACGCGGACCCGGCGACGGGCTGCTCGGACCCGCGGCAGCTGGGGCCGGACAAGCGCGAAGACCGCGCGGTGGACGTCGGGTTCGCCTAGTTACGGTGGGGACATGACGGATCTTCCCCTCGCCCTCGTGACCGGCGCGTCCCGCGGCATCGGCAAGGCGGTCGCCCACCAGCTGGCCCCGACCCACCGCCTCCTCCTCGGCGGCCGGGACGCGGCGGCGCTCGAGGCGCTGGCGAAGGAGCTCCCGGGCGCGAAGCCGTGGCCGGTCGAGCTGACCAACCCGGACTCGCTCGCCTCGGCGGTCGCGGACATCGAGTCCCTGGACGTCCTGGTCCACTCGGCCGGGGTCGCCCGCATCGGCCGCATCGAAGACGTCTCCGCCGAAGCCTGGCGCGACAACTTCGAGGTCAACACCCTGGCGGTGGTCGAGCTGACGCGCCTGCTGCTCCCAGCATTGCGGGCGGCCAGCGGCCACGTGGTGGTGATCAACTCCGGAGCCGGCCGCAACGCCCGCCCCGGCTGGTCCCCGTACGCGGCGAGCAAGTTCGCGGTCCGCGCCTTCGCCGACGCCTTGCGCGAGGAGGAGCCGGAGATTCGGGTGACGTCGGTGTACCCGGGCCGCACGGACACGGAGATGCAGCAGGAGATCTTCAAGGGTGAAGGGCGCGACTACGACACGTCGCACCTGCTGAAGGCGGACTCGGTGGCGACCGCGGTGGTGACGGCGGTGTCCGCCACCCCCGACGCCCACCAGACCGAGGTCATCCTCCGCCCGCGTTGACCTCCCGGCCCCCGCCCTCTCCCGCGAGTGCAGGTGCCGGTGACGTCATGAAAGGGTCGTTCACCACGTCTGACGTCCTGAAAGAGTCGTTCATGACGTCCCGGCCGGCCCCTCGTTGGCCCACCACCCCGAAGCCGGATTGTGACGACGGACGGCAGCACCGGGTCAAGGCGGGAAAGCGTGCCTTGACCCGGCGCTGCCGTCCGTGTTCTGGCTTCGTATCGGGGTGGGGGGAGGTCTGGGTGGGGTGCCGGTTCAAGCCCGCAGCCGGGCGGCGGTCTCGGCCACCTCGGCCTGCACCTTCGCCCGATCGACGCGAAGCGACTCCCCATCGGCGACGACCTGCTCGCCCGCGACCCACACGTCCCGAACCCGCCGCGACCCCGCCGCCCAAACCAAGTTCGACAGCAGCTGCACGTCCGGCACGTCCAAGCCACAAGCGAACGCCGGGTCGTCCAAGTCGATGTGCACCAGGTCGGCCCACCGCCCCGGCTCCAGCACCCCGATGTCGTCCCGGCCCAACGCCGCAGCCCCGCCCCGGGTCGCCAGCAGGAACACGTCCGAAGCCGTCAACACCGTCGAATCGCCGGTCGCCAACCGCGCGAACATCGCCGACAGCTGCAGCTCTTCCCACAGGTCGATGTCGTCGTTGGACGCCGGCCCGTCCGTGCCGAGACCCACCGCGACCCCGGCCGCGCGCAAGTCCGCCACCCGTGCGATCCCCGAAGCCAGCTTCGCGTTCGACCCCGGGCAGTGCGCCATGCCGACGCCATACTGAGCGAACAGCGCGATGTCCGCGTCCGACAAGTGGATCGCGTGCGCCGCCAGCACCCGGCCGTCCAGCATGCCCAGCTCCCGCAACAGCGCCGGTACCGAACCGTGCGATTCCCGGACCGCGGTGTCCTCGAGCGCTGCCTCGGCGATGTGGATCTGCACCAGCGCACCCCGCGAAGCCGCCGACTCCGCCGTCGCGCGCAACCCCTCCGCGGACAGCATGTACGCCGAGTGCGGGCCGTAGCCCAGCTCGATGCGGTCGCCGGGGCCGAAGCGGAGGCCGTCCGTGTCGATCCAGCGCTCGATCGCTGCCAGCTGGGCCTTCCAGTCAAGGCCCGGCAGCTCCATCACCGGCGGTGCGACCAGCACTCGGCCGCCCGTCGTGAGGACCGCGTCGACCAGCTGCTCGCCTTCGAAGTACATCTCGGCGCTCGTCGTGACGCCGTGGCGGAGCATCTCGACCGAGCCCAGCAGCATGCCGGTGCGGACGTCCTCCGGCCGCAGCTTCGCTTCGGCGGGCCAGATGATCTCGTTGAGCCAGGGCAGCAGCGGCAGGTCGCCGCCCATGCCGCGCAGCAGCGTCATCGGGCTGTGCGCGTGCGTGTTGACCAGGCCGGGGAGCAGGATGCCGGTCAGGGTGGTGACCGGTGCGGCGGACCCGGGGGCGGTGGCCGCCGGTCCGCAGTAGGAAATGCGCCCGTCGGCGTCCACATCGACGACCGCGTCACGCAGGAGCGAACAGGACGCGTCGGCGGGGAGAACGACAGGGGCGTGGAAACGGCGTTGCATCTCTGGATACTACGCACCCTGGATTACGAGACGACTCCACTCCGCCACGCCCAGGCGGCGATTTCCACGCGGTTGCGTGCGCCGATCTTTCCCTGCACCGACGCCAGGTGCGTCTTCACCGTCGACAGCGACAGGAACAGCTCCGCGCCGATCTCGGTGTTCGTCAGCCCGCGCGCCGCCGCCTTGACGACGTCCATCTCCCGCGCGGTCAGCGGTTCCGACGGCGGGGCCACCTGCGACCGGGTCGAGCCGCCGTCGAAGTGCTTGAGCAGGCGGATCGTGATCTGCGGGGAAACCAGCGCGTCGCCGCGGTCGGCCGCGCGGACCGCCTCGATCAGCAGTGCCGGGCCCGCGTCCTTGAGCAGGAAGCCGTGTGCGCCGTTGCGCAACGCCGTGTGCACGTACTCGTCGAGGTCGAACGTCGTCACGACGACCACCTTCAGCGGGTCGGCGACGTCCGGGCCGGCCAGCTGCCGGGTGACCTCCAGCCCGTCGAGGCCCGGCATGCGGATGTCGAGCAGGCAGACGTCCGGGCGCAGCTCGCGGGCCTTCGACACCGCCGAGACGCCGTCCGCGACGTCGGCGACGACCTCGATGTCGTCCTGCGCGTCCAGGATCATGCGGAAGCCCATCCGCACCATCTCCTGGTCGTCGGCGATCAGTACCCGGATCACTCGTCCCCTTCCGTGTCTTCCCCGGCCGCCAGCGGCAGCCACGCTTCGACGCGCCAGCCGCCGTCCGGGCCGCGCCCGGCCGACAGCCGTCCCTTGAGCAGCGCGACGCGTTCGCGCATGCCGACCAGACCGTATCCGCCCGAGCCGCCGGCGGGCCGCCGCGCCGTCTCGTGGCCGTTGTCCGTCACCCGCAGGTGCAGCTCCGAGCCGCTCACCTCGGCCAGCACGAACGCGTCGGTCGCGTCCGAGGCGTGCTTGCCGACGTTCGTCAGCGACTCCTGCACGAGCCGCAGCGCCGAGCGGCCGACCTCGTGCGGCAGGTCCGGTGGCAGGTCGAGGTGCATCGACGTCGGCACGCCGTGGTTGGCGGTCTCGACCAGTTTCCGCAGGTCGGCTCCAAGATCGGTGGTGGCCTGCTCGCTGAACTCGCTCGACCCGGCGGGCGCGTCGCCGCGCATGGACCGGACCAGCCGCCGCATCGCGGCCAGCGCCTCGACGCCCGCGTTCTCGATCCGGGCCATCGCCTCGACCGCGACCTCCGGCTTCTGCGAGGCCATCATCCGCGCGGCCTGGGCCTGCACGACGATCCCGGTGACGTGGTGGGCGACGACGTCGTGCAGCTCGCGGGCCAGCGCCATCCGCTCGGCGGTCTGCGCGTCGGCCACCGCGGACTGGACGACCGTCGTGCGCTCGGAGTCGCGCGACCGCAGCATCATGCCGATCGCGATCGAGACGCCCAGCAGCAGCGTCGCGGTGAACGCCAGGATGGACAGCGTCTGCGGATCGGTCGTCAGGCCGGACGGCTTGTTCGAGTTGACGATCGCGCCGAGCGCCACGACGGCGGACAGGATGCCGATCCGCGGCCACGACTGGCTCAGCCCGCGGGCCCGGGTCACGTTCACCACCACGCCCATCCCGGCGATGACCTGCACGGCCGGGACGCCGCCCGGCATCGGGTAGTCGTAGCGCAGGTGCAGGAACGGCGTGACGAGCGTGGACACCAGCATGATCCCGGCGACGCCGAGGAGCGCGTCCGCGGGCCGCCGCGGCGAGAGCACCGCGATGAGGGCCGCGACGAGCGAGCAGAACAGGATCGGGAACCCGCGGGCGTTGCTCGAGTACGTGTAGCCGAACTCGAACAGCAGCGCGAACCCGAGCAGCCCGATCAGCGGCCACTGGCCCATGGCCAGCTCGTTGACCCGCTGCAGCTTCCGCGTCCGCGGATCGGCCTTCGGACGGCGGTCCCGGAGCGTGATGGCGGGGACGACCGGGCCGAGGAGCAGCAGCAGGCCGAACACCAGCCCCTGGGTCGCCGTGCCGCCGTCGATGTCGTCGACGCCGCGGTACCGGCCGAAGAGGGCGATCAGCCCGCCGACGACCAGGAAGCTGACCACGCAGAACGCCACGCCCGCCCGCGCGCGCCGGGTGACGTAGTAGACCATCAGCACCCCGGCCACGACCTCGGTGATGGTGATCTTCGGCAGCACGCTGGAGTACGGCGGGACGTGGAACGCGTGGATCCACAGCGTCGAGAACACGAGCACCGCGCCACCGGCCACGCCCGCGACCGCGGCGCGCTTCTGCGCCCACACCGCGCAGGCGGTCATCGCGAAGATGCCGGGCAGCAGCCCGAAGTCGATGAACTTGGGACCGTGGTCGTCGAGGGCCGCCTGGGTCGTGTAGACGACGTCGAAGAGCAGGGCGGCGTACAGGACGGCCGAGGGCACGCCGATGCGCCGCACGAGGGCGGCGACGCGGGTGTACAGCGTTTTCGGCGGGGGCGCGGCGGTCACAACGTGACGTTAGAGGATCCGCCCGCGTTCGCACCTTGGCCGAGTGGCCCGCGCTCCCTCGGCCGATCGGCCGATGCCGCACCGGGCGTGACTGGCCGTCTGCCCGAAGTGGACACCCCCGGCTCTCCGCGAAGCTCGTCGGCGTCAAGATCCGAACCGACAGGGAGAACGTGGTGGACCCGAACACTCCACAGTGGACAAATGGGCCGGTGCTCTCCGGCCGCGGGCTCGTGAAGCGCTACGGCGCGCAGTACGCCCTGGCCGGCATCGACATCGACATCCAGCCGCGGGACGCCGTCGCGATCGTCGGGCCGTCGGGCTCGGGCAAGACGTCGCTGCTGCACGTCCTGGCCGGCATCCTCAAGGCCGACGACGGGCAGATCTTCCTGGCCGGGCAGCGGATCGACCACCTCGGCGAGAAGAAGCGCAGCGAGCTGCGCCGCACCGAGTTCGGCTTCGTCTTCCAGTCGGGGATGCTGGTCGCGGAGCTGTCGGCCGAAGAGAACGTCGCGCTGCCGTCGCTGCTGGCGGGGCTCGGCCGCAAGGAAGCCATCGACGCCGGCCGCCAGTGGCTCTCGCGCCTCGGCCTGGCCGGCAAGGAGAAGCGCCGTCCCGGCGAGCTGTCCGGCGGCGAGGCTCAGCGCGTCGCGATCGCCCGGGCGCTGACCCACCGGCCGAAGGTCATCTTCGCCGACGAGCCGACCGGCGCCCTCGACACGCGCACCGGCCGCGACACGATGGACGCCCTGCTCGGCGCCGCCCACGAGACGGGCGCCGCGGTGATCGTGGTGACCCACGACCGCGAGCTGGCCGAGTCGATGCCCAAGACCGTCGCCATCCGCGACGGCCTCATCGCGACGAAGCTGGCAGCGTGAACTCGCTCCAGATCGCCCTGCGGGTGCTGAAGGTCGACCGGCGGACCCGGACGTCGGCGATCCTCACCGCGATCGGGGTGGCCGTCGCGACCGGGCTGGTGCTGCTGCTGGCGACGCTGCCGTTCGCCACGCAGCAGCGCGAGCAGCGTGCCCTCTGGCAGGGCGAACACTTCTACAGCGGCCTCGCCGGCGACGCCCCGGCCAAGATCCTCTACAGCTCGTCGAAGGACTACTTCGACGGGCAGCAGATCATGCGCGTCGACGTCGCGCCGGCCCCCGGCACCGCGGCGGCCGGAGTCGCGCTGCCGCCCGGGGTGCCGCAGCTGCCGGGACCCGGCGAGACCGTCGTGTCGCCCGCACTCGGCCGGCTCCTGCAGGGCCACCCGGCCGACCAGCTCGGCGACCGGTTCGGCAAGCCCGTCGGCGCGCTCGGCGAAGACGGCCTCCGCTACCCGGAGCAGCTCGTCGCGCTCGTCGGGCACACGCCGGACGCGATGCCGGTGCGCGCCGACCCGATCGGGGGCTTCCCCGCCGGGAAGGCGAGCCCGGACGCGCTGCTCATGCTGCTGTCCTGGGTCGGGATCATCGTGCTGCTGGTGCCGAGCCTGGTGCTCGTCGCGTCTTCGGCGCGGCTGACCGCGGCCCGGCGCGAGCGGCGGCTGGCCGCGATCCGGCTGGCCGGGGCGACGCCGGGGCAGGTCACGAACATGGTGGCCGCCGAGACGACGTTGTCCGCGGGCATCGGCGCGCTGCTGGGCCTGCTGATCAGCCCGGCGCTGCACGGCCTCGCGTCGTTCGTGCCGTGGGGCGGCGGCACGTGGCTCGCGTCCGACTTCGCGCTGCCGGTCGGCCTGACGGTGTTCATCGTCCTGGCCATCCCGGTGCTCGTGGTGCTCGCCGGTGTCCTCGGCCTGCGCCGCGTGCTCAAGAACCCGCTGTTCGCGACGGGCGGCCACACGAAGAAGCCGTTGCGCTGGTGGCGGCTGCTGGCGCTGCCCGCGGCCGGGCTGTTCTTCCTCGTCTCGGTGACGACGGCGAAGGACTCCGGCGGCATCACGATGGTCATGGCGGGGCTGTTCCTGCTGGTCGGCTCGGCCGCGATCGTCGGGCCGTGGGTGACGTCGGCGGTGGGTGGCACGTTCGTCCGGATCTGGCGGCGCCCGTCGGCGCTGCTCGCCGGCCGCCGCCTGCGTGACGACCCGAAGGGCGCCTACCGCGCCTCCGCCGGGATCGTGCTCGCGGTGTTCGCCGGGTCGATGGCGCTGACGCTGCTGCCGACGTTCGAGTCGATGGCCGGCGGCGGGCGGTCGTTCGTGGACTCCGCGCTCTACGTCGACACCGACGGGCAGCACGCGAGCAAGCTCGTCGAGCAGGCCAACGCGTCGCTGCAGAAGTACGGGCAGTCCGAGAAGGCCGTCGCCGTCGGCGAGGTCTACCTGGTCCAGGGCGAGGGGAACAACCGCACCGGTCACCGCGCGCTGGTGCTGACCTGCGCCGACGCGGTGAAGCTGACCCGGTTCGGGCTCACCGCGGAGAACTGCACGGGCGGGCCGGCCGTCTTCGGCGACTCGGCGCTCGACCTGGCGCAGTTCAAGATCACCGACACCTGGGAAGGGCAGGCGTCGCCGGTCAAGTCGGGGACGCGGGCGGAAGCGATCCGCCTGCCCGATTCGGACCTGTCGAGCACGTCGATCATCGACCCGGCCGCGCTGCCGGACGGCTTCACGCCGAAGTACGTCACCGTCGTCGCGCCGACCACCGACGCCAACCGCGAGATCGTCCGGACGGCGCTGGCCGCTCCGGCCGCCGGCGAGGAGATCGGCAGCCGGGACCAGTACCTGTTCAACCAGCAGACCGAGCTCGGCGACCTGCGCCGGGTCACGGTGATCGGGCTGATCGCCGCTGGTGTGCTGGCCGGCTGCAGTGCCGCGGTCGCGACCGCGGGCTCGGTGATGGACCGCCGTCGCACGTTCGGGGCGCTGATGGCCGCCGGCACGCCGGTGCGGGTGCTGGCGAGGGCGTTGCGGATGGAGGCCGCGCTGCCCGCTCTGGTCGCCACCATCGGCGCGGGAATCGTCGGGGTACTGGTCGGTGTTGGGCTCTACAGCATGGTCGACCCGCGGGGCATCGTGCTCAGCCCGTGGCTGCTGGCGCCGGTCGTGCTCGGCGTCGGCGTGGCCCTGCTCGGCGCGTCGGTCTGCACGCCCGCCCTCAAGCGGGTGCAGGCCGAGCCGCTGGCCGAGGAATAGGGAGGAAGTTCGCCCCTCTGTCGGGGGAGGGGCGAACTCCTACCGCTTTTCGAAGATCAGGTCGTGGGAGACGCGGCCGTCGACGTCGGCGCGCTGCTCGAACTTGGTCACCGGCCGCCACTCCGGCCGCGGCGCCCAGCCGTCGTACCGGTTCTTCAACGCCGGTTCGGCGGAGCAGACCTCGAGCATCTGCTCGGCGTAGTTCTCCCAGTCGGTCGCCATGTGGAAGGTGCCGCCGGGCGCGAGCCGCGACGCCACGAGCGCGGCGAACGACGGCGACACGATCCGCCGCTTGTGGTGCTTCTTCTTCGGCCAGGGGTCCGGGAAGAACAGCCGGACGCCGTGCAGCGTGTCCGGCTCGACGTGCTCGGTCAGCAGCACGACGGCGTCACCGTGCAGCAGCCGCAGGTTTTCGACGCCCAGCTTTTCGGCGCGCAGCATCAGCTGGCCGAGGCCCGGGTCGTAGACCTCGGCGGCGACGTAGTTCAGCTCCGGCGCGGCGGCGGCCAGCTGCGAGGTCGTCTCGCCCATGCCGGACCCGATCTCCAGCATGACCGGCGCTTCGCGGCCGAACCACTCGGTGAAGTCCAGCGTTCCGGCGGGCAGCTCACCGACCGTGCGGCCGAGCTTCGGCCACAGTTCGTCCCACGCTCGTTGCTGCCCGACGGTCATCCGGCCACCGCGCTTGACGTAGCTGACCACGCTGCGCAGCCGGGGCTGGTCCTCGTTTTCCACTCACCGAGGTTAACGAACGGCTTCGAGCACCCCGAGACGAGACCGCAGGCCCGCCAGCCCGGCGATCGCGATCGGTTCCGGCGTCGGCCCGGTGTGCGCGGGCAGGACGTCGATCCAGCCCGGGTGCCGGTCGGTGTTCATCACCGTCGTGGGAATCGCGTGCCCCGATTTCCCGCGTTCGGACGGCATGAACTCCCAGTAGCCGGATTCGCCGTCCGCCGCCCACGGGACGAATTCCCAGCCCGGCCGCCTGCCGAGCAGCTGCGCGATGCGGTCTTCGACGCGGAAACCCTGTTCCCGCGAATCGAGGGTGCCGTCGGCCACCGCCCGCAGCCACCACGGCGCGGGAATCGGCCCCGCCATGCCTGCCGAGGCGCGGAAGAGGGCCAGGACGCGGTCTTCGGGCGCGCGGTGCACCCACGCCCGGCGCAGCTCGGCCGGGTTCGCGGCCGCCGCGGCGGTCTGCGGGAGCTCGATCGCCCGCGACCATTCGAGGTCCAGCATGGGTTCGAGCCGGGGTACGTCGTCTTCGACGCGAGCTCGGGGAATGGTGCCGCCCAATTCTTGCCCGGTGTTCACCGTCAAGGATCACCTCCAGGGGAGCGCAGACGGTTCCGGTGCTCACTTACGAATATTGCCTGGTCATAGCAGTATGTCCGGTGCCTGTGAGAGAAGCCACAGCCTCTTCATCTTTTGTTAACACGAATTTTTGAGCTATTGACAGCGCCGTCACGCTCAGGCGTCGCGGCGTGCCGTGGTGATGACCCCGGCCACGAACAGTGCAACGCAGATCGCCGCGAAGTAACCGAGGTACCCCCACGGCCCGAGCGGCGCGGCCGGCAGCTGCATCGGCCCCGCGCCGAGCCCGCCGGCGCCGACGAACTGGTCGGCCGCGTGGAACGGCATCCACTGGTAGATGTGCTTGCCCGCGCCCGGGATGAAGATCACCACGCCTTCGAGCACCTGCGTCCAGACGAGCACGATCGTCAGCGCGAAGGCGACACTGCGCAGCAGCAGGGCGACGCCGACGCCGGCCACCGCGGAGAGCAGGAAGACCAGGCTCTGCCCGAGCACCGAGCGCCACTCCGCGCCGGAGTGCAGTGCGAGGTCGGCGTCCGGGTTCACCACCGTCGCGAGCCCCCACGAGCCGAAGCCGACGAGCAGCCCGAGCCCGGCACCGACCGCGCCGACGACGGCCACCTTCGCCAGCAGCGCGGGCACCCGGCTCGGCACGGCCTGGAACGTCAGCCGCATGGTGCCCCAGTTGAACTCCGACGCCGTCGCGAGGATCGCGAGGACGACCAGCACGGTCCGGCCGTTTCCGCTCGCGAGCTGGGTGTTGCCGACCGTCGGCGGGATCTCCGGGCCGGCCAGCGCGAAGAACAGCGCGGTGAACCCGAGCGGCGCGGCCAGCGCGAGCGCCAGGCACCACCACGGCGCCCGGGTGCTGAAGAGCTTGATGCGCTCGGCGCGCAGCAGGTTGGCGGTGGTGGTCATCGGCCGGCTCCAGCGGTGAACTCGGTGGCCTCGCGGGTGAGGTCGAGGTAGGCCTGTTCGAGCGAGCCGGTGATCGGGCTCAGCTCGTGCAGCGTCGCGCCGGCGTCGAAGGCGAGCTGCCCGATCCGGTCACTGTCCATTCCGGACACCACGAACGCGCCGCCGTCTTCGGTGAACTCCGCCTGCCCGGTCAGCGCGGCGCGCAGCTCGTCGGCGTGCGGGGTGCGCACGCGCACACCGTGCTGGCTCGTCTGCGCGACGAAGTCGTCCATGGTGCCCTGGTAGATCAGCCGGCCCCGGCCGATCACGACCAGGTCCTGGGCGGTCTGCGCCATCTCGGGCAGCAGGTGGCTGGAGACGAAGACGGTCCGGCCCTCGGCGGCCAGCGCGTGCAGCAGCTGGCGGATCCAGGCCATGCCCTCGGGGTCGAGGCCGTTCACCGGCTCGTCGAACAGCAGCACGCGGGGGTCGCCGAGCAGCGTGCAGGCGATGCCGAGCCGCTGCAGCATGCCGAGCGAGTACTGCCCGGCGCGGCGGCCCTCGGCGCTGGTCAGCCCGACCAGGGCGAGCACCTCGTCGACGCGCTTCTCGGGGAGGCCGTTGGTCGCGGCCAGCCAGCGCAGGTGGTCGCGCCCGCTGCGGCCGGGGTGGCGCCAGGTGGCGTCCAGCATCGCGCCGACCGTCCGAAGTGGATCTTTCAGCTGCCGGTACGGGACGCCGTCGACGAGGACGGTGCCCGCGTCGGGGGTGTCGAGGCCGAGGACCAGCCGCATGGTCGTGGACTTGCCGGCGCCGTTCGGGCCGAGGAAGCCGGTGACGCGGCCGGACCGCGCGGTGAACGTCAGCTCGTTGACGGCGGTGGTGGCGCCGTACCGCTTGGTCAGCGCGTTCGCTTCGATCACCTGGGGAGCGTACCGACAAAAGGGAATCCGGGTCGCCCCCCGACAGCGCGACCCGGATTCCCGTTTTCCCCTTTATCCCCTTGTTCCCCCTTATGCGTCCCGCTTCTTCGCGACCCCGAGTGCGATGAGCAGGAACACGACCGCGATGCCGGCGAAGTACGCCAGCGCCCAGCCCGGGCTCAGCGGCGAGTCCGACGGCGGGGGGCCGTCGACGACCGCCGAGCCGCGCAGGAACTTGTTCGCCACGTTGAACGGCATCCACTCGTGGATGTGGGCGCCGATCTTCGGGATGAGCTGCACCAGCTCCTCTACGGCCAAGTAGTAGATGAGCAGCAGTGCGATGGCACCGGCGCTGTGCCGGATGAGGATCCCGAGCGCGACGGCGAGCACCGCGCTGAGGGCGAACACCGGGCCGAGGCCCGCGACGTTCATCCAGTCCTGCGAGGTGTGCAGGCCGAGGCCGTCGTCCGGCCGCATGAGCATGCCGAGGCCCAGCGCGCCGAACGCGGCGATCTCCCCGATCACCAGCGCCACGAGCGCCACGACGACCGCCTTGGCGATCAGCGCCGGCGAGCGGTGCGGCACGGCCTGGAACGTGGTGCGGATGGTGTTGAAGCGGTATTCGGTGGTCACCGCGAGCGCGGCGAGCACCATCACGACGGCGATCCCGAACTGGGAGCCGCCGAACTGGGTGGCCGGCAGCGTGAGCTGCGCGTCGGACGGCGTCGCGCCGGCGATGATGGCGGCGAAGCCGATGGTCAGGGCCAGGGTGATGAGCGCGCACCACCACGGCGAACGAGTGGAGAACAGCTTGATGCGTTCCACGGCGAGCAGGTTCATGGTCTTGGTTTCCCCGGTTACTTGGCGGACTCGAGCACGTGCTGCGCCTCGGCGTCGAGGCCGGTGTGGTACTCGACGGAGTCGCCGGTGATCTGCATGAAGGCCTGCTCCAGCGAGCCGGTCTGCGGGCTCAGCTCGTGCAGCACGATCCGGTTGGCGGCGGCGATCTCGCCGATCTTGTCGCTGTCCATCCCGGACACCACGAGCGCGTTCGCCTCCTCGACGACGCCGGCGCTGGCGCGCTGCAGGGCGTCGCGCATCTCGGCCAGCTGCGGCGAGCGCACCTTGACCGTGTTCTCCGCGGCGCGGGCGACGAAGTCTTCGGTGGACGACTGCGAAATCAGCTGTCCCCGGCCGATCACCACGAGGTTGCTGGCGGTCAGCGCCATTTCCGAAAGCAGGTGGCTCGACACGAACACCGTGCGGCCTTCCTCGGCCAGGCGGTGCATGAACTTCCGGATCCAGAGGATGCCCTCCGGGTCCAGGCCGTTGACCGGCTCGTCGAACAGCAGTACTTCCGGGTCGCCCAGCAGGGCGGCCGCGATGCCGAGCCGCTGCGACATGCCGAGCGAGAACCCGCCGGCGCGCTTGCCCGCGACGCTGGTCAGGCCGACGGTCTCGAGCACCTCGTCGACGCGGCTCGCCGGGATGCGGTTGGACTTCGCCATCCACAGCAGGTGGGCGCGCGCCGAGCGGTTCGGGTGCACCCACTTCGCGTCGAGCAGCGCGCCGACGGTGCGCAGCGGTTCCTTGAGTTCGTGGTACTTCTTGCCCCCGATGGTGACCTGGCCGCCCGTCGGGTTGTCCAGGCCCAGGATCATCCGCATGGTGGTGGACTTGCCCGCCCCGTTCGGGCCGAGGAAGCCGGTGACCTGACCCGCGGCCACGGAGAACGACAGGTTGTTCACCGCCAGTGTCTTCCCGTACCGCTTGGTGAGGCCGGTTGCCTCGATCATGACTGCTCCTCTTCCGCCCCTCGCTTACGACGCGTTCATCGTCGCGGGTCGGGGGCGGTTCGCGCGTCACCCTGCGGGCCTAACCGCTCCCCCTACCTGAGTAGTACCTTGCTGGCTCTTCGGCTGATGCGCGATCCGTGATGACCCTGAGACGACCCTGATTCGACGTCATTAATGAACTATGGTTCAATAATGGCGTGGCCCGGCCGAGGAGCATCACCGACGAGCGGCTGCTGGGTGCGGCGGAGACCGTGATCGGCCGGTGCGGCCCCGGTTTCACGCTCGCGCAGGTGGCTTCGGAGGCCGGGGTTTCGGTCGGCACGGTCGCGCAGCGGTTCGGCTCGAAGAGCGGCCTGCTGCAGGAGATGAGCCGGCGGGCCACGCGGCGGGCGGTCGAGCAGATGCGGGAGTGCGCCGAGCGGGCGGACGACCCGGTCGACGGCCTGCGCGCCGCGGCGGTGGCGGTCTACGCGGTCCTCGGTGACGCCGAAGAGGCGGCGAACCACCTGGGCCAGCTCGGCGTGGACATCGGCGACCCGGTGCTGCGGTCGCTGCTGGGCGAGCACTTCACGGCGGTCGAGGAAGAACTGCGGCGGCTGGTGCGGGCGGCGGCAGGGTCGTTGCCGCACGCGCCGGGCGTGCCGCGGGCGGCCCGGGTCGTGCTGGACGTGATCAACGGAGTGTCGATCGACTGGTCGATCCGGCCGCACGGGCGGCTGGCCGACCGGCTGGCGGAGGACGTCGACGCGGTTTTGATCGCGTGGCGGGGACGGGAGGATTCATGAGTCTCGAAGGCAAGGTAGCGGTGGTCACGGGGGCGACCCGGGGCTGCGGCCGGGCGATCGCGGTGGAGCTGGGCCGCGCGGGCGCGACGGTGTACGTCACCGGCCGCACAACGCGCGAAACGGTGTCACCGATGAAGCGCCCGGAAACGATCGAAGAGACGGGCGAGCTGGTCGAGGCGGCGGGCGGCAAGGCCGTGGTCGTCCGCTGCGACTTCACGTCCCAGTCCGATGTGGACGCTTTGAGGACGCGCATCGAGTCCGAAGTGGACGGAATCGACCTCCTGGTCGACGACGTCTGGGGCGGCGACATGTACTTCCACTTCGACGCGCCGTTCTGGGAGACACCCCTCGAAGACGCGCTCACCTTGACGCACAACGCGTTGGACACCCACCTGATCGCGCTGCACAAGCTGCTGCCCCTGGTGGTGGCTCGCCGCGGCCTGGTGCTGGAGGTGACCGACGGCGACAACGACGACTACGTCGGCGCGGGCCTCCCCTACTACCTGGCCAAGTGCGGCATCCGCGCACTCGGCCGGGCGCTGGGCGTGGAGCTGAAGAAGAACGACTGCGTCGGCCTCGCGGTGACGCCGGGCTTCCTGCGTTCGGAGTCGATGCTCGACCACTTCGAGGTCACCGAGGAAAACTGGCGAGACGCGGTGGGCAAGCTGGCCCCGGTCGACTTCAAGATTTCCGAGACGCCGTACCTGCTGGCCCGCGGCGTCGCAGCCCTGGCCCAGGACCCCGCGGTGTCCCGCTTCGCCGGCCAAACACTGGCGTCCTGGACGTTGATGCACGAGTACAATCACACGGACATCGACGGCGACCGCCCCGACTTCGGCCGCTGGATCACCGAAGTCCGCAACGCGGGCAAGGACCCGGCGACGACTCCACCGGACAACTTCCGCTGATTCAGGCGAGGCCGGGGCGGGCGAGGCCGGTTTCGTAGGCCAAAACCACGGCCTGCACCCGGTCCCGCAGCTCCAGCTTCGCCAGGATCCGCCCGACGTGCGTCTTCACCGTCGCCTCCGAGAGGAACAGCGCCTCCGCGATCTCCAGGTTCGACATGCCCTTCGCGATCAGCACGAGCACCTCGCGCTCGCGGTCGGTCAGCACGTCCAGCTCCGCGGTGTCGCGCATCGGCGTGCCGCCGGAACCGACGAAACGGTCGAGCAGGCGGCGGGTCACCGATGGCGACACCACCGCGTCGCCCGAAGCCACCGCCCGCAGGGCCGACACCAGGTGGCCGGGCTGGGTGTCCTTCAGCAGGAACCCGCTCGCGCCACCCTGCAGCGCCGCGTAGACGTACTCGTCGAGGTCGAACGTCGTCATCACGAGCACGCGCGCGGTGCCGGCCGCGACGATCCGCTTGGTCGCCTCGACCCCGTCGAGCACCGGCATCCGGACGTCCATCAGGACGACGTCGGGCCGCAGTTGCGAAGCCAGTTCGATCGCCTGCGCGCCGTCGCCCGCCTCGCCGACGACGTCGATGTCGGCCTGTGCGCCCAGCACCATGCGGAACCCGACGCGCATCAGTTCCTGGTCGTCGACGACCACCACCCGGATCACTTGTCCAACCTAACCGGCAGGGCCGCGCGGACCTGCCACCCACCACCCGGAGCGGGGCCCACGTCGAGCGTCCCGCCGTACACGTGCGCGCGTTCGCGCATGCCGATCAAGCCGTTGCCGCCCGGCAGGCGCTGCGCGGAACCCGCCAGCTGCGGGACGCGCCCGGCGCCGTCGTCGGACACCAGCACCTCCACCAGGTCGCCGGTCCGGTGCACCCGCACCGACGCCGTCGCGCCGCGGCCGGCGTGCTTGAGCGTGTTCGTCAGCGACTCCTGCACGATCCGGTAGATCCCGAGCGAGACGCCGGCGGGCAGGTCGCCCAGGTCGTCGGCCTCCAGCTCGACCGGCACACCGGCGGTGCGCATCCGGTCGGCCAGGTCGGCGATGGCGTGCGCGTCCGGCTGCGGGACGCGGGGTTCGCCGTCGGCGTCGTCGCTGCGGAGCACGTCGAGCAGGCGCCGCAGCTCGCCGAGCGCACCGCGGCCGGTCTCGGAAATCGTTTGCAGGGCCCGTTGAGCGAGCTCGGGGTTGCTCTCGATCGCGTAGGACGCGCCGTCGGCCTGCACCACCATGACGCTCACCGCGTGCGCGACGACGTCGTGCAGCTCGCGCGCGATCCGCCCGCGCTCCTCGGCCACCGCGATCCGGGTGGCCTGGTCCCGTTCGGTCTCGAGCAGGTGCAACCTGGCCTCCACTTCCACGTCGTAGGCGCGCCGGGCGCCGACGAACTCGCCGAGCGTCCAGCACAGCGCGATGCCGAACGCGAGGAACAGGATCGCGATGACGAGCTCCTCGTCCGGCGGTTCCAGCGCCAGCTGCACGGCCGACGAGACGATGACCGCCCCGACGAAGATCAGCCCCTGGCGCCGCCCGGCGTAGACGACGACCGAGTAGATGCTCATCGCCAGCCCGGCGGCGCTGCCGATGCCGAGCATCAGCGTCGCGTGCACGATGCTGATCACCAGCACGACGTAGGCCGACCACAGCGGCGACTTCCGCCGGAACACCAGCGGCGCGACCATCGCGACGATGATCGGCACGGCGACGTACCAGGGCGGCAGCTCCGGCAGCTCGGTGAACTGGTCGGCGACGAAGAGCAGCAGGTCGACCAGGCCCAGCAGGACGGCGAGCACCGTGTCGCCCGCCATGGGGTGGGCACGCATCCAAAGACTCAGCCGTCGCACCAGGCAACACTAGGTCGCGGGCCCGGGATCGCGCGTCGGTCGCCGGTACCACCTTCGGTGCGACCTGCGGATGAGGGACATGGCACGATTCACGGGGTTGTCCGTACGAGGGGAGGCATGGGGGCCGTGACGTCACCGGAGCAGGGCCGGCTCGCGGGACCGCTGTCGATGTCGGTGGCCAACCTGTGCCACCGCCTGCAGTCGCAGGTCTCCGCGCGCACCGCGGCCGGCTTCGCCGAAGTGCTGCGCCGGCTCGGCGCGCCACTGCAGGTGGCCGTCGCCGGGCGGATCAAGTCGGGCAAGTCGACGCTGGTCAACGCGCTGATCGGGCGCCGGGTCGCGCCGACCGACATCGGCGAGTGCACGCGGCTGGTGACGCGGTTCCAGTACGGCACGGTCGACCGCGTCGAGATCGTCTTCACCGACGGCCGCAAGCAGGTGCTCCCCTTCGCCGCCGACGGCATGATCCCGGCCGAGCTGGGCGTCGACATCGACAAGGTGTCGCACATCGAGGCGTACCTGACCAACGCCGTCCTGCAGGGCATGACCGTGATCGACACCCCCGGTCTCGGCTCGCTCGACGCCGCTTCGGTGTCCCGGACCGAGCAGCTGCTGGGCGCCGCGAAGCACAGCGAGGACGAAGAAGGCTCCGACGAGCTCGACGACACCTCGCGCAACGCCGTCGCCGGCGCCGAAGCCGTCCTCTACGTCGTGACCCAGGGCGTCCGCGCCGACGACCAGCAGGCCCTCGCCGCCTTCACCGCCGCCACCGCGAGCCGCGAAGCGGGCCCGGTCAACGCCATCGCCGTGCTGAACAAGGCCGACACCATCGCGCCGGAGTCGGTCGAGGGCGCGGACGGCGACGTCTGGAAGGCCGCGACGATCCTGTCGGAGAAGCAGGCGAGCACGTTGAAGCCGCGCGTGGCCGACGTGCTGCCGGTGATCGGCCTGATCGCCGAGTCCGCCGAATCGGGCGGGTTCACCTCCGCCGACGCCGATGCGCTGCGGCAGCTCGCCGACCTCGACGACGACGTCCTGCAGACCATGCTGATCTCGGCCGACATCTTCACGACCTGGGAGTGCGACGTCCCGTCGGGCACCCGGCTGCGGCTGCTGGAGAAGCTCGACCTGTTCGGCATCTCGCACGCCGTCGAGGCCATCCGCAAGGAACCGGAGATCACGGCGGGCGCGCTGCGGCGTTCGCTGCTCGACGCGTCGGGTCTGGAAGCGGTGCGGCAGCGGCTGTCGATCGTGTTCGCCGCCCGCGCCGACGGCATCAAGGCGGCCGCGGCGCTGGCGTCGGTCACCGCGCTCGCGCACGCCTCCGGCGACCCGGGCGAACGCCAGCGCGTCCACGACGCCATCGAGGTGCTGCTCGCCAAGCCCGAGGCCCACCAGCTGCGGCTGCTCGAAGCGCTGACGCTGGTCGCGTCCGGCGCGGTCGACATGCCGGAAGACCTGTCCGAGGAGGTCCTGCGCGTCGGCAGCAACGCCGACATCGGGGCCCAGCTCGGCAAGCCCGGCGCGCCCCGGCCGGAGCTGGCCGCGCACGCGCTCGAACGCGCGGGGTGGTGGCGGTCGTTCGCGTCCTTCGGCGCGACGCCCGCGCAGAGCCGGGTCGCGCACGTCGTGCACCGGGCCTACTTCTTGATGTGGCAACAAGTCCGCGAAGCCTGAGTTTGTTTCTGCTTGCCGACTTCGCCGGTCAGGACCCGTTTCCCGCGTACTGTTGAGACGTGCGCCTAGAAAACACGACATCGTGGCGAGCGGGCTGGAGCAGCGAGAACGAGATCGACGTCGCGCTGTACATCCGTGACGCCCTCGCGCTGTCCGTTTCCGAAGGACAGGTGCTGCCGCCCGTGGAGCCGCAGGTCCCGGTGCACGTCCCACCCGAGATCGACCGCGCGGCCGTCCAGGCGCAGTGGGCCGACTGGTGGACCGACCTGCTGGCCTTCCTGCGCAACCGCGAGGACCCGGACCCGCGCAGCCCGCGCTCCCGCTACGGCAGGCCCGCGCTCGCGCAGGGCTCGGCGATGCGCCAGGCGCTCGACTTCTTCGGGCCCGCCGCGGCCCGCCACTTCGCCAACGCGCGCGGGCCCGCCCTGCGCGGCGCGGGCGAGCCGTCGGGCGGCACGCCGTGGGCGCCCGGCTTCTACCGGCGCCAGATCGTGGCCGGTGAACGGCTCGGCCAGCTCGTGCGCGAGGCCGAGGTCCGGCTGGGCCGGCGCGCGTACCCCTTCCGGCTGAACGTCATCGAGATCTCCGTCGCAGGGTCGATCTGGCTGCGCACGGCGGAGGACCAGTTGCTCGTCTCGTCCCGGCTCGCCGAGGACGGCCCCGGCCTCGAAGCCGTGCTCCGCGAGGTGATCGACCAGCTCGTCTGACCCCCGGCTTTCATAAACCGAGCACGCGGTCTAATAATAGACGGCATGGAGACGACCGTCGACGAGCCGTCGTGGCTGCGCACCGCGTCCTGGATCGGCTGCCCGCTGGTCGGCGGCGCGCTCGGCGTCGGCGTCTGGGCCATCGCGGCGTGGGTCAGCGGCCTGGACGCCTTCCCGTTCCAGGGCGTGTTCAAGGTGCTCACCAAGCTGCCGCAGCCGTGGGCGACGCTCGCCGCGGTCGCCGGCGGGCTCGTGCTCGGCCTCGTGTTCGCCGTGGTCTGGGCGGTCGAACGGCTGGTCGTCACGGTGTCGCCGACCCGCGTCACGCTGGTCCGCGGCGACAAGACGCGGCGCATCGAGGCGGACCTCGAAGCCGTCTACCTCGACGGCAAGGAACTCGTCCTGCGCACCACCGACGGCCGGGAAATCGCCCGCGAAAAGACCGACCTGCGCACCAGTGAGCTGGCACCCGCGTTCGCCGAGCACGGTTACCCCTGGCTCGACGAACCGCCGGTCGAGCGATGAGGACGGTCGACCCGGCCAAGCACGCGGCCAAGCGTGCCTCGATCGTCGACGCGGCCGCCGGCTGCTTCGCCGAGAAGGGCTTCGAGCGGACGACGACCGCGGACATCTGCCGGGCCGCGGGCATCAGCTCCGGCAGCCTCTTCCACTACTTCCCCAGCAAGCGCGCGGTGTTCACGGCGATCTTCACCGACGACGCGGCCCAGACGGCCGAACGCCTCGAAGCCGCCGCGAAGGCGGATAACCCGTTCGCCGGGCTGCTCGACGTCGTCGCCGAGCTGGCGGGCCAGCTCGCGCACCCCGCCGTGGTCCGGCTCGTCCTGGAGGCCGCCGCGCAGGCCGCCCGCGACGACGACTTCGCGGAGCTGATCCACCGCAACGACGGCGCCTTGCGCGACGGCCTGGCCGTGCTCCTCGAGCGGGCTGTCGAGGCCGGGCTGATCGACCCCGGCCTGCCGGCACCCGCGGCCGCCGGCTGGGTCGCCGGACTGCTCGACGCGATCATTTCCCGGGCCAGTCTCGACTCCGACCTCGATCTCGCGGCCGAACAGGCGATCCTCCGGACGATCCTGATCCGGTTCCTTCGCCCGGTTTCGCCCCCGGCTGGCGGCTGAATCCGCCAGACTGTCCGCATGGCGTGGTTTCGCAAGGACGGAACCGACCGCGGGTCCGCCGCGTCGGACACCGATGTGCACCCCTTGCAGCAGGTGAGTGATCTCGATCGGGCGCTCGCGGATCGCCACGCGCTGATCCAGATGTGCCTGTACGCCCTGGACCGCGCCCGCAGCGGCGGCGTCGTCGAACGCCTCGAAGAAGGGCTCGCCGCGATCGGCGTCCAGGCCCTGCGCCCCGACGGCGAGCGGTTCGACCCGGCTCGCCACGAGGCGGGCGGCGCGGTCCCGACCGACGACCCCGCGCTCGACGGCGTCGTCGCGGAAACCGAGGTCACCGGCTTCGCCGACCACGACCGGCTGCTGCGCGCCCCGATCGTCACCGTCTACGCGAAGAAGAACCCGTGAGCGCACCGACCGCGCCGAGCCTGCCCGCGCAGGTCCAGACGGCCCGCGACCAGCTGCTGACCGTCGTCCGCGACGCCGATCCGGACGCCGCCAAGTGGGTCGACGAGGTCCGCAGGGCCCGGCCGAAGAAGCCGGCCGTGGTGGTCGTCGGCGAGACGAACCGCGGGAAGAGCTCGCTGGTCAACGCGCTGCTCGCGACGCCGGGACTGTCCCCTGTGGACGCCGACGTCGCCACCGCCACCTACCTCGTGTTCGACCACGCCGACGCGTGGGGCGCGCAGGCCTGCTACCCCGGCCAGCTCGCGTCCGTCCCGATCGACCTCGGCCAGCTGATCAACTGGGTGTCCGCCGCGCACGAGCTGCCGCCCGGCCAGCTCCCGCCGCGGTACGTCGAGGTCACCGGGCCGGTCCCGCTGCTCGAACGGCTCTCGCTGGTCGACACCCCCGGCGTCGGCGGGCTCGACTCGCTGCACGGCGAGCTGGCCAAGGAAGCCGCCGCGGGCGCGACCGCGCTGCTGTTCGTCGTCGACGCCTCGGCGCCGTTCACCTCGACCGAGCTGCAGTTCCTGCGCGACGTCGGCGAGCGCGTCGAGACCGTGGTGTTCGCGCTGACCAAGGTGGACATGTTCCGCGGCTGGCGCGAGGTCATGGAGGCCGACAAGCAGCTGCTGCGGGACCACGCGCCCCGCTTCGCCGACGCCGTGTTCCACCCGGTGTCGGCGCGGATGTTCGAGACGGCCGCGAAGGCGCCGAACGAGCAGATGGCCGCGATGCTGCGGGAGAAGTCCGGCGTCGCCGCGGTGCAGACGGCGCTGCAGGAGCTGCTCGTCGGCCGCTCGGCCATGCTCGGCGAGGCCAACACGCTGCGCGCGTTGTCCAGCGCCCTCGGCGAGCTGAAGGCGAAGCTGCAGGCCGAGAGCCGGGCGCTGTCGGCGGGTGAGGCCGAGGCCGAGCAGCTGCGCGAACGCCGTGACCAGCTGCAGGCCGAGCGCCGGACGTCGACCCGCGGCTGGCAGCTGAAGCTGCGCGGCGAGGTGCAGCGCACCCGCGTCGAGGTCGGGCACGAGAGCGCCCGGCAGATGCGGGACGCCCAGACCCACTTCCGCCAGCTGATCGACGCGGCCAAGCGCGACGAGCTGGCCGCGCTCCCCCAGCAGGTCGACATCGCGCTGCAGACGACGTCGCAGCGCATTTCGATGCTGCTTTCGCAACGGCTGAACCAGGTCACCAACGTCTCGCTGTCGGAGCTGTTCTCCCCCGAGGAGCTGGACGTCATCCGCGCGCAGTTCGCCCGGGCCGGCGGCCCGCCGGTGGTGCTGCGCCCGCCGGACAAGAAGCCGCCGACGGCCGAGGACAAGCTGCTCGTCTTCATGGGCATCTCCGGCGGGGTCGGCGCGGGCAAGGTGGCCGCGCTGCCGCTGGCCGGCGTCGCGATCCTCAACCCCGTCGTGCTGCCCGCGACGATCATCATCGGCCTCGGCGCCGGCTGGTGGATGGCCCGCACCCGCAAGCACGCGGCCGACAAGCAGCACATGAAGCAGTGGCTGGTCGAGGCCATCGCGGACGCCCGCTCGACGCTCGACCAGCTCGTCGCCGAGCAGCTCATCGAGGCCGAGCAGCAGCTGTCGATGGCACTGGACGAGGCGTTGGGCCGGCGCATCGACGCCATCGAGGCGGAGCTGAAGGAAGTCGACAAGACGATCAAGATGGGCGCCCAGGAGCGCGCCAAGAAGATCGTCATCGTGTCGAAGCGGCTCAAAGAGGTCTCCGAAGGCCGCGACCGGGCCGAAGCGTTCCTCACCCGGATCCGGGCACTGCGGGACAAGACGACCTGAGCACCCGCCCGGTTGTGGAGCGGAACCGAACGGGCCTACGGTGAGTCATACCCTCCGACAGCAGGTCAGAGACGGCGTTACCCGGTTCTAAGGGGGCAGTTCCCATGTGGGTCGACGAGAGCGGCGGCAGCGACACCGACGCGAGCGGTACGAACGCGATGACCGTCCACGTCGACGGCCAGGAGTACCAGGCCGAGGTCAACTACGACGTGAACGAGGACGGCGTCGACGACACCGCGATCGTCGAACACGACGACGGCACCGCCCAGGCCTTCATCGACACGAACCACGACGGTGAGGCCGACCAGTACGCCGTGCTGGACGAGAACGGGAAGGTCGTCGAGCAGGCCGTCTACGACGAGGCCAGCGGCGAGTGGGTCGAGGCGTCCGGGGGCGGTCACGACGACTCGGACACGGGCGGCCGCGACGACGGCTCCGGCGGCCACATCCACGCGGACATGCCGGACGGCGAGGTCGACGCCGGTGCCGCGACCATCGACACCGACCACGACGGCCACAACGACACCGCCATCGTCGAGACGAAGAGCGGCGGCACGATCGCCTTCACCGACAAGGACGGCGACGGCGAAGCGGACATCGCCGTGCAGACCGACGCGGACGGCACGACCACGACGTTCGAGCACTCCGGACCCGGCCAGTGGACCGAGGTCTCCAGTGGACTGATGGATTCGGGCAGCGAGGGCGACCCGGCGGGCGACGCCGAATGGGGCGGCGCCGGCACGCAGACGCTGGAAGGCGTCGCGCGCATCGACTCCGGCACGGGACAGTGGATTTCGCCGAACTGACGTGACTCAGGTCATAGTTTGGAAAGCCCGGGGCTTCGGTCCCGGGCTTTCTTCATGTCGTCAACAAAAGAAATTGACCTTCTGAATCGATTCCCTTATCGGTCTTGTGAGAGAACGTACACGTCAGCTCTCTGTTACCTGCCGGTCATGCGGTTACTCTCGAAGAATCCCAAAATCCCGCACACCGGTTCACACCCGGTGCGCGAAGCCATTCGGTCGCCGGCAATGGAGCCCGCACCAGGACAGCGTCGTTCCGGTGCGGGCTCGTTTGTCGTCGGAAGTCAGGAGTAGAGATGACCGCAGTCGCCATCCCCGGACTGGACACCGCGCCGACGACGCACAGTGGCGTGCTGTCCTTCGTCCGGGAGGTCGCCGAGCTGACCACCCCGGACCGCGTGGTGTGGGTCGACGGGTCCGACGAAGAAGCCGCCCGGATCAACCAGGAGCTGGTCGAGGCCGGCACGTTCGTGCAGCTCAAGTCGAAGCCCAACTCCTTCTGGGCCACTTCCGACCCGAACGACGTCGCCCGCGTCGAAGACCGGACGTTCATCTGTTCGGAGCGCCCCGAGGACGCCGGGCCGACGAACAACTGGATGGACCCGGCCGAGATGAAAGCCACCATGACCGAGCTCTTCCGGGGCTCGATGCGCGGCCGCACGATGTACGTCATCCCCTTCTGCATGGGTCCCCTCGCCGACGAGAATCCCAAGCTGGGTATCGAAATCACCGATTTCGCCTACGTTGTCGCTTCGATGCGCGTGATGACCCGCGCGGGCAAGGCGGCCCTCGACAAGTTCGTCGCGCCGGATGGCACCGAGCGCGAATTCGTGCCCGCCCTCCACTCCGTGGGTGCGCCGCTCGAGCCGGGTCAGAAGGACGTTTCCTGGCCCTGCAACGAAACGAAGTACATTTCGCACTTCCCCGAAGAGCGCGCGATCTGGAGCTACGGCTCGGGCTACGGCGGCAACTCCCTGCTGGGCAAGAAGTGCTACTCGCTGCGCATCGCCTCGGTGATGGCCCGTGACGAGGGCTGGCTCGCCGAGCACATGCTGATCCTCAAGCTGATCTCGCCGGAGGACAAGGTCCACTACGTCGCGGCCGCGTTCCCGAGCGCCTGCGGCAAGACCAACCTCGCCATGCTGCAGCCGACCATCCCGGGCTGGCGCGCCGAGACCCTCGGCGACGACATCGCGTGGATGCGCTTCGGCGAGGATGGCCGGCTGTACGCGGTCAACCCCGAGTTCGGCTTCTTCGGCGTCGCGCCGGGCACCGACTGGCACACCAACCCGAACGCCATGCGCACGATCGAGAAGGGCAACACGGTCTTCACGAACGTCGCCCTGACCGACGACGGCGACATCTGGTGGGAGGGCATGGAGAACAAGCCCGCGCACGCCACCTCGTGGAAGCACCAGGACTGGACGCCCGACTCGGACGAGAAGGCCGCCCACCCGAACTCGCGCTACTGCACGCCGATGTCGCAGTGCCCGATCCTCGCGCCGGAGTGGGACGACCCGAAGGGCGTCCCGATCTCGGCGATCCTGTTCGGCGGCCGCCGCAAGACGACGGTCCCGCTGGTGAACGAGGCCCGCGACTGGCAGCACGGCGTCTTCATGGGTGCCACGATGTCGTCGGAGACGACGGCGGCGGCGGCCGGCGCGGTCGGCAACGTCCGCCGCGACCCGATGGCGATGCTGCCGTTCCTCGGCTACCACGCCGGTGACTACTTCAAGCACTGGCTGAACCTGGGCAAGAACGCCGACGCGAACAAGCTGCCGAAGATCTTCTACGTCAACTGGTTCCGCCGCGGCGACGACGGCCGCTTCCTGTGGCCGGGCTTCGGCGAGAACTCGCGGATCCTGAAGTGGGTCATCGAGCGCGTCGAGGGCAAGGGCAACGCCGTCGAGACGCCGGTCGGCTTCGTGCCGCGCGCCGAGGACCTCGACACCGAGGGCCTGACCGAGCCGATCGAGGACATCCAGGCCGCCCTGGACGTCAAGCCCGAGGAGTGGCGCGAAGAGCTGCCGCTGATCGAGGAGTGGTTCGAGAAGATCGGCGACAAGGTTCCGACGTCGCTGCGTGACGAGCTCGACGCTCTGGCCCAGCGCCTGAGCTGAGCTCCCTGAGACAGGAGGGGACGCTTCCCGGCCGCATCCGGGAAGCGTCCCCTTCTACCTTTCCCAGTAGTTTCGTTGCCATGAGACCGTTCCGCTTCGGCGTGGACCTGGTGGT
Organism: Amycolatopsis sp. NPDC098790; assembly: GCF_044759945.1. Lineage (NCBI taxonomy): Bacteria > Bacillati > Actinomycetota > Actinomycetes > Pseudonocardiales > Pseudonocardiaceae > Amycolatopsis > Amycolatopsis sp. NPDC098790. The sequence goes on from NZ_JBIWAI010000001.1 coordinate 1,256,776, forward strand.
GCCCGGCTCGCGGGCCGAGTGGGTGGAGAAGTGCCGGAAGGCCGAGGACCTCGGCTACGACGTCGTCGGCGCGGCCGACCACGTCGGGATGGCGCCGCCGTTCCCCGCGCTCGTGCTGGCCGGCGAGGCGACCGAACGCGTCCGGCTCAACACGTTCGTCATCAACGCCTGCTTCCACAACCCGGTGCTGCTCGCCCGGGACGTCACGGGCACCGACCGGTTCACCGACGGCCGGCTGGAGCTGGGCATCGGCGCGGGGTACGTCGAGGACGAGTTCCACGCGGCCGGGATCGAGTGGGGCACGCCCGGGCAGCGGTTCGCCCGGCTCGAACGCGCGGTCCTGGAACTGAAGCGGCTCTACGCGGACCCGTCGCACAAGCCGGAACCCGTGCAGAAGCCCGGCCCGCCGCTGCTGCTCGGCGGGCGCGGTGACCGCGTGCTCAAGCTGGCCGCCGAGCACGCCGACATCGTCGGCTTCACCGGCACCGCCGCGACGAAGACCGAAGGCCGGATGGCGCTGGCCGGCGCGGCCGAGCTGACCGAGCGCGTCGAGTTCGCGCGGAAGGCGTTGAACGGCCGGGACGTCGAGCTGAACCTGCTGGTGCACTTCACGCGGATCACCGACGACCGGCGAAGCGCGCTGGAAGCGGTCAACCGGCGGGTGCCCGATCTGTCCGCAGCAGAGCTGGGCGAACTGCCGACCGTGCTCGTGGGGTCCGCCGAGGCCGTCGCCGATCAGCTGCTGCGCACCCGCGAGACGCTCGGGATCAGCTACTTCACGGTGATCGAAGACGACCTGCCCCGGCTGGCCCCGGTGGTCGAACGGCTTCGCGACCGGTGAGTAGGTTGGGATCATGATTGGGGATTTCCGCTTCGGCGTGAACATGGTGGTTCCGGACAGCCGCACCGCGTGGGTCGAGAAGTGCCGCAAGGTCGAGGACCTCGGCTACGACGTCCTGTCCGTCGCCGACCACCTCGGCATGGCCACGCCGTTCCCGTCGCTCGTGCTCGCCGGCGAGGCCACTTCCCGCGTCAAGCTGAACACCTTCGTGCTCAACGCGCCCTTCTACAACCCGGTGCTGCTCGCCCGCGACGTCACGGGCACCGACCAGTTCACCGACGGCCGGCTCGAGCTGGGGCTCGGCGCCGGGTACGTCAAGGCGGAGTTCGAAGCGGCCGGGATGCGGTTCCCGTCCGCCGGCGAGCGCGTCGACCACCTCGAACGCACGATCCTCGAACTGAAGCGGCTGTACGCCGACCCCGAGCACAAGCCGTCGCCCGTGCGTCCGCAAGGCCCGCCGCTGCTGCTCGGCGGACGCGGCGACCGCGTGCTCGGCCTGGCCGTCGAGCACGCCGACATCATCGGCTTCACCGGCACGGCGAAGACGCCGGACGGCGCGCCCATCGCGGCGGGCACGCCCGAGGACGTCGACGAGCGCGTGGCGTTCGTCCGGGCGAAGCTCGGCGAGCGGGCGTCCGAGGTCGAGTTCAACCTGCTCTGCCAGTTCGTGAAGGTGACGAACGACCGCGCGGCCGGCCTGGCCGAGCTCGAACAGCTCGTCCCGGGCGGGATGACCGCCGAGCAGATCGGCGAGCTGCCGATCGCGCTCGTCGGCACGCCCGCCCAGATCGCCGACCAGATCCGCGCGCACCGGGAGCGGTGGGGGTTCACCTACTTCACGATCCTCGAGATGTTCCTCGACGAGTTCGCCCCGGTGCTCGAGCATCTCCGATGATCGACGCGCGGGGCATCGGGGTCCGGGCCGGCGAACTGTGGCTGTTCGACGACCTGGACTTCTCCGTCGACCCCGGCGAGTGCGCCGCGATCGTCGGGCCGAACGGCGTCGGCAAGTCGACCCTGATGCGCTGCTTCTACGGCATGCAGAAGCCGCAGCGGGGCCGGGTCCTCGTCGACGGCAAGGCGCCGGACGAGCGGGACGTCGAGTTCCGCCGCAAGGTGTCCGTGCTGTTCGACGACTCCGACTTCTTCGCCGAGCTGACGCCGATGCAGCACCTGGAACTCCTGTCCGGCTCGTTCGGCGCCGACCTCGGCGACCACGAGGAACTGCTGCGCGACGCGGGGCTGGGCGACCGCATGCGCGTCACGTCCGGGCACTTCTCCGCGGGGCAACGCCGTCGCCTGCTCCTGCTCGGCGTCACCGCCCGGCCGCACAAGCTCCTGCTGCTCGACGAGCCTGAGCGCGCACTCGACGTCGAAGGCAAGGAATGGCTGGTCGAGCTGATCGCCCGGTCGACGGCGGCCGGCGCGGCGGTCGTGGTGGCCACCCACCACCCGCCGCTGCTCGAAGCCGCCGACAGCACGCTCGAGCTGTGGTGACACTCGCGCCGCGCCGGATGCGGATCCCGGGCCGCAAGCGGTTCGGCGGGGTCTTCAGCGGCGACACGGCGTCGTTCCTCTTCCTGTTCGCCTTCGGGTTCCTGTTCACCGCCTTCTTCCACGTCGACGGCTGGCGTCAGGCCGTCTACGGCTCGGCCCACGTCGACTTCCCGGCCGTGCTCGGCCTGCTCACGCTCTGCTGCGCGGTGGGCTGGCGCGGCCTGCTGCGCCGCGGGTTCGCGTGGGTCGAACCGGCGGAGCTGACCTGGCTCGACTTCGCGCCGGTGGACCGCGGCCGCGTCGTCACGCTGCGGCTGCTCGGCGCCTGGACCGGCGTCGTCGCGGTGACCGGTTACCTGGCCGCGTTGCTGCTCGCGGTCGGTGGCGCGGGGCTGGACCAGTGGCGTGCCGGCATCGCCGTCGTGGCCGCGACCGCCGTCGTCGCCTTCGTGAGCGCGCGGCGGACGTCGCTGCGGTTCGACGCGTTCGGCCCGCTGGTGCTGGCGGTCGCCGGCCTGGCGATCACCGCTCTCGGGCTCGGCCCGGTGACCGTCGAGCTCGTCGCGGCGGGTGTGCTGGTCGCGGCGCTGCCGCTGGCCTTCGGCGGCGAACCGGTCTCGCGCGCGGGCCGGTCCGCGCTGCTCGCCGGGTGGGACGGCCGGGTGCTGCGCTCGGTCGCCGTCACCTTCCTCGACCCGATGATGCTGCTCCCGCCGTCCGCGCCGACCGGGCTCTCGGTCCGCCGGCCGACCCCGCTGCGGCTGGCGGTCGCGGGCACGCTCGGCCGGTCGCGGTACGCGGGTGCGGCGGTGCTGGTCGGCTTCGCGGTGGTCGTCGCGCACCTCGCGTTGCCGACCCTGCCGGGCGCGGTCCTGGTGGGCATCGGCGCGTACGTCGCGCTGACGCCGTTCGGCGCCGGGCTCGGCGAGCTGTGGCGCAACCCGGGCCGCCGCCGCTGGCTCGGGTCGTCGGACCGCGACCTCGTCCTGGCGCACGGCGTGGTGCTCGCCGGCACCGGCCTGCTCTGGACGGGCGTGCTCGCGGTGGTCACCCTCGCGGGTGGGACGTCGTTCGGCGCCGGGGCGTGGCTCGCCGTGCCGCTGGCGGTGCTTTCGATCCTGCGCACGGTCACGCGCACCGCCGTTGACTACGCGAATCCGGCTTTCGTGGACACCCCGATGGGGCCGATGCCCGCCAACCTGGCCCGCCAGCTGTTCCGCGGCCTCGACCTGCTGGTGCTCGGCATCGTGGTGCTGTCGGCCGCCGTTTGACCTACGCTCGTTGCGTCGAAGGGAGCAGCGGTGGGCGGCGGACACGCACCGGGCGTCGGGCGGAGGGCGACCAGTGAGTTCCCGCCCGGCTGGACCGACGAGCACATCATTTCGGTGGTCAAGGACGTCGCGAACGACCCCAGCGAGGCGCGGCGGCGGCAGCCGAACGGCCGCTGGCGCTGTGCCGGCGAGCGCTTCAACGTGCACCTGATCGTGCTGGTCGAGGAGGACGGCCACGTCCACACGGCGTACCCGGTGGCGGGCCCCGGCGTGGTCCGCAACCCGGACGCGGCCCGCGACCCGGCGAACCCGACGGTGGCCGACCTCAAGGAGAACCGGATCAGCTTCTTCGGCGACAGCGTCCTGACCCAGCTGGCCGGCCGCCTGTCCCCGGAGGACTACACGCACTACCGGACGCTGCTGTGGTCCGGCGAGTGGGAGGAACTGGCGGACGTCCTGGCGGCCCACGCGGTCAAGATCGGCTTCGCCTTCTCGACGGACGAGTTCTCCGACTTCGAGCGGCTGCTGAACAGCTACGACCTGCCGGTCCCGGCGTGCGCGTTCCTCAACGACCGCGAGCACATCCTGAACCAGCTCCGCCCGGTCTAGCGGAAGTCGTACCCGGTGAAGTTCGCGATCGGGACGTACCCGAGGCGCCGGTACAGGGCGTTGCTGGTGACGTTGGCGGGATCGGTGTAGAGGACGACGTCCGTCGCGCCCGCGGCCAGCGCGGCCTGGCTCACCGCGAACGTCACGGCGCCCGCGTAACCCCGGCCGCGGAACCGCGCCGGCGTGTAGACGGGGTCGACGCGGACCATGCCCGCCAGCACCGGGGTCGAGCCGGCGATGGCGACGGGACCGTCGGTCGCCCAGAACGTGAACTGCTTGCCGGCGAAGTTCGAGGCGGCCCAGGACCGCTCGTCGGAAATGGGCGCCTGCCCGACCGCGACGGCGAACTCACTGCACCAGCGGACGATCTCCGCGTGCTCCAGCGCGTTGACCGCGTGACCATCGGGCATCGGCTCCGGCGGGACGAGCGTGCCGAGCCGGTGCAGCCGGACCCGCACCCCGGGCACCGGCACCGCGCCGGTTCGCCGTTGCCACGCCTCGATGAACGCGGCGGCGGTGTCGTCCTCCGCGGTCACGCCGCACAACGGCTCGCCGTCCAGTTCCGCGGCGAGGGTGTCGGCCTGCTCGGGGCCGACCGCGGTGAGGAGCAGCCGTTGCGACGGGCGGCGGTAGCAGACCGCGCGGACCTCGCCGTCCTGCTCCAGCCGTCCGAAGAGAGTGCCCTTCTCCTCGTTCGTCCGCAGCTTCTCGAGCCGGGTCAGCTGCGAGGTGTGCAGCGCGGGCCGCGAACGCAGGAAGTCGCCGACGCGGGTGAGGAAGCCGTCGATGTCCTCGGTGAGGTGCCAGGCCATGTCCAGCGGTCAGCTCGCCTGGGACAGCGGTGGGGACGCCGTCGCCGCGACCGTCGCGCGCAGCTCGTCCAGCGGCAGGCCCACGGCGTCCGCGATGGCCGTGACCGTGAAGAACGCCGGTGTCGGGATGCGGCCGGTCTCGATCTTCCGCAGCGTCTCGACCGAAATCCCGGCCTCCGCGGCGACGTCGACCATGCTCCGGCCGGCCCGCGCCGTCCGCAGCGCCTGGCCGAGGCGTTCGCCCCGTTCGCGCTCTTCGTCCGTTAGCGGTACCCGCACCATGGGGCCAATACTAATACCAGAGTTGTCCACTGCCTGTGGACAACTCTGTGCACAGGTGTGGAAAAGGCCCCGCCGATCCGGAGATCGGCGGGGCCCCACCACATCTAGTGCCCTCAGGCGCCCGGAGGCACCGGAAGTGGCATGCCGGGCAGGCTCTGGTCGTTCGGCACGACGCCGTCGACCAGGTAGGCCTCCACGACCTTGTCCACACCCGCGTTGCCGCCGGCGTAGATGCCGTGGTCACCCTCACCGGTGATGGTCAGCATCCGCGAGTTGTCGAACGCCTTGTGCGCGCGCCGCGCACCCTCGATCGGCGTCGCCGGGTCGTGCTCCGACTCGACGATCAGCACCGGCGGGACACCCTTGCCGTTGAGCACGGGCAGCGGGGCCGGCTGCTTCTTCCAGAACAGGCACGGCTGGATGAACCAGCCCGCGCCGAGCAGGGGCAGCTGCTGGTCGATCAGCTTCTGCGACTGCTTGATCGCGCTCTGGGTCGAGCCGGTCCACGGACCCTCGTTGCACGGGATCGTCCAGAACGAGGCGTCGTAGGCGTCGCCGTCGGTCGGGACCATCAGCGGCTGCGCACCGGAGGTCTCGTTGCTCTTGTCCGCGGCCTTGACCTTCTGCGCGGCCGACGTCTTGGCCTGCGCGGACGCGGTGCCCTGGGTCAGCGTGCGGACGCTGACCAGGTAGTCGGCCAGCCCCGGGAACGAACGCTTCGAGTAGATGCTCGACGCGATGAAGGAGTCCAGGCCGTTGGCCGAGACGGTCGAGCCGTCGGGCAGGGTGACCGCGCCCTGGGTCAGTGCGTAGCGGACCTGCTCGTAGGTCTGGCGGGCGGCCTCGCCGGTGGTGCCGAAGTGGTAGAGCTTGTCGTACTTCGCCACCCACGGGAGGAAGTCCTGCCGGAAGCGGCGCTCGAAGCCGAGCGGCTGCCAGTCGAACGACTTCTGCCAGGTCGTGGTGAACTCCGTCGAGGAGTCGAGGACGAACCGGCCGGTGCGCGTCGGGTAGGCCTGCGCGTAGTGCGCGCCCATCCAGGTGCCCGCCGAGTAGCCGACCCAGTTGATCTTGTCGCGGCCGAGCAGCACGCGCAGCAGGTCGATGTCCTTGACCGTCTGGTCGGTGTTGATCAGCGGGCCCAGCTCGCCGGACTTCTGCTGGCAGGACAGCGCCGCGTACTTCGTCGCCTGGAGGATCAGGTTCAGGTTCTGCTTGCTGCGGTCACGCGGGTCCAGGTCCGAGCCGGTGCCGATGGCGCCACCGCACGTGATGTTCGTGCTCTTGCCGGTGCCGCGCGGGTCGAACCCGACGATCTCCTGGTGCTCGCGCAGCTTGGGCTGGTTGCGCAGGCGGGCCGGGAAGTTGCGCCCGGGCGCCCCCGGGCCGCCCGGGTTGGTGACGACGCTGGCCGTCGCGTCCTTGGTCGCCTTCAGGCGGCTGACCGCGATGGTCAGGTCGACCTGGGCGTTCGCCTGGTACCAGTTGCGCGGCGTCTTGTAGGTCGCGCACTCCATGTCCTCGGCGCCCGCGGGCGGGGCCGTCGGCAGCTCGTCGGGGACGGCGCACTTGTGCCAGCTCAGCGTCTGGTTCGCGTACTGCGGCGGGATGTTCGTGGAGTTCAGCGGCTGCTTGCCTGCCGCGGCGTCCTGGCCTGCGAAGGCAGGCGTGAACCCGGCCAGCAGGGTGCCGGCGATGGCCGGGATCACCACCGCGTAGCGGAGTCGTGTCATACGGTTGCCCCTTGTCGGGTTTTCGCGTGCGAGTCCGGCTATTCCTATAGGCCGGGTGGGGGCGGGGCAACCGACGTTGGTCGGCAACGCAGAGCGTGGCGATCAAATCGATATCGGACAGACGTGACTCCCTGTCACCCAGGTTCTAAGGTCAGGCGGTCGGTTACGGGAGTGTTAGGTGAGGTCCGATGTCGACTGCGAAGCACGACGGGAAGGTGCGCGGGCTGCGGTTCAGCCCGTGGAACCTGCTCCTGATCGTTCCGCTGCTGGTCCTGGTCACGCCACTGTTCAACATGGACGGTCCGCGGCTGTTCGGGATGCCGTTCTTCTACTGGTTCCAGTTCCTCATGGTGGCGGTCGGGGTGCTGAGCACCTGGATCGTCTACATGATGACGCGGGACAAGCCGACCGTTGACGCGCCGGACAAGCTGAGCGTCGAGGACCTGGACGAGGGGGACGCTCGATGAGCAACCTGCAGTGGCCCGAGCTGATCATCTTCACGGTCCTGTTCGCCCTGGTCACCGTGCTCGGCTTCATGGCGTCGCGCTGGCAGCGCGGCAGCACGCTGGACCACCTGGACGAATGGGGCCTCGGCGGCCGCAAGTTCGGCTCGTGGATCACCTGGTTCCTGCTCGGCGGCGACCTCTACACGGCGTACACGTTCGTCGCGGTGCCCGCGCTGGTGTTCAGCGCCGGCGCGCTCGGCCTCTACGCGCTGCCGTACACGATCGTCGTCTACCCGATCGTGCTGCTGCCGGCGCTGCGGATGTGGTCGGTCTCGCGGGTCCGCGGCTACGTGACCCCGGCCGACTTCGTGCGCGGCCGCTTCGGCTCGCCGATCCTCGCGCTGCTGATCGCGATCACCGGCATCGTCGCGACCATGCCGTACATCGCGTTGCAGCTGGTCGGCCTCGAAGCCGTGCTGCGGACGATGGGCATCAACGGCTCCGGCATCGTCGGGCACCTGCCGCTGCTGGTCGCGTTCGTGATCCTGGCCTTCTACACCTACCAGTCCGGCCTGCGGGCGCCCGCGCTGATCGCGTTCGTCAAGGACATCCTGATCTACATCGTGATCCTGGTGGCGATCATCTACCTGCCCTCGAAGCTGGGCGGCTGGTCGCACATCTTCGACACGGCGGCGGCGAAGCTCGGCACGCCGAACCCGACGACCGGCAAGCCGGCCGGGTCGATCCTGCTGACGGCCAACAACCAGCTGCAGTACGCGACGCTGGCGCTGGGGTCGGCGCTCGCGCTGTTCCTGTACCCGCACTCGCTGACCAGCGTGCTGGCCTCGCGCGGCCGCAACGTGATCAAGCGGAACATGGTCGCGCTGCCGGCGTACTCGCTGGTGCTGGGCCTGCTGGCGCTGCTCGGCTACGTGGCGATCACCGCCGGGGTCAAGCCGCTGACCAACGCGGCGACCGGCAAGGCGGACGGCAACACGATCGTCCCGGTGCTGTTCGACAACCAGTTCTCGTCGTGGTTCGCCGGCATCGCGTTCGCCGCGATCGGCATCGGCGCCCTGGTGCCCGCCGCGATCATGTCGATCGCCGCGGCGAACCTGTGGACGCGCAACATCTACAAGGAGTACATCCGCAAGAACGCGACCCCGGCTGAAGAGGCGAAGCAGGCAAAGCTGGCTTCGCTGGTCGTGAAGCTCGGCGCGGTGGCCGTGATCATCCTGATCGACCCGCAGTTCTCGATCGACCTCCAGCTGATCGGCGGCGTCCTGATCCTGCAGACGCTCCCCGCCGTCGCGCTGGCGCTGTACACGCGCTGGTTCCACCGCTGGGGCCTGATCGCGGGCTGGGTCGTCGGCATCGGCTGGGGCCTGATCATGCTGTACGGCATCCCCAACCCGGCCAACGGCAAGGCGCACTTCGGCGGTTCGGCGCTGGCCCTTGGCAACATGTCGATCTTCGGCTGGCACCCGTTCTCGGGTTCCCAGGTCCAGATCTACGTCGGTTTCGTCGCGTTGATCGCCAACCTGGTGGTGGCGGCGATTGTCACGGTGATCGCGCGGCAGATGAAGGTGTTCAACGGCACCGACGACACCAACGCCGAGGACTACCACGCCGACGAGAACGACAAGGACCTGCGGCCCATCGGTGTCCACTGAGTCCACTGTGTCCACTAAGGACGGATGACCGCGCGGGAGACGAGGTAGAGCACCAGCCCGTTGAGCAGGTGCCAGAGGAAGTGCGTGCCGACCGGGACGTAGTCGCAGACGTCCCGGTCGAGCGTGCGCAGGGACAGGGAAAGCGCGAAAACGGCCCCAGCGACGGCGAAGCGCGTCCAGGCGGCGTCGCGTTGGATGGCGAGCACCGCGGCAAAGCCGAACAGCCCGATCAGCGGGGCGAGGTAGAGCCCACCGCCCAGCAAGGCGGTGACCGCGGTGAGCACGAGAAACCCGGGCGCGGCAACCCAAGCCCACCGCCGGCTCCAGTAAGTCCGCACGAACACGACGGCGTACACCAGCACGAAGACGAGGATGGCCCCCGAGTCCGCGGCCCCCGCCCACCGCGTCGCAACAAGGTGGAAGACGCTGCTGGCCACGAAGACCAGCCCGATGAGAACGGCGAGCAACCGCCCGGTCCGGTCCCCCTTGGCCAGCCGCCAGACGAGAACGGCGGCGAGGAGGAAAGCAAGGTTCCCGAGATCGTTGAGCGGCTCACCCCAGAGCCCGGGCGCAACGCGTTCGCAGTACCCGTCGACGTAGTCCGTCACGGTGACAGCCAACCAGGGATCACCCGCACGCGGCCAGGTGCTGTTCCGGTTGCCCACAATCGGCCGGGGCTGTGGACAACCAGCTCGCACAGCACCGCGAACCCCACTTTTCGTCGGCGGCCGCCGATAAGCTGGACAAGGGCACGCCCCCCAGAGAGGGCGGGGGCCGTTCTTCGCCGGGTCGTCGCCCGCAGCTCCAACGGCGCACGAGCGCGAGCTGGTCGTCGTCGCCACCTCCGGCGCCAACCACTGCACCTACTGCGTCGTCGCGCACGGCGCCATCCTGCGCATCCGCGCCAAGGATCCCGAACTTGCCGACCGCGTCTCGAGCAACCCGTGGCAGGTCGAACTCGACGAGCGCGGCCGGGCGATCGTCGACCTCGCGCTCGCCCTCGCCCAGGACTCCGCCCTCTTCGGCGAGGGTGACCTCGAAGCCGCGCGCAACGCCGGCCTCACGGATGACGAGATCTGGGACGTCGGCGCGATCACGGCGTTGTTCGCGATGTCGAACCGCCTCGCCCACCTGACCGCGCTGCGCCCGAACCCCGAGTTCTACCTGCTCGGCCGCGTGCCGCGTTAGAACTTCACGCGCCACGTTTCGTCGGTCAGCTTCGGGCCCCAGTCGTCGAAGTCCTCCTCACGGACCAGCTCGAAGCCGGCGGCGCGGTAGATCGAACGCGCCGCGGCGAGGATCGAGACCGTCGACAGCTCCATCGCCCGGTAGCCGTGCGCTCGCGCGAACGAAACGCACTCGGTGACCAGCCGCTTGCCCACGCCGTGGCCCCGGGCTGACGGCTCGAGCAGCAGCAGCCGCAGCTTCGCGGTGTCGTCGTCCGGGCCGCGGGTGCACGCGATGCTGCCGACCCGCTCGCCGTCGAGCTCGGCGATCCAGAACGCCTGCCGCGGGTCGTCGTGCTCGGCGAAGTCGGCGACGATCCGGGCGACCAAGCCCTCGAACCGGGCGCTGAAGCCGTACTCGCGGCCGTAGACCGCGCCGTGGCGTTCCACCACCCAACCGAGGTCACCCGGTCGTGGCGGGCGAAGCACCAGCGCCGGGTCGCGACGGCGGTCGCCGACCAGGTCGCCGATCGTGCGCATCGCGGTCAGCAGGCGCTGCTGGTCTTCGTCGGCGAACCGGCGCAGCAGGCCGCCGATCTGCTCGGTGGACCGGGCGTTCAGCACGGCGAACGCGTCCCGGCCCGCGGCCGTGGGGCGCACGAGCTGGCGCCGCGCGTCCTCGTCGGAACGTTCACGCGCGACCAGCCCGCGTGACTCGAGCCGGGCGAGCAGCCTGCTGGCGTAGCCGGCGTCGAGGTCGAGACGTTTGCGCAGCTCAGTGACCGGCACCGGGTCCTGGTGCGCGAGCTCGAAGAGCACGCGGGCTTCCGGCAGCGAGTACTCGGCGTCGGCCGGTCCCTCGTCGAGCACGCCGATGACCCCGGTGTAGAGCCGGTTGAAGGCGCGGACCGCGGCCACGCGGTCGGCGAGCTGTGCGTCGTTCATTGACCACCTCAACAAGTTCGTTGACTAAGTCAAAGATTACTCGACAGACCGGCGCGGGCAAGGGACTCACCGGGGAAATGGGAAACCCCGCGATGCTGCCAGGTCGGGGGTCCGCCAGCATCACGGGGTCGTAGGGGGTATCGACCGCACTTTGCGTGTCGTTACACCTTCAGCACTTTGTGGCATAGGTCACTCTAATGGGCGACCGCCACGGGGTGAAACAGGATCAGCGCATGTAGCCCGAGCGAGCCTGCGCGATCGCGATGAGTTCCTGACGGACCGTCGCGGTCGCGGCGGTGTCGATCGCCCGGTTCAGCGCCCGGCGAGTGCGAGCCTCGGCGCGACGGGCACGGAGCTTGGCGGCGATGTTGTTCATCGGTGTCTGCATCCCCTTCAGGGTCTTCGGTTGCTTGTGTCTCTAGTATGCACCTTTTTTCACAAGGAAGCCAATGAATATCCGGTGACTTGGCGCACTAGCCGATGAATCATCGGCAAACTTGGGTATAGACCGGAGAGATCGGGGGTGGTCGCCGTCACGACGAAGCAACCCGATACATGCTTCTAGGGCTCTCTAGCTCAAATGCTAGAAAGCCTCAGAAACGCGGATAGCAGGTCAGTCGCGCCCGAGCAGGTAGTGGCCGAAGTGCGGCACGGTGAAGGCGATCTGGCCCCGCTCGGCGGAGTAGACCAGGCCCTTCTTCATCAAGCTGTCGCGCGCGGGCGACAGCGAGGACGGCTTCCGCCCGAGGAACACGGCGACGTCGGCGGTGCCGGCGGGCTCGTCGCGGCCCTGGGTCAGCTCGGCCATCGCCTGCAGGTACTCGCGCTCGGCCGGCGTCGCCCGGTCGTAGCGCGAGCCGAAGAAGCCGACCGCCAGTTCGGACTCGGCTTCGGGTGCCGCGACCTGGACGTCCTTGACGGTGATCGGGTCGGACGGCGCCGCGTCCCAGGCGGCCTTGCCGTAGGCCTGGATGAAGTACGGGTAGCCGCCGGACGCGTCGAAGAGCGCGTCGAGGGCTTCCGGCTCGATGCCGGCGTCCTCGCGCTCGATCGGCGCCATCACGGCGTAGTCGGCGTCCTCGCGGTCGAGCCGGTCGATGCGCGAGTACCGGAAGAGCCGCTCGGAGTAGGACTTCGACGCCGACAGCACGGCGGGCAGGTGCGGCAGCCCGGCGCCGACGACCACGAGTGGCGCCCCGGACTGGGACAGCTCGTGACAGGCCGCGCACAACGCCGAGACGTCGTCCGGCTGCAGGTCCTGCATTTCGTCGATGAGCAGCGCGACGCCGGTCCCGACGTCCGCGGCCAGCTCGGCGACGTCGGTGAAGAGCTCGACGAGGTCGATCTCGATGTCCCCGGAGTCCGCGCGCCCCTGGGCGGCGGGCACGTCGATGCCCGGCTGCCACCGGTCGCGCAGCTTGGCGTCGGCCTTGTTGGCCCGCAGCGCGAACGCCTTGAGCACGCCGAGCACCTCTTCGACCCGGTCGGGAGCGCGGTGCCGCACGGCGAGGTCCCGGATGGCCCGGTGCAGCGCGGCCGACAGCGGTCGCCGCAGCTCGGCGTCCGGCCGCGCTTCGATCTTCCCGGCACCCCACTTGTGCCGCACGGCCATCGCGCGCAGCTCCCCGAGCAGCACGGTTTTCCCGACGCCCCGCAAGCCGGTCAGGACGAGACTGCGTTCGGGTCTCCCCCGCGCGACCCGTTCGAGCACGACCTCGAAGGCCTTGAGCTCACGCTCACGCCCGGCCAGCTCGGGCGGCCGCTGTCCGGCGCCCGGCGCGAAGGGGTTGCGGATGGGGTCCACTCTGCCAAGTTATCGACGTATCTAGCGCGAGCCCGATATTCCGCCATAGTCGGCTAGGCGTGTCGCCGGAGTTCGACCGGATGGCCGTACATAGAGACGAACAGGTCTGCAGCCCTGCTCGTCCCTACCCCCAGCGCGCACTACGACGTAGCACTACGCGCCGAGGTTCCGTTCCGAGTAGATCTTCATCGCGTCGCGCACGAACTCCGCGCCTGCGCCTTCGAACCCGTAACGCGGGTCGTCGACGTACAGCTGCCCGAGCCCCGCGAAGTACCCCGCCGAAACGGACGAAACCGCCGGCTGCAGCCACACGTGCAGCCGCCGCGTGATCGCCTGGACTTCGTCGGAGCCGGCCGCGAGCCCAGCGGCGCGAGCGTCACCGAACGCCGTCGCGATGTCCACCTGCTCCTGCTGGTGGGCCTTCTTCTCGTCGGCCGACAACGAGCTCCACCACTGGTCGCCGCGCCGGTAAGCGTCCGCGCCCCAGCGACGTGTGACCTCTTCCTCGTACCGCGTGTGGTCGAAGCCGTCGAAAACCTCCTCCGCCATCAGTCGTTCACCTCCCTTCAGTTTCCGCAACGTGGTCCGGACCGAGTCGATCTGCCGCCCGATCCGCCGCCGCTCCTGTTCGAGCAGCTCCAGGTGGGTTTCGAGCGCCGTCGAACTGTCGCGTTGCCCGTTCAGGACCTCCGCGATCGCCGGGAGCCCGAGGCCCAGTTCGCGCAGCAGCAGGATCCGCTGCAGCCGGACGAGCGCCTGCTCGTCGTAGTAGCGGTAGCCGTTGCTGCCGACGCGGCTCGGTTCGAGCAGGCCGACCGCGCCGTAGTGGCGCAGCGTCCGGCTCGTCGTCCCGGCCGAGCGCGCGAGGTCCTGGATCGACCACTCCATGCCGACGACGATAGAAGTTGACGCAGCGTCAAGGTCAACCGCTAAAGCTATATAGCTCAATCTAGAACCAACACGATATTCCCGCAGAAACCGCGATGAGGATTCGACCGCAGGACGAGCGGGCACTCAGCGAGTAGGTTCGACCAGGCAGCGGCCCGTACGAGGAAGGCAAACGACCGTGATACTCCGTCGAGTGGCACGTCCCCTGCTCGCCACGATCTTCGTGACGGGCGGAATCAATGCGCTGAGGCAGGCCGAAGGGCACGCGAAGGCGGCGGAACCGTTCCTCAACAGCGCGTTCGAGAAGGTCGGCGACGTCGTGCCGGAGCAGGTTCCGCGCGACCCGGTGACGCTCGTCCGCATCGACGCCGCCGTGAAGATCGGCGCCGGTCTCGCGCTCGCGGCCGGCAAGGCGCCGCGGCTCGCGGCCGGGCTGCTGCTCGGCAGCCTCGTGCCGACGACGCTCGCGACGCACAGCTTCTGGACCATCAAGGACCCGGCCGAGAAGCAGCAGCAGCAGGTCAACTTCTTCAAGAACGCGAGCCTGGCCGGTGGCCTGCTGCTCGCGGTCAGCGACACGCACGGGAAGCCGTCGGCGGCCTGGCGCGCGCGTCACGCGGCCAAGGACGTCAGCGCCGCGGCCGGCAAGCTGAGCCGCAAGGGCCAGAAGCGCGCCAACAAGCTCGCGAAGCGGGCCCAGAAGGCCCTCCCCAACTAACCACTTTCATAGGGAAAGTGCCGCCCCCGGACATCGAGGGCGGCACTTTCCCTGCGAAAGCTACTTCTCCAGGATCGCGGTGACGCCCTGGCCGCCCGCCGCGCAGATCGAGATCAGGCCGCGGCCGGACCCCTTCTCGTGCAGCAGCTTCGCCAGCGTCGCGACGATCCGGCCGCCGGTCGCGGCGAACGGGTGCCCGGCCGCCAGCGACGAGCCGTTGACGTTCAGCTTCGCCCGGTCGATCGCGCCCAGCGGCGCGTCCAAGTCCAGCTTCTCCTTGGCGAACGCCGGGTCCTCCCACGCCTTGAGCGTGGCCAGCACCTGCGACGCGAACGCCTCGTGGATCTCGTAGAAGTCGAAGTCCTGCAGCGAAAGCCCGGCGCGCGCGAGCATCCGCGGCACGGCGTACGCGGGCGCCATCAGCAGGCCCTCTTCGCCGTGGACGTAGTCGACGGCCGCGGTCTGCGAGAACGTCAGGTACGCCTGCACCGGCAGCTTGTGCGCCTTCGCCCACTCGTCGGTGGCGAGCAGGACGGTCGACGCGCCGTCGGTCAGCGGCGTCGAGTTGCCCGCGGTCATCGTGCCGCCCGGGCCGCCGAACGCCGGCTTGAGCTTGGCGAGCTTCTCCGCGGTCGAGTCGGCACGCAGGTTCTGGTCGCGCGCGAGCTTGAGGAACGGCGTCACGAGGTCGTCGAAGAAGCCGCGGTCGTAGGCGGCGGCGAGGTGCTGGTGGCTGGCCGCGGCCAGCTCGTCCTGCGCCTCGCGCGTGATCTCCCAGATCTTCGCGGTGAGCGCCGCGTGCTCGCCCATCGACAGGCCCGTGCGCGGCTCTTCGTTGCGCGGGATCGCCGGCACGATGTGGCCGGGCCGGATCTTCGCGACGAGCTTGAGGCGGTCGCCGAGCGTCTTCGCGGCGTTGAGCTGGATGAGGATCTGGCGCAGGTCCTCGTTGACGGCCAGCGGCGCGTCGCTCGTCGTGTCGACGCCGCCGGCGATGGCCGAGTCGATCTGGCCGAGCGCGATCTTGTTGGCGACGTTCACGATGGCCTGCAGGCCGGTATCGCACGCCATCTGGACGTCGGACGCGGGCGTCGCGGGCGAAAGCTTGCTGCCCAGCACGCTCTCGCGGGCCAGGTTGAAGTCCTTCGAGTGCTTGAGCACGGCCCCGGCGGCGACCTCGCCGATCACCTCGCCCTGCAGTGAGAAGCGGCTGACCAGGCCGTCGAGCGCGGCGGTGAACATGTCCTGGTTCGACGCCTTCGCGTACGGACCGTTGGACCGCGCGAAGGGGATCCGGTTGCCCCCGATGATCGCGACCTTGCGAACGGAAGGTGCTGCTTTTGAATGTCGCGGTTTCGGCGGCATGACTCCACCTCTCTGGTCGGCTCTCTCACACTGTAACCTACTCCTGAGTAGGTTAGACTGCGACGTGACGCAGACTGCACGGGAGGCAATCGATGGCTGACAGGTACCAGCAGTTCACGAAAACCCCGGTGGGGAAGTTCGTGGTGCCGAAGCTCGGCCTGCCCAACCCGGCCACGCTGCGCCGCTACCAGCCCGGGCAACCCGCCCTCGAGGGTCCCGCACTTCTCGGCGCCGCGCCCGGCAGCCGGCTGGAGAAGACCCTTCGCGACCAGCTCGCCGACGCGGGCATCGAGGTCGTCACGTCGGCGGCCGACCGGCACGCGGCGCTCGTCTTCGACGCCACCGGCGTCACGGAGCCGGGGCGCCTGCGCGAGGTCTACGACTTCTTCCACCCGGTGATCCGCAGCGTCGGGCCGTCCGGCCGCGTGGTCATCCTGGGCACGCCGCCGGAGCAGGTCGAAGGCCGCGAGCGGATCGCGCAGCGCGCTCTCGAGGGCTTCGTGCGCTCTGTCGGCAAGGAGCTGAAGCGCGGCGCGACGGCGCAGCTCGTTTATGTCGCCGAAGGCGCCGAAGAGGCGACGGAGTCGACACTGCGTTTCCTGCTCTCGGCGAAGTCGGCATTCGTCGACGCGCAGGTCATCCGGATCGGCGCTGAAGGCAAGACGGCGTCCGCACCGGCGAACTGGGCGAAGCCCCTCGACGGCAAGGTCGCGCTGGTCACGGGCGCGTCCCGCGGCATCGGCGCGGCGATCGCCGAGGTACTGGCCCGCGACGGCGCGCACGTCGTCGCGCTCGACATCCCCGCCCAGGGCGGGGACCTGTCGAAGGTGGCCAACAAGATCGGCGGCTCGTCGCTGCAGCTCGACATCACTTCGCCGAGCGCGCCGGCGAAGCTCGCGGAGTACCTGAAGGAGCGTCACGGCGGCGTCGACGTCGTTGTCCACAACGCGGGCATTACCCGCGACAAGACGCTGGGCAACATGAGCGAGAGCGCGTGGGACTCGGTCATCGCGGTGAACCTGGCGGCGCAGCTCGCGGTGAACGACAAGCTCCTGGGTGACCGCGTGCTGAACGAGAACGGCCGCATCATCGGCGTCTCGTCGATCGCGGGCATCGCCGGCAACGTCGGCCAGACGAACTACGCGACGTCCAAGGCAGGCGTGATCGGCATGGTGAACGTCGGCGCGCCGCAGCTCGCGGCGTACGGCGGCACGATCAACGCCGTCGCGCCGGGGTTCATCGAGACGAAGATGACGGCGGCGGTCCCGCTGTTCATCCGCGAAGCCGGCCGGCGGCTGTCGAGCCTCGGCCAGGGCGGGCTGCCGGTCGACGTCGCCGAGACGATCGCCTGGTACGCGAACCCGGCGTCGGCCGCGGTGAACGGCAACGTGGTCCGCGTCTGCGGCCAGGCCCTGCTGGGGGCCTGACGTGGCGATCCGCGAACTCGACAGCACGCCGAGCCTGGCGACGCTGTACCCGAAGGCGCTGCTCGGCTTCCGCAAGACGGGCTCATCGCTGCCCGACACCGAGCTGGTCCGCACGGGTGTCGTCGTCGACCCGGCGCACCTCGCCGCGTACAACACGGTGTGCGGCTTCCGGCTGAGCGACGAGCTGCCGGCGACGTACCCGCACATGCTGGCGTTCCCGCTGCAGATGGCGCTGATGACCGAGCCGGGGTTCCCGTTCCCGCTGCTCGGCATGGTGCACGTGGCGAACCGGATCACGCAGCACCGCGCGTTGCGGCTGGGCGAGGCGTTGACGATCCGGGTGCGCGCGGAGAACCTGCGTGACCACGAGAAGGGTCGTCAGTTCGACGTCGTGAGCGAGGCGTGGGCCGGCGACGACCTGGTGTGGGTCGACGTGAGCACGTACCTGCGTCGCGGCTCTTCGTCGGGTTCCTCTCCGCGGCGGGACCAGCTGGCGCCGCCGACCCCGGACGCGATCTGGCGGGTACCGGGCGACATCGGCCGGCGCTACGCGGAGGTCTCGGGCGACCGCAACCCGATCCACCTGCATCCGCTGACGGCCCGCCTGTTCGGCTTCCCTCGCGCCATCGCGCACGGGATGTGGACGAAGGCCCACGCCCTGGCGGCCTTCGAGGGCCGGCTGCCGGCGGCGTTCACGATCGACGTCAAGTTCAAGCAGCCGGTGCTGCTGCCGGCCAAGGCGGGCTTCACGTCGTGGTCTTCCCCGGAGGGGTGGGCGTTCGAGCTGTGGAGCAAGGCGAAGCCGCACCTGGAGGGCACGATCACCTCACTCTGACGGCTTCCAGACCTCGCCCTCGATGAGGTCGTTGAAGCCGAGCCAGACGAGGTTCATCAGCCAGGACGCCAGGACGCCGTCGGAGATGTCGGGGTGGTCGAGGGCCCAGTCGGCCAGCGATTCGGCCGCCCCGACCAGCGCCGCGGACAGGCCTTCGCCGGAGAACTCGGCCTGCTCGCCGACGCCCTTGCGCGTGCCGGCCGACACGACGAGGGCCGCGACCAGCTGGATCGCGCGCGCCCGCATGTCGGTGATCTCCGCGGCGAACGCCCCGCCGACGGTGAGGGCCTGGCGGTGCAGCACCGTCCACGACTCGCGGTACTCCGCGACGAAGCGGTAGAACGACCGCAGGCCGTGCCAGAGCTGCATGTCCGGTGGCAGATCGGGCTGCACGCCGGCCTGGATGGCCTCGAGCAGCCGCGTCGCCTCGCGGCGGATGCACGCACCGAACAGGTCCTCTTTGGACCCGAGGTAGGTGTAGATCATCGGCTTCGAGACGCCGGCGACGTCGGAGATCTCGTCCATCGAGGCCGCGTGGTAGCCGTGGCGCGAGAAAACCTGGACGGCGGCGTCCAGGATCTGCCGCTCGCGCACCGCGCGCGGCAGCCGCCTGGCCCGTTCGGGCGGACGCTGATCATCCTCTGACACGCTGGACCTCCCTGTTGCTGACGGGAGACGGTACCGGGCGCTGCCCCGTCAGGGTGATTTCGGCACGCTTGCCCGCCTACCTACTGGCGGGTAGCCTTACGCGTGAGTAACAGCAGAGGAGTGACCATGGCCGACAACGCCGGGATGACCAGCGCCGATCAGGTCGCGGTGCTCCGTGGGGCGGCGCTGCTGGACGCCCTGGAGCGGCTCGACCCGCTGAGCCCCGAGGCGCACGCCCTCGACGTGAACGCCCTCGCCGACGCGGTGAACCCGCGCGACCTCGGCAAGGACGACTTCCGAAGACTCCTGAACGCGCTCCTGAGGCTGGCCGCCCAGGCACCGGCGTTCGACTTGAGCAAGGTCGAGCCGGCCCGGTTCGCATCGTTGGTGGCCTCGGCGTCGCGCGCGCAGCTGGAGAGCGTGGTCGCGGAGAGGCCGTTGCGCGACCGGGTACTGGACGAAATCTTCGCCCGCATGGGCGCGCACATCAGGCCGGACAGGGCCCGCGACCTGCACGCGGTGGTCCACTGGCGCCTCTCGGGCGGAGTCGGAGAGGGCGGCTACGACCGCTACGAGACGGCGATTTCGCACGGCTCGTGCACGGTGAGCCGAGAGATGCACTCGGCCCCGCGAGTAACGATCACCATCGCCCCGGCCGATTTCTTCCGGCTCATCACCCACCAGGCAACACCGGCGGTGTTGTTCGTCACGGGCAGGATAAAGGTCAAGGGCGATCTGGCCTTCGCGGCGGGCCTGATCGGCTACTTCGACCTCCCGCATCCCGTGTAGTTTGTCGCTGTGCCCCGAAAGACGAAGTGGCGCCTTTCCCGGCCCCGCGGAGTACGCGCCGGCGACGCGGTGAACGCGTTCGCGGACAAGCTCGTCATGGCCAACTTGACGCCCGCGCAGTTCATCCAGGTCCTGGAAACCCTGCACATGCTGGGTTCGGCGGGAGCGGGCATCGAGCTCAGTTCTCTGTCGACGGACGTCCTGGTGGACGTGGTCCGCAGGTGTTCCCGCGACCAGCTGAAGGCGATTGCTTCTCATGCCGAGCTGCGTTCTGTGTTCCTTGACGAGATTTTCCGCAGAATGTCAGAACACTTTTCCCCAGCGCGAGCCCGCCACGTGGATTTCGTGGTTTCGTGGCGCTTTTCCGAGGGTGCGGGCGAGGACGGTTACGACCGTTTCCAGACGGTGATCGAGGACGGGGTGTGCGTTTCCTCGCCAGACCTGTCCCGATCACCGGACACAACGATCACGTTGTCGGTGGACGACTTCATCCGGATGGCCACAGGCAACGCAGCAGTGGCGGCGATGTTCGTGACGGGCCGGGTGAAGGTGAAGGGCGAGTACGCCCCGGCGGTGCGGTTCTCGAGCTACTTCGACATCCCCAAGCCAACCGTGGACTAGCTGTCGCACGGCGGTGACACCAAACTGTCGGTGTCCCACCTTAGAGTGGTCGACATGAGCCTTGCCGACGTGAACCATGAGCACGTTCTTGCCGCTATAGACGAGTTCAACGAACTCGGGCGAGAAGCATTCTTGAGCAAGTACGGCTTCGCGGAAGCGCGTCAGTACGTGGTCTCCCACCAGGGTCAGGAGTACGACTCGAAAGCGCTGATCGGCGCAGCACATCGCTTCGCGCAGGGGCGAGCACTTCGGCCGGCTGAGTTCAGCGGCGGGGTGAAGACCGTGGGCGCGCGGCTCCTCGACCTCGGTTTCGATTTTCACGATGTTCGGCCACCGGCCAAGAACAAGCGGGTCTACGGCGACATCCCGGGCTACCCGGAGGGATCGATGTTCGCTAGCCGGGCGGAGGTAGCGGAGAGTGGAGTGCACCGCGCCCTACAAGCGGGCATTGTGGGAACCGGCGAACTGGGTGCCGAGTCGATCGTTTCGTCGGGTGGCTACGAGGACGACGATGATCGCGGTGAAGAACTGATCTACACCGGTCACGGTGGGCGCGACGAGCGCGGACGCCAGGTCGCCGACCAAACGTTCGCCGCACCGGGCAACGCCGCCCTCCTGACCAGCTCACAGACCAAAGAGCCGGTTCGCGTGGTGCGCGGCCCGGATCCGAAGTCGCCGCACGCTCCTGACCAGGGTTACCGCTACGACGGTCTCTACCGGGTGGAAGCCGCAGCGATGGAGCGCGGCCAAGGGGACTACCTGGTCTGCCGGTTCCAGATGATCAAGTTGACCAACGCGGCGGACGTCAGTTTCGGTCTGGGTGACTACCTCCTCCCTTCGGAACCGGCGCACCCCGGGAAGACGATCGGTAACGCTGAACCGGAGCGCAAGCCCGTGACGGCGCAACGCATCGTCCGCACCACCAGGGTCGCGGAAGACGTGAAGAAGATGTACAACCACACGTGCCAGATCTGTAGCACCCGGTTGTCCGTCGGCAACGGCGAAGCGTATTCAGAAGGCGCCCACATCAAGGCACTCGGTGGCTTGCACCGCGGGCCCGATCAAATGTGCAACGTGCTGTGCTTGTGTCCCAACTGCCACGTGCAGTTCGACCGCGGCGCGATCGTGATCGACGCCAACCGCACTGTGCTTCGCGAGGGCACGCCGGCCGGCACTTTGAAGGAGATGCCTGGGCACGAGATCAAGGATGAGTTCCTCGAGTACCACCGACAGGTGTACTCCGAACTCACCCCTCGATGATCCGGCCCTCGATCACCGTCGGCTGGTCACGCCGCGGCCCCGGCTCCGAAGGCGGAACGACCTCGCTGTCCACCACCATCACCGGCCCCCGGCGTTGGTTGGCGAACCGGACCGCCCGCTTCTCCATCCGCCGCAGCCACCACCGCCGGACCAGTGCCCGGGACGGCGGGAGCATCAACAGCAACCCCAGCACGTCGCTCACGAACCCCGGGACCAGGATGAACACCCCGCCGAGCGCGACGAGCATGCCGTCGGTCAGTTCCTTCTCCGCCGGCTGCCCCGCCCGGGCCGCCGACGTGAACGCCCGCATCGCCTTGCCGCCCTCGCGGCGGGCCAGCCAGGAGCCCAGGAACGCGCCGGCCAGGAGGAGGCCCAGCGTGCCGAGGACGCCGACGGCCGAGCCCACCGCCCAGATCGCGGCGATCTCGGCGAAGACGTAAATCAACAACGCGACAGCCATACCCGGTCAACGAACGACCTGTCCGTTTTGCTCCCGCGCCCCGAAGCAACCGGCTAGTCTCACCCTTCGTGTCCGACTGGCTCCGCTGGCTGCTCATCGCGTTGTGCCTGGTCCTGGCCCTGCTGATCGCCACGCGAGGACGGCGTCGGCGGGGGTTCGCCGGGGTCACGTGGACTCGACCACAGCGGACGGCGAAGCGGCGTGGGATGGCCGCCTCCGTCCTCGGCTGGCTCGTCGTCGCCCTGGTCGTCGCCGGGGCGACCGGCGGTGGCCTGCTCTGGTTCCTCGGCTGGCCGCGGCTGCCCAGCGCCGCGCAGTTCGACGTCGGCCAGGTGCTCGACCTGCTGAAGATCGCCCTCTCCGTCGTGGCCGGCTTCGGCGGGGTCGTGCTGCTCGCCGTCAACTACCGGAAGCAACGGGTTGCCGAAGATGAGCACGACCTGGCCGTCCAGCGGGCTGAACGGGAAGCCGTTCAGAAGTTCAACGAACGGTTCGGCAGCGCCGCCGAACAACTGGCCAACGACAACGCCGCCGTCCGGCTCGCCGGGGTTTACGCCCTGGCCGGCCTCGCCGACGACTGGGCCGACAAGCGCCAGGTCTGCGTCGACGTCCTCTGCGGCTACCTCCGGATCACCCGCGAGGCCGACGGCGAACACGAGGTGCGGGAGGCGATCCTGCGCGTGATCCGCGACCGCACCCGTCAGAGCGGGAAGCTGTCCTGGTCCGCGCTCGACTTCGACTTCACCGGCGTCACCTTCGAAAACGCCGATTTCGCGCGGCGGAAGTTCAGCGGCGAAGTCCTGTTCGACGGCGCGGACTTCGTGGGCGGGGTCGCTTCCTTCGCCGGTGCCGAGTTCGGGAAGCTCCTGAGCTGCCACGGCACCCGGTTCTCCGCCGCCGAAACGAACTTCGGCGGGCTGACCTTCACCTCCGGCAAAGCCGAGTTCGTCGGTGCCGAGTTCGGTGGCGAGAAAGTCGACTTCGCCGACGGATACCTGCAGTCCTCGTCGGTGGCCTTCTTCCGCTGCCGCTTCCGCGCGCCCGTCGTCGACTTCTCGCAGCTGGACTTCACCTTCGGCCGGGTGGTGTTCGACCGGTGCGACTTCGCGGACCTCGAACTCGACCTCTCGATCGGCCTCGACGACCAGCCGTTCTCCCTGGTGCCGCTACTCGCCGAGAACTGCCGGTTCGAACGGTGCCGGATCGAGCTGGGCCGGGGTGGCCAAGCGGTCAAGCTCGCGGACTGCGTGCTCGACACCGTGACCGTCGCCGACACCGGCGAGCACCCGCAACAGCACCCGTGGCCGGGCAACGAGCTGCGCGGTGGCACCTCACTGCCCGGCCACTACGTGACGTCTCAGCTCGGCACCTCGTCGAGGTAAGCGCGCGCCTGGAGGGTGAACAGGTCCGCGTACCCCGCCTTCGCCGCCATCAGCTGCTCGTGCGTGCCGTACTCCGCCACCTTTCCGTGGTCCAGCAACAAGATCCGCTCCGCCTGCCGCACCGTCGAGAACCGGTGCGAGATGTACAACGTCGTCCGGCCCTCGGACAGCTCACGCAACCGCGAGAACAGGTCGTGCTCGGCTTGCGCGTCCAGTGCCGACGTCGGCTCGTCCAGGATCAACAGCGGCGCCTCGCGCTGGAACGCCCGCGCCAGCGCGATCTTCTGCCACTCGCCGCCGGACAGCGAAACGCCCTGGTCGAACCAGCGCCCCAGCGGGCTGTCGTAGCCGGACGGCAGCCGCTCGATGCGCTCGTCCGCGCCCGCTCGGCGGGCCGAGTCCTCGATGTGGGGGCGGTCCTCCAGGCGGCCCAGGTCGCCCAAACCGATGTTCTCCGCCGCCGTTCCCTGGTACGTCACGTAGTCCTGGAACATCGCGCTGATCCGCGTGCGCAGCTCCACCGGGTCGTACTCGCGGATGTCGACGCCGTCCAGCAGGATCCGGCCGCCGGTCGGGTCGTACAGCCGGCAGAGCAGCTTGAACAGCGTCGACTTGCCCGCGCCGTTGCGGCCGACCACCGCCACCGTCTCGCCCGGGTGGATCTCGAAGCTGACGTCCTCCAAAGCCGGCTCCTCCGCGCCCGGGTAGGCGAACGTCACCGAGTCGAACTCGATGTGTCCGTCCACTTTGGAGGGAAGCGGACGTGGCGAAGCGGGTGCCGTGATCTCCGGCTTCGTGTCCAGGAAGCGGTACAGCGTGTCCAAGTAGAGGTTGTTCTCGTACATCCCCGAAAACGCCGTGAACAGCCCGGACACCGACGTCTGCACGGACGTCGCCGCGGCCGTGTACAGCGCCAGGTCGCCGAGCGTGAGCCGCCCACCGACCGCCTCCAGTGCGATGTACAACGCGATCGCCGAGCCCGCGAACGTGCTCAGCAGCCCCCAGGACGTCGAGCTGATGTTGCGGTTGATCGTCAGCTTCCGCTGCCGCTCGTACGACACCAAGCCGAGCCGGCGGAACCGGTCGACGAAGTACGGGCCGAGCCCGAACAGCTTCGTCTCCTTGGCGTAAGTGTCCGTCGTGACCAAAGAGGACAGGTAGTCCATCCGGCGCTTGATCGGCGACATCAGGAACGTCAGCCAGAACGCGCGCGAGCCGTACTTCGACTGCGAGATGAACGCCGGGATCGGCGCCAGCAGCGCGACCAGTGCGAGCAGCGGGCTGATCGCGACGAGCAGCGCGATCATGCTGCCGAACGTGATCAGCGTCCGGACTAGCCCCAACGCCGAGTTCATCATCGACAGCGGCCGCGTCGGCGCTTCCTGCGCGGCCTGGCGCAGCATGTCGTAGGACGCCGAACCCTCGAAGTACGCGAGGTGCAGCTCGCTGGCGTGCGCCATCACCTGGTGGCGGATGGTCAGCGTCATGCGTTCCTGCAGTAGCGACTGCGCGATCGACGTCATGGCGCTGCTGATCGCGGTCGCGGCGAGCACGCCGAACTGGAACAACGCGACGTTCACGATGTCGCCCGTGGTCCCCTTGCCCTGGATCGCCGCGACGACCGCGTCGAGCAGCAGCTTCGCGACGTACGCGGTCACGGTCGGCAGCAGGCCCGACAGCAGCGTGATCAGCGCCAGGAGGATCGTCAGGATCGGGCTCGCCTGCCACGTCAGCTTGACGACCTTCGGCAGGCCGCGGACCGTGCCCGCCACGGACGTCTTCGCCCGCTTGAGCCGCGAGCGCAGGTCCTTCGGCTGGTCTTCCGGCTTCGGTTCGGGGATGTCGACGGGCCCGGTGAGCCCGCTCTCCGGCACCGTCGACGCGTGCCGCCGCCGGCCGCGCCTGGCCAGCATGAACTCCATGCCGCCCCCACCGCCCGGGATCACGGGGCCTCCACGGCGCCGTGCAGGAAGACGTCGACCACCTGGCGCGTGGTGGGCGCATCGCCGTCCGCGGCCATCGGGCGGCCGCCGAAGAGCAGGGCCAGGAACAGCGAGGCGAGCTGCTCGGGCGGCAGCCGCAGCCGGTCCTTCTCGGGGGTGAACAGCTCGACCATCGCCCCGCGCATGGTGGCCATCGACTCGCGGCGGCCGCCCTTCCACGAGCCGCGCCGGTCCTTGAGGCGCTGTTCGGGATCACGCTGCTTGTGCCGTCCGGACGCGTGCAGGGCGCCCATCAGCGCACCCATCCGCTCGAGGTGCGCGCCGAGCGCGTCGGCGGCCTCGACGAGCCGGTCCGCCAGCGGCTGGTCGACGGGGATGTCGGCGATCGCGTCGAGCACGTGGTCGGGCCGCAACGCCTCGGCGGTGCAGGCGTCGAACAGCTCGTCCTTGTCCTTGAACGCGCGGAAGATGGTGCCCTCGCCGATGCCGGCGGCGCGGGCGATCTGGCTGGTCGTGACGTTGGCGCCGTGCTCCATGAGGAGCGGCAGCACCGCGTGCACGATCATGGCGCGCCGGGCTTCGACGCTCATGCCCGGCGCTCTCCGCCGGGTTTCGGGTGCTGGTGTCATGCCGTCCAGTGTGCGGAGTGAGTGCTCACTCCGTCAAGCGGATAAAAGCGAGGGCCGCCCGAAGACGGCCCTCACCTGCGAAAACTCAGTACGTCATCGCCATGGCCGGGTCGGCCAGGAGCGCGCCGACGTCGGCCAGGAACTCCGAGCCCTGCTGGCCGTCGACCACCCGGTGGTCGAAGCTCAGCGACAGCTGGAGCACCTTGCGGACCTTGATCTCGCCGTCCACCACCCACGGCTGGTCCTTGATCGCGCCGAGGCACAGGATCGCGGATTCGCCAGGGTTGATGATCGGCGTTCCGGTGTCGACGCCGAACACGCCCACGTTGGTGATCGTGATCGTGCCGTTCGCCATGTCCGCCGGTGACGTCTTGCCCTCGCGAGCCACGTCGGTCAACGTCGTCAGCGCCTGAGCCAGCTCCTTCAGCGACATGGAATCGGCGTCGCGGACCTTGGGCACGATCAGGCCGCGCGGGGTCGCCGCTGCGATGCCGAGGTGCACGTAGTCCTTGTAGACGATCTCCTGCGCCGCTTCGTCCCAAACCGCGTTGACGTCGGGCGTGCGCTTCGCCGCCAGGCAAACGGCTTTCGCCGCGAACGTCAGCGGCGTGACCTTGACCCCGGCGAACTCGCGCGACTTCTTCAGCTTCTCGCGGAACTCCATCATCGGCGTGACGTCGATGGTCAGGAACTCCGTGACGTGCGGAGCGGTGTACGCGCTCTGCACCATCGCCGCCGCGGTCATCTTGCGGACGCCCTTGATCGGCACGCGCCGCTCGCGGGAGCCGCTGTCCACAGTGGACACTACGGGCGTGGCCACCGCTGCTCCGTTGGCTGCCCGCTCGACGTCCTCGCGGGTGATCACGCCACCGGAAGCGCTACCCGTCAACGCGTGCAGGTCGACGCCGAGGTCCTTCGCCAGCTTCCGCACCGGCGGCTTCGCCAGCGGGACGTACCCGCCGCGAGGAGCCGCGACCGGGGCCGGAGCCACCGCGACCGGAACAGGCGCAGGAGCCGGAGGTGCGGCAACAGCGGCAGCCGCACCCTTGCGGGCTCGCCGCTGCGTCACCACGGCCTTGGAGCCGTAGCCGACCAGCGGCTTCATCTCCTCTTCTTCAGCAGGAGCGGGAGCAGCGGCGGCGGGAGCAGCCGAAGCCCCACCGGGGTCGACGTCGATGGTGAGGATCGGCGTGCCGACCTCCACCGTCTGGCCCGGCTCGACGTGCAGCTCCGTGACCACGCCGGCCCACGGGATCGGCAGCTCGACGGCGGCCTTCGCGGTCTCGATCTCGACCACGATCTGGTTGACCGTCACCGTGTCGCCCGGCTTCACGTGCCAGTTGAGGATGTCGGCTTCGGTCAGCCCCTCCGCCGTGTCGGCCAGGGGGAACTGTTTGAACGTAGGCATGATCCCCCTTACCAGGCGAGCGAGCGGTCGACGGCGTGCAGCACCCGGTCCAGGTCGGGGAGGTAGTGCTCCTCGAGCTTGGCCGGCGGGTACGGCGTGTCGAACCCGGTCACCCGGAGGACCGGCGCTTCCAGCGAGTAGAAGCACTCCTGCTGGACGCGCGCCGCGATCTCCGACGTCAGCGACGACTCCGAGGGCGCCTCCGACAGCGCGATCAGCCGGCCGGTCTTGCGGACCGACTCGAACACCGGGCCGAGGTCCAGCGGCGAGAGCGTGCGCAGGTCGATGACTTCCAGGGACTTGCCCTCGTCCTCCGCCGCGGCGGCCGCGTCGAGGGCGACCTTCACCGACGGGCCGTACGCGACGACCGTCGCGGTCGTGCCTTCGCGCACCACCTGCGAGGAGAACATCTTCTGAG
Organism: Amycolatopsis sp. NPDC098790; assembly: GCF_044759945.1. Lineage (NCBI taxonomy): Bacteria > Bacillati > Actinomycetota > Actinomycetes > Pseudonocardiales > Pseudonocardiaceae > Amycolatopsis > Amycolatopsis sp. NPDC098790. The sequence goes on from NZ_JBIWAI010000001.1 coordinate 1,284,646, forward strand.
GCGTGCCGGTGACGTCGATCTCCGCGCGCAGCGCACCCGAGTGGTACAGCCGCTTCGGCTCGAAGAACAGGATCGGGTCGTCCGACTTGATCGCTTCCTGGATGCCCCAGTAGGCGTCGACGGCGTTCGAAATGGACACGACCTTGAGGCCCGGGATGTGCGCGAACAGCGACTCCGGCGACTCCGAGTGGTGCTCGACCGCGCCGATCCCGCCGCCGAACGGCACCCGGATCACGACGGGCATCTTGACCTTGCCCTGCGTCCGGTAGTGCAGCTTCGCCAGCTGCGAGGAGATCTGGTCGAATCCCGGGAAGATGAAGCCCTCGAACTGGATTTCGCAGACCGGCCGGAAGCCGCGCACGGCCAGGCCGACCGCGGTGCCGATGATGCCGGACTCCGCCAGCGGCGTGTCCAGCACGCGCTGCTCGCCGAAGTCCTTCTGCAGGCCGTCGGTGATCCGGAAGACGCCGCCGAGCTTGCCGACGTCCTCGCCCATGATCAGGACCTTGGGGTCTTCTTCCATCGCGCGGCGCAGGCCGAGGTTGAGCGCCTTGCCGATGGTGAGTTTCTGGAGGTCGGTCATCAGTGCTCACCCGCCGATACGAAGCCGTCGAGGTAGGACAGGAACTCTTCGCGCTGCGCGTCCAGCACCGGGTTGCCCTCGGCGTAGACGTTGCTGAAGATCCGGTCCGGCGGGGGCTCCGGCATGTTGAACGTGTACTCGCGCAGGTCCGCGGCGAAGGTGTCCGCCTCGGCCTGGACGCTGTCGAAGAACGCCTGGTCGGCGTAGCCGCCGCGGGCCAGGAACGCCCGGACGCGCTCGATCGGGTCCTTGAGCTTCCACTCCTCCAGCTCGTCGGAGAGGCGGTAGCGGGTCGGGTCGTCGGTCGTCGTGTGCGCGTCCATCCGGTAGGTGAACGCCTCGATCAGGACGGGTCCGTTGCCGTGGCGGCACTCGTCGAGCGCCCAGCGCGACACCGCCAGGCACGCGAGGACATCGTTGCCGTCGACGCGGATGCCGGGGAAGCCGTAGCCGCGGGCGCGCTGGTACAGCGGCAGGCGCGACTGGCGCTCGGTCGGCTCGGAGATCGCCCACTGGTTGTTCTGGCAGAAGAACACCAGCGGCGCGTCGTAGACGGCGGCCCAGACGAATCCTTCGTGGACATCGCCCTGCGAAGTCGCTCCGTCACCGAAGTAGCAGATGGTGGCTTCGCCGTCGTCGTCGCCGACCTTGCCCTCGAACTTCTGGCCCATCGCGTAGCCGGCGGCGTTGAGCACCTGGTTGCCGATCACGATGGTGTACGGGTGGAAGCCCGTGCCCTGGTAGTCCCAGCCACTGTGGTCGGTGCAGCGGAAGATGCCCAGCAGGTCCTTCATGTCGACCCCGCGCGCGTACGCGACGCCGTGCTCGCGGTAGCTGGGGAACGCCATGTCGTTCTTCTTCAGCGCCCGGCCGGAGCCGATCTGCGCGGCCTCCTGCCCGAGCAGCGGGACCCAGATGCCGAGCTGGCCCTGACGCTGCATGGCGTTGGCCTCGCGGTCGGCGCGGCGCACCAGCACCATGTCGCGGTAGAGCCCGCGCAGCGCTTCGGCGTCGACGTCCTCGACGTACTTGTCGAACTGGGGCGAGGGGACCCGTTCGCCTTCGGGGGTGAGCAGCTGAGTCAGCTCAGCGCCACCTTCGCTGGTTGCCCGCAATCCGGCGATCACCTGCTCGGGGGAAGGCTGGGCCGCTACGGCGGCCGGCCCGTCTCCGGGCTCCGGGTGCGTCCACTGTTCGGACGGCATGCGCAGTACTCCTCGGTGTCGGTGCCTCTGGCGGCCGCTTGTGGCGACCACAGCGACTGCACCGGCGGGGACCAGCGCATCGGGTCCGAAGCGCTCGGTCACCGTCGGCGTTGACGGTTCACGCCGCCATCCTGGCACGAAGGTCGCTGTCTTGGTCAGACGCGGTTGCTGATTTGTTGCTGAGAAAGGGGGTCTGAACAGGGAAAACGCTTGGAAGCCCGAGCATCGGACCTACGAGAGTAGGTAATCGACGCGCGCGCTCACCAGGCGTGGCCGCGTCACCACGCGCACCGGACCGCACGCGATCACCCACATCGGGGACGACCTTGTGATGTGCCGCACTGTCGGACCCGCGTGGCACGATGGCGGCGTGGAGCAGAAATCCGTTCGTGAATCCGTCGTGACGTCGTGGACCGACGACGTCGTCCCGAGCCTGTCGGGCCTGGTGGCCATCCCCGCCCTGTCCCCGGCCTTCGACGCCGACTGGGCGACCACCGGGCACCTGGCCGCCGCCGTCGACCACGTCCGCGAGTGGATCGCCGCGCGCGACCTGCCCGGCGCGACGCTCGACGTCGTGCAGCTCGAAGGCCGCACGCCGCTGCTGCTCGTCGACGTCCCGGCGACCCCGGGCGCGGCGGGCAAGGGCACCGTCCTGATGTACGGCCACCTCGACAAGCAGCCGCCGGTCGGTGGCTGGTCCGAGGGCCTCGGCCCGTGGACGCCGGTGATCCGCGACGGCCGGCTGTACGGCCGCGGGTCCGTCGACGACGGCTACTCCGGCTACGCGGCGACGACGGCGATCCAGGCCGTGCACGCGGCCGGCGGCGAGCACGCCCGGATCGTCGTGCTGCTGGAGACCGGCGAGGAGTCCGGCAGCCCCGACCTGCCCGCGTACGTCGAGCACCTGGCCGACCGGATCGGCGACGTCTCGCTGGTGGTCTGCCTCGACGCCGGCGGCAGCGACTACGAGCGGTTGTGGCTGGTCACGAGCCTGCGCGGGATGCTGCACCTGGATGTCACCGTGCAGCTGCTGGGCTCCGCGCAGCACTCCGGCGTCGCCAGCGGTGTCGTCGCCAGCTCGTTCCGCGTGCTGCGCAAGCTGCTCGAACGGCTCGAGGACAGCGCCACCGGTGAGCTGCTGCTCGACGAGCTGAAGGTCGACGTCCCGGCGAACCGGCTGGCCGAGCTGAAGGCCGTCTCGCAGGACTTCCCGGAGGCGCTCGCGACGGCGTTCCCGCTGGTCGAAGGCGGCCGCGTGATCACCGAAGACGCGCTGGAGCTGGCGCTCAACAACACCTGGCGCCCGACGCTCTCGGTGATCGGAGCCGACGGCTTCCCGAAGCCCGCCGACGCCGGCAACGTGCTCCGCGAGAGCACCACGCTGACCCTGAGCTTCCGGCTCCCGCCGACGGCCGACGCCGAGAAGGGCCTCGAAGCCGTCAAGAAGGCCCTGACCACCGACGTCCCGTACGGCGCGAAGGTCACCTTCGGGCACAACCCGCAGGCGGAGGACGGCTGGAACGCGCCGACCGAGGCGCCGTGGCTGACCACCGCCCTGCGCACGGTCAGCGACGAGGTCTTCGGCCAGCCGCACCGGGCGGCCGGCATGGGCGGGTCGATCCCGTTCATGGGCCTGCTCTCGCGCAAGTACCCGGAGGCGCAGTTCCTGGTCACCGGCGCGTGCGGGTCGGACTCGAACATCCACGTGCCGGACGAGTGGCTGCACCTGGACTACGCGCAGCGGGTCACCGAGGCCGTCGCGCACATCCTGGACGCCCACGCCCGCGGCTGACCTTCCCTGAGCGGCGCTCTCCCGGGAGCGCCGCTCAGGCCAGCCGGGTCAGGTGCACCGAGACGTCCAAAGTGGACTGACCGCCGGTGAAAATTCCCTTCAGCGGCGCCGGTCCAGACGTCCACCCAGGCGTGCGACTCGCCCTCGACCACCTCGCCGAGCTTGGCGTCCGGCTTCGTCCTGGCAGACGCCTTCGCGCGCTTGCCAGGCGTCCGTCGCGGTCGAGTGAACGCCGGTCGTGCCCGGCTGGTACTTGAGCTGCTTGTCACCCACTCGCACACCGCCAGCACGGCGTCCGCCGGATCCAGCCCGGTTCGCAACGCGGTGGGCCTCGCGCGCCAGTTCGGGGTCGCGCGGGGTGTAGTCGGTCGGCGTCAGGTATTCGGTGCGGTGGTCGACGACCGTGTCGGACCGCAGGTCCTTCCACGACGCCGTGCGGATCGGCTCGGCTTCGTCCGCGGTCTCGACGCGCCCGGGCCATCGGATCGGCCACGTTCGCCGCGCGGTACGAAACACCGCCGTACCTCGAGCCGTGCACGGAGGGCCTGGCCGCCGTCAGCCGGAAGCGGCGCTCGTCAGCGTTCCGTGTAGGCGAATTCCCAGCTGTCCTTGAACCCGACGTAGTAGCAAGGCAAGACGATGCGGTAGTACCGAGCGTAGTTGTTCTGGACCTGCACACATTCGGGTCGGTTGGCGAAGCCCCCGACGAACCCTTCGGCCTGCGTGTCCGCCAAGGCCGGTCCGCCGGCCGCCAAGAAAGATCCGGCGATCACGCCGGCCAAGACGGCCGCTCTGCCGCGATTCGACATCTCTGTTCCTCCCTCGTCCGCGAGCCGGACCCGGCCCACGTTTTCGACGGTAGCCACAGCCTGAAAAGTCGATCAAGATCCCGACAGGGTGTGATCCAGATCACTCGTATCGGATCATCGCAGCCGGCGCCCCTCCGTACGTTGCGCGTCACCCCGGCCATCGCAACGTGTCTGTAACGGGCAGTCGCTGGGCGTTGAGTCGATTGAGTGGCAGTATGCGTACTCTCAGAACCTGAGAACTACGAGGAGTGACGACGTGGCCCGAGTACCCCAACTCAAGGCGCTCGCCCTGATCCCGGCTCTCGCCCTGGCCGCCGGTGCCCTGGCCGCGTGCGGGGGCGACGAAGGCGGCACCGCCGCCGGTGGTGTCCAGCTCATCGCGGCGGGCAAGCTCACGACCTGCACGCACCTGCCCTACCAGCCGTTCCAGGTGAAGCAGGGCGACAAGATCGTCGGCTTCGACGTCGACCTCGTGGACCTGGTCGCGAAGAAGCTGAACGTCCAGCAGAACATCGTCGACATCGCCTTCGAGAACATCGAATCCGGCGAAGCGATGAACAGCGGCCAGTGCGACCTCGCCGCCGCGGGCATGACGATCACCGACGAGCGCAAGCAGAAGTTCGACTTCTCGAACCCGTACTTCGAGGCCACCCAGGCCCTGCTGGTCAAGGCCGGTTCGCCGATCAAGGACTTCAGCAACGTCGCCGGCAAGAAGATCGGTGTGCAGTCGGCCACGACCGGTGCCAAGTACGCCCAGGAGCACGCGAAGGGCGCCGAGATCGTCACGTTCGACGACCTCGCTCTTGAGGAGCAGGCGGTCAAGAACGGCACCGTCGACGCGGGAGTCAACGACAACGGCGTCCTGTACGACTTCGTCAAGACGAACCCCGACACGGCGGTCTCGACCGAGTTCAAGACCAACGAGTTCTACGGCATCGGCGTCAAGCAGGGTAACTCCGCCCTGGTCACGGCGATCAACGACGCGTTGAAGACCTCGGTGACGGACGGCACCTACGCGCAGATCTACCAGAAGTGGTTCGGCAAGGCGCCGACGTGGCTGCCCGGTAACCCGACCCAGTAAGACCCCCGCCTGTGGCCGGTGCTTCGGCACCGGCCACAGCGGTGTTTCCGACGCCCTTTCCGGGCCTGCTCGAGGAGTGAAATGGCACTGAGCCGACGCCGGCGACGCTCGGCGTTCCGGGGTGCGCAGTACGTCCTGTTGCTCGTGATCGTCGTCGTCTTCGCCCTCCTGGCCAACTGGGGCCAGATCGGCCGGGCGTTCTTCGACCTCGACGTCGCGGCGAAGCAGTTCCCCGACGTCATCACGGTCGCGCTGAAGAACACCATCATCTTCACCGCGCTCGGCTTCGCGCTGGGCCTGGGCCTGGGCCTTGTGCTCGCCCTGATGCGGCTGTCCTCGGTGGGGCCGTACCGGTGGTTCGCGCGCGCCTACATCGAGTTCTTCCGCGGCCTGCCCGCGCTGCTCATCTTCCTGGCCGTCGGCGTCGGCGTCCCGATCGCGTTCCCGGACACCCACCTGCCGCGCAACATCTCCATCATGATCGCGCTCGGCATCGTGTCGTCGGCCTACATGGCGGAGACGATCCGGGCCGGTATCCAGGCCGTTCCGCGCGGGCAGGTCGAGGCCGCCCGCTCGCTCGGCATGTCGCCCACGCGGTCGATGATCACCATCGTCATCCCGCAGGCGTTCCGGATCGTGCTGCCGCCGCTGGCCAACGAGCTGATCATGCTGACCAAGGACTCGTCGCTGGCGTTCCTGCTCGGGACGACGCCGGCGCAGCAGGAGCTCGCGCAGTTCAGCCGCCAGGCGCTGCTGGAGGCGAAGGGCCTGACCCCGATCGTCGTCGCGGGTCTCTGCTACCTGGTCATCACCATCCCGCTGTCGATCCTGCAGCAGCGGCTGGAGAAGAAATACGGGGCCGGAGTGGCCGGGGGTACCAAGTGAGCGACGTGATCGTCGAAATTTCCGGCCTGCACAAGGCGTTCGGCTCGCTCGAGGTGCTCAAGGGCATCGACCTGCAGGTCGAGCGCGGCCAGGTCGTCTGCATCATCGGGCCGTCCGGCTCGGGCAAGTCGACGCTGCTGCGCTGCGTGAACCTCCTCGAGGAACCGCAGCAGGGCAAGATCGTCGTGAACGGCAACGAGATCACCGACGAGGACGTCGACATCGACGGCGCCCGGCGCAAGATCGGCATGGTCTTCCAGGGCTTCAACCTCTTCGCGCACCTGACGGTCCTGGAAAACCTGACCGTCGCGCAGCGCAAGGTCCTCAAGCGCGGCAAGGAAGAAGCCGAGCGGATCGCGCGCGAGAACCTCGAGAAGGTCGGGCTGAGCGAGAAGGAGACGTCGCTGCCCGGCCAGCTTTCCGGTGGTCAGCAGCAGCGTGTCGCGATCGCGCGGGCGCTGTCGATGAACCCGGACGTGATGCTGTTCGACGAGCCGACGTCCGCGCTGGACCCCGAGCTGGTCGGCGACGTGCTCGCCGTCATGCGGCAGCTGGCCGAAGAGGGCATGACGATGCTGGTCGTGACGCACGAGATGCAGTTCGCCCGCGAGGTGGCCGACAGCGTGCTGTTCATGGACGGCGGCGTCGTGGTCGAGCAGGGCCCGCCGAGCCAGGTGATCGGCGACCCGCAGCACGAACGCACGAAGTCGTTCCTGAAGCGGGTCCTGGATCCGACGCACAGCCTCGACGACTGAAACGCCTGCGAATTCCGTTCGCGTTCGCTACTTTGAGAGTGGGGTGAGGGAGGGGGCAGTCCGTGACGACCGAAAGCGCGCTGCCTCCCCTCGACCCCTTCGCGGGCATCCCCGACCGCCGCTACGAAGTCAAGGCCTCCGACCTGCTGAAACCCGGCAACGGCGGGTTGCTGCGCTGGCGCCGGACGGCCACCAACGCGCCGATCGTCTACGTCGAGGACGCCTACATCACCGGCACGCTGGACCTGCGCGCCGCGGACCTGAAGTACCTGTTCCGGTTCGAGCGCTGCCGGTTCGAGCACCCGCCGGACGTGCGCGAGGCCAACCTGCTCGGGCTGGTGTTCCGCAAGTGCTGGCTGCCCGGGCTCAAGGCCCGCAACATGCGCAGCCGCAACGACGTCCGGCTGATCCGCAGCGTCGTGCAGGTCGACGGCGCCGACCGCGAGATCGAGGAGACGACCGTCCAGCGCGGCGACGACCGCGAACGCGGGATGCCGAACGCCGCGGTCAACCTGACCGACGCCGTGATCGAGGGCTCGCTGGTGCTGACCCGCACGGTGATCGCCCACCCGCACGGCAAGGCGATCCACGCCGACCGGCTGGTGCTCGCCGGCGCGCTGCTGGCCTACCGGATGGTCGCGAACGGCGAAGTCCGGCTCCCGGGCCTGCGGACCGGCGGTAACGTCAACTTCTCCGGCGCCACGCTCAACAACCCGGACGGCTTCGCGCTCAACGGCAACGGCCTGCACATCGGCGGCAGCCTCCTGTGCGAGGTCGACAACTACGGGCCCGCCAGCCAGCGGAAGCGCTTCTCCGCCACCGGGATCATGTACCTGCCGAGCGCCACGGTGGACAGCGACATCGTGCTGCGCGAGGCCAAGCTGACGGTGTCCCAGCAGGGCCCGATCGCCGTCGACGCCTGGAAGTCCAACGACCCGTACATCGACCCGCGGCCCGCGCTGGTGGCCGACCGGCTGCGCGTCGACGGCAACGTCGAACTGTCCGACGGCCTCCAGGCGCTGGGGACGCTGCGCATGGTCAACGCCCGCATCGGCGGCTCGCTGCGGCTGGCCGGCGCCGAGGTCAGCGTGGTGCGCGGCAAGTCCCAGCCGTACTACGACCGCGCGCTGCACCTGGACGGCACGGAGATCGGCGGCGACATCGAGGCGACGAGCCTGCGCGTCCCCGCCGGCCAGCTGCGCCTGGCCGACGTCACGGTCGGCGGCAACTTCCTGGCCTGGAACTCGATGTTCCGCCACCCCGGCCGGGACGTGTTCTCGGCGCGCCGCTCGAAGATCGCGGGCAACTTCCAGCTCACGGACGCGACGATCCACGGCACGCTGCGCCTGCAGGGCGTCGAGGTCGGCGGCTCGATCAACCTGGCGGGCACGCGGCTGACCGAGCCAGGACTGCGCGCGACCAGCAGTTTCTCGCTGGACATCCGGACGGGCCGGATCGGCCGCGACCTGACTTTGCGGGACAACAACAGCCGCCCGTTCGTCGCGGAGGGCGGCGTCAACCTCGACGGCGCCCAGGTCGCCCGCCGCGTGGACCTGCGCGGTTCGGAGCTGAGGTCGCTGCCGCCGTTCAGCGTGGCGCTGGACGCGGGCGACGTCGCGGCGGACGAGTTCACGCTGACGCCGAACCTGCCCCCGGCCGGCCGGGTGGTCCTGCGCCGGGCGCACTGCGGAACGTTGACGGACAACGACGAGTTCTGGGCCTCGTCGGGCGGAATCGAGCTGGAGGACTTCCGCTACGACGCGCTGGGCCGGGGAATCCCGCTCGACGACGACAAGGCGCTGGATCGTCGGATCGAGCTGCTCCGCAAGGCAATGCGCGGTTACCGTCCGGGCCCGTACGACCAGCTGGCCCACATGCTCCGCGCGGCGGGCAACGAAGAGCACGCGTCGACGGTGGCGTTGCGCAAGCAGCAGTTCAGGTACGAGGCACTGGCCCGCGGCTTCAAGTTCTTCGGCCCGGGGGTCCGGCTGTGGAGCTGGCTGCAGCGGTCGATGGTCGGGTACGGCTACCGCCCGGTACGCGCGCTGGGGTGGCTGTTCACGCTGCTGGTGCTGGGCAGTCTGTGGTTCGGGCTGGGAACGGACGACTGCACCACCTGGAAGTCGGACGAGACGCACCAGATCATCGCGAACGGGCCGCGGTGCGTGGTCAACCAGCAGGACACGGGCCTGCAGTGGAACCCGGTGATCTACACGGCGGATCTGCTGGTGCCGATCGTGGACTTCGGGAACAAGTCGCGCTGGTACATGCACGGAACGGACATCTGGGTGGCGGCCGGGTTCACGGCCTCCGGGTGGATCTTGGCGACGACGGTGGCCGCGGGGGTCAGCCGGATGCTGCGCCGGGAGAATTGATCGCTCTTCGGCTTTCTAGCGCACGTTCTAGAGAACGCCAGAGTCCGTTAGTCGATGAAGCGGGACCAGAAGTCTATGTAGCGGGGCCCGTCCGGCGGGGCCGTGCTGATGCCGCCCGCCGCGAACTCGCGGTGCAGGTAATCCCGCAGGTCACAGCCGTACACGATGATGTCCGTCTGGTACACCGAGAGCACCGGGAAGCCCGTCGTGCCCGGCATTCCCGGCAGGTACCGGTGCCCGCAGACCGGCACCAGCTGGGGCACGCCGGCCAACCGGCGGCGGGCTTCGCGGACCGCGTCCTCCGGGCCGACCGGGCGCGTGCCCCAGTCGGGGAGCCAGAACCCGTTGTGCTCGACGTCGTAGAGGACGCCGTCGACCGGCCAGGCCAACCGTTTGCGCAGCTGCTCCGGGTTGCCGCAGCGCCAGTCCGGCCAGCGGTCGCCGATCGGGACGCCGGCGGACAGGAACGTGCGGTGGTCCGCGGCGAAATGGAAACCGAAGCGGCGCTCGACGTCGTCGAGCTCGGGTCCGGTCAGCCCGGGACGCACCGGTTCCCGGAGGTTCTCCTGCAGGTGCCGTGCCTCCTCGAAGGTGAGGGCGCCGGCCGGCTGGACGGGGGTCATGTGCCGAGCCTAAGCGGCGGCTCACCCCGCCGCGCGTCCTTTTCCGCCGTTTTCACGGGGCACCCCCATGGGGTGAGTTTGTTCTCTCATCGGCTGGACTTCGGAACAGAGGGTGAACGCGTGTAGTTCACTCTTGCCGTGACTTCACCCCGACCGCAGGCCCGCGTGCGCGCCCCCGAGCTGCGCGGCGACCTCTGGCTGAACACCGGCGGCCGCCCGCTGACCCTCGCCGAGCTGCGCGGACGCATCGTCCTGCTGGACTTCTGGACCAGCGGCTGCATCAACTGCCTCCACGTCCTCGACGAGCTGCGACCGCTGGAGGCCGAGTTCGCCGACGTGCTCGTCACCATCGGCGTCCACTCGCCGAAGTTCCTGCACGAGGGCGAGCCCGCGTCGATCGAAGCCGCGGTCCGGCGCTACGACGTGCACCACCCCGTCGTCAACGACCCGACGATGGAGCTGTGGTCGCAGTACGCGGTCCGCGCGTGGCCGACGCTCGCCGTCGTCGACCCCGAGGGGTACGTCGTGCACGTCGCCGCGGGCGAAGGGCACGAAGAGGCACTTCGCCGCGTCATCGCGGACCTCGTCACGAAGCACGAAGCGAAGGGGACGCTCCGCCGCGGCGGCAGCCCGTACGTGCCGGTCGAGGAGCAGGTCAGCGAGCTGCGGTTCCCGAGCAAGGCCGTCGCGACGGCCGAGGGACGCGTCCTCGTCGCCGACACCGGCCACCACGCGATCGTCGAGTTCGCGTCCGACGGCGAGACCGTCATCCGGCGCTTCGGCAGCGGGGAACGCGGCGGCCAGGACGGCCCGTTCGACATCGCGACCTTCGCCGAGCCGTCGGGCATCGCGCTGCTGCCCTACGACGTCGCCGAGCGCGCCGGCTACCACGCCGTCGTCGCCGACACCGCCGGTCACCGGCTGCGCGGCCTCGACCTGATCACCGGCGAGGTGACGACGGTCGCCGGCACCGGCGCGCAGTGGCGCAGCGGGCCGGACTCCGGCAAGGGCGTCGAGGTCGACCTGACGAGCCCGTGGGACGTCGTCTGGTACGGCCCGGCCGGCGGGATCGTCGTCGCGATGGCGGGCAACCACACGTTGAGCGTGTTCGACCCGGTCTCCGGCAGCATCCGCCGCTTCGCCGGGACGACCGTTGAAGGCCTGCGAGACGGCGACGTCGGCGAAGCGTTCTTCGCGCAGACGTCGGGGCTCGCCGTGGACGGCGACAAGCTGTGGCTCGCCGACGCCGAGACGTCGGCGCTGCGCTGGATCGAGCCCGACGGCGAGTCGTTCACCGTCCACACGGCGATCGGCGTCGACCTGTTTTCGTTCGGCCACACCGACGGCCCGGCCGACAAGGCGCTGCTGCAGCACCCGCTCGGCTTGGCGGTGCTGCCCGGCGACAAGATCGCGATCGCCGACACCTACAACGGCGCCGTACGCCGCTTCGACGTCTTCACGCGCGAAGTGACCACGATCGCCACCGGGCTTTCGGAGCCGCAGGGGCTACTTCTGCACGACGGCGAGCTGCTGGTCGTCGAGTCGGCGGGCAACCGCATCGGCCCGCTGTCCGCTGCCGAGCCGACGGTCGTGTCGGGAGACGCGCACGCCGTCCGCCGACCGCCGACGGTGCTGGCGCCCGGCGAGATCGACTTTTCGGTCGTCTTCAGCGCGCCGCCGGGCGAGAAGCTCGACGACCGCTTCGGCCCGTCGACGCGGCTGGAGGTCAGCGCGTCGCCGCCGTCGCTGCTGGTTGAGGGCGGGGGAACCGGCACGGACCTGAAGCGCACGATCCGGCTCGCCGACGGCGTGACCGAGGGTGTGCTGCAGGTCGTCGCGCAGGCCGCGAGCTGCGACGACGGCGGCGAGCACCCCGCGTGCCGGATCACCCGCCAGGACTGGGGCGTGCCGGTGCGCCTGGCCGCGGACGGGGCGCGGGAGCTGAGCCTGGTCATGGCGGGTGAGCCGGCCGAGTAGCATGCGGAGCGTGTCTGCCGGGCCGAAACTCGAGATCCAGATGCTGCACGACCGCGTGCTCGTGCGGCTGTCGCCGGAAGAGGGCGAGCGCCGCAGCAGCGGCGGCATCGTGATCCCCGCGACGGCGCAGGTCGCGCGGCGGCTCGCGTGGGGTGATGTACTGGGCGTCGGCAACAGTGTGCGGAACGTCAAGACCGGCGACCGCGTGCTCTTCAACCCGGACGACCAGCTCGAGGTCGAGATCCAGGGCGAAGGGCACCTGGTGATGCGCGAACGCGACATCCACGCGGTGGCGATGGAGCGGACCGAGCACGGCACGGGGCTCTACCTGTAAGCCGGCTCCCGCGGAGGGGCAGGGGCGTGGCGGACGACGACGAGCGCGAGCGCGCCGAGGTGTGGGAGCCGGGGGGTGCGGAGCCTGCCGTGGCTGAGCCCGGGGTGGGGGAGCCGGCCGAGGTTGCGCCCGAGACGGCTGCGCTTGGCGGGGAGTTACCCGCCGCGCCTGAAGCCGGGACCACGGATTCGCCTGCGGCGGAAACGCCCGCTGCCGAGCCACCCGCAGGGGTGGAGGTCGCGGCGGCGGATCCGGTCGGTGCGCTCGAAACCGAGGTCGGGGGCTCGGCGCCTGCCGCGCCCGAAGGTCCGGCGGCTGATGGCCTGGCCGCTACGACCGTGCTCGCCGAGCCCGCGGCTGAGGTCGAGGCGGCTGCGCCGGCTGCCGCCGGGGGTGCTGGCGAGCTGGCTGCCGTGGCTTGGCCTGCGGAGCCTGTCGTCGGGGAGCCGCCCGCGGTTGAGGTCGCCGGGACCGCGGAAACGCTCGCCGCCGAAAGCGCGGCCGGGCCCGTTGCGGCGCCGTCCGCGGTTGCGGTGGCCGAACCCACTGCGCAAGTCCCGGCCGTCGATGACGCCGGCGTCACCGCGGATCTCTTCTCCGATGATCTGCTCGGCGAACTCCTCGAAACCCCCGCTCCGCCGCCCGCGCCCGAAACGCCGGCGCGGAAGCTTCGGAAGGGCGTTGCCCGGACCATGATGTCCATCGGGATCGCGCTCGGGCTCTTCGTCATCCTCTACGCCGTCGATCTGCTCGTCAGCGCCGGTGATGTGCCGCGCGGGGTGACCGTTGCCGGGATCGATGTCGGGGGGCTCAGCCACGCCGAAGCCGAAGCCAAGCTGCGCAAGCAGCTCGAGCCGCGGCTGACCAAGCCCGTCGTCATCCACGCCGGCGATGTGCAGGCCGAGCTCGTGCCCTCGAAGTCCGGGCTCGGGCTCGACTGGCCGAACACCCTCGGGCTCGCCGGGCACCAGCCGCTCAGTCCGATCACGCGGGTCATGTCCTTCTTCTCCAGCCGCGAGGTCGGTGTCGCCACGCGGACCGACCCCAACCAGATCAGCCAGGCCGTGCGCGAACTCGCCGACGGCAAGCTGAACCACCCGGCCACCGAAGGCGCGGTCGGGTTCGTCGCGGTCGAGGGCAGCGACGGCCGCGTCACGCCCTACCCGATCCTGCCGCGGCAGGGTCAGCAGCTGACCGACCTCGGCGGCGCCGTGCGGACCGTCACCGACCACTGGCTCGACCCCGGCGGCGTCAAGCTCGGCATGGCGATCACACCCGTGAAAGCCACCGCCGCCGGCGTTCAGGCCGCCTACCAGCAGGTCGTCGTGCCCGCCGTGGCGCAGCCGGTCGTCGTGCACGGGCAGGGCAAGGACGTGCCGCTCACGCCCGCCACCATCGCGTCGGCGTTCCAGTTCGCCGCCGTCGAGGGCGGGGCCGTCGAGGTCCGCATCGACCAGGGCAAGCTGCAGGCCGCCCTCAAGGACCCGCTGGCGAGCACCGAGACCGACGGCAAGGACGCCCAGATCGTCTTCACCGGCGACCAGCCCGCCGTCGAGCCGTCCGAGGACGCCCGGAAGGTCAACTGGGAGAAGACCTTCCTGCCGCTCATCGACGTGCTCAAGAAGACCGGCGGCCGGGACCTGCCCGTCGTCTACAGCGCGTCGAGCCCCAGCGTGACGACCGACGCCGCCAGCGCGCTCGGCATCAAGGAGGTCGTCGGCGAGTTCACCACCGGCGGCCTGGCCGGCCCGGCCGCGACGAACAACCGGACGCTCGCCGCCCGCGTGTCCGGCACGATCGTCAAGCCCGGCGAGACCTTCAGCCTCAGCGCCCGCTCCGGCCCGCGCACCGCAGACGCCGGCTACGTGCCCGCCCCGGCCGACGAAGACGGCACCGGCGCCGAAGTCGTCGGTGGCGGCGTCTCCCAGCTCGCGTCCACTTTGTACAACGCGGGCTACCTCGCCGGCCTGACCGACGGCGGTCACCTCGAGCACGACCACTACCTCGACCGCTACCCCGCCGGCCGCGACGCCAAGGCCGTCAACGCCGACGGCAGCGCCGTCGAGCTCAAGCTGACCAACGACTCGCCGACCGGGATCGCCGTCCAAGCCACCGTTTCCGGCGACTCCGTGACCGTCCGGATCTGGGGCACCCGCCACTACCGCGTCGAGAGCCAGACCGGCGCGCAACTCCCCGGCGATCCGCCACCGGTCCAGTTCGGCGGCACCGAACCCTGCGTGCCCTCGATCGGCACGCCCGGCTTCAGCGTCACCGACACGCGCGTGCTCTACGACGTCACGAGCGGCGCCGAGATCCGCCGCACGTCGCACACGGCGACCTACGGCCCGCGTCCGACCGTCCTCTGTTGAGTTGTCAGCGAAGGACCATGCAACCAGCCTCCTCGAAGTCGCGCAGCCACGCCGGCTCCCGGAGGTGCTTGTTCCACCGCAGATCCAGCTTGTTTAATTTGGACAGCTGAGCGATCGACGACGGCAAGGTCTCCAGCAGGTTCTCCCGCAGGTCGAGCTGGCGCAGCTCGCTCAGCGAGCCGATCGACGACGGTAGCGACGTCAACCGGTTGCCCCGCAGGTGCAGCTCCCGCAGAGAACCGAGCGCACCGATCGACTCCGGCAACGCGGTCAACCCGTTGCGGTAGAGCCGGAGTTCGCGCAGCGAAGCCAACCCGGAGAGATCCGCGGGCAGCGACGAAATCCGATTGTCCGTGCACCCCAGGTACCGCAACCGGTCCAGCCGGCACCACGCCGAAGGGAACGACGTCAGCCGGTTGTCGCTGACGTACAGGTACTCGGTGAGCCCGGCCAGGTCGCCCAGCTCGTCCGGCAACACGTCGAACTCGTTGTGCCCCAGGTCCAGCGTGTGCAACGACGTCAGCGCCGAGATCCCCGGCGGCAGCGAAGAAAGCCGGTTCGCCGCCAGGTTGAGCACCTCCAGCCGGGTGTGCGCCCAGAGCGAAGAAGGCACCGCCGCAAGCGAATTGCGGTACAGATCGAGCCGGGTCACCCCCGGTGGCAGCGAAGGCACCGACGTCAGCCCCTGACCGCTCAACTCGACCGACGTCATGACGGCCTCCTGGTCCGGGGCAGCAACGCCCGGCTGCGAGCGTCGTCCGGAGTGGACACCTGGATTCGCAGCCCCGGCGCCTCGGACACCGCCAGTTCGGTCAGCCGGAGGTTCATCCGGCCGGCCTGGGGGTGGTTCAGCTGCCGCAGCCGCGCCTGGGGTTCGGCGACCTCGTGCCGGGCCCACAGCTCGGCGAACTCCGGGCTCAGCGCCGACAACCGGCGGATGTCCTCTTCCCACGATGGGTCGCCGACGTGCCTGCCGTACTCGGCGCGCAACCGCGCGACCATGTAGGGGACCTCCTCGTCGTAGTTCACGAAGAACCGCCGCGCGTTCGGCTCGGTCACGCAGCACCACAGCAGGTTCTTGTGCAGGCACGGCAAGCTGTGCCACTCCCAGAACAGCTCCTCCTGGGCCGCGTTCGACTCCAGGATGTCGAACCGGCCGTTGACCAGCGTGGCGGGCAGCGGGTCGAGCGCGCGCAGCACCTCGCGCACGGTGTCCGGCACCGTTTCCACCGTCGACGGCAGCCGCGACGGCGTCAGCTCCGCCAGCCGGTACAGGTGCTCCCGCTCCGGCGGTTCCATCCGCAGCGTGCGCGCCACGGCGTCGAGCACCTGCGAGCTCGCGTTGATCGGCCGCCCCTGCTCCAGCCACGTGTACCAAGTGACGCCGACGCCGGCGAGCAGCGCCACCTCCTCGCGGCGCAACCCGCTCAAGCGACGGCGTGGGCCGGGCGCGAGCCCGACCTCCTCCGGGCCGATCCGCGCGCGGCACGCCTTGAGGAACTGGCCGAGTTCCTCTCGGCGGCTGGTGTGGACCGGCGTCTGGGTCATGCGGACATGGTGCCGGAGGGGTACGACAATTCTGGCCGAAGCAGGTACTCCCAGCACCAGCATCACCAGGCTCTCTCCGCGAAGAGCCGGACAACCCCAAGGTCGGAGCCATGACTCTGACCACCTCTGCCCCGGCCACCGACCGGGCCGCCCGGCCGGACCGGCGGCCGTGGTTCATGCTGGCCGTCCTGCTGCTCGGCCAGTTCATGGCGCTGCTCGACGTCACCGTCGTGAACGTCGCCATGACCGACATCCGAACCGACCTGCACGCGTCCGGCGCCGCGCTGCAGCTCGTCGTTTCCGGCTACACCGTGGGCTACGCGATGCTGCTCATCACCGGCGCCCGCCTCGGCGAGCTGTTCGGACGGCGACGGCTGTTCGTCACCGGCACGATCGCCTTCACCGCCTGCTCCGCCCTCTGCGGCCTGGCGCCGGACGAAACAACCCTCATCATCGCCCGGATCGCCCAAGGAGCGGGCGCCGCGCTGATGATGCCGCAGGTCATCAGCCTCATCCAGGCACGGTTCACCGGCGCCGCGCGGGCGAAGGCGCTCAGCGCGTACACCGCCGTCATCTCGGTCGCGTTCGTGGCCGGGCAGGTGCTCGGTGGCGTGCTCGTCGGCGCGGACCTGTTCGGGGCGGGCTGGCGGCCGATCTTCCTGGTGAACGTCCCGATCGGCGTGCTCGTGGCCGTCCTCGCCGTGAAGCTGGTGCCCGGTGGCGTGGCCCAGGCGGGGCGCCGGCTGGACCTCGCGGGCCTCGCGATCGCCGTCCCGGCCGTGGTGCTCGTCGTGCTGCCACTGGTGCTCGGGCACGAGATCGGCTGGCCCGCCTGGACGTTCGCCTCGATCGCGGTGGGCGCGCTGCTGGCCGCGCTGTTCGTGGTCGTCGAACGCCGGGTGGCCGACCCGCTCGTCGATCTCGCCGTCCTGAAGATCCGCGGGGTCGCACCCGGCTTGGCGACGCTCGCGGCGGGCGTCGCGTCCTACGGCGGGTTCCTCTTCTGCGTGTCGCTGCACCTGCAGTCGGGCCTGGGCAAGACGGCGATGGCCGCCGGGCTGGCGATGGCGCCCGGTGGCGTCGTCTTCGGCCTGTGCGGGTTCTTCTGGAACCGGCTGCCGAAGCGGGTGCACGCCTGGCTGACCCCGTGCGGTTACGTGGGATCCGCGGCCGCCTACGCGCTGCTCGGCCTGGGCCGGGACGGCGGGACGCTGTTCTTCGTGGCCCTGCTGCTGTTCGGCCTGTCGA
The DNA here is from genome assembly GCF_044759945.1 of Amycolatopsis sp. NPDC098790. Lineage (NCBI taxonomy): Bacteria > Bacillati > Actinomycetota > Actinomycetes > Pseudonocardiales > Pseudonocardiaceae > Amycolatopsis > Amycolatopsis sp. NPDC098790. The sequence continues at coordinate 1,302,230 of NZ_JBIWAI010000001.1, forward strand.
TGGGACCCGCGTTCGGCGCCCTGATGGTGAACGCGCTGACGCACGTCCCGCTCGATCGAGCGGCGGACGTCAGCGGCCTGCTGACCACCACGCTGCAGCTGGGCCAGGTCGTCGGCGTGGCCACGTTCGGCAGCCTGTTCCTGACCCTGGCCGTGACGTCGTCCGCGACCGCTCTCACCACCGCGATGACCTGCGCCGCCGCGCTGCTGCTCGTCGGCGCAGGCCTGTCGCTCAAGCGGTAGTGCGGTGGCCGCCCTTGACCCGGGCGTAGATCGCCGAAGCCGCGATGACGCCGACGACGGCGGCCACGACCTGGAAGACGTGCCGGATCCAGTCGATACCGGCGGTGTCGCGGACGCCGAACACCCCGGCGAGCCAGTTGCCGATGAACGCGGCGACGATGCCGACGACGATCGTCAGCCAGATCGGGATCTTCTGGTCGCCCGGGGCGAACAGCCTGCCCAGCACGCCCAGGATCAGGCCCACGATGATCGTCGAGATGATGCCCCAAAGTCCGCCGAGCACAGCTGCCTCCTCGGATAGCGCAATAAGCGCCACGGTGGCACCGATCCCGCCGTCCCGCGCGCGCTGACCCCCGATGAGGTGACACGAAAAGACCCGGCCCGGTCCGCCCCCGACAGCGGACCGGACCGGGCCGGGTCTTCCGAAGTACCAGCTACCTGGTTACGCCTCGACGTCCGTACGCACCGGCGGCGATGCTCACACCGATGGCGGCGAGGACGACCTGGGTCAGGATCTCCAGCCAGTCGATGCCGTTGGTGTCGGCGTACCCGAGACCGCGCGCGATGGCCGTGCCGATGAAGGCGGCGATGATACCGATCACGATGGTCAGCCAGATCGGGATGCCCTGCTTGCCGGGTGCGACCAGCCGGCCCAGAACGCCGATGATCAGCCCGACGATGATGGCGCTGACGATGCCGGCGACAGTCATCACTTTCTCCTCTCAAGGATCCGCGAACCCGGCCACTCGGGTCCGTCGGACTCGGTGAGCGGAGTGCCCGCGCCGCCCGGCCCTGAAACACGGAACGGGCCCTCCTCACACGAGGAGAGCCCGTTTCGTGACCAATCAGAACGCGGCTTCGTCGAGCTCCATCAGCGCGTTGTCGGCGGCCTCCACGATGGCGCGGCGGGCGGTCAGCTCCGGCAGCACCTGCTTCGCGAAGAACGACGCCACGGCGATCTTGCCCTCGTAGAACGGGACGTCCTTGGCGGACGCGCCCGCGTCGAGCTTGCCGATCGCGACCTCGGCGTGCTTGAGCAGCTGCCAGCCGATGAGCAGGTCGCCGACCGACATCAGCAGGCGGACCGTGTGCTGGCCGACCTTGTTGATGTTCTGCGGGTCTTCCTGCGACGTCGTCAGGTAGCCGATCAGCGAGCCCAGCATGCCCTGGGTGTCCTCGAGGGCCTGCTTGAGCAGCGCGCGCTCGTTCTTGAGCCGGCCGTTGCCCGCCTCGGACTCGATGAACTTCGTGATCTCGCCGGCGACGAAGGCGAGCGACTGGCCCTTGTCGCGGACGATCTTGCGGAAGAAGAAGTCCAGCGACTGGATCGCCGTGGTGCCTTCGTAGAGCGAGTCGATCTTGGCGTCGCGGATGTACTGCTCGATCGGGTAGTCCTGCAGGAAGCCGGAACCGCCCAGCGTCTGCAGCGACTGCACGAGCTGCTCGGTGGCGCGCTCGGAGCCGACGCCCTTGACGATCGGCAGCAGCAGGTCGTTGACGCCGTGCGCGACCTTCTGGTCACCCTCGCCGGTCCACAGCTGGTCCTGGAACGACGCCGTGTAGAGGTACACCGCGCGGAGGCCCTCGGCGTACGCCTTCTGCAGCATCAGCGAGCGGCGGACGTCCGGGTGGTGCGTGATGGTGACGCGCGGCGCGGTCTTGTTCAGCATGTTCGGCAGGTCGGCGCCCTGGACGCGCTCCTTGGCGTACTCGAGCGCGTTGAGGTAGCCCGTCGACAGCGTCGCGATGGCCTTCGTGCCGACCATCATCCGGGCGTACTCGATGACCTGGAACATCTGCGCGATGCCGTCGTGGACCTCGCCGAGCAGCCAGCCCTTGGCCGGGGTGCCGTGCTGGCCGAACGTCAGCTCGCACGTCGTCGAGGCCTTGATGCCCATCTTGTGCTCGACGTTCGTGACGTAGGCGCCGTTGCGCTCGCCCAGCTCACCGGTCTTCGAGTCGAAGTGGAACTTCGGCACGAGGAACAGCGAAAGGCCCTTGGTGCCCGGCTTGGTCTCGATGCCGGGGCCCTCGGGGCGCGCCAGTACGAGGTGCATGATGTTTTCGCTCATGTCGTGCTCGGCCGAGGTGATGAACCGCTTCACGCCGTCGATGTGCCAGGAGCCGTCCTCCTGCTTGACGGCCTTGGTGCGGCCCGCGCCGACGTCGGAGCCGGCGTCCGGCTCGGTCAGCACCATCGTGGCGCCCCAGGCCCGGTCGATCATGAGCTGGGCCCAGTGCTTCTGCTCTTCGGTGCCGTTCTTGTCGACGATCATCGCGAAGTTCGGGCCCGCCATGTACATGAACAGCGGGGCGTTCGCGCCGAGGATCAGCTCGGACGCGGCCCACTGGACGGTCGGGGGAAGGCCGAAGCCGCCGAGGTCGTTGGTCAGGCCCAGACGCCACCACTCGCCCTCGATGAGCTGCTGGTAGCTCTTCTTGAACGACTCGGGGATCTTGACGCTGAAGGTCTTCGGGTCGTACACGGGCGGGTTGCGGTCGGCGTCGGCGAAGGACTCGGCGAGCGGGCCGGTCGCGAGCTTGTTCAGCTCGGACAGCACCCCGCGGGCGGTCTCCTCGTCGGACTCGGCGAGCACACCCTTGCCCAGGCGCTCCTGCACGCCCAGGACCTCGAAGAGGTTGAACTCCAGGTCTCGGACGTTGCTCTTGTAGTGGCCCATGTCGTCACTCCAATGTGTTCGGCTCCCCGGCCGGGCACATGTTCGCCTTACTCGCCGGTAACTTCAGGATATTACCTGCGGGTAACTGGAGCAAGCAGATCCGCACTTCCCGGTAAGGAAATCCGGGCCGTTTGAGGGGTCAGCGCTGGCCCGGGAGGGCGGTTGTGTCGGCAGTCACCGGCACGTGGCCGTCTTCCGCGCGGGCGACCAGTATCCCGCCGCGGAAGGCGATGGTGACGGCGTGCGTGCGGTCCCGCGCGGAGAGCTTGCGCAGGATGCTCTTGACGTGGGTCCGGACCGTTTCGACGGACAGGAACAGCAGCTTCGCGATCGCCGAGTTCTCGAGGCCTTCGGCGACCAGCTGGAGCACCTGGTACTCGCGCCGGGACAGCGGCATCGAGCCGCGCGGCGCGGGCGGGCTGTCGTGGGCGAGGTCGCCCTTGGGCACGGTCGCCCGCTTCGGCCGGGCGGTCAGCGCGGCCAGCGCCGGGTCGATGTACCGGCGCTCGGTGTGGGCGCGCCGGATCGCTTCGGCGAGGCGCCGCGAATCGATCGACCGCGGCACGATCGCGTGCGTGCCCGCGGCGATCGCGGCCGCGAGGTACTGCTGCGTGCGGTTCGTGTCCCGGATGAGCGTGACGAGGATCAGGGCCGGGTCGCCGGCGTTGAGCAGCTTCGTCAGGTGGCAGTTCGGATCGAGCGCCGAGTCGAGCACCACGACGTCCGGCTTGACCTGCTCGCACAGCTGCAACGCGGCGTGGTGGCTGGCCGCCTGGCCCGCCCAGTGCAGCCCCTGGCTGCGGTGGACGAGCGCGGCGAGGCCGTCGCGGAAGATCGGGACGGGGTCGACGACCGCCACGCCGAGACTGCGCCCGCCGGGTCCGGTCGGCCCGGTGGGCCTGCGGGTGGGCTCGATGCCGTGCATCGCGGGCCTCCGTCTCTGCGCCGTCGCTCCTGGGCGTCCGGTCCCCCCTGCCGGGACCGGCCAAAAGTGACTCCTCCTGCTTGGTACGAGTCGCGATTGCGCAGCTCATGACGCCAATTACCCCTCATGGCCCAATCCGCCGGTTACAGCAAACTTTCAGTAGAAGACGATCTTGATGGGGCGGTTCGGCCGGGCCGGGGAGGACCCGTTGGGGCGGTTGGCGCTACTGAGGGTGGCTCGCCCCGTATTCAACGATTTCGACGGGCGTTGGATGCGGCTCGCAGCTCGGCGAACTCGGCGGCGAGCCCGGCCGGCGTCCAGTGCGCGTTGAGCCCGCTCGGGTTCGGCAGCACCCACACGTGGGTGTCCCCGATCCGGTGTTCCTGCCGCCCGACGCGCGCCTTCGGAAAGCCGAAGGCGGTCCGGTAGGCGGTGATCCCGACGACGGCGAGCCACCGCGGCCGGTACTCCTCGACCTTGGCTGTCAGGATCTTGCCGCCTTCGCGGAATTCGTCGGCGGTGAGCTCGTTGGCGCGGGCGGTGGTCCTGGCGACGACGTTCGTGATGCCGAGTTTCAGGTCGAGCAGCTGGTCTTGTTCTTCCGGTGCGTACCGCCTCGGGGTGAAGCCGCTGTTGTGGAGAGCGGGCCAGAAGCGGTTGCCGGGCCGGGCGAAGTGCTGCTTGAGCGCGCCGGAGTAGAGGCCGGGGTTGATGCCGCAGAAGAGGACGTCGAGACCGGGCGCGATGACGTCCGGGATGGTCGTGTTGTGCGCGGCGGCCAGCTGGTCCTTGGTGGGTCTCACGTGCCCAGTTTCCGGCATGCTCGTTCTGTGGAAGTCACCGCGGACGGGTGCCCGGTCGAGGTCTACCTGCTGTTGCCGGCTGCGGGGGAGCCGGAGATCGTGCATGGGGCTTTGGCGCCGGGGGCGTCGATTCTGGAGCTGGGGTGCGGGGCCGGGCGGGTGACGCATCCGTTGGTGGCGTTGGGGCATCCGGTCGTCGCTGTGGACGATTCGGCGGCGATGCTCGCGCACGTTCGGGCGTCGACCGTGTGCGCTCGGATCGGGGAGCTGGACCTCGGGCGGACGTTCAATGCCGTGTTGCTGGGGAGCCATTTGATCAACACCGCGGTGGATGGTGATCGGTCGGCGATGCTGGCGGCCGCTCGGCGGCATCTTGGGCCTTCGGGGCGGTTGATCGTCGAGTGGCATCCGCCGTCTTGGTTCGACTCGGTTGGGTCCGGGCAGGGTGGGGCTTTCGGCGAGGTGGGGGTGGTGTTGTCCGATGTGGTCCGGGAGGGGGATTTGCTGTCGGCGACGGTTCGGTATTCGGCTCGGGGGCGGTCGTGGAGTCAGGAGTTCACGTGCCGGTGTCTCGAACTTGAGACCGTCCTGACCTCGGCTGATCTGGTCTTCGATCGGTGGCTCACCGCGGACCGCACCTGGTTCACGGCTCGAGCCCGTGGCGGGGGGTAGCGAATTCACCACCTACCTGCGTAACCTGTGTGATCTCCCGCACAGCGCCGTTCCGAGGAGGATTTCGTGCAGCTTCCGCTCATCCTCGGCCTCGTCGCGCTGGTCATCGCGGTCGCCGCCCTCGTGGTCGTTCTCGAAGACCGGCGCGCCGCCAAGCGGGCCGCCTTGCAGCGGAAGGCCCGGTTAGCGCGTCTCGGCGAGGTGGACCCGCTCGCGCCGAGCCGGCTGCGCGCCGATCGGTGAACGCAGGACCGTCAGCAGCAGCGCTCCGAACACCCAGCCGACTCCCGCGCCGGACGCGTTGTTCATGAGGTCGTCCACGTCGAAGATGCGGTAGACGTACGGCGCCGTCCCGAAGTTCGCCGTGAGCTGCGTGATCTCGATCAGCAGCGAGGCCGTGAAGCCGATCAGGAGCGTGCCGACCAGTCCGCGGCGCCACAGCACCCGCGCGAACACCCCCAGCGGGACGAACAGCAGCACGTTCAGGCACGCCTGCTGGAACGTCTGCGTCGCGAACCACTGCGACCCGTGCTTGAGCATCTCCGTGTGGATGTCGCTGATCCACTGGAACGGGTGCAGCTGCACGGTCTGGCTCAGCCGGCGTGTGCCCGGCCCGGGCAGCGGCAGGAAGACGACCGCCAGCGTCATGCACCCGTACAGCAGCACCGCGGCGGTCGACAGAAGACCCCGGACGCGCAGGCCGCCGTAGCGCGCGAGTTGCGTGATCAGCTGCGGCACCAGGACCACCGTCCACAGCGCCAGGAAGCCGATGAACCCGTACTGCAGGGCGGTGACCTGTGCGTTCGTCATGCCACCGACGTTATGGATCTTGCCCCGCGCGTACTTCGGTCGAAGAGCCCGACCGCATCGGCCACTCGGCCGACCGGTGGCGGGCCGATCGGTCAGTCGTCTTCGCGGTCTTCGGAACGTTCGGAGCGCCACGCGCTGAACACCGTGCCGCCGATCAGCAGTACGACGACGGCCAGCACCACGAGTACTACTTCGATGCCCACTTGTCCCCCACACGCCGTAGTGTCCGGCACATCGTCCCTGGCCGGGCGGCCGTTACCGGTGATCGATGTCATGCCGAGACATAACCGGTTGCTGCTTGCGCGGACCGGGGAATGCCCACGACGCTCGGCACGTCGAAGTCTTGTGCAGGGCAACGAAAGGAACGCTCATGGCACCGGTCCGGGTCGGCATCGTCGGGCTCAGCGCGAACGGCGGCTGGGCCGCCACCGCGCACGTGCCCGCGCTGGCCGTCGTGGACGGCTACGAACTCCGCGCGCTCAGCGGGAGCAGCGCCGAGTCGGCGCGGGTGGCCGGGGAGAAGTACGGCGTGCCGCTGACCTTCGGCGATGCCGGGGAGCTGGCGCGGCACCCGGAGGTCGACCTGGTCGTTGTCGCCGTGAAGGTGTCCGAGCACCGCGCGCTGATCGAGCCCGCGCTCGCCGCCGGCAAGCAGGTGCTCAGCGAGTGGCCGCTCGGCGCGAGCCTCGCCGAAACCGAGGCACTGGCGGCAGCGGCGAAGGACCACCAGACCGCCGTCGGCCTGCAGGGGCGGTCCGCGCCCGCGTTGCGCTACCTGCGCGACCTCATCAAGGACGGTTACGTCGGCCGCGTGCTTTCGACGTCGCTGATCGGCTCGGGCGGCAACTGGGGGCCGAGCGTGCGCGCCGGCCGGGACTACCAGCTGCACCCCGAAGGCGGGGCGACCATGCTGACGATCCCGTTCGCGCACACCGTCGACGCCTTCGACATGGTGCTCGGCCGGTTCGCCGAGCTGTCGGCGACGGTGGCGACCGTCCGGCAGCGCGTGCGCGACGAGGTCACCGGCGACTCCGTCCCGATGACCGCGCCGGACCAGATCGGCGTCACCGGTGTGCTGAACAGCGGCGCCGTCGCCTCGCTGCACCTGCGCGGCGGGTCGTCGCCCGCCACGGACTTCCACTGGGAGATCAACGGGACCGAGGGCACCCTGGTCGTCACCGCCGCGGACCCGCTGTTCTGGATCGCGAAGCTGACGCTGCGCGGCAGCCGGACCGGCACGCTGGAGAAGCTCACCGTGCCCGCGCGGTACGAGCTCCCGCAGCTGGCCGGGCGCAGTTCCGAGCCGTCGTACAACGTCGCGCACGCCTACGCGCGGCACCTCAAGGGCGACCTGCCGGACTTCGCGCACGCCCTGCGCGTACACCGCGTGCTCGACGCCGTCCAGCGATCGGCCGACGCCGGGACGCGGGTTCACCCGGACGCAGAGTAACTGTTACCCGCGGTTGTAGATTCCGTCCGGCTCGGACCTACTCTCGGGTAATGGACGACGTTGTCTTCGACCGCGCGGGCCGGGGCGAGCCACTGGTGCTGATCCACGGCATCGGGCACCGCCGTCAGGCGTGGGCGCCGGTGTTCCCGCTGCTCACGCCGCATCGCGACGTTATCGCCGTGGACCTGCCGGGCTTCGGCGAGTCGCCCGAGCCGTCCGGCGGGTACGGCGTCGAGCCCGCGCTGGTGATGTTCAAGGAGCTGTTCACCGAGCTGGGCCTCGACCGGCCGCACGTCGCGGGCAACTCGCTCGGCGGCCTGCTGTCGCTCGCGCTCGGGCAGGCCGGGCTCGTCCGCAGCGTCACGGCGTTGTCGCCGGCCGGGCTGTGGAACCGCACCCAGAAGATGTATGCGATCGCGACGCTCAAAGCCCACCGCGCGCTCGCCCAGCGCACGCCACCGCACGTCGTGCGCCGCATCGCCGCGACCCCGGCCGGGCGCAAGGCGCTGACCGGGATGATCGTCGGGAAGCCCGCGCTGCTCACCCCGGACGACGTCGTCGAGGACGCCCACGCGCTCGCGACCGCGCCCGGCTTCGAACCCACCGCCGCTCAGTCGCGCGGGGACTTCCGCTTCACCGGCCCGGTCACCGGCGTCCCGGTGACCATCGCCTGGGCCGAGCACGACCGGATCCTCGCCCGGCCCCGCGTCGCCGACCTGCGGAAGGTCGCGCCGGACGGGACGTTCCGGCTGCTGCCGGGCTGCGGGCACGTGCCGATGAACGACGACCCCGGACTCGTCGCGCGCGTACTGCTCCAGGGAAGCCGTTAGGTGACATTCGCTTTACGTCCGTCTTTTGACCCTGGTAGGTGACTGCTTCGCGAGGCAGAATCCTCCGCCGTGCGCCCGTTTGGGGACCTTGGGCGCGAATCGGAGGAAACACGCATGAGGCTTTCAACCCGGCTCGTGGTGCTCGCCGCGGCCGCGCTGGCGACGACCGCGGTGACCACCGCGCCCGCGTCCGCGGGCCAGCGCCCGGACCCCACCACCGACGTCCGGATCATCACCTTCAACGACTTCCACGGGAACCTCGAGCCGCCGTCCGGCTCCAGCGGCCGGGTGACGCAGTCCGACGGGACCACTGTGGACGCCGGCGGTGCCGCTTACCTGGCGACGCACGTGAAGCAGCTTCGCTCGCAGGTGCGCAACTCGCTCGTGCTGTCCGCCGGGGACAACGTCGGCGCGTCGCCGGTGATCTCGGCGCTGTTCCACGACGAGCCGACCATCGACTTCCTGAACCAGCTCGGCGTCAGCGCGTCCGTCGTCGGCAACCACGAGTTCGACGAGGGGTACAAGGAACTGCAGCGCATGCAGTTCGGCGGCTGCAACCCGACCGACGGTTGCCAGTTCGACAAGACCTTCAAGGGTGCGAACTTCCCGTTCCTCGGGTCCAATGTGTACTTCACCAACGGCTTGCCCGCGCTGCTGCCGTTCACCGTCAAGTTCGAAGGCGGCGTCCCGATCGGCGTCATCGGCGCGACGCTGAAGGACCTCCCGACCGTCGTCACGCCGGAGGCCATCAAGGGCCTCAAGTTCGGCGACGAGGTCGAGGCGATCAACCGCACCGCGAACCTGCTCGACTTCTTCGGCGTCAAGTCGCAGGTCGTGCTGCTGCACCAGGGTGACAGCACCGAGGTCGAGGGCCCGAACGACTGCCGCGTCCTGCCCGGCCCGGCCACCGCGATCGCGAAGGCCGTGACCCCGAAGGTCGACGCGATCTTCACCGGCCACAGCCACCAGCAGTACAACTGCGTGATCAACGACCCGGCCGGCCAGCCGCGCACGGTCATCCAGGGCGCGTCGTTCGGCCGCCTGCTGTCGGTGCTGGACCTGAAGATCAACCTGAAGACGCGCGACGTCGTCCGGTCGGCCACCCAGGCCCGCAACGAGATCGTCACCCGCACGGTAACGCCGGACCCGGCCGTCGCCGCGCTGGTCGCCGAGGCCAAGACCAAGGCGGCGCCGATCGCGAACCGCCAGGTCGGCACCATCACCGCGGACCTGCCGGCGGCGGGCAACGCGGCCGGTGAGTCCTCGCTCGGCGACGTCATCGCCGACGCGCAGCTCGAGGGCACGAAGGCGAACGACGCGGTCATCGCGATGACCAACCCGGGCGGCATCCGCGCCGACCTGACGTACAAGTCGTCGGCGAACAACGAGGGCGACGGCGTGGTGACCTACGGCGAGGCGTTCACCGTCCAGCCGTTCGCGAACATCATGCAGACGATCACGCTGACCGGCGCGAACCTGAAGAACGTGCTGGAGCAGCAGTGGGCGCCGGGCGTGAACCCGAAGTTCCTGCAGATCTCGAGCTCGCTGCACTACAGCTGGTCGGCGTCCGCGCCGCAGGGCTCGCGGGTCTCGAACATCACGGTGAACGGCACGCCGGTCGACCCGGCCGCGACGTTCCGCGTGTCGGTGAACAACTTCCTCGCCGCCGGCGGGGACGGCTTCACCGAGTTCACCAAGGGCACCAACCTGGCCGGCGGCCCGGTGGACCTGGACGCGCTGATCGCGTACCTGGGCGCCCACGCGAACGTGGCCCCGCCCGCGGCGGACCGGATCACCCGCCTGCCGTAGGTCCGCTTTTTCCAAGACCCCTGGTCGACAATGGACCCATGACGACCTGGGAAGACGTCGTACGCCTGGCCTCGGGACTCCCCGAGGTCGAGGCGGCGACCTGGTACCGCACGCCCGCGCTGAAGGTGGCGGGCAAGGGGTTCGCGCGGCTGCGCACCGAGGCCGAGGGCGGCCTGGTCGTGATGTGCGGGCTCGACGAGAAGGCCGCGTTGCTGGACTCCGGCGACGCGGCCTTTTTCACGACCCCGCACTACGACGGGCACGGCTCGATCATCGTCGACCTGGAGAAGGTCGACGTCGATCAGCTGCGTGAGCTGCTCGAAGACGCGTGGCGGCGGAAGGCGCCGAAGCGGCTCACCACTTGAGCTCGCCCTTGAGCATGCTCATCAGGATCATGTCGTGGCGCTCGCCGTCGGGCGCCACGAACGCCTCGCGGTGGCGGCCGTCCTCGGCGAACCCGACCTTGCGGTAGACGTGCCGGGCGCGGTCGTTTTCGGCGACCACCCAGAGCGTGATCATGTGCAGCCGCATGGAGTTGAAGCCGTAGCGGCACATCAGGCGCAGCGCCTCGGTGCCGTAGCCGCCGCCGTTGCGGTAGGCGGGGTCGCCGATGTAGATGTCCAGTTCGGCGTTGCCGACCTCGGGCAGGGCGTCGCGCAGGTCGACGATGCCGATGAGCTCGCCGCCGGCCACGGTCTCGATCCCGAGCACGACGGACTCGTAGCTGTTGACCGGGCGCTCTTCGGCGCGTTTGCGGATCTGCGCGAGCGAGCGCGGGTGGCTGTTGTCCATCCACCGGCTGACCTCGGGATCGCTCTGCCACAAGTGGATCTTCCCGGCGTCCTCCGGTTCGAGCGCGCGCAGCCGGACGAGTTCTCCTTCGAGCATGTCGTCATCGTGCCGGACATCGCGGCGGGGTTCGCGCGATTTTCGGGTGACCCCGGCTCCCGGCCCGATGTCGCCCGGTGGTGGGATATGGCGCATGTCGACCGAATGGCCGCTGCGCCAGGACCCGGAAGGGCCGGTCATCATCGCGCTGGCCCTGGTGAACGACCCGGACGCGCTGGGCTTCGTCGTGCTGGACGACGAGGACGACTGGTTCATCAGTGACGGCACCGAGCTGTCCGACGACGTGCTGGTCAACCGCGAGAGCTTCCGGAAGATGTCGCTGCGCGAAGCCGTCGAGCTGCTGCCGCAGATGACCGCTTTGCAGGACCTGCCTACGGGCATGGCCGCGGACTGGGACCCGGAGCGCCGGACGTGGCTGCTGTCGTCGGTGACCGGTTCCGACGACGAGGACGAGGACATCCGCCTGCTGACCCAGCGCCGCGAGTCCTGGGAGTTCGAAGGTTCGCCGGACGACGAGGCCCAGATCAGCACGGGCCTGACGGAGATCCCGACGGGCCCGCAGCAGCCGGTCCGCGCGGTCCGCCAGGTCGTCCGCGAGCAGGACGGTACTTGGCTGTTCGTCGGGTTCGAGGTCCCGGAGGCGGAGGACTTCGAGGTCGAAGGGCTGGAGCTGGAGCACGTGGCGGGGCTTTACCCGGACGTCCGCACGGTGCTGAAGGCCGCACCTGGCCAGGTGTACGACCGCGCGACCCCGGACTCCGAGTGGGAGCTCGTCGAGGGCTGAGAAAAGTTCGGGCGCGGTTGTCCCGGAGACGTCCGCGCCGTTCGTCCTTACAGTGAGAGCCGGCGATCGGCGCCGGTCAGGATCTGCGAGGAGCCCCTCATGCCCAAGTACGCCGCGATCATCTACGCCACCGACATCGACCCGACCGCGCCCGAGGCCGCGGACATGATGAAGGACTACGACGAGTTCGGTGCGGGCGCGGCAGCCGTGATCCGCGGTGGCGCGGCGCTGTACCCGACCGCGACCGCGACGACGGTCCGCGTCACCGGCGGCAAGGGCGGCGACCTCGTCACCAGCGACGGCCCGTACGCGGAGACCAAGGAAGCCCTCACCGGCTTCTACCTGATCGAGTGCGCCGACCTCGACGAGGCCGTCAAGGTCGCTTCGCGCATCCCGGGCGCCTGGGACGGCGCGATCGAGGTCCGGCCGGTCGTCGACTTCGGCAAGTGACCGGCGCCGGGGACGCGGTCGCGCGGCTGGTCCGGGATGAGGGCACCCGGGTACTGGCCACGCTGGTCCGCGTCACCGGCAGCGTCGACCTGGCCGAGGACGCGGTCCAGGACGCCGTCGTGCGCGCGCTCGAGACGTGGCCGCGCGACGGCGTCCCGGACAACCCGCGCGGCTGGCTCCTGGTGGCGGCCCGCCGCCGCGCGGTCGACGTCGTCCGCCGCGAAGCGAAGCGGCTCGGTAAGGAGGCGGACGCGATGCCGGCCGTCGACCCGTCCCCGGACCCGGTGTCCGTCCGCGACGACCTGCTGCGGCTCGTCTTCACGTGCTGCCACCCGGCGTTGTCACTGGACGCGCAGGTGGCTTTGGCGCTTCGGACGTTGGGCGGTTTGTCGACGTTGGAGGTCGCGCGGGCGTTGCTGCTTCCCGAGGCGACGATGGCGAAGCGCCTGACGCGGGCGAAGCAGAAGATCGCTCAGGCGCGCATTCCTTATCGAGTGCCTCCCGCCGAAGAGCTGCCTTCACGGCTGGCCGGGGTGGCGTCGACGGTGTACCTGATCTTCAACGAGGGCTACACGGGCCGCGAGTCGCTGCTGTCCGAGGGAGTCCGCTTGGCGCGGCTGCTGGCATCGCTGATGCCGGACGAGCCGACGGCGCTGGGGTTGCTGGCGTTGGTGCTGCTGCAGGACGCCCGCCGCGCGGCCCGGTTCTCATCGGGCGTGCCGGTGTTGCTGTCCTCGCAGGACCGGTCGACGTGGGACTTCGCGCTGATCAAGGAGGGCGTCGAACTGGTGGGCCAGGGGTTGCGCCGGACGCCGTCGACGCCGAACGCGTACGTAGTGCAAGCGGCGATCGCGGCCTGCCACGACCTGGCGCCTTCATACGAAGAAACGAACTGGGACGCGGTGATTTCCTGGTACGACGTGCTGTTGTCGATCCAGGACACCCCGGTGGTGCGCTTGAACCGCGCGGCGGCGGTGGCCGAACGCGACGGCCCGGCGGCGGGGTTGGCTTTGGTGGATTCCTTACCGGGGTTGGCTGATTACCCGTGGTGGCACGCGTCGCGGGCGGAGTTGTTGCACCGCATGGGTTCGCCGACGGCTGCCGAGGCTTTGGAAAGTGCGGCGGAAACCGGTTTGCCCGCCGCGCACGTGACGCATTTGCGCGCCCGGATACAAAACGAAAACCCCGGGCGAAATGCCCGGGGTTTCGATGAGAGCGGATGACGGGAATCGAACCCGCGTATTCAGCTTGGGAAGCTGATGTTCTACCATTGAACTACATCCGCAGTGCGTCGTCAGCATACACGGCGTCGTGATCCCCATGTCCAGGCCCCTCCCTCCTTGACTCCTCCGCTTCAAGTGACAACACTTGTTGTCGACCTCGGAGGTGAGCGCCATGGATGAGCCCGAGCTGTTCCGGGAAGGTGGGTTCCGGCTGGCCCAGCGGCTGTTCATCGATGGGGACATCCGGGGTGACGAGCGGCAGGTCGCGCGCATCCGGGAGTTCGCGCAGGTTCAGGACCAGCGGGCCGACGACGTCGTCGCCTGGATGGCTCGGCTGCCCAAAGGTGAAGGGCGGCGGCTCTTCGAAGACGCGTTGACGAACGGCGCCACCGCGGACGGGCCGCTCAAGGAGTTCTTCGACGACGTCGACGCCAAGCCCTACTGGGTCGATGACGAGCGCCTCGAACGCGGGGCCAAGGCCATCACGCGCGCCGGGTTGCTCGGGCTCTTCCCGCTCGGGGACATGTCGCTGATGGGCGGTTACCTCGCCTCCCGCGCCACGAAAGCCCTGGTCGGGACCGGGCAGATCGAATACAAGGCCACGCGGCGGCTCGTCGAGACCGCCACCTGGTGGATCGACGTCACCACCCCCGGCGCTCTCAAGCACGGTGAAAAGGGTTATGCCTCCGCTCTGCGGATCCGGCTCGTGCACGCCCACGTGCGCGCCGCGATGAATCGGCGGGACGACTGGGACTACGCCGCCTGGGATCGGCCCGTCAACCAGGTTCAGACCGCCGGGACCCTCCTCCTCTTCTCCCTCGTCTACGTCTTCGGCACGCAACTGCTCGGCCTGCGCTACTCCGCCCGCGAGCGCGGCGACATCCTGCACCTCTGGCGGTACATCGGCTGGCTCATGGGTGTCGACGACGAGCTGCTCCCCACCTCCGAAGAGGACGCCTGGCGCCTGCTCTGGCTGCTCGCCGCCACCGAGTTCATCCCGGACGACGACTCCAAGCGGCTCGCCAAGGCGCTGATCGAGGCCAACGCCGCCGTCGGTGAGGGGCGCGGCGCGGTCGGGAAAGTGCTGTCGCACGTCTCCGTCGCCGTGCACTCGTCGATCAGCCGGCTCGTGCTCGGGAAGACCAACGCCGACTTCCTCGGGCTGCCGAACGATCCCGTCGCGCAGGCCGCGATCGTCGCCGTCGCCGGGGTCAACTTCGCCGCCGAGACCGTGCGGCGGCTCATTCCCGGCGCCACCGCCTTGCAGGAGCGGATCGGCGAGGCCGGGCGCCGCGGGTACGTGAAGCGGCTCGAGAAGCTCTTCGCGCCCGACACCTCCTACGCGCAGCACATGCGGGTCGCCTGAGCATGCGTTCTCGGGTGGTCTGTTACCACCGGATAGGCTTCGGCCGTGCTGCTCAGTGACCGTGACCTCCGCAAAGAGCTCGACGCCGGCCGGCTCGGCATCGACCCCTTCGATGCCGGCATGGTCCAGCCGTCCAGCATCGACGTCCGGCTCGATCGCTTCTTCCGGGTCTTCGACAACAGCAAGTACACCCACATCGACCCGCAGCTGCAGCAGGACGAGCTGACCTCGCTCGTCGAGAAGGAGGGCGACGAGCCCTTCGTGCTGCACCCCGGCGAGTTCGTCCTCGGCTCGACGTTCGAGCTCGTCACCCTGGCCGACGACCTCGCCGGCCGCCTCGAGGGCAAGTCGTCGCTCGGGCGCCTCGGGCTGCTCACGCACTCGACCGCCGGCTTCATCGACCCCGGCTTCTCCGGGCACATCACCCTGGAACTGTCGAACGTCGCCAACCTGCCGATCACGCTCTGGCCGGGCATGAAGATCGGCCAGCTCTGCATCTTCCGGCTCTCCAGCTCGGCCGAGTTCCCGTACGGCTCGAGCGAGGCCGGGTCCCGCTACCAGGGGCAGCGCGGCCCGACCCCGAGCCGGGCGTACAAGAACTTCCACCGCGTCGACACCTGGCGCTAAGCGGCCGCGATCTTCTCGTCCCAGTCGATGTGGTGGCTCCACATGAACTCGTTCGGGTCCTCGTCGAACGGCTTCGAGAACACCCGCTTGATGAAGAAGTCCCGCACGACCCGCCCGACCGGGCCGATCACCTTCTGGTCGCCGTTGCGCTTCCCGGCCGCGACCACGGCCTCGACGCGCTCGCGCCGCAGACCCTCGTAGGTGGCGAGCGCCCGCTCGACGTCCGGTACGTCGCGCAGGCATTTGCCCAGCGTGACGGCGTCTTCGATGGCCATCGACGCGCCTTGGCCCGCCGCTGGTGACGTCGCGTGCGCCGCGTCGCCGATGATCACCATGCGGCCGCGGTGCCAGACCGGGACCGACGGGAAGTCGAACGTCGGCCACGCCGGGTAGACCTCGCGGGTCGCGCGGATGATCTCCGTCGCCGGCGTCCGGTCGGGCGCGACCAGGTGCAGCAGTTCGGCGCGCAGCTTCTCGCCGGCGAGCGTCGCCAGTTCGGACGCGGTCGGCTCGGACTTGCGCGCCGGGTTCGCGAACCACCAGACGCGGCCGTCCGGGCTGACGACGTGGCAGAAGAACACCCGCTTGCCGAACACCATGTTCAGCACGCCCGGCTCGTCCGGCAGGGACAGGCCTTCGGCGAACCCGCCGGTGTTGAGCAGCGGCACGTACCGCGGCGACGGCGCGTCCGGGTCGATGATCGTGCGGACGCGTGACCGGAGCCCGTCGGCGCCGATCAGCAGGTCGCCGGTTTCGTGCGAGCCGTCCGAGAACTCGGCTCTGACCTGCGAAGACGGCTGGCTCGCGCCGATCAGGCGTTTGCCGTACTCGGCGTGGATCCCGCGCCGGGCGGCCTCGTCGCGCAGGGCGACGTAGAGGTCGGAGCGCAGGACGGTCTGGCTCACCGTGCCGTCCGGCAGCGTGCCGCCCAGGGGGAATTCGGCCAGTTTGGTGCCGTTGCCGAGCGCGATCGACATGCGCGGCGAGTCGAAGCCCGTCTTCTTGACGACGTCCCTGAGCCCCAGCGGCAGCAGCGCGTCCAGGCCGTTCACCGCCAGCGTCAGGAACGCGCCGACGCCCTCGGCACCCCGGTCGTACGCCTCGAACAGCACCGGTTCGTGCCCGGCTTCGTGCAGCGCGATGGCCGTGATCGTGCCCGCGATGCCGCCCCCGATGATCAGCGCCTTGGTCATCTCGTTCGTCCCCTCGAATCTCTTAGAAACTAATTCGTTCTGTCGAACTAAAGAGTGGGCTAGGCTGGCGGCCGTGTCAAGCGAGCGAGCTCAGCTGGTCGAAGAAGTCCTGTTCAGGTCGCGGGAGCTGTCGACCGAGACGGTCATGTTCCACACCGCGATCGCCGAGACGCGGGGGCTGTCGGCGGTCGACGCCAAGGTCCTGGACTACCTCGCGCGGTTCGGTCCGCAGACGCCGAAGGACCTGGCCCGGCTGTCCGGCCTGGCGCCGGCGTCGGTGACGGCGATGATCGACCGGCTCGAGCGCAAGGGCATCGTCGGCCGCCGCCCGCACCCGGACGATCGCCGCCGCGTCTTCATCGAGCTGGACGAGCAGGCCATCGCCAGCGGCGTGCACCTGTGGGACAACCTGGTCAAGCGCATGTACGAGCTGTGCGACCGCTACACCGACGACGAACTCCGCACGGTGATCGGGTTCGTCGAGGCGGCCACGGAGATCACCCACGAGTCGACGCAGAAGCTGACCGGCGCCACGGACGGGTGAGAACCGGCGCGTAAACCCCTCTTTCGTGCCAGGCTCCGAAAGGTCGTCCCGGCCCCCGGAGGTAGCGAGGAATGCGGTTGCCGAATAGGCCGCTTCGCTTGGTTCTCGTTCTGGCAATGATCATTTCGGTATCGGCGGTGACGCCATCGGCCGGCGCGGCCGGCGCCCCACCGTTCGCGGTCGGCTACGACGACGTCGTCTACGGCGACTTCCTGTACGCGGGCAACGGCGTCCTGCGCTGCCCGCTCACCGCCGACCGCGCGCCGACCGCCGGCGCGGTGCACACTCCGACGGCGTGCGCGAACACCGCGGACCGCAAGGACACCCTGGTCAACGACGACTTCTTCATGCAGTGGGCGGACGTCGACGCCGACCCGGGCACGTTCGACTCGGCGAGCGCGTCCGTCCGCGTCCCGCCCGGTGCCCGGATCGTCTTCGCCCGGCTGAACTGGGCGGGCAACACGACCGGCACGACGTGCGGGTTCCGCGAGGGCGTTCCCGCGATCCCGCCGCCCGGGAACCCCGCGACGCAGAACGTCCGGCTTTCGGTGGGCAGCGCGAAATCGGTCGACGTTGCACCCTCGGCGTTCACCGAAGACGGCCCGTACTACTCCGCGCACGCCGACGTGACCAGCCGGTTCGCCGGGGTGCCGACCGGCACCCCGCTCGACGTGACCGTCGGCAACGTCTGGGCCCCCAAGGGCTTCGACTGCGTCGGCGGCTGGTCGATCGCGCTGGTCTACGCGTACCTGGAACGCAATCCGGACTTCGCGCCCAACAAGCGCAAGGTCGTCGTGGACGACGGCCACGTCCGCCAGACCGCCGACGTCCCCACCGAAACGACGATTACCGGCTTCCGCGCGGCGGCCGCCGACGCGCACGTCGGCGTCACCGCCTACGACGGCGACTGGGGTGGCTCCGGCGACCAGTTCCTGATCGACGGCACCCCGGCCGCCGAGCCCGCGACCGGCGGGACGTCGAACTTCTTCATCTCCAACGCGGACAACGCGTCCGCGCCGGGCGTGAAGAACAACTTCAGCGTGGACGCCAAGTCGTTCGACGTCGACACCATTCCCGCGGGCGCGACGAGCACGAAGCTCGGCTTCGTCACCAGCGGCGACACGTACCTCGCGCAGAACCTGGCGTTTTCCGTGCCGGTGCCCGAACTCCACGTCGCCGTGCGCCCGGCGCGGCCGAAGGCGCACGCCGGCGAGCCGGTGACGTTCGCCGTCGCCGTGACGAACCCGGGCAGCGTCCCGGCGACCGGCGTGCAGGCCACCGCCGACGCCGTTCCGGCGTGTGCCAAGGCACTCGGCACGCTCGCCCCGCACCAGACCGTCACCTACGACTGCACCGGCCCAGCCCCGGCCGACGACTTCACGAACACCGTGAAGGCGACGGGCACGAGCACCCTCGGCGACGCGCTCGACGGCACCGCGTCCGCGGCCGTCGACGTCGTGCACCCGGCGTTGGGCATGACGAAGACCGCCGACCAGCCCGCCTACCGCGCCGGCGACACCGCGACCTTCACGATCAAGGTCACGAACACCGGCGACACCGGGCTTTCCGGCCTGCGGGTCACCGACCCGAAGGCACCGGCGTGCGCCCTCACCGGAGCCCTCGCCCCGGGCGAGAGCCGCACGACGACGTGCACGGCCAAGGCCCCGATCGTCGACGGCGTCAACACCGCGACCGCGACCGCCACCGACGACCTCGGCAAGGACGACCTCGGCAAGGAGGTCACGGCCACCGCGGACGCACCCGCGCCGACGATCGCGCCCGCCGTCGAGGTCACCAAGACCGCGGACCCGCCGGTGATCCACGCGGGCGACGCCGTCACGTTCACCGTCGCGGTCAAGAACACCGGCGACAGCCCGCTCGCGCCGGTGAAGGTCACCGACGACACGACGACGTCGTGCTCGCGCACGTTCGACGGCCTGGGCCCGGGCGCGACGCAGACGTACACGTGCACGGCGAACCCGTCCACGACGAAGACGTCGCAGGTCACCGCCACCGGCATCGACCTGTCGGGTCGGCCGGTGGCCGCCACGGCGTCGGCGACCGTCACGGTGCTCACGCCGGCCCTGACGCTCGCGAAGGACGCGTCACCGGCCGTCGTGCGCGCCGGCGACCCGGTCACGTTCACGATCACGGTCGCCAACGCGGGCGACGCGCCGCTGACCGACGTCGCCGTCACCGACGACCGCACCCCGGCGTGCGCCAAGGCGATCGGCGCGCTCCCGCCGCAGGGCAGGCAGACGTACACCTGCACCGCCCCGGCCCCGCCGGACGACTTCACCAACACGGCGGCCGCGTCGGGGAAAGACCAGCTCGGCCGCACGGTGACGGTCACCGACGACGCCGTGGTCGACGTGATCCACCCGGCCGTGACGCTCGCCGCGCAGGCTTCGCCCGCGGCCGTCCGCGAAGGCGACCTGGTGACGTGGACGATCACCGCGTCGAACACCGGCGACGTGCCGCTGACCGGCGTGACAATCACGGACGACCAGGTCGCGGACTGCGCGAAGCCGCTCGGAACGCTGCCGCCGCAGGACACGCGGACGTACACGTGCACGACGCGCGCGGGCACCACCGGCGTCACGAACAAGCCGACGGTGACGGGTACCGACCCGACCGCCCGTCCGGTGACGGCGACCGCGGAGGCCGCGTTCGTGGTGCAGCACCCGGCCGTGGCGATCACCGCGCAGGTGACGGGCGGCCCGTTCCGCGAGGGCGACGCGGTACCGCTGCGCATCACCGCGCACAACGCGGGTGACGTGCCCCTGACCGGTCTCCGGGTCACGGACTCGTCGACGCCGGCACCCGTCGCCCCACGAGCCACCGGACCACAGGCGCGAGCCACGGGGTGCACCCAGGACCTCGACGGCACCGTCGAGCCAAGCGCCACCAAGGCCTACAGCTGCACCCTCACGGCACCGGCTGACGACGTCACCGCCAAGATCCAGGTCACCGCCACCGCACCGGTCGGCCCGCCGGTCACGGCGGAAAGCACCGCCACGATCGACGTGATCCACCCGGCCGTCGCGATCACCCGGTCCGCCGATCCGAAGACCGTGCGCCCCGGCGACACCGTCACGTCGGCGATCACCGTCACCAACACCGGCGACAGCGTGCTGCACGACGTCTCCGTGGCCGACCCGGGCGCACCGGCATGCGCCAAATCCCTGGGTTCACTCGAACCGCGAGCCACGCGGAACTACAGCTGCACGCAAACCGCCGGCGAAGCCGACTTCACCGCCGTCGTGAGAGTCACCGGTACCGACGCCACGAACCGTCCCGTGACCGCCACCGCCGGGCAACCGGTCCACGTCATCCACCCGGCGATCACCATCACGAACGACGCGACGCCCGCGCGGGTCCGGCAAGGCGACACCGTCACGTTCACCCTCGTCGTCACGAACACCGGCGACGTCCCCCTGACCGCAGTGTCCATTGCGGACAGTCGCACTCCGGCGTGCGCTCAGACCATCGGCATCCTCCCTCCCGGCGCTTCCCAGCACCACTCCTGCACGGTAAACGCCAGCACCGACAGTTTCGTGAGCTCCGCCACCGCGGAAGGCACCGATCCGGTGAACCGCCAGGTCAGCGCCACCGACGACGCGGCCTACACCGTCGTCCACCCCGGGTTGACGATCACGCAGGACCTCCACGGCGGCCCGTTCCACCCCGGCGACCCCGTGAGCAGCACGATCACCATCACGAACACCGGCGACGTCCCGCTCACCGACGTCAAGGCCGACCCGTGCGCGAAGACCTTCGACCGCCTCGAAGCCCAGCAGGTCCAGAAGTACGACTGCACCACGACCGCACCGCAGGACGACGTCGTGAGCACCGCGAAAGTCACGGCCACAGCTCCGATCGGCCCGCCCGTCGAGGCCAAGGACAGCGACGAGCTGGACGTCATTCACCCGGCCGTGAAGATCACGCAAGAAGCGAAGCCGGCACAGGTCCGCGCAGGCGACGACGTCACGTTCAGGATCACCGTCACGAACACCGGTGACGTCCCGCTGACCAGCGTGTCCGCACGTGACGACAAACCGTGCGCGAAGCAATTCGGCGCTTTGGCCGCCGGGGAAAAGCGGATCTACACCTGCACCCGAAAGGCACCGGCCGACGACTTCACGGATACCGTCGAAGTAACCGGAATGGACCCGGCCAATCGCTCGGTGCAATCGACGGCGGAAGCAAAAGTCGACGTCGTCCACCCGGAGATCGCCTTGATGAAGGACGCGACGCCGTACGAAGTCCGCGAAGGCGCGACGGTCACGTTCTCGATCCTGGTCAAGAACACCGGCGACGTCCCGCTCACCGCGGTGTACGTCGTGGACGACCACACGCAGACGTGTGCGCATTCCGTCGCGAACCTCGCCGCGGACGCCGAAATCACCTACACCTGCACGACGACCGCGGGGAAAGCGGGGTTCACGAGCAAGGCGACCGTCACCGGCCAGGACCCGACGGGCCGCCCCGTCCAAGCGTCCGGCGACGCCACCTTCGTCGTGCGAAGCGGCTGAACGGAGTAACGCCGGAGCGTCCGATTGCCGCGAAATTCCGGTCGGTCGTCGAATGCTCGGCGACCGGAATGTGATCAGCGCGTTCGTAGGGTTCTCGCTGTAATCGTTCCGTGATACGTTCTCGCGCCGTGTCCCCCATTGGTGAACGTGCTCGCGTGGTGATGGTGTCACTCAGTGTGCTGCTCGGCGTCCTTTCCGCCGCGACAGGCACCTGGATGGCCACCGCCGAAGGAAACACCGCCGAGCTCGGCGCCGCGGCGCTCGTGTTGCCCGATGCGCCGGCCGGAGCCGGCAGCGGCAGCGGTACCGACCTCGCGGGCGGCAAGGCCCCGGCTCCGAAGCAGGCCACGACCGAGGCGCCCGCGCCGACGACGACCTCCAGCGAGGCACCGGCCCCGACCGAGACCACGACCGCGCCGCCGACCACGTCCGAAGCGGCCCCGCCGCCGACCACCAAGGCCGCCGCCCGCGTCGCGCAGTCGACCACCGCGCAGGTCGTCTCCCTGGTCAACGACGAGCGCGCGCAGGCCGGCTGCAAGCCGCTGACCGAGGAATCGCACCTCACCGACGCCGCGCAGGACTACAGCGACGACATGTCGGCCCGCAACTTCTTCGCCCACACCAACCCCGAGGGCGTGACGTTCGACCAGCGCATCAAGATCGCCGGCTACTCGAAGCCGGGCGCGGAGAACATCGCGAAGGGCCAGACGTCCGCGGCGCAGGTCATGGACGCGTGGATGAACTCCGAGGGCCACCGCGCGAACATCCTGAACTGCTCGCTGACGAAGATCGGCGTCGGCTTCACAAAGGCGGGCAACTACTGGGTCCAGGACTTCGGGTACTGACCGCTACTGGTTCGGAGCGTTCCACCGCTCCGCGATCTCGCCGTAGCGCGCCAGCACGGTCGCGCGCAGCTCCGGGTCCGTCCGCGGCACCGGCTCGATGAACACCTCGGTGACGTCGTTGAACGACTCGGTCAGCTCGCCCGCCAGCCGGACGCACGCGCGTTCGAGGTCGCCGGCGCTCAGGGAGTCGTCGAAGTCGACGCGGGTGCAGACGAGGACCTGGTCGGTGCCCATCAGCATCGTCTGCAGGTCCACGACGGCCTCGATCTCCGGCGCGGCGGAGAGGTGGTCGCGGACGCCGCGGACGATCTCCGGGTTGGCCTGGCGGCCGATGAGCAGGCCGCGGTTCGTCCGCCCGAGCAGGTAGGCGACGCAGGCCAGCAGCACGCCGATGACGATCGACGCGACGCCGTCCCACACCTCCGACCCGGTGATCTGGTGCAGCCCGATGCCGGCGAACGCGACCAGCAGGCCGATCAGGGCGGCGGAGTCCTCGAACAGGACGGTCTTCGGCGTCGGGTCGTCGATCAGCCGCAGGTACTGCCAGAACGACCGGTTTTCGGCCTTGGACTCCCGGACGGTCTGGCGCACCGCCTGCACCCACGACGTGCCCTCGAGCAGGAACGCGACCGCCAGCACGATGTAGCTGAGGATCGACGTGCTCTGCGCCTCGCCGTGGCCGAACAGCGTCGACACGCCTTCGTAGAGCGCGAACATCGAGCCCGATGCGAAGATCGACACGGCGGCCAGCAGCGACCAGAAGTAGCGCTCCTTGCCGTAGCCGAAGGGGTGCACGCGGTCGGCGGGCCGGTCGGAACGTTTCAACGCCGTCAGCAGCAGGACCTCGGTGAACGTGTCGGCCACCGAGTGGGCTGCTTCGGAGAGCATCGCGCCGGAGCCGGTGATGATGCCCGCGATCAGCTTCATGATCGCGATCGCCAGGTTCACCCCACCGGCGAGCAGGACGGTCAGCGTGCTTTCGCCACCGGGCTTTTCGGGTTCCTCGCTCACCTTGGTGAGCGTAATGGTCAGAGGCGGCGCAGGCCGTGCAGCACGCGTTCCATGAGCGCCACGGCCGGGCGGCCTTCGGTGTTCACCCGCGTGTCGTGGATCGTGATCAGGCCCTGCTCGGCCATGTCGTCGAGCAGCACCCGGGCGACGCCGAGCGGCACGCTGAGCCGGGCCGCGACCTCGGCGACCGAGCGCGGGTGGAGGCACAGCGAACGCACCGAGCGGAACTCGCCGGTCAGCCGGGCGCCGTTCCAGGACGCGCCGGTCCGGGTGGAGATGAGGGCTTCGATCGCCAGGTGCCGCCGCGACTGCGTGCGGCCGCGCGTCAGGACGTACGGGCGGACGAGCGTCCGCTGCGTGGGAAGCGCGCCGGAGGAGGGCTCCATGCGGTACTCGCCGACGGGCGGGATGTCGCGGAGGGCGTGCCTGCCGGTGGTTTCCCCGAACCCGGTTCTCGTGGACCGCAGGTCCTCGCCCATCAACGCTGCCCCCTGATTCCTTGATCGTCGAAGTGGCCTCGCTGGCAGCGGTGGCGGCGAGGAAAGGCCAGCTTACGCCCGGTGGACAGGCTTTTGGCCAACGTTTGTTTCCGCCCTGATGGGCCATTGCGGTGAATATTGTGAACGTTATTCGTGTAATCGATTTCCGCGTTTCACGCAATGAGAAACGGCCCCGACCGGTAACCCGGTCGGGGCCGTGCGTTTCTCGTCCGTCTGTCACTCCTGCGCGAGCGACGGCGCTCCGAGGGCGATCGGCTTCGGCTCCGGCTTGCGCTTGACCGACTCCAGCAGCATCTGCGCGACGTCGACGATCTCGACCTTCTCGCTCGCGCTGCCGTCGGCCTGACGGGCCGTGAGACCGTCGTTCAGCATCACCTTGCAGAACGGGCAGCCGGTCGCGATCTTCGACGGCGCGGTGCCGAGCGCCTCGTCGACGCGCTCGACGTTGATCCGCTTGCCGATCTTCTCTTCCATCCACATCCGCGCGCCGCCGGCACCGCAGCACATCGACTTGTCGCCGTGCCGCGGCATCTCACGCAGCTGTGCGCCGGTCGCGCCGACCAGCTCGCGGGGCGCCTCGTAGACCTTGTTGTGGCGGCCGAGGTAGCACGGGTCGTGGTAGGTGACGTCCTCGGCGACCGGCGCCACCGGCACCAGCTGCTTCTCGCGGACCAGGCGGTTCAGCAGCTGCGTGTGGTGCACGACGTCGAACTGGCCGCCCAGCTCCGGGTACTCGTTGGCGAGGGTGTTGAAGCAGTGCGCGCAGGTCACGACGACCTTGCGGGCCTTGCGCTCGCGGCCCTCGAACACCGAGTTCAGGACCTCGACGTTCTGCTGCGCCAGCATCTGGAACAGGAACTCGTTGCCCGCGCGGCGGGCCGGGTCACCGGTGCAGGACTCCTCCGAGCCCAGCACCTTGTACTTCACGTCGGCCATGTGCAGCAGCTCGGCGACCGCGCGCGTTGTCTTCTTCGCGCGGTCCTCGAACGCGCCGGCGCAGCCGACCCAGAACAGGTACTCGGCGTCGCCCATGTCGCCGTCGAACACCGGGACCTCGAAGTCCAGGTCCTCGGTCCAGGCCAGCCGGTCCTTGGCGTTCTGGCCCCACGGGTTGCCCTTGTTCTCCAGGTTCTTGAACATGCCGTTCAGCTCGCTGGGGAACGACGACTCGATCATCACCTGGTAGCGGCGCATGTCCACGATGTGGTCGACGTGCTCGATGTCGACCGGGCACTGCTCGACGCACGCGCCGCAGCTGGTGCAGGACCACAGGACGTCCGGGTCGATGACGCCGCCGTCGTCGCCGATCAGGGCCTTCTGCGACTCGGCGATCGCGAGGACGTCGATCCCGGCGTACATGTTGTCGCCGGACAAGCCGACCTCGTCGCCCGCCATGTCCCGCTTGCCACCGGCCATGAGGTACGGCGCCTTCGCGTAGGCGTGGTCACGCAGCTGCGTGATGACCAGCTTCGGCGACAGCGGCTTGCCCGTGTTCCACGCGGGGCACTGCTCCTGGCAGCGGCCGCACTCGGTGCACGTCGAGAAGTCCAGCCAGCCCTTCCAGCTGAAGTCCTCGATCTTGCCGACGCCGAAGGTGTCCTCGTCCGGGTCGGCTTCCTCGAGGTCGAGGACCTTGCCGCCGCTCATCATCGGCTTGAGCGCGCCGAGGGCGACGCCGCCGTCGGCCTCGCGCTTGAAGTAGATGTTGAAGAACGCACTGAAGCGGTGCCAGGCGATGCCCATGGTCATCGTGCGCGCGACGACGATCAGCCAGACCGTGGCGCTCATCAGCTTGACGAACGCGAAGATCGTCACCAGGTTCGGGCTGGCCGGCAGCAGCTGGCCGATCGGGTTCGAGACGAAGGACGCCCACATCGGCCCTTCGTGGGTGTTCAGCGCGGACTTCGCGGCGCGGACGCCGATGATGCCGATGCCCTCGACCAGGACGACGGCCTCGATGAAGTACGCCCACTTGAAGTTCGAGCCGGCGAAGCGCGACTGGCGGTCGGCGCGGCGCGGGTGGTTGCGCTGGCGGATCGCCATCAGCACCAGGATGCCGACGATCGTGCCGAGCCCGAGCAGCTCCATGAGCAGCTGGAACGGCGGGAAGTCGTCGAGGATCGGCCAGCCCCACGTCGGGACGAAGACCTCGCCGTATGCCTCGAACAGGGCGAGCGAGCCGAGCAGGAAGCCCCACATGACGAGCCAGTGGGCCGGCCCGACGCTCTTCTTGCGGTTCATCCGCGTGTGAGCGGCGAACTCCTTGATCAGCGTCTTCATGCGCGGCATGAACGGGCCGTTGCGCGTCGAATCGGGCTGCCCGAGGCGGATCACCCGCACGAAACGGGCGATCGTCGCGGCGAACATGCCCCACGCGACGAGGCCGAGCACGACGGAGATCCCGCCGAGCGTCAGTTGCAGAGCGCCCATCGTTCGGGTGCCTTTCGTCCGGGAAACTGCGTTGATCAAAGCAGTGGTGGTGCGGGGAGACTAACCGTCCTTACTGATGAGTAACCCGTTGAGTGGCCCTAAGTCCCACCGATGTGGTGTACGTCGCTCTTTGTTTTGGGACGATCGTTCAGGTACTTTTCACCCTATGGGTGCGTACCTTCTCCTCGCGTTGGCGATCGCCGCCGAGGTCTCCGCGACGGTCTCGCTGAAGCTCTCCGAGGGCTTCTCCAAGCTCGGGCCGTCGATCGTCGTGGTGGCCGGGTACGCCGTCGCGTTCGTCGCGCTGTCGTACGTGCTGAAGATGGGGTTGCCGATCGGGGTCGCGTACGCGATCTGGGCCGCGGCCGGCGTCGCACTGGTGGCGATCGTCGGGGTGGTGTTCCTGAAGGAGCCGGTCAACGCGGCGATGATCGCCGGACTGGCCCTGGTCATCGGCGGTGTCGTGCTGATCGAGATCGGGAGTGCATCGACGTGAAACTGCAGGTCGACGGCCGTAAAGCGCGGGGCGACAAGCGGCGCGCGGAGATCATCGAGGCGACGCTGCGGGTGATCGAGCGCGACGGCGTCGCGGGCGTCACCCACCGGACGGTCGCAGCCGAGGCCGGCGTCCCGACGACGTCCACGACGTACCACTTTTCGTCCCTGGACGACCTGCTGGTCGCGACGCTCATCTCGTGCGCCCGCGACATGGCGACCGAGGTGTACTGGATGATCGACCGGGCCCGGTCACGCGGTTCGCGCGGCGCTTCGGAAGTCGCCGGCCTGCTCGCCGAGGCGTTGGGGCCACGCCGCGGCCGGACGATGGCCGAGTACGAGCTGTACCTCCTGGCGGCGCGCAAGCCCGAGTTGCGGCCGGCCGCGCGTCGCTGGCTGGACGTCCTGACGTCGATGGTCCGCCACGACGACGAAGTGGCGTTCCGGGTGTTCCTCGCGGGCATCGACGGCCTGCTCATCCAGGGGCTGATCGACGACGAGCCGCCGTCCGCGGAAGAGCTGCGTCCGGTGGTGGACTACCTGCTGAAACCGCGTTGACGGGGTAGTTAGCTTCGGATCATGCGAACCTTCGGTGAGTACGAACTGGACGACGATCGCGCGCGGCTCGACCTCGAGGTGGTGTGGAAGTTCTTGTCCACCGAGGCCTACTGGGGTCGCTGGCGGACGCGTGCGCAGGTCGAAGCCGCGATCGACGGCTCTTGGCGGGTCGTCGGCGCCTACCGCGGGTCCGAGCTGGTCGGCTTCGCGCGGGCCTTCTCCGACGGCGTCGGCTCGGCGTACCTGGCGGACGTGTTCGTCGTCGACTCCGCCCGGGGAACCGGTCTCGGCAAGGAGATCGTGCGCGAGATGATCGACAACGGGCCGGGCGCCGGTTTCCGCTGGATGCTGCACACGGCGGACGCGCACGGGCTGTACCGGCAGTTCGGCTTCGGCGAGCACACCAAGGGGCGCTATCTGGAGCGCGAAGGCGTCAACGCGGAGTCGTTGCGGTGAGCTGTAGGAAGGCGTCCCACGATCGGGTGGAGATTTCGAGGGTTCCGCCCGGGCGGTCCTTGGTGTCGCGGATCCGCACCACCTGAGCGAGGGCAACCTCCACGCAGTCCGCATCCGCGCTGTGGCTCGATTTCCGCCAGTGCATGTCAGGCCTCCAGTTCGCCGATCACCTCCCGGAGGAGCTGCGCGGAGTCGGGCTCGCTCAGCGCGAGGGAGGTCATGGATCCGATGGCGGCGCGGTAGGCCGCCACCTGATCGTCATCGTAGAGGTAGGCGCAGCCCTGGTACTGCTCCAGAAAGACGATGGGCGGCAGCGCCGGGAACTCCAGGATCGAGAACGAGCCCCACACCCCGGGGTGGCCGTGGTCAGTCGCCGGGAGGATCCGCAGCCCGATGTTCTCCCGGTTCATCGCCGTGAGCAGCCGGCGAAGCTGCTCCGCCATGGCCGCCGGGCCGCCGAAGCCCCGCCGCAACGCGGACTCGCCGAGCAGGACCGTGTAGTCCAGCCGATCCGGGCCGCGAAGCCGCTCCTGCCGGGCCAGCTTGACCGCGGTCAGCCGCTCGACCTCCTCCCTGGTGCGCTGAGGAAGCGCTACGACAGCGCGGATGTAGTCCTCGGTCTGCAGCAACCCGGGCATCAGGATCGGCTGCCAGGTGAACACCGTCGTCGCCGCGCGCTCGAATTCGGCGTGGGCGGCGACCTCGGGTGCCACTGTCGACTCAAGCCAGTTGGGCTCCCGGGCGTGCTCGGCCAGTTCGAGCAACCGGTTCCGCTCGGCCAACCCCACGCGTAGCTGCCCGAGCAGGAGCGCGACCTCCTCCATCTTGGGCACCCGCAACCCAAGCTCCCAATTGGAGAGTTCGGCGGGATGCACGTCCGTCGCCCGCGCCAGCTCGCGAAGGCCGTACCCGCGTGCCAAGCGTGCCGTCCGCAACCCGAACCCCAGCGCTCTCGACCGGGGTGTCGCTATCGGTGGTGACATGACCGCAGTGTGTCATCGGGCACCGACAAAAACGGGCCCGGCACCGTTGCCGATCCGCAACAGCACCGGGCCCGGGAAAACCTCAGCCCTTGTTCTCGTACACCGGCGTGATCACCGCGCGGGCCAACGTGTGGCCGAACATGTTGAAGCCGAGGAACGCCGGGGTCGCGTCCTCCGGGACGTCCAGCTTGTCCACATCCAGCGCGTGCACCGCGAAGTAATAACGGTGCGGGCCGTGCCCGGGCGGGGGCGCCGCGCCGAGGAACTGCTTCACCCCGCCGTCGCCCTTCAACGTCACCGCGCCTTCCGGCAGACCCGCACCGTCGCCCGCTCCCGAGGCCAGCTCCGTCACCGAGGCCGGCAGGTTGAACACGGCCCAGTGCCAGAAACCACTGCCGGTCGGGGCGTCCGGGTCGTAGCACGTCACCGCGAAGCTCTTCGTCTCCGCCGGGAAGCCTTCCCACGCCAGCTGCGGCGAACGGTCCTCGCCGCCCGCGCCGAAGATGCCGGAAAGGTGGGGTGTGGCGAGGGTTTCGCCGTCGGCGACGTCGTTGCTGCGGAGGGTGAAGGACGGCACGTCGGGCAGGGATTCGTACGGGCCGGGTGCTTGCGGCATGGATCCTCCTGATCACGGAACTGAGCCTGGCGCCAGGTTAGGCCCCTCGACCCGCCCCCGCGTGTCAGGGACGGATCTCAGGGTTCTTTCGGGGGGTTACCCCCATGTGCGCGCACCGCACCCGGCCATAACGTTTCTCACGCAGAGGAAACAACTGAGGGGAACGACCATGGCGCGCCCGCTTCTGGCTCTGGGTGGCATCGTCCTGATCGGCGTCGGCCTGGCGACCGCGTTCGGCTGGGGCTGGGGATCGGACTTCGAGAACAGCAAGACCCTTTCGGAGACGATTCGCAGCGTGAAGCTGGAAGGCGACTCGGGGTCGGTGAAGATCCGCACCGGGACGGGACCGTCCACAGTGCGCGAAAAAGTCAATTACCACTGGCGCAGCAAGCCGGGCGACACGTTCTTCCGCGTCGACGGCGACCAGCTCGTGCTCACCGACTGCGGGAACAACTGCTCGGTCGACTTCGAGGTCGTCGTCCCCGCCGGCGTGCCGGTGACCGGCCGGCTGGACTCGGGCGGCCTGGACGTCGCCGGGGTGGCGAGCGTGGACGTCCAGTCGGACTCCGGGCACGCCCGCGTCGAAGACGTGCCGGGCCTCGTGAAGCTGCGGCTGGAAAGCGGCGGGATCGACCTGTCGGACGTCGGCGAGGTCCAGGTGCACGCCGACTCGGGCAGCATCAAGGGCACCGGGGTGCGCGGGCCGGTCGACGTGACGGCGTCGAGCGGGAGCGTCGACTTCACGCTGGCCCAGGCGAACAACGTCAAGATCAAGGCGGACAGCGGCAGCATCGACGTCGAGGTGCCGGGCGGGCCGTACCGCGTCGTCGGTGACAGCGACAGCGGGCACCGCACCGTCGACGTCCCGACCGACGGGTCCGCGCCGAACACGCTCGACCTCACGACCGACAGCGGCAGCGTCACGGTCCGCGCGGCCTGACCTTCCTTACTACGGGGGCACTTTCACCATGGGCAAGATCGAACGGCGCGTGCTGGCGGCCGCGTTGCTGGGGGCCGTCGCGATGTTCGGCGTCGTGGGGTTCACGCGTGGGGAGGAGACCGCGGCGCCGGCGCAGGGGGTGCCGGTCGCCGCGGATTCCCACTATCGAGTGACTTCCTGGGTCGGTACTCCGGCGGAAGTCGTTGTGCGGCAAGGAAACTCGGATTTCTTCTTCTCTTCCTGGACCGGCCGCCGCTCCTGAACTGTCGGGGGTCGCTGTTAGGAATGGGGTGCGCCGAAGGACGGCGTGCAGGGGGAGGAACCACATCATGGACGTGCGCCGGGTCGTCGCGGTCATCGCGGCGGTCGTGGTCATGGGGGTCGTGCCGGCGGTCGCCTCAGCGGCTCCTTCGCTGTCGTGGCACGCGTGTGCGACGCAGCAGGAACCGACGGCCGAATGCGCGACGGTCGACGTGCCGATCGACCGTGCGCGACCGGAACTGGGGTCGGCGCGGCTCGCGCTGGCGCGGTTGCCGGCCGCCGATCCGTCACATCGGATCGGCTCGCTGCTGGTGAACCCCGGCGGGCCGGGTGGCTCCGGCGTCGGGTTCGTGCAGTTCGGCGGGCTGGCTTCGCCGGACCTCGCACGGCTGCGGCAGCGGTTCGACGTCGTGGGCTTCGACCCGCGCGGCGACTGGTTCAGCACGCCGCGCATCACGTGCGACCCCGGGACGCTCTTCGACCCGGCGCTGGACCGGTTCCCCGCTTCCCGTGCGAGCTTCGACGCGCTGGTCGCGCACAACCGCGCGGCGGGCGAGGACTGCGTGGCCCGGACCGGGCCGTTGCTGGCGAACGCGGACACGCAGAGCGCGGCCGACGACATCGAGACGATCCGCGTGGCGCTCGGCGAGCCGAAGATCTCGTGGCTGGGCCTGTCGTACGGCACCGAGCTGGGCGCGGTCTACGCGTCGAAGCACCCCGACCGGGTGCGCACGATGGTGCTCGACGGCGCCGTCGACCACGCCCGGCCACTGCGTCAGGCGATCCTCGAGGAGGCGGCGGCGACCGAGGACGCGCTGGTCCGGTTCGCGGGCTGGTGCCGTGGCTCGGCCGAGTGCGCCCTGCACGGGCAGGACGTCCTCCGCTTCTACGACGACGTCGTGGCCCGGGCCTCGCACGGCGCGGTGTGGGCGGGCGACCTGGGCCGCTCGGCGACGGCCGACGAGGTCTCGGCGGGCGTCTACAACCACCTCTACATCCGCGAGGAGTGGCCGGCGCTGGGCAAGGCTCTGGCCGCGGCCGGTGGCGAGTTCCCGGACGCGCGCGGGCTGACCGAGCGAAACCAGTTTCTGTCGCCGATCTACGGGGCGTACCGGGCGATCGGCTGCCACGACTTCCCGTCGCCGTTCACCGGGCCGGC
Source organism: Amycolatopsis sp. NPDC098790 (assembly GCF_044759945.1). Lineage (NCBI taxonomy): Bacteria > Bacillati > Actinomycetota > Actinomycetes > Pseudonocardiales > Pseudonocardiaceae > Amycolatopsis > Amycolatopsis sp. NPDC098790. The sequence goes on from NZ_JBIWAI010000001.1 coordinate 1,334,277, forward strand.
CGACATGGCACTGACGGCCGGGCTGCTTCGCGCGGTGGCGCCGCACAGCTGGCGGTACTCGGAGTTCTGGGACTTCACCAGCGGCTGCACGGGCTGGCCGGTCCCGGCGAAGAACCCGCCCCAGCCGCACCCGGTCCACGGCGCCCCGCCGATCCTGGTGGTGGGCGGCGCTCACGACCCGGCGACGCCGCTGTCCTGGGCCCGCGCCTTGGCGTCGAGCATCGACGGCGCGGCCCTGCTCACCCGCACCGACGACGGCCACACGGGGCTGTTCAACTCCGCGTGCGCCCGGGAAGCCGAGGTGAACTACCTGGTGAGCGGGCTCACACCCGGTTCCCGCCAACTCTGCCGGTGAACCCGGGAACAAGAACCCGGAGTGCCTCGTTAGGCTGGGTACGAAGGTTGAGCGCAGTCGACTCAAGTCCGACTTGACGAGGTGCGCGACGGCCCGACTAAACTTGCCAAGGCCCCGCTCAAGGCGGTGGCGAACGTGCAGGTCACGAACATAGCAGGCTTACACAGGAGGAAAGCACCATGGCGCGAGCGGTCGGCATCGACCTCGGCACGACCAACTCGGTCGTCGCCGTCCTTGAGGGCGGCGAGCCGACGGTCATCGCCAACTCGGAAGGCTCCCGGACCACCCCTTCGATCGTCGCCTTCGCCAAGAACGGCGAAGTGCTGACCGGTCAGCCGGCGAAGAACCAGGCCGTGACGAACGTCGACCGGACGATCCGGTCCGTGAAGCGGCACATCGGCACCGACTGGAAGACCGAGATCGACGGCAAGAACTACACGTCGCAGGAGATCAGCGCCCGGGTGCTGATGAAGCTCAAGCGTGACGCCGAGGCGTACTTGGGCGAGACCATCACCGACGCGGTGATCACCGTCCCGGCGTACTTCGAGGACGCGCAGCGGCAGGCCACCAAGGAAGCCGGCCAGATCGCCGGCCTGAACGTGCTCCGCATCGTCAACGAGCCGACCGCCGCCGCGCTGGCGTACGGCCTGGACAAGGGCGAGAAGGAGCAGACCATCCTGGTCTTCGACCTCGGTGGTGGCACCTTCGACGTCTCGCTGCTGGAGATCGGCGAGGGCGTCGTCGAGGTCCGCGCGACCTCCGGTGACAACCACCTCGGTGGTGACGACTGGGACGAGCGCATCGTCAAGTGGCTGGTCGACAAGTTCAAGGCCACGAACGGCATCGACCTCACCAAGGACAAGATGGCGCTGCAGCGCATCCGCGAGGCGGCGGAGAAGGCGAAGATCGAGCTGTCCAGCTCGAACTCGGCCGGCATCAACCTGCCCTACATCACGGTCGACGCCGACAAGAACCCGCTGTTCCTCGACGAGCAGCTCTCGCGCGCCGAGTTCCAGAAGATCACCTCGGACCTGCTCGAGCGCACCCGGAACCCGTTCAACAACGTGATCCGCGACGCGGGCATCGCCGTCGGCGACATCGACCACGTCGTGCTCGTCGGTGGTTCCACCCGCATGCCGGCCGTGTCGGACCTGGTCAAGGAGCTGACCGGCGGCCGCGAGCCGAACAAGGGCGTGAACCCGGACGAGGTCGTCGCCGTCGGCGCGGCGCTGCAGGCCGGTGTCCTGAAGGGCGAGGTCAAGGACGTCCTGCTGCTGGACGTCACCCCGCTGTCGCTGGGCATCGAGACCAAGGGTGGCGTGTTCACCAAGCTCATCGAGCGCAACACCACGATCCCGACCAAGCGCTCGGAGATCTTCTCCACCGCGGACGACAACCAGCCGTCGGTGCAGATCCAGGTGTTCCAGGGTGAGCGCGAGATCGCCGCGCACAACAAGAAGCTCGGCATGTTCGAGCTGACCGGCCTCCCGCCCGCCCCGCGTGGCGTGCCGCAGATCGAGGTCACCTTCGACATCGACGCGAACGGCATCGTGCACGTCCTGGCGAAGGACCTGGGCACGAACAAGGAGCAGTCGATGACGATCACCGGTGGCTCCGCGCTGCCGAAGGACGACATCGAGCGCATGGTCAAGGACGCCGAGGCGCACGCCGAGGAGGACAAGACCCGCCGCGAAGAGGCCGAGACCCGCAACCAGGCCGAGACGCTGGTCTACCAGACCGAGAAGTTCCTCAAGGACAACGACGACAAGCTGCCCGAGGACCTCAAGGGCAAGGTCAAGTCCGCGATCGACGAGTCGAACGAGGCGCTCAAGGGCACCGACTCGGCGAAGATCCGCGAGTCGATCGAGAAGCTGAACACCGCTTCGCAGGAGCTGGGCACCGCCCTGTACGCCAACGCGAACGCCGCTCAGCCGGGCGCCGAGGGCGCCGCGGGTGCCGGTGCGGCCGGGGACGCCGGTGCGGCCGGCGGCCAGGCCAAGGCCGATGACGTGGTGGACGCCGAGATCGTCGAAGAGGACGAGAAGAAGTGACCCACAGCTACGACGAATCCGAGAACCAGGGCCGCGGCCCCGAGGAGCCGGTGGTCGTGCGGGACCGGCGTCGGGTGGACCCCCAGACCGGGCAGGTCCGCCCGCCCGGTCCGGCCCACGCCGCGCCGGACCCCGACGAGGCGCCCGTGGAGCACGCGGGCCCCTCGCTGGGTGAGTCCATTGTGGACGATTCGGTGTCGGTCGTCTCCGACGTCGAGAAGGAGCTGGCCGAGCGCACCGCCGACCTCCAGCGCCTGCAAGCGGAGTACGCCAACTACCGCAAGCGGGTCGAGCGCGACCGCGAGGCGGTCGTCCTCGGCGCGAAGGCGACCGTGGTGAACGACCTGCTGCCGCTGCTCGACGACCTCGAGCGGGCCGAGCAGCACGGTGACCTCACCGGCGCGTTCAAGGCGGTCGGCGACAAGCTGATCAGCGGCCTGCAGCGCGCGGGTCTCGAGTCGTTCGGCTCCGAGGGCGAAGCCTTCGACCCGAGCGTCCACGAGGCCGTGCAGCACAACACCTCGCCGGACGTGGCGGGACCGACGGTCACCGTGGTCATGCGCCGCGGCTACCGCTTCGGGGACCGCGTACTGCGGGCGGCGCTGGTCGGCGTGACCGACCACGAGCCCGGCGCGGCCCCGGTGGACCCGTCCGTCGGTGGCGAGCTGCCACTCGGCGGCGGACTCGATGACCAGCAGCAGTAAGAAGAACCCAGTGGGAGGAGGAGACGCCCGATGAGCGCACGGGAATGGATCGGTAAGGACTTCTACCGTGAGCTGGGCGTCTCCTCCGACGCCACCGCGGACGAGATCAAGAAGGCCTACCGCAAGCTGGCCAAGGAGAACCACCCGGACGCGAACGCCGGCAACGCGCAGGCGGAGCAGAAGTTCAAGGCGGTCTCCGAGGCCTACGGCGTGCTCTCCGACGCGAGCAAGCGCAAGGAGTACGACGAGGCGCGGCGCCTGTTCGGCGGCGCCGGGGGCGGGTTCAACTTCCCCGGCGGCAGCGGCGGGGCCGGCGGCTTCGACATGGGCGACATCTTCGGCCAGGCCGGGGCCGGCCAGCAGGGCGGCTTCGGCGGGCTCGGCGACATCCTCGGCGGGCTGTTCGGCCGCGGCCGGGCGTCGGCGGGCGCGACGGCCAACCGGCCGCAGCGCGGTGCCGACGTCGAGACCGACGTCCGGATCGACTTCACCGAGGCGGTCAAGGGCGCGACCCTGCCGCTGCGGCTGTCGAGCCCGGCGACCTGTTCGACGTGCGGCGGCAACGGCGCGAAGCCGGGCACGTCGCCGCGGACCTGCCCGACCTGTTCCGGGTCGGGGCTGGTCAGCCGCAGCCAGGGCGCGTTCGCGTTCTCCGAGCCGTGCCGCGACTGCCGCGGCCGCGGGCAGATCATCGACGACCCGTGCCCGGAGTGCGGCGGCGAAGGGGTCAGCACGCGGACCCGCACGCTCACCGTCCGGATCCCGCCGGGCGTCGACGACGACCAGCGGATCCGGCTGGCGGGCCAGGGCGAACCGGGCCGGGGTGGCGCGCAGGCGGGCGACTTGTACGTCCGGGTGCACGTGGCTCCGCACGCGTTGTTCGGCCGCAAGCCGAAGTCACTCGACCTGACGCTCACCGTGCCGGTGGACTTCACCGAGCTGACGCTCGGCACCACGATCACGGTGCCGACGCTGGACGCCAAGGTCTCGCTCAAGGTGCCGCCGGGCACGGCGAGCGGGCGGGTACTGCGCGTGCGCGGCAAGGGCATCGCCAAGCGCGACGGTTCGCAAGGTGACCTGCTCGTCACCCTCCAGGCCGCGATTCCCGCCAAACTGGACGACAAGGCGCGCGAGGCACTGCAGGCGTACGCCGAGTCGATGGCCGGGCACGACCCCCGGCCCGAGATCACTGAGCTGCTCGAAGGCAGGTGAGTGGGATGTTCGGCGGGATTCCGCAGGAGGGCGACGAAGAGACCCCGGTGTTCGTCATCTCGGTGGCGGCCCAGCTCGCCGGGATGCACGCGCAGACACTGCGCACGTACGACCGGCAGGGCCTGGTGTCGCCGGGCCGCACGGCCGGTGGCGGGCGACGCTACTCGATGCGGGACATCGCGCTGCTGCGCGAGGTGCAACGTCTGTCCCAAGAGGACGGTGTGAACCTGGCAGGCATCAAGCGCATCATCGAGCTGGAGAACCAGGTCGACGCGCTGCGGGCCCGGCTCGCGGAGATCACCGAGGAACTGGCGGCGGCGTACGCCGCGGGGGAACAGGCCGCGGCGGCCGCGCACGCGTCCTACCGCCGGGACCTGGTCCCGCTCAACCAGCAGACCGCGCTGGTGGTCTGGCGGCCCAAGCGCCGCTGACCGCTGGAGCGAAGAAGGCCTCCCCGGGCGACCGGGGAGGCCTTCTTGCGTCACAGCTCCAATCGAGGCCAGGTCGCCAGATCCGCCAGCATCCGGCGGTCGTGCGTGGCCACCACCACCGCGGCCGGGGTGGTCCGCAACGCCTCCGTCAGCTCCTCGACCAGCGTTGCCGACAGGTGGTTGGTCGGCTCGTCGAACACCAGCAGGTCCGGACGCCCGGCCAGGCGCAACGCCAGGTCGAGCCGCCGCTGCTGGCCCTGGGACATCCGGCCCACCGGCGTGCGCACCGCCTCCGCGTCGAGCAGGCCCATGGCCGAGAACGGGACACCCTCGCGCTCGAACAGCCGGCGTGCCGTCAGCTCCTCCGGCCACGCCGGAACTTCCTGGCCCACCAACGCGATCCGCGCGTCGGGAGCCCGGCGGACCGCGCCGCTCGTCGGGGCCAGCTCGCCGGTCAGGGCCGACAGGAACGTCGACTTGCCGGTGCCGTTGCCGCCCGTCACGAGTAGCCGGTCACCCCGGGCGATCGTCAGCGTGACCGGCCTCCGGAGGCGGCCGGCCACGGCGACCTCGTGCACGTCGACCAGCGAGCGGCGGGGGCTGGTGCCGAAATCGGGCCAGCGCAACGACAACGGCGGCTCCGGCACCGTCACGCGGTGCGCCTCCAACGCCGCGCGTTCCCGGTTCAGCGCCTGGACCACGCCGGGTGCGCGTGACTGGCGCTGGTGACGGCCAGTGCCCTTGTCCGGCCGCCAGCCCGTGCTGAGCCGGTCGCGGGCCTGCGTCACCGCGAGCGTCAGCTGCCGGTGCGTGTCCTGCTGCTCCTCGAACTCCTGCAGCCAGCGCTCGCGGTCGCGGCGGCGGCCGTCCTGCCAGGCTTGGTACCCGCCGGCGTACACGCGCGGGCGGCCGTCCTGGCTGGGGTCGAGGTCGAGGAACTCCGAAGCGACGTCGGCGAGCAGTGCGCGGTCGTGGCTGACCAGCGCGACGCCGCCGTCGTGCCCGCGCAGGCGGGCGGTGAGGAACGCGAGACCGTCGGCGTCGAGGTGGTTGCCTGGCTCGTCGAGCAGCAGGAAGTCGTGCCGCGCGCCGAGCAGGCAGGCCAGCCGCACGCGGTAGCGCTGCCCGACCGACAGCGTGCTCAGTTCGCGGCTCCGATCGGTGCAGGCGGCGAGGGCTTCGAGGGCGACGTCGACGCGGCGTTCGGCGTCCCACGCGTCGAGGCGCGTGGCCGCTTCGAGCGCCGTGGCGTAGCGGTCTTCGTCGAAGGGGACCGCCGCCACGTCGAGTGCTCGCAAGGCGTCGTGGGCTTCGCGAAGGGCTTCGGTGGTCAGCGTGCCGACGGTTTCGCCGGACCGGAACGGCAGGGCCTGCCGGGCGACGCCGACCGTGCCCGTGCGGTGGACGGTGCCGTGGTCGGGGGTCCGCAGCCCGGCGAGGACGTGCAGCAGGGTGGTCTTGCCGCGCCCGTTTTCGCCGACGATGGCCAGCCGGGACCGGGCCGACACGGTGACGCTCACGTCGTGCAGGACGCGGCGGGAGCCGAGCGTGACGCCGACGCCGTCCGCGCGCAGATGGGCGTGTTCGGTCGCAAGGGGGTTCAAGGGATGCTCCGCAGCTCTGGTGGGAGCCGGGCAGCACAAGAGCGGCCGCCCGGCGATGGCCGGAACGGCGGGCAGGGAAAAGAGAGTTCGGTGCGCCGCCGCTAGCGGCGGTTGCGTAACCTCGCGAAGACGGCGAAGGAGAACATCATGTTCGCGAGGTTAGTGGGGCGCGGGAAGGCGGCCAAGCGAATTTCGGCGCCGGGGCGGTTGCCGGGGCGCCCGGGGTGGCGCGCGGGGAGGGACTGCGACCGCAGGGGTGGCCGGGGTGGCGCAGGGAAGGGCCGCGGCCGGGGTGGCGCGCAGGCAAGCCCGCAACCGGAACCGCACCGGCCGCGAGCAGCCGGGCAGGAGGCTGCTCGCGGCCGGCACCCCGGGGCCGCGGGGACGTCACACCTTGAAGTTCAACAGCTGCTTCACCTCGGCGGTCCGCGACTCGATCACCCGCCGGGCCAGATCACGGACCTGGGCGTTGACCCCGCCGTTCGCCGAGTTCTCCGTCTGGGCCAGCTCGACCGCGCCCTGCTGCTGACCCGTCAACACGTCGAGGAACTTGCGCGGGAACTCGGCGGCCGGCGCCGTGCGGAGCGCTCCCAGCACGTCCGGTGCCGTCATCTTCATGCCACCGTGGCCCGCGTGGGCCTGGGGGTTCATGTCCATCGACTCGGGCTGGCCCCACGCCGTGAGCCAGTTCCTCATGTCGGTGATCTCCGTCTGCTGGGTCGACTCGATCGCCGCCGCCAGCTCCTTCAACGCCGCTGGCAGCGGACGGTCCGCGGCCAGCCGGACGACGTCGATGCCCTGCTGGTTCTGCGGGATCAGCATCTGCAGGAACATCACGTCGGCCGCGTTGTACGCGGGTGGAGCCGCCGTCGCGCTGCAACCCGTCAGCAGCAGCGCGACAGCGGCGAGCCATACCCTCACTGGCGCTGCCAGAGCGCCGGGGTGTTCGGCGGCTCCCAGCCCGCGATCGCCGTGTGCGGCTGGATGCAGCGGTAGCTCACCCCGTTGTACGTGACCGTGTCACCGACCTTGTACGCCGTCCCGGCCGCCCACGTTCCGCTCGAAGGCGGGGTCGTCGGCGTCGTGGTCGGCGGGCGGGTCGTGGTCGGGGGCGGAGTCGTCGTGGTCGGCGGCGGGGTGGTCGGGCCGCCCCCGCCGATCTGGAGGTCGACGCAGCTGTAGAACGCGTTGGCCGTGTCGGAGATGTTCCAGATCGCCAGCACCTTCACGCGGCCCGAGTAGCCGGCCAGGTTCACCGTGTGCTGCACGGTCGCCGGGGGCTGCTGGTTGTTGCCCGCGATGTTCGCGACGCGCGTGCCGCCGATGTAGTACTCGTAGTTCGACGTCGCGTGCCGGGCGGTGAACACCCAGTTGAACGTCACCGTCGTGCCGACCGACTTGGCGGGCCACGGCTTCGACTCGTCGGCCAGCTCGGCGAACTGCCCCAGCCCGGCGTTGCAGCTGCGCAGGCCCTTGGGACCTTCGACGCTCTGGGGTTCGTAGACGATCTGACCGCAGTTGGGCACCTTCCCGGCCGCGCAGTTGGCCTGCCGGCTGGGTGGGTCGGAGATGTATCCGTGCGCGCTCGCGGTGGTGGCGGGGAGGACGACGACCAGCACCGGGGCGAGCAGGACACCGGCAGCGGCCGCGAAAAGCTTTCTGTTCCAGGTCATTTCGGCTCCTCGATGGGGAACAGCGTTGTTCCAGGGGGAGGACGAACGAGCACATCCGGGGAAGATGTGGTCTAGACCATAAGTCGATTCGGGCACAACGGTCAATCAACTACAGCCGTTCGGCGAGATCGCTAGCCCGCTCGGCTCAGTGCGAAGGTCGGGCCGGTTGCTGCAGGTGTTCGCCGAAGAACGCCGTCACCCGGCGCCACGCGTCTTCCGACGCCCCGTGGTGGTAGGTGAACCCGACGACCTTGAGCAGCAGGTTCAGCGGCGCCGCGACCTCGATCTTGTTGGCGAACCCGTGGCTCGCGCCGTCGTACTCCTTGACGTCGTGCGGGATCGAACGCTCGGTGAGCGCCGTCTCGAGCTTCGCCGCCGCGCCGCGCAGCGAGAAGTCCTTCTTGCCGAAGCTCGCGACGATCGGGCACGCGTCGTCGAGGACCGACAGGTTCTTCGGCAGCTGCCCGTAGTAGGGCGCCGACGCCTCGAAGCCGCGTGACGCCGCGACGAGCGCGAAGCCGCCGCCCATGCAGAAGCCGGCGATGCCGATCCGGCCCGACGAGTCCGGCCGCTCTGCCAGAAGCGCGCGCGACGCCTCGATGTCGTCGAACGTCCGGCCCTGGTTCGCGAACATGTCCGAGAACACGCGACGCACGCAGCGGCGCATCCCGCCGCGCGAGTACAGGTCCGGGCTGAGCGCGAGGTAGCCCTCCGCGGCGAAGCGGTCGGTGATGTTCTTCGTGTCCTGGCTCAGCCCGAACGCGTCGTGGATCAGCACGACGCCCGGGTGCGGCCCCTCGCCCGCGGGCTCCGCCAGGTAGCCGCCGATGGTCCCGTCCGGAACCGGAATAGTCATCTCCATATCCGCGAAGATAGCGAGAATCCAAGCGGCCCGCCGAAATCCCTCAGTCCATGGTGAACGGGTCGAAGCGGATGCGCTCGAGCTCGACGCCGGCGGCCAGCAGCTTCGCGATCGTCGCCCGGATCATCTCCGGCGAGCCGGAGACGAGGACGTCGTGGTCCTTCCACGCGCCGCGCTGGGTCACCGCGTGGGCGAGCGTGCCGCGGTCGCCGCCCGGCACCGCGCCCTCCTCGGTGACCGGGGTGACCGTCAGCCACTTCGACACCGCCGTCAGCCGCCGGAGGTCGTCCAGCGCGTACAGGTCCTCCGGTCTTCGGCCGCCGAAGAACAGGTGCACCGGCGGGTTGCGCTTCCAGTGCGCGAGGTCGTCGAGGATCGAGACGAACGGCGTGACCCCGGTCCCGCCGGCGATCATCAGCAGCCGCTTGCGCGTCGCGGTCGGGCGCACGTTGAGCGTGCCCATCGCCGGCCCGAGCCGCCAGACGTCCCCCTGTTTCGTGTGGTTGACGATGCTGCCGCTGACCCAGCCGCCGGGTACCGCGCGCACGTGGAACGTCATCTGGCCGTCGCCGCGCGGCGCGCCCGCCGGGGAGAGGTAACGCCACATCCGCGGCCGCTGCGGCACCTCCACGCTCACGTAGCTGCCGGCCCGGTACGGCAGCAGGCCCTCGGTCTGCACCCGGACCATCGCGACGTCGCGGGACAGCTTGCGGTGGTCGAGCACCCGCGCCGCCCACGACGCCGGGCCGGTCTCGGCCTGCGCGGCCTCGCGCATGGTCTTGGCGATGAGCCCGTACGCCGTCGTCCACGCGCACTCCACCTCGTGCGTCCACTTCTGCTTGAGGAACCGCTTCAACGCGGCCAGCAGCGCGACCCCGACGGCGTCGTAGTGGCGGGAGACGACGGCGAACTTGCGGTGGTCGCGGCCCAGCTGCGCGAGGAACGTGGCCAGCTCGTCGGGCCGGTCGACCATCTGCACGACGTACACGATCGCGCGCAGCAACCGGCTCCGCTGGTTCGCCATGGTGACCGGGAAGAGGTCACGGCAATCGGGCGCGATGACGAACAACGCGCCGTAGAAGTACTGCGCGAGTTCGTCGGCTTTCGGTTCGATCTCCGCAAAACTTTCACGAATGAGTTTGGCCAGTTCGCGGCCTTCCACGGCCGAAACCGGAACGGCCGGGGGCAACGGCGAGACCTTCAGTGATTCAGCGTTCATCGGGAACGGTGTTCTCCAGTCGTGCAATGGCTTTTTTTGGTGCCGTGTGTGCGGCGTCGCCGTGCGGTGCCGCCCCCGAGGGTTCCCGACTGTAGGCGAATTCCCGTGCAGATGCGCGTGATTCCGCGTGGTCCGCTCGAACGGAGCAATTTCGCCACACGCGGTCAACCCCGTCTGGCGCAGCGTAAAAACGATCACCCGGACGGTTTACGCGAGGCGCGTAACAATTCCCGCAGTTCGTTCGATTTGTGCACCGGACCCGAGTGTCCGGAATGGGGGTGCTAGTCGATCGTGAACGGGTCGTACTGGATCTGGTCCAGCGCGCTGCCCGCGACCAGCATGCGCGACACCGTCGCGCGGATCATCGCCGGCGAGCCGGAGACGAGGATGTCGTGCTCCGGCCAGGCGCCGTACCGCGTGACCGCTTCGGCCAGCGTGCCCTGCTCGAACCCGGGGACGTCGCCGCCGCGCTCGACCACCGGCGTGACGGACAGCCAGGGGTTGACCGACGCGAGCGCGCGCAGCTCCTCGAGGTCGTACAGGTCCTCGCGGGACTGTCCACCGTAGAAGAGGTGCGTCTTAGGGTTCTCACCCCACAGTGCGAGGTGGTCGAGGATCGACCGCAGCGGCGCGACGCCCGTGCCGCCCGCGACCATCAGCACGCCTCGTGACCCTTCGCGGTCGACCGTCATCCGCCCGAGTGGCGGGCCGAGCCGCCAGACGTCGCCGGGCTGGGTGTGGCTGACTATCGCCCTGGACACCCAGCCGCCGTCGATGGCGCGGACGTGGAACTCGATGCCGCCGTCCTCACGCGGCGCGTTCGCCGGTGAGAGGTAGCGCCACAGCCGTGGCCGCTGCGGGACTTCGACGCTCACGTACTGGCCCGGGTGGTAGGGCACGGGCTGGTCGGGCACCAGCCGGACCAGGGCGAGGTCCCAGGTCAGCCGCCGGTGCTCGACGACGGTGGCCGACCACGACGGCGGGTTCGTGTCGGCCGCGGCGGCGTCCTGCATGGCCCGCGCGGCGATGGTGAACGCCTCGGCCCACGCGCGCTCGACCTGGGGCGTCCACTCCCGGCCGAGGTGGTTCTTCAGCGACGCGAGCAGCGCCGTCCCGACGGCTTCGTAGTGGCGCGGGACCACGCCGAACTTGCGGTGGTCACGGCCCAGCTGCCGCAGGAACGGCGCGAGGTCGTCGGGCCGGTCGACCATCTGCACGATGTGCACGAGCGCGCGCACCAGCCTGCCGCGCTGGATCTCCATGTTGATCGGGAAGAAGTCGCGCGTGGTCGGCGCGAGGGTGAACAGCATCCCGTAGAAGAACTGGGAGATTTCGGCGATGTAGGGCTCCGACTTGGCCCAGCTGTCCCGGATGAGCCGGACCATCGCCGTGACGGCCGCGGGTGCTTCACGCGGGGCCGAAGACCTGGGGAACGGGCTGACCGAGTCGGCGGTCATGGGTTGCGGCCGCCTCCTGGATCCATCGCCACTGCTGCACCTCTGTCACTCGGCCGCGCCGCGCGCGCGGTCCGTCCGCAGGGTAGCCGCCGGGCGCCCTTTTGCCCGCATTGTTGCTCCGACCGGGTGTATTGCGGCCGGTGACGGCGTGGGCGACCTCACCGGGGTGATCCTTGCTCGCGCAAGCGACGGGCAATAAACTTGTATTGCACAAGTAATCACAGGGAGGGCCCGATGGGCTTCGACGACACCGACGACGACGTCCGGGTCGAGCTCATGCGTGAGCTGAAGACCGCGTCGCAGCTCCAGCACGCCTGGGTCATGCAGGCCTGGCAGGACCAGCCGGGGCTGCACCCGGCGGCCGCGATGCTGCTGTCGGACCTCGCGAAGAACGGCGAAGCCAGGCCGTCCGAGCTGGCCAAGCGCCGGTTCGTCGACCTCTCGGTGGTCAGCAGGCAGATCACGCAGCTGTCCGCCGCCGGGCTGGTGGACCGCCGTCCCGCACCCGAAGACGGCCGCGCGTCCCTGGTGAGCGTGTCCGAGAAGGGCCGGGCCGAGCTCGCGCGCTGGCGGGTCAACTACCTCGAGTTCATGGAGAAGGCGCTCGGCGGCTGGGACGACGAGCGCGTCACCGACCTCACCGGACGGCTCGCCGAGATGAACGCCGACCTCCGGCGGGCGCTCGGCAGCGCGGCCTGCCTGGCCGACACGAACAAGTGACGGAGTGCCCGTGAAGGAGCACCGGCAGTTGCATTTCGCACGCCGGAAAGTCTCCGTTCGGGCCTGACCCGGCGGCGGGCCCCAGGGTTAACGTCGGTAGGTGACGCGTAGCCGGGTCGCACTGCTGTGCGCGCTGGGGATCGACAACTTCGGCTCAGGTCTGTTCCTCCCCTTGGCGCTGGTCTACGTGACGCAGGTGGTCGGTGTGCCGCTCGCGATGGCGGGCACGGCCGTCACGCTCGGCACCATCGGCGGGCTGGTCGTGCCGCCGCTGGCGGGCCGGCTCGTCGACCGCGTCGGACCACGGACCGTGGTCATCGGCGCCCAGCTGCTGCAGGCCGCCGGCGCGGGCGCGTACCTGCTCGCCGACGCCGCCGGCCCGGTCGTGGCGGCCGCGGTGCTGCTCGCCACCGGCCAGCAGCTCTTCTACAGCTCCCTCTTCGTGCTCATCGCCGACGTCGCGGGCGACGTCCAGAAGGATCGGCCGTTCGCCGAAGTGGGGATGGTGCGGGCCGGCTGCTTCGGCCTCGGTGGGCTCGTCGCGGGTGCGTTGCTGACCTGGCTCGGCGCGGGCGGGTACCGGGTCGCGCTCGTTCTCGACGCGGTGACGTTCTTCGTGGCCGCGTCGGTCCTCGCCCTGTTCGTCCGGCTCGCGCGGCCGCACAAACCGCAGTGCGAACGGTCGGTGAAGGTGCTGCGCGACCGGCCGTACCTCGCCTTGATCCTCTTCAGCGGGCTGTTCGGGCTCTCGCTCGACTTCTTCCTCATCGGCACGCCGGTGTTCGTGCTCGACCGGCTGCACGGTCCGGCCTGGCTGCCCGGCGCGATCCTCGCGCTGCTGACCGTGCTGACCAGCGTCGGCGGCACGCTCGCGCTGCGGCTCACCGCCCACCTGACCCGGATCGCGGCGATGCGCGCGGGCTCGGCGCTGTTCGCGGCGTGGTGCCTGGTCACCCTCGGCGTGCTGCTCGTGCCGGACGGCTGGCAGGTGGCGTACCTGCTGGTGTCGACCCTCATCTTCGCCGCCGGCGACCTGGTCTTCGGCCCGCGTTCGGGTGCGCTCGCCGAAGCCGCGGCACCTCCGGTCGCCCGCGGCCGTTATCTGGCTGCGTACCAGTACGCGTTCACCGTGGCGCAAGTCCTCGCACCCGCCGTGGTGGCGTTGTTCTCGGTCGCGGACTGGTTACCCTGGGTGCTGGTCGGGGCGTGCGCCGGCCTCGCCGTGGCCGGGCTCGGCACGCTGGGCTCCCGGTTGCCGGCGGGCGCCGTCGCACCCGGTCAGAGTTGAGCGGAACAGACTCAAGTTTTCGTGCGTTAAGGATAGTGACGGGCCTGGGTCAGGCCTGTCACCAGGACTTTTGATGTACCGAGCATGAGGTGAGGGATGGACGCTTTCAACCCGACCACGAAGACCCAGCAGGCGATCTCGTCCGCGGCGCAGGCGGCCACCATGGCCGGCAACCCGCACGTGTCGGCCGCCCACCTGCTGGGCGCCCTGCTGGCGCAGGGTGAAGGGCTGACCGCGCCGCTGCTGACCGCGGTCGGGGCCGACCCGGGGGTGGTGCACAAGGAGCTCGAGCCGCTGATCGCGGCGCTGCCGTCCGCGACCGGCGCGACGGTGTCGAGCCCGCAGTTCGACACCTTCGCCGTGAAGTCGCTGACGCGCGCGCAGAAGCTGGCCACCGAGCTGGGCGACGAGTACGTCTCGACCGAGCACCTGCTCGTCGGGCTCGCCACCGAAGGCGGCCAGGTCGCCGACCTGCTCAAGCGCCACGGCGCGACGCCGGACGCGCTGCAGGAGGCGTTCGTCAAGGTCCGCGGTTCCGCCCGGATCACCAGCGAAGACCCGGAGAGCACGTTCAAGGCGCTCGAGAAGTACGGCGTCGACCTGACCGAGCGCGCCCGCGCCGGCGAGCTCGACCCGGTCATCGGCCGCGACACCGAGATCCGCCGCGTCGTGCAGGTGCTGTCGCGGCGCACGAAGAACAACCCGGTCCTGATCGGCGAGCCGGGCGTCGGCAAGACGGCCATCGTCGAGGGCCTGGCCCAGCGCATCGTCGCCGGGGACGTGCCCGAGTCGCTGCGCGGCAAGCGCGTCGTCGCCCTCGACCTCGGGTCGATGGTGGCCGGCGCGAAGTTCCGCGGCGAGTTCGAGGAGCGGCTGAAGGCCGTGCTCAAGGAGATCACCGACTCCGCGGGCGAGGTCGTCACGTTCATCGACGAGCTGCACACGATCGTCGGCGCCGGCGCGACCGGCGAGGGCGCGATGGACGCCGGCAACATGATCAAGCCGATGCTCGCCCGCGGCGAGCTGCGGATGGTCGGCGCGACCACCCTCGACGAGTACCGCCAGCACATCGAGAAGGACGCCGCCCTGGAGCGGCGCTTCCAGCAGGTGCTGGTCGGCGAGCCGTCGCCGGAGGACACGATCGCGATCCTGCGCGGGCTCAAGGAGCGCTACGAGGTGCACCACGGGGTCCGGATCACGGACGCCGCGCTGGTCGCCGCCGCGACGCTGTCCGACCGCTACATCACCGCGCGCTTCCTGCCGGACAAGGCCATCGACCTGGTCGACGAGGCCGCGTCCAAGCTGCGCATGGAGATCGACTCTCGGCCGGTGGAGATCGACGAGGTCGAGCGGGCCGTGCGTCGCCTGGAGATCGAGGAGATGGCGCTCGCGAAGGAGAGCGACGCCGCTTCGAAGGAACGGCTCAACGCGTTGCGCGCGGAGCTGGCCGAGAAGCGCGAGACGCTGACCGCGTTGACCGCGCGCTGGCAGAACGAGAAGGGCTCGATCGAGAAGGTCCGTGAGCTGAAGGAGCAGCTGGAGCAGCTGCGCGGCGAGTCCGAACGCGCCGAGCGCGACGGTGACCTCGGCAAGGCCGCCGAGCTGCGCTACGGCCGGATCCCGGCGCTGGAGAAGGAGTTCGAAGCGGCCACCGAGGCGAGCGAGGCCAGCCAGCAGAACGTGATGCTGAAGGAAGAGGTCGGCGCGGACGACGTCGCCGACGTCGTGGCCGCGTGGACCGGCATCCCGGCGGGCCGGCTGCTCGAAGGCGAGACCGGCAAGCTGCTCCGGATGGAGGAGGAGCTCGGCAGGCGGGTCATCGGGCAGGCCGAGGCCGTGCAGGTCGTCGCGGACGCGGTGCGCCGCAGCCGGGCCGGCGTCGCCGACCCCGACCGCCCGACCGGCTCGTTCCTGTTCCTCGGCCCGACCGGCGTCGGCAAGACCGAGCTGGCCAAGGCGCTGGCGGAGTTCCTGTTCGACGACGAGCGCGCGATGCAGCGCATCGACATGAGCGAGTACGCCGAGAAGCACTCGGTGGCGCGCCTGGTCGGTGCCCCGCCCGGGTACGTCGGCTACGACCAGGGCGGCCAGCTGACCGAGGCCGTCCGGCGCCGGCCGTACTCGGTGGTTCTGCTCGACGAGGTCGAAAAGGCCCACCCGGACGTCTTCGACGTGCTGCTGCAGGTCCTCGACGACGGTCGGCTGACCGACGGACAGGGCCGGACGGTGGACTTCCGCAACACCATCCTGATCCTGACCTCGAACCTCGGTTCGCAGGCCATCGCCGACCCGTCGCTCGACGAGCGGCAGCGGCGGGACGCGGTGCTGAACGTGGTCCAGCGGCAGTTCAAGCCGGAGTTCCTCAACCGGCTCGACGACATCGTCGTGTTCCACTCGCTCGGCACCGAGCAGCTGACGTCCATTGTGGACATCCAGGTGGCCCGGCTGGCGGCGCGGCTCGCGCAGCGGCGGCTGAACCTGGACGTGACGGACGGCGCCCGCGAGTGGCTGGCGCTGAACGGCTTCGACCCGATCTACGGCGCCCGCCCGCTGCGGCGGCTGGTCCAGTCGGCGATCGGCGACAAGCTGGCGAAGGAGCTGCTGTTGGGCGAGATCCGGGACGGCGACACCGTGCGCGTCGACATCCCGGCCCTGGAGGCGGGCGACTCGCTGACCGTCGAGCGCGTCTGACCGCTCGTGAGTGAGAAACAGTGTTAGAACACTGTTTCTCACTCACGACCAGCCGCGGCGGACCACTCGGGCGTGGCGTCCACAGTGGTGAGTTGTGGCGATTTGTCGACTCAGTGCCGGGGAAATGCTCCGAACGGGCCCGGCGACACGGGTACCGGCGATCATCTCTTCGGCGTAGCAGGCGATACCCTGCACGTCGTGGGTATTCCGGCGTGGATCTGGTTCGTCATCGCGGCCGTCGCCCTGGTGGCGGGCCTCGGGCTGCTCGCTGCCGACCGGGCGAAGGAGGGCTCGCGCAACCGCGAGCGCATGCGCTGGGCCCAGTTGCGCGGCTGGCAGTTCGTCGAAGAGGACGAACGGCTGCCGCAGCAGTGGTCCGGCGGTGCGATCGGCTACTTCGGCGCGGACGCCGCCGTGAACGTCGTCGCGGGGTCGACCTTCACCTCCGACGGCCGCCGCCCGGTGTTCATCTTCGACATCGAGTCGGAGGGGCAGATCCCCGCGGTCGTCGTCGCCGTGCGCTGCAACAAGAAGCACCGGATCCCCATCGAGATGTGGCTGTCCAGCGTGCCGTTCCAGCGCGCCGACATGCCGGAGATGCTCGGCCCGATCGGTTCGCGCTACGCGTTCGCGGACGACGCCGACGGCGCCCGCGTGGTCATCACCCAGGAGCTCGTCGACGCCGCGGACCAGCTCGGCGGCGACGTCGGCGTGGCGTGGCTCGAGGCCGAGTGGGTGCTCGCCAGCGTCGTCCCGACCGCCGGCCCGTCCCGGCTCGAGCGGCTGCTGCGCGACCTCGGCGAGATCGCGGACATCGTCGACCCGTTCGACGAGGACTACGACGCGGGCCGCCACCAGGCGAGCGCGCCGATCCCGTCCGCCGGCGGCAACCCGCCGACTCCCGCCGCCGGGACGCCGATCCCGCCGCCCGCCGAGCCGCAGGACTAAAGAACCGGCTGGTCGAGCACGCTGGCCGCCAGCGTGCCGCGCAACGACGTCGTCCCGCCCTGGACGTGCACCACGTGGTCGACCCCGAGGTCGCCGCTGAAGGAGCCGGCTGACGTCTTGAGCAGGCCGGACGCCGGGCCGAGCTGGCCGCCGAGTTCGTGCGTCTGCCCGACCTCGAGGTCGCCCGCGAAGCTGCCGATGACGTGCTGCTCCGACGTCGTCCCGACCGCGCCCAGCCGGCCGAGGTCCACCGCCTGCCCGGACGACCGCCGCACGGCGACCCCGCCCGAGAGGTCTCCGGTGAAGAGCCCGGCGTCGAGCTGCTCGGCGTTCTCGCTCAGGACGTCGACGCCGTTGCCCAGCCAGACGCCGTGGCGGGCCCGCTCGACCGCGCCCGCGCGGTCGCCCCGCGTGGCGACCGCTTCCGTGCGGTCGGCCGCGATCCGGACGTCGCCGAGCTGCTTGCCGACGAAGTCGCGGCGGCCCGCTGACAGCGTGTCGCCGTCGTTGTCGAGCGTCATGGTGTGCCGGTGGTCGACGGGCAGGGACAGGTCGGCCGGGGACGCGAGCGCCGTCGCGGGGGCCGCGAACAGGAGGGCCACGGGCGCGGCGACCTTGGGCAGGTAGCCGCTCTTGCGCCTGCTGTGCTTACCCATGCGCGGGACGATAACCCGACGCCGAAACGGCTGCACGCGGAGGCCCTGACCTGTGGGTATCGTTCACCCACATGACCACCACCGCTCTCATCACCGGAGCCACCGCGGGCATCGGCGCGCAGTTCGCGCGCACGCTCGCCGCCGAGAAGTACGACCTCGTGCTCGTCGCGCGTGACACCGCGCGGCTGGAGGCCTACGCCGGTGAGCTGCGGGAACAGCACGGGGTCGCCGTCGAGGTGCTGCCCGCCGATCTGTCCGAAGTGGACGGCCGGGCGGCCGTCGAGGAGCGGCTCGCCGCCGGGCCGGTCGACCTGCTGGTCAACAACGCCGGGTTCGGGCTGAACGGCGACTTCTGGACCATCCCGCCGGACGCGCTGCAGCGCCAGCTCGACGTCAACGTCACCGCCGTCCTGCGGCTGACCCGGGCCGTGCTGCCCGGCATGATCGAGCGCGGTCACGGCGACATCATCCAGGTCAGCAGCGTCGCGGGGTTCTTCAGCGGCCGCGGTTCGACGTACACGGCCAGCAAGAACTGGGTCACGTCGTTCACCGAAGGCATCGCCGCTTCGCTGCCGAAGGGTGTCCGGATGATGGCGCTCTGCCCCGGTTTCACCGCGACCGAGTTCCACCAGCGGGCCGGCATCGGGAAACCGGGCCCGAAAATCGCCTGGCTGGGTGTCGAACAGGTGGTCGGCGAGGCGCTCACGGACCTGCGTCGCGGCAAGGTGATCTCGGTGCCGAGCCTGCAGTACAAGGCCGTCGTCGCGGTCGGCGGCCTGCTGCCGCGCGCGGTGCTGCGCCGGATCAGCGGCGGCTTCGGCGGCAAGGGCCGTACCTGAGGCCTCACTTTCCCTACGAAAGCTCCGCGGAGCTTTCGTAGGGAAAGTGACGGAGTAGGGCTGTCCCTACCCGCAAGACGCACGCGCGCACCAGGGTGGTTCCCCAGCGGGATCCATAGCGTTTTCCCCATGACGAACGAAGCGGTGCGGCTCGAGGCCGTGCGCAAGGAATACAGCGGTGTGGTCGCGCTGGACGGGGTCTCGATCTCGTTCCCGCGCGGCGGTTTCACGGCGGTGATGGGCCCGTCCGGGTCGGGCAAGAGCACGTTCCTGCACTGCGCGGCCGGGCTCGACCGGCCGACGGCGGGCCGGGTCGTGCTCGACGGCCAGGACCTCGACGGCAAGAGCGAGACGTACCTGACGAAGCTGCGGCGCGACCGCGTCGGCTTCGTCTTCCAGGCGTTCAACCTGCTGCCGGCGCTGACGGTCGAGCAGAACGTCGTGCTGCCGCTGCAGCTGGCCGGCAAGCGCCCGGACAAGCGGCTCGTCGCGCGGATCCTCGCGCACGTCGGCCTGGACGGGCGCCGCAAGCACCTGCCCGGGCAGCTGTCGGGCGGGCAGGCGCAGCGCGTCGCGATCGCGCGGGCGCTGGTCACCGACCCGGCCGTGCTGTTCGCCGACGAGCCGACCGGCGCGCTCGACACCCGCACCGCCGCCGACGTGCTCGGCCTGCTGCGCGACTCCGTGCGGTCGTCCGGCCAGACGGTGATCATGGTGACGCACGACCCGGTCGCCGCGTCCTACGCCGACCAGGTCGTCTTCCTGGCCGACGGCCGGATCGCCGGCCGCCTGGACCGGCCGACCGCGGAAGCCGTCGCCGAGCGGATGACCCACCTCGGCGCGTGGGACCGGGTGGCGGCGTGATGTTCTCCCTCGCACTCCGGACGCTGCGCCTGCGCAAGGGTGGCTTCCTGGCGACGTTCGTCGCCGTGTTCTTCGGCGCGCTGATCGTCTCGGCGTGCGGTGGCCTGATGGAAACGGGCATCCGGTCGGAGACGCCGGTGCAGCGGCTGGCCGCGGCACCGATCGTCGTCGGCGGGCAGCAAACGCTTGCGGTGCCCGAAGACGACCCGGCGACCCTCGACCCCGAGGACAAGCACAAGTACAAGAACGCGACGCTGCCCGAGCGCGTCCGGGTCGACGCGGCGCTGGCCGACCGCCTGCGCGCGGTCCCCGGCGTCACGGACGTCGTCGGCGAAGTCAGCTTCCCGGCGCAGCTCGGCGCGGCGAGCGCTTTGGGCCACGCATGGGATTCCGCCGCTTTGACGCCGTACGCGTTGACCGGCGATGCGCCGAAGCCGGGTGAAGTGGTCGTTGACGCCGACATGGGGATCGACGTCGGGACCACTCTGCCCGTCGCGGCGCACGGGACCGTCGGCCAGTACCGCGTGTCCGGCGTCGCGAAGGCGCCCCAGTCCATGCGGGACTCGGCGCTGTTCTTCGCCGCTTCCGACGCGGAAAGGCTCTCGGGACACCCTGGGCAGTTCGACGCGATCGGCGTCTTCGGCGGGGACGCGGCCGTGGTGTCGGCGGTCGTCGGCGACGCCGGGGTCGTGACGACCGGCGCCGACCGCGGGGCACTGGAGTTCCCCGAGGTGGCCAACAGCGGCGAGAACCTGATCGTGCTCGCCGCCGTCTCGGGCGGGCTGTCGGCGATGGTCATGGTGTTCGTCGTCGCGGGCACGCTCACGCTGTCGACCCAGCAGCGCCAGCGCGAACTCGCGCTGCTGCGGGCGATCGGCACGACCCCGCGGCAGCTGCGGCGGATGGTGCTCGGCGAGGCGCTCGTCGTCGGCCTGCTCGCGGTCGCCGTCGCGGTCGTGCTCGGGCCGGTGCTCGGGAACTGGCTGTTCGACCAGCTCGCGGCGAACCACGTCGTCCCGGACGTGCTGCGGTTCGGGCAGGGCTGGAT
The DNA here is from genome assembly GCF_044759945.1 of Amycolatopsis sp. NPDC098790. Classification (NCBI taxonomy): domain Bacteria; kingdom Bacillati; phylum Actinomycetota; class Actinomycetes; order Pseudonocardiales; family Pseudonocardiaceae; genus Amycolatopsis; species Amycolatopsis sp. NPDC098790. Next base: position 1,354,899 of record NZ_JBIWAI010000001.1, read on the forward strand.
CCCGGCGATCGTGGCCGCGGGCGCGTCCTTGGTGGCCGTCTTCGCCGCGTCCTTCGTGGCCGGTCGCCGGGCTTCGAAAGTTCGTCCCACCGAGGCGCTGGCCGAAGCGGCCGTCGAACGGCGCTGGCTGACGCCGATCCGGCTGATCACCGCGATCCTGTGCTTCGCGGGCGGGACGGCGCTGGCGATCGTCACGGTCGCCGTCATGACCGGCCCGGTCGCGGCCAGCACGGCCGGCCCGGCGGTGATGCTGTGGGCGTTCGGCCTGGCGGCGCTCAGCCCGGGCGTCACCAAGGTGGTGGCGATGCTGCTGCGCTGGCCGGTGCAGGCGCTGAGCGGCGTCACCGGCCGGGTCGCGCTGCGCAACACCCGCGTCGGCGCGGTGCGGACGGCCGGCGCGGTCACCCCGATCATGCTCGCGGTCGGCATCGCGACCGCCAACATCTACCTGCAGACGACCCAGGAGGCCGTCTCGAACCAGGCGTACACCGAGGAGCTGCGCGCGGACGCCGTCGTGGCCGGCCCGGGCGGGCTCGACCCGTCGGTGCTGGGGCGGGTGCGCGCGACCCCGGGGGTCGCCGGCGCGTCGGAGTACGTCACGAGCACGGTGTTCATCGAGAAGCCGTTCGATTCGAATCAGGACGACGACGGCTGGCCCGCGCTGGGCGTCAGCGAGCTGACCGGCAACGCGATCGAGGTGCCGGACACGCTGGGCCGCCACGTCGGCGACACGCTGTCGCTGCGGCTCGGCGACGGCGCTCCGGTGGACGTCCGGGTGGCCGCCGTCGTGAAGCAGCGCGCCGGGTTCGAGAAGCTCGTGCTGCCGGCCGACCTGCTCGCGCCGCACACGACCGCCGGTCTCGCGCCGCAGCTGCTGGTGCGCGCGGCTCCCGGTGTCGACGCGGCGACGCTGACTTCGCGGCTTCGCGAGGCGACAGCGGGAATGCCCGTCTCTATCGGTGATCGGGACGCGCTCATCGCGGCGCACGCGAAGGGCAACGAGGTCGGCGCGTGGGTCAACTACCTGCTCGTCGGGATGATCATCGCGTACACGGTGATTTCGGTGGTGAACACGCTGGTGATGGCGACGTCGAAGAGGCGGCGCGAGTTCGGGCTGCAGCGGCTGAGCGGGTTCACCCGCGGCCAGGTGCTGCGGATGGCCGGCGTCGAAGGCGGGCTGATCGCGACCATCGCCGTGCTGCTCGGGACGCTCGTCGCGGCGGGCTCGATCGTGCCGTTCTGCCTGGTGGTCAGCGGATCGCTGCTGCCGTCGGGGCCGCTCGCGATCTACCTGGTGGTGCTCGCGATCGCCGTGGTGCTCTCGCTCACCGCGATCCTCGTGCCGGCCTGGGCGGCGACGCGCGGGCGTGCGGTCGACGCCACATCCATCGGGGAGTGAGCGGGGCCGTGTGTAAGACTCTCGGCCGTGGCGAACCCCGGGTTGGATCAAGCGGCGAAACTCGAACTGGCCAGGCTGGTCACCGATCTTTCCGTGGTGCACGGAAAAGTGACCTTGGCCTCGGGCAAGGAAGCCGACTACTACATCGATCTCCGGCGCGCGACGCTGCACCACGCGGCCGCGCCGCTGATCGGCAAGCTGCTGCGCCAGCTGACGGCGGACTGGGACTACGTGGCGGCCGGCGGCCTGACGCTCGGCGCCGACCCGGTAGCGCTGGCGATGCTGCACTCGGCCGCGACGGACGGCGTGGTGCTGGACGCGTTCGTCGTCCGCAAGTCCGTCAAGGAACACGGCATGCAGCGCCGCATCGAGGGCATGGAGGTCCGCGGCCAGCGCGTGCTGGCGGTGGAGGACACGTCGACAACGGGCGGCAGCGTGCTGGAGGCGGTCGCGGCCCTGCGCGAAGCGGGCGCGAACGTGATCGGCGTGGTGACGGTGGTCGACCGCGACACCGGGGCGCGGGAGGCCATCGAGAAGGAAGGCCTGGAGTACCGGTACGTCCTGGGTAAGGACGACCTCGGCCTCGACTGAGTCGCCGCGGTGACCCAGGTCACCGACAATCACCCCGTGACGTTTCCCGTCCGCCGGTGTCCTCCTCCCGAGGAGGTGCCGTGACGACCACCGCAACGCCGCTCGACGACGCGACCCTCGTCGGGCGTGCCAAAGACGGCGATGTCCGGGCCTACGAACAGCTCGTGCTGCGCTACCAGGGCCCGATGTTCCGGCTCGCCGTGAAGATGCTCGCGCACCGCGGCGACGCCGAGGACGTCGTGCAGGAGGTGTTCCTCAACGCCTGGCGCAAGCTCGGGCAGCTCGGGGACGACGCCGCGTTCGTCGGGTGGCTCTACCGGGCCACCACGAACCGGTGCCTCAACACGATCCGCGCGCGCAAGCCGCAGGCGGACGTCGACCTCGACACCGCCGAGTCGCCGCGGGCGGACCTGCAGCCCGAACGGGCCGCGCAGGTGAGCGGGCAGCTCGCGGCGTTGAACGCGGCACTGGAACAGCTCACGCCCGAACAGAGAGCGTGCTGGCTGCTGCGAGAAGTGCACGGCCGGTCCTACGAAGAGATCGGCGAAGTCGTCGGCGCGACCGCGACCGCGGTGCGCGGCCGGATCGCGCGGGCCAGAGCCCAGCTGGCGGAGGTGATGCAGCCGTGGCGATGACGGACTACGAACTGCCCTGCGAACGCGACGTCGAGCAGGTGTGGGAGCGGCTCGACGCGGTCGGTGCCGGGCTGGCCGACGAGCACGAGCTGACCTGCCCGCACTGCCGAGCCGCGCGGGAAAGCCTGCTGGCGCTGCGGGAAGCGACCGCGGAACTGGCGGTCGAGGACGACGACGTGCCGCCCGCCCTGTTCGGCCGGATCATGTCCGCCGTCCGGGCCGAGGTGCGGCGCAGCTCGATGGTGGCGCTGCCGACGCCGGAACCGGGGTTCGTCGAGATCAGCGAGCAGGCCGTCGCGGCCGTGCTGCGGTACGCGGCGGACACGGTCGACGGCGTCCGGGCGCGACGCTGCCGGGTGCACACCCTCGCCGACGGCGGCGTCGAAGTCGAACTCACCCTCGCGGTGAGTCTCCGGAACGCCACCGGCGGTGCGGCGCTGGCGCTGGTGCGGGAGCGGGTGACCGCGGCGGCCGCGGCCCGGGTCGGGCTGACGCTGGCGAAACTGGACCTGCTGGTCGACGACGTGTACGGGGAGCCAGGGGAATGAACGTCGAGTACGTCATCGCCGATCCGGTGATCGCCAGCGTGGCGGCGAACGCGGCGAGCGCGACCCCCGGCGTCGTGCGGCTCGAACCGGGCCTGCGCGGCCTGGTGACGGCGTGGACGCGGGCCGCCCGGCAGCGCTGGAAGGGGCTCGACCCGGCGCCCGCCGACGGCGTCCGCGTCCGCACCGCCGACGGCCGGGTGAGCGTCGAGGTCGACCTGGTCACGTCGGCGGCCGACCAGGCCGCGGCGGTCGGCCGGGCGGTGCAGCGCTCGGTCGGCCGGTTCGTGACCGAGCAGACCGGGCTGGCCGTCGACGGGGTTTCGGTGTCCATCCTGGACATCGAGCCCCGGTGACCGGCGCCGAAGCCGTCGAGAAGATCGTCGGCGCCCTCGAAACCGTGGACGGCCTCCGTCCGGCGACCCTGGTCTCCCCCGAGACGACGTGGCTGCCAGTGGGTCAGGCCGTCGACTTGTCGGCCGACGTCGTCCAGATCCGCCTCATCGCCACGCGGCTGCCGATCCCGCCGTTGCTGGAACAGGCCGCGGCGGCGGTGCGCCCGGTGCTGGCCGGCACGGAGTGGGAAGGCGCGCGGTTGCGGCTGGTCGTCACGGACCTCGACGGCGCGGCCTTCAGGAGAGCCACGTCACAGTGATCCTCTCCCGTCCCCGGGGTCCTTGCCTACGAAGGGATCGAGACATCCAGGGAGGACCACGATGACCGCGACGGCCGAGACCACCGCCCTCGTCACCAAGCAGGGCACGACCACCATCGCCGACACCGTCGTGCAGAAGATCGCCGGGCTCGCCGCGCGCGAGGTCAGCGGCGTGCACGACCTCGGCGGCGGCGCCGCGCGGGCGTTCGGGGCGCTGCGCGACCGCATCCCGGGCGCGTCGGCCAGTGCCGGCCAGGGCGTCTCGGTCGAGGTCGGCGAGAAGCAGGCCGCGGTCGACCTGCACATCCTCGTCGACTACGGCGTCGCCATCGCCGACCTCGCGCGGTCGGTGCGCCGCAACGTCGTCGCGTCGATCGAGCATGACCGGGCTGCAGGTCGTCGAGGTGAACATCAACGTCAGCGACGTCCACCTGCCCGGCGACGAGGCGCCCGCGCCGGCCGACCGGGTCGGCTGATCCGGCGTACCGTCGAGGTGTGGAAGAGCCGTCGAAGCCCGACGAGCCGCCGGACCGGCCCGGGCACACCCCGCCGTGGAAGAAGCCGCAGCCGTACCCGCACGAGGAGCCGACGAAGTACCCCGCGAAGCGCCCGCCGGAGTTCCCACCGGGCGTGACGCCTCCGTCACCGCCCAGGTGACGAGGTTGCTCCGCAGGGTTGAACATCACACAACCGGGCACTCTCAGGGGCGGCCGAATCCGATCAGCGGAGTAAAGTCGCTGGTAGGGGGTCGGTGAAGGGGGCGTGTGGTGGCGAAGTTCCTGGCGGACGTGACTGTCGCGGTGCACATCCTGGCCCTGCTGCTCATCGGTTTCGGCGGGTTCGTCGCCTGGCGCTGGCCCAAGCTGATCTTCGTGCACATGCTGGGCGTGGCTTGGGGTGTCCTGGTCAACGTGGCGCCGGTGCCCTGCCCGTTCACCGCGCTGGAGAACTTCTTCCGGCACCAGCAGGGCCTCGGTGACCTGCCCGGCGGGTTCAACGCCTACTACCTCTACGACACGGTGTTCCCGAGGTCGTGGCTGCCGGTGATCGGCGTCGTCGCGATCGCCGTGGTGGTGTACTCCTACGTCGGCGTCTACCACCGCTGGCGCCACCGCGACCACAGCGAGGACGCCCGCCACCACCGGGTCCGGTTGGGCTAGGCGACAATCGGGGGGTGAGCACTTCCCCGGACGTCGGACCCACCGAGTGGGTGAGCCGCGAAGAGGTCGGTGTCGGCCCGTGGCCGGGTGAATGGCCGCCGGACGAGCGGTACGACCCGGACCTGCTGCGCGACGGCGACCGCCGCAACGTCGTCGACGCGTACCGCTACTGGCGCCGCGAGGCGATCGTGTCCGATGTGGACAGTCGCCGGCACCCGTTCCACGTCGCCATCGAGAACTTCCAGCACGACCACAACATCGGCACGGTGGTCCGCACGGCGAACGCCTTCGCGGCGGCGGAGGTCCACATAGTCGGCCGCCGCCGCTGGAACCGCCGCGGCGCGATGGTGACGGACCGCTACCAGCACCTGCGCCACCACGACGACGTCACCGGGTTGGTGGAGTTCGCTTCCACGCAGGGACTGGCGGTGGTCGCGGTCGACAACACCCCGGGGTCCGAACCGGTCGAGACGGCGTCGCTGCCGCGTGCGTGCGTCCTGGTGTTCGGCCAGGAAGGGCCGGGCTTGTCCGAGCCGACGCGAGAGGCGGCGTCGCTGACGGTGTCGATCGCCCAGTTCGGCACGACCCGCTCGATCAACGCGGGAGTGGCGGCGGGCATCGTCATGCACGCCTGGATCCGCCAGCACGCCGATTTGTCGACGGCCTGGTAGCTACGCCGGGGCGACCTCGACCGGGATGCCGTTCAGCACCGAGGTTCCCGACGGCACGTCGAGCAGCGTCTCGTCCGCGACCAGGTTCGAGTTGACCCCCGGGTTCGCGCTCGCCACCCGCGTCCGCGAACCGGCCGCGTCGTGGCCCCAGCCGTGGGGGATGCTGACCACGCCTTGCCTGACCTCGTCCGTCACCTCCACCGGTACCTCCAGCTTGCCCGCGCGTGAGGTCACCGACGCCAGCGCGCCGTCCGTCAGGCCCAGGCGCGTCGCGTCGGCCGGGTGGACCAGGACCGTGCAGCGGTTTCCGCCGCGGATCAGCGGGGCGAGGTTGTGCATCCACGAGTTGTTCGAGCTCAGGTGGCGCCGGCCGATCAGCACGAGACCGTCGTCGAGCGGGCGGTCCAGTTCGGCACGCAGCCGCGGGACATCGGCGACGACGTCCGGCGGCGCCAGCTCGATCCGGCCGGACGCCGTGCACAGCACCTCCGGGATCCGCGGCTTCAGCGGCCCGAAGTCCATCCCGTGCGGCGCGGCTTCGAGGTCGGCGAGCGTGACGTCGTACGGCCCGGCGCGCAGCAGCAGGTCGACCAGCCGCGCGGGCCCGGTGCGGTCGTGGGTCACCTCCAGCTTGGCGCGGCGGGCGACGTCCGCCGCGACGAAGTCGTCCAGCGCGGCGACGTCCGCTTCGGGGCCCTGACCGGTGACGATGCCGGTGAGCCGCAGCATCGTCTCCCACTCCTGCGGCAGCTGCGACGGCAGCGTCGCCGGCGTCCAGTTCGCGACGTTGCGCACCGAAAGCTGGTAGAACGCCAGGTCGAAGTGCGGCCGCTCGAGCGGTGACGGGCCGGGCAGGATGACGTCGGCCCGGCGGGACGTCTCGTTGAGGTAGACGTCGACCGAGATCATGAAGTCGAGGTGGTCGAGCGCCGCCGCGAGCCTGCCGGCGTTCGGTGTGCTCAGGCAGGGGTTGCCGCTGACCGTGATCAGCGCGCGGACCTGGCCGTCGCCCGGGCTTTCGATCTCGTCGGCGAGCGTCGCGACCGGCAGTTCGCCGACGACCTCCGGGTAGCCGCGCACGCGGCTGCGCCAGCGCCCGACCGCGAACGGCCGCCGGTTCCCGGTCGGCTGGCACGCCGCCAGCGGGAACATCGCGCCGCCGGGTGCGTCGAGGTTGCCGGTGAGCACGTTGAGGACGTCGACGAGCCAGCTCGCGACCGTGCCGAACGTCTGCGTCGTCGTGCCGATCCGCCCGTAGACCACGGCGTTCTCGGTGGCCAGCTCGAGCGCCATCCGGCGGATCTCGCCCGCGTCGATGCCGGTGCGCGGGGCGACGGCTTCGGGCGTGAACGGCTTGGCCAGCTCACGGACGTCGTCGAGGCCGTTGAGGTGGTCCGCAAGCCGTCCGGGGGTCACGCGGTTCTCCGCGAACAGCACGTTGACCAGCGCGAACAGCAGCAACGCGTCGGTGCCGGGCCGGATGGCGTGGTGCTCGTCGGCGAACGCGGCGGTGCGCGTGCGGCGGGGGTCGACGACCACGATCTTGCCGCCGCGCTCGCGGATCCCGCGCAGCCGGCCGCGGATGTCCGGCGCGGTCATCAGGCTGCCGTTGGACACGAGCGGGTTGGCGCCGAGGACCAGCAGGTGGCGCGTGCGGTCGAGGTCGGGGACCGGGATGGCGAGCGGGTCGCCGAACATGGTGCCGGCGGAGTAGTGCTTCGGCATCTGGTCGACGGAAGTCGCGCTGTAGAAGTTCTTGGTGCCCAACGCTTTGTAGAGCACGCGGCCGTAGAGCGTCAGCGCGATGTTGTGCACGCCGGGGTTGCCCGCGTAGACGGCGACGGCGTCCCGGCCGTGTTCCTCGAGGATCGGCGGGAGGCGACGCTCGATCTCGTCGTAGGCCTCCTGCCAGCTGACTTCGACGAACTCGCCGTCGCGCTTGAGCAGCGGCGCGGTCAGCCGGTCGGGGTCGTGGTGCAGCGCCCCGAGCGACGCGCCCTTCGGGCAGATGTAGCCCTTGGAGAAGACGTCGTTCTGGTCGCCCGTCACCCGGGTGACCTGCTGGTTCGCGTCGAGCGTCACTTCGAGGCCGCAGGTGGCTTCGCAGAGCGGGCAGGTCACGTGGGCCGTCGTCATGGCAACCCAACATACCGAGCGGTATGTCGATGGGCAAGGCACGATTGCGACATGGACGTCTCAGCCGCCGAACGCGCGGTGACCTCGCGGCACCTGCGCCGGGTGTGGGCGCTCCCCGGCACGGTCCTCGGCCGCAGCGGCTGGCCCCCGTCGCCCGGCCAGCGGCTGCACTGGCATTGGAACTACTGGTGGCAGGCGCACCTGCTGGACACCTTGGTCGACGCTCAGCTGCGTGCGCCCACCCCGGCGCGCCTGGCGCTGATCCGGTCGTTCGCGCGTTCGGTGCGGCTGCGCAACTTCGGCCGCTGGACGAACGACTACTACGACGACATCGCGTGGCTCGGCCTTGCACTGCAACGGGTTCAGTCCCTCGGCATCGACGTCGGCCCGGCGCTGGCGGCGATCGACACGCAGCTGCTGTCCGGCTGGACGCCCGCGGCGGGGGGCGGCATCTGGTGGCGCCGCGGCGACGACTTCAAGAACGCCCCGGCCAACGGCCCGGCGGCGATCTTCCACGCCCGGTCGGGAAACCTGACCCCCGCCCGCGAGATGACGGACTGGCTGACGTCCACTTTGGTCGATCCAGCGTCCGGTCTGGTCTGGGACGGCATCCGCGCGGACACCGGCGAGCTCGTGAAGCACATTTACACGTACTGCCAGGGCGTTTACCTGGGCGCCTGCCTCGAACTGTCCGAAATGGACAACGCGGCTCGCACGGTCCGCGCGGTCGCGGAGCACGTCGCACCGGGCGGCATCATCCGCGGCCAGGGCGGCGGCGACGGCGGCTTGTTCGGCGCGATCTTGGCCCGGTACTTGGCGTTGGCAGCGCACGCGTTGCCCGGCCCGGAGGCTTCGACGGCCCGCGAGCTGGTGCTGAAGTCGGCGGAGGCGTGCTGGTCGGGAGCCGCCGAGGGCCCGGTGTTCAGCGCGTACTGGGACCGTCCGGCGCCGTGGCCGTTGCCGGATGACGCACCGGAGCGGGACATGTCGGTGCAGGTGGGCGGCTGGATGCTCCTGGAAGCCGCGGCGACGCTCTCACCAGACGTCGCCGGCCCGCCAGTCGGCGGTTAGCTCGCCGTCGAGGTCGAGGGTCACCCGGCCCGGGAAGACGTAGACACCGCCGTCGTCGTCCTCGGTGCGCTGGACCCCGGTCGGCGTCAACGCGAACGTCGGCCCGCGCCACCGCTGCCAGCCGCGGCCCGCGTACAGCGGCGCGCCGGCCCGGGTCGCGCTCAGCGCGCCCACCTCGTACCCCGGCAGCAGCTCCTCCATCGCCGCCATCAACGCACTCGCGACTCCGCGCCTGCGGTGGTCCGGGTGCACGGCGACGCCCTCGACGTACCCCGTGTTCAGCACGCGGTCGCCGGACAGCAGCCGGCGTTGCACGAGCGACGCGTGGCCGACCAACTGGTCGCCCTCGAAGGTGAGGGCGTGCATGCCGCCCAGCGTGTTTTCCCAGCCCGGCGGGTCGAAGTCCGTGAACGCGCCTTCGAGCAGCGCCCGGACGGCGAGCAGGTCGGCGGCCGGCAGCTGGGCGGTGTGCGCGAGTCGGATCACCCCGCCATTCTCCCGCTACGGACGCGGGTGGCGAGTCACTGCTGGACGCCTTCCTTGCGCGGGTCGAGGTCGACTTCGGTGCGCTTGTCGTCCTCCCCGGCCTTGTGCCAGTCGGCGATCGCGGCCTGGAGCCGGGCCTTCTGCTCCGCGTCGCTCGCCGCGTACTTCTCCGCGGCCTTCTTGATGCGGTCGGCCGCCTGGAGGTAGCGCGCGGTCGTCTTCTGGAAGAACGACTCGACCTCGGTCCGCAGCGCGATCAACGCCGTGTCCCCCGCCGTGGGGACGACGCCGCGGCCGGCCAGCTGCCCGTCGGAGTAGGACGCCGTGGCGACCTTGCGCAGCAGTTCGGAGTAGTGCGAAGCGGCGTCGACGCAGTGCTGGGCGATCTCCATGACCACCACGACGTCCACGGCGAACCGGCCGGACGCCGACGGGTCGCTGTCGTCGCCGTCGGGACTGCTCTTCGTGAAGTCGTAGAGCTCCAGCATCGTGCGGTCGACGCCGGCGATCCGGTGGTCGATGGCCGTGATCGCCCGCTGGTAGTCCGTCTCGGCCGCGGTCAGCTCTTCGTGGAGGGCGCGGACGGCGGCGTCCAGGTGGGTGAAGAAGGCGCTCAGCTGCGGGAACTTCAGCTCTTCGTTCGGCTTTCCCTCGCGCAGGTTCAGCGCGAAGTCGATCAGGCTCAGCGCCGTGCCGATGCTGCCCGGAGCCTCTTCCCCCAACGCCGTGGTGACCGTCGTGACGATCCCCCACGCCTGGCTGGCGGCGTTCACCGCCACCTTCTCCTTCGGGGTGTCCGACGACGGCGCCGCGGCTTCGAACAGCTCGCTGGTGGCCCGGGCGAGGAGCTGCAGGGTGTTGTTCCGGGTGGCGTGGATCGTCGTGGCGCGCAAGGAATAGCAGTTCGCCAGCCACCGCACGAGAACGCTCTGGTTCTTCAGCGTGGGGCCGACCGTCGAAAGGAAGCCGCCCTTGAGGCTGTTCGCCGCGAGCCCCGTCCAGCCGGCCAGCCACGCCCGGTTGTTGTTGCTGTCGTCCCGGACGGAGAGCTTTTCGACGACGCCGGGCAGCGCGTAGGCGTCGACCGATCCCTCGGGTCGCAGCGTCTTGTCGGCATCGAGGAGGCTTTCCCGCGCGTCCTCGAGCGACGAGAGCTCCGGCCCGCCCGCGAGGTCCGGGAGCGCGGCCGCCAGCTGTTCCCGCTTCGCCCACGCCCAGTCCCCGACCTGGGAAAACACATCAGCCGCCCGGCACTCGACGTACCTGGCGTCCTGGACGCTCCAGCCGTCGCAGGGGGCGGACGGCCGGTTGGCCGGGGTGCTGTCGTTGACGGCCCAGGCGACGACCGGGCAGGTCGTCAGGTGGCCCCGCGCTTCGACCGGGACCTGCCACCGGGCGGGCTCGGGCGCGCCGTCGATCTGGGTGGTGCCGCCGCGCAGGGTCTGCCCGGCGTCCCGGGTCCAGCGGCGTTCGAGCGCCTGCCAGTAGTCGTTGAGCGCCGCCGAGAGGGAAGCCGAGTAAACGCTTCCGCTCATGTACTGACCGCTCATCCGTCATTTCCCCCGATTCGTTCGCTGTCGAGCGGGCCCGAGAGTAGCAACGAAGTGACGCATTTAGGGCAATTGTCACTCCATGGCGTCCGGAAGTGGCCGCTGTCCGGTCAGCAGCCGCAGGACGCGCCGTGCAGGAACCGCGGGGTCAGCGAAACCGACTCCGGGGGCCGGTCCGGATCGGCCACGCGGGCCAGCAGCAGCTGCACCGCCCGGCGGCCGAGGTCCGCGACGGGCTGGGCCAGCGTCGTCACCGCCGGGCTCACCCGGCGGGCCCACTCCATGTCGCCGTACCCGACCACCGCCAGCTCCGAGCCGATGCGGATGCCGCGGCGGTGGGCCTCGTACTGGACGCCCACGAGCATCGACTCGTCCGCGACCACCAGGGCCGTCGGGGAGGGCCAGCCGTCCAGGAGCTTCGCCGTCGCGCGGGCCGCGCCGCCCGACGTCGACAGGCCGCACTCCACGAGTTCGCGGTTGAACCGCAGCCCCGCCTGCTCGAGCCCCAGCCGGTAGCCGCGGACGCGCTCGCGGCTGGTCTCCAGGCCGTCGTCGCCCGAGATGAAGCCGATCTTGCGGTGCCGGCGCTCGGTCAGGTGCCGGACCAGCGACGCCACCGCGTGCACGTTCTCCGTGCCCACCTGGTCGACGTCGTTGCGGGCGGCCACCCGGTCGACCAGGACCGTCGGGACGCCCATCCGGACCAGGCCGTTGACCGCCGCTTCGGAGCCCGCCGACGGCACCAGCAGCACGCCGTCCACGAGGTCCGCCCGCAGGGCGCGGACGACCGCGGCCTCTTCGCTCACGGTGTCGCCGGTGTCGGCCAGGGTGACGTCGCAGCCCGACTGGGCGGCGGCTGCCTTGATCGAGCGCAGCAGCTCACCCGAGTAGGGGTTCGCGGTGACCCCCATCGCGACGCCGATCCGGTAGGTGACCGGGGGGTCCCACAACCGGAGCTCCGGCGAAAGTGCGGTCATACTCTGCCCTCGCAGACGTTCAGCCGAAACGTATCCGCTGAACGCCCGCAAGATGACGGCAAAACCCCAGAATCACTGATGTGAGTGAACCGACGGGCAGCCGCACGACTCGCGGTGACGCAGAGTGGGTGCCAGCCGGACCGTCTCGGCCTTGCGCGAAGGGTCGTTGATCCGGGCCAGCAGCAGCCGGACCGCCTGCCGGCCGATCTCCTCGATCGGCTGCGCCATCGTCGTCAGCGGCGGGTCGACCAGGTCCGCCCACTCGACGTCGTCGTAGACCACCACCGGCAGGTCACGGCCGATGCGCAGGCCGCGCCGCCGGGCCTCGTGCAGGACCCCGACCATCATGCTGTCGTTCCCGACGACCAGCGCCGTCGGCGGCTCGGGCAGCGCCAGCAGCGTGCTCAACGCCAGCGAGCCACCCTCGTGCGACGAGTTTCCGCAGGCCACGAGCTCGGACGACCACGTCAGCCCGGACCGGCCGAGCCCCAGCCGGTAGCCGAGCACGCGCTCCTCGCTCGTCGACAGCCCGGGCGCGCCGCTGATCATCCCGATCCGCCGGTGCCCGAGCGTCCCGAGGTGCGCGGTCAGCGCCGAGGTCGCCTGGATGTTCTCCGTGCCCACCTGGTCGACGTCGGTCCGGGTGGTCAGCCGGTCGATCAGCACCGTCGGCACGTCCAGCGACACGAGCTCGCCGATCACCGGGCCGTCGCCGGGCGCCGGGGTGATCAGCAGGCCGTCGACGCGACGGGAGCGCAGCGCCCGCACGGTGTCACGCTCCGTGTCCGCGGTGTCGTGCGTGTCGGCCAGCAGGACGGTGTAGCCGTGCGCCGACGCCTCCCGCTCGATCGCCTGCATCAGCGTCGCGAAGTACGGGTTGGCCACCAGCGAGATCGCCATCCCGATCGACCGCGTCCCGCCGGTGACCAGCGACCGGGCGATCGCGTCACCGGTGTAGCCGGTCGTCTCGATCGCCCGCAGGACGGCCGCCTTGGTGTCCTCGGCGACCGCCCGCGTCCCGTTGACGACGTGCGAGACGGTCGTGATCGAGACGCCGGCGAGCTCGGCGATGTCCCGCTGGGTCGGCCGCGATGATCTCGGCTGGGGCATGCCAATCCTTTCCGGCAAGCGTTTGCGCAAACGCTTGCGTGCACGGTGCAGTCTGTCTACCTTCCGGTCCATCGGCAAGCTTCGACACGAACAAAGGGTGGGAACCCATGAGACAGCGAAGTCTCACCGCAGTCGTGCTGGCCGCCGTCCTCGCCGCGACGACCGGGTGCACGGTCGAACGCCACTGGGGCGGCAACACCAACACCGGCGGGAGCGGCAAGGCCAAGGTCGGCCTGGTCACGAAGACCGACACCAATCCCTACTTCGTCGAACTCCGCAACGCCGCGAGAGCGGCCGCGCAGGCCAACGGCGCCGACTTCAGCGCGCTCGCGGGCCAGTTCGACGGCGACAACGACGGCCAGGTCCGCGCCATCGAGAACCTGCGGCAGCAGGGCGCGAACACGATCCTGATCACGCCCAGCTCGTCGACCGGCGTGCTCAAGGCGATCAAGGACGCCCGCGACGCCGGTGTCCTGGTCATCGCCCTCGACACGGCCACCGAACCGGCCGACGCCGTCGACGCGACCTTCGCCACCGACAACTTCGCGGCCGGCGAGCAGCAGGGCGCGTACGTCAAGGCCGCGCTGGCCGGCACCCCGCCCAAGCTGCTGATGGTCGACGGCACGGCGGGCAGCACGGTCGACACCCAGCGCCACGGCGGTTTCCTCAAGGGCATCGGGCTGACCGACGGCTCGCCGGAGATCAAGGGCCACACCGCGGCCAACGGCGACCAGAGCCTCGCTCAGCAGGGCATGGAGAACCTGCTCCAGCGCAGCACCGACATCAACGCCGTCTACTCGATGAACGAGCCGATGGGCCGTGGCGCGTACGCGGCGCTGAACGCCCGCGGGCTGACGAACCAGATCGTGATGGGCTCGATCGACGGCGGCTGCGAGGGCGTCCAGAACGTCAAGAACGGGCAGTTCGCCGCCACCGTCATGCAGTTCCCGAAGAAGATGGCCGAGCAGGGTGTGCTCGCCGCCGTCGAATACGCCAAGACCGGCAAGAAGCCGGCCGGGTTCGTGAACACCGGGTCCGCCGTGATCACCGACAAGCCGCTGCCCGGCATCGAGAGCCACGACTCCGCCTGGGGCCTGCAGAACTGCTGGGGAGGAAACAAATGACCACGGCAGTCGCCACCAAGGAACGTGAGTCGCTCGGTGACTTCCTCCTCCGCGCCCCCGCGGTCGGTCCGGCGCTCGCGCTGGTCGTCGCGATCGTGGTGTTCTCGCTCGCCACGGACACGTTCTTCGACCTCGACAACCTGTCCACAGTGGTCCAGCAGTCGCTGGTCGTCGGGACGCTCGCGTTAGGACAGACGCTCGTCATCCTCATCGCGGGCATCGACCTGTCCAACGCGTCTTCGATGGTCGTCGCGACGCTGATCATGGCGAAACTCGCGGCAGCCGGCACGAACGGCTTCGTCGCGCTGCTCGCCGGCGTGGTGCTGACGATCATCGTGGGCATCTTCATCGGCGGGCTCGCGACGCGGATCAAGCTGCCCGCGTTCATCATCACGCTCGGCACGTTCACCATGCTGACCGCGGTGTCGAAGCTGATCGCGGGCGGCCAGGCCGTGCCGGTGACCGATGGGCTGCTGCAGTGGCTCGGCACCAAGCGCTACCTCTTCGGCGGCATCCCGATCACCTACGGCATGACGCTGGCGCTGCTGATGTACCTCGGTGTCTGGTACGCGCTGACGAAAACCGCGTGGGGCAAGCACGTCTACGCGGTCGGCAACGCGCCGGAGTCCGCGCGGCTGTCCGGCATCAAGGTCAACCGCACGGTGCTGTCGGTGTACATCGTGGCCGGCCTGACCTTCGGCATCGCGGCCTGGCAGGCGCTCGGCCGGACGCCGAACGCCGACCCGAACCAGTTCCAGCTCGGCAACCTCGACTCGATCACCGCCGTCGTCCTCGGCGGCACGAGCCTCTTCGGCGGCCGCGGCTCGGTGCTCGGGACGCTGATGGGCGCGCTGGTCGTGGCGGTGCTGCGGTCGGGGCTGACGCAGATGAACGTCGACGGCAACTACCAGGACCTCGCCACCGGCGCCCTGCTCATCGCCGCCGTCGTGGTGGACCGGATCGCGAGGAGGCAGCAGCAGTCATGAGTGGACCCATCCTCCAGGCTCGCGGGCTGGTCAAGCGCTACGGCCGGGTGACGGCCATCGACGGCGCCGACTTCGACCTCCTGCCCGGCGAGGTGCTCGCCGTGGTCGGGGACAACGGCGCCGGGAAGTCCTCGCTCATCAAAGCCCTGTCCGGCGCGGTGATCCCGGACGAAGGCGAGATCAAAGTGGACGGCAAGACCGTCCACTTCAAGTCCCCTTTGGACGCTCGCCACTACGGGATCGAGACGGTGTACCAGGACCTCGCCGTCGCGCCCGCGCTCGACATCGCGTCGAACATGTTCCTCGGGCGCGAGAAACGCTTGAAGGGACCGTTCGGGCTGTTCCGCAAGCTCGACACCGCGACCATGCGGTCCGAGGCGCAGCGGATCCTCGACGAGCTGGGCATCAACATCAAGTCGATCACGCAGCCCGTCGAGACGCTTTCCGGTGGTCAGCGCCAAGGCGTCGCGGTGGCGCGCGCGGCCGCGTTCGGCACCAAGGCCGTGATCATGGACGAGCCGACCGCAGCTTTGGGGGTCGCCGAGTCCGGCAAGGTGCTCGACCTCATCGGCCGGATCCGCGACCGCGGCCTGCCGGTGGTCTTGATCAGCCACAACATGCCGCACGTCTTCGACATCGCCGACCGCATCCACGTGCACCGCCTCGGCAAGCGCGTCGCGGTCGTGTCGCCGAAGACGCATTCGATGAACCAGGTCGTCGGCCTGCTCACGGGTGCGTTGCGGCTCAACGAAAACGGCGAAGTCGAAGAAGCCGGCGCGACCCACGTGGCCGGCTTGAAGTGAAGGTGCTGCTGGCGGGTTTGTGCACTGTGGACGTCGTCCAGCGGGTCGACGAGCTTCCGGCGCCGGGCGAGAAGGTCCAGTCGCTGCGGGTGGACGTCGCGGCCGGGGGGCCCGCGACGAACGCCGCGGTGACGGCCGCCGCGCTCGGCGCCGAAGCGACCCTGCTGACCGTCCTCGGTGCACACCCGCTGGCCGCGCTCGCCCGCGCCGACCTCGAAGCGCACGGCGTCCACCTGATCGACCTGGCTCCTTCGCCCGAAGACCCGCCACCGGTCAGCGCGGTGGCGGTCCGAAACCACGACGGCGAGCGCACCGTCGTCGCCCGCAACGCCGCCGACCGGCACTTTCACGTGAAAGTGCCGCTTTTGGCAGCTGATGTCGTTTTGCTTGATGGGCACTATCCGAAACTGGCGCTGACTGTCGCGAGAGGGACCGAAGCGCCGGTGGTGCTGGACGCCGGGAGCTGGAAGCCCGTGCTCGACGAGCTGCTGCCCCTGGTCGACGTCGCCGCCTGCTCCGCGCACTTCGCCGCGCCGGAGCCGGGGCTGCACGCGCGGGGCGTCCCCACCGTCATCACCACCGCGGGCCCCGGGCCGGTGCGGTGGTCCACTGCGGACGGCGGCTCGGGTGAGGTGCCTGTCGCCGACGTGGAAGCGCGGGACACACTAGGTGCGGGCGACGTCTGGCACGGCGCCTTCGCCGTCGCCGTGTCCCGCGAACCGACGGTGACGGACCGGATCCGCTTCGCCAACGAGGTGGCCGCCGAACGGGTGCGGCATGTGGGACCGCGGTCGTGGACGACCGCGATCGCAGGAAGGAACAGGACATGACGGCGTTCGACGACTTGCTGGCCAGGGCCGAGGGCCTGACCGTGCGCGGGCAGCGCAACGTGCTGGGCATCATCGGCGCGCCCGCGTCGGGCAAGACCACGCTCGCGTGGGCGCTGGCCAACGCGCTCGGCTCGCGCGCCGCGGTGGTCGGCATGGACGGCTTCCACCTCGCGCAGGTCGAGCTGCGCCGGCTGGAGCGCACCGAGCGCAAGGGCGCGCCCGACACGTTCGACGCGGCGGGCTACTACCACCTGATCCGCCGGCTCGCCGAAGGCCGCGAGACGGTCTACGCGCCGGAGTTCCGCCGCGAGATCGAGGAGCCGATCGCGGGCGCGGTGGCCGTGCCGCCGGAGGTCCAGCTGGTGATCACGGAGGGCAACTACCTGCTGCTCCCGGACGACCCGTGGAGCGGCATCCGGCCGCTGCTGACCGAGGCGTGGTTCCTCGCCCCGGACGAGCCCGAGCGGATCGAACGCCTGGTGTCGCGCCACCGCCGTTACGGCCGCTCCCTGGTCGAGGCCCGCCGGCGCGCGCTGGGCTCGGACCAGCGCAATGCGGACCTGATCTCGCAGACCCGTGACCGCGCCGACCTGGTGCTGGAGAACCTGCCGCTGGCGAACTTCGCGATTTGACGCTCATCGTCACCGGCGGCAGCCGGGGGATCGGCGCGGCGATCTGCCTGCTCGCGGCCCAGCGCGGCTACGACGTCGTCGTGAACTACTCCGGTGACCCCGCGCCCGCTCGCGAAGTGGCCGAGCAGGTGCGTGCATCCGGCCGTCAGGCGCGGGCGGTCCGCGCGGACGTCTCGGTGGAGGACGACGTCGTCGCGCTGTTCGACGCGGCCGTGGAGCTGGGGCCGGTGACGGCGCTGGTCAACAACGCGGCGATCGTCGGCAACACGCCCGGGCGGCTCGACTCCTACGACGTCGACGTCGTCCGGCGCACCCTCGACGTCAACGTGACGGGGGTGTTCCTGTGCTGCCGCGAGGCGGTCCGCCGCATGTCGACCCGCTACGGCGGCGAAGGCGGCGCGATCGTCAACATCTCCTCGACGGCCGCGCGCACCGGCTCGGCCGGGGAGTGGGTGCACTACGCGGCGTCCAAGGCGGCCGTCGACACGCTGACGTTCGGGCTGGCCCAGGAGATCGCGGGCGAGGACGTGCGGGTCAACGCGGTCGCGCCGGGGATGATCCACACGGGTCTGCACGCGGCCGCGGGCCTGCCGGACCGGATGGCGAAGTACGCGCCGCAGATCCCGATGGGCCGCGCCGGGCAGCCGGCCGAGATCGCGGAAGCGGTGCTGTTCCTGCTGTCGCCGGCGTCGTCGTTCACGACGGGAGCGGTGCTCGACGTCGGTGGCGGCCGGTGACCGGTCAGGCACGCTCTGATAATTCGGAATGACCTTCGGTCACTGGCGTCCGCCTGCTGGGACGCCCGGAGACGGCGAGATCACGATCGGACGCGGACTTGGTCACCTCGGTTTCGGCCGGCGAACGCTGTGCAACTCTGGGGAGCCGCCACCCGAAAGGACGGCTTCGGAAGCCATGGCAAAACTCATGTCCGTGCACCACCTCGCGCTCACCGTGACCGACGTGGACCGCAGCGTGCCGTGGTACGTGCGCGTTCTGGACCTCGAGGAGGTCACCCGGCGCGAAGAGCCGGACACGGGGCTGCGGAAGGTTGTGCTCCGGTCCGCCGGGGACGAGTTCTCCGTGGTGCTGGTCCAGCACGCGGACACCGGCAGACGCGGGTTCGACGAGCGCCGGACCGGGCTCGACCACGTCGCCTTCCGGGTGCAGTCGACCACCGAGCTGGCCGAATGGGAATGCCGGCTCGCGGAGTTCGGCGTGTCCTACCTGCCGGCCGCGCCGTCACGGACGTTCGAAGGCTCGAAGGTCGTCGTGTTCCGCGATCCGGACGGCATCCAGCTCGAAATCTGGGCCGACCCGCAGTGACTCAGGCGCGGGCGTCGTCGCGTTCTTCGACGGGGCGGCGCATCTCCTGGCGGTAGCGAAGCACGCCGTAGCCCGTACCCACCACGAAGAACGCGATGCTGGCCCACAGCGCCACCGTCTTCAGCCACGGCAGGGCGTCCAGCAGTCCCGCGCCGTAGTAGCCGAGCAGCACTAGCGTCGGCACCCACAGCAGGCCGCCCAGCGCCGTCGCCGCCATGAAGCGGCGGGGGTCCATCCGGGCCGCGCCCGCGATCAGCGGGGCCAGCGTGCGGATCCACGGGATCCAGCGGGCCGCCACGATCGCGAAGAACCCCTTGCGGTCCAGGAACCGCTGCGCGCGCTCCAGGGCCTGGCGGTTCAGCACCTTGCCGTCGCGCCTCGCGATCAGCTTGGTGCCGCTCGTGCGGCCGATGTAGTAGCCGATCTGGTTGCCGAGCACGGCGACGATCAGCGCGGCTCCCGACAGGAACCACGCGTTCGCGTCCGAACCGTGCTGGGCCAGCACCACGCCGGCCCCGAACAGCAGCGAATCACCGGGCAGGAACAACCCGATGATCAACGCGCATTCGACCAGCACGAAGCTCAGCACGATCACCCAGACGAGCAGCGGCCCGGCGGTGTCCAGCCAGCTCACGCCGACGCCCGCGGCCTCGATGCTCACGACGTTCACACCGCGAGCCTACGTGGCCCAGGTGAACACCCCACGGCGAACGGTCGAATCGAGCTGTCCGGAATATTCAGGTTCTACGAACGGTGAAGGCCCCCTCACCAGCGGTGAGAGGGCCTTCCCGAAAAACGCGTCAGAACTGCGGCAGCGACTCGCCCTGCACCGCTTCGATGTCCAGCTCGACCTTCACGGTCGTGCCGACCGCCGCGACGCCGGCGCGGACCATCGCGCTGTAGTTGATCGCGAAGTCGTTCCGGTGCAGCGTCGTCTCGGCGTGGAACGCCGCGCGCACGCCACCCCACGGGTCCGGGCCCCAGCCGCCGTACGTCAGCTCCAGCTCGATCTCGCGGCGCTCGCCGTGCAGCGTCAGCTCGCCCCGCATCGTCCACGAGTCCGCGCCGCGCTGGTGCAGCCCGGTGCTCGTGAACGTGATCACCGGGTGGACGTCGACGTCGAGGAAGTCCGCCGAGCGCAGGTGGTCGTCGCGCATCCGGATGCCGGTGTCGATCGTCGCCGCCTTGATCTCGGCGTGCACCGACGACCGCTCGGCCGGGCGGCCGATCTCGATCCGGCCGGACAGGTCCGGGAACCGCGCCTTGATGCTCGCGATGCCCAGGTGCCGGGCGGTTGCGACCACCGACGAGTGCATCGGGTCGATCACCCACGGCCCGGCGGACGGCAGCTCGACCGCCTCGGCGACCGGGGCCAGCACGACGTCGCCGAGCGAGCCGGAGCCGTCCGAGGCGACCTGCGCCATCCGGGCGACCGGGGTGTACCCGGCCGCCGTGACGACGGCGGTGTACGTCCCCGCCGGGAGGCCGCCGGTGACGACCTCCCCGCGGACGTCGGCCGCCTGCCGGGCGACCTGCCGCCCGGCCGGGTCGGTCACGGTGAGCACCGCGTGCTCCACCGCCCACCCCTCGGCCGTGCGGAAGGTCGCGCGCAAGCCGCTCATGACCGGTCGACCAGCTCGTCGAGGGCCTGGTCGTAGCTCAGCCGGACGTCGTGGCCCGCTTCGCCGCCGGTCAGCTCCACCTGGCTGGTCGCCGGCGGGTAACCGCTCGCGACCACGGTGTACGCGCCCGCGGGCAGGTCGCTGACCAGGTACCGGCCATCGGCGTCGGTCCGCGCGACCGCGGCCACGTTGCCCTCGGCGTCGAGCACGGTGATCCGCGCGTCCGGGACGACCCGGTCGCCCTCGGTGCGCGCGACACCGGTCAGCTGCACCGAGCTGGCCAGCTCGATGTCGTGGCGCAGCACGCCGCTGTCGGGCACGGTCAGCGTCACCGCGACGGGCCGGTGGCCCGCGCCGCTGGCGACCAGGGTGTAGGCCCCGGCGCCGACCCCGACGAAGGCGTACGTGCCGTCCGTGGTCGTGATGAACGCGCCGTTGACCTCGCCGCGGCCGTCGGTCAGCGTGACCGTGACGTTCGCCAGCGGGGAGCCGGTGGCGGCCGCCCGGACGGTGCCGGTCAGCTCGCCGGACCCGGTGAGCGTGACGTCGACCGTCGCCGGCCCGTTGCTGATCACGACGCTGGAGGCCTGCGGCTGGTGGCCGTGGGCCGACACGATGAGGACGTACGCGCCCGGGCCCTGGCTGGGCACCGAGTAGCTGCCGTCCGCGGCGCCGGTGGCCCGCGCGACCTGGCGGCCGCGCTGGTCGATCAGGGTCAGCGCCGCGCCCGAGACGTGGCTGCCGTCCTGACGGCGGACGTGGCCGGTCACCGGCGCGCCACCCGCGCCGACCGGGGTGTCGAGCTCGGCGTCCGCGAGGGAGTTCGTGATCGGCAGCGCGCCCGAAACGGCCTGGTAGTCACCGTGCCCGTTCGTGCTCAGCGCGTGCCGCCCGCCGCCGACCAGCGCCGGCTCGCGGTCGACCGGCTTGACCGGCTCGACGATCTCGGTCGGCTCGTCCGCGTGGTCGTCCGCCTCGAGCAGCGCCTCGCCGCCCTCCATGGCCGCCGCGGCCGGGGCCGCGTTGGTCAGCGGGATCTCCTTCATGAACAGCAGCACGATCGTGGCCAGCAGGGCCACCGCACCCGCGATGTAGAACACCGTGGTGATCGACTCGGTGAAGCCGATCAGCACCGGGGTCTTGATCGCCTCGGGCAGGTTCTGGATGCCGCTGGTGTCCCCGGACAGGCTGCCGATGCCCGCGCCGGCGCCCTCGGGCAGCTTGCCGCCGAACGCCTTCGTGATGTTGGGCAGCAGGGTGTTGAACAGGACCGTCAGGAAGATCGCGACACCGGCGGTACCACCGATCTGGCGGAAGAACGTCGCCGACGCGGTCGAGACGCCCATGTCGCTGCGCGGGCCCGCGTTCTGCACCGCGATGATCAGCGTCTGCATGCACTGGCCGAGGCCGAGACCGATGATGGCGGCCGCGACGAGCGGGTGCCACAGCGGCGAGTCGTACTTGACCTGCGCGAAGAAGAACGCGCCACCGGCGATCAGGATCGTGCCGACGATCGGGAAGATCTTGTAGCGCCCGGTCTTCCCGGTCAGCCGGCCGGACACGATCGAGCTGGTCATGATGCCCGCCATCAGCGGCAGCATCAGCAGACCGGACTCGGTCGGGGTGTAGCCCTGCACGACCTGCATGAACTGCGGGATCATCGTGATCGCGCCGAACATCGCGACACCGACGATGACGCCGCCGATGATCGCCACGGTGAACGTCGAGTTCTTGAACAGCCGCAGCGGGATCAGCGCGGCGTCCTTCATGATCTTCTCGACCAGGATGAACGAGATGACGCCGACGCCGCCGACGACGTAGCAGAGGATCGCCTTGCCGTCGCCCCAGCCCCACTTCTGGCCCTGCTCGGCGACGATCAGGAACGGCACGACCGCGACGACCAGCGTCAGCGCGCCCCACCAGTCGATCTTGTGCTCGTGGCGCTCGTGCGGCACGTTCAGGACCTTGGCCACGACGAACAGCGCGATGATGCCGATCGGGACGTTGATCAGGAAGACCCAGCGCCAGCCGTGCAGGCCGGCCAGGTTGTCGATGCCGGCGAAGAAGCCGCCGAGCACCGGGCCGAGCACGGTCGACAGGCCGAACACGGCCAGGATGTAGCCCTGGTACTTCGCCCGCTCACGCGGCGGCACGATGTCGCCGAGGATGGTCATGGCCAGCGACATCAGACCGCCGGCGCCGAGGCCCTGCACCGCGCGGAACGCGGCCAGCTCGTACATCGACGTCGAGAAGGTCGACGCGGCGGAACCGGCGACGAAGATGCCGATCGCGGCCAGGTAGAACGGCTTGCGGCCGTAGATGTCGGAGAGCTTGCCGTAGATCGGCGTGACGATCGTCGAGGTGATCAGGTACGCCGTGGTCGCCCACGCCTGCAGGTCGAAGCCGTGCAGGTCGTTGGCGATCTTGACGATCGACGTGCCGACGATCGTCTGGTCGAGCGCGGCGAGGAACATGCCGCACATCAGGCCGCTCAGGATCGTGACGATCTGGCGGTGGCTCAGCCGTGGTGGTTCCTTCGCCACGGGTTGTTCGACGGTGGTGGTGCTCATGCGTTGGCCCCCTTGGCCGGTGCACCGGCGGACGCACTCGCGTCGGCCAGCTGTGGAGAGTGGTTCTCGATACCTGTGTTGAGCCGGCCGAACAGCGTGTTCAGGGTCTGGATCTCCCCTTCGGTCCAGTCCCCGAGCACTTCGGCCAGCCACTGGTTGCGCTGCTTGCGGTTCTCTTCGAACACCCGCATGCCCTCGGAGGTCGGTGCGAGCAGGCAGGCCCGGCCGTCTTCGGGATCGGCCTGGCGCTCGACCAGGCCGTGCTGGACGAGCGAGCTCGACTGCCTGCTGATCGTGGAGATCTCGGAGTGGAGCGACTCGGCGAGCCTGCTGGTGCGCTGCGGGCCCTCGTGGATGAGGGTGAAGAGGATCGCGTAGGCCGCCCGCTCGATGCCGTCGGGACCCTGCTTGGACACCTGGGACTTCGCCTTGTTGATCAGGCGGACCAGGCGCACGAGCTCGTGCCCGAGCTGGTCGGCGAGGTCCAGCTCGGCTTTGGGCCGGGTGGCGGAGACATCAGGTGCCATGGGTGGAGTCCTTCACGGCGTTGGTTGGCGGCTGCAACTAGTTGCCTCAGGCAAGGATGTGCCTTCACCACCGGTTATGCAAGCGGACGCCGGGTCGATGTGTCGGAACACACTTTAGTTGCCATACGCAAGCAGTTTCCCGGCGGCTCGCGGAACAAACGCGGCGGCACCCGGTTGGTACAGCTATGACGGACGACACAGCGCTGAAGGACTTCCTCGCCGCGCGCCGCCACGGCGTGCTGGCCACGATCCGCCGCGACGGGCGGCCCCAGCTGTCCACGATCACGCACCTGTACGACGCCGAGGCGAACACGATCGTCGCGTCGATCACCGAGACCAGGGCGAAGACGAAGAACATGCGCCGCGACCCGCGGGTGACCTACCACGTGGGCAGCGAGGACGGCTGGAGCTACGTCGTCGCGGAGGGAACGGCGTCGCTGACGGCGCCGGCGGCGTCACCGGACGACGAGACCGTCGAAGCGCTCGTCGACTACTACCGCCGGGCGGCGGGCGAGCACCCCGACTGGGACGAGTACCGCGCCGCGATGGTCAGCGACCAGCGAGTACTCCTTCGGGTGCACGTGGACAAGCTGCTGGGACTGGTCCGGTAGGGCCGTTTTGAAATAGAAGTTCCGCAGTGCGGAGTATCCGGGCTTACCATGAAAGCCATGAGCGACGAAGCTTTGGTCACCCGGCTGCGCGACCTGCTCGGCAAGGGCGCGGTGCTCACGGACGCCGACGTCACGGCGTCGTACGCGCGCGACATGATGCCGCTGGCGCCCTCGGGCCGGCCCCTGGCGGTGGTGCTGCCCGCGAACGTCGAGGAGGTGCAGGCGGTCGTCAAGGCGTGCGCCGAGGCGGGGGTGCCGATCGTGCCGCGCGGGGCGGGCAGCGGCCTGTCCGGCGCGGCGAACGCGATCGACGGCTGCGTGACGCTGTCGCTGACCAAGCTGAACGAGATCGTCGAGATCGACCCGGGCAACCGGCTGGCGGTCGTCCAGCCGGGCGTGGTCAACCTGGACTTCCGCAACGCGGTGGAGAAGCACGGGCTCTTCTATCCACCGGACCCGTCGAGCTACGACTGGTGCACGATCGGCGGCAACCTGTCGACCAACGCGGGCGGCCTGTGCTGCGTGAAGTACGGGGTCACGACGGACTCGGTGCTGGGCCTGGAGGTCGTCCTGGCGGACGGGTCCCTGCTGAAGACGGGGCGCCGGACGGTGAAGGGCGTGGCGGGCTACGACCTGGCCCGGCTGTTCGTGGGGAGCGAGGGCACGCTGGGCGTGATCACACAGGCGACGGTCCAGCTGAAGCCGCTGCCCCAGGCCCCGGCGACGCTGGTCGCGGGCTTCTCGACGACCGAGGCGGCCGGCGAGGCCGTAGCGCGGGTCGTGCGTGAGGGGCTCGTGCCGTCTCTGCTGGAGATCATGGACGCGTCGTCGATCAAGGCGTCCGAGACGTACTTGAAGACGGATCTGGGTGCCGGGTCGGACTGTCAGGCGTTGTTGCTGGGGCAGTCCGACGCCGGTGGCGAGGTCGCACGGCGGGAGCTGGCGGCGTTGGAGCAGATCTGCGTGGACTGCGGGGCGGATCTGGCGTACACGACCGAGGACCTCGAAGAGGGGCGGATGCTGCTGCAGGCCCGCCGGGTGGTGCTGACGGCTTTGGAGACCTACGGGCAGTGGCTGACCGATGACGTTTGCGTGCCGCGGACTCGGATCGCGGAGCTGATCCGCGGGTGCGAGAAGATCAGCTCCGAGGTGGGGCTGCGGATCGCGGTGGTCGGGCACGCGGGCGACGGCAACATGCACCCGACGATCGTCTACCAGCCCGACGACGCCGACGAGTTCGCTCGGGCACGGAAGGCGTTCGACGAGATCCTCGAGGTCGGGCTGTCCCTGGGTGGGACGGTGACCGGGGAGCACGGGGTCGGCAAGATCAAGCGCGAGTGGCTGGAGCGCGAGATCGGACCGGTGGGGATGCGGGTCCACCGCCAGATCAAGGCGGCGCTGGACCCGGGGAACCTGTTCAACCCGGGGTCGATGTTCTCGATGACCTGATTGTAGTACTACATCGTAGTACTACAATGGTGCCATGAATCAGGTAGCTGTCCGCGAGCTGAACCAGGACACGGCCGGTGTGCTGGCCAGGGTGAAGGCCGGTGAGGATGTCGAGATCACCGAACGCGGCACGGTCATCGCGCGGATCGTTCCCGCGCAGCCGAGTCCGGTTTCGGTGCTGATCGCGTCGGGGAAGCTGCACCCGGCCTCGGTGGACGGGCCGATGCCGCGCCCGCACGGACCTGTCCGAACCGACCTCGAAGCCGGGGAGCTGGTTCGCGCGCTCCGCGACGACGAACGCTACTGATGATCTATCTCGATACGGCTGCCTTGGTGAAGCTGGTCAGGCACGAGACCGAGAGTGAGGCGCTGGTCGACTGGCTGGACGAACGACAGGGCACCCTGCTCGTGACGTCGGTTCTGGCCGAAGTCGAACTGCCCCGGGCTCTCTTACGCAGCGACCCTGGCTTGCTGACCGATGTCCCCGCGGTGATGGCGCGGGTTGCGAAGTACGAGATTGACGACGTGGTGCGCCGGACCGCAGCAGCCTACCCATCACCTGATCTGCGCTCGTTGGACGCGATCCACCTGGCCACCGCGCACGCCGTGTTCGGCAGGCAGCTGACGTCGTTCGTCACCTACGACAAACGCCTGCTGGCCGTCGCCGAGGCGATGGGACTGCCGACCGACAGCCCGGGCGTGGACATCAAGTGACCTGACGGAAAAGGGCCCCACCGCCGACCGGTGGGGCCCTTCAAGTCCAAGCTTCAGTCCCGGACCCGCGGAATCCGCTGAGTGACCTCGGCGTCGGCCTCGGCCGGCACCGCCTTCTTCTCGCGCCGCGCCTTCAGGTACTCCAGCACGATCGGCACCACCGACACCAACACGATCAGCACGAAGATCGCGTCCACGTTGTTCGCGATGAACGACACCCCGCCCAGCAGCGACCCGAGCACCGTGATGCCCGCCGCCCACAGGATGCCGCCGATCACCGTGTACGTGAAGTAGCGCTTCGGGTCCATGCGGCCGATGCCCGCGATCCACGTGATGAACGTCCGGACGAACGGCACGAACCGGGCCAGCACCACCGCCTTGGGCCCGTGCTTCTCCAGGAACTCGTGCGTCTTGTCGACGTACTCCTTCTTGAAGAACTTCGAGTCGGGCCTGCTGAACAGCTTCGGCCCGACGAAGTAGCCGATGTAGTAACCGACCACGTTGCCGAGCAGCGCCGCGACCGTCACCAGCACGCAGACCAGCCACAACGGCGCGTCGAGGGTGCCGTTCGCGATGAACAGGCCCGCCGTGAACAGCAGGGAGTCACCGGGCAGCACCGGGAAGATGCTGCTCTCGATGAAGATGATCAGGCACAGCACCGCGATGACCGGCGTCGTCAGGCCGCTCAGCAGGTGCTGCGGGTCCAGCCACGACGGCAGCAGGGACATCGTGTTGACCGTGCTCTGGGCGAGAATCACCCCAAAAACGGTACAGGGTCACCCTGAGTCGTTACTGAGACCCGGTCAGACCAGCGTCAGCAGCCCCACCACGGACCCCGCGGCGAGGCCCAGCAGCACCGCCAGCAGCAGGATCCAGTACGCGGGCAGCTGCGCCGATTGACGCGGCGGGGGTGGCGGTGGCGGGGAGTACGCGGTGGGTGCTTCGGACGCCGCGTCCAGCGCCGCCCGCTCGCGCTCCAGCGAGTCCGCGCCGGCGCCCGAGAGGAGCCCGTACGCGGACGGCAGCTCATTGGTCGGGACGGCGTCCGTCTCCTTCTCCCGCGGCGGCGAAGCCGACGGGGCGAAGACGGCTTGCGCGCGAAGGGCGTCCGCCAGCAACTGCTCGGGGTCCTTCGGCTCGCTCATCTCCGCCCAATTCGCTCGTCCGTATCAGGTACTCAAGGTAGCCGTACCCACCTCGGCGACCCACTCACCCCGGCGCAGCACCTTCGCGGGCCGCAGGTCCTGGTCGAGGACGACGATGTCGGCCACGTACCCGGGGCACAGCATCCCGGTGCGGTCGGCGATGCCGAGCAGCTCGGCGGGCCGTTGCGACGTCGCGTGCACCGCGTCGAGGATGCCGAGTTTCGCACCCCGGACCAGATTGCGGAAGGCGGTGTCCATCGTCAGGGTGCTGCCGGCCAGCGAGCCGTTGTCGGCGAGGGTCGCGACGCCGTCGTGGACGTCGACCTCGAGACGGCCCAGCGTGTAGCGGCCGTCGGCGGCGTCGGTGGCCGACATCGCGTCGGTGATCAGCACCGTCCGGTTGCGGCCCGCGTGCTTCGCGGCCAGCCGCACGACCGTCGGGTGCAGGTGGACGAGGTCGCAGATGAGCTCGATCGTGATGCGCTCGTCATCGAGCAGTGCCCCGACCGGGCCCGGCTCGCGGTGGTGCAGCGGCCGCATGCCGTTGAACAGGTGCGTCGCGACGGAAGCGCCCGCGTCGATGGCGGGCAGCAGCTGCTCCTCGACGCCGTCGGTGTGCCCGATGGCGGCGATGACGCCCGACTCGGCCAGCTGCCGGACGGCCTTGATGCCGCCGTGCAGCTCCGGGGCGATGGTGACCATCCGGATCGCGCCCTGGCCGGCGCGCAGGAGCTTGTCGACCGTGCCGGTGTCCGGCTCCAGGAGCGTCTCCGGGTCGTGCGCCCCGCAGCGGGCCTTCGAGATGAACGGCCCCTCCAGGTGGATGCCCGCGACCTCGCCGTCCTGGACGAGCTCACGCAGCGCCGCGACCTGGTCACGCAGGATGTCCACCGGGTCGGACACCAGGCTGGCGAGCATGGTCGTGGTGCCGTGACGGCGGTGCGCTCGCACCGCCGTCAGGAGTTCCTCGGGATCGAGGGAGGTGAACGAAGCACCTCCCCCGCCGTGGCAGTGGGTGTCGACGAACCCGGGCACGACCAGTGCCCCGCCGACGTCGACGTGCTCGCCCGACGGCGGGGTCCCGGAACCCACGCCGGCGATCCGCCCGTCGGAGACGGCTACCCAGCCGTCGTCGAGTACACGGTCCGGGGCAGCGACCCGGCCGCCCATGATCACGAAATCTCCGGCGCCTCTCACGCACCCCAGCATATATTGGTCTGGACCAAGCATGGTGATACGACTCAGTGATCGGAATGGTCCACCCGGGTCACTGTGGGGCCTGCATGGCCTTCTGGAGTGCCTCGAGCGCCCGGCTGGCGGTCGACTTAACGGTACCCTTGGAAATGCCTGCGGCCTCAGAGATTTCGGCTTCGCTCAGCCCACCGTAGTAACGCAGCACCAGCACTTCGCGCTGGCGGGGCGGCAGCTTGGACAGCGCGCTGACCACCGCCTGGTGCTCGCTGGACAGCATCGCGAGGCTCTCCGCGGACCGCGCGTTGACCGCGTGCGGCGGCACGTATTCGCGAGCTGTCTTGCGGCGGCGCAGCACGCTGCGCGACCCGTTGACCACGGCCGTGCGCAGGTAGCCGACGGCGGCCGCGGCGTCCCGGAGGCGCCCCCAGTTGCGGTGCAGGCCGGTGAAGGCCTCCTGGACGACGTCTTCCGCGGTCGCGGGCTCGTCGACCAGCAGAATCGCCAGCCGGACCAGCCGCATGCGGTGCTGGCGGTAGAGGTCTTCGAGGGTCAGCGGTGTCGGCGTCTGCGCCGGGGCCGGACCGTCCATGACCCGCAGGTGGCCGAGGGTCGCCTCGACGCTGCGTTCCGCATTGCCCTCGAGCATGAACCCCTGCCTGTCCTCGACCCCGGTTTGCACGGTGTGTCGCGTCAGCAGGTTCACGGTATTCACAGCGCTCACACAGGTACTGACGCACGCCCAGCCTATCGGGTTGGGTTGCCGTCGCCACAGATCGGCCGCCGCGACACGGGTAGGTTCGGACGCGTACCGCCCGCGCGACCCCGGAGAGCCCCATGGCCTGGTTCCTCGTCGAAATCACCTACGTCCAGGAGAAGATGCCGGACGTCCGCCCCCGGCACCGCGAGTTCCTGAGCGCGCTGGCCGAGCAGGGCCGCGTCGCGGTCGCCGGCCCGCTCGGCGACGGCACCGGCGGCCTCACGCTCTACCAGGCCGACGACGAGGCGCACCTGAAGGAGACGATCGACCAGGACCCGTACTTCCTGGAAGGCGTCGTCGCCGAGCGGTCGATCCGCGAGTTCAAGCCGGTCATCGGCGCCTGGATCCCGCAGGGGTCATAGGTCGAGGACAGCGGTGCCGCGGTCGACGCAGATCCGCATCGGCGCGCCGCCGGCCGTCGGCACCGCGCACGTCCCGCAGAAGCCCTGCCGGCACGAGTAGGGCGTGGCCGGGCGCGCCTCGAGGAGCACGTCGAGGGCGGTTCGATCGCCCGGGACGTCGAGAACTTGCCCTGAGCTGCGCAGAGTGAGCCGGAACGGCTCGCCGGCGACGATCGGCGGCGGGGCGAAC
Organism: Amycolatopsis sp. NPDC098790; assembly: GCF_044759945.1. Classification (NCBI taxonomy): domain Bacteria; kingdom Bacillati; phylum Actinomycetota; class Actinomycetes; order Pseudonocardiales; family Pseudonocardiaceae; genus Amycolatopsis; species Amycolatopsis sp. NPDC098790. The sequence goes on from NZ_JBIWAI010000001.1 coordinate 1,384,763, forward strand.
CGCTCGAAGTGCACCGCGCAATTCTTCAGCGCCAGGTCGACGCGGACGCCGGTGATCATCGGCACCGGGCCGCAGCAGTACACCGCTGCCCCTTCGGGCAGACCTTCCAGCAGCTCCGCGCCGGACGCCGGGACGCCGTATTCGGTGTCGGGGCGGATCCAGACGCGGTCGTCGTCCGGCAGTTCGTCCAGGAACGGCATCGACTCGCGGCTGCGGCCGGTGTAGACCAGCCGCCAATCCGCGCCGTTCGCCGCGGCCGTGTGGACCATCGGCAGGATCGGCGTGATCCCGATGCCGCCGGCGATGAACAGGAACGGGCCGCCGCCGACGAAGGGGAACGCGGTCCGCGGGCCCCGGACGGTCACCCGCGTGCCCGGCTCGAGCGCGTGGACCTCGGCCGACGCGACGCCGATCTTCCGCACGGCGATGCGGTAATGATCCTTTTCGGACGGATCGCCGCAGAGGGAGTACTGCCGCACCAGGCCCGAGGGCAGCACGAGATCGAGGTGCGCGCCCGGTCGCCAGCCCGGCAGCGGCCCGCCGTTCGCCAGTCGCAAGCTGACGACGTCCTCGGCCTCGGACCGCACTTCTTCGACCACCAGGTGCAGGTTCCGGTCCACGGCACGCACCGGAGGACGCCGCCGCCCGCTGAACCCGGACATCCGGCGGTAAACACCCACGACACCGACCAAAGTGGACATCAGGTGATCGGTCCGCCCACTCCCGTCCAGCCGGGCGGGCCGGCCGAGTGTCACCCGGCGGCCCGGGCGGCCGGGGAACTCGCCAGGTACGCCACCGCCTGCTCGGTGCTCCCCGTTTCGGTCGGGTGGTACGACTTCCGGAAGTACGGCCGGATTTCCTGTACCAGCTGACGCCCGCTCGGCAGCAACCCGCGCTTCGCGGCTCGGAAGTAACCCCGCAGCGACGCGCGGCCCGGGCGCGTCGGATCGTTATGCATCAGATATCGCGTGCCGCGTGCGAACACCCACGCCAGCACCGGCGTCACCGCCGCCATGCTCCGCACCCGCCGCGTGTACCGCCCGTCCAAGTGCATGAAGAGGTCGAACGCGACCGACCGGTGTTCGACCTCCTCGGCGCCGTGCCAGCGCAGCAGGTCGAGCATCACCGGGTCGGCGCCCGCGTCCTCCAGGGGCGCGTCGAGCACCCATTGGCCGAGGAACGCCGTGTAGTGCTCGATCGCGGCGACCATCCCGAGCCGTTCGACCAGCCACTCCTCGGCCGCGCGGCCGGTCAGGTCGCGGTCGCCGAGCAGCTTGCGGAACAGCCACTCCATCTGCGCGATGAACGGCCGCACCGGCACGCCGGCGGCTTCGAGGTGCGCGGCCGCGCCGTCGTGGGCCTCGGCGTGCACCGCCTCCTGGCCGATGAACCCGAGGACGTCGGCCTTGAGCCGCTCGTCGCGGATCAGCGGCACCGCCTGCTTGAACACCTCGACGAACCAGCGCTCGCCCTCGGGCAGCGCCAGGTGCAGGACGTTGATGGTGTGCGTGACCTGCGGTTCGCCCGGAACCCAGTGCATCGGCAGCGCCGCCCAGTCGAACTTCACGTCCCGCGCGTGCAGGACGAGCTGTTCGTCCGGGGAGGTCATGACGAGCGGCCGGACAGCTCGTAGTCCGCGGGGTCGACCTTGCGCGTCTCGAGCCAGTAGCGCCACGTGAAGCCGGGCCAGATCGTCCGGTTGACGCCCTTCGCGTCGAGGTACCAGCTCTTGCAGCCACCCTGCGTCCAGACGCCCTTGACCAGCTTGTCCTGGATCTCCCGCTGGAACTTGTCCTGCACGCTCGGCCGGACGTCGAGCGCGGCGGCGTCGCGGGAGTCGGCGAGCTTGATCGCGTCGACGACGTACCGCGACTGCGACTCGATCATGAACACGACGGAGTTGTGGCCCAGCGCGGTGTTCGGCCCGAGCAGGAAGAACAGGTTCGGGAAGCCGGACACGCTGATGCCCTTGTGCGTCTGCATCCCCTCGACGGCCCACTCCTTGGCGAGGTTGCGGCCGTCGACGCCGGTGATGTCGAGGTACTCGAGCGCGTCGGTGACCTTGAAGCCGGTGCCGTAGACGATGGCGTCGACTTCGTGCTCGACACCCGCGGAGTCGACGATCGAGTGCGCCTTGACCTCCTTGATCCCGGAGGTGTTCACGTCGACGTTCGGCCGGGCCAGCGCCGGGTAGTAGTCGTTGGAGATCAGGACGCGCTTGCAGCCCATCGTGTAGTCCGGCGTGACCTTCTTGCGCAGCGCGCGGTCCTGGATGCCCTTCGCGATGTTGCGCTTCGCGATCAGCTCGCCGGCCTTCATGATCGCCGGGTGGCCGTTGAAGCCGATGGCACGGGCTTCGAGCAGCCAGTACAGCGCATTGCGGTAGAGGCGCTGGACGCCGGGAACGCGCTTGAACAGCGTCTGCGCCCAGCCCGGCATCGCGTGGTCGGGCTTCGGCATGATCCACGGCGGCGTGCGCTGGAAGAGCGTCAGCTCCGCGACGTCCGGGGCGATCTTCGGGACGAACTGGACGGCGCTGGCACCGGTGCCGACGACGGCGACCTTCTTGCCGCGCAGGTCGTATTCGTGGTTCCACTGCGCGGAGTGCCAGGTCTGGCCCTTGAACTCCCCGATCCCGGGCAGCTCGGGGACCTGCGGGATGTGCAGGCCGCCGACGCCGGAGACGAGGAACTGCGCGACGAACTCGCGGCCGTCCTTCGTGGTCGCCGTCCAGCGGCGCTCGCCCTCGTCCCAGTGGGCGCCGGTGAGCTCGACGCCGAACCGGATCTTCTCGCGCAGCCGGTACTTGTCCGCGACGCCCTTGAGGTAGTCGAAGATCTCCGGCTGCGGCGAGAACGACCGCGACCAGCCCGGGTTCTGCTCGTACGAGAACGAGTACATGTGCGACTGCACGTCGCACGCGCACCCGGGGTAGGAGTTGTCGCGCCAGGTGCCACCCACCTCGTCGGCCTTCTCCAGGACCACGTAGTCCCGGATGCCGGCCTTTTCGAGCTGGATCGCCTGGCCCAGACCGGAAAACCCGGTCCCCACGATCACGACCTTGAACCGCTCGGTCATCTGTCGGCCTCCACCGCTTCGAGGATGCTGCCCAGATGACGTTACCTCAGGTAACAGTTACTTGGAAGTACTCCCTACCGATCAGTACGTCCCGCCGAGCTTGGTGTGGTCCCAGCTGACGACCTTCGTCGGGCGGAACACCAGCCCGACGCGTTTCGGGGCCTGACCTGCGATGAAGCCCTTGAGTTCGTCGGGGACGGGGTCGCCGGGCTTGGCGCCGGCGTAGCGCTGCATGAGCGTGATCCCCATCCGCGTGACTTCTTCGGTGTCCTCGATGAGCTCGACGTCCGCCTCGAGCGAGACGCCGCGGAGCTTCTCGTAGCTGTCGCCGTCCTCGATGAGCACGGTCGCCTCCGGCAGGCGGCGGAGGTTCTTCGCCTTCTGCGAGGTGCCGTACGTCCAGGTCGCGACGCCGTCCTCGTTCGGGTAGTACCAGAGCGGGGCGAGGTGCGGGCGGCCGTTCGGGCCGACGCTGGCGACGTTGATGACCTTCTGCTCGGCGAAGTACGCGCGGACTTCGTCGTCGGTCATCCGGATCTGGTCACGACGGGACATCTTCACCCCTTGGTGGCGGCCCGGCCGCCGTGGCCGGTGACCGCCGACTCGAACGCGCCGCGAGCCTCGATATCGGCGAGCGCGGCCTTGTCCGCCGAAGGTACCCGGCTGCGGGAGCCGATCTCGATGATCGGCGGGAGGAAGGTGCGGAGCAGCTTGAGGCCGCCGACCCAGCGCGGCACGTGGATGGTCCGGGCGCGCTTGAGGATGCCGGCTTCGAGGTCGTCGAGGGCGACGTCGAGGGGGTAGGTCTTGCCGATCAGGCCGGGCATCGACGCGCGGAGCTTGCCGAACACGGGGTGCGCGTCGGCGCTCTCGACGAGGTCGGTGCGGATCCACGTCGGGTGCGCGACGCCGACCTTGACGCCGAGGTGGGCGACTTCGGCGCGGAGGCTGTTGGAGAAGGCTTCGACGCCGGCCTTGGCGGCGGAGTAGTTCGCCATGCCCGGCGCGTGCGTGATCGCGGCGAGGCTGGAGATGGCCAGCAGGTAGCCCTTGCGCTCGATGACGTGCGGGAGCGTGACGCGGAACGTGCGCCAGACGCCGAGCAGGTCGACCTCGATCACCTTCTCGAACGCGGCGCGGTCGACCGAGCGGACGAAGCCCGCGGTCGCGATGCCGGCGTTCGCGATGACGATGTCGATGCCGCCGAAGTGCTCCACGACGCCCTTGGTGGCTTTTTCGAGCGCGTCCCAGCTGGTGACGTCGGCTTCCCAGGCGTGCGCGTTGGGTCCGATGCGGTCGGCGACCTTCTTCTGCTCGTCGGCTTCGAGGCCGACGAGGGCGACCTTCGCGCCGCGCGCGGCCAGCCGTTCGGCCAGGCCGGCGCCGATGCCGCGGGCCGCGCCGGTGATCAGCACGACCTTGCCGTCGACCTTCTTGGTGCCGCTCAGCAGCGAAAACGGGTTGGCCACGGTGCCCTCCTAGACGTCACTTGAGGGCACCGTACCTCAACTTACCCGCAGTAAGCTACCCAGCAGTAAGTCCTTCTTTCCCTAGGAAAGCTCGGCCAGTTCGTCGGGAGTCAGCGTCAGGGTGACCGACGCGATCAGGTCGGTGAGCTGCTCGGTCGTGCGGGCGCTGGCGATCGGCGCGGCGACCGTCGGCTGCTGCCGGAGCCAGGCGAGCGAGACCGCGGCGACCGACGTGCCGTGTGCCGCCGCCACCGCGTCGAGCTTGGCCAGGACGCGCTCGCCGTTACCGTCCAAATAGGACTCGGCGCGGGCGGCGCGCGGGCTGTCGACGTTGTGGTCCTTCGTGCGGTACTTGCCGGTCAAGAAGCCCTTCGCAAGGGAGAAGAAAGGCAGCGTGGCCAGGCCTTCGCGCTCGACGAGCGGGGCGAGGTCGCGTTCGTAGTCACGCTCGACGAGGTTGTAGTGCGGCTGCAGGACGGCGTAGCGGGCGAGGCCGCCTGTGTCCGAAATGGACAGTGCCTCGGCGAGCCGTTCGGCGCTGTAGTTGGACGCGCCGAGGTAGCGGACCTTGCCCGCGCGGACCAGCGCGTCGAAGGCTGCGAGCGTCTCCTCGAGCGGGGTGTCCAGGTCGTCCCGGTGCGCGTAGTAGAGGTCGATGTGGTCGGTCTTGAGGCGGCGCAGCGAGTCTTCGGCCGCGGCCTGGATGTTCTTCGCGGAGAGGCCCGGCCGGCCCTCCCACATGCCGACCTTGGTCGCGACGACGACGTCGTCCCGGTTGCCGCGCGCGGCCAGCCAGTTGCCGAGGATCTCCTCGGAGCCGCCCCCGCCGCCGTAGAGGTCGGCGGTGTCCACGAAGTTGCCCCCGGCGGCGGTGTAGGCGTCGAGCACGGCGAAGGACTGTGGCTCGTCCGCCGTCCAGCCGAAGACGTTGCCGCCGAGGTTGAGGCCGTACACGTCGAGGTCGGTGTTTCCCAGCTTGGTCATGTCTTCGACAGTAATTCGCCGGACCCGGGAGGAAAATCGCCGTCCCACGCGTTGGAGTGTTCCATGGCTATCGAACTGGGCAAGCTCGGGATCTGGCGGTACCACGCCAACGTGGACGCGAAGTTCGCGGCGGAAGCGGAAAAGCTCGGCTACGGGGCGATCTGGCTGGGCGGCTCACCCAGCGGCGACGACCTCGCGTCGGTGGACGGCATCCTGGAGGCGACGGACTCCCTGGTCATCGCGACCGGCATCGTGAACATCTGGCAGGACGAGCCGGCGGACATCGCGCGCGTCTACGAGCGCATCGCGGCGAAGTACCCGGACCGCTTCCTGCTCGGCGTCGGCGCGGGACACCGCGAAGCGACGAAGGAGTACAAGAAGCCGTACGCGGCCCTGGTCGACTACTTGGACGGCCTGGACGCGGCGGGTGTCCCGGTCGCCGGACGCGCGTTGGCGGCGTTGGGTCCGAAGGTGGTGGCGCTGTCGGGTGAGCGTACGGCGGGCGCGCACCCGTACCTGACGACGCCGGAGCACACCCGGTCGACGCGCGAGATCCTGGGTTCGGGCCCGCTGCTGGCGCCGGAGCACAAGGTCGTCTTGTCGACCGACGCGGACGAGGCCCGGGCGATCGGGCGGAACACCGTGAAGTACTACCTGGGGCTGTCGAACTACGTCGCCAACCTGCGCAAACTGGGCTTCACGGACTCCGACCTGGAAGGTGAAGGCAGCGACCGGCTGGTGGACGCGCTGGCGTTGCACGGCGACGCGGCGACGATCGCCGGCGGGCTGGCGGCGCACCTCGAGGCGGGGGCGGACCAGGTCGTCGTCCAGGTGCTGAACGAGGACCCGTGGCCGGGCTACCGCGCGCTGGCCGCCGAGCTGCTGTGATCTCCGTCCGGCCGCCGGCTCGCCCGGCGGCCGGACACACCCTCTTCTGAACCGATTCCACGTGCGGAAAAGTTTCTTCCCGGGGACCGGTGTGCGGCGGCGGTCCACCTCGTACGATGCGGTCGGGACCCATCCCTGCCAAGGAGGAATACCGATGCCCATCGCGACCCCCGAGGTCTACGCGGAGATGCTCGACCGGGCCAAGGCGAACGAGTTCGCCTACCCGGCCATCAACGTGACCTCGTCCGAGACCGTGAACGCCGCCATCCGCGGCTTCGCCGAGGCGGAGAGCGACGGCATCATCCAGTTCTCCACGGGTGGTGCGGAGTTCGCGTCGGGCCAGAAGGTCAAGGACATGGTGACCGGCGCGACCGCGCTCGCGGAGTTCGCCCAGGTCGTCGCCGCGAAGTACGACGTGAACGTGGCGCTGCACACCGACCACTGCCCGAAGGACAAGCTGGACGGCTTCGTCCGCCCGCTGATCGAGATCTCGGCCGAGCGCGTCAAGAACGGCCAGAACCCGCTGTTCCAGTCCCACATGTGGGACGGCTCGGCGATCGACCTCGACGAGAACCTCGAGATCGCCGCGGAGCTGCTCGCCAAGACGGCGGCCGCGAAGATCATCCTCGAGGTCGAGATCGGCGTCGTCGGCGGCGAAGAGGACGGCGTCGAGGCGGAGATCAACGAGAAGCTGTACACCGCCGAGGGCGACTTCCTGAAGACGATCGACGCGCTCGGCTCGGGCGACCGCGGCCGCTACCTGCTGGCGGCGACGTTCGGCAACGTCCACGGCGTGTACAAGCCGGGCAACGTGAAGCTCCGCCCGGACGTCCTGAAGGGCGGCCAGGAGGCGGCGTCGAAGAAGCTCGGCCTGGACGCGGGTTCGAAGCCGTTCGAGCTGGTCTTCCACGGCGGTTCGGGCTCGCTCCCGGAGGAGATCCGCGAGGCGGTGTCGTACGGCGTGGTGAAGATGAACGTCGACACGGACACGCAGTACGCGTTCACCCGCCCGATCGTGGACCACTTCTTCAAGAACTACGACGGCGTGCTGAAGATCGACGGCGAGGTCGGCAACAAGAAGGTCTACGACCCGCGCTCGTACCTGAAGGCGGCTGAGGCCGGGATGGCGCAGCGCGTCGTCGAGGCTTGCCAGGCTCTGGGCTCGGCGGGCACGAAGGTCAAGTAGTCAGACGACGAAGGGGCGGCACTTTCACGTGAAAGTGCCGCCCCTTCGTCGTGTTCAGACCGTTTCGGCGATTGAACGCCGAGCCGTCCAGCGGCGCGAAGCCGGACCGGCCGCTGCCCACAGCGCGAACACTCCCACCAGCACCACCAAAGCCGTCCAGTACGCGACCGGCGGGGCCGACTCCGTGTGCGCGTCACCCAGCACCCACGGCCGGAACTGCGACTGCACCCAGAACGCCCCATAGCCGAACGCCGTCACCAGCAGCGCCCCGGCCGCCGCGCGTACGACGCCGCTGCTCATCGCGAACGCCAGATCCACCGCCAGCCCCACGAACAACAGGTAGAACGGCACCGTCGACACCGGGAACCCCAGCCCCAGCAGCAGCGGCCACATCACCGACCGGTAGGCCACGTACGCCAAGGCCACGAGAGAAGCCGCCCAGCGGAAACCCAGCGTGCGGCGGGCCAGCACCAAGATCAACGCCATCACCCCGATGCCCCACAGGGGGTACACCCACGAAGGAATCGGCATCGTGAAGTGGATGACCGCGGCCTGGTCGACCGGGTGGCCGATCTGGTTGGCCGCGAACGAAAGCAGCGACGGCTCGGCCTCCGGCGTCCCGCGCTCCCACGCGCGCAACCCGAGGATCCCGTACTCCTGCTGGCCGTTCGGGAAGAACGTGTTCTCCAGGAAGAACGCCCACAGCGCGAGCAGCACGCCCGTCCGGAAGCGCCCCGGCGGGGACAGCCGCAGCCAGCCCAGCAGGACGCCCGCCTGCATGATGCCCGTGCCCAGGTACAGCATCATGTGGGACGGGCTCCACGCGGTCAGGTCCAGGCCGTTGACGCGGTGGTTGATCACGTCCAGTGGAGCCGCCACCAGGAACACCAGCAGGCCGATCTGCATCAGGCGCAGCGACGTCTTGTCCGCACCCAGGCCCGTGTAGCTGTGGATCGCCACCAGCACGACGATGATCACCGTGCCGACCGTGTTGATCAGGTGCGGCGGCGCGAGGTCGTCGCGCAGCCACATGAAGTGCCACGACATGTCCCACGACGAGCCCAGCAGCTTGAACGCGAACGCCGCCAGCCACATGCCGTAACAGAACCGGAGCACCCAGTCCGGGGTCGGCTGCCCCGGGGCGCCGCGGTGCCAGTGCCGCGTGAAGAACAGCCGCGTCTTGCCGAGGGGGCTGCGCGGGATCACGTCCACCGGGACGTCGACTGCCTTGGCCATGTCGGACATCATGGCCGGTCATGGTCACGAGCGGGTCAGGACCGTGGCGAAAGACGCGAAAATCGGGATTCACCCCTAAGGGTGGACGATTTGCTTCGGGCGTGCGTGGGTTGGCAAGGTGTGCCGCCATGATGCCGAAACGAGTTGTGGCCGCCGTTCTGGTCGGTGCTCTGGTCCTGGCCGGCGGCGGGGTTCTCGCGGGCCTGTTCTTCTGACCCGCGGGGGTGGGCAGAATGGGCGGCATGACGCACAACCTGCTCGGCCCCGAGCCGACGCTGCTGCCCGAGCACACCGCCGCCCAGGCCGCGCTCGACGCCGGGACCGACCCGGCCGCCGTCGCCGCCGAACACCCCGACTACAGCGAGGCGTGGGCTTCGCTGGCCGAGAAGGCCCTGGAGGCGGGCGAGACCGTCGCCGCGTACGCGTACGCGCGCACCGGCTACCACCGGGGCCTCGACCAGCTGCGCCGCGCCGGCTGGAAGGGCTTCGGCCCGGTGCCGTGGTCCCACCGCCCCAACCAGGGGTTCCTGCGGGCGCTGGCCGTGCTCGGCAAGGCCGCCGGGAAGATCGGCGAGACCGAGGAGTACGACCGCTGCCGCACGTTCCTCGCCGACTCCGACCCCGCCGCCGCGGAAGCCACCGGCCTCAAGTGACGCCGCGGGCCCGGGACCGCGCGGTCCCGGGCCCAGCGGGTCAGAACAGGCCGCAGTTGGACAACGCGGGCAGGCCGGCGAAGCGCGCCTCGAGCCACGCGAACGCCTCCGGGAACGCGCGCACCGCGGTGAGCACGTGCGTCGGCACCAGTGACGTGCTGAACTGCACCTTCACGCCCTTGCCGCACCACGTCCGGCCCAGCTCGCGGTCCTGCGCGTAGGGCACGATGTCGTCGAGTGCGCTGTGGACGATCAGCACCGGCACCGACGGCTTCAGCGTCCCGATCTTCTGCTCCGCCACCCTCGACGCGTACGGCTCCTCACCGAGGTACGCGGTCAGCGAGCGACCGTCGGTCGTCAACGTCGACGACCGCGTGAACGCGTGCGCCGCGATCGCCTCCACCGTGCACTCGGTCCGGACCTGCTCGAACAGCTGCTTGCCGCGCGCGTTGAGCAGCGCCGGGATGTTCAGCTCCGGGTACGCGTAGTTCATGCTCACCAGCGCGAACCCCAGGAACCCGACCGCGTAGTGCCCGTCGAGGTTCGCGGCCACCGAAGCCAGGTCCGCCGGCACCGCGCCCGCGTACGCGCCCTTCAACTTCAGCTCGGGCGCGTAGCTCGGCTGCAGCTCCGCCGCCGCGGCCGACGCGCCGCCGCCCTGGGAGTAGCCCGCGATCGCGACCGGGCCGTCGTCCGGCAGCCCCGCCTCCGGGAGCCGCTGCGCCGCGCGGATCGCGTCGAGCACCGCGTGCGCCTCGGCGGCCCGGTTGACGTACGTGTGGTCGCCCGGCGTGCCGAGCCCTTCGTAGTCGGTGACGACGACGCCGTAGCCCCGCGTCAGCAGCCCGGCGATGAACGGGCCCTCGTACTCGAACCCGGCGGCAAGCGCTTTCGACGGCGCGCAGTCGTCGCCCTCGCCCTGCGTGCCGACCGCGTAGGAGACGATCGGGCGCACGCCGGCGCCGTGCCACGCCGAGCGCGGGGTCAGCACCGTGCCGGTGACGGCGATCGGCGAACCGTGCGTGTCGGTGCTGCGGTACATGATCCGCTGGACGTTCGCGTCGGCCTTGATCAGCTTGACCGGGTCGATGTAGAACGTCGACGCCTCGTGCCGGATGACGTCGCCGTCGCTGCCGGCCGGAAGCGGTGACGGGGGATCGTAGAACGACGCCGCGGAGGCGCCGGGTGCCGCCACGGCCAGTGCGGAAACCGTGGCGACCGCCGCGAAGAGGACGCGGCGAGGGAAGATACGCATGCTTGCTCCTCGTTGAGCAGGTCGAGTGCGCGGGGAACACCTTTTTGGACAGAGGTGTCGGAAAAAGAGTCACGTGAGGTGGACCACATGTCAAGCCCGGCTCCGCGCGGGCGGCCGCGCAAGTTCCCGGTCGGGGAGCAGCGCGCCCGCGTGCTGCACGCGACGGCGAAGGTCGTCGCGCAGCACGGGATGCAGGGCGCGACGATCGAGCAGATCGCGCGCGAAGCCGGCGTTTCCCGCCAAGCCGTCTACGAGCAGTTCGGGGACCGCGCGACGCTGTTTTCCGAGGTCGTGGCCGTGACGGAGGAGCAGGCGTTCGCCGCGATCGCGGGCCCGTCGGTGACCGACCCGCAGCCCGGCCTGCGGGCCTGGGCGCGGGCCAACTACGCCAACATGGTCACCTTCGTCGCGGACAGCCCGGAGGCCTACGGCGTGCTCCGCGCGGCCGAGCGCGCGGGCGACCCCGCTCTCACCCGGTTGAGGGAGAGGCTGGCCGTCGTCTACGCCGACGCGAGCCGCAAGCGGTGGGCCGCGCACGGCATCGACTCCGGTCGCGCCGACCGCGCGCTCGTCACGCTCTTCTTCGCGATGACGGAGTCACTGGTGCAGGCGACCTGGGACGGCGAGCCGCCCGACCAGGAAGCCCTGATCGACCTGCTCACCGAATTCACGGTCGGCGGCGTCGCCCGCCTCCAGGCGAAGGCGAGCGACGTCATCGACCGGCTGCGCTAAGCCGCGGCGAGGGCCGCTTCGGCGGACCCCACCACGCGGTTCCGCCCGCCGTGCTTGGCCGCGTACACGGCCGCGTCGGCGGACGCCATCACTTCCTCGATCGACGACCCGTCGAGCGGGTAGGCGGCGACGCCGATCGACGCCGTCTGGCGTTCGATGTCGACGAAGGCGCCTTCGTTGGTCTTCGTGCTGATGATCAGCTCGCTGACCCGTTGCCGGATCCGTTCCGCGGTCACGATCGCGTCCTCTTTGGACGTCGACGGCAGCAGCGCGACGAACTCCTCGCCGCCGAACCGGCCGACCAGGTCGTGCGCGCGCGTCTCCTGCTTGACCACGGCCGCGACCGCCTTGAGCACGTCGTCCCCCGCGAGGTGCCCGTAGGTGTCGTTGATCCGCTTGAAGTGGTCGAGGTCGATCATCATGGCGCCGAAGCTGCCCTTGTCGCGCTCGGCGCGCGAGATCTCGCGCTGGGCGCCGTCCTGCCAGGTGGTGGCGTTGAGCAGCTGCGTCTTCTGGTCGGTCGTCGCCAGCTCCTCGAGCCGCTTGACCAGCACGGACCGCTGCAGCACGTACAGCGGGAGGATGACCAGCACCGAGAGCAGCGGCTCCTGGCCGAGCACCATCACCAGCAGCCCGCCGACGCACAGCGTGGACAGTTCGAGCAGGTTGTCGTCCATGCCGCCGAGGCAGTTCTCGACCGTGGCCTCCTCCGGGTTGGCCAGGTAGAGGCCGAGCCCGGTGAGGGCCGCGTTGACCACGAAGTACACCGCCACGGCGAGCGAGACGGCCGCGACGCTCAGCCCCGTCGAGAAGTGCGTGACCAGCCCGGCCGAGCACGCCGACAGCGTTGCGCTGGTGGCGTTCGCGGCGACCCGGTGCGGCTGCCCGGGACGGGTGCCGGACCAGCTGCGCAGCGCCAGGCCGACGTACAGGGTCACCCCGAGCAAGGTGACCAGCTGCGTCGGCAGCAGGAGCGCGGCGGGCAGCAGCCACACCGACGTCATGTTCATGTGCGGACCGTCGCTCAGGATGCGCCGCTGGCGCTCGATCCGACGGCTGACCTCGGTCTGGGCCAGGGCGAGCGCGCCCAGCAGGCCGAGGATGCCCAGGTGCTTCAGCGTGATCGTGGTGGTGACCGTGGCGACGGCCGTCCAGCCCACCAGTACTGCGATCGCCGCGAGCGTGACAGCGATCCAGCGGGGCGGCCGCCGCCACAGCGCCCAGCCCGCAACACCAGAAATCACGCCTTGTCCAGACCGTTCCCCCAATGTGACCATTTTTCCCCCAGACCCTTGCGCTCGGTGGTGGTGATGAACCACTCACGGACAGTTTCAGCCCGTTTGCCGTCTGTCCACAAGGGCCTTAGGTGTGTACATTTTCCGGGACGCCGGATCGAAGGGTGGCCAGCGATGCGTTCCAGAGATCAGTGAGCCGGAGCCGCGCCGCAAGGTCGCGATGACGAAACCAGCGTGTCGAGCGTGCTCAGGCGCGTTCGGCGCGCTGGGTCTCATAGTCATGCCCGCCTTCGCCCGCCCTCGAAAGCCGTGAGCGCCGCCAGGCGAGCGCGAGCGGAGCCGTAAGTATCAATCCGGCAACGCCGAAGATGCCGACGGTCGTCTGCGCCCCGACGAGGTCCGTCAGCACGCCGCCGATGAGCGGGCTGACGCCGAGCATCGTCGTCAACCCCGTGTTCGACAGGCCCATCGTCTGGGCGCGGTTCTCGTCCGGCACCGCGAGCGTGAGCGACGCCGTCGCCTGCAGCAGCGCGACCGAGCCGAACGCGCCGGACAGTACGAAGAGGACGATCGACACGTACGGGTTCGGCTGCGCGAAGCCGGCCAGCATGGGCACCGCGCACAGCGCCGACAGCGGCCCGATCAGCTTCGGCCGCGCCGCGGCGGGCACCCACCGCGTGAAGACGAACGTGCCGATGACGCTGCCCACCGGGTCGGCCGCGAGCAGGAGCCCGACGAGCTCGGGGCCGCCGCCCGCCGACGAGACGTACGGCGCGGCGATCCCCTCGTAGACCGGCAGCAGACCCATCAGCCAGGTGAACAGGACGAGCGCCCGCAGCGCGGGGTTGGCGAACGCCACCCGGCCGCCGGTGCCGATCATGGCGAAGAAGGACTTCCGCTTCTCGGCGTTCGCGGCCGGTGGCCGCGAACGCACGCCGAACCGGATGAAGGCGGCGGACAGCAGGAACGTCGCGGCGTCGAGCGCCAGGGCGACGTGCGGGTCGAGCGCCAGCAGCAGCGCACCGCCGCCGGCGAACCCGAGCAGCTGCGCCGTCTGCACGGTCATGCTCCGCACGCCCATGCCGACGACGAACCGGTCGCCTTCGAGGATCTGCGGCAGCAACGCGAGCTGCGCGGCCTTGAACGGCGGGTTGAGCAGCGACACGCCGGCGACGAGGACGCAGACGACCCAGAACGGCAGCGACGGGATGGCGACGAGCAGGATCAGCCCGGCCCGCACGAGGTCGACGGCGACCATGACGGTCCGGCGCGAGAACCGGTCGGCGAGGCCGGTCAGGAAGATGCCGCCGAGCAGCGACGGGGCGAAGGTCAGGGCGTAGGTGAGGCCCGTCAGCGTGGCCGAGCCGGTAGCGGTGAAGACGAGGATGGACAGCGCGACCCTGGCCAGCTGGTCCCCGGTGATCGAGAGCAGTTCCCCGAACCACAGCGCGCGGAACTCGGCGATCCCGAACACCTCGCGGAACGTGACGCGATCCCGCGGAGCTGCCATGCGCTTTCTCCCGACCTCTTGTGCAGACCGTGCCTCTCCCATGACCGATGGTGAGAAGAGGACCGGTCGGTCATGAGGCAGTCACGGTACGTGAGTTACCTCAGCCAGTGTCCCGTGACTGTTGGTAAATCTCTAGGTTCTTTCGCCGGTATCCAAGGTGTCACGGAGCTTTCCTGAACGGGTCAGACGATAGCCCGCAGTGTCTGGCCGGTCGCCCAGGAGTCACCAATGGATCATTCCGTACCCGATGGGCGGAGGACCAGAGGCAAAAGTAGCCACCTCGCGTTCGCGAGGTGGCTACGGAGGTCGGGAGGGGTTGGGCGTGGTCAGCCGTCGACGGCCAGGGCGTCCTCCGCCGGGGTCCGGATCGGCTGCGCCGCCCGTTCGGCGTCCCTCTTCGCCACCTCTTCCCGGACGATCGGGATGACGTACCGGCCGAAGTCGATCGTGTCGCCGAGCATGTCGTAGCCGCGCGCCGACAGGATCTCGACACCGAGGTCGTAGTAGTCCAGCAACGCCTGCGCGACCGTCTCCGGCGTCCCGACCAGCGCGTTCGAGTTGCCCGCGCCGCCCGTCGCGGCCGCCGTCGGGGTCCACAGCGCCCGGTCGAACCGCTCGCCCTCGGCCGCCAGCGCCAGGAGCCGCTGGGAGCCCGTGTTCTCCGGTTCGGTCAGCTTGTGCCGGCGGGTCAGGGGCTGGCCGCCCCTCGTGCGGTCCTTGATCGCCCCGACCGTCGCGTACGCCTTCTCCCAGGCCAGCTCCTCGGTCGGCGCGATGATCGGGCGGAACGCCACCTGGATCCGCGGCACGTCCGTGCGGCCGGCCGCCAGTGCCGCCGCCTTCACCGACTCGATCTGCTCCGCGGTCTGCGCGAGCGGCTCGCCCCAGAGGCAGTAGATGTCCGCCTCGGCGCCCCCGGCGGCGTACGCGGCCGGCGACGAGCCGCCGAACGACACACCCGGTCGCGGCTTCTGCACCGGCTTCACGTCGGACACGTAGTCCGCGAAGCGGTAGTACTCGCCTTCGAAGTCGAACGGCTCGTCCGACGTCCAGGCCTTCTTGATGATCTGGATGGCTTCGCGCGTCCGGGCGTAGCGCTGGTCCTTCGTGACGTAGTCGCCTTCGCGCTGCTGCTCGTGGTCGTTGCCGCCGGTGATGAAGTGGACCGTCAGGCGGCCGTCGGAGATCTGGTCGAGCGTCGCGAACGTCTTCGCCGCGAACGTCGGGTACGAGACGTTCGGGCGGTGCGCGAGCAGGATCTGCAGCCTCTCGAGCTTCGTGGCGACGTACGCGGCCGCCTGCGCCGGGTCCGGCGAGCCGGAGCCGTAGGCGAACAGCACCCGGTCCCAGCCGAAGTCCTCGTGCGCGCGGGCCAGGCGCAGCGTGTACTCCTTGTCGAACACCCCGCCCGACCGGGCGTGCGTCTCCGACCCGTCGTGCGTGCCTCCGATGCCCAGGAACTCGACCGGCATACCGTCCTCCATCCACGTCGGTACCGCCAGAGCTACGCCTCGCGAAAGAGCGCGGCAACGGAGTCCGCAGGGTGGAACCGGCGCCGGTGCCCGCCGGCGCGGTTTGGTTTTTATTCCCGCAATTCCGGAGTATGGGAAGGACGTCCGGCGCCGGATCCCGCGCGTAGCTTCGGTCGCGTGGCCGATCGCGCGCCGTTCACCCTCGCCGTCGTGGGCGCCGGACCCCGGGGGGTCGGCGTCCTCGAGCGGCTCGGCGCGAACGCGGACCTGCCGCGCGACCGGCGGCTCGAGGTGCACCTGATCGACCCGTTCCCGCCCGGGCCCGGCCGCGTGTGGCGCTACGACCAGTCGCCGTTGCTGCGGATGAACTCCATGCCCGAGGACGTCACGATGTTCACCGACGAGTCGGTGAAGATGGCGGGCCCGGTGCGGCCGGGGCCGACGCTCCTGGAGTGGGCGCGGAACGTGCGTGACGGCAAGCTGGACGCCGAAGTCCCGCCGGACGTCGTCGCCGAGCTGACCGCGCTCGACAGCTTCGACTTCCCGACCCGGCGGCTGCAGAGCGCCTACCTGACCTGGGTCTACCGCAAGGTCCTGGGCGACCTCCCCGACGGCATCGACGTCGTCGAGCACGCGGCGCGCGCGGTCGGCGTCGACGGCGACGACGTCAGCCTGTCCGACGGCACGACCGTGCGTGCGGACGCCGTCGTGTTCACCGTCGGGCACCTCGACGCGGAGCCGGACGAGCGGGAGCGTGAGCTGGTGACGTTCGCCGCGCGGCACGGGCTCGCCTACTACCCGGCCGGCTACACCGCCGACGTCGACTACTCCGGCATCGCGCCCGGAGAAACCGTGCTGGTGCGCGGGTTCGGGCTGGCGTTCGTCGACCTGATGCTGCTGCTCACCGAGGGCCGCGGCGGCCGGTTCGAGGAGCTCGACGGCGGTGGCCTGCGCTACCACCCGAGCGGCGTCGAGCCGGTGCTGCACGTCGGCTCGCGGCGCGGGGTGCCCTACCACGCGAAGATCGGCTACCGCCTACGCGGGAAACCGTTGCGGCTGCCCCGGTTCTTCGACGCCTACGCCATGGACGGCCTCGCCGGCGACGCGCTCGACTTCCGCACGGACGTCTGGCCGCTGATCGCGAAGGAACTGGCCTGGGGCTACTACAGCGAGCTGTTCACCGGGCACCCGGATCGCGTGTCCATGGACTTCGTGGTGTTCGCCGACGCCTTCGCCGACCTGCCGTGGGATTCCCCGGGCATGCACGACCTCGTGGCGCGGGCGGTGCCCGCCGAGGACGACCGGCTCGACCTCGACCGCCTGGACCGGCCCATGTCGGGCCGCGAGTTCGGCACGGCGGAGGAGTTCGGCAAGGAACTGCGCGAATACGTCGAAGCCGACCTCGCGCGCCGCGCGGACCAGGCGTTCAGCGCCGATCTGGGCGCGTTCATGGCGCTGCTGTCGGTGTACGGCCAGCTGCCGGTGTTAGTCCAAAAAGGACGGCTTGACGCGTCGTCGCAAGTGTCCGATATGGACGGCTGGTTCCACGGCTTCTTCTCCTACTACGCCAGCGGACCGCCGCCGCGCCGGCTGGAGGAGCTGCTGGCGCTGCACGAAGCCGGTGTGGTTTCCTTCGCCGGCGCCAAAATGCGGGTGACGACGGACGGCGGCGCGTTCGTCGCGACCAGCGCCAGCTACCCGGGGACGGTGTCCGCGCGGACGCTCGTCGAGGCGCGGCTCCCAGGTCCGAGCGTGACCCGCGCGGCCGACGGCCTGCTCCGGCAGCTGCGCGACGCGGGCGAGCTGGCCGAGGAGACGGTGGCCGACCCGGTGACCGGCGCGTTGCTGCCGTCGGGCCGGATCCACACGCGCGTGTCGGACTCGCGTCTGCTGGACGGCACGGGCCGCCCCCACCCGCACCGGTTCGCGGTGGGCCCGCACACGAGCGCCCGCTCGGCGGCGGCGTTCACCCGGCCCCGGACGAACGCGTCGAGCTTCCGCCAGAACGACGCCGTCGCCCGCGAGATCCTGGCCCTCGTGAGTGAGGAACAGGGTTAGAACACTGTTCCTCACTCACGAGGCCCAGGCGACCACCTCGGCGAGGACCTGCTCAACCGGCGGCATTTCCGCGATCTCGGCCGCGATGCCCCGAGCGGTGTCACGCGGTTTCGGGTTGTCGAGCAGCTCGCGGGCCGCCGCCTCGATCGCGGGGATGCGGATCTCGTCGCCGACCAGGGCCTTTGCGACGCCGAGGGTGGCGAGGCTTTCCGCGTTGGCGAACTGGTCGGCGCCTTGCGGCAGGATCAGCTGCGGCAGCCCGGCCGCGAGCGAGGCGAGGACGGTGCCCGTGCCGCCGTGGTGGACCACCAGTCCGGCGTGCTTCAGCACCTCCGCCTGCGGCACGAACCCGGCGACCTGGACACGAGACGGCAGCGAACCCAAAGCAGCGGGATCGCCGGGACCCAGCGCCACCAGCACGTCGACGTCGAGGTTCGCCAACGCGCGGATGGCGCCGCGCAGGACGTCCGTCGCGCCGAAGACGACCGTGCCGAGCGTCAGGTAGACGAAGCCGTCTTCCGGGAGCGGCGGCAGCGGAACGTCCGGGTCGTACGGCGTCGGCCGCATCCGGAACACCTTCGGGATGCTCGCGGTGCCCGGGTCGCGGACGCTGTCCGGCCAGACGTCGACGCAGGCGTCGCCGAAGAGCGCGTCGGAGGGGAGCGTGCCCCAGAGCGGCCGCAGCCGTTCCGCGGCGACGGCCAGCACCTCCGGCGGCATCGACCGCCCGATCACGACCGAGACGGCGGGGATGCCCGCGCGGCGGGCCGCGATCCCGGCGCCGACGTCGCTCATCTCGTAGACGACGAGGTCGGGACGCAGCTCCGGGAGCAGCGGCGTCAGGTCGTCGAGCAGCGACTGCGGCAGCAGCTCGGCGAACATCGTGATGCCGATGTCCATGAAGCCCGCGTCTTCGCCGTGGCGTTTCTTGGCTTCGGCCTCCGCCTCGCCGATGCCGATCCCGGCGCGGTGGACTTCGAAACCGAGGTCACGCACCTTTCCGGTGAACGCCTCACCGGTGCCGAAGACGACGTCGTGACCGGCTGCTTTCGCGGCGTTCGCGAGCGGCAGCAACGGGAACAGGTGGCCGTAGGCCGGGCGGCACGTGAAGAGGATGCGCACCACCCGAGCGTACTGCTCAGCCCTTGACGACCGGAGCGATTTGCTGCACCCACTGCTGCGGCGCCGTCGTCCCGCCGGGCAGGGAGTTGAAGTACTCCCAGCCGTCGATGCCGCCGAAGTCCGCGTACTTGCTCTTGAGGCTCCGCACGGTCGACTGGAGGGTCGACATGGCGACGTACCCGCTGCAGTTGGCGGGGTTGGTCACGGTCCCGGCGACGACCTTGCTCGCGGGCACGACCCCGCGGCGGATGATGTTGTCGTAGCCGGAGGTGCTGGAAAGGGAGCCCCAGCCGCAGTAGAACTGCGCGTTGAACCAGGAGATCTGCGCGCCGCGGTCGCGGTAGAGCGTGTCGTAGTTGAGGCCGGAGAGGCCGCCGCCGCCGCTGAGTTCGGTGGCGACCGGGGCGAGGGTGATCAGGAACGAGCTGCCGAAGTCGGCGCGCAACGCGTCGATCAGCTTGTTGAGGGCGCCGTTCGACATGTGCTCTTCGATGTCGAGGTCGATGCCGGAGAGCGAGTAGGTGCGGATGAGGTTCCGCAGCACCGGGTAGTAGGTGTCGAACTGGGTTTCGAGCCGCTGGAAGCTGCCCGCGGCGGCCCCGCCGACGAACGCGAGGACGTGCACACCCTGGCTGCGCAGGGTGGCGAGGTCCTGCCACATCCGCGTGAACTTGGCGGCGTTCGGGGGATCGTCGTTGAGGTGGACGACGCTGTTGGCGTCGAGGTGGACGGCCCCGACGATGACGTCCGTGGCCCCGGCGTCGCGCAGGGGAAGCGGCGAGACGTAGGAGGACCCGTTGTAGATGGTCTGGTAGTAGACGACAACCCTGCGCCCGGCGGCGGCCGAAGCCGGCACCGCACCCGAAATCATCAGCACCAAGGCCACGAAGGCCACGCCGATCCTCCGCATGGTCCAGACCATACGTCGCAGTGGGTGGTTGGGGAAACACCCACCGCTGGTTCTGTCCGGTTTCCTGTCTCAGCCCACCTCCTGGACCGACCGCCCCGGAATCGCCGCCAGCAGCTCCTTCGTGTACTCCGCCTGAGGGTCCTCCAGCACCTGCGCGACCGGCCCCAGCTCCACCAGCTGACCCGAGCGCATCACACCCACCTGGTCCGCGATCTGCCGCACCACCGCCAAATCGTGGGAAATGAACAGGTACGACAACCCCAGCGAAGACTGCAACTCCGCCAGCAACGCCAAGATCTGGGCCTGCACCGAAACGTCCAGCGCCGACACCGGTTCGTCGCACACCACCAGGTCCGGGCGCAACGCCAGCGCGCGGGCGATCGCCACCCGCTGGCGCTGGCCGCCCGACAGCTCCGCCGGCTTGCGACGCGCCACCGACGCCGGCAACGCCACCTGGTCGAGCAACGACGGGACCGAAGTGCGCGGCAGCCCGAACGCGCGCAACGGCTCCCCGACGACGTCCTCGATCGAGAGCTTCGGGTTCAGCGACGCGTACGGGTTCTGGTACACGATCTGCATCCGCCGCCGCAGCCGTCGCAGCTCCTCGCCGGACACCCCGGTGATGTCCTGGCCGTCGAACGACACCGATCCGGACGACGGCGTCTCCAACCGCAAGAGAAGACGGGCCGTCGTCGACTTGCCGGAACCCGACTCGCCCACCAGCGCCAGCGTCTGGCCGCGCGGGATGTCGAACGAAACGCCGTCGACAGCGCGGATGCTGTCGAACGACTTCGCGAGGTCCCGCACGGACACGATCGGCGAAGCAACCGGCGCGGGCGGACGCAGCGTGCTCGACAGGCTCGGCGCCGCCGCGATCAGCTGCCGCGTGTACGGGTGCGTCGGCGCGCTGACCACCGACGAACCCTCCTCGACCACCGACCCCTGGGACAGCACCACGATCCGCGACGCCCGATCCGCCGCGACGCCGAGGTCGTGCGTGATCAGCAGGATCGCCGTCCCCGACTCGGCGGCCAGCGACGTCAGGTGGTCGAGGATGCGCCGCTGGACCGTGACGTCCAGCGCCGACGTCGGCTCGTCCGCGATGATCAGCTTCGGTTGCCCGGCCAGCGCGGCCGCGATCAGCACGCGCTGCCGCAACCCGCCCGACAGCTGGTGCGGGTACTGCCGGGCGCGCAACGACGGTTCCGGGACGCCCGCGCGCTCCAGCAGGGAAATCGCTTCCAGCGACGCCGAACGCCGGTCCGCCAGGCCGTGGATCTTCAGCACCTCCGCGACCTGGTCGCCGATCCGGTGCACCGGGTTCAGCGACACCGCCGGGTCCTGCGGCACCAGCGCGATCTCGCGCCCGCGCACCGACCGCCATTGCCGAGGTGACAGCGAAAGCAGGTCGCGGCCGTCGAAGGTGATCGAACCGCCGTCGACGCGGCCGCCGCGGGGCAGCAGGCCGATCGCCGCATGCGCGGTCGTCGACTTGCCCGAGCCCGATTCGCCGACGACGGCGACCACTTCGCCGGCGCCGACGTCGAACCCGACGTCACGCACGGCCGGAATCCCCTTGTACGACACGGCCAGGTCCGAAATCCGCAGCAGGCTCATCGATCTCCTCCGTCCAGCGCGCGGGACAGCCGGTTCGCGGCGAGCACCACCGCCGCGACCGTCAGGCCCGGGAACGTCGTCATCCACCACGCGGTGGCCAGGAAGCTGCGCCCGCCCGCGACCAGCGAGCCCCACTCCGGCGTCGGCGGCGTCGCGCCGAAGCCGAGGAAGCTCAGCGCCGACACCTCCAGCACGGCCGTCCCCAGCGTCAAAGTCGCCAAGGCGAGCACCGGCCCCGCCGCGTTCGGCAGGACGTGCCGCAGCAGCACCCCCGACCAGCGCACGCCGGACGCGCGGGCCGCTTCGACGTACACGCCGTTTCGCACGCGAAGCACCTCCGCGCGCATGACCCGCGCGAAGGACGCCAGGTTCGCGATGCCGACGGCGATCGCGACGTTCGTCGTGCCGAAGCCCAGCGCCGTGACCAGGGCCAGCGACAGCAGGATCGGCGGGATGGCCAGGAAGACGTCGACGACCCGCATGATCGCCGTGTCCGCCCAGCCGCCGCGGAACCCGGCCAGCAGGCCCAGTGCCGAACCCGCGATCAGCGCCACCAGCACGGCGATCGCGGTGGCCCGCAGCGAGAGCGACGCGCCGTGGATCACGCGCGCGTAGACGTCCCGGCCGGTTTCGTCGGTGCCGAACAGGTGGTGCAGCGATGGTCCCTGCAGCCGTTCGGCCGGGACGCCGGTGATCGGGTCGTACCCGGTCAGCAGGCCCGGCACGAAGGCCGCGAGCAGCACGAACGCGAGCACCACCACCGCGAGCACCAGCCCGGGCGGAGCTTTCACGTGAAAGCTCCGCTTTTGAACGGCGAGGTCAACCACGGGCCACCTCCGGCGTCCGGGCGATGCGCGGGTCGAGCAGCGGGTACAGCAGGTCGACGACCAGGTTGAGGACCACGAACACCAGCGCGGCCAGCACGATCACCGCCTGCACGACCGGGACGTCCTGCGCGGTGACGGCGGCCGCGGTGATCCGGCCGACGCCGTCGCGGGAGAACACCGTCTCGGTGATCACCGAGCCCGCGACGAGGTTGCCCGCCACGACGCCGGCGACGGTCAGCGTCGGCACGGCCGCGTTGCGCAGTAGGTGTCCGAAGTGGACACGCCAACGGCTCGCCCCCTTGGCCGCCGCGATCTCCGCGTACGGCTCTTCCTGCTGCGTCGCCAGGCTCTTCGCCAGCACCTGCCCGATGATCGCGCCGGTCGGCAGGGCCAGCGTGATCGCGGGCAGGATCACCGCGGAGAACCCCTGCGTGCCCAGCGCGGGCAGCAGCCGCAGGCGGAACGAGAAGAACTGGATCAGCAGCAGCCCGACCCAGAACGGCGGCAGCGAGATGGCCAGCGACGGCAACGACAACAGCGCCTGCCGCAGCCAGCGGAACCGCGTGAACGTGCCGAGGACCGCCGACCCGCCGCCGAACAACACCGCGAACACGAGCGCCAGGCTCGTCACGGCGAGCGTCGGCGGCAACGCCGTGACGACCATGTGCGACGCGTCGTCGCCGGTCGCGACGCTGCGCCCGAAGTCGCCGTGCAGCGCCGAGACCAGCCGTTTCAGGTACTGGACCGGCAAGGGCGAGTCGAGGCCGTACTCCGCGCGGGCGGCGGCGAGCTGCTCGGGCGTGGCCGCCGAACCCGCGTCGCTGCTGGCGAGCTTCGCCGAAACGGCGTCACCCGGCAGCAGGTAGAGGATCAGGAACGACAGCGTGAACGCCGCCCACAGCACGAACACCGCCTGCCCGACGCGGCGGAGGAGGTAACGCCTCACGACAGCCACGCGTCGAACAGCTGCAGCCGCGACGACGCTTCGAAGTCGACGGCGTGCGCCTTCGAGCTGAGCGCGACGACCTGGGTCAGCTCGAACACCGGCACCGCGTAGGCGTGGTCGATGATGAGCTTCTGCACCTCGTCGGCGGACGGCTTGCGCTTGGCGGTGTCCACAGTGGACGACTGAGCGTCGAGCGCGACGTCCAGGGGGTTGCCCGGCGTCAGCTTGCTGCGGTTGCCCGCCTTGGTGGAGAACTGGCCGCGCAGGATGTCCGGGTCGGCGCGCGTGACGTTGTACCAGAGGAAGTCGTAGTTGCCGGACAGCTGGATCTGCGTGGTCTCGGCCGTCGTGTGCTGCTCGATCCGCAGGTCGAAGCCGATCTTGCGGAGCTGCTGCTGGACCAGCTCCAGCACGCTGCGGTTCTGGTTGAACACCGGCGAGAACACGACGGACGCGCTCAGCGGCTGCCCGTTCTTGACGCGGATCCCGTCGGGACCGGGCACCCAGCCGGCGGCGTCCAGCAGCGCGGCCGCGCCCTTCTGGTCGTACGCGAGCTGCTGCGAGAAGTCGCCGACCAGCGGGGTCGCTGAGCCGAGGATGCTGGTGGCGGCCTTGTAGCTCGGGGTCAGCACGGTGTTCACGACCTCGGTGCGGTCCACGCCCTTGAGCACGGCCTGGCGCACCTTCTCGTCGGTGAGCACGCCGCGGGTGGTGTTGGCGTGCAGGTTGAACACGACACCGGGGTTCGGCCGGATGTTCTCGCTGAAGCCGTTGCCGGTGAACTGCGGCTCGTCGACCGGCTGGATGTCGGTGGCCGCGTCGAGCTGGCCGGAGGCGAGGCTGCCGGTGCGGACGCCGGGCTCGGGCACGATCTTGTAGTCGATCTTGTCGAGGTAGGCCTCGCCCTGGTGCTTGAACAGCGACGAACCCCAGTTGTAGCCCGTGCGCTTGGCCAGGACGATCTCCTGGTTCTGCTTGAGGCTTTCGAAGACGAACGGTCCGGAGCCGATCAGTCCGTTGCCCTGGCAGCGCTGCTCCGGCGTCTTCTTGAACGCGGCGGGCGCGAGGAGGCCGAGCGACATCGTCGAGCTGGCCTGCAGGAACTGCGCGCTGGGCGCGGAAAAGTCCAGCCGCACGGTCTGCGGGTCGACGACCGTCGACGCCTTGTACGCGGCGAGGTAGCCGTAGCCGAGCTGAGCTTTCGTGCCGAGGGCCTTGATCGCGTCGAAGCTGGTCTTGACCGCGGCGGCGTCGACCGGGCTGCCGTCGGAGAACGTCGCGCCGGCGCGCAGGTGGAAGGTGAACGCCGTCGAATCGGCGTTGATCTCCCACTTCTCGGCCAGCCACGGCTTGATCTCGCCGGTCTTCGGGTCCTGGTCGGTCAGCGAGTCGACGAGCTGGCGGCCGACGTTGATGGACGCGTTCGTGGCGGCCTGCTGCGGGTCGATGCAGTCGGGCGCGGACGAGATGCCCAGCCGCAGCGTGCCACCGGGTTTCGGCGGCCCGGAAGCGGTTTCTTCGGTGCCGGCGGCGGAGCAGGCGGTGAGCAGGATCGGCAGGGCGAGCAGGGCCGCGGCGTTGCGGGCGCGGAAGAGTGGGGACACCGGACGGCCTCCAGCGGGGAGCGGTTGCGTCTTCAACCGGCGACGCTAACCACGCGCTGAAGGCCGTCCCATCAGGCGAACCGCGGTCCCAATCCCTGACACCGCAAGAATTCGGCCTTGACAGCGATCAGCAGCGGCCAAGCATGTCCGTCAGCGCGCTCTTCTCCGCCGTGCTGATCGTCAGCTTGAACTTGTACTTCACCGCGGTCCACATCTTCGCGTAGGTGCACCAGTAGCTCGTGAGCGGCGGCTTCCACTGGTCGGGCGACTTGTCGCCCTTCTCCTGGTTCACGTTGTCCGTCACGGCGATCAGCTGCGGGTCGGTCAAGTCGTTCGCGTACGCCTGGCGCTGCGCGGTCGTCCACGACGACGCGCCGGTGCGCCACGCGGCGGCCAGCGGCACGACGTGGTCGATGTCCACATCGGACGCGGCGGTCCAGGTCGCGCCGTCGTACGGGCTCTTCCAGCTGCCGGACGTCGGCGCGCAGTCCGAGCCGGTGGCGACGTTCGTGCCGTCGCGCTTCAGCACCACTTCCCGCGTGTTGCAGCTGTTGCCCTGGTCGATCCAGTGCGGGAACTTGTCGCGGCTGTAGCCGGTCTGCGAACCGTCGGCCTTGACGGTCAGGGACGCGAGCTCGGTCTTCGCCGTCGAAGCCGACGGGATGCCCGGCGGGGTGGCCTCGGCGACGCTGACCAGCGTCCCGGAGAGCACGGCGGTGGCCGCGAGAATGGTGAACGAATGACGAACAGCACGCCTGGTTGGCATTTTGCTGCCTCCGGTTCAGGTACGGGGACAGCTAACCCTGATACACCGGAGTGGCGTGTGCAACACGTATAGGTGACATGTTGCTGCCCGTTGGTGAACGCTTAGTTGCGCCACGGTCACTCAGCCGTGAAACTAGCAGGTCAGGCCGGTCCGCGGACCAGCCGAAGGTCTTGCGTGTGCCGGTACCAGGTCCACTTGTTCACAGCGCGCTCGTGGACGACGTCGTCGCTGACGGGCCGCGTCGGGATGCACCCGATCTGGAACGCGCGCGCGGAGAACGTCGTCGGCCGCTTGAAGATGGTGCCCTTCACGACGCGGATCGCCAGGCCGGGACCGCCCGGGTCCGGCGTCACCTCGACCGAGGACGCGGGCCCGCGCAGCGCGACCTGCTCGTCGGCGTAGGCCACCCCGCGCACCAGCCGCAGCTCGCCGCGCCCGACGAGCACGCCGCCGACGTCGTCGCGGATCAGCGGCACCGGGTCGACCTCGCCGCGCAGCGCGAGCGCGACGGCCTGCAGCGGCGTCTTCGGCAGGTTCCAGAGCGCGGCGACCGAGGAGTCCGGCGACGACGGCACGTACCCGACCGACACGCCGGAGAGCGCGTCCTTCCGCAGCAGGCGCAAGACGACCGCGGCGAGATCCGCGTCCGTGCCCGACACGACCAGGTGATCGTGTTCGCCCAGCAAGGGGTCGATTTCCGCCTTGCCGGGCCGGCTGGGTACGCGGACGGATTCGACGTCGTCGACTTCTTCGAAGCCGGCCGCGCCGTCACCACAGGCCACCACGATTCCGCGCACCCGCAGGTCCTCCGTTACAGTCATGCACCGGCATTTCGTCAGCGCCACCGGTGTCCGTCCGGGACACTAAACCTCAGTCGTCGAACACCTGGAGTGTCACATGCCGGCCATCGTGCTCATCGGTGCCCAATGGGGAGACGAAGGCAAGGGCAAGGCCACCGACCTGATGGGTGACCGCGTCCAGTGGGTCGTCCGCTACCAGGGCGGCAACAACGCCGGTCACACGGTCGTCCTGCCGAACGGCGAGAACTTCGCCCTGCACCTCATCCCTTCGGGCATCCTGACGCCGGGCGTGACGAACGTCATCGGCAACGGCGTGGTGGTCGACCCGGGTGTGCTGCTGGACGAGCTTTCGGGGCTGGAAGCGCGGGACGTCGACACGTCCAAGCTGCTGATCTCCGCCGACGCGCACCTGATCATGCCGTACCACGTGGCCATCGACAAAGTCACCGAGCGCTACCTCGGCAGCCGCAAGATCGGCACCACCGGCCGCGGCATCGGCCCGTGCTACCAGGACAAGATCGCCCGCGTCGGCGTCCGCGTGCAGGACCTGCTCGACGAGAAGATCTTCCGCCAGAAGGTCGAAGCCGCGCTGGAGTTCAAGAACCAGGTGCTGGTGAAGGTCTACAACCGCAAGGCCCTCGACGCGAACGAGGTCGCCGACGAGGTGCTGGCCGCCGGCGAGAAGTTCGCGCACCGCATCGCCGACACGCGCCTGCAGCTCAACCAGGCCCTCGAACGCGGCGAAACGGTGCTGCTGGAGGGTTCCCAGGGCACGCTGCTCGACGTCGACCACGGCACGTACCCGTTCGTGACGTCGTCGAACCCGACGTCCGGCGGCGCGAGCGCGGGCTCGGGCATCGGCCCGGGCCGGATCACCACGGTCCTCGGCATCCTCAAGGCGTACACGACCCGCGTCGGCTCGGGCCCGTTCCCGACCGAGCTGCACGACGAGTCCGGCGAGTACCTGCGCAAGCAGGGCGGCGAGTTCGGCGTGACGACGGGCCGTTCGCGCCGCACGGGCTGGTTCGACGCGGTGATCGCGCGCTACGCGGTGCGCGTCAACGGCATCACCGACTACTTCCTCACGAAGCTGGACGTGCTGTCCGGCCTGGAGAAGGTCCCGGTGTGCGTCGGCTACGAGGTCGACGGCTTCCGCACGCCGGACATGCCGATGACCCAGACCGACGTGCACCACGCGATCCCGATCTACGAAGAGCACCCGGGCTGGTTCGAGGACATCTCGGCGTGCCGCACGTTCGAGGAGCTCCCGGCGAACGCGCGCGCGTACGTCGAGCGCCTGGAAGAGCTGTCGGGCGCCCGGATTTCGGCGATCGGCGTGGGCCCGGGCCGGGACCAGACGATCGTCCGGCACACGTTTGTATAAGGCGCTGTCGTCTAAGTCAGTTTGGTGCTGACCGGCGTCTCGTTGCGGAAGAGGTCGAGCACCGGGCAGTGCTCGTCGACCTCGCGCTTGAGGTCTTCGTAGCGCTCCCGGCTCGCCGGCCCTTCGAGCTCCACGGACACACGCACGTCCCCGAAACCGGGGCGGGTGTTGAAGGAGAAGCCGAAGAAGCCGTGCAGGTCGAGATCGCCGTCGACGGTGACCTTGACGGAGTCGAGCGGAATGCCGCGCTTGGCCGCCCAGAACTGGTAGGTGACGACCTGGCAGGACCCGAGGGCGGCGAGCGCGTACTCGACGGGGTTCGCGGCCTGGTCGGTCCCGCCGAGCGCGGGCGGCTCGTCGACGGTGAAGCTGTGGTCCCGGACTTGGACGTGCACTTCGGTCCTGGTCCCGGTCTTGAGGGTGTTGGCAACGGAGAAGGAAACGGCGGCGTTGTGCGGATCGGCGTCGACGGCCTTGCGGGTGCCTTCGATGACGTCGGTGAGCGACATGGGTGCTCCTCGGTGATCGGTGATCACCACAGGGTGGGCGAATCCCGCGCAAGGCGCGCGGGTTCTCAAGTCCTGGGAGCGGCGGTGTCCGGCATGCGGAAGCGCTTGCGCGGGCGGGCGAGGCGGGGATTACGACCGCCGGGTTTCGCCGTTCAGGGTGAAGGCTCGGCGACCGCTCCGGCGAGCCCGTGGTAGCCGTGGGTTTCCGCGAGCTGCCGGGCCGATCCGAGGTAGTGGTCGCCTTGCGCCGTCGATCCGGCGGCGTGGTGGATCCGGCCGATCGTGATCAGTGCTTCGCATTCGTCGAACCGGGTGCCGGTCCGGCGGGCGAGCCGGAGCGCGTGGTGGCCGCTGACGAGCGCACGCTGGTGGTGACCGGCGGCCAGGAGGCTCACCGCGAGGGCGGCGTGCCCCGCGATTTCGGCACCGGGCACGCCGGTGCCGCGCGCGAACTCGAGCGCGGTTCCGGCGAGGCGAACGGCGCGCTCGGGATCGCCGGTACCCGCGTGGATGGTGCCGAGCACCGCGAGTGCGTACGCCTCGGTGCACCGGTCGCCGGATCTCCGTGCGTGCTGCGCGGCCTCTTCCGCGGCGGGCAGCGCGGCGTCGTAGTCGCCTCCCCTCGCGTGAACGCGGGCGAGCAGGACGAGATCGTGCGGACTGTGCGATTCAGCGGCCCGATCGGCGTAAGCCGTCGCCGCCTCGGTCAGCCGGCCGCGGTATTCGTGGAGGACGCCGAGACTTTGCCGGCGGAGCGCGCTACCCAGTGGATCGAGTGCGGCCGCCTCCGCGAAGAGAGCGTCGGCCCGGTCGAGATCACCGGCGTCCAGGTGGACGGTGGCCAGGTTGCCCAGCACACCGGTCACTCCCCGCCGGACCTGCGCCGTGCGGTAGAGCGCCAGCGCGGCTTGGAAGTGCGTGACGGCGGACGGGAACTCGTAGCGGAGCGCGTGAGTGGCCGCGAGGTTGTTGTGCGCGGCCGCCCGCACGTCCGGCAGACCGAGGGCTTCGGCGGATTCGAGGCCGATCCGGGCGAGTTCCGGCGCTTCCGCGAGCCAGGTGGTCATGCAGTGCCCGCGCAGGGCGTCGACGAGCTGCCAGGTCAGCAGGTGGTGCTTGCCTGCGTGGGCGCGGCGGATCGCGGCCACGAGGTTGTGGACTTCGGCGCTCAGCCAAGCCAGTGCGCTTTCCGCGCTGTCGAACGCGCTCCGCTGCGGCTCGGTCTCCGGCATGCGCAGGACGAACGGGTAAAGGATATCGGCGGCCGCGGCGGTGCGGGCGAGGTAGTGGTCGAGCAGCGCGTGCGTCGCCATGTCGCGTTCGTCTTCGAGGCAATCGGTGCGCGCGCGTTCGGTGGCGTAGCCGCGAAGCAGGTCGTGCAGCCGATAGCGCCCCGGCGCGTGCTCCTGGACGAGGTGTGCCAAGGCCAGCCGCTCGAGCTGCCGGGCCGCCGTCGAAGCCGGGGCGTCGATCAGGGCGGCGACCGCCGGCACGGTCGTGTCCGGGCCAGGCACCAGGCCGAGCAGCCGGAACGTGCGGCGGGTCGCGGCGTCGAGCGCCTCGTAGGAGAGGTCGTAGGCGACGCGCAGCGCGCTGGTGTCGCCGTCGGTGGTCAAGCTGTCCAGTACGCCGTGGTCGCGCAGGTCGGCTAGGTGATCGGCGACCCGGCGGCCGGTCCGGTGGCGGATCTGGGCACCGGTGATGCGCAGGGCGAGAGGCAGCCGCGCGCACGTTTCGGCCAGTGCGGCGGTGGCGGCCGGTTCCTGGGCCGCGCGCTCGGGGCCGATCGCGGCCCCGAGGACGGCCACCGCGTCGGCCGCGCCGAGGACGTCCAGCGCGAGGCGGTGCGCGCCGTCGAGGGCGACCAGGCCGTCGAGCCGGTTGCGGCTGGTCGCCACGACCATGCACCGCGGCGCGGCGGGCAGCAACGGGCGGACGTGCTCGGCATCGAGGGCGTCGTCGAGAACGCAGAGCACGGCCTTGGCCGCCAGCACGGACCGGAACAGCGCGGCGGCTTCGTCCACGTCGTCCGGGATCTCCCGCGCCGGGACGCCGAGGGCCCGCAGGAACCGCCCGAGCACCAGGCCGGGACGGGCGGAGCCGTGGAGGTCGGCGTAGAGCTGCCCGTCGGGAAAGCGGTCGCGGACGCGGTGCGCCCACTGGATCGCCAGATCCGACTTGCCGACCCCCGCCGTCCCGACGACGACCGCGAGCCGGGAACCGTCGCCCGCGGGCAGAAGACGATCGAGAGCCAGCAGTTCGGCGTGCCGTCCGTGGAACCCGGCCGCCGCCCGCGGAAGCTGCGCGGGACTCACGGACGACGTGACGGGAATTGCCTGCCGCAGCACGGCCAAATGGGCCGCACGCAGGTCGGAGCCCGGTTCGGTACCCAGCTCGGCGGCCAGCCGGCTGCGGATCGTGTCGTAGGCGCCGAGCGCCGCCGCCTGTTGTCCCGCGCCGGCCAGTGCGAGCATCAGCAGCGCCCACAGCCGTTCGCGGAGCGGGTGGTCGGCGACCAGCCGATGCAGCTCGCCGGCCACTTCCGAGCACGCACCCAGGTCGAGCCGCGCGCGGCAGTGGTGTTCGACGACGGCGAGCCGGGGCTCGGTCAGCCGATGGGCCTCGCCGTCGGTGGCCGCGGTCGCGGGCAGGTTGGCCAGCGGCCGTCCCCGCCACAACGCCAGGGCGCGCCCCAGCGTCTCCGCGGCGACCTTGCCGTCTCCGGCGAGGAGTGCTTGCCTGCCGGTCACGGCGAGGCGGTCGAACCGTTCGAGATCGATCTCGTCGGGCCGGGCTTCGATCAGGTAGCCGCCTGCCCTGGCGTGGATCCGCCGCGCGCCGGGCTCCAGTTCGGCGAGCTGCCGCCGCAGCTGGGCCACGTGGGTGCGCAGGTTCGCCGGCGCCGAGGGTGGCGCCGCCTCACCCCAGATCACCTCCACCAACCGGGCCGGTGAGACCACCACGTTGGGCGTCAGCAGGAGCGCGGCGAGAAGGGCCCGTTGCCGCCGCGAGGACAACCGCAGGTGCGCGGTTCCCGACCGGACCTCGACCGGGCCGAGGAGCAGGAACTCCACGACGTCCCTCCCGGTGATCGTGGCGTGAACAGTCGATGTTCCCCCGGATGTGCCGATCCTGTACAGCCGCCTGCCATCGTGGAGCCACTGGGGGTCCGGGCCGGTGTGCACGGCGGGGCGAGGGGGTCCACCGTGCGCACCGGCCCGGTTGCCGGCGCTGCGGAAGCACTCGACCGGGGGACGCGAAGACGGTAACGCCGGCGGTAACGGAGCGATAACGAGAGGACGGACACCGCAGCCACACCGCAGGAGAGCCCTTTCGTGGAGACGCACAGCCGAGGCCCGATCGACGTGACCCGGGTCGCCGGGTTCCGCACCGCCACCGCCGACCCGGAGGACCTGCGGCGCGCGGTCACCGCGTCGCCGGGATTCGCGCACGTCGATCAGCAGGCCGCGGTGCTCGAACTGGTTCTGCAGGCGGGGACTACTCGGCCGCGGGGCCGGCTTCGTTCCCTGCGAAGGCTTCTGGGCCGCCGACGTTGATCTCAGGTCCTGGGACGCCGGAAATCGGTGGCGCCGCTCGTTAACTTGGGGTCATGACCATCGGAGTCACGCTCCCCTCGGGCGACACCGACACCGCCCCGAACCTCGTCGACGAACTTCTCGCCCAAACCCGGCAAGCCGCCGACGCCGGACTGAAATCCGTCTGGTTCTCGCAGCTCCCGCTCAGCCAAGACGCCATCGCCGTCGCCGCGCTGGCCGGGCGCGAGAACCCCGGCCTCGAGGTCGGCACCTCCGTCGTCCCGACCTATCCCCGGCACCCCCTCCTCGTCGCGAGCGCCGCGCAGACCGCGCAAGCCGCCGCGCACGGGAACTTCACCCTCGGCATCGGGCTCGGCTCGAAAGGCTTCCTCGGTCCCGTCTACGGCCTCGACTACCCGCCGCCCATCCGGCACCTGCGCGAGTACCTCACCGTCCTCAAGAAGGTCTTCGCCGGCGAAGCCGTCGACTTCGATGGCGAAACCGTCCAGGCGAAACCGCTCGGACCGTCCACAGTGGCCGGCGCCGCCGACATCCCGATCATCGTCGCCGCAATGGGACCGCAAGCGCTCAAGGTCACCGCCGAACTCGCCGACGGCACCCTGCCCTTCCTCGCCGGTCCGAGAGCGCTTTCCGAAACGATCGTGCCTGCCATGGACGGCAAGCGGATCATCGCCGCCGTCCCCGCCATCGTCACCGATGAGCCGGAAAAAGTCCGGGAAAAAGCCGTCGAGCAGATGTCCTTCTACGGCCAGATCCCCTCCTACCGGCGGATCCTCGACGTCGAAGGCGTCGACCACGCGGCCGACCTCGCCATCATCGGCGACGAAAAGACCGTCCTGGAAGGGCTCCAGCGCTACTACGACGCCGGTGCCACCGACGTCCTCGTCTCCCAGACCGGAATCCGGTCGAGCGCGGAACGCCAAAGGACCTGGGAGGTCATCAGCTCAATCGGTTCGTGAGGGTCGCCGTCACCGACATCTCCTCGAGGTCCAGTTCGCGCAGCACCTTCTGCAGGACGTCGTCGTCGAGGCGGCCCGCCCGGTTCTCCTCGATCATCGCCTTGCGCTGGATGATCAGCAATTCCTTGCGGGCCTTCGCGAACTGGGCCTGCGGGGTGCCGGGACGGTCCTCGCCCGAGAGCTTGATCGTGGCTTCGGCGAACCGGTAGCGCGTGTCGACCAGTCGTTCCAGCCGCTCCTTGAGCCGCTGGACCTTCTCGGGCGGCAGGTCGAGCGACGCCAGCCGCTCGCGGCTGATCTCGCGCAGCCGGTCGTGCGCCGCCTTCTTCGCGACCTCGCGCGCGGCCAGTTCCTCGGCTTCGTCCCGTGATGCCTCCGACGGGTCCTGCACCTTCAGCACCCGGATCAGCGGCGGCAGCGTCAGCCCCTGGATCAGCACCGTCCCGATCGCCACGGTGAACGCGAACAGCTGGATCTCCTCGCGTCCCGGGGTTTCGGCGGGGACACCGGCCGCCGCGGCCAGCGTCACGACGCCGCGCATGCCCGTCCACGACAGCACCGCCAACGACCGCCACGGCGGGGCCTCGCGCCCACGGCCGAACAGCCGCATCGCCCGCGGTAGGTACGCGAAGACGAACACCGCCGGGATCCGCACTCCCATCGTCACCAGCAGGACGACCACCGCGACCAGCGCGAGCGTCCCGTTGTCGCGGGCCGCGTGCGCGGCGCCGTCGAGCACGAACGGCAGCTGCAGCCCCATCAGCGCGAACACCAGCGCTTCCAGCATGACGTCGATCGACGCCCACACCGATCTGTCCTGCATGCGCGTCGCCGGCGACGCGTAGAGCGAGCGCGCGCCCAGGTACAACCCCGCGGCGACGACCGCCAGCACGCCGGACCCGCTGAACTCCTCGCCGAACGGGTGCAGGTGCTCCGCGGTGACGTACGCGCCGAACGGCACGATGATCCCGAACGCCGACTCCATCAGCGGATCGTCGAGCAGGCGCCGCACCAGCACGACGGCCGCGCCGATCGCCAGGCCGACCGCGATGCCGAGCACGGTGGCGACGCCGAACACCGCGAACCCGTGGCCGGCCGAGCCCGCCGTGCCCGCGACCGCGGCGAGCGCGACCTTGTAGAGCGTCAGCGCGGCGGCGTCGTTGACCAGGCTTTCCCCGGTCAGCACGGTCATCAGCCGCCGCGGCAGGCCGAGCTTGCGCCCGATCGCCACCGCCGTCACCGCGTCGGGCGGCGCCACCACCGCGCCGAGGACCAGCGCCGAGGCGAACGGCACGTCCGGCAGCAGCAGGTGCACGACGAACGCGACGACCACCGCGGTCACCGCGACCAGCACCACGCCGAGCGCGACGATCGGCCGCAGGCTGTTCTTGAAGTGCGTCAACGAGCTTTCCAGCGACGTCGAGTAGAGCAGCGGCGGCAGCACGACGGTGAGCACCAGCTCGGGTTCCAGCTCGAACCGCGGGACGCCGGGGATCAGCGCGACCCCGAGCGCGACGACCACCACCAGCAACGGCGCCGAGAGGTTGCAGCGCCGGGCGAGCGCGGTCAGGGCCAGCGAGCCGGCGAGCACGCCCATCAGCGTCAGGATTTCCACCCGCCTGATCTTCCCGCAGGTAGAAGCCCTGCGCTCGGCTTCCGCTCAATGGAAGTGACCTGGATAACGTCGGACCCCCTGTGCATACTTGTGCGCAATACGCACACCTGTGCGGATCACGTGCACCGACGCACATCCGGAGGTTCCCCATGTCCCCTGGCACTCGCTCCTGGGTCGTGCCCCTGGCCTGGACCGCCGTCCTGCTCGACGGGTTCGACCTGGTCGTGCTCGGCACCGTGCTGCCCGTGCTGCTGCGCGACCACGTCTGGGGCCTGACGCCCGGCACGGCGTCGGTCGTCTCGACGGTCGGGCTGGCCGGGATGATGCTGGGCGGGCTGGCGATCGGCACGATCACCGACGTCATCGGCCGCCGGAAGTCGCTGATCATCTCGGTGACGCTGTTCTCGCTCTGCACGCTGCTGTGCGCGTTCGCGCCTTCGACGTTCATCTTCGGCCTGCTGCGGTTCATCGCCGGCCTCGGCCTCGGCGGCTGCCTGCCGACGGCGATCACGCTCGTCACGGAGTACGCGCGCCAAGGCAAGTCCGGCAGTGCGACGACCACGGTGATGACCGGCTACCACGTCGGCGCGGTGCTGACGGCGCTGCTCGGCATCGTGCTGATCTCGCCGCTTGGCTGGCGCGCGATGTTCGTCGCCGGCGCCATTCCCGCCGTCGTGCTGATCCCGTTGATGCTGAAGTTCCTGCCGGAGTCCGAGTCGTTCCAGCGGGTCCGCGAGACCGAGCGGTCGGCCGGGCACGCCGTCGCCGGCCTGTTCCGCGGCGGCCTGCTGCGCGCGACGATCGCGTTCTGGGTGACGTCGTTCATGGGGCTGCTGCTGGTGTACGGGCTGAACACGTGGCTGCCGGAGATCATGCGCCAGGCCGGCTACCCGCTGGGCGCGGCGCTGAGCCTGCTGCTGACGCTGAACGTCGGCGGCATCGTCGGGCTGCTGGTGGCGGGCCGGGTCGCCGACCGCGTCGGCATCCGGCCGTCGGCGATCGTGTGGTTCTGCGCGGGTG
Source organism: Amycolatopsis sp. NPDC098790 (assembly GCF_044759945.1). Classification (NCBI taxonomy): domain Bacteria; kingdom Bacillati; phylum Actinomycetota; class Actinomycetes; order Pseudonocardiales; family Pseudonocardiaceae; genus Amycolatopsis; species Amycolatopsis sp. NPDC098790. Next base: position 1,420,155 of record NZ_JBIWAI010000001.1, read on the forward strand.
CGGTGTTCCTGGCCCTGCTGAGCGTGAAGCTGCCCGCCGTCGGGCTGTACGCGGCGGTGTTCCTGACCGGCTGCTTCGTGTTCAGCGCCCAGGTGCTGGTGTACGCGTACATCGGCCGCATCTACCCGGACGCGATCCGCGCGACGGGTCTCGGCTGGTCGGCGGGCATCGGCCGGATCGGCGCGATTTCGGGCCCGCTCCTCGGCGGCGCGCTGCTGACGGCCGGAATCGCGTACCCGTGGGGCTTCTACGCGTTCGCGGGAGTTGGCGCACTGGGCGCGGCGGCCGTGACGGTGGTCCGTCCCGGCCGCCACTCCACAGCGGCGGAAACCGCGCCGGACGTCAGCCGAGTTCCTTGAGCTCCTGCTCCACCGCGGCGAGCTCGGCGGCCGAGCCCTGGACCTTCGGGCCCGTGAACCACTTGCGGGCCGAAAGCACCCACCACAGGGCCGCGCCGCCGAGCACGACCAGGAACGCGATCGGCGTGTAGTTGAACGAATCCACCGTCACCGGCGACACCTGCGGCAGCATGAACAGCACGAAGATCACGACGACCCACGCCGTCGCGATGATGCCGACCGGCTTGCTCCAGCGGCCGAGGTGCCACGGGCCGCGCTCGAAGCTGTCGCCTCGGCGCACCCGCAGGAACACCGGGATCACGTAGGCGACGTAGAGCCCGACGGTCGCGATCGACGTCACCGCGGCGTAAGCCGTGGTGCTCCACAGGTACGGCAGGGCCAGCACCAGCGCGCCGCCGGCGCCGAGCCACACGGCGTTGGTCGGCGTCTGCGTGCGCTTGTTGATCTTGTGCCAGAAGCCCGACCCCGGGATCGCGCCGTCGCGGGCGAACGCGTAGATCATCCGCGAGTTCGCCGTCACCGACGCCATCCCGCAGAACAGCTGCGCGCCGATGCAGATCAGCAGCAGGAACTTGCCGGTGACCGCGCCGGTGGCGTCGATGAAGATCTGCGCGGGCGGGACGCCGGTGGCCGAGCCGACCGCGCCGTCGTAGTCCTGGATCGCGAACGTCAGGCCGATCAGCAGGATCCATCCCGCGACGAGCGAGACGACGATCGACATGACGATGCCGCGCGGCCCGGCCGTCGCCGCGCTCTTCGTCTCCTCCGTCATGTGCGCCGACGCGTCGTAGCCGGTCAACGTGTACTGCGCGACCAGCAATCCCAGTGCGAAGACGTAGAAGGCCGAGCCCCAGCCCGTCTGGTTGACGAAGCTGCCGAAGACGAACGACGCGTCCTGGTGCTTGGCCGGCACGAAGACCAGCACGCCGACGATCACCAGCACGCCGATGAGGTGCCACCACACGCTGACGTTGTTGAGGATCGCGACGATCCGGACGCCGAAGGTGTTCAGCAGGCCGTGCACCACGAGGATGATCGCGAGCAGCAGGATCGTGTGCCCCGGCGTCGCGGTGAAGCCCCACTGCAGGTCGAGGAACGCGTTGAGGAACAGCGCCGCGCCGAAGTCGATGCCGGCGGTGACCGCGATCTGCCCGATGAGGTTGAACCAGCCGGTGAACCACGACCACACGGGCCCGGACTTGTTCGGCGCGAGCTTCGCCGCCCAGTAGTAGAGGCCGCCCGCCGTCGGGTAGCTCGAGCAGACCTCGGCCATGCCGAGGCCGACCAGGATGACGAACACCCCGACCAGCGGCCAGCCCCAGATCATCGCGGCGGGTCCGCCGGTCTTCATGCCGAAGCCGTAGAGCGTCAGGCAGCCGGAGAGGATCGAGATGATCGTGAACGAGACGGCGAAGTTGGAGAACGCGGACATCGTCCGTTTGAGCTCTTGGGCGTACCCCAGCTGGTGCAGGCGCGCGCTGTCTTCGTCGGCGTGGTCGGGGGTGGTCTGCTGGTCGGAAAGATCCATCGGGCACCTCTTGAAAGGTATGCGGCCAGACCATTGAATTCGCCGAAGGTAGCCCTGGTCCCGAAGGGTGTCAAGCCTTCGTCAAATACTCGTCCAGCTGCTTGAGCAGGGGCCCGCCACCTCGGTGGTCGTTCGAGATGAGCGTCGCGGTGATGCCCGAGGACGGCTGGTGGTTGCTCCGGAACGTGACGCCGTGGTCGCCGCCTTCCAGCCGGACCACGCCCGGCCCTGGCAGCCAGAAACCGAGGCCGTAGTGCTCCCCGCGCAGCATCCGGTCGACCCACTCGCGGGGCACGATCCGGCCGTCGAGGAACGCGGGCCAGAACTTCCGGAAGTCCGGTGCGGAGCTGTAGATCCCGCCGTCGCCGAAGCCCACGACCGGCAGGCTGAACACGTTGGTGCGGCCGTCTTCGAGGTAGCCGGTGGCCGTCCGGGCGGGCAGCGCGTCCGAACGCAGGAACGCCGTGTCCGTCATCCCGGCGGGTTCGGTCACGCGGGCATGGACGAGTTCGGCGAAAGGTATGCCCGCGATCCGTTCGGCGATCAGGCTCAGGACGGCGAAGGCGCTGTTGTTGTAGTTGAACCGTTCGCCCGGCGGGAACTTCTGCGGGTAGCCGTCGAGCGCGGCGAGGTAGTCGGCCGACGTGGCGAGCAGCGGGGTCGGCAGCGGGTCCTCGTCTTCGTCGCAGTAGTCGCCGATGCCGGACGTGTGCGTCAGCAGGTGCTCGACGGTCACGCGGTCGTCAATCAGCGGCAGGTCGTCGCCGAGGACTTCCCTTGCCGTGGTTTCGAGCGTCAGGCGGCCTTCGGCGATGAGCCCGACGACGACCAGCGCCGTGAACCCCTTGGTGCCGCTGGCGATCGCGAACCGCGTGTCGACGGTGTTTTCGACGCCGTGGGCGATGTGCGCGTAACCGGACGCCTTGGCGAGCAGCGTCTCGTCGCCGCGGCTGACCAGCACGACACCGGAAAAGGGCGCTTCCATGGACTCAGCGTCCACGAAAAGCGCCCTTCACGGCAAAGCGATTACCGGCCCAGGAACGCGTGCAGCGACTCGAGCGCGGTGTCCGGCTGGTCGGCGAAGAAGCCGTCGACGCCGGCCTTGAGGAACGCGGCCTCCTCGGTGAAGACGTCACCGAAGGCGTCCGGCTCGGCCGACGAGCGTAGGTTCGCCGGCAGGAACGGGTTTTCGTTCCGGAACGTGTACGGCTGCACCTTCAGGCCCGCCTTGTGCGCGTCGGCGACGAGCGCGGTCGGCGAGGTCAGGTTCCCGGCGGCGTCGAGCGGGATGATCTGGCCCTTCTCCGGCCCGAGGTACTTCGCGTACTTCGCGACGTCCTTGAGGCCCTTCGGCGTCACGACATCCTTGTACGTCCGCGGGTCGCCCTTCGCGACGAAGTCAGCCGGGGCGCCGGTCGCCGAGGTCAGCTGCAGCAGCGGCGTCCGGACCTGCTTGTGCAGGTCGATCAGGTTCGACACCTCGAACGACTGGATGATCGCCGGCGCGTCCGGCCGGTCGAGGCCGTTGCGCTTGAGGAGCGAGACGAGCTTCGGCTCGGTCGGGTTGCCGATCGACTGGAAGAACGTCGAGTGCTTGACCTCGGGGTAGGTGCCGAGCGTCCGGTGCAGCTCCTTGCCGAGCCGCTTGGTCAGGTCGAGCACCTCCTGGAAGGTGGCGATCTGGTAGCGACCGTTGTAGAGCGTGTTGTGCGGGCGGTTCTGCGGGATCCGCTCGGTCGCGCGCAGGGTCTTCAGCTCGGCGAGCGTGAAGTCCTGGGTGAACCAGCCGGTGGTGGAGACGCCGTCGATGACGAGCGTCTTCTTGCGGTTCGCGAACTCGGGGTGCTTCGCGACGTCGGTGGTGCCGCCGATCTCCGGCTCGTGCCGGGCGACGAGCTGGCCGTCCTTGGTGGGCACGAGGTCGACGTCGACCCAGCTGACGCCCATCCGGTAGGCCAGCTCGTAGGAGGCGAGGGTGTGCTCCGGCCGGTAGCCGGGGGCACCGCGGTGTCCGACGATCACGGGGTCATCGTGGCCCCGCCCGTGCGCGGCCGCATCGGCGGACCCCCCGCTCGGGGAGGACGCTGTGGCCGCGCTCGCCGACCCGACGGCCAGCCCGGTGACGCTCAGCAACGCCAGTCCGGCGAGTGCCAGTACGCCGACACGTTTGCGCTTCATCTGGTGACCTCTTTTCACACAGGGTGTGCCCTGGATGTACTCGCGCCACCCTTGATGTCGCAAGCGTCCGAAGTGCGTATCCGGGCGAACCGGGCGGTGAACGGCCGGTGGACTCCTGTTCGCGGAAGTGTGCCCCGCGGCACGGCGGTGGGTGGCGCGGTCGAGGGCCGGGGCGCACTCCGCCGGCCGCGCGGCTGCGCGGTGCACTCCGCCGGCCCCGCGGCTGCGCGGCGCACCCCGCCCGCCGGCCGGTGCGGTGAACACCGGGTGGACTCCTTCTCGGGCAGCGCCGCCCCCGCGCAGCACCCCGCCCTCCCTGGGGGAACCCCCGCTTTCAGCGTATCGGCGCCCTCCGACGAAAACTCCGGTTCGCCGGGGCAGGCGGCCGAGTTGTCCACACCGGTGGCGACTTGTGGACAAGCTCGTCGGCCGCCTCCCTGACCGGCGATCGCTCGTCATTTCGGCGCGACCGTGCGCACCCGCCGTGCCTTAGGGCGGGAAAAGTCCGCCACGGCCGAGGGGCTGGCGGCACACTGGTTGCCGGCGGGCGCGGTGAACGCCGGGTGGGCTCCTGTTCGTGCAGTGCCCCGCCTTCCCGCGCGGCACCTCGCCCTCCTGTGCGGCACCCCGCCCCCTGCACGGCACCTCCGCCCGCCCGCGCAGCAGCCCGCCCTGCCTGGGGGAACCCCCGCTTCCAGCGTATCGGCGCCCTCCGACAAAACCCCCGCATCGCCGGCGCCGGAGACCGACTTGTCCACACCGGTGCCGACTTGTGGACAAGTCCGCCAACCGCACCCGGCCACCGCCCGTCACCCTCGGCGCGACCGCCCTCACCCGACGTGCCCACCGACGGCGAAATGTCCGGCGCGGAACCGGCCGGATACGCTGTGCGGCGTGCGCGTACTGGTAATCGGGTCCGGCGCCCGGGAGCATGCACTCGTCCTCGCGGCCTCCGGCGACCCCGCCGTCACCGCCCTGGCCTGCGCTCCCGGCAATGCCGGGACCGCCGCCGTGGCCGAGCAGCTCGGTGTCGAAGCGGCCGATCCCGAGGCGGTTGCCGCGCTCGCGAAGAGCTGGCAGGCCGATCTCGTCGTCGTCGGGCCCGAGGTCCCGCTCGTCGCCGGGGTCGCCGATGCCGTCCGGAAGGCGGGCATCGCCTGCTTCGGGCCCTCGGCCGCCGCCGCGCGGATCGAAGGCTCCAAGGCGTTCGCGAAGGACGTCATGGCGGCCGCGAACGTGCCGACCGCGCGCAGCGAGGTGGTCGACAACCCGGCCCGCCTCGACGCCGCGCTGGCCCGCTTCGGCCCGACCTGGGTGGTCAAGGACGACGGCCTCGCCGCCGGCAAGGGCGTCGTCGTCACCACCGACTACGACGTCGCGCGCAAGCACGCCATCATGCTGCTCGACGGCGGCCACCCGGTCCTCTTGGAGTCCTTTTTGGACGGTCCGGAAGCCTCGCTGTTCTGCTTCGTGGACGGCAACACCGTCGTCCCGCTGCTGCCCGCGCAGGACTTCAAGCGCGTCGGCGACGACGACGCCGGCCCGAACACCGGCGGCATGGGCGCCTACGCGCCGCTGCCCTGGGCGCCCGAAAACCTGGTCGACGAGCTGGTCGAGCGGGTCGTCCAGCCGGTCGCCGACGAGCTCGTCGAGCGCGGGGCGCCGTTCTCCGGCCTGCTCTACGCCGGGCTCGCGCTGACCTCCGACGGCCCGCAGGTCATCGAGTTCAACTGCCGCTTCGGCGACCCGGAGACGCAGGTCGTGCTGGCCCTGCTGCGCAGCCCGATCGCCGGGCTGATGCACGCCACCGCCACCGGCAAGCTCGCCGAGCACCCGCCGCTGGAGTGGGCCGGCGGCGCCGCGGTCACCGTCGTGATCGCCGCCGACGGCTACCCCGGCAAGCCGCGCACCGGTGACGTCATCGGCGGCGCCGAGCTGGAGGGCGTGCTGCACGCGGGCACCCGCCGCCGCGACGACGGCGCCGTCGTCTCCTCCGGCGGCCGCGTGCTGTCGGTCGTCGGCACCGGCAAGACGCTCAAGTCGGCGCGCAAGCACGCGTACGAGACCGTCGAGAAGATCCACCTCGCGGGCTCGCACCACCGCACGGACATCGCCCTCAAGGCGGCGAACGGCGAGGTCGGCGCCCCGGCTAAACAACGCGCCTGACGGGCGGAACCGGCGGCGTCCGGTCTTCGTCCAACCTCAGGCTCCTGCTACACGTGGGTTGGTAACCTCGTCGGGAGCCGGCCGGTCACTGTCCGCATGACGTCAGGGGAGAGCATGTCAGGACCCTCGTACGACCTCAGCCCGGCCGTCCCCGTGGCTCCGGCCGCCGCGGACGTCCTGGTCCACCCGGACAAGCTGCTCGACGTCGCCCGGATCGTCGAGGAGCAGGCCAACGCCCTCGAAGACCAGCTGCTCACCAAGCTCGGCCTGCTGCGGATCGACGCGCCCTCGGCCGATGTGATCAGCACCCAGTCCATCGAAGCCTGGAACGCCCTCATCGCCGACGGCGACCGCTCCTACGCGGGCCAGGTCCGCGAGTACGTCGCCGGCCTGAAGCGCCTCGTCTCGCAGCTGCGGGACGCCGCCAAGGACTACAAGGTCAGCGACGAGGAGAAGGCGGCCGTGTTCGGTGACCGCGGCAAGCACGGTGCGTAGCCGCGCGCTGCGGATCACCGGGGGCGTGCTCGCGACGGCGGCGCTCGCCGGCTGCTCGGCGGGCACCGAAGGCACCCCCTACCCGGTCGAGACGGCCGCGACAGCGGCGTCGCAGAGCGCGAAGGCGGCCCAGCTGCCGCAGCGCCCGGCCGACCTGCCGCTGCAGGGCGTCAACCTGTGCGACGTCTTCCCGCAGGTGCAGCTCGACGCGCTGAAGATCACCAGCACGCCCCGCGAAGGCCCGTCGGAGGACGGGCCGACGTGCGTGTTCGACGCCGACGGCGCCGAGCCGGTGCACGCCTACCACGTCCGCGCCGTGACGGCGGACCTCGACGAGTGGATCACCGGGGCCCGCAAGAAGAACAGCATGACCACCGAGCCGAAGACGATCGGCGGCTACCCGGCGCTGACGAACTACCGCGCGGCGGGCGACCCCGCCGACTGCGAGGCGCTCGTCGGCGTCGCGCGCGGCCAGACGCTGGCCGTCCAGACCTTCGCCATCACCCGCGGCCAGCTCACGCAGCCGCAGCTGTGCGAGATGTCGGTGCACGCCGCCGACATCGCGTTGCAGTCCTTGAAAGCACGCAACTAGGGAGGGCGCGTGGAATTCTCCGAGCTCGCGGCCGGCATCCAGAACCACCGCTTCGACGGCTGGACCAACACCGCGATCGCCGACCAGATCACGCGGATGGTCAACGGTGACGGCACCGGCAGCATCGGCACGGCCGTCGACGCGCTGAAGGCCGTCGCGACCGCGCTCGCCCACACCGACCAGACGCTGCGCGCGCAGCTGCTGAAGCTCGGCGTCGAGTGGCAGAGCCAGGCGGGCGGCGCGGCGAGCCAGGTGCTCACCGAGCAGGCCGGGTTCTCCCAGGACGCCACGACGAAGGTCGCGCACGCCGCCGAAATGGTGTTCGAGCAGGGCGAATCCTTCAACCGCACCAAGTACAAGCTGCCGGACGCCGAGACCGTCCGGAAGGGCGCGGGCGGCTACACGCTGACCGACGGCCTGCTGCTGTCCCTCATCGGCTTCGAGACCGACCACGCGCGTCAGGTCGAGGCCGCGAACAACGCCAAGGAGCAGGCGAAGCAGGCGCTCAACGAGTACGCGCAGGAGAGCGGCACCAACCTGCTCTCGACGCAGTCGCTGGCCGACCCCGAGTCGCTCAAGCTGGCCGCCCCCGGGATCACGCCGGGCGTGCTGGACGTCGCGGGCGCCGCCGTAGCGGTGACGCCGGACGGCGGCGTGAAGCCCGCTTCGGACAAGGTCCGCTCGGTGCGCGTCGAGCCGCCGGTGGTGCAGCCGGTGTCGCACACGGTCCACGCCGACCCGCCGACCCCGGTCTACGGCGTCGCGGCGCAGCAGCCGTCCCGGCCCGCGCCGCAGCCGCCGCGCCAGACCGGCTCGGCGACCGCGCCGGCCGCCCAGCACACGACGCCTTCGTCGTCGACGACCCCGGCCGGCGTCAAGCCGCCGACGTCGACGCCCGCGCCCGGCTGGGTCAACGCCCCGGGCCGCGGCACGGCGTCCGGCGACGCCACGCACTTCTCGCCCGGCCTGGCCGTCGGCGCGAGTGGTGAGCAGTTCGTCCCGCCGGGTGCGCCCGGCTCGCTGCCGCCCGGCTCGTCGCCGGCGACGGCGCCCATCAAGTCGCTCGGCGGCGGGGGCGCGTCCGGCGGCTCGGCCGGTCTCGACAGCTCGGCGGGCCGCGGCCCGGACGGGCTGCTGGCCAAGGGCCGCACGGTCGGCTCGATGCCGCAGGCGCCGCTCCCACCCGGCCAGTTCACGGCCGAACGCGGGTTCACGGTCAAGCCCGGCGCGACCCCCGGTGAGATCGGCGCGGGCGCGGCGGCGCTCGGCGCGGGCGCGGCCGGTGGCGCGCTGAGCGGCGACAAGGACCGCCAGCGGCGCGAGAAGGGCCCGGCCAAGGGCCCGGTGCGGCCGCTGCCGGTCGGCGAGCTGCCCGAGGAGGAGGCCGCCGCGCTGCGCAAGTCGGAGCAGATCAGCCCGAAGCAGAAGCCCGGCGAGGCGAAGTTCCTCAACGAGGCGGCCCCGCGGGAGGACGACGCCGAGCACGTCCGCCGCTTCGGCGTCGACGACCAGGACCTGTTCGCCGACCAGCGGATGGTCTCGCCCGACGTCATCGGCGACCACGAAGGGGACCGCTGACCGTGTCGCTGGTGCTGTCCGCGCACGAGTTCGACGTGCTCTGGGAGTCGCTCGAACTACCCCGCCGCCACGTCGCGCTGGACGTGCCGAGCGAGGGAACCACCCACGCCGAACGGCGCGAGCTGGTGGACGCGGCGTGGGCGTCGCTGAGCGAGCGGCGCCTGGCCCGCAACCGCCGGGTGACCGGCGAGGTGGCCGACCAGCTGCACCTGCTGGCCCGCCCGCAGTACGGCATCGACGTCTGGGTGTGGGCCGAGCGCGAGATCCGCGGCCGCGCGGTGAGCGCCCGCGGCCAGGCGGTCCTCGCGGTGGTCGACCACGGCGAGGTCTGGCTCATCCCGGCGACCGAAGACGGCCTCGCGGAGACGGCGGTCTCGGTGGCGGGCGACCTCGGCCCGGGCATCGGCCAGACGGTGAGCATCCCGTACGACGTCCTCCGCTCGGCCGATTCGGCGGCGAAGGGCGACGCGAAGGCACTGGTCACGGCGTTGGAGGACCGCGGCGTCGAGCTGTTCCACGCGCAGGAGCTGTCGGGGATGCTGCTGGGCCAGGAGGCCCGCGGCCAGTTCGGCGCGGAACGCGTCGGCCGCGACGGCGTGGTCCACCGAGCAGGTCGCGTGGTGGCGTTCTTCGACACCGACGCCGGCCGGTACCTGTTCCAGGTGGTCTCGGACCGCGAAGGCCGCGAGTGGGCGACCGTGACCCCGGCGGACAACGCCCTGCTCGCGACCCGGATCCGCGAGCTGGTGGCGGAGGCCTGAGCCCCGCCGGGTGGAAGTTGCCCGGGATCCGCACGCGCGCCCCTCGGGAAGTCATAAAGTAAGCGCGGGAACCGTCCCGGTCATGACGACGTCTGATCGGGCGGATACGAGTTTCCGAAGGGGATGACGAACCGTGCCTGTCTACGACACCGAATCGATGGCCATCGCGGCCGGCCAGGTGGAGAAGCTGAAGGACGAGTTCGAGAAGTCCAAGCAGAAGGTCACCGGCCTGGACCACGAGAAGGAAAGCCCCTTCGGCGGCATGGACGAGACGGGTGACGCGCACGGCGCGGTCGGCAAGTTCAAGGACGGCGTGCACAGCCAGTTCGACGCCGCGGGCAAGCACATGGAGGCGCTGGGGTTCGCCATGCGCAAGGCCGCCGGGCTGATCGCCGAGACCGACCAGGTCGGTGCGAGCGACCTGACCCTCCACGTCGACAAGTGAACTGAGCAGGGGGCACGAGAGTGGGCTTGAACGGGGTCGGCGCCGGAACGCCGGACAATTGGGACGCTTTCCTCAAGAAGGTCCAGCAGGTCGAAAAGGTCGACCTGCAGAAAATCACCGACGCGGCGACGCAGTTCCGCGAGGCGGGCAAGAACGCGGGTGACCACAACGCGTCGCTGAAGACGTCCACCGATTCGCTGGACGCGAAAGTGTGGGCCGGTCCGGCCGCCGACCAGTTCTTCACCTACGTCCGCCAGGTCCGCGACGCCGGCACCAAGGTGCAGACCCACCTCGAAGACGTCGCCAAGGACCTCGACGACCTGCAGGCGAGCCTCGCGCAGATCAAGAAGAACGTCCAGGACAAGCAGGACGGCGCGGAAAAGGCGGTCAACGCCCGCAACGCGCAGGCCCAGGACGCGATGAACAAGGCGGACGCCCAAGCCGCGCAGCACCAGCAAGACCCCAACAAGCCGGCCCCCGCCCAGAGTTCCGCGGACATCAAGGCGAAGGCCGCGACCGACATCCACGACATCACCGCCGGTTTCGACGGCGACGTGACGGGGTTGCAGACCCAGGCCGACACGGCGATCAAGGCGTCGCAGAAGCTGATGTCCCAGCAGATCGAGGGCGGCTACGACCAGGTCCCGCTCCCGGCGAGCACCCCGGCGGCCCCGCAGAGCACCGGCGGCATCCACAGCAACGGCTCCTCCCACCACGGCGGCGGTGGCGGAGGAGGCGGCGGCGGAGGTGGCGGAGGCGGCGGCCTCGGCCCGAGCGGCGGCCCGCCGTCGTCGCCCCCGCCCGGCAACGTCCAGCAGTGGATCCAGGAGGCCATCAAGGCACTCCAGGCCGCCGGCGTGCCGGTGACCGAGGCCGACATCCCGAACATCTGGGCGATCATCCAGCACGAGTCGGGCGGGAATCCCAACGCCATCAACAACTGGGACTCCAATGCTGCCGCGGGGCACCCGTCCAAGGGGCTCATGCAGTGCATCGACTCGACGTTCAACGCCCACAAGCTGCCCGGCCACGACAACATCTACAACCCGGTCGACAACATCATCGCGGGTGTCCGGTACTCCTACGACCGCTACGGCGGCCTCGACAACGTGCCCGGCATCAAGGCCATGGCCCACGGAGGTGCCTACCGGGGCTACTAGCCTGGCCCCATGGCCGACCTCGAGGCGGGTCCCGCGCTGCGGGCCGGTGTGCCGCCCTTCCACGTCATGGACGTCCTCTCCGCGGCGGGGGCCCGGCAGCGCAGCCACGGCGATCTCGTGTCGCTCGCCGCCGGGCAGCCCTCCGCTCCCGCTCCGAAGCCCGTGCTCGAAGCCGCGCAGAAGGCCCTCCAAGACAGCACCCTCGGCTACACCGAACAGCTCGGCGTCCCCGAGCTGCGCGAGGCCGTCGCCGGGCACTACCAGCGGAAGTACCGCCTCGACGTCAGCGCGCGGGACGTCGTCATGACCACCGGGTCGTCCGGCGGGTTCCTGCTCGCCTTCCTCAGCGCCTTCGACCCCGGTGCCAAGGTCGCGATGGCCCGGCCCGGCTACCCCGCCTACCGGAACCTGCTGTCCGTCCTCGGCTGCGAGGTCGTCGAGTTCGCGACCACCGCCGAGACGAACTTCCAGCCGACCGTTGAACTGCTGGACCAGCTCGGCCCGATCGACGGCCTGATCGTCGCCAGCCCGAGCAACCCGACCGGGACCGTCCTGCCGCCCGGCGAGCTCGCCGCCATCACCGGCTGGTGCTCGTCGCACGGCGTTCAGCTGATCAGCGACGAGATCTACCACGGCATCTCCTACGGCGCCGGGCTCGACTGCGCGTGGCAGTACGGGCGCGAGCCGCTCGTGCTCGGGAGCTTCTCGAAGTACTTCGCGATGACCGGCTGGCGGCTCGGCTGGATGCTCGTGCCGCAGCGGCTGCACCGCGCCGTCGACGTCCTGACCGGGAACTTCACCATCTGCCCGCCCGCGGTTTCGCAGTACGCCGCGCTCGCGGCCTTCACGCCGGAGGCGTACGCGGAGGCCGACGCGCACGTCGAGCACTACCGCGCCAACCGCGACCGGCTCTTCGCGGGGCTCAAGGGCATCGGCCTGGACAAGCTCGCCCCGGCCGACGGCGCCTTCTACGCGTACGCCGACGTCAGCGCGTACACCGAGGACAGCCTGAGCTGGTGCCAGCGGCTGCTCGCCGACACGGGCCTCGCCATCACGCCCGGCGTCGACTTCGACCCGGTCGACGGCGGCAAGTACGTCCGGTTCTCCTTCGCCGGCAGCGCGGCCGACATCGACGAAGGCGTCCGGCGGCTCGGGGGGTGGCTGCGCCAGGGGGAACCCTGATTCATCCCTGAACGTTGGCTCGACGAGGGGAGTTTCCCCGGCCGAGGTGCCACAGTGGAGGCATCGGGCCGGTGAGGCCACGGGAGCAATCGGAGGAAGCCATGTTCTGGAAGATCGTCGGCGGCCTGATCGTCGCCTGGGTGGCGTTCATGGTGCTGGGCGCCGTGATCGGCTTCGTGTTCAAGGCCGTCCTGTGGATCGCCATCATCGGCGGCATCGCCTTCCTCGGCGCGGCCGGCTACAAGGCCATCAGCGGCGGCCGCAAGGACCCGCGCCGCATCAACCGCTACTGACCGGCGGGCCGGGCGTGGCTCACTCGAGCCACGCCTTCGCCGCGTCGGCGCCGTTCCAGACCTCGGCCTTGAGCCCGACCGCGCGTGCTCCGTCCACATTGGACGGCCGGTCGTCGAAGAACAGGCAGTCGGCCGGTTCCGCGCCTAGCTCGTCGAGCAGGAGGCGGAAGATCTTCGCGTCCGGCTTCACGCACCGGACGTCGCCCGAGAACACCATCACGTGGAAGTGGCGCGCCCAGTCCTGCGCGCGGGCCCACTCGCCGAACACCACCGGCGCGTTCGAGAGCAGCGCCAGGTTCGCGCCCGCCTCGGCCAGCGCGTCGAGCAGTGCCGCGGAGGACGGCTCGAGGTGACCCCAGCCCTCGATGTCGACGCGCGTCAGCTCGGCCGACAGCTCTTCGCCGACGGACACGCCCAGCGCGTCGCCGACCGTCTGCCAGTACTCGAGCGGCGTGCTCCCGGCGTCGTACGGGATCCGGTAGTCCCAGTACGCCTTCTCGAACTCCGGCAGCGGCACGCCCATGCGCGCGGCCAGGTCCGGGCGGGCCAGGCTCGGCTTGCTCAGCACGTCGCCGTAGTCGAACACGATCCAGTTCACGGTTGCCCCCAGTTGAGTCAAGCGCCGGTCTTGATCCGGCGCAAAGCTTCTTCGACGTCGGCCGCGCTCAGGTCCCGGTGCGTGACGAACCGGACCCGGCCCGCCATCGGCACCGCGCGGATGCCGAGCGAGTCGAGCCAGGCGAGCGCGGTCGGGATGTCCGGGACGTCGGCGAGGACGATGTTGGTGTCCGGCTCGTTCGTCGGCCAGCCGTGCTCGCGCAGGCCCTCGGCCAGGCGCCGCGCGTTCTCGTGCGACTCGGCCAGCTCGGGGATCCGGTCGAGCGCGACCAGGCAGGCCGCGGCGAGGACACCGCCCTGCCGGACGCCGCCGCCGAGCATCTGCCGCATCCGGCGCGCCCGCTCGACGAACGCGACGCTGCCCGCGACGACCGAACCGACCGGCGCGCCCAAGCCCTTGCTGAAGCAGGCCGACACGCTGTCGACGCCGACCGTCAGCGCGGCGGGCGGCACCTCCAGCGCGACCGCGGCCTGCCAGAGGCGGGCGCCGTCGAGGTGCACGGTCAGGCCGGCTTCCTTCGCGACGGACAGCAGCTGGGCGTGCTCATCGGGCGGGGTCACCGCGCCGCCCGCCGCGTTGTGGGTGTTCTCGAGGCAGAGCAGCGATGTCCGTAATGTGAAGTACGGCCCGGGTTGTCCGATCGCGGCCGCGAGGGCGTCGGGCGATGGGCGGCCCGGGCCGCCGTCGTGTTCCAGGATGTCCGGCATGCCGCCGGCCAGCCACGCCGCCGAGCCCAGCTCGTTGGACAGGACGTGCGCGCCCCGCGTGGCCAGGAACCGGTCGCCGCGCTGCAGGTGGAGGCTCAGCGCGACGAGGTTCGCCATCGTCCCACTCGGTACCCACAGGGCGGCCGGCATGCCCAGGACGTGCGCGGCGCGTTCCTCCAGCGCCTGGATGGTCGGGTCGCGTTCGAGGACGTTGTCCCCGACCTCGGCGGACGCCATGGCCGCGCGCATCGTGTCATCCGGACGGGTGACGGTGTCGGAACGGAAGTCCAGCGGCGGCAGCGTGAAGGTCACGGAGCGATCACATCACATCAACCGGATGAGGATCAATGAGGCCTCGGGTGGTCGAACCCACTCGGTCCGTGCAACCGTGGACGCCCCTGATTCCGTCCTACCCACCGACGACAACAGAGCGGAGCACGACTGCGCGTGGACCAGCGCGACGAGGAGGAGTTCGCGGAGTACTTCGCCGCCAGGCGGGACGCCGTGCGCCGGACCGCGTACATGCTCTGCGGCGACTGGCACCGGGCGGACGACCTCGCGCAGACGGCGTTCGTCGCGCTGCACCGGAGGTGGAAGAAGATCAGGGATCCCGCGGCGACCGACGCGTACGTCCGCACGACGCTCGTCCGGGCGTCGATCGACGAATCGCGGCGTCCGTGGCGGCGTGAGTGGCAGACCGAGACGCTGCCCGAGCCCGCCGACGACACGCCCGGCCTCGACGACCTCGTCGCGACCAGGGAGGACCTGCTCGCGGCGTTGAAGGAAGTGCCGCCCAAGCAGCGGGCGGTGCTGGTCATGCGGTTCTTCGAAGGACTCGACGTGACCGGCGCGGCGAAGGCGCTGGGCTGCAGCGAAGGCAACGTGAAGAGCCAGACCGCGCGCGGGCTGGCGAACCTCAGGCAGGTCCTCGAGAGGGAGGTGGAGACCAATGGATGAGCAGGAGCTGCGGTCGTTGTTCTCCGCCGCGCCGGGCGACGCGCCCACGCCGGGCTTCACGCAGGACGACGTCGTCCGCGAATCCCGCCGCCAGACCGTGCGGCGCCGGAACCGGATCACCACCGGGGTGAGCGCCGCGGCGCTGGTCGTCGTCGGCTTCGGCGCATACGGACTGCTTTCCGGGGGTACTCCCGAGTCGATGACGACCGCGGACAACGGCGTGGTGTCGTCGCAATCCGGGCCGGGATCGGGGCAACCCGGGATCAGCCCGGCACGTCCTGAGATCGGTGGGGAGTCACCGAACTTCTCGTCCGAACCACCTCGGCAGGGAGGTGACCAGGGCGGGAAGACCGGCCAGCTGGCCGAAGGCGCCTCCGGGTGCGAAGAGGTGGACGGGGAGCTCGCCATTGCCCTCGCTGGCGAGCTCCCCGGCCACGTCGCCGGTACCCCGGCCGTGCCGGGCGGCGCCTGTTCGACGGCGGCGCGCTCCGCCGGGTTCCCGGTCCCGGGCGGTGAGGTCGCCGCGGCGGTGTACCCGAAGGGCCTCCCCGTGGTCTTCAAGTCCCAGCCCGCCGGCACGGTGACGGCCGAGGTCGCGACGGCGTCCGGTGGGAAATTGGTGCTGGTCAGCGTGCCTGCTTCGGGTGCGGCGGCGCCGTACGCGGGGCAGGTGGCGGCGTTCGCGCACGATCTCGCGGCCCGCTTCTGAGCCCCGGTTCGCCCGGTTGGCAGAATGACCGGTCATGACCGCTGCGACCACCCCGAAGGGGGAACGACGGCGCGCCGCGCTCGTCGAGGCCGCCGCGAAGCTGCTCGTCGAGGGCGGGTTCGACGCCGTCCGGCACCGGGCGGTCGCCGAGCGCGCGGGGCTGCCGCTCGCCTCGACGACGTACTACTTCGACTCGCTGGAAGACCTGGTCGCGGCGGCCGTCGAGCACCACGGGCACGGCGAGCTGGAGACCGGCCGCCGCCGGCTGGAGGAGCTGGCGACGCGCAACCGGGGCGTCCAGGCCACCGTCGAGCTGGTGCTGGAGATGCTGCTGGGGCCGGAGACCGACGACCCGGAAGCGGACGCGGAGGCGGTGCTGCTGCGGTACGAGCGGCTGGTCGCGACCGGCCGGCGTCCGTACCTGCGGCCGTTGATGCGGACGTTGTCGGCGCAGCTCGACGAGCTGCTGACGGAGATCTTCGCCCGCTCGGGCACGCCGGTTTCCGCCGCCGAGCTCGAACGGCTGATCGCCCTGGTCGACGGCGCGGTCGTCAACGCGCTGATCGCGGTCGACCCGGCCCCGCGCGCGGCGGCGTCACGCATGCTCCAGAACGCACTCGAAGGCACCTGATTCGTTACTGTCGTGCAGGTGGACTTGAACCTGCTGACGGCGTTGGACGCGTTGCTGGAAGAGAACTCCGTGCAGGCGGCGGCCGACCGGCTGCACCTCACCCCGCCGGCGATGAGCCGCACGCTGGCCCGGATCCGGGCGACGACCGGCGACGACATCCTGGTGCGCACCGGCCGCACGATGACCCCGACCCCACGCGCGCTGGCGATGCGCGACGAGGTCCGGACGCTGGTGGCCCGCGCGAACCGGGTGCTGGCCCCGGCCCGCACGGTCGACCCGGCGACGCTGCGGCGCACGTTCACCATCCAGGGCCACGACGCGCTGCTGGCGGCGCTGTTCCCGGCGTTGCTGCGGACGGCGTCGGCCGAGGCACCGGGAATCGGGCTGCGGTTGCTGGCGGAGGCCCCGGTGGACACGCCGGATTTGGCGCGTGGCCACGTCGACCTGGAGGTGGGGGCGACGGTGTCGGGCTCGCCCGAGATCAGCCACCTCGTGGTGGGTGAGGACCGGCTGGCGGTGGTGTCGCGGTCCGGCGTGCGGTTGGACGTCGAGGAGTTCGCGGCGGCGGAGCACGTGATCGTGTCGCGCCGGGGGCGGTTGCGCGACGGGGTGGACAAGGCGCTGGCGGAGCTCGGGTTGCGTCGCCGGGTGGTGGCGGCGTTGCCGACGGCGGCGCTGGCGTTGCAGGCGATCGCGCACAGCGACGTGGTGGGGGTGCTGGCGGTCCGCGCGACGGCGCCGGCGCGGGCGGACTTGGGGTTGACGGCAACAGAGCCGCCGATCGAGCTGCCGGGGGCGCCGGTGGTGGTGAGCTGGCACAGCCGGTACGACACGGACCCGGCGCACGAGTGGCTGCGAGGCCATTGCCGCACGGCGCTGGCGGAGGTCTTGGAGGGGGACGGAGCCGCGGAGTCCGCCCCCGCCCGGATGACGTGAATGACTCATTCATGTCGTCTGGCGACATGAATGACTCATTCATGTCGTTTGGTGAGCGTCACTTGGGCAGGGCCACCAGGACCTCGCCGCGGGGGCCGTTCTCGGCCGCGTCGAGCATGGCCGCCGCCACCGTTGCGTGCGTGACCGAGGCCGGGAACCACCGCCGCGGCACGTCGGCGAGTCCCACCGCTCGGCGCGTCGGGCTCACCGGGCCCGTCTTCATCGGGCCCACCTGGACCACCGTGCCGCCCATGCCGAGGATCGCCGCGTCCGCCGCGACCTTGTCCGGCAGTTCCTCCTTCATGAACTGCGAGAGCAACGTCCGGGTCAGCCAGCCCGCCGCGGACGCCGACGGGCCCGTCCCGAACGCCCCCACCGACACCACCCGCGACGGTCCCGCCGCCACCACCGCCCGCGCCCCCGCCGCCAGCACGCCCGGTGGGTCACCCTTCCGCAACCCCAAGGCGTCCAGCACGATCTCGTTGCCGCGCAACGCATCCGCGATCCCGGCGCCGTCGAACACGTCAGCCGCCACCGTGAGCAGCCCGTCCTCAGGAGGAAGCGACGGGCGCCGGCTGATCGCCACCACCGAATGCCCACGGGAAAGCGCTTGCCGCACCAGTTCGCTGCCCACCGCGCCCGACGCGCCGAGCACCGCCACCCGGCTCACGCGAGCACCTCGAGCGCCGCGGCGTGCAGACCCGGTGCCGCGACGAGGATGTCGGCGGAGTTGACGTCCCAAGTCCCGCCCGACAGGTCCGAAACCACCGCGCCCGCCTCGAGCGCCAGCAGCGAACCGGCCGCGGAGCCCGGCAGGTCGGGTTCGTACTGCCAGAACACGTCGTACTGCCCGGCGGCGAGGCCGAGCAACGGGAACGTCGTCGGGATCGTGTTGCGCACCAGCAACGCCTTCGAAGCCATTGCTGCCCAAGCATTCGCGAACCGCGCGTAGACCGCCGGGAAGCTGCCCGCCTGGCTCGCCGTCACCGCCGCGGCCGACAACTCGGTCTTCGCCGAGACGTGCAACCGCTGTCCATTGAGGAACGCGCCCTGCCCGCGTGCGGCGGTGTAGGTCAGGTCGCCGATCGGCTGGCGGACGACCGTCAGCTCCGGCTGCCCGTCCGTGATCAGCGTGATCGTCACCGCCCACTCCGGCAGGCCGTGCACGTGGTTGACCGCGCCCTCGGTGCCGTCGACCACCCACCACCGCCCGGCCGGCACCTCCCGGCCGCTCTCGTCTTCGTCCCACCAGCCCACGCCGTCGACGCCGTCGAGCGCCGAGCGCACCACCGAAGTCGAGGTCGCTTCGAGGCGAGTGCCGAGCGCGTACATCGCCTCCCGGTCCGGCGGGCGGCTCGCCGGGTCGAAGGAATCCAGCAACGCCTGTCCGGCCTTCGAGGCCGCGGCAACCATCGTGTCCAGAACGTCGGTCATGAACCCATTACGACACGACCGGCGACCTGATTCAAATGCAACTTTGTTACTCGACGAGTTACCCTCGTGCAGGCTTCCGCTGAGCCTTCTCCAGGTCGTCGCGGGACTTCGTGACGAGCGCGAGCATCGCCTGCTCGGCCGCCGTCGGGTCGCCGGCGACGATCGCGTCGAACACCTTCCGGTGGCTCGGCACCGGGTCTTCCGCCGCCGACGCGCCGTGCACGAGCTTGTCGCGCTCGGCGAGCCCGATCGCGATGATCCGTTCCATCCGCATCAGGAAGTTGTTGTGGGTGGCGGTCATCAGCCGCCGGTGGAAGGCCAGGTCGGCCTGGACGCTCGCCTCGGCGTCGTCGCCCGCCGCGGCCATGTCGGCCAGCGCCTCCCGCAGCGACTCGACGTCCTCGTCGGACGCCCGCTCGGCCGCGATCCGCGCCGCCGCCGGCTCGACGACCGCGCGAACCTCGGTCAGCTCGTCGAGCAGGCCCGGGTCGTCGGCGGCCGCGGTCTGCCAGCGCATGACGTCGGCGTCGAGCATGTTCCACTTCTCGCGCGGCTGGACGAACGTGCCGCGCTTCTGCCGCGCGTCGATCATCCCCTTCGCGGCCAGCACCTTCAGCGCCTCGCGCAGCGCGGTCAGGCTGATGTCGAGCTCTTCACGCAGCGCGGGCAGGTCCAGGACGGTGCCCTCGCCCCACTCGTCGGAGAGGATCCGGCTGGCCAGTGCCTCCACGGTCTGGCCGTGCAGCCCGCGTGGCCGGTGTTCGGTCAATGGAGGGCCTCTCAGCTGGCAGGTCGGGATCGGAGACATCCTACGCTGCCCACTAAGTCGTCATAAATTATGAATACATCTTGACACCGGCGTCGCCCGGTTGCACTCTTTGGCAGCAAGTCACGCCCTAGCGGGCGCCACCGACAAAGGGGTCACGACATGACGAGTGCAGGCCTGTCCCGCCGTCGTTTCCTGCGCAACGCGAGCCTCGCCGGGCTGGGCGCCGTCGGCTCGGGCAGCTTCCTCGCCGCCTGCGCCACCTCCGCGAACTCCGGCCCGGTCAAGCAGGCCGCCGGCGCGGTCACCGTCCAGTCGAACCTGTCCTCGCCCGAGGCGAAGAAGGCGATCGAAGCGCTGGCCAAGGCGTTCGGCGACAAGGGCGGCGCGACGGCGACCGTCAACACCGTCGCGTCGGAGACCTTCCGCACCCAGCTGCCCAGCTACCTGACCGCGGCCACCCCGCCGGACACCTTCACGTGGTACCCGGGTTCGCTGCTGTCCGGCTACGCGCGCAAGGGCCTGCTCCTCGACGTCGGCGACGTCTGGCAGACCATGGGCGACTACAGCGCCGCGTTCCGCGCGCTCTCCGGCGACGGCGCCGGCCACCAGGTCTTCATCCCGACGTCCTACTACTGGTGGGGCTTCTTCTACCGCAAGTCCAACTTCGCCAAGTGGGGCGTCCAGCCGCCGACGAACTGGACCGAGTTCCTCGCGCTCTGCGAAACGTTGAAGGGCAGGGGAATCTCGCCGATCGGGCTCGGCGCCGGCGGCAACACGCCGTGGACGGCGTCGGCCTGGTTCGACTACCTCAACATCCGGATCAACGGCGCGCCCTTCCACCGCGAACTCCTCGCCGGCAAGCAGCGCTTCGACGACCCGCACGTCAAGAAGATCTTCGACCCGTGGCGCCAAGCCCTGCCGTACTTCGACCCCAACGGCACCGCGATCGCGTTCCAGGACGCCACGACCGTGCTGCTGCAGGGCCGCACCGGCATGGTCCTGACCGGCACGTTCTTCGCCGACGCCGCCCCGAAAGACGCGCTCGACGACCTCGACTTCTTCCAGTTCCCGATCCTCGACCCGGCCGTGCCGGTGGCCGAGGAGGGCCCGACCGACGGCTTCTTCGCCAGCGCGCGCACCCCGCACGTCGCCGAGGTCAAGGAGTGGTTCAAGTACGTCGCGACGGCCGAAGCGCAGGAGCTGTACATCAAGAACTCCTCCGGCACGGTGTTGCCGACCAACCCTTCCGCGAAGGACAACGGCACCCCGCTGGTCCAAAAGGGACGCAAGATGCTCGCGGACGCCAAGGAGATCACGCAGTTCTTCAACCGCGACTCCTCTGACGCACTGCAGCCGACCGCCGACGCCGCGCTGATCCGGTTCATCCAGAAGCCCAACGAGCTGGACTCGATCCTGAGCGACTGGCAGACCGCCGCGCAGAAGGTCTGGCAGTCCTGACATGGCGGTGCTGACCGCCGAACGGCCGAAGACCGCGGCGCGGGCGCCGAAACGCCGTCGCCGGATCTCACCGGTGCTGCTGGCGTTCGTCCTGGTGCCCCTGGTCGTCGAGGGGTTCTGGGTGTTCTGGCCGGCGCTGCAGGGCTTCTACCTGGCGTTGACGAACTGGGACGGCGTCTCGGCGCCCACGTTCGTCGGTCTGGGCAACTTCGCCGAGATGTTCTCCGACGACATCTTCAAGACCGCCGCGCTCGACACGGTGATCTGGCTCGTGCTCTTCGGCGGGCTCTCGGCCGTCGGCGGGCTCGCGCTGGCGACCCTGTTGCAACGCGAGCGCAAGGGCGTCGGGTTCTACCGGGCCGCGCTGTTCACGCCGGTGGTGTTCTCGCTGGTCGCGACTTCGCTGATCTGGCAGGTGATCTACCAGCCGGACGGCGTCTTCAACAAGGTGCTCGGCGCGATCGGCCTCGGCAGCTGGCAGCACGCCTGGCTCGCCGACCCGAAAACGGCGCTGTACGCGGTGCTCGTCCCGGCGCTGTGGCGGCAGCTCGGGTACGTGATGGTGCTGTACCTGGCCGGCCTCAAGGGGATCGACCCGGTGCTCTACGAAGCGGCCAAACTGGACGGCGCCACGGCCTGGCAGCAGTTCCGCAACGTGACGTGGCCGCAGCTGCGCAGCGTCAACTCTGTAGTCCTGTCGGTGATCATCATCGACTCGCTGCGGTCGTTCGACGTCGTGTGGTCGATGACGAAGGGCGGGCCGTACCACTCGTCCGAGCTGCTCAGCACGTACATGTACGCGACGGCGTTCCAGTCTCTGCGCCTCGGCTACGCGTCCGCGCTCGCCGTGGTGATCTTCGTGCTGGCGTTCGGCGTGATCGTGACCTACCTCGTGCGCGCGTTCCGGGAGGAAGACCAGTGAGGGTACGGACCTTCGGTTTCCACCTCCTGTCCGGCGGGCTGGCGGTGCTGTGGCTGCTGCCGATCCTGCTGGTGCTGACGACGAGCGTCCGGTCCTTTTCGGACATCGCGTCGAACGGGCTCGGCGCGTTGCCGTCGTCGTTCACCTTGGACGGCTTCGGGCAGGCATGGGGCGAGGGCGGCGGCGGGCACGCGATGCTCAACAGCCTGCTCGTGACGATCCCGACCGTGTTGCTCGCGCTGCTGCTCAGCTCGGCGGCGGCGTTCGCGCTCAGCCGGTACCAGATCCCGTTCCGCCGCACGATCATCCTGGTGATGCTGGCCGGCAACCTGCTGCCGCCGCAGATCCTGCTCGTGCCGGTGGCGAAGCTGTCGGAGCTGCTGGGTATCTACGACACGCTGACGGCGTTGATCGTCGTGCAGGTCGGGTTCGGGCTCGGCTTCTACACGTTCGTGCTGCAGGGGTTCATGCGCTCGATCCCCGGCGAGATCCAGCAGGCGGCGCTGATCGACGGCGCCGGCGTCGCGCAGATCTTCTGGCGGATCATCCTGCCGATGACCCGCCCGGCGCTGGCCGCGCTCGGCGCGCTCGCGTTCACGTGGACGTTCAACGACCTGCTGTGGTCGATCACCGTGCTGCGCACCGGGACCGTGATGCCGGTGACGCCGGCGCTGCTCGGCCTGCAGGGCCAGTACGTGTCCAACTGGAACGTGATCGCGGCGGGCTCGGTCATCGCGGCCGTGCCGACCGTGGCCGTGTTCCTGCGGTTCCAGAAGCACTTCATCTCGGGTTTGGCGATCGGGGCGATCAAGTGACGTGGACCATGTCCATGAAGTCCACTTCGTACACCGTGGCGCTGGACCCCACCGAGCGCTGGCTCGAGCTGGTGGCGTGGGGTCCACACGGGATCGAGGACGGGCCGTCGGTGTTCACGAACGCGGGCGCGGTGCACTTCATCACCGACGCCGACGCGGCTCCGGTCGAGTACGCGCCGCTGGGGCAGCGCCCGTTCTCCGGCGCGGACGTCTCGGTGCGCGGTGGTTCGTGGTGGCGGTTCGACTCCGCGTCCTCGGGCGATGACCTGCGAGTGACCTTTGTGGACGATCCCTCGGGTCTGCGTGCGGTGCTGTGCTACCGGCCGGTGCCCGAAACGGACGTCCTGACCCGGTGGGTCGAGTTCGAGAACACGGGCTCGTCGACGCTGGAGTTCGACCGGCTGGGCTCGGCGGGTGTGTGCGTGCCGACGGTGTCCGGCGCCCGGTTGACGTACCTGACCGGCCAGTGGTCACAGGAGTTCACGCGCCGCACGGTGGACCTGCCCGCCGGCGGGTTCCGGATGGAGAGCCGGTTCGGCGTCCCGGGTCACGCGCACGTGCCGTGGCTGGCGGTGCAGGACGCGTCCGGCGGTCCCGCGTACGGCGTCTCCCTGGAGTGGCCGGGATCGTGGTCGATCGAAGCGGACGTCGAGCCTTCAGGCTTGACGCGCGTCCGGGCCGGACGATTGCCGTCGCCGGGTCCGGTGCTGCTGGAACCGGGTGCTTCCCTGGTGACGCCCGCGGTTGCACTGGCGTCCAGTGTGGACGGACTCGCCGGGCTCGCCTCGGTGTGGCACGACTACGACCGCGTGCTGGCCGGCTCCCGTTGGCGACGGCCGCGTCCAGTGCTCTACAACTCCTGGGAAGCCACCGGCTTCGACGTCCGGAGCGAGCACCAGCTGGAGCTGGCGAAGCGGGCGGCCGACCTCGGCGTCGAGCTGTTCGTGGTCGACGACGGCTGGTTCACCGGCCGCGACGACGACACCGGCGGGCTCGGCGACTGGACCCCGGCGGACCCGTCGTTCGGCGAATTCGTCGAGTCGGTGCGGGAACTGGGCCTGGAGTTCGGGCTGTGGGTCGAGCCCGAGTCGGTCAGCCCGAAGTCGCGGCTGTACGCCGAGCACCCGGACTGGGTGTACCGCATCGACGGCCGCCCGCAGACGCTGATCCGCAACCAGCTCCTGCTGGACCTCGGCTTGCCGGAGGTCGTCGCCTTCGTCAAGTCCACTTTGGACGCGTTGCTGACCGAGTACCCGATCTCGTACCTGAAGTGGGACATGAACCGCCCACCCACCGAACGCGGCCGCCCGGGCTCGCCGGATGCGGACTTGGACGCCGAGCACGTCGCCGGGTACCTGGCGGTGCTGGACCATCTGCGCGCGGCGCACCCGCACGTCACGATCGAGGCGTGCGCGGGCGGTGGCGGCCGGACGGACCTGGCGACGGTCGCGCGCACCGACGTCGTCTGGCCGAGCGACAACACGGGACCGCTGGACCGGCTGGCGATCCAGGACGGGTTCCTGCTGATGCACGCGCCGCACCTGATGAGCTCGTGGGTGACGGACTCCCCGGGCGTCTTCGACCCGCGGCCACGCTCGCTGCGCTTCCGGTTCGTCACGGCGATGGCCGGGGTGCTCGGGATCGGCGCCGACCTGTCGAAGTGGACGCCCGAGCAGCACGCCGAGGCAGCCGGACTGGTCGCGGTCTACAAGTCGATCCGGGACGTCGTCCACCACGGCGTCGCCCGGGTCCTGGCGGGCGCGAACCAGTACACCTCGGAGGACGGCGACACCGTGGTGGTGCTGGCGTGGAACACCGGCGAGCTGACGGGCGCACCGCTGGTCCCGGGACGCTCGTCGCGCGTGCGTCTCGAAGTGTGTCCCAAATCGTCCTATGTGGACGAAAGCGGAGCCCGGTACTCAGGCGCCTACCTGAAGTACGCGGGTCTCCCCTTCGACTGGACCGCGGCCCACGACGCGGACGTCGTCGTCCTACGCCGGGTCGAGTAGCAGCTTCGCGGCGGCGACGGTGCCGTCGGTGCTGACGAGCGCCGCCACCTCAGCGGCGCGGTCCTTCACGGCCAGGGCCGCGCCGAGTGCCGCCGTCAGGGATTCGACCGTCGGCACCGGACCGTCGTGGGCGACGCCGGCGCCCAACGCGGCGACCCGGCCCGCCCAGTACGGCTGGTCGGTCGCCTGCGGCACGACCACCTGAGGGACGCCGGCCCGCGCGGCCGTCGTCGTGGTCCCGGCGCCGCCGTGGTGCACGACCGCCGCCATCCGCGGGAACAGTGCCTGGTGGTTGACCTCGTCGACCAGGAAGACGTCGTCGCCCTCGACGGTCAGGCCCGCCCAGCCGCGCTTGAGCACCAGACGGCGGCCGTGCGCCCGCACCGCCGCCACGGCCACCTCGGCGACGTCCGCTGCCGCGTGCATCGGCATGCTCCCGAACCCGACGTACACGGGCGGCTCGCCGTCGGCCAGGAACGCCGCCAGGTCGGCGGGCAGCGGCCGCTCGTCCGGCACGATCCACGCGCCGGTCTGGACCACGTCGAGGTCCTCGTCCGGCAGCCACGGGTCCAGGACCCGGTCGGTCGCCAGCCACGGCCGCTTGCCGACGACGAACCCGCGCACGTCGTCCACCGCGGGCAGGCCGTGCGCGGCCCGGCTCGCGTTGAGGCCTGGCCCGAACAGCACGTTCAGGCTCTCTCGGTCGACGTCCCAGAGCGCGCGGTTGTCGGTGACGCCCGCCGGGTGCGGCCGGCCGGGGTAGGCGAGCGGCGCGTGGTGCGGCGACGGCAGCGACAGCTTCTGGAACGCCACGTAGTGCGCCGGGATCCCGGCCAGTTCGGCCACCGACAGCGCGCCGGCCGCGGTCGGCATCATGCCGGTGGCCACCAGCACGTCACAGTCCTCGGCGGCCGCCGGCATGACGTCGAACTGGGCCGCGATCAGCTGCGCGGCCCGCTCGGGCAGCGAAGACGGCGCCGGCGCGGCCTTCGTCAGCTCGCGCGCCGACGGCCCGACCGGCACCAGCGGCACGCCGACAGCGGCCAGCCGCCGCACGAAGTCCTCGTCCGGCGGCGCGCACACCGTCACCTCGGCGCCCAGTTCCTTCAGCCGCACCGCGAACGCCGCCAACGGCTCGACGTCGCCGCGGGAGCCGTAGGTGGACAGCAGAACACGCATCGCGCAAACCCCCAGGTCGTTGATCAGTGCGCTGATTCTGCGGGACGCACGGGGGCTTGCCGCAAGCCCGGGGGTGCGCTATACCTTGGGTACGCCGGAAGAGTCCCCTGTGGACTTCTCAGAGCGGGAGCACGAAGGTCGGCGAACCCGTCGGGTAGTGCCGCAGCTCCGCTTCCCCCGAAGCCGTCAGCGTGAACGCCGTGATCGCGTCCGCCGACTGCGCTGCGACGTAGCACGTGCCGTCCACCAGCGCGAAGTGCCGTGGGTTCGCGCCGCACGGCTGGTCGGCCACCGCGGCCGCCTCGTCCAGCGCGAACTCCGTCACGCAGTCCGGGCCGCGGTTCGACACGTACATGCGCGAACCGGTCAGCTCCAGGTGGGCCACCAGGTTCGGCGTCACCGACGACAGCGTCGACGCCGTGACCGACACCACGTCGAACGCGCCCGGCGAAGATTCCCGGACCGTCACGACGGTTCCGGCCAGTTCCCCGACGACGTACGCAAGGTCCGTGCCCGGACGGCGGACCAGCTGGCGCGGGCCGGTGCCCGGCGGCAACGCCGAGACCGCGAGCAGCTCGGCCGAACCGTCGGAGGACAGCGTGTAGCTGCGGATTTCGTCGGTGCCCAGGTCGACCGCGCTCACGATGCCGTCGCCGGGAACCGCCATGTGGACGTGCGCGGCTTCCTGGCGGTCGGTGCGCAGACCACTGCCTTCGTGCTGGACCAGCGCGGTCCGTGCCTCGATGGCGCCGTACGGCGATAAGGAGAACACGGCCAGGCTGCCGCCGGTGTAGTTGGCGCACACCAGGAACCGGCCGTCCGG
The DNA here is from genome assembly GCF_044759945.1 of Amycolatopsis sp. NPDC098790. Taxonomy (NCBI): domain Bacteria; kingdom Bacillati; phylum Actinomycetota; class Actinomycetes; order Pseudonocardiales; family Pseudonocardiaceae; genus Amycolatopsis; species Amycolatopsis sp. NPDC098790. The sequence continues at coordinate 1,446,860 of NZ_JBIWAI010000001.1, forward strand.
GGTGACCGCGAGGTGGCACGGGTGCGCGCCACCCGTCTCGGCCGTGCCGAGGACCGACAGCTTGCCGGAGTCGTCGAAGGAAAGCGCTGTCACCGAACCGGTAGCGGTCTCGTTCACCGCGTACAGCACCGGCAACGAGGGGTGCCGGGTCAGCCACGACGGCGACTCCAGCGGCAGCGTGGCCACTTCCGTCAACGAACCGGTCGCGGACCGGGAGAACGTCGTGATGCCGGTGCCGTTCCCCGCTTCCCCGGTGTAGCACCCGACGAAGACCAGCTCAGCCATGCGCGCTCCTCAACAGCGTCTCGACCCGGGCGGAGATGTCCGCGGTGGTGCCGCGGGTCAACGCCGAGCCGACCCCGCACGCCACCGCGCCCGCTGCCAGCCAGCCTGGCACGTCCCCGGGCCCGATGCCGCCGGTGGGCACGAGCGGCGCCTGCGGGAGCGCGGCCCGCACGTCCGTCACCCACGACGGGGTCAGCGCGGAGGCGGGGAAAACCTTGACGGCGTCGGCACCTTCTTCGAGCGCACGCACGATTTCGGTGACCGAACCGGCCCCGGGGAAGGCGGCGGCCCCGTACCGGTGAGCGGTACGGATGACGGCGGCGTCCACCGACGGCGACACGAGGAACCGCGCCCCAGCGCGGATGGCGAGCACGGCGGAGGCCTCGTCGAGGACGGTGCCGGCGCCGATGGTCGCGTCCGGGTAGGCGGCGGCCAGGCCGGAGATGGCGTCGAGGGCACCGGGGTTGGTGAGCGGCAGTTCGACGGACCGCAACCCGGCTTCGAGCGCGGCGCGGGCGGCGGAGACCGCGGACTCCGCGTCGTAGGTGCGCACGATGCCGATGACGCCTTGGCGCAGTGCGTTCGCTGTGATCTCCCACCGGTAGCTCATCGGCCGAGCATACCCCGTGAAATCTTAATTTAGGATTTATTCTTGACGGGCGCCGAGACCGCCCGGCATGCTGCTCCCCGGCTCGCAGTTCACCGGAGAAAGGCGTCCGGCACATGCTCCTCAAGAGAACTCTGGCGGTGGTCGCCGCGATGGCGGCCGCGGTCACCGTGGCCCCCGCCCAAGCGGCCCCGGCCGTGGACCAAGGCGCTCCCGACTACTACGACAGCGGGGTCGCGAAGACCCCCTACATGGGCTGGAACACCTACTACGGCCTCGGCGCCCCGAGCGAGACGTCGGTCAAGTCCGTCGCGGACTTCCTCGTCTCCAGCGGCCTGCGCGACGCCGGCTACCGCTACGTCTGGATTGACGGCGGCTGGACCGCGCCCGATCCGCGTGACGCACAGGGCAACCTCCACGAGGACGCCGCGAAGTTCCCGAGTGGACTGTCCTCTTTGGTCACCTACCTGCACGGCAAGGGCCTGAAAGCCGGCATCTACACCGACGCCGGCGCCTCCGACGGCAAGAACTGCGCCGCCGGCTCGGGCGGCTACTACGAGCAGGACACCAAGCGGTTCGCGAGCTGGAAGTTCGACGCCGTCAAGGTCGACTTCCTCTGCGGCATCGCCCAGAACCTCAAGCCCGCCGAGGCGTTCACGCAGTTCAGCCAGGCCCTCGCCAAGGCGGGCCGCCCGATGGTGCTCAACATCTGCAACCCGGTCACCGACGAGTGGGGCGTCCCGCACGGGCCCGACCAGGTCGCCGGCATCGCCTACAGCTACGGCCCGCTCGTCGCCGACTCCTGGCGCACCAGCACGGACATCGCGTTCGGCACGCCGTACGAGGGCATCTGGAAAGACGTCCTGCGCAACATGGACGCCAACGCCGCGCACCCCGAGGCCAACGGGCCGGGTCACTACAACGACCCCGACTACCTCATCCCGATGCGCAAGACCGAGCAGGGCACCTACGAGCTGAACGAGGAGGAGTCGACCACCCAGTTCGTCATGTGGGCGGAGATGGCCTCCCCGCTCATCCTCGGCTCCGACCCGCGCACGCTCCCCGCGTCGATGCTGAAGACGTTGAAGAACCCCGAAATCGTCGGCGTCAACCAGGACCGCCTCGGCATCCAGGGCGTCCGCGTCGCGACGACCGGCAGCACCGACACCTACAGCAAGGTCCTCTCCCAGCGAGGCGACCGGGCCGTCGTGCTCCTCAACCGCGGTGAGACGCCGACGCAGATGACGCTGAAGTTCGCCGACGCGGGCCTCAGTGGCCGGGTGTCCATTCGCGACCTCCGCGCTCGCGCCGACCGCGGCACTGCCGTCGGCGAGTACACGGTCACCGTCCCGGCGCACGGCACCGCGTTCCTCCGCCTGCACGGCACCGACCTCGTCCCCGGCGACGACGTCGGCGGGCCCGCGTCCGCCAGCCCGGCGGTCGTCCGGACCGGCGGGAAGACCGTGACGTTCTTCCGCGACTCCGCCGGGAACCTCCGGCAGCACGGCCTCGACGGGTCGCTGCAGGTCGGCGGCAAGTTCCTCGGCCAGCCCGCCGCGGTGGCCACGCCGACCGGCATCGACGTCTACGTCCGCGGCCTCGACAACGCCCTCTACCAGCGCAGTTACTCGAAGCGCTGGGGCGACTGGAAGCGGCTCGGCGGCACGCTCACCGACTCGCCGTCCGTGACCGGCGACGGAACGGTCTTCGTCCGCGGTGCCGACGGCCAGGTCTGGCAGCGGACCAGCGCCGGTCAGTGGTCTGGTCTCGGCGCGCCCGGCGGCAAGCCGATCTACGGCCGTCCCGGCGCGGCGACGTCCACCAGCGGCACGGTCGTCGCCGTCCGCACCGCCGACGACAGCGTCTGGGCCCGCACGAAGACCGGTGACGCCTGGTCGGACTGGACGTCCATCGGCGGCACCGTCAGCAGCAGCCCGACGCTGGTCGCGGCCGGCGCGAAGGTCGCGCTCACCGCGTCCGCGAGCGACTACTCGCTGTGGGCCAACGAGTGGTCCGGCTCGTGGGCGGGCTGGTTCAAACGGCCGGAGTACCCGAGCGGGAGCATCGTGGGAACCCTCGGCGCGGCGTCCGACGGCGCGTCGCTGTGGTTCGCCGCCCGCGGGCCGGACGACCATGTGCACGTAGCGAAGTTCTGAGAAACGGAGAACGGCGATGTCCACGCGCACCGCGGTGGTGACCGGAGCGGCGTCCGGGATCGGGCTGGCCACGGCCCGCAAGCTCCTGGCCGACGGCTACCGCGTGCTGGGCGTGGACATCGCCGAACTCCCCGACGGCGTCACGCCGATCCGGGGCAGCGTCGCCGAGGAAGCGACCTGGGCGGACATCGGCGAGGTGGACGCCCTGGTCAGCAACGCCTACGTCCCCAGCACCGGGCCGCTGCACGAAATCGACCGCGCCGAGTGGCAGCGCCAGCTCGACGTCAACCTGACCGGCACCTACCTCGCATTGAAGGCGTGCCTGCCGTCCCTGCGAAAAAAGGGCGGCGCGGTCGTGCTCGTCTCGTCGGTGCACGCGCACTTCGGCCTGCCGGGCCACCCCGCGTACGCCGCCAGCAAGGGCGCGCTCGTCGCGCTGGCCCGGCAGCTCGCCGTCGAATACGCCCCGGACGTGCGGGTCAACTCCGTCCTGCCGGGCCCGGTGCTCACCGAGGCATGGGCGCGGATCTCGCCGGAAGACCGCGAGCGCAGCGCCCAGGCGACCCCGGCCCGCCGCCTCGGCGACCCGGCCGAAGTCGCGAACGTGATCGCGTTCCTGCTCTCGGACGCGGCATCGTTCGTCACCGGGGCCGAGCTGACCGTCGACGGCGGCTGGTCCGCCGCCAAGGATTCCGCGTAGATGGGGGACACGGGTGAAGATCACCGGGGTTGAAACGTTTCTGACCGCGCCGCGCTGGCTGTTCCTCAAGGTCAGCACGGACGAGGGCGTCTGCGGCTGGGGCGAGCCCGTGGTCGAGGGCCGCGCGGAGACCGTGCGCGCGGCCGTCCACGAGCTGTCCGAGCTGCTGATCGGCCAGGACCCGCTGCGCATCGAAGACCACTGGCAGGTGCTGCGCCGCGGCGGCTTCTACCGCGGCGGGCCGGTGCTCTCGAGTGCCTTGGCCGGGTACGACCACGCGCTGTGGGACATCGCCGGCAAGGTCCGCGACGCGCCGGTGCACGAGCTGCTCGGCGGCCCGGTGCGCGACCGCGTCCGCGTCTACAGCTGGGTCGGCGGCGACCGGCCGTCCGGCATCCGCGAAGCCGTGTCCGCGCAGGTCGAGGCCGGGTTCACGGCGGTGAAGATGAACGTCGCCGGCCCGCTGACGGCGATCGCTTCCCCCGCCGAGGCCGACGCGGCGGTGGCGCGCGCGTGGGAGGCGCGGGAGGTCCTCGGCCCGCACCGCGACCTGGCGATCGACTTCCACGGCCGCGTCTCGCCCGCGATGGCGCGGCGGCTGGTCAAGCTCCTGGAGGACGTCCAGCCGATGTTCGTCGAGGAGCCGATCCTGCCGGAGACCCAGGGCGACGCGCTGCGCTCGGTCGTCGAGGCGTCCACCGTGCCGATCGCGGTCGGTGAGCGGCTCTACTCCCGCTGGGAATTCAAGCCGGTGCTCGACGCGGGTGTCGCCGTGCTCCAGCCGGACCCGTCGCACGCCGGTGGCATCTCCGAGCTGCGGCGGATCGGCGCGCTGGCCGAGGTGTACGGCGCTTCGCTCGCCCCGCACTGCCCGCTCGGCCCGATTTCGCTGGCCGCGTCCATGCAGGTCGCGTTCGCGACGCCGAACTTCCTGATCCAGGAACAGAGCGTCGGCATGCACTACCACGAGGGCCGCGAGCACCAGTACCTCGTGGACGCGTCGCTCTTCGCGTTCCAGGACGGCTACGCGGCCCGGCCGGTGAAGCCCGGGCTCGGCATCGAGGTCGACGAAGAAGCCGTCCGGCGTGCCGACGCGGTCGGGCACAGCTGGCGCTCGCCGGTCTGGCGCCACGACGACGGCGGCCTCGCCGAATGGTGACCTGGCTCGAGCGCGGCGAACTGCGGCTCGGCCTGGTCCCGGAGCTGGGTGGGCGGCTGCTTTCGGTGCGCCACCGCGGTACCGAACTGCTCTGGCGGAACCCGGAGCTGCTCGACGACGACCTGCGCGGCGACTACCGGCCGAACTCCGGGCGGATGGGCGACTGGGTCAACTACGGCGGCGACAAGACGTGGCCCGCGCCCCAGGGGTGGTCCGGTCCCGGCGAATGGGCGGGCCCACCGGACCCGGTCCTCGACTCGGGGCCGTACGCGGCGGTCGTCGACGGCGACACGGTCACCATGACCAGCGCGCCGGACCCGCGCACCGGCCTCCGGTTCACCCGCGCGATCACGATCCTCGACGCCGGTTACGCGCTGCGGCTGAGCGCGCTCAACACCGCGGACCGCCCGGTCCGATGGGCGCTGTGGAACGTGACCCAGCTCCCCGGCGGTGGCACGGTCACGGCGGGACTCCGGCGGCCGGACGTCGTCGCGCTGGTCGCGGGCACCGGCACGCCGGAGTACACAGTGGACGGTGACCGGCTGGTCGTGCCGCCGCAGGACGTCGTCGGCAAGCTCGGCGTCCCGGGCACGGCGGGCTGGGTTTCCTACGGTGCCCTGACGCTGTCGTTCGACGTCGACCCGGCGGGCGAGTACCCGGACGAGGGGTCGCCGCTGGAGATCTGGCTGGAGCACCCGCTGCCGTCGCCGCTCGCCGGGCTGGGCGACCTCGACCCGCCCGCGCGGATCGTCGAACTCGAGGTGCTCGGCCCGCTGACCTGGCTCGACCCGGGAGCCACGACGAGCCTGACCATCCACGCGGGTATCGTTGAGCCGTGACGGACAAGCCCCGCATTCCGAACGTGCTCGCCGCCCGCTACGCCTCGCCGGAGCTGGTCCGGCTCTGGTCGCCCGAGGAGAAGGTCGTCCTGGAGCGGCAGCTCTGGATCGCCGTCCTCAAGGCGCAGAAGGACCTCGGCGTCGACGTGCCCGACGGCGTCGTGGAGGACTACCAGCGGGTGATCGGCACCGTCGACCTCGAGTCGATCGCCGCCCGCGAGCGCGTCACCCGGCACGACGTCAAGGCGCGGATCGAGGAGTTCAGCGACCTCGCCGGCCAGGAGCACATCCACAAGGGCATGACCTCGCGCGACCTCACCGAGAACGTCGAGCAGCTGCAGCTGCTCCGCTCGCTGGAGCTGATGCGCACCCGCGTCGCCGCCGTGCTGGCGAAGCTGGCCACCCTCGCGGTCGAGCACGCCGACACCGTCATGGCCGGCCGCTCGCACAACGTCGCCGCGCAGGCCACCACGCTGGGCAAGCGGTTCGCCACGGCGGCCGACGAGCTGCTCGTCGCCTTCGAACGGCTCGACAACCTCGTCGAGCGCTACCCGCTGCGGGGCATCAAGGGCCCGGTCGGCACCGCGCAGGACATGCTCGACCTCCTCGGTGACGAGTCCACTTTGGACCAGCTCGAAGACCGCGTGATGCAGCACCTGGGTTTCAACCAGCGGTTCGTCAGCGTCGGCCAGGTCTACCCGCGCTCGCTCGACTTCGACGTGCTGTCCACTGTGGTCCAGCTCGCGGCGGCGCCGTCCAGCCTGGCCAAGACGATCCGGCTGATGGCCGGCCACGAGCTGGTCACCGAGGGCTTCAAGCCCGGCCAGGTCGGCTCGTCCGCCATGCCGCACAAGATGAACACCCGCTCGTGCGAGCGCGTGAACGGCCTTGCCGTCGTGCTGCGCGGCTACCTCTCGATGATCGGCGAGCTGGCCGGCGACCAGTGGAACGAGGGTGACGTCTCCGACTCGGTCGTCCGCCGCGTCGCGCTGCCGGACGCGTTCTTCGCGCTCGACGGCCTGCTGGAGACGTTCCTCACGGTTCTTTCGGAGTTCGGCGCCTTCCCAGCGGTGATCGAGCGTGAGCTGGATCGCTATCTGCCGTTCCTCACCACGACGAAGGTGCTCATGGCGGCGGTCCGCGCCGGCGTCGGACGTGAGACGGCCCACGAAGCCATCAAGGAGAACGCCGTCGCCGTCGCGCTCGAGATGCGCGAAGGCCGCGCCGACAACGACCTCCTCGACCGCTTCGCCGCCGACGAGCGCATTCCGCTCGACCGCGGCGAGCTGGACAAACTCCTCGCCGACCGGATCTCCTTCACCGGCACGGCGGGCCGTCAGGTCGGACAGGTGGCCGAACGCGTGGCGCGGGTGCTGGAGCGCTTTCCCGAAGCCGCGGGCTACGCGCCGCAGCCGATCCTGTGAGCTGACGCACGCGTCCACGGACTGGAACGAATCCACTCGAACGGGCCAAATCCCTAATCTCGATCGCTGACCCCGTGTTCTCCGCGCGCGACCCGCGCGCGCTCACCCATGGAAGAAGCGATGAGATCCACGCTGTCGAAGATCGCCGCGCTCGTCACCTCGGGCGCGCTGGCGCTGACCCTGGCCGCGTGCGGCTCGGACAGTGGTTCGGCCACCGCCCTGCGCGTCGGCACCCTGAGCGACGCCCCGCCGTCGATCTACCTGGAGAACGGCCGGTTCACCGGCTACGACAACGAACTGCTGCGCGACATCGCCCAGCGTGAGGGCTTCGAGGTCGAGTTCGTCGGCACGGAGTTCGCCGGCCTGCTGGCGGGTGTGGCGAACGGCAAGTTCGACATCGGCAGCTCGACGATCTCGAGCACCGAGGCGCGCAAGAAGACGGTCGCGTTCTCCAACGGCTACAACACCGGCTTCACCACGATCGTGACGGCCAAGGGCGCGAACCTGAAGGAACCGGCGGCGTTCGCCGGCAAGCGGCTCGGCGTCGTCCAGGGTTCGGTGCAGGACGAGTTCGCGGGCAAGACCGCGGGTGCGCAGGTCGTGCGTTTCCCGGACTACAACGCGGGTTTCGCGCAGCTGAAGAACGGCACGCTCGACGGCTGGGTGGTCCCGCAGGACATCGGCCAGAAGTACCTCGACCAGAACCCCGCGGTCCCGCTGGAGCTCGGCTACACCGTCGAGGACAAGGACACCCCGTCGGCGTTCGCCGTGGCGAAGAAGAACACGGACCTGCTGAACAAGCTGAACGACGGGCTCGCGAAGGCCGTCGCCGACGGCACGGTCGCCCGGATCTACGGCCAGTTCTACAAGAGCACGCCGCTGTCCGAGGAACTCCAGCAGGGTGGGCCCGGGTTGCCCGTCAAGAACGTGGGTGTCTGAGATGAAGAAGCTGCTCATCACCGCGCTGGCCGCTGCGCTCACGCTGACCGCGTGCGGCGGTGGTTCGGACAGCGCTTCCTCGACGCTGCGCGTCGGCACCCTGAGCGACGCCCCGCCGAACATCTTCCTCAAGGACGGCAACTACACCGGCTTCGACAACGAGCTGCTCAAGGACATCGCGGCCAAGCAGAACCTCAAGCTGGAGTTCGCCGCGACCGACTTCTCCGCGCTGCTCGGGCAGGTCGCGTCCGGCCGCTACGACATCGCCAGCTCGGCGATCGCGCAGACCGACGAGCGCAAGAAGACCGTCGACTTCTCCGCGGCCTACGACTTCGAGACGATGAGCATCCAGGCCAAGCAGGGCACGCCGGTCACCGACGAGAAAGGCTTGGCGGGCAAGCGGGTCGCCGTCATCCAGGCGACCGTCGGCGACCACTGGCTCGGCACCACGGTCCCGGACGCCCACGCCGTGCGGTTCCCCGACTACGCCGCCGCGCTGACCGCGTTGAAGACCGGCGCTGTGGACGCGTACATCCTGGACAAGAGCATCGCCGAGAAGAACGTCACCGACAACCCGGACGCCAAGCTCGTCGTGGTGAAGAGCTTCGTCACCGACGTGCCGCACGGCTTCGCGGTGAAGAAGGGCAACACCGAGCTGCTCGGGAAGATCGACGACGGTCTCAAGAAGGCCATCGCCGACGGCACGTGGCTGAAGCTGCACCAGCAGTTCCTGCCGAACGCGCCGGTGCCGGCCGGGTTCTCCGGGGGCGGCTCGTGAAGAAGGCACTGATCACCGCGGTCGTCGCGGTGCTGCTGACCGCGTGCGGCAGCTCCGACAGCGGGCCGGACACCCTGCGCGTCGGGACGCTCAGCGACTCGAAACCCAACGCCTACCAGGAAAACGGCACCTTCACCGGGTTCGACAACGAGCTGCTCAAGGCCATCGCGCAGAAGGAGGGCCTGAAGCTCGAGTTCGTCGCGACCGACTTCTCCGCCCTGCTCGGCCAGGTCGCCAACGGCACCTTTGCGATCGGCAGTTCGGCGATCGCGCAGACCGAAGCCCGCAAGAAGACCGTCGGCTTCTCGGAGCCGTACAACTACCAGGCCCTCGGCATCGCGGCGCGCGACACGGCCGGCATCACCGACGAGAACTCGTTGTCCGGCAAGCGGATCGGCGTCGTCCAGGGCACGGTGTCGGACAACTGGCTGGCGTCCAACGCGCCGGCCGCGCAGGCCGTCCGGTTCCCGAACGACGCCGCCGCGTTGAGCGCGCTCAAGACCGGCGCGGTCGACGGCGCGGTGTTCGACCAGGCCACCGCCGAGGACTACGCGAAGAACAATCCCGGCCTCAAGGTCGCCAAGTCGATCGTCACGACCATCCCGCACGGCTTCGCCGTCAAGAAGGGCGACGACGAGCTCGTGAACAAGCTCAACGACGGCATCAAGAAGGTCGTCGCGGACGGGACGTGGCTCAAGGTGCACGACCAGTTCGAGCCGACCGCGCCCGTGCCCGCCGAATTCAAGCCGGGGCAATAGATGGACCAGTTCCTCGACACCTTCCTGAACTGGGAGTACATCTGGCAGGTCTTCCCGGACCTGCTCAAGACCGGCCTGCTCAACACGCTCGTCCTCGCGCTGACGTCTGGGTTGATCGGCATCGTGTTCGGCATGGTGCTGGCGGTGATGGGCCTGTCCACCAAGCGCTGGCTGCGCTGGCCCGCGCGGATCTACACGGACATCTTCCGCGGCCTGCCGGCGATCCTGACGATCCTCGTGATCGGCCAGGGCCTCGGCACGCTCGCGCGGGACGTCGTCGGCACCAACCCGTACCCGCTCGGCATCCTGGCGCTCAGCCTGATCGCGGCCGCCTACATCGGCGAGATCTTCCGGTCCGGCATCCAAAGCGTCGACAATGGACAGCTGGAAGCCAGCCGCGCGCTCGGGATGAGCTACGGCAAGGCGATGCTGCTGGTGATCATCCCGCAGGGCGTCCGGCGCGTGCTGCCCGCGCTGGTGAACCAGTTCATCGCGTTGATCAAGGACTCCAGCCTGGTGTACTTCCTCGGCCTGCTGTCCGAGCAGCGCGAGCTGTTCCGCATCGGGCAGGACCTCGCGGCCAACACCGGCAACCTGTCGCCGCTGGTCGCCGCCGGGTTCGTCTACCTGGTCATCACCGTGCCGCTGACGCACCTGGTCAACTACATCGACAAGAAGCTCCGGACCGGCCGCAAGGTGCGCGCCGACGAACCGGAGCCGGACCTCGTCTCCAGTGGAAAGGTCACTTCGTGACGACGGCAGTGCGATCGTCCAGTGTGGAACTGCGGGACATCCACGTCCGGTTCGGGACGCTGGAAGTGCTGCGAGGCGTGGACTTGCGCGTCGAACGCGGCAAGACGACGTGCGTCATCGGGCCGTCCGGCTCGGGCAAGTCGACGCTGCTGCGGTGCGTGAACCGGTTGCAGGAGCCCGATTCCGGCGACCTGCTGCTCGACGACGAGTCCGTGATCAAGGCGGACCCGGACGTCCTGCGCCAGCGCGTCGGCATGGTGTTCCAGCACTTCAACCTCTTCGGCCACCGGAGCGTGCTGGACAACATCGTGCTGCCGCTGCGCAGCGTGAAGAAGCTGAGCAAGGAAGAGGCGACGGCGATCGCCCGCGCCCGGCTCGCCGAGGTCGGCCTCGCGGACAAGGCGCCGTACCGCCCGAGCGCGTTGTCCGGCGGTCAGCAGCAGCGCGTCGCGATCGCGCGGGCGCTGGCGATGGACCCCGAGGTGATGCTCTTCGACGAGGCCACCAGCGCGCTCGACCCCGAGCTGGTCAAGGGCGTGCTGGACCTGATGGCCGGGCTCGCGTCGCGGGGGCTCACGCTGATCGTGGTCACGCACGAGATGGGCTTCGCCAGGAGCGTGGCCGACGAGGTCGCGTTCATGGACGCGGGCAAGATCGTCGAGCAGGGGCCGCCGGCGCAGCTCTTCGACGACCCGCAGAGCCCTCGCCTGCGGCGATTCCTGTCACAGGTCCTCTAGAAACGACGCGCTTCCCCGCCGGGCCCGCGGGTAGCCTGCGGGCATGGCGAGGATCGCGCGGTTGACGTACTACCCGGTCAAGGGCTGCGCCGGCACCGACGTGCCGGTCGCCGAGGTCACCCCGGCCGGGCTGGCGCACGACCGCGTCTTCCAGGTCGTCGCGCCCGACGGCGACTTCCGCAGCCAGCGCCGCTACCCGGTGCTGGCCGCGGTCCGGCCGCGGGTGCTCGGTGACCGGCTCACCCTGTCCGCGCCCGGCCGCGACGACCTCGAACTCGACGTCCGGCGCGACGGCCCGCGGCACCCGGGGTCGACGTTCTCCTGGCACGGCGAAGGCATCCACCAGGGCGCCGAAGCCGCGGAGTGGTTCTCGGACCTGCTCGGCCTGCCCTCGGTGCTGATCGGCGTCGCACCGGACCACGAGCGCGTGACGAGCGGTGAGACGCCCGGCACGGCCGCGTTCGCCGACGGGCACGCGCTGCTCGTCGCCAGTGAGTCCTCTTTGGACGGCTTGAACGCGCGCATCCTCGAACGCGGTGGCGAGCCGGTGCCGATGGACCGCTTCCGCCCCAACGTGGTCGTCTCCGGCTGGCTCGACCCGCACACCGAGGACGAGGTCCGCGCGATGACCGCGGGCAGCGTGGAGTTCGGCTACGCCAAACAATGCGTGCGCTGCACGGTCCCGATGGTCGACCAGGAAACGGGCAAGAAGGCCGGCCCCGAACCGATCCGCACGCTCGCCGGTTACCGCCGTCACGCCGACGGCGGGGTGACGTTCGGGATGAAGGCGGCCGTCGTCCGGCCGGGTCAGCTCGCGGTCGGCGACGAGGTGATCGTGCACTCCTGGGCCGGTCCGAGCCCGAGCACCGCCGCGGCCGAACCGCCGTTGACGGCGACGGCGAGCCGCCCCGCCGAGTCCGTGTAGAGCACGCTCGCCCCGGCCGGGACGTCGGCGAAGGTCCGCCCGATCTCGGTGGTCACCGCGACCCGCTCGCTGTGCACGGACACCGCGCCCGACAGCCCCGACAGCTCCAGGTCCGCCGGGGTCGCCGCGAGCTGGACGTTGCCGAAGTGGTCGACCGTCAGCACCTCCGACACGAGCTTCCCCGGGAACGCCGCCACGAACGGCTCGGGCAGCTCGACCAGGTCGTCGACGCGTTCGCCGAAGTCGCTCGGCGCCACCCCCAGCGCAAGGTGCGCGGCCGCGGGCGCGAAGACGTCCCGCCCGTGGAACGTCGCCGACGTGACCGGCAGCCGCATCGACGGCTCGGTCAGCTCGTAGGCCGCCCGGACCCCGCCGAGTGCGTGCGCGGCCGGCAGCAGCAGGCCGTTGTCCGGCCCGACCAGCAGCCCGCCCCCGGCGACGACGACCACGCCGAGCCGGGCCGTGCCGACGCCCGGGTCGACGACGGCGACGTGCACCGCTTCCGGGAGGAAGGGCACGGTCTGGGCCAGCGCCATCGCGCCGTGCCGGATGTCCTGGGGTGGTACTTCGTGCGTCACGTCGATCACCCGCACGGCAGGCGCGAGCCGCGCGATCACGCCGTGGCAGGCCGCCACGAAGCCGTCGCGCAGGCCGTAGTCGGTCGTCACCGAGATCCAGTCGTACGCCATGTGAGCATCATCCATGGTGGCGGAGGGTGCCCGTTAGGGTTCAGCGCGTGACACCCCTCCCCACCCCCGAGCGGCTCGCCACCGGCAAGGTCCGCGACCTCTACGCCGCGGGCGACGACCACCTGCTGGTCGTCGCCTCCGACCGCATTTCGGCCTTCGAGCGCGTGTTCCCGACCCCCGTCCCGGACAAGGGCCGGGTGCTCACCGCGATGAGCGTGTTCTGGTTCGGCGAGCTGGCCGACGTCGTCCCGAACCACCTGGTCGCCTGCGACGGGCCCCGGATCCCGAAGGCCTTCCGCGGCCGGGCGCTGCTGGTCGAGCGCCTGAAGATGCTGCCGGTGGAGGCCGTCGTCCGGGGGCACCTGGCCGGCCGGGGGTACGCGGAGTACCGCAAGTCCGGTTCGGTGTGCGGGGTCGCGCTGCCGCCGGGGCTCGCCGAGTCCGCGCGGCTGCCGGAGCCGATCTTCACGCCGTCCACGAAGGCGCGGCCCGGCGAGGTCGACGAGCACCTCGACTTCGGGACGTTCGCGTCGATCCTCGGCACGCGGCTCGCCGAGAAGGTGCGGGAGGCCTCGCTCGAGCTGTACCGCCGCGGCGCCGCGCGGGCCGGGGAGCAGGGCCTGCTGCTGGCCGACACGAAGTTCGAGTTCGGCGTCCGGCGCAACGGCGAGCTGGTGCTGGCCGACGAGCTGCTGACGCCGGATTCGGCACGCTACTGGCTCGCCGACGGCCACCGCCCCGGCCGCCCGCGCCCGTCGTTCGACAAGCAGCACGTGCGCGACTGGCTGGTCGGCCCGGCGTCGGGCTGGGACTGCGTCTCGGCGCTGCCGCCGCTGCCCCCGGAGGTGGTGACGGCCACGCGTGACCGGTACATCGAGGCGTACCACCGCGTCACCGGGCTTTCGCTGGCAGACTGGCCCCGTGATCCTGCTGATCTGCGGCAGCCTGCGAGCAGGCTCGGGCAATGCGGCGGTGCTGGGGACCGCCGCGACCCTCACCGCGAGCAAGACGTACACCGGCCTCGGCGACCTGCCGCACTTCAACCCCGATGACGACCGCGATCCGCTGCACCCGGCCGTCGCGGAGCTGCGCGCGTCGATCAAAGAGGCGGACGCGATCCTGATCTGCACGCCGGAGTACGCGGGCGGCCTGCCGGGCTCGTTCAAGAACCTCCTGGACTGGACGGTCGGCGGCGGCGAGATCTACGGCAAGCCGGTCTCGTGGATCAACGCGTCGTCGGTGGCGGCCCCGACGGGCGGCCGCGACGCACACGACTCGCTGCGAAAGGTGCTGAAGTACGCGGGCGCGAAGATCGTCGAAGAGGCGTGCGCGCGGATCCCGGTCTCGCGCGCGGACGTCGCCGACGGCCAGGTCGCCGATCCCGACCTGCGCGGCCGGATCGCCGTGGCGGTGTCGCGGCTGCGGGAAGGCGTCTGACCCTTCCGGCAACGGACGCTCGCCCGTTCTGCGCAGTTCACGGCGACGTCAGACGCGTGCGTCCCAATGGTGGCGTGGACGCTCGCTTGCTGGTTTCGCTGTCGGGAATCACCCCGCGCACGCTGCACCGGTGCGCCGACCTCGCGGCCGAGCTCGACCGCCGGAAGGTCCCGCTCTCGCTGCTCTACGCCGCCCGCACCGGCGAAGGCCCGGTGACGGAGTGGGTGCGCACGCGCGCCCGTGCCGGCGATTCCGTGCTGCTGCACGGCTACGACCACGCCGTCACGCCCTCCCACCGCGCGGTGTACCTGGGCAAGAAGGCGGAGTTCGCGACCCTGCCGGCGCACGAGGCGCGCCTGCGGTTGATCGCGGCGAAGGCGGCGTTGGACAACGCAGGCCTGTCCGTCGACGGCTTCGCGCCGCCGCGCTGGATCGCTTCACAGGGCACGCTGCAGGCGCTGACCGAGCACGGCTTCCGCCTGTGCGCGGACCTCGGCGCGGTCCGCGACCTGGTGACGGGCGAGGTCCGCCGGGCGCGCGTGCAGGAGTTCACGAGCCAGTCGCACCGCACGGAGACGGTCCGTTGTTTCGCGCTGGTGCTGGCGGCGGCGCGCTCGGCCCGCCGGGGCGGGCTGGTCCGGCTGGGGGTGGAAGCCACGGACCTGACCCGCCCCGGCCTCCGCCAGGCGCTGCTGGACGCGGTGGACGTGGCGTTGGAGAACCGCGCGTTCGGCGCGACTTACGGCTCGCTTCGCGCGGTCGCGGCCTGAGCCTTCCGAGCGCCGCCCTTGCGGCGTTCCAGCACCCAGTCCGTGACGAGGAGCAGCAGTAGCGGGCTGAGCCAGACACCGATGCTTGCGGCGCTGTAGCGCATCAGTTCTTCGCTGCCGCCGAACGTGGTGTTCACCTGCGGGGTCAGCACGATCGTGGCGACGACGTTGACCACCCGGCTCAGCACGATCGACATGGCGAGCGCGAAGCTGCGTGACATCCACCGGCGGTGTTCGCCGAAACGCCGTTGCCGGGCCATCCGAAGCCCGGCGATCGTCACCGCGAGCCACAGCGCCGAGCCGACGAGGTTGGCCACCCGCACCGACGGCCCGGCCGCCGTGTGCCAGCCGATGTAGAGGCCGAGCAGACCGGCCGGGAGCGCGCCCGCGAAGACGTAGATCCGGCCGGTGATCCGGTGCCCGCGCCGGTGGCGGGTGCGGAAGGCGGGCCAGATCTGGAAGCACGCGGTCACCATCGCGACGGTCCCGAACAGGACGTGCGCGACGAGCAGCGGGTAGTAGAGGTCGTTGCCTTCCGGCGGTCTCAGCCGGGACTGGGCGGGGTCGAGGGTCAGGTACGGCGGCACGGAGAAGGCCAGGAACGCCGCGGCCACCAGCATCAGCGGGACGACCCAGGGGCGGCGCCACCAAACTATGTACGTCATACATCTGAGTGTACGGCATACAGAGTTTTAGGATGGACGAATGGCGACGCAGGACGGCAATGTGGAGCGCAGTCTCGAGCTGCTGTGGGCCGGGCGGTCGAGGGGACGGCGCGGACCCCGGCCGCAGCTCAGCGTGGCGCGGATCGCGGACGCCGCCGTCCGGATCGCGGACGCGGACGGCTTGGAAGCGCTGTCGATGCAGCGGATCGCCACCGAGCTCGGCTATTCGACGATGGCGATCTACAACCACATCCCGAGCAAGGACCTGCTGCTCGAGGTGGTGGCCGACGTCGGCGCCGGCAAGCCGCCGGAGCTGGACGGCGACTTCCGGCAGGCGGTCCGGCAGTGGGCGGGCGCGCTGTGGGCGGGCTTCCGGCAGCGGCCGTGGATCCTGCGCGTCCCGCTCGGCCACACGCCGGTCGGCCCCCACCAGCTCGCGTGGCTCGACCGCCTGCTGCGGCCGTTGCTCGCGGCCGGCCTCGCGGGCGCCGAAGCCAGGGCGGCGGCCCTGCACCTGACGGCGGTCGTGCGCGGCACGGCGCAGATCAGCCTCCAGCTGGCCGGCCCCCGCACTGAAGGCGAGCTGGCGCGAGCTCTCGCCGGCGTCCTCGACCCGGCGGAGTACCCGGCGCTGACGGCGCTCCACGAGGCCGAAGCCGCGACCGGCCCCGAACCCGAGCGAACCGCCTCGGGCGACGAGCTGCCGGTCGAGCTCGGGTTCGGCGTGGACCGCTTCCTCGACGGCGTCGAGGCGTGGGTGGCTAGAACTTCGCCGGTTCGGCCCGCTCCAGCACCTTGACCTCGGTGCCTTCCGGCGCGAGGTTCCCGAAGAGGCCGTAGTGCAGGGCCGGGTTGGCGAGCACGGCTTCGTGGATCGGCACGGCTACGCGCGGCGCGACGGCCCGCAGGTAGTCGACGGCTTCACCGGCCTTGAGCCACGGCGCCCCGGTCGGCAGGCCGAGCACGTCGATCTTCTGCTCGGGCACGAAGAACGAGTCGCCGGGGTGGAAGAAGGCACCGTCGTCGAAGACGTACCCGATGTTCGGGATCACGGGGATGTCCGAGTGGATGACGGCGTGCTCCCCGCCGACGGCCTTGATCGAGGTGTCCCCGACGGCGAACGCGTCCCCCACATTGGCGACGTCGAACGGAAGGCCGAGCTTTTCGACCTCGGGAGCGGACCCGGGGTCGACGATCAGCTTGGCGTCCGGGTTCGCTTCGAGGACCTTGGGCAGCCGTTCGACGTCGAGGTGGTCGAAGTGCTGGTGCGTGACCAGCACGGCGGACAGCTCCCGCTCGCCCTCGAACCCGGTGGAGAACGCCCCGGGGTCGATCAGGATCCGCTCGGAGCCGGTCTCCAGCAACAGGCAGGCGTGTCCGAAATGGACGATACGCATCGATGTTCTCCTTCGCAGGTGGTCGTTTTCCAGCCTAGTCCCGGTTCACCAGCCGGTGCCGGATCGCGGCGAGGTCGCCGCGGCCGACGCCCGCGTCGAGGAGGTACCGCTCGGCGTCGAACCCGTCGAGCGTGTCCCGGATGGCCGCCGCGGTCGTCGTGCCCCGTTCCGCGAGGAGAGCCGCGATGGCCGGTCCCTGGTCTTCGGCGCCCATCGCGGCGAACAGTGGTTTCACGGCTTCGGCCGACAGGTCGTAGTCCGCGGCGATCACGTCGGGCTCGACGTCGGCCAGCGCCAGCAGGAGGAGCGCGACCAGGCCGGTCCGGTCGCGCCCGGCACCGCAGTGGAACAGCACGCCGCCGGGCGCGGACCGGGCGATCGCTTCGACGACGGCGGCGCAGCGCTCGGCCTTCCGTTCGAGGAAGACGCGGTAGTAGAGCGGGGTGCCGTTCAGCCGCCCGCGGTTGACGTACCGCCAGAACTCCAGGTCGTCGATGTCGTCGAGGGGAACTTCGATGCGGTCGATGCCCGCCGGGGTGGTCGGACCGGCGGCGGCGAACTGCGCCGAACCCGCCAGCGCCGTCGGCGAGTCCGCCGTCGGCCGGATTTCGTCGGCGTTGCGCAGGTCGATGACGGTCCGCACGCCGGACTCCCGCGCCTGCGCCCACCCCGCACCGGTCACGAACCGGAGGTCCGCAGCCCGGAAGAACGCGCCGTGGCGAGTCGTGCGCCCCGATCGCGTCGGCAGGCCGCCGAGGTCCCTGGTGTTGTGGAAGCCTTCCCAGGCCACTGCTCTGGTCACCGTCACAGTTTGCCGGTCAGCAACGCGTCGCCGAGTTCCGTGCGCCGGTACAGCACCCGATGCCCTCGACGTTCCGACGCCAGCAACCCGGCCGCGCGCAACGCCGTGAGGTGCGCGGAAACCGTCGCCGGCGCCAAGCCGTGCCGCCGGGCCAGTTCCGTCGTCGCCGCTGGGCGGTCCAGGCTCGTCAACAGCAGCGCCCGCGTCCGGCCGAGGACCTCCGCCAGCGCCTCCGGTGGGTCGGACGAGGACTCCCACAGCGAAGCCACCCCCCGCGCCGGGTACAGCAGCGAAATCTGCCACGGCGGCACCGTCACCACGCCGACGTTCGGCCACGCGAACACCGCCGGGATCAGCAGCAGGCCGCGCGCGTCCAGCTCCAGCCGCTCGCGGGCCCGGACGTCGACCAGGACCGACGTCTCCGACAGCCGCACTCGCGGGTGCAGCCCGGCCAGCATCCCCGCGATCCCGCCGGATCCCAGCTGCCGCGTCCGGTACGCGATGTCCGCCGCCAGCAACTCGCGTAAACGCGGCCACTCCGGCGCCAGCAGCGCGTTCCACACCGTCTCGAGCTGGCCGGCCAGCAGGTCGCGCGCGGCCGCGGGGTCGGGAGGCAGCCGCGACAGGTCCGCGTCCACCATCCCCAGCTCCAGCGCCACCTGCGCCGGCGGCGTCGCGCGCACGGCTTCGAGCTGCGCCTGCGCGGTGGTTTCCGGGCCGTCGGGCGGCGGGCTCAGGAACTCCGTGATGTAGTGCCGCGCGCTCAGGACCGCGGCCAGCTCGGGCACGTCGGGAAGCCCCGACAGCCACGGCAGCCGCGCCGGGTGCCGCCGGACGCCGAGCAGCGTCTGGACGGCGCCCAGCACCTCCTCCAACGGCGAGATCGCGAACCGGACGCGCTGCGCACCGGCCGCCGTCAGGACCAGCTCGATCATCGGTGATTCGTCCTCACCCGAATCAGTGTGCCCCGAACGGGCGGGGAACGACGCTACCGGCATGTCGTTGTTCACCCATCGCGCCTACTGGCGCTGGTCGGCCGGGGTCCAGTTCGCCCGGCTCCCGGCGACCATGGCGCCGCTCGCGTTCACCCTCCTGACCACCGCGACGACCGGCTCCTACCGGCTCGGCGGCGTGCTGATGTCGGTCTTCGTCGCCGCCGAGATGGCGTGCGCGGTGCCGGTCGGGCGGCTGCTCGACCGCGTCGGCCCGGCGCGCGGCCTGCCCGCGCTGCTGCTCCTGACCGCCGCCGGGTACGTCGTGCTGGCGCTGGCCGCCGACGCACCCGGACCCGTCCTGGTCGCGCTCGTCGTGCTGCCCGGCGTCTCGGCCGGCGCGTTGTCGGGCGGCTTCCGGACGCTGCTCGCGGACACCGTCGACGACGAACTGCTGCCGCGCGCGATCTCCGTCGACGCGATGCTCCTCGAAGGCGTGCTCATCGGCGGTCCGGCGCTGGTCGCGCTGCTCGACCTGGCCGGCACGGTCGTCCCGCTCGTCGCGATGGCGATCGCGTGCCTGGCGGCGGCGCTGCTCGTCCCGCGTCGCGTTCACGAGCACGAACGGGTGGAATCCGGTGACGACGTCCCACCCGCGCGGCTCGTCACCTACCTGCCGTGGCTGGGCTGCGCGTTCACCGTCGGGCTGCTGCTGTCGACGATCGAGGTGGCGCCGCTCCCGCTGGTCCAGCGGCTCGGCGCGCCCGAGACGGCGGCGCCGATCGTGATCGCCGTGCTGAGCGGGGCGAGCATCGCGGGCAGCGCGCTCTACGCGTGGCGCGGGAAGACCGGCGACCCGCGGTTGTTCCTCGCCGGGTTCGTCGCCGGCGGGCTCACCCTCGCGGGCGGCTTCGGCTGGGCCGGGCTCCTCGGCTCGGTGGCGCTGATCGGCGCCTGCACCGGGCCGCTGGTGGCCGCCACCTCGGTCAACCTGCAGCGCCTGCTGCCGAAGAACCGCAGGTCCGCCGGGTTCTCGCTGAGCTTCACCGTCCAGGCGGCCGGCTTCGGGCTGGGGTCGCTCGCGGTGGGCGTGCTGCCGCTGTGGGTCACCCCGTTGTTCGGTGTCTTTGCCGCGGCGATCGCCGGTGGAATGCTGGTGGCGAAGCCCGCGCGAGCTATTGGCACGATGTCAGTAACGTCGTAACCTGGGCTGACCCGCGACCTCCAGGGAGACGCCGATGACTGCCGTCCAGCCGAAGCCGACGTCGGTCGGCGAGACCTTCGACTCGCTCAGCCCGGCGACCGACGAGGTGGTCGGAACCTATCCGATCCACACCGCCGAGGACGTCCAGGCGGCCGTCGCGCGAGCGCGTGTCGCGGCGAAGTGGTGGGAAGAGCTGGGCTTCGCGGGGCGCGCCGAGCGGCTGCGGAGCTGGAAGGGCGTGCTGACGCGGCGGCTGCCGCAGCTGTGCCAGGTGGTCCGCGACGAGACCGGCAAGCCGATCGCGGACGCGCAGCTCGAGAGCGTCCTGGCCATCGAGCACATCGCGTGGGCGGGCAAGCACGCCAAGAAGATCCTCGGCAAGCAGAAGCGTTCGGCCGGCCTGCTGATGTCGAACCAGGCGGCGACCGTCGAGTACCAGCCGCTGGGCGTGGTCGGCGTGATCGGCCCGTGGAACTACCCGGTGTTCACGCCGCTGGGCTCGATCGCGTACGCGCTCGCGGCGGGCAACGCGGTGGTGTTCAAGCCGAGCGAGTACACGCCGGGCGTCGGGAAGTGGCTGGTCGACGCGTTCGCCGAGATCGTCCCGGAGCAGCCGGTGCTGCAGCTGGTGACGGGCTTCGGCGAGACGGGCGCGGCGCTGGTCGGCGCGGGTGTCGACAAGATCGCGTTCACCGGCTCGACGGCGACGGGCAAGCGCATCATGGCCGCGGCGGCCGAGACGCTGACCCCGGTGGTCATCGAGGCGGGCGGCAAGGACCCGGTCCTGGTGGACGCGGACGCGGACCTGGACGCGGCGGCCGACGCGACGGTCTGGGGCGCGTTCTCGAACTCGGGCCAGACGTGCATCGGCGTCGAGCGGGTGTACGTCCACGAGAAGGTCCACGACGAGTTCGTCGCGAAGGTGGTCGAGAAGTCGAAGGACGTGCGCGCGGGTTCGGACGAGGCCGCGCAGTACGGCCCGGTGACAATGCCGTCGCAGCTGGGCGTGATCAAGAGGCACATCCAGGACGCACTGGCCCGGGGAGGCAAGGCGGTCCTGGGCGGCGAGGACGCGGTCGGCGACCGGTACGCGCAGCCGACGGTGCTGATCGACGTCCCGGAGGACTCGGAAGCGGTGACGGAGGAGACGTTCGGCCCGACCGTGACGATCGCGAAGGTCGCCTCGATGGACGAAGCGGTCGAGAAGGCCAACAGCACGAAGTACGGCTTGGGTTCGACGGTGTTTTCGAAGTCCCGCGGAGTGGAGCTGGCCGAGAAGCTGCGCACGGGGATGACGGCGATCAACGCACCGCTGTCGTTCGCCGGCATCGCGTCGCTGCCGTTCGGTGGCGTGGGCGACTCGGGCTTCGGCCGCATCCACGGCCCGGAGGGCCTGCGCGAGTTCGCCCGCTCGAAGGCGATCGCGCGCCAGCGGTTCACGGCCCCGCTGACGTTGACGTCGTTCAGCCGCAAGGAATCAACGGACGCACTGGTGGCAAAGCTGGTGACGATCCTCCACGGCAAGCGCTGAGCCGGTCCGGGGCTGTGGACAACTCGCGTCCGCAGCCCCGGAATTGTCGGTGGCCCCCGGTAAACTGGTGACCGGGGGCCGCGGCCCGCCCTCACCGCCCCCGAATCAGGTCCGCGCCCTTCTCCGCCACCATGATCGTCGGCGCGTTGGTGTTCCCCCGCGGCACCACCGGCATCACCGACGCGTCCACGACCCGCAACCCCTCGACCCCCTGCACGCGCAGCTGCGGATCCACGACCGAACCGATCGAGCAAGTCCCCACCGGGTGATAAAGCGTCTGCGTGTTCTCCCGGATGTGGTCAGCCAGCTCGGAATCACTCAAATCGTGCCGCGCCGGCAGGAACGGCTGGTCCAGGAACCGCTTCAACGGCCCCGAGTGTCCGATCTCGATGAGCGCGCGCAACCCGGCGATCATCGTCTCCATGTCCCGCGACTCCGCGTAGTACGCCGGGTCGATTTCGGGCTTCCACAACGGGTTCGCCGACTTCAACCGCAGCCGGCCGCGGCTCGCGACGTCCACCAGCGTCGCCGCCGACGTGAACCCCGGAACCGTCGGTTCGCGCATCCCGTTGTCGTAGAACAACGTCGGCGCGACGTGGATCTGCATGTCCGGCGCCGGCAAACCATCGGTCGTCGGGAAGAACGCGCCCGCCTCGCCGATGTTCGACGCCAGCGGCCCGCGCTTCGTCAGCTGGTAGCGGACGAGCCCACCCGGCGTCGCCGCGTCGACGAGGTCCGTCGTGCCGCGCGTCGACCAGATGATCCCGCACGCCGGGTGGTCGTGCAGGTTCTCGCCGACGCCGGGCAGCGCCGCGACGACGTCGATGCCGTGCTCGCGCAGGTGTTCAGCCGGACCGACACCGCTCACCATCAGCAGCTGCGGCGAATTCACCGCGCCACCGCTCAAAATCACTTCGGCCGACGCACGCGCGGTCGTCTCGACGCCGTTGTCCAAATAGGACACGCCGACCGCGCGCGTCCCCTCGAAGACGACCCGCGTCGCGGGCGAGTTCGTCTTCACCGTCAGGTTCGGCCGCTCCAGCGCGGGCCGCAGGTACGCGTCGGCGGTCGACCAGCGACGGCCCTTCTTGCAGGTGACCTGGTAGACGCCGGCGCCTTCCTGGCTCTCGCCGTTGAAGTCGTCGGTGCGCTTGAGTCCCCAAGCGACGGCGGAGTCGACCCACGCGCTCGACAGCTCGTGGGTGAAGCGGCGGTCCTCGACGTGCAGCGGGCCGTCGGTGCCGTGCAGGGGCCCGTCGAGCCGCTGGTTGCCCTCGGCGCGCTTGAAGTACGGGAGGACGTCGTCCCAGCCCCAGCCTTCGGCGCCGTAAGAATCGCGCCAGCCGTCGTAGTCGGCGCGGTTGCCGCGGATGTAGATCATCGCGTTGATCGACGAGCAGCCGCCGAGCATCTTGCCGCGCGGCCAGTAGGCCGTCTTGCCGGTGTGCTTCTGCTCGACCGTCTCGTAGTTCCAGTCCCACTTGGTCTTGAACAGGCCCGGGAACGCGGCCGGGATGTGGATTTCGTCGGCGGTGTCCTCCGCGCCCGCTTCGAGCAGCAGGACCTGGGCGGACGGATCTTCGGTGAGCCGGTTCGCCAGCACGCACCCGGCGCTCCCGGCGCCGACGATCACGTAGTCGTAGGAGTCCACGGTGCCTCCACAGCTGTTGGCGCGATGTCAACGACTCATCATGGCGCAGGTCGGCGCGCACGGCCAGTCTAGGTCCTCGCGGGCCGCCGAACTGGGTGAACTATGCTCGGGAGGTACCCACGACCTGCGTGAATAAGGAGCAGCCTGCCGTGGCCCGAGTCGTCGTCGACGTCATGCCGAAGCCCGAAATCCTCGACCCGCAGGGGCAGGCCGCGCTCGGCGCCGCCGGTCGCCTGGGGTTCACCGGGATCAAGGAGATCCGCCAGGGCAAGCACTTCGAGATCGAGGTCGACGACACGGTCGACGACGCGACGCTCGAAAAGATCGCCGAGGGCTTCCTCGCGAACCCCGTCATCGAGCAGTGGACGATCACGCGGGTGGACGCGTGAGCGCGCGCATCGGCGTCATCACGTTCCCGGGCACGCTCGACGACGGCGACGCGGCCCGCGCGGTCACGTACGCCGGCGCCGAAGCGGTGCCGCTGTGGCACGCGGACGAGAACCTGCACGACGTCGACGCGGTCGTCGTCCCGGGCGGCTTCTCCTACGGCGACTACCTGCGCGCGGGCGTGATCGCCCGGTTCGCGCCGGTGATGACGCCGGTGATCGAGGCGGCGCGCGGCGGCATGCCGGTGCTCGGCATCTGCAACGGGTTCCAGATCCTCTGCGAGGCCGGGCTGCTGCCGGGCGCGATGATCCGCAACCAGGGCCTGCACTTCATCTGCCGCGACCAGTGGCTGCGGGTGGAGAACACGTCGACCGCGTGGACCACGCGCTACGACGAAGGCGCGGAAATCCTCATCCCGATGAAGAACATCGACGGGTGTTACGTGGCCGAGCAGTCCACTTTGGACGAGCTGGAGGCCGAGGGGCGCGTGGTGTTCCGGTACGTCGGCGGCAACCCGAACGGGTCACGCAACGACATCGCCGGGATCCGGTCGGAGAACGGCCGGGTCGTCGGGCTGATGCCGCACCCGGAGCACGCGATCGACGCGTTGACGGGCCCGTCGGACGACGGGCTGGGCATGTTCTTCAGCGCGGTGGACGCGCTGGTCAAGGCCTGATCTTCCGCGGCCGGGGAGTCTTCGGGCTCCCCGGGGCGTGGGGTAGCGGGCGGGCCTCGGCCCCCGTTCACCAGTTTACCGGCGGGCACCGACAGTTCCGGCGCGTTCCGGGGCCGCGGACACGAGTTGTCCACAGCCCCGGCCCCGGTCAGCTCTTGCTCTGGTCGTTCGACAGCCACTTCTCCGGCCGCACCCGCACCAGCACCGACCGTTCCCCGAGCGCCGAGTCGACATAGGCCCTCGCCTGGTCTTCAGGCCAGTACCGCCCCGCGATCCGCAGCGCCTGCTCGCGCGTCGGGGGCTCGTCGTTCGCCACCACCGGGCCCTCGACCGTCACGTACTTGTACGGCGGGTTCTCGTCCTGCACCGCCAGGCTCAACCGGCCGGCCGCGGTGATCGCCCGGTCCTTGACCGTGTCGCGCTCCATCCAGATCAGGACCTCGCCGCCGGGCGAGTAGTCGTACCAAACCGGGACCGCCAGCGGCGCCCGGCCGGCGCGCTCCACCGCCAGCACCCCCACGTGCACCCCGCTCAGGAACTCTTCGCGCTCCGAAGCGGTCATCACGAACGACATGGCACTCCCCAGGTAGAAGATCGGCCTACCTGGGGAGCAACCACCCGGCCACTCCGGACATTCCGGACTACGAAGCCGCGGCCACCAGACGTGCGTACGAGCCGCCCGCGGCCAGCAGCGAGGCGTGCGGGCCCAGCTCCGTGATCCGGCCGTCCTCGACCACCGCGACCCGGTCCGCCGCTGCCGCCGTGTGCAGGCGGTGGGCGATCGCGATCACCGTGCGCCCGGACAACACGCTGTTCAGCGACTTCTCCAGGTCGCGCGCCGAGCCCGTGTCCAGCAGCGACGTCGCCTCGTCCAGTACCAGCGTGTGCGGATCGGCCAGCACGACGCGGGCCAGCGCCAGCTGCTGCGCGATCGCCGCCGGCACCGGGTGCTCGCCCGAGCCCAGCTTCGTGTCGAGCCCGGACGGCAGCGTCGCCACCCACTCCGCCGCGCCCGCCGAGTCCAGCGCCGCCAGCAGTTCCTCGTCGGTCCAGTCGCCGCCCGCGCGACGCGCCGGCAGCGCCAGGTTCTGCCGCAGCGTTCCCGAGAACACGTGGTGCTCCTGGGTCAGCAGCAGAACCTCGCCGCGCAGGACGTCGTCGGCCAGCGCCGAGACGTCCTGGCCGCCGATGCGCACCGACCCCGCCGACGGCGCCGCGATGCCCGCCAGCAGCCGGCCGAGCGTCGACTTGCCCGCGCCGGACGGGCCGACGATCGCCAGCCGCTCGCCGCGCGGCACCCGCAGGTCGATGCCGTGCAGCACCTCGCGGTCGGCCGTGTAGGCGAACCGGACGCCGTGGACGTCGATGTCCCGCCCGCGCGGCACCTCCGTCACCTTCGGCGACTGCTCGAGTGACACCGAGTGGATGCCGCGGATCCGGCGTGCCGCGGCCGCCGCGACCTGCAGGTCCTCCAGCCAGAACAGCGCCTCGTTCAGCGGCCCCGACATCGCCTGGACGTACAGCAGCATCGTGGTGATCTCGCCGAGCCCGGCCCAGCCGCGCGTGTACGCGAGCAGCCCGAGCGGCAGCATGACCGCCAGCGGCAGCACGTAGCTGATCTCCAGCGACGGCAGCCACCGCAGCTGCAGCGCCCGCATCCGCCGCTCGCCGAGGATGCTCTGGTCCAGCGCGTCGTTCGCCGCGTCGACGCGCCGCTCGGTGAGGCCGAGCGCCTCGACCGTGCGCGCGCCCTCCGCCGTCTCGTGGACGCTGGTCGTCAGGTCCGCCCAGCGGTCCAGCATCCACTGCATCACCGACGGGATCCGCCGCTGGTACCAGACGTTGACGGGCACCAGCAGCGGCACCGCGACCAGCAAGCCCAGCGAGAGCAGCGGAGACGTCACCACCATCGCGACGACCGTGAACACCACGGTCACCGCCGCGATCAGGATCTCCGGCGCCGCGAACCGCGCCGCGTGGTCGATCCGGCCGAGGTCGGTGGTGGCGCGGCTGAGCAGGTCGCCGGTGCCGGCCGCCTCGACCGTGCCGAGCGGCAGCCGCAGCGCCGTCCCGACGAACTCCTCGCGCGTCTCGGCCAGCACCAGCTCACCGAACACCGCGCCGCGCATCCGCGCGATCTTCCGCGCGACCGCCTGCAGCACCAGGATCCCGACGAACACCGCCGCCAGCACGTCGACGTGACCCGTCGTCGTGCCGGCCGCGACGTCGTCGACCAGCGCGCCGAGCAGCTGTGGCCCGGCCAGCCCGATCAGCGTCGCCACGTACAGCGCGCCGAGCAGCAGCCCGAACTCGCGCTTGTGGGACACCGCCGTCTTCAGCGCCCAGCGCCGGACGTCGCGCCGGGACGCCGTGGGAAGCCGTTTCACACCGTCACCCCCTTCGCGGTGAAGACCTCGTCGGCCACATGTGTCCACAGTGGACTCTGGCTGAACACCACCGTCGTCTTGCCGCGGCGCAGGGCCGCGACGCGCTCGGTGATGCGTGCCTCCGTGTGCGCGTCGACCGCCGACGTCGGCTCGTCCAGCACGAGTACGTCGGCGTCCGTCGCCAGTGCGCGGGCCAGGTTCAGCCGCTGCCGCTGGCCGCCGGACACCTCTCGCCCGCGCTCGCCGATCACCTCGTCGACGCCGTCGGGCAGCGCGTCGACGATGTCGTCGGCGTCGGCCGCGTACAGCGCTTCGGTGATCCCGACGTCGCCCGGCCGCGACGGCGCCAGCTGCTCGCGCAGCACGCCGGAGAACCAGATGTCCTGGTTGTGCGCGTAGACGACCCGCCGTCGCAGCTCCGCGAGTGCGACGTGGTCCGCCCGGACGTCGTTGACCAGCACTTCTTCGCCTTCGGCCGGGTCGGCGAACCGGGCCAGCCGGTCGGCCACGGCTTCGCCGTCGGCGCCGAAGTCGACGACCGTCAGCCGCCCGGCCGCGACGCGCACGCCGGACTCGGTGTCGACCAGTTCCAGCGGCCCGTCGGGCAGCCGGACCGGCGTCTCCGGGTCCGCCAGCTTGGGTCGGATCGCCAGCAGCGCCACGACCTTCCGCGCCGCGACCAGGCCGGACGTGATCGACCCGACCGCCTCGGTGGCGGCGGTGACCGGCCAGATGAGGAACGCCGAGACGCCGTAGAACGCCACGAGCTGCCCGACGCCGATCTCCCCGGACACGGCGAGCCGCGCGCCCAGCCAGGTGATCACCACGGTGACCAGGCCGGGCAGCGCGATCTCGGCCGCGGCCAGCCACGCTTCGGCCTTGCCGACCTCGATACCGGCCAGCCGGACCCGTTGGCTCGTCTCGTGGAAGCGGGCGAAGAACCGCCGCTCGCCGCCGATGCCGCGCAGGATCCGCAGGCCGGACACGATGTCCGCGCCGAGCGCGTTGACGTCGCCGCGCTTCTCGCGTTGCTTCGCCTTGCGCTTCTGCAGGGGCGCCAGCAGCGGCCCGATGCCGAGCACCGCGACCGGTACGCCGACCAGCGCGACCACGCCGAGCAGCGGCGACGTCGAGATCAGCCAGATCGCGACGACGACGAACGCCAGCAACGAGCCGAACGCCCGGCCGGTCACCTCGACGGTGTTGCCGATGTGGTTGATGTCGGTGGTGCTGATCGCGACGAGGTTGCCGGTGGTGGTCTGTTCGCGCAGGCCGGCGCCGACGCGGGTGGTGTGCGCGGCGACGGCCCGCTGGGTCGAGCCCGCGCCGTGCAGCCAGAGGCCGTAGTTGAGGAAGTGCAGCCAGGTCCCGGTGAGCGTCTGCACCACCCCGAGCAGGGCGGCGGCGAGCGCCCAGCGCCAGACGGCATCGCCGTCGTGCGCGCTGACGGCACCGATGCCCTGCCCGATGACCAGCGGCACGAGGGCACCGGGAAGCGCCCAGACGACACCGAGCCCGGCGGCGCCCAGCACCGTGCCGAGCCGAGCCCGGAACACGGCGAGCAGGAAGCGGCTCGCACTCGGCCGCGCGGGCAGCCGCAGCGGCGGAAAGGGATAAGTGGCGGAAAGCACGATTCCCGACGGTAAGCCGCCGACCAGCGTAAGGCGACCGATTTTCCGGCGCGCGCACGCCGGCCGCCGCACCCCGGGCCCTCGGGGGACCCCCGGTTTCAACGTTACCGGTGGGGACTGACAATTCCGGATCCGCGCATCCCGCCGCCGGGCGCGTTGTCCACACCCGCCGCCGTCTTCCACACCCCACCGCCGTGGGGGGACCCCCGGTTTCAACGTTACCCGCGAGGACCGACAGTTCCGGGCCCGCGCACCCGAGTTGTCCCCAGGCGCGCCCGGACACGGCCGAGTTGTCCCCAGGGCCGCGCCCGGTGTCGTCCCGCTCACACCCACCTCGCGGCCGCTCGATCCCGGCGGGCCCACCGTCCGAAGCGTCCGGGTGCGACCCGTATCCTGGCGGCCGTGGCGAACCCTGACACGGACACCGTGACCAGCACCGTTGACACCACCGAGCGCGCCGGGGCGACCCCGGACCACAGCCAGCCCTACCGGGAACTGGGCCTCGCCGATGACGAGTACGCCCGCATCCGGGAGATCCTCGGCCGCCGGCCCACCGATGCCGAGCTGGCCATGTACTCGGTGATGTGGAGCGAGCACTGCTCCTACAAGTCCTCCAAGAAGCACCTCCGCTACTTCGGGGAGACCGCCACCGACGAGATGAAGGCCAAGATGCTGGCCGGCATCGGCGAGAACGCGGGCGTCGTCGACATCGGCGAAGGCTGGGCGGTCACCTTCAAGGTGGAGAGCCACAACCACCCGTCCTATGTGGAGCCGTACCAGGGCGCCGCGACCGGCGTCGGCGGCATCGTGCGCGACATCATGGCCATGGGCGCGCGGCCCCTCGCGGTCTCCGACGCGCTGCGCTTCGGCCCGGCCGACGCCCCCGACACCAAGCGCGTGCTGCCCGGTGTCGTCGCCGGCGTCGGCGGCTACGGCAACTGCCTCGGCCTGCCGAACATCGGCGGCGAGCTCGTCTTCGACCCGTCGTACTCCGGGAATCCACTGGTCAACGCCCTGTGCGTC
This sequence comes from Amycolatopsis sp. NPDC098790, assembly GCF_044759945.1. NCBI lineage: Bacteria > Bacillati > Actinomycetota > Actinomycetes > Pseudonocardiales > Pseudonocardiaceae > Amycolatopsis > Amycolatopsis sp. NPDC098790. The sequence continues at coordinate 1,476,102 of NZ_JBIWAI010000001.1, forward strand.
GGCGCGATGCGCGTCGAAGACCTGCACCTGGCGTTCGCGTCCGGCACCGGCAACAAGATCATCCTGTTCGGCGCCCGCACCGGGCTCGACGGCATCGGCGGCGTTTCCGTCCTGGCGAGTGACACCTTCTCGGGTGACGAGTCGTCGGGTGGCCGCAAGAAGCTCCCGAGCGTCCAGGTCGGCGACCCGTTCACCGAGAAGGTGCTCATCGAGTGCTGCCTCGAGCTGTTCGCGCAGAAGCTGGTCGTCGGCATCCAGGACCTCGGCGGCGCCGGGCTGTCCTGCGCGACGTCGGAGCTGGCCGCGGCCGGTGACGGCGGCATGCACATCTACCTCGACCGCGTTCCGTTGCGCGCCACCGGGATGACGCCCGCCGAGGTGCTCTCGAGCGAGTCGCAGGAGCGCATGTGCGCCGTCGTCTCGCCGGAGAACGTCGAGGCGTTCATGGCGGTCTGCCGCAAGTGGGACGTCATCGCCACCGACATCGGCGAGGTCACCGACGGCGAGCACCTGGTCATCACCTGGAACGACGAGGTCGTCGTCGACGTCCCGGCGCACACGGTCGCCCACCAGGGCCCGGTGTACGACCGGCCGATCCAGCGTCCGTCCACTCAGGACGACCTGATCGCCGACACGTCGGACAAGCTGCCGCGTCCGTCCACTCCGGACGAACTGCGCGCGGACGTCCTCAACCTCATCGCCTCGCCGAACCAGGCGTCGAAGGAGTGGGTGACGTCGCAGTACGACCGGTACGTGCGCGGGAACTCCGTGCTGTCGCAGCCGTCGGACTCGGGCATGATCCGGATCGACGAGTCGTCCGGCCGCGGCGTCTCGGTCGCGACCGACTGCAACAGCAAGTTCGTCTACCTCGACCCGTACCGCGGCGCGCAACTGGCGCTCGCGGAGGCGTACCGCAACGTCGCGACGGGTGGCGCGACGCCGGTCGCGGTGTCGGACTGCCTGAACTTCGGCGCGCCGACGGACCCGGGCGTGATGTGGCAGTTCGAGCAGGCCGTGCACGGCCTCGCCGACGGCTGCGTCGAGCTCGGCATCCCGGTGACGGGCGGCAACGTCAGCTTCTTCAACCAGACGGGCTCGACGGCGATTCTGCCGACGCCGGTGATCGGCGTCCTCGGCGTGATCGACGACGTCACCCGCCGCATCCCGACCGGCATCGGCGCGGAGGCGGGCGAAACCCTGCTGCTGCTGGGCGAAACCCACGACGAGCTGGACGGTTCGGCGTGGGCCCGCGAGCTCCACGGCCACCTCGGCGGCGTCCCGCCGAAGGTCGACCTCGCCCGCGAAAAGCTGCTGGGCGAGATCCTCGTGGCGGGTTCCCGCGACGGCATGATCTCGGCGGCCCACGACCTTTCCGACGGCGGCCTGATCCAGACCCTGGTCGAGACCGTCCTCATCGGACAGTGCGGCGCCCGGGTGTTCCTCGACGCGGACGAGGACCCGTTCGTCCAGCTGTTCTCCGAGTCGGCGGGCCGCGTGCTGGTGGCCGTCCCGCGCACGGAGGAGCTGCGCTTCACCGAGATGTGCACGGCCCGCGGCCTGCCGTGGCGCAAGACCGGCGTGGTCGACCCGGAGTCGGGAACGCTGGAGCTGCAGGGCATCACGGAGTTCACGCTCGACGAGCTGCGCACGGCGTGGGAGTCCACCCTCCCGGCCCTGTTCGACTGACCTGTGGACAGCTGACCGGAGGGCACCGGCTTTTGTCGGTGCCCTCCGCTAGCGTGGAAAACGGGGGCTGCTCAGCCCGCCTCGGCGACGATCCGCACTTCCCCGTCGCGCAGTTCTTCGCCAGTCCAGCCGGCCGGCAGCCGAAGATCCTTCTCGGCGGCCACCTTCGTGTTGTACAACGAAACCGACGCCGGCAGCGAAGCGAACCGCAGGTCCGTCTGCCCGCCGAAAGAAGTCCGCCGCAGGTCCAGCTCGCACGACGCAACCGCTCCCGAGAACACCGCGTCCTTCGCGAACGTCGCGTCCTTGAACGTCGTCTTCCCCGCGAACGTCGTCTCGGTGAAGTCGGCGTCTTCGGCGAAAGTCGTTCCGCTGAACCACGCGTGGCTCTCGAACACCGCGCCGCGGCAGCGGAAGTACCCCAGCAGCCGGCCCGAGCCGGTGCCCGCCGAGGTCAGGTACACCCGGCCCGCGAACCGGCAGCCGCTGAAGTTGGTGCTGCTGTGCAGCGACGCGTACCGCAGCAGCAGGCCGCCGATCAGCTTGCCCGACAGGTCGAAGTACTCGAGCGTCGCGCCGGTCAGATCAAGGTCGTAGACCGGGCCTTCGGCGTCCCGCGCGGGCAGCAGGTCCGTGACCAGGCGCTGCGCCGTGAGCCGGACCGTCAGTTCGCGTTCCACGTCCGGAACGGTGCCGTCGCCGCGCGAAAACGGGCGCCGCAGGTACGAACACAGCACGTCCAGCACCGTCTGCGTGTACGACGGCCGGCTCCGCGCCAACCCCGCCAACGCGTGCAGCGCCCCGACACGCACCTGGTCCGCGTCGTGACCCAGCAGCTCGACGGCCTTCGCGAACCGCTCGTCGGCCACCCGCTCGCGGTCCTGCTCCGCGCGCTGGGCCTCCAGTTCGTGCCGGCGCCGCTCGATGTCCTGGCGCCGTTCCTCGACGCGGCGGCGCCGGTCGTTCAGCCACAGCGCGTACAGCGCCACGATCGCGCCGCCGGCGAGGCCGCCCGTCTTCAGCGCCTCGCTGCGGCTGGTGGCGGGGTCGGTCAGCAACCAGCCGCCGACGCCCGCCAGCAGGACCACCGACGCGAGGAACGTCCACGCCAGCGGTGATCGCCACAGCTTCACCGGGTCAGGAAACCAGCATCGTGCTGACGCAGAAGCCCTTGTCGTCGAAGTTCGTCGCGCTCAGCGTGCCCTTGACGTTCTTGCCCGCGGACGTCCCGGTGACCTGGCCCTCGACGAGGAACTCGTCGTCCGGCACGTCGCCGAGCGTCAGCTGCAGCGGCGGCTTGAGGAACGTCTTGAGCCACGAGTCGAGCAGGTCCTTCGAGTCCGAGCAGCCCAGCGCGAGCGCGCCCGCGTTGTCGCCCGCGTTCAGCTTGTCGATGAAGCCCTGCAGCACGACCTTGGCGTCCGCGCCACCACCGGACGACGGCGGCTTGCTGGTCGACGTCGGGGTCTTCTTCGTGGTCGACTTCGGCGCCGTCGGCTTGGCCGACGTGCTCGTCGACGGCGGCGCCGCGACGTTGTTGTTGTCGTCCTTCGACAGGAAGAAGCCCGGCGCGACGAAGCCGGTGATGCCCAGGACGGCCAGCACCACCACCACGACGGCGCCGATCGCGATCCACATCCCGGTCTTGCCCTGCTTCGGCGGCGCCGGCGGCCCGCCGAAGCCCTGGCCGTAGCCCCCGGACTGGTCCCAGCCCGCCATCTGGCCGCCCTGGTTCGGGTCCCAGGCCTGCTGGCCGTACTGCTGCGCGTTCGGGTCCGCCCACGCCGACTGCTGCTGCGCGTTCGGGTCGCCCCAGCCCTGCTGCTGCTGCGCGTTCGGGTCACCCCACTGCGGCTGCGGGGTCTGCGGGAACCCGCCCGAGGGGTAGCCCTGCTGCTGCTGGCTCGGGTCGAAGCCCTGCGGGTACTGCTGCGTCGGGTACGGCTGTTGCTGCTGGTTGGGGTCCCACCCACCCTGCTGCGGGTACGGCTGCTGGAAGCCGCCGGACTGCGGCTGCTGGCCGTACGGGTCGGGCTGGCCGGGCTGGCCCGGCTGAGGCGGGTACGTCATCTTTCATGCCTTCCGGGCGCTGGGTGTTCGTGCGCTTCCGACGTCCGCAAGGCCTGTTCGGTTCCCCCAGGACGTGGTGAGCAGCATTCTGCAAGCTCGGACGGTACGGCATGAAACCGGCTCCCGGGCGTGAGGACGCGAAGTCGTCACGATCCGGGAGCCGGTGGAGTGGATCAGCCGTTGGCGAGCGCCTGGAGCCGGTCGTAGGCACCGTTGAAGGTGTCCTGGTCGAGCGGGCTCGAGGTGTACTGCCAGACGGTGTAGAAGCCCCAGTTGTAGGGCAGGGTGCCGACCGACGACGAGTACCGCGCGACCCACAGCGGGGCCGTGCTGGAGAAGTCACCGCTCACGCAGCTGCTCCACCAGCTCGTCGACGTGTAGATCACCGGGTAGCGGCCGGTCAGGGAGTGGTAGGTGTCGTGGAAGTCGAGGATCCACGACGTCATCCCCGCTTTGCTCAGCCCGTAGCAGGTCGCGCCGTACGGGTTGTACTCCATGTCCAGCGCGCCGGGCAGCGTCCTGCCGTCCTTCGACCAGCCGCCGCCGTGGGCGACGAAGTACCGGGCCTGCGCCGCGCCGCTCGCGGTGTTCGGGGTGGCGAAGTGGTAGGCGCCGCGGATGAAGCCCTGGTTGTAGGAGCCGTTGTACTGCTGCGCGAAGTACGGGTTGGTGTAGCTGGTGCTCTCCGTGGCCTTGGTCCAGACGAACCGCTTGCCCTGGTTCCACCAGTTCGCCCAGTCGACGTTGCCCTGGTAGCTGGCGACGTCCATGCCGGCCACCGTGGCCAGCACCTGGCCCGGGATGGCCTGGGCGGGCTGCGGCTGCTGCGCCGCCTTCTGCGTGTCCGGAGTCGACTTGTCGCCTTCGACGCGCCGGATCTGCGACCCCAGTTCGTGGTTGTGCTGCGCGATGTCCGCGTTGATCGCGGACACGGGGTCGGCCTCGGGGGAGAAGGTCGCCGCCTGGGCCGTGCTGCCGAGCAGGAGCAGCGTGGCGGGGACGACCAGGGCGGTGAACAGCCGCCTTCTTCGGGAAGTGGACATCGTTGAATCCCTTCACAGATACCCTCGCTGAGGGCGGCTTACTGCAGGTAGCCGCCCGTGCACGATTGTTGGGGACGAAGTGGCGTTTGTCACTCAGTTCCGTGAAATTGGGTATACGTGTGGGTGATTTTCCCGGGAAGACGGTCGTCAACCGGTGACCGGTTAACACCTATAATTCGTGACCCCGCCCGGTCAGCCCAGCGCGAGGGCGCGCAGCCGGTCGGCCGAGCCGTTGAACCAGTTCTGGTCGCCGGGCAGGCTGCCGCGGTCGGCGAACTGCCAGATCGTGTGGATGCTCCAGGAAGCGGGCAGCTCGCCGATGAAGGTGTTGTAGCGGGCGATCCACAGCGGGTTGCCGCCGAAGCCGGAGTTGTTCGCGGTGCAGCGCTTCCACCAGCTCGTCGACGTGTAGATCGTCGGGTAGCGCCCGGTGGCCGCGCGGTAGGTCTCGGAGAAGTCGCTGATCCAGCGGGACATCCCGGCCGCGTCCTTGCCGTAGCAGGTTTCGCCGTAGGGGTTGTACTCCGCGTCGAGCGCGCCCGGCAGCGTCTTCCCGTCGGCCGACCAGCCGCCGCCGTGGGCGAGGAAGTAGCGCGCCTGCGACGCGCCGTCGGAGATGTCCGGCCGGGCGAAGTGGTAGGCGCCGCGGATCAGCCCCGCGTTGTAGGAACCGTTGTACTGCTGGGCGAACTGCGGGTTGACGAACCCGGTGCCCTCGGTCGCCTTGACGTAGACGAACTTCGCGCCGGTCCGCGCGGCGCCGGGCCAGTCGACCGGGCCCTGGTGCCCGCTGACGTCGTGGCCGAGCTGCTCGTCGTCGCCGCCGTACAGCACGCCGGGCGCCGCGTCGACGCCTTCGACCTTGGCGATCTGCGAACCGGCGAAGTGGTTTTCGGCGCCTTCGTAGATGTCGTCGGCCGTTGCCGGCGTCTGCCCGGCGACGAGCAGAGCGGCGACGGCGAAGGGCAGCAGCGTACGTTTCACCCTCATGCACCCCACCGGTCTCGTCAGACTTTTCCAGTCTCACGATGCACCCGAGTCGCCGGATTGGCGACTCGGGTGGTCACTCGATGGGGTTAAACCCGCAGGTCAGCGCGGTTCGTCGGCCAGCGCCTTCAGGAGGTGCTCGGCCGGCACGACGGCGGTGATCAGGTCGTGCGGGTTCACCGCGACGGGGTGACCGCCGAGCAGGCTGACGATGTCGCGCCCGAGCACCGCGCGCGCGTGCGGCCACTCGCGCGGCACCAGCGCCTTGCGCGTGTAGGCGGGCACCATGACGCGGCCGTCGGTGTTGTGGAAGCCGATCACCGTGCGCTGCACCGGCGACATCGCGTAGACGAACAGCGTCGCGTCGAGGACGACCTTCGGCAGGTCCGACGGCGGCCGGTGCTCGGTGCGGACGAGCTGCAGCATGTGCTCCAGGTCGTTCGTCGGCTCCGGGAAGCCGAGCGCCTTGGGCGACGGGCGGTAGCGGTCGTTGGCGTGGAAGTCCGCGACGACGTCGCCGGCGCCGTTCACCGGGTACGCGCCGACGACCGCCCACGACGGCACCGGGCCGTTCGGGTCGAAGGCCTCGTCGATGACGTAGAGCCAGCTGTTGGGGTTGGCGCGGGCGTTCGCGCGCATGTCCGCGGTGATCTCGGGCGTGCCGTGCTTGCCGGAGCGCCGGGCCTGCTGCCCGCCGCGGCGCGCGGCGCGGTTGGGCTTGCTGTGCTTGCCGGGGCGATCGGCCCCGCTTCCGGTGGGCTGCTGCGAAACCATCCGATCCGCCTCGTCCCGCTGCGCCATCGCCATCCCTGCGTTGTCGGGTGTCCCTGAAGAGTCTTGGTGCGCCACTCTACTGTTTGCCCATGGCCTCTTCGCGTTCGGTCGACCCCGGACAGTTACGTGCGGCGGTGCTGGCGATTTCCCCGTGGCTGCAGGGCGACGCGCCCGATCCCGCGCGGCCGGAACTGGCCGCGGCGGTCCGCCTCAGCCTGCGCGCGCTCGCGGCCGACGCGCCGGGCCGCACGGTCGAAGTCCGCGTGCCGCCGTTCGCGGCGGTGCAGTGCGTGGAGGGCCCGCGGCACACCCGCGGCACCCCGCCGAACGTGGTCGAGACCGACCCGCGCACGTGGCTCGAACTGGCCACCGGCCGGCTGGACTGGACCACGGCCGTGGCGGACGGCCGGGTGTCCGCGTCGGGCACCCGGGCCGACCTTTCCCACTGGCTGCCGATCGTCCAGCTCTGACCGGCCGGCCTCGCTACGGCTTGCGGCCGACGGCTCCGGCGATCGTCCGCTGCGCGACGTTGAGCTCCTTCAGGCGCGGGCCGTCCGGCCACCAGTCGGCGCACAGCGTCACGCCCGGGTCGACCAGTTCGAGGCCGGGGAAGAGTTCCTCGATCTCCTTCTGCGTCCGGAACGTGCCGGAGCCCATCGGGCTGTGCACGAAGAAGTCCTCCATGCGGCGCGCGGTCGCGGAGTCCTCGTTCTCGGGGTCGAAGAAGTGGCTGAGCCCGACGAAGGAGCCGGACGGCAGCGCGTCGACGTACTCCTTCATGATCTCCTTCGGCCGGTCGGCGTCGCCCTTGAAGTGGTGCAGCGTGCCCATCTGCAGCAGCACGAGCGGCTGGGTGAAGTCGATGTGCTCGCGGACGATCTCGTTCTCGAGGATCCGCTGCGGCTCGAAGATGTCCTCGGCGACGAAGTGCGTGTGCTCGTTCTCCTCCAGCAGCGCCCGGCCGTGCGCGAGGACCACGGGGTCGTTGTCGACGTAGACGACCTTGGTCTCCGGGTTGATCCGCTGGACGACCTGGTGCGTGTTCTCCGCGGTCGGCAGGCCGGACCCGAGGTCGAGGAACTGGGTGATGCCGGTCTGGCTGGCGAGGAAGCGGCACGCCCGGATGAGGAAACCCCGGTTCTCGAACGCGAGGTCCTGCGCCTCCGGTGCGGCCTGCTGCACCTTGTGCAGGACCTCCCGGTCGATTTCGTAGTTGTCCTTCCCGAGCAGGAAGGCGTCGTACACGCGCGCGATGCTCGCTCGGGTCGGGTCGACCCCCACGGGAACTCGTTCGGTCCGGGTCGCGGCGTCGGGCATCTTGAACCTCGCAAGTTCTGTGTCGAAAGTCTCGTACTCTACGTAGAGTAGGACTCCACACGCATGCGGTAAACCGGGTCACCTCTTTGCGCAGGACGGCCCAACGTGTACTTTCGGTAGTCGGGCTAGAACCCCCTGGTGACGTGAGCGCGGAAGGTCCGGGAATGAACGCGGTGAACGCGTCCGCAGGTGAACAGAACATCGGCCCCACGGCGCGCCGCATGATCCTGGGCTCGCAGCTTCGCCGACTCCGCGAAGAGGCCGGCATCACCCGTCAGCAGGCCGGTTACAACATCCGCGGGTCCGAATCCAAGATCAGCCGCCTCGAACTGGGCCGCGTCGGGTTCAAGGAACGCGACGTCACCGACCTGCTCACGATGTACGGCGTCGAGGACGCGACCGAGCGCCAGACGTTCCTCGACATGGTCAAGCAGTCGAACGAGCCCGGCTGGTGGCGCCGCTTCGGCGACACGATGCCGAACTGGTTCACCGACCTCGTCGGCCTCGAAGAGGCCGCGGCTCGAATCCAGATCTGGGAGCCGCTGTACGTCTCGGGCCTGCTCCAGATCGAGCCGTACGCGCGGGCGATCTTCAGCCACGGCCGCCCGGAGATGGCCGACGAGCGCGTCGACCAGCTGGTCGCGCTGCGCATGCGGCGCCAGAAGATGTTCAGCAGGCCGGACGCGCCCCGGGTGTGGATGGTGCTCGACGAGTCGGTGCTGTTCCGCCCGATCGGCGGGATGAAGGTGCTCAAGCAGCAGATCGAATACCTGCTGGAGATGAGCGCGCTGCCGCACGTGTCGGTGCAGGTCCTGCCGTTTTCGCGAAGCGGGCTGTCGGCCGAGCACGCGTTTTCGCTGCTGCGGTTCGGCGAGCCGGAACTGCCGAACATCGCGTACGTCGAGTACCTGACCGGCGCGCACTACATCGAAAAGCGCGAAGAGATCGAGAAGTACAGCCGGGCGCTGGACATGCTGGCGGTCGACGCGGAGACGCCGGAGCGCAGCCGCGCGTTGCTCGCCAAGCGGCGCGCGGAGATCTGAGCGCCGGAACCGGTCCCGGTGAACCGTCCGGCTCTCCCCGCCGTGACCCCACTGAGCGGTAACCCGCAGTAGCAGCTGAGCCATCCGGGCCGCTATCTATCACCCGATAGGTTAACCGTGGCCTGGTGATTCTTTACCGTCCGAGAACTTTGCACAAAATTCTGCACGTGCATTTACCGCTGCAAGCACACGTGCTAGCCTCCGATACGCGGGCAAATGCACATGCAGATGCAACGCCCTGGAAGCTTTTCCGCATCGAGAGGTGGACCATGGCTGAGCGATTCGAGAACGGCATCCCGGCCGACCGGCTGTCCGGTGCCGAGTGGCGCAAGGCGAGCTACAGCGGTGCCGTCGGCAACTGCGTCGAGGTCGCGCCGCTGTCCAGCGGTGAGATCGCGATGCGCAACTCGCGCTTCCCGACCGGCCCGGCGCTCGTCTACACGCGTGCGGAAATGGCGGCCTTCCTGGCCGGCGCCAAGGACGGTGAGTTCGACGATGTCCTCGGCTGAGGCCGTCGCCCCCGTTTTCGACATCGAGACCGGTCTGCAGGAACTGGTGGCCCGCGGCTACCAGTTCGTCCACCCCGCCGACGAGCGCGGCGAGGTCCTCGCCGTCGTCGGCGTGCGGGTGCACGACGACGTGGTGGACGTGGTCCGGCTCAACGCCGAAGACGACGTCGTGGCGACCCGGATGCCCGGCACCGAGGAGAACATCCTCGAGCCGGAGCGCTGGTTGTGGCGCCGCCGCGGGGAAGGCGCGCAGGTGCTCACGGAGATGCTCTCCCTACCGGATGCCTGCTAGCGATGAAGACTTCAGGCCCTGTCCGAAGTGGTCAGTACCACGTCGGGCGGGGCCTGACTCATGTCCGCACCGTCTACACTGAAAACCGGCCTGACCACGTCTTCCCAGGAGCTCCTCGGTGGTTTCCGACCCGCAGCTCGTGTCCGACCAGCCCGAACCGGAACCCCGTGAGGAGTGTGGCGTCTTCGGCGTCTGGGCTCCCGGGGAAGAAGTCGCGAAGCTGACCTACTACGGCCTCTACGCCCTGCAGCACCGCGGGCAGGAGGCCGCCGGCATCTCCGTCTCCGACGGCTCGCAGATCGTGGTCTTCAAGGACCTCGGCCTGGTCAGCCAGGTGTTCGACGAGCAGATCCTGCAGTCGCTGCAGGGCCACATCGCCGTCGGGCACTGCCGGTACTCGACCACCGGCGCGACCATCTGGGAGAACGCCCAGCCGATCTTCCGCACCACCGAGACCGGCAGCGGCCTTTCCTTCGCGCACAACGGCAACCTCGTCAACACGGCCGAGCTGCGCGAACGCACCATCGAGGCCGGGCTCAAGCCGCACGCGGGCCTGACCGGCTCGTCCAGCGACTCGGACCTGATCTGCGGGCTGCTCGCCGCGAACGCCGCGGACAAGGGCATCGAAGCCGCCGCGATGGACCTGCTGCCCACCTTGAAGGGCGCCTTCTGCCTGGTGTTCTCCGACGAGAACACGCTCTACGCGGCGCGTGACCCGCACGGGGTGCACCCGCTGGTGCTCGGCCGGCTCGAGCGCGGCTGGGTCGTCTCCAGCGAGACGGCGGGCCTCGACATCGTCGGCGCGTCCTTCGTCCGCGAGGTCGAGCCGGGCGAGCTCATCGCGATCGACGCCGCGGGCCTGCGTTCTTCGCGGTTCGCGAACCCGGACCCCAAGGGCTGCGTCTTCGAGTACGTCTACCTCGCGCGCCCGGACACCACGATCGCCGGCCGCGGCGTGCACGCCACCCGCGTCGAGATCGGCCGCCGGCTGGCCAAGGAGCAGCCGGTCGAGGCCGACCTCGTCATGCCCGTGCCGGAGTCCGGCACGCCGGCCGCGATCGGCTACGCGCAGGGCTCGGGCATCCCCTACGGCACCGGCCTGGTGAAGAACGCCTACGTCGGGCGCACGTTCATCCAGCCGTCGCAGACCATCCGCCAGCTCGGCATCCGGCTCAAGCTGAACCCGCTGCGCGACGTCATCCGCGGCAAGCGCCTGGTCGTGGTGGACGACTCGATCGTCCGCGGCAACACCCAGCGCGCGCTGGTCCGGATGCTGCGCGAGGCCGGCGCGCTCGAGGTGCACGTCCGGATCGCGTCGCCGCCCGTGCGCTGGCCGTGCTTCTACGGCATCGACTTCGCCTCGCGCGCCGAGCTGGTCGCGAACGGCGTCGACCTCGACGGCATCCGGCGCTCGATCGGCGCCGACTCCCTGGGTTACATTTCCCTGGACGGCCTGGTCGCGGCGGCGGAACAGCCGAAGTCGCGGCTGTGCACGGCGTGCTTCTCCGGCGAGTACCCGATCCCGCTGCCGGAGGACGCGCTGATCGGGAAGCACCTGCTCGAAAGCCTCGACTCGGTCAATGGCGCGGCGACCCCGGTCAGCCCCGCCGGGTACGGTGCCGAAGACGCCGTCCGGCGTCCCTGAGTTCCTTCCAGTAGGGAGTCCGTCCACCGTGAGCGAGTCCACGAGCGCCACGTACGCCGCCGCCGGGGTCAGCATCGACGCCGGCGACCAAGCCGTCGAGCTGCTCAAGCCGCACGCCGAGCGGGCCACGCGGCCCGAGGTCCTCGGCGGCGTCGGCGGCTTCGCCGGGCTCTTCTCCCTGAAGCTCGACAAGTGGAAGGAGCCGGTGCTCGCGTCCTCGACCGACGGCGTCGGCACCAAGATCGCGGTCGCGCAGGCGCTGGACAAGCACGACACCGTCGGCATCGACCTGGTCGCCATGGTGGTCGACGACCTGGTCGTGACCGGCGCCGAGCCGCTGTTCCTGCAGGACTACATCGCCGTCGGCAAGGTGCACCCGGAGAAGATCGCCGCGCTGGTCGGCGGCATCGCCGAGGGCTGCGTCCAGGCGGGCTGCGCGCTGCTGGGCGGCGAGACCGCCGAGCACCCGGGCCTGATGGGCGAGCACGACTACGACATGTCGGCCACCGGCGTCGGCGTGGTCGAGGCTTCGCAACTGCTTTCGCCGGAAAAGGTCCGTCCGGGTGACGTCGTGCTGGCCCTCGGCTCGTCCGGATTGCACTCGAACGGGTACTCCCTGGCCCGGCACGTGCTGCTCGACATCGCGCGGATGCCGCTCGGCGGGCACGTCGAGGAGTTCGGCCGCACCCTGGGCGAGGAGATGCTGGAGCCGACGCGGATCTACGCGAAGGACTGCCTGGCGCTCGCCGCCGAGACCGAGGTCCGGACGTTCGCGCACATCACCGGCGGTGGCCTGGAGGCCAACCTGGCCCGCGTCATGCCGCGCGGCCTGGTCGCCCGCCTCGAGCGCGGCACCTGGACGCCGGCGCCGGTGTTCGCCCTGATCGGCCAGCGCGGCAAGGTCGAGCGGGCCGAGCTGGAGAAGACGTTCAACATGGGCGTGGGCATGGTCGCGATCGTCGGCGCCGAAGACGTCGACCGCGCGCTGGCCATGCTGACCGCGCGGCACGTTCCCGCGTGGATCCTGGGCGACGTCCAGCCCGCCGGCGACGTCGACGGCCCGCGCGCGGTGCTCTCGGGTGACCACCCGCGCTTCTAGAAACGTGGTTGATCGCGGCTGTCACACTGGTTGACGTGGCAGCCGAAGACGTGGTGATCGGCTCCCGGTTCACGATCCCGGGAGCCGAGTTGAGCGAGCGCTTTTCGCGCTCGTCCGGCCCGGGCGGGCAGGGCGTGAACACCACGGACTCGCGCGTCGAACTGTCTTTCGACGTCGCCGCGTCGCCGTCGATCCCCGAGTACCTGCGTGACCGGGTCCTGGCCGGGCTCGGATCGCGGCTGGTCGACGGCGTCCTGACGATCGCGGCCAGCGAACACCGCTCCCAGCTGCAGAACCGCGAAGCAGCACGCGGCCGGCTCGCGAACCTGCTGCTCGACGCGTCGGCGCCGCCGCCCGCCAAGCGGCGCCCGACGAAGCCCTCGCGGGGTTCGAAGGAGCGCCGCCTGGCGTCGAAGAAGCGCCGGAGCGACGTGAAGCGTGGCCGCTCCGGCCGCTTCGACGATTAGCTCAGCGACAGGTGCACGCATTCCCCGGCCGGCTGGTAGCCGACGCGGGCGTAGACGTTCCCGATCCCCAGGTCACCGGGGGTGAGGAACGCCGTGTGCGCACCGGCCTCGTGTGCTTCGCGCGTGAGCCTCGCGGTGAGCGCCGCGGCGATCCCGCGGCCGCGGTACGGCTCGAGCACGGCGATCCCGGCGACCTCGGTGGTGCCGTCGACGACCTCGAGCGCGACCCCACCGCCGACGACGACGCCGCCGGCTTCCGCGAGGAGGTGCCGTCCGCTCGTCTTCAGCTGCTCGACCTCGTCGTCGCCGATCTCCGCGGGTGCGCCGAACGCCGTGTACTGCGCCGACCGCATGCGCCGGAAGTCCTCGCCGGACTCCGGGGCACGCAGCCGGATCCCGGCCGGCGCCGGCTTGTCGACCCTGCCGTCCGGGGTGCACGTCATCAGCGGCACCCGGCGTTCGAGCCCGTACCCCGCGTCGACCAGCAGCTTCTCCAGGTCGGGAGCGACGTCGGTGAAGTACTCCAGCCGCGGGAGCAGGTCCCGCCGCCGGTACGCCTCGGTCAGGGCGTCGATCTCGGACGGCGTCGGCCGCGCGCCGTCGTCCGGGATCGCGTAGTTGAGCATCGGGTGCGTGGTGCCGGGCGAGAAGGTGGCCAGGAACGGGCCGACCCGCTCGGTGTCGCGGCCGCGCGGTGCCGTCTTGCGGACATAGGCCTGAATGGCGGACATGTGAGCCTTTCGAAAAGCACGTCAAGGAACCGCAGCCCTCGGAAGCGGGCTTGCGGGCAGGTCGCTGGGCGTCGGGCCTAGCGGGGGCCGACGCCGAGAGCGGCGCCAGGCATAGGCGGTCATTCCTTGACTCGAAGGGGCTCTTCGCCTCCAGCTTCGCACGGGCCGCAACCGGATTACTGGCGTTCCGGGTGCGCGATGGCCGCGTAACGCGTGTCCCAGACCGAGCGCGGCACGCGCATCCGGAGCGTGGGCGACTCGCAGATCCGCCGCCGTTGCGCGGGAACGGTCACCGGGGGCGGCGGGTCCAGGGCACGCCACCCGCGACGGCTCAACGCGGCACCGAGCGTCGCGCCCGCGGTGTTGAGCAGGACGTCGTCGGCCGAGGTGACCCGGCCGCAGTGGATCAGATATTGCGTGCCTTCCACCAGCACGGACGCGAGCAACGCGGCCAGCGCGACGCGCAGCAGCGTGCGCAGCCGGCGGACCCGCAACGGCAGCAACGCGCCGAGCGGGCACAGCAGCAGGACGTTGCCGGTCACCTGCCAGAGCGAACCGTCGTCGGCGAAAGCCGCGGTGACGTCGGAACCGGGAACGAGGTCGAGCGTGCTCTCGGAGGAGCCGCCGACCGGCATGATGACCAGGCAGAACACCAGAAAGGCCAGGAGTGCGGCGGCGCAGTCGACGGCGGCCGTCGCGGTCGCGAAGCGGGCCGGGAGTCTCCGCCGGCGGCGGGCCGCGAGCAGTGGCCACCCCAGCAGCGCGTACGGCAGTGCGATCGCCGAAATCGGAATCATCCCCCAGAAGGCGCGAAGCAGCGCTTCCATGCGCGTCCTCTCTTGGAACCCCTCCATGCGAATTCACCTTCGCACCGCAAGATCGACTCGGCAGTCCGAGGGCACCGCACTATTCGGTGATCTTTCCGGTGGCGGCGTTTGTCTTCCCGTGGTTCGGTCAGGACGTGCACTGTCCACAGTGGAGATTGTGGACAACCCTGTGGATGAATTCGGGGAGTTCCAGGAGAAGCCTTACTTCACAACGTAAATCCGCGTGCCGGGCCTGTGTACTACTCGGCGAGCGCGCGGGCCTGTTCGAGCAGTTTCTGGAGGTGCAGACCACGCCGGACGTCACACGGGTGAGTGGTGGTGCCGCTCGCGATCATGGCGGCGAAGTCGTCCAGCAACGCGGTGTAGGACTCCTGCGCCGAGCCCGGTTTGCGCCCCAGCGTCCGGTATCCGTGCTCGCCCCAGACGGCGACTTCGACGACGGTCGGCTGCACCGGCAGCCGCAGCGAGAGCGTCGCGGTGCTGACCACACCGCCTTCGTGCGCGAGCATCAGGTGCCAAAGGTCGCCGGGGCTCTGCCGGGCCGCCACGACCTCGATGATCGGCCCGAGCGCGGCGTCCAGCATGTCGAGCGCGTGCGGGCCGATGTCGAACAGCGCGCCGCCGTCGTCCTGCCGCCATTCCGAAGCGGCGTACTGGCCGCCGAGCAGCGCGCCGGACAGCCAGCGCGCGCCACCGCCCGCCCAGCCACCCGCCTGGGCGAGGCCGGCGAGCCACTCCTGGGTCTGCGCGGAGTACCGCAGGGTCAGCACGACCAGCGCGGCGACGTCCGCGGCCGCGACGGCGTCGGCCAGCCGCTGCGCCCCGGCCAGGTCGGCGGCGATCGGCTTCTCCAGGATCAGGTGCTTCCCGGCTTCGGCCGCGCGCACGGCCAGCTCGGCTTGGATCGACGGCGGAACGGCGAACGCGACCGCGTCCACCTGCTCGAACAGCTCCTCGACGCTGCCGGCGGTGGCCGCGCAGTGCGTGTCCGCAAGCGCTTGCGCGGCCTCGGGCCGCCGGGCCCAGACCGCGGTCAGGGCGGTGCCGGGGTGATCGGCCAGTCCGGGTGCGTGGATCGTCGTGGCCCACGGGCCGGCGCCGATCAGGCCGACGCGCAGCTGTCCGTCCGCGATGAGCTGTCCCACGGCCCGCAGTCTAGGTGTGGTGCTCGTCGCGCCGGAACCGCGTCCGCCGCTGGTTAAGGTTCTCGCATGATCGCCGCACGTTTCGCCCGCTTGTCCGCCGTCTGCGCCCTGCTGCTGGGCGCCTCCTTCGCGGGCGCCGCGCCCGCCTCGGCTGCCGATGGGGCGTGCGCCGAAGGTGCCGGCGTGACGGTGGTCGTCGACTTCGGCGACCTGGGCCCGCAGCCGCTGATCCGCTGCGCCCCCGGCACGCCCGCGAACGGCATCGCCGCCCTGCAGGAGGCCGGGATCGACGTCGCCGGCTCGCAGAAGTACGGCCTCGCCGTGGCCTGCCGGATCGACGGCAAGCCGGGGCCCGACGTCGAGTCGTGCGCGGGGATGCCGTCGGCCACGGCGTACTGGAGCTACTGGCACGCTTCGGCGGGCGGGGCCTGGGAGTCGAGCCAGGAGGGCGCGCAGACGTCGAAGCCGGTGGCCGGTGGCTTCGAGGGCTGGGCGTTCGCGCGGCCGAAGTCGGCGAACGACCTGCCTGCCCCGCCTCGCGTCGCCCCGGTGCGCCAGGCCGCGACGGCCGCCCCGGACGTTTCCCAGGCCGGCGACGTCACCTTCCCGTGGGGTTTCGTGATCGGCGGCGTCGTGATCCTGCTGCTCGCCGGCGCGGGTGTGTTCGTCGCGTCGCGCCGGCGTCGCCGTGGTCAGTAGGGCGCTGCACCCCGGCGCCTGGTGGGTCTGGGCGCTCGCGCTGGCCGTCGCCGCCAGCCGGACGACGAACCCGCTGCTGCTCGGCCTGATCATCGCCGTCGCGGGGTTCGTCGTCGCGAACCGGCGCAGTGACGCGCCTTGGGCGCTGGCGTTCCGGCTCTACGCGTACGTCGGCGCGCTGATCGTCGCGTCGCGCGTGCTGTTCCGGCTCCTGGTCGGCGGCGAAGACGGCGGGCACGTCCTGCTGGCGCTGCCGCGGATCCCCCTGACGGCCGGGTTGTCCCTGCTCGGGCCGACGTCGGCGGAAGCGTTGCTCGGCGGGTTCTACGACGGCTTGCGGCTGGCCACGATGGTCGTCTGCGTCGGCGCGGCGAACGCGCTGGCCAACCCGAAACGCCTGCTCAAGGCGGTCCCGGGGGCGCTGTACGAAGTGGGCACGGCGGTCACGGTCGCCCTGACGGTCGCGCCGCAGCTCGTCGAGAGCGTCCAGCGCGTGCGGCGGGCGCGGCGGCTGCGGGCGGGCCGGACTCGCGGGCTGCGGGCGGTCAAGGGCATCGTGGTGCCGGTGCTGGAGGACGCGATGGACCGGGCGCTGCGGCTGGCGGCCGCGATGGACTCCCGGGGCTACGGGCGCCGCGCGTACCTGAGCCCCGGCGTGCGGGTGCTGATCGCCGCCTGCGTGCTGCTCGGACTGCTCGGCGTGTGCGTCGGCGTCTACGGCGTGCTCGACGGGACGTCGTCGTGGCCCGGGGTGCCGCTGCTGGTCCTTGGCCTGGCGGTGGCGGTCGTGGGGTTCGTCGTCGGCGGGCGGCGCGTGCGGCGGACGGCGTACCGGCCGGACCCGTGGCGGTTCCCGGAGACGCTGGTCGTGCTGGCCGGCGTCGGGTCGTGCGTTTCCCTCTTCGTTTTCGCCCAGGTCGATCCGGCGAACCTGTACCCGTCGTTGAGCCCGTTGCGGTGGCCGGAGGTTTCCCTGGTGCACGTGGTTTCCCTGCTCGTCGCGGCGCTGCCCGCGTTCGTGGCGCCGCCTCCGCCGGCGGTGGTCCGGTGATCGAGTTCTCGCGGGTCACGGTGACCTACCCGGACGCGGCGCGGCCGGTGCTTTCGGACGTGTCCCTGCAGGTCGAGGAGGGTGAGCTGTGCCTGGTCGCGGGCCCGACCGGAGCCGGCAAGTCGACGTTCCTCGGCGCGATCAACGGGCTCGTCCCGCACTTCACGGGTGGCCGGCTGGCCGGGCGGGTGCTGGTCGACGGGCGCGACACGGCGTCGTTCCCGCCGCGTGACCTGGCTTCGGTCGTCGGGGTGGTCGGGCAGGACCCGCTCGCCGGGTTCGTCACGGACACCGTCGAGGAGGAACTGGCGTACGCGATGGAGCAGCTCGCGGTGGCGCCGGACGTCATGCGCAAGCGCGTCGAGGAAACCCTTGACCTGCTGGGGATCGCGGACCTGCGCAACCGTCCACTTCGGACTCTGTCGGGCGGGCAGCAGCAGCGCGTGGCAATCGGCTCGGTGCTGACGGCGCACCCGTCGGTCGTCGTGCTCGACGAGCCGACGTCGGCGCTGGACCCGACGGCGGCCGAGGACGTGCTGGCGGCGATCACGCGGCTGGTGCACGACCTCGGGACGACGGTGGTCGTCGCGGAGCACCGGATGGAGCGGGTGGCGCAGTACGCGGACCGCCTGTTGTACCTGCCGGGCGACGGTTCGGTGCGCTCGGGACCACCCGCGGAGATCCTGGCGACGTCGTCGATCGCCCCGCCGATCGCCGAGCTGGGCCGGCTCGCGGGCTGGTCACCGCTGCCGTTGTCGGTCCGGGACGCGCGGCGGGTCGCGGGGCCGTTGCGATCGCGGCTTCAGAAATTGTCGGTGGTGGGTCGTACTCTCTCGGTCACCGGTTCGGCACTGGACGTGAGAGAGGTGGTGGTCCGATACGGGGATGTCCTGGCGGTGCGTGGGGTGGACCTGCGCGTCGGGCAGGGGGAAGTAGTCGCGCTGATGGGACGCAACGGCTCCGGCAAGTCGTCGCTTCTCTGGGCGGTGCAGGGCAGCGGCCCGAGGTCGGCGGGGAAGGTCGACGTCGGCGGCGCGGACCCGGCATCGCTCAAGCCACGAGCGGCCCGTCAGCGCGTGGGGCTGGTCCCGCAGACCCCGGCCGACCTGCTGTACCTCGATTCGGTCGACGCCGAGTGCGCACAGGCCGACACGGAGTCCGAGGTACCGGCGGGAACGGCCAGGGCCCTGCTGGACCGGCTCGCCCCCGGGATCGCCGGTGAAGCGCACCCCGGCGACCTGTCCGAAGGGCAGCGACTGGCGTTGGTGCTGGCGGTCCAGCTGGCGTCGGCCCCGCCGGTCGTGCTCTTGGACGAGCCCACGCGCGGCCTGGACTACCACGCAAAGCGGCGCTTCGCGGCGACCCTGCGAGAGCTGGCCTCGCAGGGTCACGCGGTAGTGCTGGCCACCCACGACGTCGAGTTCGTGGCGACGGTGGCGAGCCGCGTGGTGGTGATGGCCGAGGGCGAGGTGGTGGCGGACGGCCCGACGAAGGAGGTGATCGTCGCCTCACCGGCGTTCGCGCCACAGGTGGCGAAGATCCTGGCGCCGGAGAAGTGGTTGACGGTCGACGAGGTCGCCGAGGCGCTGGCATGAGGTCGGAGGAGGCGGAGGGGCGGGGCGGGGGCGGGCGGGGGGCCAAGGTCGGCGGCGAGCGATGGGCCGGCTGGTGGCTTGGTGCCTGGGCGCGCTCGGTGTCTTGGTGGTTCGGTCGGCTGGAAGTCAAGGTTTGCGGCGGGCGGTGGCTCGGCTGGCGGCTTGGTGCCTGGCGCGCACGGCGGTGCCTTGGTGGTTTGGTCGGCGGGGGGCCAAGGTCCGCGGCGAGCGATGGGCCGGCCGGAGGCTTGGTGCCTGGGCGCGCTCGGTGGTGCCTTGCTGGTTGGGTCGGCGGGGGGCCGAGGTCGGCGGCGGGCGGTGGCACGGTCGCCGGCTTGGCGCCTTGCTGGTTTCGTCGGCCGGAAGCCAAGGTCGCGGCGAGCGAGTGCGCGGTTCGCGCCTGGGTGCGCCCGGCGGCGATGGCCTGGTTCCTTCGACCGGAAGCCAAAGCCCGCGGCGAGCGGCGGCCCGGCCGGTTGCTCGGCGCCTCGGCGCGCCCCGCGGTGCGGGCCGAGGCGGCGAGCCACGCGTCAGCGGGCGTGAGTTCGGTGCGCCCGGCGGTGCCCTCAGCTCGCGTCGCCGCCTGGAGGTCGCGGCATGACTGACTTCCTCGGCCCGCCGACCCGCGCGGTCCGCGTCACCCTCCAGCCCGCGCTGGTCCTCGCCACGGCCACCATCCTCGGCCTCGCCATGTTCTGCTGGCCCCTCTTCGCCCACCCGCAACCCGCCGCGGCCGCGCACACCGCCGATGCGCCCTTCGTCTTCATGGCGACCCTGCCGGTGCTGATCCTGGTCGTCCTCGCCGAACTGTCCCGCGGTGGCATCGATGCCAAAGCCCTCGCCCTGCTCGGCGTGCTCTCGGCCGTCAACGCCGGGCTGCGGCCACTCGGCGCCGGCACCGGGGGCATCGAGCTGGTCTTCTTCCTGCTCGTCCTCGCCGGACGCGTCTTCGGACCCGGGTTCGGCTTCGTCCTGGGCTCGACGTCGCTGTTCACCAGCGCGCTGCTCACCGCCGGCGTTGGACCGTGGCTGCCGTTCCAGATGCTTGCGTCTTCACTCATCGGGCTCGGTGCCGGCCTGCTGCCACGCAAACCGCGCGGCAAAGGCGAAATCGCCATGCTCGTCGCGTACGGCGTCTTCGCGGCCTACTTCTTCGGGCTCCTGATGAGCCTGTGGTCGTGGCCGTTCCTCGCCGGCACCAGCACGCAGCTCGCGTTCGTGCCCGGCGCGCCGCTGCTCGACAACCTGCACCGGTTCGCGGCGTTCACGATCCTCACCTCGACGCTCGGCTGGGACACCGGCCGGGCGATCACCAACGCGGTTGCGATCGTGCTGCTCGGGCCGGCCGTCCTTGCCGTTTTGCGGCGCGCCAGCAGGCGGGCCGCCTTTGACGCGCCCGTGGAGTTCGATCAGCCGTAGGAGTAGAAGCCCCGGCCGGTCTTCTTGCCCAGCAGGCCCGCGTCCACCATGCGCAGCAGCAGCGGCGGCGACGAGTACAGCGGCTCCTTGAACTCCGCGTACATCGAGTCCGCGATGGCCTTGATCGTGTCCAGGCCGATCAGGTCCGACAACCTCAGCGGGCCCATCGGGTGCGCCGTGCCCAGCTCCATGCCGCGGTCGATGTCCTCCGCCGAGGCGAAGCCCGACTCGATCATGCGGATCGCCGAGAGCAGGTACGGCACCAGCAGCGAGTTCACGATGAACCCCGCGCGGTCCTGGGAGCGGATGACCGTCTTGCCCAGGGCCGTCGTCGCGTGCTCTTCCGCTCGGCGGGCCGTCTCGTCGCTCGTCAGCAGCGACGGGACCAGCTCCACCAGCGGCAGCACCGGCACCGGGTTGAAGAAGTGGATGCCGACCACCTGCTGCGGCCGGCTCGTCGCCATGCCCAGCTTCATGATCGGGATCGACGACGTGTTGGACGCGAACAACGCGTCCTCCGCCTCGACGATCTTGTCCAGCTGGCGGAAGACGTCGACCTTCGCCTGCTCCTGCTCGAGGATCGCCTCGATGACCAGTTCGCGGTCGGCGAACTCGGCGATGTCCGTCGTGAAGCGGAGCCTGCCCAGCGCCGCGTCGGCGTCTTCGGGGGTGAGCTTGCCGTTCTTGACGCCGCGCTGCAGCGACTTCTCGATGCGGGCCTTGCCCGCGTCGAGCGCCGGCTGGTTCACCTCGGTGACCACGACGTCCAACCCGGACCGGGCGTGCACCTCGGCGATGCCGGACCCCATGAGGCCCGCCCCGACGACTCCAACCCGACTTACCACCGGCTCACTCCTTCATCGCTTCGCAGGCCCGTTCTTGGGCAGCACGCAGCGCGCGAGGGCGGTGACCAGGTTGTGCCCGGCTCGCCCTCGCGCGGTTACGCGTGCTCAACGACGGTACTCGTCGTACCCGTCGTCGTACGGGTCTTGATCTTCGCTGTCGGACTCCTCGTAATGACCGCTGGAGGAGTTACTCGACAGCTCGCGCTGCAAAGCATCGAAGTCGGTCTCGTGCGAGCTGTACTTGAGCTCGCGCGCCACCTTCGTCTGCTTGGCCTTAGCCCGGCCGCGCCCCATGGCTCGACCCCCTCGCACAGGGGCGGGGCGGCCGGGGGAATCGGCGGCCCCGCATCGTCTCGACAATTCTTTCCTGCTCACACCGTACCGTGTCCGGGGGGTTCGATGCGACGTGGCACGGTGTGCCGGTGGTGACAGTGTCCGGCGGACACCGGTTACCGGCCGGTCGGTGACGATCGGCGCAGGTAGGCGTGCCACGATCTACTCGTGCTCCGTCCCTTCGCGGCCTACTTGCGGGTGTACGAACCCCTGCTCGCCCTGGGCGAGCCGCCGGACGAACGGCTGCGCGCGGCCGTCGCGGCGGCCAAGCTGCGGCGGACGGACGCGGGCACGCGCGAGCAGGCCATGTGGTTCAAGTCACAGGTCGCCGCGCCGCGGCGGCTGCTGCCCGCCGAGCTCGCCGACGGGCGTCCCGCACCGAGCCTGTTGACCGACGTCTTGGTGCTCTCGCCCGAAGACATCCCGGACGGCCGGGCCGGGCAGGGGCCGTTCGTCTGCCCGCTCGAGCTGCGGGCCCGCTCGGCCGCCGCGCTGGTCACGTTCATCGGGGACGCGCACCCGGCGCTGAAGAACGTCGTCCTCGACGAGGGTGGCTTCACGCAGGAGACGATCCGCGCGCGGACGAAGTCGGCGATGGCGGACCTGAGCACGTCGGCGGCGCACACGCTGTCGACGACGTGGACCGTCCCGCTGCCGTGGTTCGTGCTGGTCGACCCGGACGAGCGTCGGCTGGTGCTCGGCAGCGGCCGCGACGACCCGAAGCGGGAGCTGTCCTGGCGGACCACCCTCGCCGACGCGCAGCACCGGGCGCGCGAGGCGGGCGAGCTGCTGGAGCAGACGTTCGGCGACTCCGGACCCGGCCGCGTGCTGTTCGAGACGCGGCGGTGGCTGGACAACTTCCACGCGGACTCGGTGGTCGAGCTCGACTACGGCGGGCTCGTGCAGCTGTTCGCGGACCCGATCCTGGAGTCCGACAACACCGCGGACGAGGTCCACGACATCCTGGACGCGCTGCGCTCGGGCAACGTCGAGGAGCTCGCCGAGCTGTTCTCCGACCTGCGCGAGTTCTGGGGCGACCTCGCGGCGAAGGAACGCTCGAACTAGCCCGGGCGCCGCCGTCCGTCCCCGGAACTGTCGGTGCCCACCGGTAGCGTGGAAAACGGGGCCTGCTCAGCGCAGCTCGGGCACCCGCACCTCGCCGACCGGGCGCCCGCCACCGAGCACCGCGCCGCGGGCCAGATCGCCGAGCCCCGAGACGTCCGCGCCCAAGTACCGCAGCGCCTCGACCGCCAGGGGTGCGCAGGCCCGCTTGTTGCCGTCGTCGATCTTCATCGCCACCGCGAACCCGTCCGGGAGCGCGAACGCGTGGACGCCCTCCGCGCCGCCCTTGGCCACCAGACCGTCCACGGCGGACATCAGCTCCGTGTCCTCGCGGCCCGTCCCCGCCACCAGCCACGGGTGCGCGCGCATCGCCGAGGCGACCTCGGACAGGGGACCCGAAGGAGCGGACGCGACCCGGCCGAACGAGCGGGCCAGCCCCGTCAGCGAGAACGCGAAGAGCGGCGCGCCGCAGCCGTCGACACCCGTGTGGGCGATCGGCTCGCCCGTCAGCTCGGAAACGACCGCCGCGAGCGCCTGCTGCAGCGGGTGGTCCGGGGACTCGTACCCGGACGTCGGCCAGCCGGCGCGGACGCAGGTCGTCAGCATCGCCGTGTGCTTGCCGGAGCAGTTCATCATCACGCGCCGCGGCTCGGCGGCGTCGCGCATGCTCGGGACGTGCAGCGGGAAGTCGGGCGGGCAGGCCAGGTCGTCTTCGCCGAGCCCGGCCGCGTCGAGCAGCTCGAGCACCCGCTTCACGTGCCCCGGCTCGCCGGAGTGCGACGCGCACGCCAGCGCCAGCTCCTCGCCCGTGAAGTCCAGTCCGGACCGCAGCATGCCGACCGCCTGCAACGGCTTGTTGGACGAACGCGGGAAGACCGGCGAAGTCACGTCGCCGAGGGCCACGCGCGGGTCGCCTTCGGGGCCGGTGATCACGAGCGCGCCGCGGTGGACGCTCTCGACGAAACCGGACCGGACGACTTCCGCGAGGACGGGGTTCGTCACTCGCCGTGCCCGCCTTCGCTCTCCAGCAGCTCGTCCACAGTGGCCGAACCCTGCTGGTAGCGCTTCGCGATTTCCGCGTTGAGCGCGTCCATCACGCCTTGGACCTCACGGCGGAAGGACGAAACCGACAGCTCTTCGCTGGCGTAGGTGTCCAAAGCGGAGGCGAGCTTCTCGTCCGTCAGGGACTCGACGTCGGTGAAGTCGGTGTCGCCGATCAGGGCCTCGGCGTGCCGCCGGTGCTCGCCGGCGCGGGACGGCTCGAGCTGCTGGTGACGCCCGGAGCCCGCGGCCGGGCCCAGCGCGTTGTCGGCGAGGATCGTGGCCAGCTGGTCGACGATGCTCGACTCGCCGCCGGAGCTGCGCCGGGCCTGCTCGGCGCGGACGATGTCGATCCGGGCGTGCAGGAGACGGCGCAGGTAGGACAGGTCCGTCTCTTCCTGCGCGGCTTCGTCGCGCCGCTCGCGCAGCACCTTCAGCGGCAGTTCACCCAGGCCGCTGAGGTACCCCGGGCCGAGCACGCGGTCGATCCGCCGCCTGCCGCCGGGCCGCACTTCGATCACAGCGCAGTTTATCCCGGTTGAGCGTGATCTCGCCGTCAGGGGCTTTGGTTCAACCACGAAGTTGCGCCGCCGCCGCACGGCCGGGTGCGGGCTGCTCCGAAGGGACGGAATCGGGGTCGATCGCCGCCTGGACGAGGTTGTCCTCCGAGCCGGTCAGCAGCTCCGCGCCCACCGGGGTGGACCGCTTGACCAGCGCCAACGCGATCGGGCCGAGCTCGTGGTGCTGGATGACCGTGCCGATCCGGCCGACGGTCCGGCCGTCGAGCAGCACCGGGTCGCCGGTTTCCGGCGTGACCTCGGGCGAACCGTCGAGGTGCAGCAGGAGGAGGTTGCGCGGCGGGCGTCCCACGTTGTGGACCTTCGACACCGTCTCCTGGCCGCGGTAGCAGCCCTTGGCGACGTGCGCGGCCGAGCCGACCCAGCCCACCTCGTGCGGGATCGTGCGGTCGTCGGTGTCGACGCCGAGCCGTGGCCGCAGCGACTCGACGCGCAGGGCGTCGAACACCCAGCTGCCGGCCGCGCGGGCACCCGCGTCGGTGAGCTTCTTCCACCAGTCCACCAGCGACGCACGCGGGACCGCCAGGTCGACGCTCCACCGGCCGGGCCACGGCATCCGCCGCGCGAAGCCGCCGCCGGGCAGCGCCGCGACCGCGTACGGTTCCGGGCCGACCTCGGCGCCGACCGCGCTCAGCACGCGCTCGGCGTCCGGGCCGAGCACGGTGAGCAGCGCGAGCTCGCCGGTCGCGTCGCGGATGTCCACCTTGGACCAGAACTTCATCGCTTCGAGGTATTCGCGCAGCGTCTGGGGGCCGCCCTTCGGCAGCGCGCTGGTGACGCTCGTACCGGGGTCGGTGTCGAGGTAGACGGTGCCGTCGAGGTGCGCGACCACCATGTGCGTTTCGACGCGGCCCTGGCTGTCCAGCACCAGCGCCTCGGTGCCCGAGCCTTCGGCGAGTTCGGTCACGTGCTGCGAGATGACCAGGTGCAACCACGACAACCGTTCTTCGCCGCTGACGGCGAGGAATTCGCGGTGCGAGCGGTCGATCACGACCGCGCTGCGCGAGGCCGTGCGCTGCTCCGCGAAGGGGTCTCCCCAGTGCCAGGGGACGCCGGCTTCGGGGTGGTCGTCGGGGGCGGGGATCGATCCGGGCACGTCCAGCAGCGGCGAGCGGTACGGCATACCGCCCAGCCTAGGTGAGTACCGTGTCGGCATGCGCGTGCTCGTCCTCCTCGACGGAACCCCGGCCGACCCCGACATCGCCCAGATCAAGGTCGACGACCTCGGTCTGCTGCGCGGCGACGGCGTCTTCGAGACGATCCTGGTCGTCGACGGCCAGGCCCGTGAACTGCGCCCGCACCTCGAGCGGCTGGCCCGTTCGGCGGCCATGCTGGACCTCCCCGAGCCCGACCTCGCCGCGTGGGAACGGGTCGTCGCGCAGGTGCTCGAGAGCTGGACCGGCGGCCGCGAAATGACGCTGAAACTGGTGTACACCAGGGGATCCGACGGCGATCCGGCCGCCGTCCCGACCGGGTTCGCCCTCGGCTCCGAGGTGCCCGCGTCGATCTTGAAGGCCCGCGCCGAAGGTGTCGCCGCGATCACCCTCGAACGCGGCTTCCCGCCGGACCTCGCCGAGCGCGCGCCCTGGCTGCTGCTCGGCGCGAAGCCGTTGTCCTACGCCATGAACATGGCGGCCGTGCGCGAAGCCGGCCGCCGCGGCGCCGATGATGTGATTTTCACCGCCGCCGACGGTTCGATCTTCGAAGGGCCGACGTCGACCGTGGTGCTCGCGAAGGGGCGGACGCTCTACACGCCGCCGTCGAGCATCGGCATCCTGCCGGGCACGACCCAGGCCGCGCTGTTCCGCGGCGCCGAGAAGGCAGGCTGGGCGGTCAAGGTGGAGCCGCTGACCGTGCGCGACCTCGTCGAGGGCGACGGCGTGTTCATGGCGTCGAGCGTGCGGAAGCTGACCCGCGTGCACACGCTGGACGGCGAGCGGCTGCCGGACTCGTCGGCGGTGTACGCCGAGCTCGTGGCGGCCTACGAGGCCGAGTACGCCTGACCGAGGCGGATCCGGACGACGGCGGGGGCGACCTCTTCGGCGCGGTAGGCGGCGATCTTGTGGTGGCCGTCGAGGATCAGCTCGCGCTCGCCGTCGGCCAGCACGACCGCGACCGGGCGGTGGCCGGTGCGGATGGCGGTCCGGTAGTAGCCGACGCGGGACTCATCGGACGGCGGCCAGGTGTCGGTCGGCGTCAGCAGCTGGTCTTCCGGCAGCCGTTCCGGCCCGCTCACGCGGTAGTCGCCGTCGACGAGCAGGTCGAGGACCGGGCCGAGCGTGGTGGCGAGCGGGCGGCGCAGCTGACCGGTGGCCAGCGCGATCCGCAGCGACTGGGGCAGCTCCGCCCGCGTCCGCGCGTTCACGTCGAGGAAACCCGTGCCACCGCTGATCGTCACCTGTTCCACGCTTATCAGGACGGGTGGCGGCGCGACATGGTTCCAGCCCTCACGCGGACGGGTGCACGGCGTGATCCGGGTCTCACCCGCCTGGCGGTACAGGACTCACAAGCGCGGAGCTTTCACGTGAAAGGCTCCGCGCTCAGGTCGGGCGGAACCGCACCCGCGTGCCCGGCCGGGCCTGGGCGAGCGCGCCCAGCGCGGCGGGCCGCACGACTGCCGCGACGGGGTAGCCGCCGGTCGTCGGGTGGTCGGCGAGGAACACCACCGGCAGCCCGCTCGGCGGCACCTGGATCGCACCCGTGACAACGCCTTCGCTGGGCAGCTCGCCGTCGCTCGCGCGGCGCAGCGGCGTCCCGTCGAGGCGCAGGCCGACGCGGTTGGACTCCGCCGTGACGGTCCACCACGCGGAGAGGCCGCGTGCCGGGTCGTCGAGCCAGTCGTCACGCGGGCCGAGCGTCACCGGCACCACCAGCTCGGCCGGCGCCGGCGCCGGGACGACGACGTCCGCGCCCGCCGGAATGCCGGTGACCGAACCGAGGGGCAGCACGTCACCGCTCTTCAGCGGTTCGGGCCCGATGCCCGACAGGACGTCGCGGGAGCGGCTGCCCAGCGCCTCCTCGACGGCGATCCCGCCGGAGACCGCCAGGTAGCAGCGCAGCCCGGCCGACGGCGTGCCGACGGTCAGCGTCTGGCCGGCCCGCACCGGCACCGGGACGTGGGAGCCGAACGGGCGGCCGTCGACGGCGACTTCGACCGCCGGGCCGGTCACCGCGATCGTCGCGGACGCCGTGAGCCGGGCCGAAAGACCGCCAAGCAGCGCTTCGATGCCCGCGGCCGCCGGAGCGTTGCCGACCAGCCGGTTCGCCAGCTGCAGCGACGCGGTGTCCAGCGCGCCGGACGGCGCGACCCCGAGGTGCGCGTAGCCGGGCCGGCCCAGGTCCTCGACCAGCGCGTACCGCCCGGGGTCGAGCACTTCGAGGGACCTCACCGGACGCGCCGGAAGCGGACGCGGTCGCCCGGCGCGAACAGCGCGGGCGGGTCGGCGTGCGGGTCGAACAGCGTCGCCGACGTGTGGCCGAGCAGTCGCCAGCCACCTGGCGATTCACGCGGGTAGACGCCGGTGAACTCGCCCGCCAGCCCCACCGAACCGGCCGGGACGCGGGTGCGAGGGGACTCCAGCCGCGGCTGCTGAAGCTGGGACGGAAGCCCGGTCAGGTAGCCGAAGCCGGGCGCGAAACCGGTGAACGCGACCGTGTAGACGGCTTCGGTGTGCAGCTCGACGACGGCATCGGTGGAGATCCCGGCATCCGACGCGACCAGGGAAAGGTCCTCGCCGTCGTAGCGGACGTCGAGGGTCACTTCGCGCGGCTCGCCGGCGGGCGGGTGCGTCAGATCGGCGTCGTCCAGGAGCGCTCGCACCGCTGCGACACCCCCGACGACCAGGAGGCTGCGGGCGCCGGGCACGAGGTCGACGACGTCGGCCGGGCGGGCGGCGAGAACGGTCGCGTGGGCCGCCCGCATCTGCTCCAGGGAGTCGCAGTCGAGCAGGGCGGCGTCCGCGCCACACGGCCGCCAGCGCACGGCGTCAGCCGACGACGCGGCGCAGCAGGGCCGAGGAGTGCGGCTGCATCTCCTGGCCCACCATCGCGCGTTCCTCGACGTAGCCGAGGGAGCCTTCGATCAGGCCGTACAGCCGCTGGGCCGCGGTGACGTCCTTGGCCGTGGCCGTGCGGATCACCGCGTCGGTGCCGAGCTCCCAGGACGTCTGGTTGCGCGGCTTGCCGTAGTACAGCTCGACGATGCCGGTGTTGTGGGTGAGCAGCAGCTCGATCGTGTCGTCCTCCTGCGGCCGCCAGAACCCGGACTCGCGGGCGGCCGGGCGGATGACGTTGCCGTCGTCGTCCAGCAGCCAGGCACGGGCCTCGTGGATCAGGAAGGGGCGGCCGTCGTGGGAGATCGTCAGCTGCTGCGCGAACTTGCGGGGGCCGTCGATGGTCGGGTAGTCGACCTCGCCCTCCCCGCGCCAGACGCCGACGAGCGGCAGCAGGGCGAGACAGGCGTCGTTGAGGTTCGGGCCCTCACGCAGGTTCGCGGTGTCGTTCGGGATGGGCAGGTCGTCCCACAGCGGGAGGTTGCGCGTGCGGGTGCTCTCCGCACGGGCCTCCGCTGCCGCGATGGCTTCGTCGCCGCTGGCGGTCATGGGTCAGCGCTGGTCCGCGTACAGCCGGTAAACGACGTAGACGGCGAACCAGGTGATCGCGACGCCCGCCAGCACCAGGAGGGTCGTAAACAAGGCTTCCACGGCTGGCAGCTTAGTCCGCCGTCCCGCGTCCGGCCCCGCGCAGGGTCGTCACGGTGAGCACAGTCACCCGGCCGGAAACGCCACGGAGGGCACCTCCACCGAAGTGAAGGTGCCCTCCCGGAGGACGAACGTCAGCCGACCGAGATGGCCAGCTGGTGCAGGCCAGGGCCGTCCGCCGTGACCGAAGCCTCGCCGTTGCCCGTGCGGTGCAGGGCGCGGACCGTCCACTCACCCGGCGCCGCGTAGAAGCGGAAGTCGCCATCGGCCGAGGAGACCACCTCGCCGGTGAAGTCGCCGCCGCCGTCCAGCAGGCGGACGAACGCGCCGCCGACCGGGCCGTCCGCGCCGGTCACCTTGCCGGCCAGGACCACCTGGCCGCGGGTGTCGAAGTCCGCCGGCGTGGCCTCCTGGACCGGTGCGC
Organism: Amycolatopsis sp. NPDC098790; assembly: GCF_044759945.1. Taxonomy (NCBI): domain Bacteria; kingdom Bacillati; phylum Actinomycetota; class Actinomycetes; order Pseudonocardiales; family Pseudonocardiaceae; genus Amycolatopsis; species Amycolatopsis sp. NPDC098790. Next base: position 1,505,484 of record NZ_JBIWAI010000001.1, read on the forward strand.
CGCAGCTGTCGTCTACCGCCATCACTTGGCTCCCAACTCGACCGGCACGCCGACCAGCGAGCCGTATTCCGTCCACGAACCGTCGTAGTTCTTGACGTCCTCGTAGCCCAGCAGCTCGTGCAGCGCGAACCAGGCGATGGAGGAGCGCTCACCGATGCGGCAGTAGGCGATGGTGCCCTTGCCCTCGTCGATGCCCTCGTCCTTGTAGAGCTCCTTGATCTCTTCCTCGGTCTTGAAGGTGCCGTCCTCGTTGGCGACCTTCGCCCACGGCACGTTCAGCGCGCCGGGGATGTGGCCGGGAACCTGGGACTGCTCCTGCGGCAGGTGCGCCGGGGCGAGCAGCTTGCCGGAGAACTCGTCCGGCGAACGGACGTCGACGAAGTTCTTCGAGCCGATCGACTGGACGACCTCGTCGCGGAACGCGCGCAGCGAGAGGTCCTGGTCCTGCGCCTTGTACTGGGTCGTGTCGCGCTTGACCTCGTCCGAGTTCAGCTCGCGGCCGTCGAGCTCCCACTTCTTGCGGCCGCCGTCGAGCAGCTTGACCTTGTCGTGGCCGTACAGCTTGAAGTACCAGTAGGCGTACGCCGCGAACCAGTTGTTGTTGCCGCCGTAGAGGACGACGAGGTCGTCGTTCGAAATGCCCTTCTCCGACAGGAGCTTCTCGAAGCCCTCCTTGGAGACGAAGTCGCGGCGCACCCCGTCCTGCAGGTCGTTGCGCCAGTCGAACTTCACCGCGCCCCGGATGTGGCCGGCGTCGTAGGCGGTGGTGTCCTCGTCGACCTCGGCGAACACGACGCCGGGGGTGTCCAGGTTCTCCTCGGCCCACTGGGTGGTGACCAGGACGTCTTCACGGCTCATGGGAAACGGACTCTCTTTCTGGGTTGGACTTCAGGACGACGCGCGGGCGGGACTGAAGCGCTTGATCAGCAAGAACATTTCGCAGCCGAGGCAGAAGTCGAAAGCTGCGTTGAGGAAGGCCGCGAACAGCGCGAAGGCCGTGGCGACGATGCCGAGCGGGGTGATGTCGAGGGCGAACCCGATCGTGCCGGCCAGTGCGAACACGAACCCGACGGCCTGGGCGAACCGCAGCGGCGCCGCGTCCTCACGCTCGGACGTCGGGCCGAGGCGCGGGGCCACGAGCGTGCGGTACACGATCGAGTAAGGCGCCGGCTTGAGCCCGACGAACGCGCCGATGGCGAACACGACGGTCTGGATCGCCAGCAGCGGCCACCACTGGGTGACCAGGACGATCGCCAGCACGATCGTGGTCAGGATGGCGGCGAACCGCGGGCCTCGCGGGTCGACGGCCGGTCCGGCGGACATGGTTCCTCCAGCTGGAGCAGAGGGGGTGCGTGCGAACGGCACGCTTCAGCGGCTTCGGGGCTGGCTGGTTCCGGGCGTGGTTCAGCGCCGGTCGGAGGAAGCGCGACACAGGCTGCTGCGGACGCGGCAGAGGTCGACTGCGCGTCGCTGCGTCAAGAAGGTGGTCAGCCCGGTCACGGGTGCGAGGGTACCCAGAGCTCTCTCAGGGTGGGAACCACGTTCATACCTTGGGACGATTCCCAGCAGCCGGGACAATCCCCGGTCAAGCCGTCCGGGTCGTGAGATGCGGCCGCAGCGCGGCCAGCAGTTCGGGGCCCTTCGGGACGCCGCCGACGCGCAGCAGCTCCCGGCCGTCGGGGGTCAGCGCGATCGTGGTCGGCGTCCGCAGCACGGACAGCGACTGCGCGACCTCCGGCTGGTTCGTGACGTCGAGTTCGACGTGGTGCAGGCCGTCCGTCCGCTCGGCCAGCGGCCCGAGCACGGCCTTCGCGTGCCGGCAAGGCGCGCAGAAGGTGGTGGAGATCTGGACCAGCGTCACGGCGGACGCCGGGTCGAGCACGTCGGTGACGGGGCCGGGCAGATCACGCACGGGCTTGGCGTTTCGCACCCGGCCGTTGCGCGCCCGCAGCAGCAGGCCGACGGCCGTGGCCGCCACCAGCACCGCCACGAGCACCCACAGCCCCGTCACCGCACCGCTCCCTACTTGCTCAAGTCCGCGAAGGACACGTTCGTCGCTTCGCCCTTGATCGTCACCGATCCGCTCTGCACCCGCACGCCGGTCGGGGTGACCGACAGCGGCAGGTCCTTCGTGTTGATCGACGCCTTGAAGTTCGGCATCAGCGCGTTCTGCACCGCCTGGGGAACGACCGTGGTCTCCTGGTCATTCCCGAACTGCAGCCGCTTGGGGACGAAGTCGATCGTCCCGCCCTTCGCGTCGGCCTCGATCATCGCGAAGCAGAAGATTTCCAGATCCTTGCCCGCGAACTGAAGGTGTCCCGAAATGCGGACACCGGTGCTCGACTCGTCCTGGTCGGCCTGGCCCTCGGTGGTCGTCGTGGTCGGCGTCGGCTCGCTCTGCCCGCTGTCGCCGTTCTGGACGTACTCGGAGGTCGACGGCTCGATCCGCAGGTCCTTGATCTTGTCCAGCGGCGAGAGGCGCGCGAGGTCGGCGGCCTTGATGGTCACCGCGCCGGTCAGCTTGCCGATCGTGATCGCCTTGGTGTTGCCGTTCGTGATGTCCGACAGCGGCGCGGTGACGTCCTCGAGCTCGGCGTTGACCGCGACGTCCTGGAGCTTGTCGGCGACCGGCACGCCGGCGGCGGAGACGCTGATGTGACTGTAGTCACCGCCCAGGGCCTGCGTGAGGAACGGGAAGCCGTGGATCGTCACCGACGGGTCGTCGGTCAGCTGCAGCTGCGTGCGCGCCTTCTGGGAGATCATGTGCTCGGCGTACGCCGCAGCCCCGAAATCGGCGCCGACCAGCAGCAAGACCAGGACGACGAGCGCGATCACCCAGCGGCGGGCCCGGCGCCCGCGGCGCCGCGCGTCCGGCCTCGGTGCGGGTCGGTCGTCCCGGGTCACGGGCCTGCTCACCATCGCGTCCGTACTCCTGTTCGTCGGGGACACCGGGGATTTCTCCAGGTGTGATCGATCCAGCAAGGGTTAGGTGCCCGGCCGTTCAGCCGCTATTCTCACTTAGCACCGACCAACGCCGACGTGCGGCGACGATTGTGGAGGCGGTGCGGCTCATGAGCCTGGACCTTCTGGTACTGACTGCGGAAGCCGACGCCACTTCGGTGCTGCCCGCGCTGGACCTGCTGCCGCACACCGTACGCGTCCGCGCTCCCGAAGTGACCGCCCTGCTCGACGCGGGCCACCGCGACGTGATCCTCCTCGACGCCCGCAGCGACCTGGCCTCGGCGAAGAGCCTCTGCCGGCTGCTCAAGGGCACCGGCGAAGACGAGGCAGCGACCCCCATCATCGCCGTCGTCGGCGAGGGCGGGCTCGTCGCCGTCAGCGCCGAATGGCGCACCGACGACATCCTGCTGCCCACCGCTGGCCCCGCCGAGGTCGACGCGCGGCTGCGGCTGGTGACGACCCGCGACGGCGGTTCCCAGCAGGTCGACGCCGAGCTGCGCGTCGGCGAGCTGGTCATCGACGAGGCGACCTACACCGCCCGCCTGCGCAAGCGCACCCTCGAGCTCACCTACAAGGAGTTCGAGCTGCTCAAGTACCTCGCGCAGCACGCCGGCCGGGTGTTCACCCGCGCCCAGCTGCTGCAGGAGGTCTGGGGCTACGACTTCTTCGGCGGCACGCGCACGGTCGACGTGCACGTCCGGCGGCTGCGCGCCAAGCTCGGCCCCGAGCACGAGCAGATGATCGGCACCGTGCGCAACGTCGGCTACAAGTTCGAGCGGCCCGCCAAGGGCGGCGTGCGGCCGGGCGTGCCCGCTCAGGCCGAGGCGCCCGTCGAGGCCCCCGAACTCGCGCGCTGACGTCCCCACGTTCACCAGGACGCGTTGACAGCCTTCGCGTTGCCTCCCGCGCGGGTACGGTCGCAGGGTGACTGGAGACGGCGAGTGGCGCCAGGAACTGGACGACAAGCAGCTCGACGACGTCCGCGGGCTGCTGCTGGCCGTCCGCGACGCCGACGGGCGGCCCGAGGTCGAACCCGAGGGGGCGCTGCCCGGTGAGTTCGACGGCGGCGAGCACCTCGTCGCCTGCGTCGAGGGCGAGGTCGTCGGCTACGCCCACCTCGACACCACCGGCGACTCGTTCGGGCACCAGGTCGCCGAGCTGTTCGTGCACCCCGCCCACCGCGATCGCGGCTACGGCGCGAAGCTGCTTCAGGCCGTCGACGAGCGCGCCGCGGTCGGGTTCCGCATCTGGGCGCACGGCGACCACCCGGCAGCGCGCAAGCTGGCGCTGAAGACCGGCTTCGAGCGCAAGCGCGAGCTGCTCATCCTGCACACGGACGTCGAGGGCGCGGACTGGCCGGAGCCGCGGCTGCGTGACGGCGTCTCGCTGCGGACGTTCGTGCCGGGCCAGGACGAGGACGCCGTCGTCCGGGTCAACGCGCTGGCCTTCGACTGGCACCCCGAGCAGGGCGCGCTGACCGCCGACGACATCCGTGCCGACGAGGCGCGCCCCTGGTTCGACGCCGACGGCTTCTTCCTCGCCGAAGAGGACGGACAGGTCATCGGCTTCCACTGGACGAAGGTCCACGAGGCCACGCCGGGCCGGTTCGGCGGCGAGCGCGTCGGCGAGGTCTACGTCGTCGGCGTCGACCCCGCGGCGCAGGGCGGCGGGCTCGGGCGGGCGCTGACCCTCGCCGGGCTGCGGTACCTCGCGGGCCGGGGGCTGAGCCAGATCATCCTGTACGTCGAGGGCGACAACGCGCCGGCGCTCGCCGTCTACACCAAACTCGGGTTCGCGCGGCACGAGACCGACGTCCAATACGGTCGGTGAGCGTTACAAACGCCGTGCCAACAAACCGTCACAGTGTGCGAACGCCCAGGTCACGGGCGGGACACGGCACTCTTTCGGACTAGTAGCCCTGCTCACATCGACAGCCTTGTTCACTTTTCGTTCACCTGGACAGGGGGGACCGTCCACCGTGGCTGCCTAATGTCCGGATCCGGCGCGGCAGCACGCCGCGGCGACCCGGTCAAGCTCCTGATGGAGGAAACAGCAGTGAAGATCATGCGGCCCCTGAGCGCGGTGGGCATCGTCGCGAGCGCCGCCCTCGTGCTCGCCGCCTGTGGTTCCGACCCCGCGGCGTCCAACAGCAGTGGCTCGAACTCGGCTTCGGCGCCCGCTGCCACCGGCACCGCCGACGTGGAGTGCGGTGGCAAGAGCCCGCTCTCCGCGGAAGGTTCGTCGGCGCAGAAGAACGCCATCGACATCTTCACGCAGCAGTACGGCAAGAAGTGCTCCGGCCAGCAGGTGAACTACAACCCGAGCGGTTCGGGCGCGGGCGTCAAGCAGTTCAACGCCAACCAGATCGACTTCGGCGGCTCGGACTCGCCGGTCACCGGCGCGGACCTCGAAGCCGCCAACAAGCGCTGCGCGAGCGACGCCTGGAACATCCCGATGGTCGTCGGCCCGGTGGCCGTCGCCTACAAGCTGTCCGGTGTGGACAAGCTGACGCTGACCCCGTCGGTCATCGCGAAGATCTTCAGCGGTGGCATCACCAAGTGGAACGACCCGGCCATCAAGGCGGTCAAGGGCAACGAGAGCGCCAACCTGCCCGACAAGGCCATCCAGGTCGTCTCCCGCGCCGACGAGTCGGGCACCACCGACAACTTCCAGAAGTACCTGGGCGCGGCGGCGAAGGCCGACTGGACCAAGGGTGCCGGCAAGAAGTTCAACGGTGGCGTCGGCAACGGTGCGCAGGGCTCCAACGGTGTCGCGACCGCGGTGAAGGCCGCCGACGGCGCCATCACCTACGTCGAGGGCGCGTTCGCCAAGGACGGCCTGACCCCGGCCCTCATCGACAGCGGCTCCGGCGGCGTCGAGCTCAACGCGGCGAACGTGGCGAAGTCCCTCGACTCGGCCAAGTTCCTCAAGGACGGCTCGAACGACCTCGCGCTCGACCTCAACGGCATCTACGCCAGCAACACCCCGGGTGCCTACCCGCTGCTGCTGACGACCTACGAGATCGTCTGCTCGAAGTACGCGAACGCCGACGTCGCGAAGGCCGTCAAGGCGTTCCTGACGGTGGCCGCCACCGAAGGCCAGCAGCCGCTGTCCGCCAAGGGCTACGTGCCGATCCCGCAGTCGCTGCAGACCAAGGTCCTGGCCGCGGTCAAGGCGATCTCCTGAACGCCCGTTGCGACTGACATCCGAGTGATAGAGGCTGGTCAGCAGTCCTGATGAGCGAGTCATCCTCGACGCGAACGCCCACCGGCGACCCCGGTGGGCGTTCGTCGTCCGCCACGACGCCCCCGGAGGTCCCGATTTCGGAGCAAGCAGCACCGCCGGCGGCGCCCGAGCCGCCCGCGAGCGAAAAACCGAAGAAGGTGCGGCCCGGTGACCGCATCTTCCAGAACCTGACCACCGGGGCCGGGATCTTCGTCGTCGCCCTGATCGGCCTGATCGGGATCTTCCTGCTCATCCAGGCGATCCCGGCGCTGCAGGCCAACAAGGCGAACTTCCTCACCAACCACGGCTGGTCGACCAACGACCCCGCGAACATGTCGTTCGGCATCCTCGACCTCCTCGAGGTCACGGTGGCGACGTCGCTCGTGGCGCTGATCATCGCGATGCCGATTTCCCTGGGCATCGCGCTGTTCCTGACGCAGTACGCGCCCGCCCGCCTCTCGCGGCCGTTCGCCTACGTCATCGACCTGCTCGCCGCGGTCCCCTCGATCATCTTCGGCCTCTGGGGCATCCTCGTGTTCGCCCCGGCGATCGAGCCGTTCTCCCAGTGGATCAACGACACGTTCTCGTGGTTCCCGCTGCTGGCGCCCGGCAACGTCTCGCCGAGCGTGCGCGGCACGATCTTCACCGCCGGCATCGTGCTCGCCGTGATGATCCTGCCGATCATCACGTCGCTCTCGCGCGAGGTGTTCGAGCGGACGCCGACCCCGCACATCGAGGGCGCGCTGGCGCTCGGCGCGACGCGCTGGGAAGTCATCCGCACGACGGTGCTGCCGTTCGGCAAGGCCGGCTACATCGGCGCGTCGATGCTCGGCCTCGGCCGCGCGCTGGGCGAGACGATCGCCCTCGCCGTCATCCTGCTCATCCCGCAGGGGAAGAACTTCGACTGGAGCCTCTTCGACGGCGGGTCGACGTTCGCGTCGAAGATCGCCGCGAACTACAGCGAGTTCAACAACGAGACGTCGGCGGGCGCGTACATCGCGGCCGGTCTCGTGCTGTTCGTGCTCACGTTCCTCGTCAACTTCGCCGCGCGTTCGGTCATCGGGAAGAAGGTGGACTGACATGACCACGTCCACGCTCGAAGCGCCCGCGACAACGCCGGCGTTCCAGCAGGTCAGCATGGGTCGCAAGGTCAAGAACGGCCTGGCGACCACGCTGGTCTGGCTCTCGTTCCTGGTCGCCGTCGTCCCGCTGGTGTGGGTGCTGTACACGGTGATCGCGAACGGCGTCAAGCGCATCCCGTACAGCAACTGGTGGAGCGAAGACTTCGGCGACGTCCTGTCCGACGAGGTCGGCGGCGGCGTGCTGCACGCGATCATCGGCAGCCTGCTGCAGGGCCTCGTCTGCGCGATCATCGCCGTGCCGATCGGCATGCTCGTCGCGATCTACCTCGTCGAGTACGGCCGCGGCAAGCTCGCCAAGGCCACCACGTTCATGGTCGACATCCTCTCCGGTGTGCCGTCCATCGTGGCCGCGCTGTTCATCTACGCGCTGTGGGTCACCACGCTCGGCCTGCCGCGCAGCGGTTTCGCCGTGTCGCTGGCCCTGGTGCTGCTGATGATCCCGGTGGTCGTCCGCTCGTCGGAGGAGATGCTGCGGATCGTCCCGGACGACCTGCGCGAGGCGTCGTACGCGCTGGGCGTGCCGAAGTGGAAGACGATCATGAAGATCGTCCTCCCGACGGCGCTGTCCGGCATCGTCGGCGGCATCATGATGGCGCTGGCCCGCGTGATGGGCGAGACGGCACCGCTGCTGGTGCTGGTCGGCTACTCGGCCTACACGCACTGGGACATCTTCAGCGGCGAGCAGGCGGCGCTGCCCCTGCTGATGAACAACGAACGCGTCAGCAACCCGATGGACCCCGGCACGGTCGGCTTCGACCGGATCTGGGGCGCGGCCCTGACCCTGGTGCTCATCATCGCGATCATCAACCTCCTCGCCACCGTGTTCGCGCGCCTTGTCGCCCCGAAGAAGAAGTGAGCTGTAAGCCATGGCAAAGCGAATCGACGTCAAGGACGTCGACATCTACTACGGCAAGTTCCACGCCGTCGACGGTGTCACCCTGTCCGTGCCCCCGCGCAACGTCACCGCGTTCATCGGCCCGTCGGGCTGCGGCAAGTCGACGGTGCTCCGCACGCTGAACCGCATGCACGAGGTCATCCCCGGCGCCCGCGTCGAGGGCGACGTCCTGCTGGACGGCGAGAACATCTACGCCTCGGCGGTCGACCCGGTCCAGGTCCGCCGCACGATCGGCATGGTGTTCCAGCGCCCCAACCCGTTCCCGACGATGTCCATCAAGGACAACGTCGTCGCGGGCCTGAAGCTGGGCGGCACCAAGGGGAAGAAGACCCTCGACGACATCGCCGAGCGCGCCCTGCGCGGCGCGAACCTGTGGAACGAGGTCAAGGACCGGCTCAACAAGCCGGGCGGCGGCCTGTCGGGTGGTCAGCAGCAGCGTCTGTGCATCGCCCGCGCGATCGCGGTCCAGCCGGACGTCCTGCTGATGGACGAGCCGTGCTCGGCGCTGGACCCGATTTCGACGCTCGCGATCGAGGACCTGATCGGTGAGCTGAAGAAGGACTACACGATCGTCATCGTGACGCACAACATGCAGCAGGCGGCGCGGGTTTCCGACCAGACGGCGTTCTTCAACCTGGCCGGCGTGGGGCAGCCGGGCCGGCTGGTGGAGCTCAACGACACGGAGAAGATCTTCTCCAACCCGGACGAAAAGGCCACGGAAGACTACATTTCCGGCCGCTTCGGCTGAGTCGTCGTTGGGGGACAAGGCCTTTCTCGCCGGTGCTCGGGGTCGGCGAGAAAGGCCTTTCCTTTTGTCCTTTGTGGATCACCGCTTCGGGGTGTACCGCAGGGTCAGGATTCCCGATTCCCACGTTTTGCTTTCCAGCAAAAGCAATTCCCGCCGCTCGGTGAACATCGGCTGCCCCGCGCCGATCGCCGTCGGGTAGAGCTTGATCCAGTGTTCGTCCACCAGCCCGGCGCCGACGAACTGCTGCACGATCGACACCCCGCCGAAGAGCACCATGTCCTTGCCGGGCAACGCCTTCAGCGCGGCCACCTCCGCCGCGAGGTCGTCGCCCGCCAGCCGGTGCGGCTCGGCCACTTCCGCCAGCGACCGTGAGAACACCACCTGCGGCGTCGAGATCATCCACGTCGCGAAGTCCGCCAGCTCGGCCGGGCTCGCCGGGTCCGTCGCCTGCGCGCGGAAGTTCTGCTCGATCGCGTCGTGGAAGCCGCGCCCGGTCAGGATCGTGTCGACGCGGCCGCGCAGCTCGTCCGACAGCGCGATGTTCAGCTCCGGGTCGGGGAGCATCCAGTCCAGCTCGCCCGCCGGGCCGGCCAGGTGGCCGTCGAGGGTGAGGTTGACGTAGGCGATGACCTTGCGCATGTCCGGCTCCTTCGTGGGTGTGCTGTCACCCGTTGAGAGACACCGGCCGCGCGGAACTCATCGGTCTCCACGAAAAAAGCCCCTGACCTGCGTCAGGGGCCTTCTCGAAGGGTTGCTCAGATGTCGTCGTCGGAGCCGTAGCCCGGCATCTTGCCGGTGACCACGAAGATCATCCGCTTCGCGACCGACACCGCGTGGTCGGCGTAGCGCTCGTAGAAGCGGCCCAGCAGCGTCACGTCGACCGCGGCGGCCACGCCGTGCGGCCACTCGCGGTCCATCAGGACCGTGAACAGGTGGCGGTGGATGTCGTCGACCTGGTCGTCGTCGGACTCGATCGTCTTCGCCGCTTCGATGTCCTTCGAGTGGATGACCGCCTCGACCTGGCGGGCCAGCTTGACCGCGACCTCGCCCATCTCGGTGAAGTACGGCTTCACCGCCTCGGGCAGCACGGGGTCGGGGTGGCGGCGCCGCGCGGCCTTCGCCACGTGCAGCGCCAGGTCGCCCATCCGCTCCAGGCTTTCGGCGGCGTGGATCGCCGCCAGCACCGTGCGCAGATCGGTGGCCACGGGCGCCTGCAGGGCCAGCAGGGCGTACGCCTGCTCCTCGCACTGGGCGCGGGCGTCGTCGACCTTGGCGTCGTCGCTGATCACCTGCTCGGCGAGACTGAGATCGACCTCCAGCAGTGCCCTCGTGGCCCGCTCCATGGCGTCGGCGACCTGGACCGACATCGCGGCCAGGTGGTCGGCGAGCTGTTCGAGTTCGACATGGTAAGCCTCACGCATGGCCCAACCCTACGGGCAACCGTGTCCAAAAACCGAATCGCCGGATGAACCACACGTGAACCCGGTCTAACGATCCTCGCGGATCAGCCCGTGCTGCTGCTCTTCTTGCTCGTCGTCGACTTCGAGGTGCTGGTCTTCGACTTCGACGTGCTCGTCGGCGGCGCCTGCTCGCTCGCCGGGATCGGCGCGTTCGGGTCCGGCAGCGGGGTGTTGTTGCGCAGCGCGTCGAAGAGGGCCTTCGTCTTGCTGCGGACGAGCACCTCGTTGCCGCGGTTGTTCGGCAGGCCGACCGTCGGGACGGTGAGGAACGAGATCTTCGACGGGTCCAGGCCCTTCATCGACTGCGCCAGCGTCATCATCTGCTTGACGCCGAGGTTGTCGCCGAAGGTGGCCTTCGCGAACGCCGTGATGAAGTCGCTGAGCTTGCCGGGGTCGAGCACGACGTCCGACGACATGACCTTCTTCAGGAGCGCGCCGATGAACTCCTGCTGCCGCTTGATCCGGCCGTAGTCGGAGGTCTTGTCGCCCTTGACGTGCCGGGCGCGCACGAAGTTCAGCGCCTGGTCACCGGAGATCGTGACGTCCCCGGTCTCCAGCAGCACCTTGCCGAGGACGGTGTCGTCGATCGGGATCTCGTTGTGCACGGTCACGCCGTGCACGGCGTCGACCATTTCCTTGAAGCCGTTGAAGTCGATGCCGACGAAGTGGTTGATCCGCAGCCCGGTGAGCTGCTGGATCACCTTGGTGATGCAGGGCGGCCCGCCGACCGCGTAGGCGGTGTTGAGCTTGGCGATCTTCTGCCCGGGGACCTTCTCGTCGGTCGTCTTGCTCTGCGTGGTGTCCCAGCGCTGGCACTCGGGCCGGTCGATCTCGAGGTCACGCGGGAAGGACGTGACGACGACCCGCTTCCGGTCGGCGGGGATGTGCGCCACCATCACGGTGTCGCTCCGCGCACCCGGATTGCTGTCGGCGGTCCCGACGCCTTCCTCGGCGGACGCGCCGTCGCGGGTGTCGGAGCCGACCATCAGGAAGTTCTCGTCGTTGGCCTGGGCGTCGGCGTCCTGGATGTCGGAGGAGTTCTCGTCGAGCGCGGAGACCTGCGTGAACTTGGCGTCGAAGTAGGTCTGCGCGCCCCAGGCGCCCCCGATGCCGAGGAAGACGAGCCCGGCGACGACGGCCGCGGCGATCCGGCCGAAGCGGACCGAGCGTTCGATCTTGCGGGCTTTCTTTTCTTGGAGCCGGGTCTGCTCGGCCTTCTCGGCGTCCTCCGCTTCGGCCGCCGGCGTAGGAGTGACGACGCGCTGAAGGGCGGTCCGCGTGCTCTCGATGAGCGAAGCGGGCGAGAGGCGCTCACGGCGTTCGCGGCGCTTCGCTTCTTCGGCTTCCATCTCGTCGTGGGCGGCGGAGAACCGGGCGAGGGTGTGGTCGATCTTGCGCCGGTACTGCGTGGCCTCGTCGATCGCTTCCATCTCGTCGGTCATGGTGAGCGGATCGAGCTCGGCCCTGGCCGGGACGGCACCGGGCCGCCGCTTGGGCGGTTCGGCGACCGGGGGACGCTTCTGGGTGGGGGCATCGACCGCGGCTTCGGCACCGCTCTGCGCGACGCCTTCGGCTGCCGCGCGGCGCGGGCCGGGGCTGTCGGGCGTGGCGCCAGGGCGCCGGGGGCCAGCCGGATCGGGGCGGCCGGCGGTCTCGTCGGCGGCACCGGCACCGGCTCGGCGGGGGGCGGGCCCGTCGGCGTTCGCGCGGCGAGAGGCAGGCCCTTCGGCGGCGGGCCGACGTGCCGGCCGCTGCATCGCGGTGGCTTCGCCGGGCGATCCCTCGGGCGCGGGGCGCCGGGCGGCGGCCGTTTCAGGTGCTGCGGCCCGGCGAGCCGGCCGCTGCGGCGCGGCCGCTTCGGGAGAGCCTTCGGCGCGCCAATCGGAGGCGGGGCCGTCAGCCGCGCCGCGCCGCGGCGCAACGGCACTCGGACGCTGCACAGCCTCGGGAGCACTTTCGGCAGCGCGGCGGGCGCCCGGGCGCTGCGCGGCATCGGGAGCGCTTTCACCGCCGCGGCGAGCATGGCCGGCCGCACGCGGGGCGGCGGCTTCCGGAGAACCTTCGCCGGCGGCACGTCGGCCGGCGGGGCTGCCGGTGGCCGGGCGGGGCGCGGCAGCTTCAGGTGAGCTTTCCGGCCCCGGGCGCCCCTCGCCGGCACGGCGTCCCGGGCGGGGTGCGGCGACCTCGGAGGAGCCTTCGAAATCCGCGCGACCTCGGCCACCAGAGGCCGAGCGGGGGGCGGCGGCCTCAGGCGAGCTTTCCAGGCCCGGGAGCCCCTCGGCGGCGCGGCGTCCCGGGCGGGGTGCGGCTGCCTCGGAAGAGCTTTCGAAATCCGGGCGACCTCGGCCGCCGGTGGCCGAGCGGGGTCCGGCGGCCTCAGGCGAGCTTTCCGGAGCTGGGCGGCCCTCGGCGCGGCGAGCGGAGTGCGGTGCGGCGACCTCGGAAGCGCCTTCCGCACCCGGGCGCCCGTCGGCGGCACGCCGAGCGGGGCCGCCAGGCGCGGCCGGGCGCTGCGGTGCAGCTCCTTCCCCTTCCGGAGCCGGACGCCTCAACCGCCGTGGTGGCTGGGGTGCCGCCGCCGTCTGCTGGGGGCCGGGGTTGGCCGCCGGGGGGCGGCGCTGCAACGGGGCCTCCGGGGCCGGGGCCGCCGCCGTTGTGCGGCGGGGCTGGCGCGGCCTCGGGGGGCGCGGTTGACGGTTGGCGTCCGTGGGTACTGAGTCCTCGCCGGGGTCCGAGGGTCGCGCACGCGGTGGCTCGGCCGCGCGGGCCCGGCGGCCCGGCTGCTCGGGACGCTCCTCGCGCCCCGGGACCGGGCGGACGCCGGTGGACTTGGCGACGACGTCCGAGACGCTGATCCCGCCCTGGTCCTCCATCGACCGGCGTCTGCCGGTGCGGGGCCGCGCGGGACCGTCCGAACGGCGACCGGTTCCCGGGCTGTCGTGCTCGTCCGGCACTCGGTCTCCTTTCGCGCGATCGAAGGCGGGGTCGTGACTTGGCCGTCTTCCCCCGCGAGAGGTGATCGTTCCCCCGGAGGTTTTCGTTATCGTACGGATACCCCCCGTTCGTGACGACACCCTCCCGGAATTTTCTTCACCTTGAGTCGACGAACGGCCGCTGGCCGTCGACTAACGGGTGACCGATGCCCGCAGCTTTCCGGGGTAATGCGCGGTTTGTGTTACTCAGAGTGGGTTATTAACCGCGTGGTTTGCGCGTCGTGATAGGCGACTTTGTTCCGTCCGGCCCGTTTCGCGGCGTAAAGCAGGTCGTCGGCGCTTCGCAGCTGCCGCTCGGGCTCCGCCGGACCCTCGTGGGCCAGGCCGGCGCTGATGGTCACGCGCAGTCCCGGCTGCAGTTCCGACCAGGGATGACGGGCCACGCGCACGCGGGCGGCGTCGACGATCCGGACCGCGTGCCCGGCGTCGACGCCGGGCAGCCACAGCACGAACTCCTCGCCGCCGTAGCGAGCGCAGAACCCCTCCGGCGGCAGCTCCTCCTGGAGGAGGTCGGCCACCCGGCGGAGGACGCGGTCGCCGACGAGGTGACCGTACGTGTCGTTCACGCGCTTGAAGCGGTCCAGATCGACGAGCGCGAGGCCGAGCGGGCCGGGCTGCCGATCGGCGAACGGTCGGTACAGGCGCTCGTCGAGGTAGCGGCGGTTGTAGCTCGACGTCAGCGCGTCGCGCAGGCTGCCGTCGCGGGCGATGTCCAGCGCGGAGCGAAGGTGCTGGTAGGCGCGCCGCCAGTCGCCTTGGGTGGCGAAGAGCGTCGCGACGGCCTCGTGGAGGCGGAGCAGGTCCGGCGCGGGCGGGCTTCGGCGCAGCACGGCTTCGTCCCCGGCGACCATGCCCACCTCCACCACGCATTGGTTGTCGTCGTAGCGGAGGCCACGCTTGAGGACGAAGGTGAATTTAGCTCAAACGGGAGTGCGGTGGTCACACTCCGGAGTTGCGTCGTCAGAGTCCCGAGAACGGCTCGATGCCCTTGAGCTGGGCGAATTGGTCTTTGGCCCAGTAACTCACATTAGCCGTCTCGTCGTTCAGTAGCTCTTGGTAGCCGGTCCACGGAACCCAGCGCCACTCGCCGACCTCGGCCGGGTTCGGCTCCGGCTCGGCGTCGGCCCAGGCGGCGAAGACCGGGCAGAACTCGTTCTCGACGATCCCCTGGAACGGCGGCGTCCGGTAGCGGTACTTCGGCAGCACGCAGTGCAGGCCGGACAGCGACGGCAGCCCGAGCTCGTAGTCCGCGCGCCGGCGCACGGCGTCTTCGAGCGGCTCGCCCGGCGCCGGGTGACCGCAGACGCTGTTGGTCCAGACCCCCGGCCAGACCTTCTTGTGCAGCGCGCGCTGGGTGATCAGCAGGGCGTTGTCGGCGCGCCGCAGGACGTAGCACGAGAAGGCCAGGTGCAACCGGGTGTGCTCGTGGTGGCTGGCCAGCTTGGGGCCGGTTTCGCCGGTGGGCACGCCGTCTTCGGTGACGAAGACGACCTGCTCGGTCTCGGGTTCGATCGCGGTGTCCACACCCCCAGTGAACACGACGGGCGGGCGGCCCCCGTACCGCGATGCGGGTGGGTTACGGGTGGTCCGCCCGGCCGGGTGACGGGCCGTTACCGCGCGTCGAGGTGCTCGACGATGAGCGTCGTGACGGCCTCCGGCGCCTCTTCCGGCGCCCAGTGCGTCACGTCCTCGAGCATTTCGAACCGGTAGGGCCCGGTGACCCAGTTCGCGGTGTCGAGCGCCGCGGTCGAGCCGAACGAGACGTCCTCGGTGCTCCAGACGTAGAGCGTCGGCACGGAGATCTTGCCGATCTTCCCGCCGGGCCGGCCGGCGCGGTACCAGTTGAGGGCCGCGGTGAGCGCGCCCGGCTCGGACAGCCGCTGCACGTAGTCGTCGACCTTGGAAGGCGGCAGCCGCCGCTCGAACATCTCCCGCAGCGCGCGGCCGTCGTTCTCCAGCATCCGCCGCTCGGTGACGCGGGTCTGGCGCCACTCGGTCATGTACCGCGTCCGCAGGTGCTGGTCCTCGTCGGTCTTCATGGCGTTGGCGAGCGCGGCCGGGTGCGGTGTGGAGACGACGGTGAGGCTGCGCAGCCGTTCGGGGTGCGCATCGGCGGTCCACCAGGCGACGGCGCCGCCCCAGTCGTGCCCGACGAGGTCGAACTGCTTCCAGCCGAGCTGTTCGGTGATCGTGACGACGTCCCCGACGAGGTGGTCGATGGAGTAGTCGGAGGCGGGTTCGGGCCGCACATCGGGCGAGTAGCCGCGCTGATCGGGCGCGACGGCCCGGTAGCCGAGAACGCCGAGGGTGGCGACCTGGTGCTCCCACTCGACGGCGGCTTCGGGGAAGCCGTGCAACAGCAGCACCGGCCGGCCGTCTTCGGGCCCGGCCGCGATGGCGTCGAAGGAACCGGTTTCGGTGGGGATGCTGATGTGGTCGATCACGACTGGAATCTACTTCGCCCGGTTGAACGTCCGGTGTCAGCGCCCCTCGACGGTGACGACGGTGCTGTCCGGTCCGAGCAGTTCGGCCCCGACCGGCTCGACCAGGTCGCTGATGTGGATCGTGAGCCTCGGCCGCCCGGCGAACGGCCGCAGGTCG
This sequence comes from Amycolatopsis sp. NPDC098790, assembly GCF_044759945.1. Lineage (NCBI taxonomy): Bacteria > Bacillati > Actinomycetota > Actinomycetes > Pseudonocardiales > Pseudonocardiaceae > Amycolatopsis > Amycolatopsis sp. NPDC098790. The sequence goes on from NZ_JBIWAI010000001.1 coordinate 1,521,509, forward strand.
AGCCGGCCCATCCCCGTCACGGTCAGCTTTCCGAGCCGGTCGAGCCCGGCGAGCGGGGCCAGGTCGGGCATGCCGCGCAGGTCTCGCAACCGCAGGTCTCGCAGGTCCCTCAACGCGGACAGCAGCGAAAGGTCCGGGAGGTCGGTCGCGGTCAGGTCGAGCACCCGCAGCCCGGTCAGGTCCGCGATCGGTGCCGGATCCGCGGGCGGGCAGTCGATCAGGTGCAGGCGCCGGAGCCCGGCAGCCCAGCGGCGGAGCCCCGTCAAGTCCCCGAGCGCCTTGCAGCCGAGGAACGCCAGGGACGCCGGTGCTGTGAGGAAGGCGAGCGGTTCCAGGTCGGTGAGCCGGAAGACGTGGCTCAGCGACAACGACCGCAAGCCGGGCATGCGCACGAGATCGGCCAGCTCGGCGGGGTCGTGGAGCCAGCTCAGCTGAAGGCTTTCCAGCTGCGGCAGCCCGGCCAGCGCCGCCCAGCCGTGGGTGGCGACGTGGGCTTCGATCGAGGTGAGGCCCGGCACCGCGGCGAGCGGGGCGAGGTCGACCGACTCCGGTACCGGCGGCCCGGTCAACGCGAACCGGGACAGCCGGGTGCCCGCCAGCGACGGCAGGTCGTACCCGGCGAGGTCCGCGACGCCGAGTGCCTCGAGCCCGGGCAAGCCGCGAACGAAGTCCAGGCGTCCGTACCCGTCGTCGAACCGGCACCGCAGGTCTCTGAGGTGCCGGAGGTGTTCCAGGCCCGCCACCTCGGCCGGATCGTTCACGGTGAGCCGGCCGTCGTACAGCGGCGAGTCGGCGAGCACCCGCTCGGAAAAGTCGGCCGGGTCGAACAGCACCCGGGCCGCCATCAGTTGCCGGATGGCGGCGGGATCTTCGCTGGCGCCGTACCGGGCCAGCAGGTCGAGGGCGCCCGCGCCGCCGATCAGCGTGGCGGCACGCAGGAGGAAGGGCACTTCCGCCGGCTCGGGAGCGCAATCGGCCAGGAGGTCCAGGACGAACTCGCCGGCGTCCGCCAGCGCTTCGGCCTCTTCGAGGTTGGCCGGCGGGATCAGGGTGCTGGCGCGGTCCTCGATTTCGTTGCGCAGCCGCTCGCTCAACACCGGTGACGTCTCCAGGCACGCCAGCGCCACCAGGTCCAGCTTCAGCCGTTCCTGCTCGTCCGCGTCCCACCGGAGGATTCCGTCCAGCAGGCGCTCGCGCTGGGCCGGGTGGGCGTGGCCCGCGGCCAGGACCACCACTTCGCGCCACTCGTCGAGGTGGGCGTTCGCCGTCAGGATGCCGATGTCGTCCTCTTCCACCGCCGCCTGGGCGGCCAGGTACTCCTGGAACGTGCGGTGCACGAAGTCGATCCGGCCCGGGACCGGTTCGCGCAGCACGCCGCCGCGGTTCAGGAGGTGGCGGAACACCGTCCGCGGGGTCACGTCGATCTGGCCCATCGAGCGCAGCTTCGCCGCGACGCGGCCTTCGGCGTCGGCGGCCGGGACGTCCGTGTGGCCGTTGCGGACCAGCCAGTACGCCAGGTTCCGCAGCAACACCAGTTTCTCGGTCAGGGAAAGCCGGACGTTCGCTTCGATCCGGCGTTCGATGTCCCGGCTGTCGAGCAGCATCCGCAAGGCGACGTCGTAGAGCTCCATGCGGTTGCCCGGCAGCCGTCCGCTGCCCTCGTGGTGGAGGGCGCAGAGCAACGCGCACATCAGCGGGTTCTCGGCGAGCCGCCGCAACGCGCTCCGCGTGCCGATCGCCGCGACCAGTGCGTCGCCGCGGTCTTCCGGAGCCGGCAGCGCCTGGTGCCAGCGCGTGACGAACGTCCGGACGTCTCGGGGTGTCATCGGCTGGAGCCGGACTTCGGTGAACCCCTCGCCGCGCAGCCAGTCGGGGGCCACCGCGGCCGGGCGGGTGGTGACGACGAACCGGGTGCGCGGGAACGCGCCGATCAGCTCTCGCAGCCAGTCACGCACTTCGCGGCGGCGCTCGTCCGGGACCTCGTCGAGGCCGTCGACGAGCAGCACGGCGCGGCCGCCACGCAGGCGCCGCTGCACCCAGCCGGCCGGCATCTCGTCGGCGATGTGCCTGCCGACCTCGTCGAGGAAACGCTCCGGCGACGGCAGCGGCGACCGGCTGAACCGCCGCAGCCGCACCAGGAACGGCTCCAGCTCGGCCCAGCCTTCGACGTCCTGCAGCCGCCGGCTCGCGCACTGCACGGCCAGCCACTGCAGGAGCGTCGTCTTGCCGGACCCCGCTTCACCGCGCAGGAGGATCCGCGACGTCCGCGGCAGAACGTGCTCGATCCGGTCGTCGGCCGCGACGCCGTCTTCCGAAGTGACGGACAGGCTCAGGTAGGCGACCGACAGCGGGTACAACCGGGTCGCGTCGGGCAAGCTCGCGCCGAACAGCTCCATCCGGTCGAGCGCGGTGACCACCTGGCGGCGGAAGTCCGCGGCGAAGTCGTCGGGGTGACGGCGTTCGGGCAACGCGGCCAGGACGTTCCGGACCGTCTCGAGGATCTCCGTCTCCCGGCGCAGGACCTCGACGAGCGCGCCGGGCTGGAAGCGGGGCAGGGTGCTCGTCACCTGCACCACATACGCGCAGCACTCGCGGAGAACGCGCTGGTAGAGCTCGATTCCGTCGGCCGGGAGCAGCTTGGTGACGCCGGGGACGGTGCGGAGCAGGTAGCGGTAGAGGAACGTGGCGTCGAGGTCGGTCGCGAACAGGTCGTCGTCGGTGAGGGCGGCGCGCTCGAACGTTTCGCGGACCGCGTCCACCGCGGCCGCCCGCTCGTTGTCCGGCAGCGCCCGGAACTCGACGTCGAGGAACGGCAGGAGGCGGTCCGCCACCCGGGACTCGAGGTTCGTGAACAGCAGGCGGAGCTTGCGGCGGTCGTTCAGGCCGGTGAGCTGCTTCTCCGCCAGGTCGAGCACCTTGGCCGAGGCGTCGGCGGCGATCGGGCGGTCGCCGAGCCAGATCTTCGCCGCGGCCTTCACCACCGCTGTCGTCAGCGCGATCGCCGAAGCTTCGAGGCTCACCGAATCGAGCCTAGCCCAGCACCTCCTCCGTCGTGGCCACCTTCACCAACGGCCCGTACAGCCGCATGATGTCCAGCGCCTTCGCGTGGCTCTCGTCGTCCACTCCCGCGCACGCGTCCGACACCACCGTGACCGATACGCCCGCGTCCGCCGCGGCCAACGCCGTCGACAGCACGCAGCAGTCTGTCGACACACCGGCCAGGACCAAGCGTGCGCCGCCGACCCGGGTGGCCATGCGGGCCGTCCACTTGCCGAACGTGGTCGCGTCCACTGTGGACTGTGGTTGGAACTCGGGGATCACTTGGTAGAGCGGGTCGTCCGGTGGTCGCAGCGCGAACGGCCACTGCTCGTAGTACTGCTTCCACGCTCCTTCCGGGCGCGCCGGCGCGATGAACCTCGTGAACACGACGTCGTCGCCGAAAGCCGTTACCAAGCGGTGGATCCGCGGGAGTACCTCGGCGAAGCGCGGGGTGAACCATTCGCTCGCCGGGGTGGCGAACACGTTCTGCAGGTCGATGACCGCCAGGACCGATCTCACGCCGCCTCCTGCGCGTGGATGCGCCGCCGCGTCGACAACGTCACCACGAAACCGAGCGCCAGCGCCAGCAACACGCCCAGGTTCGCGTACGCCCACGAGCCGTCGCGGCCGCCGAGTCCCAACGGTTCCAGGAGGTAGCCCTGCCACTTCAGCCACTCCGCGGACGTGTTCGTCACCAAGCCCCAGCCCAGCGCCGTCGCCACCACGACCAGAGCGATCGGCCCGGGCCGGACGTCGCCGTAGCGGCCGGCCGGGTCGAACAGGTCGCGCTCGGCGTAGTCGCGCCGGCGCAGCAGGACGTCCGCGAGCATCACGCCGCACCACGCCGCCACCGGGACGCCCAGCGTCACCAGGAAACCCTGGAACTGGCCGAGGAACTCGCCGCCGAAGAAGACGATGTAGATCGTGCCCGCCACCATGAGCACGCCGTCGACGAACGCCGCCACCGGGCGCGGCACGCGCAACCCCGCCGAGAGCAGCGCCAAGCCCGACGAATAGATGTCCAGCACCGCGCCGCCGACCAGGCCGAGCACCGCCACGATCGCGAACGGCACCAGGAACCACAGCGGCAGCAACGTCGTCAGCGCGCCGATCGGGTCGGCCGCGATCGCCTTGTTCAGGTCCGGCGACGAGCCGGCCAGCAGCAGCCCGAACACCAGCAGCACCAGCGGCGCCACCGACGCGCCGAACGTCGTCCAGCCGACCACTCCGCGGCCCGACGACGAGCGCGGCAGGTAGCGCGAGTAGTCCGCGGCCGCGTTGACCCAGCCGAGGCCGAAGCCGGTCATCAGGAACACCAGCGCGCCGACCCACTGCTGCGCCGAGCCGGACGGCAGCGCGCTCACGGCGTCCCAGTGCACGTCACCGGCCACGAGCACGACGTAGACCACAGTGAGCACGCCGGTGATCCAGGTGATCCACGTCTGCAGCTTCATGATCGCGTCGAAGCCGAGCACGCCGGCGGCGACCGTCAGCGCGGCGACCACGACCAGCGCGATCACCTTCGTGGCGGTCCCGCCGCCCCAGCCGAGGCGCTCGAAGACCGTCGACGTCGCCAGCGTCGCCAACGCCGTCAGCACGGTTTCCCAGCCGACCGTCAGCAGCCACGAGATCGCCGACGGCAGCCGGTTGCCGCGGACGCCGAACGCCGCCCGCGAGAGCAGCATCGTCGGCGCCGAACCGCGCTTGCCGGCGATCGCGATGAACCCGCACAGCAGGAACGAGAACAGGATGCCGACGACACCCGCGACCAGCGCCTGCCAGAACGAGATGCCGAAGCCGAGCGTGAACGAGCCGTAGCTCAGCCCCAGCACCGACACGTTCGCGCCGAACCACGGCCAGAACAGCTGCCGCGGGCGCCCGCGGCGTTCGGCGTCGTCGATCACGTCGAGGCCGTTGGTCTCCACCTCGAGCCTGCGGGTACCGCTCATGTCGTGGCCTCCACCAGCTTGTCGATCTCCGCCCGGCGCGGTGCCGTCGCCGGGCCGCGGCGGGTCACCGAAAGCGCGGCCGCCGCGTTGGCGCGCACGGCGGCGTCGAGGAGGGTACTGCCGCGCAGCAGCTCCGCGGCCAGCACGCCGCAGTGCGTGTCGCCGGCGCCGTTCGTGTCCACGGCGTCGACCGGGAAGCCCGGCACGTCGGTGACGCGCCCGTGCTCGTGGACGCGGCAGCCCTTCGCGCCGTCCCGGACGACGGCGACCGGCGGCAGCTCGCCGAGCACGTCGGCCTCGCGGGCGTTGCAGCTTAGAATGTCTACAATGGACAGTAACTCGTAAAGGTCTCCAGGGGTGATTTCGGCGGCCAACGGGCCGGGATCGAACAGGATCCTCGAGCCGGGCAGCAGGGGTAGCCACTCGAGGAGAGCCGTGCGATTGCTCTTATGCAACAAACTGTAGCCAGTCACGTACACGACGTCGTCATCCTTTGGAACGACATCGGCGAGCGCGGCGGGCCGCAGCCGTCCTTCGGCGCCGGTGCCGGTCGCGAAGGTGCGCTCACCGCTCGCGTCGACCAGCGCGACGACGACGCCGGTGTCCAGCTCCGACGTCGGTTCGTGAGCCAGCTCGACACCTTCGTCCGCCAGGGCGGCACGCACGAGATCGCCGAAAGCACCGGTGCCGTGGCTGCCCGCGTAGAGCACGCGAGCACCGGAGCGCGCGGCCGCGGCCATGACGTTGAAACCCCCGCCGGGCAACAGGTTCGTGGAAGACGCCATGACGTCGCCACCCGGCGGGGGCAGGGCCGGCACCGCCATGACGAGGTCGAGGACGACCTGCCCGGTGTGCACCAGCCGCCCGGTCATCGGCGGCGCAGCTCGAGGAGCTCGTCGACCAGCGGGCCGAGGTCGAGGCGGTTGACGGCCAGGACGGTCTCGACGACGTCGGGGCGGAAGACGCCGACACCGTGCGCGGCGCCGAGCATCGCCCCGCAGATCGCGGCGACCGTGTCGGTGTCGCCGCCGAGCCCGGCGGCCAGCCGCAACGCCGCCGGCGGGTCGTCACCCATGGCCTCGGCCAGCGCGAACGCGGCCACGACGGACTCCTGCGAGGCGACGGACGTGCCGATGACCCGCGCGACCGCATCGGCGACGGCGGCCGGCGCCATGCCCCGCACCCAGCCGCGCGCCCAGCGAATCCGCGCGGCGATCTCCCCGCCGGGCGCCCAATGGCCGCGTTCCCCGCCGACGACGGCCGCGCGCTCACCCGCGTCGAGCGCTTCGGGCAGGCTCGCGCCGTCGACGCCGGCGGACACGGCGGCCGCGACCGCCGCGGCGGACGCGATGCCCAAGCTGGTGTTGTGCGTGACGCGCGCGGTCGCGACGACGGCGTCGACCAGCCGGTGCAGGTCCTCGGACGGCGTGGCGATGCCGACCGGCGTGACGCGCATGGCGGCGCCGTTGGTCGTGCCGGTGCGACCCGCCTCGTCGGCCGGGACACCGTTCTGCAGCTGGGAAAGCGCCCGTTTCGTCGATGGGCCGAGCAGGTCCGCGGAGCCGCGGCGGACCATGTCCGCCTCCCAGATGAGCAGGGCGTCGGCGAAGACGTGCGGCTCGACGGTGCCGCGGCCGTCGATGAGGAGGCGGGCCAGCAGGACGGCCTGCTCGGTGTCGTCGGTGACCGACCCCGCGGGCATCGACGGCGCGACCGGCTGCTCGGCGACGGCGGTGAGCAGGCCGGTGACCGGCCCGTAGGTGGCGGCGATCGCGGCGCGGGACATGGACTGCGTCGGCATGCCGAGCGCGTCGCCGACGGCGAGGCCGGTGAACGCGCCGAGCGCCCGGTCCCGCGCGGTCACCGGTGTCCGAAGGTGAGGTGGAACTGGAACCGGTCCGGGTCCAGGAGGCTGACGACGCGTTCGACGAGCCGGCCTTCGACGTCGACCGAGGTCCGCTCGGCGCGGAGGAAGAGCTCGCCGATGCTGCGGCCGAGGAGCCCGGCGGCGCAGGCGTCGAGGCGTTCGGTGCTGATCCACTGGTCGCCGCCGACGGAGATCCGCCCGGCGGCTTCGAGGGTCTTGGTGAGGGAGCCGTCGCGGAGGCCGGTTTCGGGAAGATCGGCGAGGAGTCCGACGGCGGGGACGGTGGCGGTTTCGAGCGAAACGCCCCGGTCGTGCTCCCGCCGCAGCCGCCGGACGGCGACGTAGGCCGTCTCGCCGAACTCCTCTTCGAGGGCTTGGTCTTCGACGGCCTCGATGCCGAGGAGCTCGGTGGTGACGGGCGCGCCGGCGTCGGCGAGGGCGCGGGCCCAGCCGATCCGCTGGTCGAGCTGGACGCCGTCGAAGGTGACGAACGAGCCGACGCCGGCCTGGGTGGAGATGAGTTCGAGCTGCTGGAGCTCGGAGAGGGCGCTGCGGACGGTGCCGCGGCTGACCTGGTACTGCAGGGCGAGCTGGTTCTCGCCGGGGAGCCGTTCGCCGTGGGCGAGGCGGCCCGAGCGGATCAGGTCGGAGAGGTCACCGACGAGCTGCTGCCGCTTGCTGTACATGTACACACCTGTACACCCCGGTGTTGTCGCAGGTCAAGCGGCGATCAGGTGGTTGGCGTCGGCTTCGATCATCTTGCCGGCCCGCTCGGCCGTCTTGCCGCCGACGACCATGATCACTGCGAAGGCGCCGACGAAGATGACGGTGCTCAGCCACACCATGGTCTCGATGGGCAGCGTGAAGGCGCCGACGATGCGAGCGGCGGACTCCAGGACGAAGCCGATGCCCCAGATGATGCTGGTGTGACGCATGATCTTTTCGAACGGCGCGGTGCCGGAGAGGCGTTCCCAGGCGGCTTCGTTTTCGGCTTTGCCGCGGGTGAGGAACGGCTGGATCGTCTTGGTCATGATCGGCGCCGCGGTGAACGCGGAGGCGAGGATGACGAGCCCGGTGATGCCGCTGCCGAGCGAGTCCTTGGCGATCATCATGCGGGCGTCGCCGGAAACGAAGGTCAGCAGCATGCCGACGACGTTCGTGACCAGGACGACCAGGGCGAGACCGTTGAGGGTGCGGTGCTTGGCGAACTGCTGGAGCGTCCTCGCGAGCGGGACGACGCCGCTGAGGGCGAGCGAGAGGAAGACGCTCACGCCGAGCGCGTGGAGCCCGTAGTAGACGCCGATGGGGACGGCGATGTCGATGGCGAGGGACTTGAGCGGGGAACCGTTGTTCGTCATGGGAAAAGCTTGTCGCGGTGGGGAGTCCGGGACGGATGCCGTCCGCCACGACTTGGACCTGACAGATGTCACGGCCGCGTCGTCGGGTCCGCATGGGAACCTTCTTGCGCGCCTTGCAGACTCGCACTCGTGCTGGCTCTTCGGGGTGAGCCTCAGCCGCCTGAATGCATGTCTTCCGCTTCGGGGACGCAGTCGTCGTCCGGGTCGTCCAGCCAGCCGTGCGGCAGCGTGACCTTGCCCGGCGAACCCTGGCGTCCTCGCGGCCCGGTCGCGGCTTCGGGGAACGGCGCGTCGTGGTCGAGCTGGGCGATCAGGTCGTCGAGCTGCTGCATCGAGGACAGCATCGCGAACCCGCGGCGCAGCTCCGAGCCGACCGGGAAGCCCATCAGGTACCACGCCATGTGCTTGCGGATGTCGCGCATGAAGCAGCCAGCCTGCCGCAGAAATATCCCCTCGCACGTCGCGGGAGGTACACCGTGATGCACGGTCGTTCGCGCCGAGTGCTGGTGCACGTCGAGCACCGCACCTTCACCCTCGACCGGGGCCAGGCGTCTCCCGCTGACTCGCCGGACAGCGTCGACGAGCCCGAGGATCGACTGTCCTACGCCGGGATTCTCCTGTCGTACCTGCAAGACGACGTCGTCGACCGCGAGATGTAGCTGCCGATGGGCGAGGCGCCCACCCTCACCGATGACGAAGCACTGATCACCGTGCTGCACATGACGATGCGCTGGAACCGAGGCGAACTCCCCGAACGCCTTCGGAACAACTAGTCCGAGGGCTCACTGCCCGCCACGGCGTCGGGCGGTACTGGAGGAGATGGTGTCCAGGGTCTCGTCGTGTCGCTTTTGGTTCTGCAGCGACGACTGTAGGTTGTGGTACCCCGGCCGGGGGTGTTGCGTGAGGGGAGCTGGCTGATGGGATTCGAAGTCGTGCTGGGGGCGTTGATCGCGTGGGCCGCGGGCAAAGCCCGCCGCGCAGGCAAGACGCTCGACGGTGTCGCGAACGACGTGATCGACGCTGTCACGGCGAAAGCCCGCGCCAGGGTGCTGAAGTTGGTGCTGAGCAAGATCGGGACCGACTCGGCGCTGGTGAAGCTGGAGGCAGAGGTCGCCGCGATCGGTGAAGTGTCGGAGCTGACCCGCACGCGGGTTGAGCTAGCTGTCACCGCCGCGCAGCAGGACGATCCGGACTTCGCTGCGGCCCTGGCCACGGCTGTGGCTGAAGCCGAACGCCACGGCGGGATGGTGGCGACGCAGGGCGGAACGGTCATCACCGGCACCGCGACGACCACCGGCCCGGGTGACGCGTTCGGTGCGGTGGGGTCGGTGACGAAGGTGGTGGCGCCGGGCCCTCGGACGCCGGGGCGGGCCTGACTCCACCCGCCCCGGCGCACACCCACCCGACGCTGTCGGGCCCGCCTGTTGCCGTCATCGGGCATTGCCATGCCGGCCCCGGCAGCACGGTGATCGGTGCGGTCGGCCAGCTCACCATGATCGCTACCGCGGCCGAGCCACGCCCGGCGGCGTTGGTAGACGTGCTGCGACCAGGCCGGGCCGCGGGCCTGTTCGTCGGCCGTGATGATGAGGTAGGGCAGTTGCTGGAGCTGCTCACTCCGGCTCCGGCGCTGGCGGCAACCGCGCCTGATGTGGGGCGGGGTGCAGTGGTGGTGTCGGCGGTGTCGGGGATGGGCGGCATCGGCAAGACCGCCTTGGCCGTGCACACCGCTCTGCTCGCTGCCGAGCGCGGCTGGTTTCCTGGCGGGGTGCTGCTGGTGGACCTGCGCGGCTACGCTCCCGGCCAGGTTCCAGTGCGTCCGGAGCAGGTGTACGCCTCGTTGTTGCGCGAGCTGGGCTTGCCTGCCGAGCAGATCCCCGGTACGTCCGCCGAGCAGGCCAGCCTCTACCAGGGGGTCCTCGACCAGCTTGCCATGATCGACGAGCGGGTGTTGCTGGTGCTGGACAATGTCGCCGACTCCTCCCAGGTGCGAGAGCTGCTACCGCGCCAGCTGGCGCATCGGGCGCTGGTCACCACTCGCGACGTTCTGGACCTGCTCGACGCGCGCCGGGTCTTCCTCGACGTGCTCAGCGATATCTCAGCGGTCGATCTGCTGACCCGGCTGCTGCGCGCCGACAACCCGGAAGACACGCGTTCGGACACCGAGCCGGAGGCGGTGGGGCGGCTGGTGGGGGTGTGCGGTCGGTTGCCCTTGGCGGTGAGGATCGTCGCGGCGATCCTCACCGACGAACCCGCCCTCACCGTCTCAGCGTTGGCTGAACAGCTCGCCGATGTTGAGACTCGCCTGAATGGCATGGCCTACGCAGGAGGGGATGTTGGCGCGGTCATCGATTTCTCTTACTGCCGCTTGGCCGCCCGCGCGCCACAAGCGGCTGAGCTGCTGGCGCTGCTGACGGTGAACCCGGGGCCGGACCTGTCGACCGAGACTGCCGCCGCGATCGGCGGCACCACCACCGCAGTGGCCGCGACGCGGTTGCGGGCCCTGAGGGCGGCGTCGCTGCTGCAGTACACCTCGACCGGTCGGTGGCGGCTGCACGACCTGCTCGCCCTCTATGCCCGACGCCATCTCGCCCTCGATGCCGCAGATCAGGCCACCACCCGCCTGCTGACCTACTACGCCGACGCCGCCCACGCCGCCGACGACCACCTGAAGGGCCTGCCCGGCCAGCCAGGTCCGGACCGATTTGCCGGCAGGCGGGATGCCCTGGCCTGGTTCGACGCCGAACACGCCAACCTCACTGCCGCCGTCGCGCACGCCCACCACACCGGCCATCTCAACCACACCACCGAGCTCGCCGCGTGCCTGGCAGATTATTTGAGCTGGCGACGGCATCTCAACGACTGGGTCACTGTCGCCACCCACGCATTCTCCGTCGCCACCACACTAGCCGACCCACAACACTGGGCCGGAGCTTGCAACAACCTCGGGATTGCGCTGCGGGCGTTGCGGCGGTTTGACGAGGCGATCACCGTCCTCCAGTGGGCCGGCGAAATCTATCGGGAGTTGGGCGATCGCCGCAGCGAAGCGCAGGCGTGGGGCAACCTCGGGATCGCGCTGCAGGAGGTGCGGCGGTTTGACGAGGCGATCATCGCTCATCAGCAGGCCGGCGACATTTTCCGGGAGTTGGGCGATCGCCACAGCGAGGGGCGGGCGTGGAACAACTTCGGGATTGCGCTGCAGGAGGTGCGGCGGTTTGACGAGGCGGTCATCGCTCATCAGCTGGCCGGTGACATCCACCGGGAGTTGGGCGATCGCCACGGCGAAGGTCGGGCGTGGAGCAACTTCGGGCTCGCGTTGCGGGCGGTGCGGCGGTTTGACGAGGCGGTCATCGCTCATCAGCAGGCTGGCGATATCTATCGGGAACTGGGCGATCGCCACAGCGAAGCGCAGGCGTGGAACAACCTCGGGATCGCGCTGCAGGAGGTGCAGCGCTTCGACGAGGCGATCACCGTCCTCCAGCGGGCCGGCGATATCTTCCGGGAGTTGGGCGATCGCCACAGCGAGGGGCGGGCGTGGAACAACTTCGGGCTCGCGTCGCAGGAGGTGCGGCGGTTTGACGAGGCGATCATCGCTCATCAGCTGGCCGGTGATATCTTCCGGGAGTTGGGCGATCGCCACGGCGAAGGTCGGGCGTGGAACAACTTCGGGCTCGCGTTGCGGGCGGTGCGGCGGTTTGACGAGGCGATCATCGCTCATCAGCTGGCCGGTGATATCTATCGGGAGTTGGGCGATCGCCACAGCGAAGGCCGGGCGTGGAACAACCTCGGGGCCGCGCTGCAGGAGGTGCGACAGTTCGATGAAGTCGTCCGTGCGTGGGGCGAGGCCGCTGCTGCCTTCGATGACGCTGGTGATGAGGAGTCGGCTGCTGTAGTGCGCCGCCAGTTGGAGAAGGTCGGCTGTGACGAAGCATCGTAGCCGTCTGGTGGGACCGCTCGCCTGTGGTTCCGCATGAACCGGCGAACGCTCCGCCCGCACCAAGTCAAGCCAACCGAAAGCGGGGTTCGGCGCCCACGGTGGTCTTCAACAGCAGGGCGCCCTCGTTGTCGAACATCTCGGCCCGTCGTCGGGCGCTCGGGAGCGCATGCAGGAAAGATGGGAGTGTGGCCCGCAAAGTTCTCGTGAAGCAGCCAAACCGAGCCTCCTTCACGTTGAGCGAGACTTCCGCTCCCGACGAGCACCATCTGCAAGAGGTGCTGAAACACCATCCCGAACTGTGGTGCCGGCGATCAGACCGGTGCCGGTGATGTGGGTGGAATCCAGCTCGTGCGCGATGCCGAAGTCGCTGATCATCGCGCCTTCTGCGCATCAAACTCGACGTCTGCTCCGTTGATCCGAAACTTCACTCGCTTCTTATCGCTGCGCCGGAGGAACATCCGGATGACGGCGGCCAGGGACGGCCAGAATGCCTCGTTGGTGATCACAGCGTGGACGATCTCGGTCGCGGTGTTGGAGTGCTCAAGGCCGAGGTTGTGCTGAATCTCTGCCTCGTCGAGTGCAAGCTCAAAAGGCTCGCGGTGACCTTCGGAATCCGGAGGGTGAGGTCGTTGGCTTCCCTGCTGGACTCAACTTCGAGATAGAACGTCGGTTCGGTGATGCTCGTGTCGGACATGGCAGTAAGCCTCGCACCTACGGTCAGTCGACGTCGTCGACTTGTGGGGAGTTGGCGCATCGTCGCAGTTAAAAACCCGGAACTGGCGCGTTCCGTTTCAGTCGCAAGTGGCGCTACGCGTCAACTTACTGTAACTTACTAGCTGTTACAGTAAGCGGGCATGGAGGCGAAGATGGTGCGGATGGTGGTCGGTGGTCGCGACTTGGACATCAAGAAGGAAGACGTCGTCAGGGCGATGCGCGATGCCCCCGTGGAAACGATCCGTAAGCACGTGGTCGAACTCGGGGAGACGGTGTACCCGCCGAAGCAGGTTCTTGCGACGGTTACTGGGTGGGATCGAACCTCCTTTACAACAGCGGAAGCGCAGCGTGTCCTGGCCCGGCTCGGCTTCGTCTGCCGCACCGCTGGGACCCTGCCGGACGGCACCCCAGCGTGGGTCGCTGCGGATGGCAGACCTGATCAGCTCGAAGATCGTGTTGCAGATTTGGAAGCAGCGCTCGCGGTCGCTCATCGGGCGATCGCGGGTCTTGCCTCCAGAGTCGATGAATTAGAGGGTCGAACCGAGGGGAAGGGTTGAGAAGTTGTCACTGTGTTGACATCGGTCGGCCAGAACCGAAGTTGGAAGTGACAACCGCTCGGATCTGGTCACAGTAGTGAACGCCGAGCAGCGCGATGTGGCCTTCGTGCGTGCAAGTGTCTAGGCATTGATGTGGTGCCGAGAACTCGACGAAATCAGTCAATCTGGGGTGACAGCTGGCTGCTGCGGCAGGCCGTCTTCCACCTCCCCGACACAGTGGACATCGTGACCACGAACCTAGACAATTCGACGAACGCACCGTGGCGACACCAGGCCGCATGGGCGCGGCATGCGTATGAGCGTCGAGCTGATCTGGACTGGTGGAGGACCAACGCGCCAGAGGATCCCAGGAGCCTCCAGGCTCGCTCATGGGCCTATGCACTACTCGCCTTCGCCAAGCACACCGCTGTCGTCGCAACAGCAGCGGATCTGGACCGGGTGCTCGATTCCCTGGCGCCTCACCAGTTCGCGGCGATCAAGATGGGATTTACCCGACACCTCAGCCGGGGTGGTCGCCGTCTTTCACTTCGCGACGAACTTCGGTTGGGAAAGGTCTCTGTCCGCGGGCGCACCGCCACTTTGCTAAGCGTGATCACTCACGACTCAACCCGCGAGCAACTGGCGAAAATCATCCAGCAGGAGCTTCCTGCGCTCCTGCGCGACGGGCTTTTGGCGCCGGCATCGGCGGAGAACTCAGCCGAATCCATTTCGATCAAAATCGACGGAATCCATGGTGTGAGACAGCTTGATCTAGAGGGTGTGGCTTTGGCCGGTCTGACTGATGCCAAGGCGGGGCGGGTGCTGGCTGCTCCACACGAGTGGCCGCCTGCTGTAGTGCAGGCAGCCGCGCAGCGGTTGTCACAGAAGGCGGCCCAGGCCAGGTCGCCTCTTGCGGTTACCGCAGAGGAGAATCGTTGGTTCCCGGACGTTCCGTGGCGGCACAGCGACGATCGCTGACTTCTAGGAATGAAACTATGCGAGCTTTCGTCGAAGATCAGCCAGCCTTATCATGCTGGCCGTAACTTACAGTTGCTGGGTACTTCGCAGCATCGACTGACGAGGTGGGTTGGGGGTCAGCCGCCCGAGTGCATGTCTTCCGCTTCGGGGACGCAGTCGTCGTCCGGATCGTCCAGCCAGCCGTGTGGCAGCGTGACCTTGCCCGGTGAACCCTGGCGCCCGCGGGGGCCGTCGGCGTTGTCGGGGAAGGGCGCGTCGTGGTCGAGGCGGCCGATGAGGTCGTCGAGCTCGGTCAGGCTGGACACCATCGCGAAGCCGCGGCGAAGTTCGGAGCCAACCGGGAAGTTCATAAAGTACCAGGCCATGTGCTTGCGCAGGTCGCGCAGGGCCTTGGTCTCGCCGTCGTGGGAGATGAGCAGCTCGGCGTGCTGGCGCAGCACCCCCGCCACCTCGCCGAGGTTGGGTGGCGTCGGCAGCGGGCGTCCGGCGAAGGCGGCTTCGAGCTCGCCGAACAGCCAGGGGCGGCCGAGGCAGCCGCGGCCGACGACGACGCCGTCGCAGCCGGTTTCGGCGACCATGCGCAGGGCGTCGTCGGCAGAGAAGATGTCGCCGTTGCCGAGGACGGGGATGCTGGTGACGGCTTCCTTGAGGGCGGCGATCTTGGTCCAGTCGGCTTGGCCGGAGTAGCGCTGGGCGGCAGTGCGGGCGTGGAGGCTGACGGCGGCGGCGCCTTCGGCTTCGGCGATGCGGCCGGCGTCGAGGTAGGTGCGGTGGTCGTCGTCGATGCCTATGCGGAACTTCGCGGTGAACGGGACGCCTGCTGGTTCGGCGGCTTTCACGCAGGCGGAGATGATGTCGGCGAACAGCTTCCGCTTGTACGGAAGCGCTGCCCCGCCGCCCTTGCGCGTGACTTTAGCGACAGGGCATCCCCAGTTGCTATCCACGTGGTCGGCCAGGCCTTCGCCGACGATGATCCGGACGGCTTCGGCCATGGTCTTGGGGTCGACGCCGTAGAGCTGCATCGACCGGGGCTTTTCGTTCGCCCCGAAGGTCATCATGTGCATGGTGCCGGGGTGGCGTTCGACAACGGCCCGCGCGGTGATCATTTCGCACACGTAGATGCCGGCGCCGTACTCGGCGCACAGCTGGCGGAAGGCGACGTTGGTGATGCCGGCCATCGGGGCGAGCACGACTGGCGGATCGACCTGGTAGGGGCCGATCTTCAGGGCGGGCTTGCTCAGGGTGGCGGTCACGTCCTCCATTGTCGCCTGTGGTGTCGGTCACTGGCGACCGGGCCAGGTCAGGGGGATTTCGGCGGCTTACTCCGGTCGCCCGGTGGCAGGGGTCATCCGGGCCGTCGGCCAGGTCCGCAGCCACGCGATCGCGTCGACCTCCTTGGCGCACACCCGGACCCGCTGGTAGTCGGCGGGATCGAGGCCGTAGTAACCGTGGCGGATCACGCCTTGGTAGATCACGTCCGACACGATGAGGACGACGTCCGGCTCGGTTGACGCCCGCAGCCGCGCATACGCGGCCTCCGCGTCGACCAGGCGGCAAGCCAGGTTGAGATCAGTGCCGAACCAGCCCGTGGCGTCCTGGATCAGCTCGCCCGCGTGGACGGCGACGCGGAGACGGATCCGGTCGCCGGCGGGATCCGCGTTCGCTGCGTGGATCGTTCTGGCGAGTCGTGGAAGCAGGAGGTCGAGCAGGTCCGCCTTCGAGACGGTCGGCGGGATCACCATGAGCACGCCGTCGCCGCGGTGGTGAACGGCCGGGCTCGCTCGGGTCAGCCCGATCGTTCGGATGGCAGCGTTCATCGATTCGTTCAGGATCGCTCGGGCCCGGAGCTGACCGCGATTGTTCAGCTTGCCGTAGCCCGCCATGTCCACCACCAGGATCGAGTGGTGCATCGGCCCCGGGGAGCGCCGTTGCCGCGGTACCGGCGTCAAACGTGAATTCGTTCCCTGAAGGTTCATCACGGCTGGTCACCGAATCGCGTGCAAGAGGCAAAGCTCGACCACGCGGCGTGACACGCCGGTGTAGCATCCGGCCACAACCTCGAGGTGCTTCCGCCGGGCGCGCCGGAGTGGTCGTGGAACGCATTCCCGGCATCGGACGGCAAAGGGGGCGGCATGGCGATCACTCCATCTCGGTTCGGGACCCGTTCAGTCTGGTGCCAAGGCGGCCACGGGTGAACGCCGAGATCCGTCCGGATCCGCCGAGTTGTGGCCCGGCCGCCGGATCACGGCCGGAACCGTCGGAAAAACGTCGAGGACTGCCGAGTTGTCGATCAGTGAAGGTGTGCACGAACCATGAACCCGGCAATGCAGTCTCCGGACGACAAGACCTATGTCGCGGCCCTGAGGGCACTGATCGGTCCGGGACTGTACGCGGCGGACCTGGAGAATTCTCCGTTGATCGATCTCCCTGTCGTGCATCGGCTGGCCGGAAGGGATTCGACACCGAACGCCAAGGCGCGTTCCTTCATCGAGCTCTTCGAGGGCGTGGTCACCGGGCAACTGGTCAAAAACGATCGTACGGCCGCCGAGATGCTGTTCGCGCTGGACAATTGGGCCGGTGTTCCCGCCCGGGACCGGCGGGTCGAGGTCGCCAGATTGCGCGATCCGAACTGGACCTGGGAGAGCAGTTACCGGAAGGAACCGCTCGAACGAGATCTCACCATGATATTTCGCGCACTCGTCCGATGGGGTGTCGAAGCCAGGCCTGCGCGGGGCGGCACTGACCCGGGCCAAACCCGCAACGCGGGTGAGGCGCTGCCGGAACACGCGAATTTCACGCCGGTCAGCTACACCACGAAATTCGCGATGCCTGACGTCCCGAGGTTCTGGAACGATCTCTGTCTGACTGCGAAGCGCAGGTTCTATCTGGTCGGCGGGACGAACAAGTCGTGGTTCGGCAAGAGCAGCGAGCAGTCCCACGAACTGGGGCAGGCGATGACCAGAATTCTGCTCGGCGGCGGCACGGTCAAAATCGTCTCGAGGCGGGACTCGGTCGTTGTTGCCCAGACGAAGCACTTCTTCGATCGGTTCGTATTCGATCCGGCTCGCCGGGATGGACAGCAGGCGGCCCTGCAAGCGGCCATCGATGCCCAAAGGCTTGTCTACGTCACGGTCCCGCATTCGAACTACGATGCGGTGATCTCCGATGATCGGATTGTTCTGCTTCCCATCCCGAACACGCCGAGCTTCCGGAACGAAGCGCTGGTGCTGGAATGGAAGCTGGACGGCGGGTACCATCCCTTCATGAACTACCTGGCGGACATCGACCGGACGATTTCCCAGGCTGACCCGGTCGGTTTCGATGCTCAGGTGGCCAACCGATAGGCGATGTGGTCATGAGCAGGACCCTCTCGGCCGATGCTGCCCGGTCCCTGTGCCGCCTCGGGCTGCGTCCGCGCGATCTGGTGCTCTACGTGACCTCGGCGTGCAACCTGCGGTGCCGCCACTGCTACGTGGGAACAGAACTGCTGAACGCCGCGGAGAGCTACGACGCGGCGGACGTGGTCGCGTTCGCCGCGAGTTTTCCTCGGCTGCGACGGGTGACCGTGCTCGGCGGGGAGCCGTTGCTGCACGAGCGGATCAACGAGATCCTCGCCGGGTTGGTCGCGCTCGCGATCGACGAACTGCGGGTGACGACCAACCTGACCGGCTTCTTCAACTTCGATCGGAGCCGGTTCCGTCCGGACGATCTGCTCGTGGCGGTCAGCCTGGACGGGCACGACGCCGCCACGCACGACGCCGTTCGCGGGCGTCGCCGCTTCGAACGCACGTGTGCGAACATCAGCGAACTGGTCGAAGCGGGATGGTGGGTCGAGGTCACGCACACCGTGATGCGGCACAACGTCGACCACCTGCGTCACCTGATCGAGCTTTGCCGCCGGCTCGGGGTGGGGCTGCTGAACCTGCATCTGATGTCGAACATGGGCAACGCACTCCAGAACCCGGACCTCGTCGTACCGGCCGAACGGTGGCTCGAAGCCCGCCGGATGCTGGAAGGTCTGAGCGATCCGCGTGGCGGGTTGAGGATCCGCTACCCCCGCTTTTCGTGACCGATGCCGAATACCGGGGAATGCTCGCCTCCGGCGAATACCACCCGCACGCGGCCGGGAGTTACTACGCGGACGGCGACCGAGTCGTGCTGTACCCCGACGGCCGTGTCTACATCTCTTCCGAGGCGTTCGGCACCGAGTCCCACATCGGGTGGATCGTGGACGGCCGGTTCCACGAGAACGTGTCGCCGAGCAGCGAACTCGCGCTGCTGGCGAGCGACCCCCAGCTCAGCATCGCCGAGGTGACGAAGGAACGTGCCGGCAGTGCTGAGCAGCCCAGAGTTCTCTCCGTGTCGTTCAAGCGCACGATCTTCGCGTAGTCGCACGGTGCGTCGACCAGGGGCGGTCAAGCGACGAGGTCGTCCCAGCGGACCAGCACCGCCGTCGCCAGGACGCCGGCCACGATGATCTTGATCAGGACCGCTCCGGTGGTCAGCCCGGTCACCGATGCGAAGTCCAGCAGGATGCTCGCCACGAACGCCGCCGCGAGCACCTGGGCGCCCCACCGGCGCTTGAAGGCGAGCGCGACGACCGCGACCAGCTGGATCGCCGTCGCGAACGCCGACAGCACGAGCCACGGCGTGGGATCGGGGTCGCTCGTCAGCAGCCGGATCTCCGCGATCATGAGCACCAGCGTGCCCAGGCCGAAGATGACCAGCATCACCGGCAGGAAGACACGTCCGGCGCCGGCGGGCGTGGCGCGTTCGGGCACACGGCGACGGGGCACGGCGAAGCCTCCGCTCGGCTCGGGAACCTCCACCGTGCCCGACCGCGCGGCGGCGATCCACCGTGCTTTTGCCGACATAGGGTTCCGGCATGACCGACAAGCCCCTCCGCTGGGGAATCATGGGGACCGGCGGCATCGCCGGCGCCTTCGCGGAAGACCTGAAGCTGACGGACTCCGGGGTCGTCGCGGCCGTCGGCTCGCGCACGGCCGGGAGCGCCGAGCGGTTCGGCGACGCGCGCGGCGTTCCGACCCGCCACAGCAGCTACGAAGCCCTCGCGAACGATCCGGACGTCGACGTCGTCTACGTCGCCACTCCGCATCCCCTCCACCACGGCAACGCGCGGCTCGCCCTCGAAGCCGGCAAGCCCGTGCTGGTCGAAAAGCCGTTCACCATGAACGCCGAAGAGGCGCGGGACCTCGTCGCACTGGCGAAGGAACGCGACCTGTTCCTCATGGAAGCCATGTGGACGCGCTTCCTGCCGCACGTCCGGCGCATCCGCGAGCTGCTGCCGAGCCTCGGCGACGTCGTCACCGTCGCCGCCGACCACGGGCAGTGGTTCGCCGAAGACCCCGCCTTCCGGCTCTTCGCGCCCGAACTCGGCGGTGGCGCCCTGCTCGACCTGGGGATCTACCCCGTGTCGTTCGCGTCGATGGTCCTCGGCACGCCCGAGCGCGTCGCCGCCATGGCGACCCCCGCCTTCACCGGCGTCGACGCGCAGATGTCGATGCTGTTCGGCTACCCGAGCGGTGCGCAGGCCGTGCTGAACTGCACGTTGAGCGCCGTTTCGCCGACCACCGCGGTCATCGTCGGGACGGACGCGCGCATCGAGGTCGACGGCCCGTTCTACGCTCCCGCGTCGTTCACGCTCGTCCCGCGCGAAGGCGAGCGGGTCCGCCACGAGTACGTCGACGAGGGCCGTGGCCTGCGGCACCAAGCCGACGAGGTCGCGCGGCGGCTGGCGGCGGGCGAGACCGAGAGCCCGCTCATGCCGCTCGGCGAAACCGTTTCCATCATGACGACCATGGACCGGGTACTCAGCGCGGTTGAGTAGTGCTACGGATCCGCTGGTGGGCCGGTGTGGGCGATTCTGTCCGGTATGACCACCGAGGCAGATGTGCTCCTCCGGCTCGCCGGCGAGATCGACGACTTGGGGCGTCGTCTCGCCGTGGTGGGCTCCGAACTCCGTTCCGTGCGGGCCGAGCAGCCGCAGCCGGCCGAACCGCAGGCCGAGCCGCCGAAGCAGGCTGAGCCGCCGAAGCAAGCCGTGCCGCCGAAGCAGGCCGTGCCGCCCCAGCCCCAGCCCCAGCCCCAGCCCCAGCCTTGGCCGCAGCCGCCTCCGCAACAGGCGCCCTGGCCGCAGAACCCCTGGCAGCCGCCCCAGCAGCGCTACGCCCCGCCGCCGTCGCCCTACCTCCCGCCCACGCCGCGGCCGACGCTGGGCGAAAAGCTCGGCAAGGAAGGCGCCGGCAGCCGCGTGCTGGCCTGGGTCGGCGGTGGCGTAACGCTGCTCGGCGTCGTCCTGCTGCTCGTGCTGGCCGTCCAGCGGGGCTGGCTCGGGCCGCTGCCGCGCGTGCTCGTCGGGGCCGCCTTCGGGCTCGCGCTGACGGGCGCCGGTGTCTGGCTGCACCGCAAGCCCGCCGGCCGCACCGGGGCGTTCGCCCTCGCCTGGACCGGCATCGCGACGCTCTACCTCGACGTCGTCGCCGCGACGACGCTGTACGACTTCCTGCCGGTCCTCGCCGGGCTCGCCGTGGGCCTCGCGGTCGCCGCCGGCGGCCTGTTCGTGGCCGTGCGCTGGGAATCGCCGCTGCTGGCCGCCGTCGTCGTGCTCGGCTGCGCGGTCTGCGCGCCGATGATCACCCGCGGGTTCACACCCGAGCTCGTCGCCTTCCTGCTGATGGTCCAGCTCGCGACGGTGCCGGCGCAGCTGCGCCGCGACTGGTCGTCCCTGACGCTCGCCGCCGGTGTGCCGCCGCTGCTCGCCTCCGTCATCAGCACCGCCGTGGTGCACAGCAGCTGGGCGAACACCGGCGCGGCGCTCGGCGCGGGACTCATCGGCGTGACGCTCGCGCTGATCGTCTTGCGCCGCCGCGAAAACGACCCTGCCGCGCTTTCCCTGCTCGCGATGGCGATCCTGCCGACGCTGGTCGCGGCCGTGCTGCTGCCGAAGGTCCAGGCGGTGCCCGTCGCGGCGGGTGCCGGGGTCGTCCTCCTGGCCGTGTGGGCGGCGCGCCGCTGGTGGCCGGGCCTCGCCGGGCAGCTGGCCGGGCTCGCCGGGCTGCTGGCGATCCTGCAGGCGACCGTCACGCAGTTCGACGGCCCGGCTCGCGCCGCGGTGCTGCTCGGCGAGGCGCTGCTGCTCGTCGTGGCCGCGCTGGGCGGGCGCAACAAGGTCGCCCTCGGCGCCGCGCTCGGCTTCGCCACGATCGGTGGCGTGATCGGCGTGTTCTTCGACGTCACCCCGGTTTTGCTGATGGTGTACCGGAGCCGGCCCGTCGGTGACGTCGCCGGCGCGCTCGCGGTCGCCGCGCTGCTCCTCGCGGTTTCGGTCGCGCTGCCGTGGGCGGCGCTGCGGCTGGCGGTCTTCCGCGGGCCGAACGACGACCTGCCGATCTGGCTCGTGGCCGGGGTTTCCGCGCTGTACGGCGCCGCCGGGGTCGTGCTGTGCGCGTCGCTGCTGGCCGTTCCCGGGCGCACCGGTTTCCTGCTCGGCCACGCGCTGATCACGGTGTCCTGGACGATCGCGGCGCTCGTCCTCCTGCTGCGCGGCATCGACGTCGTCGCGCTGCGCGTGATCGGGCTGGTCCTGGTCGGCGCGGCCGTGCTCAAGCTGGTGCTGTTCGACCTGGCGACGCTGGACGGCCTCGCGCGCGTCGGCGCTTTCCTCGGCGCGGGACTGGTGCTGCTCGTGGCCGGGACGCGGTACGCGCGGCGGGTCGCCTCGCGCTGAGGCGGGAGAATTGTCGGTCCCCTGTGGTTACCTGGGTCACAGCCCGACGACCAGGGGGAACGACCGATGACCGAACCGAACCTCGCGGCCGGCGTACGCCGCCATCGGGTTCGAGACACCCGATGGCTTCGACGCCGAGTACTCCGTCCGCATCCGCGTGGTGCCCGCCCGCACCTGGGGGTGGTGAGTATCAGTCCACTGTAGACAACTGAATACGCATGACCACGCGTCGCGGTGTGGGGTGGCTGACTTCGGTGAACCCGGCGTCGGCGAACACCTGACGGGCGCCGACGTGCAGTTCGCCCCACGTGATCTCCTTGCCCGGCTGGGTGATCATCGGGTACGCCTCGAGCGCGCGCGCACCGCGTTCACGGGCGAAGCCGATGGTGGCCTCGGCCAGCGGGTAGGTGAGGCCGCGGCCGCGGTAGCCCTTGCGGACGGCGAAGCACGTCACGGCCCAGACGCCGTCGTCGTCCTTGTCCTCGGCACGGCCGGACCACGGGACGCGCGAGCCGCGCAGCTTGGGGTAGGCGGTCCGCGGTGCCACGGCGACCCAGCCGGCCGGTTCGCCGCCGACGTACGCGACGAGCCCGCTCGTGGCGGCGTCCCGGTCACCGCAGCCCGTCTGGCTCCGCAGCATGGCGGTCCGCTGCTCCTGCGTGGAGTCGCGCCAGATCCAGCCGGCGACCTTGAACCGCTGGCACTGGCAGCGGCCGGGGTAGTCGGCGGTGCCGAAGATCGCGACGAGGTCGTCCCAGGACGCCTCGTTGGCGGGGACGACGGTGACGTCGGCCGTCATGCGGGCGCGTACTCCTCGATCATGTCCGCGATGATCCGCCGGAGGTTCGGGGTCCGCCCGTCGGGCCAGGTGAAGCTGCCGGGCAGGCCGCCGGGCGTCATCGTGCCGGCCGCGACCGTGGTCGGGAGCTCGTCGCCGTCGACCACGAGCGTCGGGTGGGAGTCGGTCATGGCCGCGCAGCCTAGGATCGGTTCCGGACGATCCACTTCCGGAATCGAGAAGGCACCGTGGCGGACGAGACGAGCCCGACGGCGCGGGCGTTGCGCACGCTGGAGCTGCTGCAGGCCACGCCGGGCATCACCGCCGACCGGCTGGCCGGCAAGCTCGGCGTGTCCGAACGCGCCGCCCGGAGGTACGTCGACATCTTGCGCGAGGCCGGCATCCCGGTGGTCGCCACCCGCGGGCCGTACGGCGGTTACCGGGTCGGGCGCGGCCTGCGGCTGCCGCCGTTGACGTTCAGCCCGGCGGAGGCGCTCGGGCTGGTCATGGCGGTGCTCGACGGCCACCACGACGCCGGCGACTCCGCGACGCTGGTCGGCGGCGCGCTCGGCAAGATCGTGCAGGCCCTGCCGGAGCCGGTCGCGGCGCAGGCCGAGGCCGTCCGGCGGACCGCCGCGGCCGCACCGGACACCGCCGCCGCGCGGCCCGACCCCGGCACCACGGCGGCCCTCGTGCACGCCTGCGCCGACCGCCGGCGGGTCCGGCTCGGCTACCGCTCGGAGGCGGGCCGGGAGTCCGACGGCGAGGTGGATCCGTGGGCGGTCGTCGTCCGCCACGGCCGGTGGTACCTGCTCTGCCGCACCCACCCGAAGGGCGCGCGACGCGCGTACCGGATCGACCGCGTCCGCGCCGTCGAGCTCGGCGACGACACCTTCGAGCCGCCGGAGGACCTCGACCCCGTCGCGACGGTCGAGGAGCACCTCGCGGCCGGCTGGGAGTACGACGTCGAAGTCCTCATCGACGCGCCGCTCGACCGCGTGGGCCGGTGCCTTCCGCGCGCGGTCGGGAGGCTCGAGCGCGTCGACGATCGCACGACCCGGCTGACCGGCAGCACCAGCAACCCCGCGTGGTACGCCGAGCAGCTCGCCCGGAGCCCGGCGCCGTTCCGGATCGTGCGGTGCCCCGAGGTCCGGGAGGCCGTCCGCGTGCTCGGGCAGCGCCTGCTGGCGGCCACCGAAAGTCCCCGTTCCTGAGCGGAAAGCAACCTTCGTTTCCCAGCGGGTGGACGACGGGGAGTCCACGTATCGTTTTTCCGTGGCCGAACACACCGGCGAGACCCGCAACGAGCAGCTGACGCGCAACGTCGGCGAGCTGCTGCAGGAGCTGCGCGTCGCACAGGCCGGCGTGCAGATCCTCTTCGGCTTCCTGCTTTCGGTCGTGTTCACCGACCGCTTCCACGACGCCAGCGGGTTCGAGAAGTCGCTGCACCTGTCCGCGGTGGCGCTCGCGGTGGCCGCGACGGCCCTCCTGACCGCGCCCGCCGCGTGGCACCGCCTGCTGTTCCGCACCGGGAGCCGGGAACGGATCCTGACGGTCGGCAACCGCCTCGTCCTGGTCGGCCTGGTCTGCCTGGCCCTGGCGATCACGTCGACCGTCGCGCTCATCGCCAAGGTCGTCTACGGCGAGATCGCGATGATCGTCATGGGGGTGCTGTGCGTGCTGATCTTCGGCATCCTCTGGTTCGCCATGCCGCTGCGGCTCAACCCCACCGAGGACGATCAGCCGACGGGACCGCCCAAGTAGAGCGTGTCCTCCTGGACGAAGCAGAGCGGGTTGCCGAAGGGGTCGTCGGCGTAGAAGGACCGTTCGCCCCAGAACTGCGTCTCGATGGCGTCGTCGAGCCAGCGCGGCCCGGCGCCGCGCACCCGCTCGAACGTCGCCTCGACGTCGTCGACCGCGAGGTAGACGATCCGCGGATCCTTGCGCGGCCGCGGTTCCCGGTGTTCGAGCGGCGCCTCGACGCAGGCGAGGACCACGCCGCCGCAGGTGAAGTAGTGCCGGTTGACCGCGATCCGCTCGCCGGGATCGCCGAGGACGGCGGCGTAGAAGGCGACCGCGACCTCGATGTCGTCGACGGGCTGGATGAGCCGGAAGACCCGCATGCGCGCACAGTACCGCTGTTCATCCGGTGTTCGGCCGCGACCCGAGCCGGGGCGCGTACCTGCGCACGGTCGACAAGCGCCGATCAACAAGCTGACGTTCGAGCGCGGCTACACCGTCGAAGCGTTCTTCCGGCTGGCGGCGAACTTCAAAGACGGCTGGTGCGGCCTGTCCGCCCGCGAGGGCAGCGGCGCGGCCGCGGGCAAGACCGGCGACGACCCGAAGGAGTCGGCGGCCACACTGTCCCTTTCGGATGGCGGCGAGCTGCAGTGGGCGGGGCGCACGATCGTCTACGTCGACGGCTGCCCGGTGGTGCGGAACCCGGCCACGCCGGCGGTCGGGCTCGCGAACCCGCGTGAATTCATGCTGGGCTGAGGCCCTTGACAGCGGGTGGACAATAAAAAATCGACGTGCCTTCCGAATTGAAGAGGAAGATCCGTCGAATGTTCCATCAGTCTAACCGCTGTGAGGGGAAATTGTCAAATCAGGGGTACGACGAGGAATTGCGGGACGAGCGCGCGTACGTCGACGGGCTGTACGCGCGCCTCGACCGTGAACGTGACGAGGCGAGCGCCCGCTACCGCTGCGCACTCGGGGAACCCGGGACCACGCTGGTGGAGCGGGACGCGGACGTGCGCATCCGGGCCCGGGAGACGGTCCGGCTGAACGTCGCCGACAACGGGCTCTGCTTCGGCCGGTTGGACGCCCTTTCGGGCGAAACCAGCTACATCGGCCGGATCGGTCTCTTCGACGGCGAAAACGACTACGAGCCCCTTCTGCTGGATTGGCGGGCGCCCGCGGCACGCCCGTTCTACGTCGCCACCGCGGCGACGCCGGAAAACACGCGCCGCCGTCGCCAGTTCCACACGCTGGGGCGGAAAGTCGTCGATTTCACCGATGAGGTGCTCGGCCGGCCGGGGGACGACGAGCGCGGGGACGCGGCGTTGCTGGCCGCCGTCGACGCGCCGCGCGGCGAGGGCATGCGGGACATCGTTGCGACGATCCAGGCCGAGCAGGACGAGATCATCCGGCTCGGCCACCCGGGGGTGCTAGTCGTCGAAGGCGGGCCGGGCACGGGAAAGACGGCCGTCGCGCTGCACCGCGTCGCCTACTTGCTCTACACCCGGCGCGAGCGGATGTCGCGCAGCGGTGTGCTGGTGGTCGGGCCGAGCCCGCTGTTCCTGGACCACATCGGCCGCGTGCTGCCGTCGCTCGGCGAGTCCGACGTCGTCTTCCTGACCACCGGCGACCTCGTCCCGGGCCTGCGCGTGACCGCCGAGGACACGCCGGAAGCGGCGCGGCTCAAAGGATCGCTCGACATCCTCGACGTGCTGAAGGCGGCGGTCGCCGACCGGCAGCGGGTGCCCGACGAACCGGTGCCGGTCGAGCTGGCCGACGTCACCGTCGACCTCGACGCCGCCGTCGCGGACGAGGCCCGGCTCGAGGCGCGCCGATCCGGGCTGCCGCACAACGAGGCCCGCGCGGTCTTCCGCGAGCACGTCGTGGGGACGCTCGCCGAGCAGGCCGTCAAGCGGATCGGCGAAGGCTGGCTGACCAGCGAAGACCGTGGGGCGTGGGCCGAACTGCGCGCCGACGTCGTCGACGAGCTGGCCGGGCACGAAGACCTCGGCGCCGCGATCGACGCGCTGTGGCCGGAGCTGACACCGGAGACGCTGCTGGCGCCGCTGTACATGTCACCGCGCCGGCTCGAGGCCGCGGGCGCCGACCCGGCGTTGTTCCGCGCGGACGGCGCGGCGTGGACGGTCTCGGACGTGCCGTTGCTCGACGAGCTGGTCGATCTGCTCGGGCACGACCACGCCGCCGAACGCGCGGCGGCCCGTCGGCGGGCGGAGGAGGACGCCGAGTACGCCGAAGGCGTCATGGACCTGATCAAGCTCGACCGCGAGGAGCTGGACGAAGACCTCGGCCTGGTCGCCACCGACCTGCTGTACGCCGAAGACCTGGCCGGCCGGTTCGTCGAGCGCGACACACGTGACCTGGCCGAACGCGCGGCCGCCGACCGCGACTGGACGTACGGGCACGTCGTCGTCGACGAAGCGCAGGAACTGTCCGAAATGGACTGGCGGGTGCTGGTGCGGCGGTGCCCGAGCCGGTCGTTCACGATCGTCGGCGACCTCGCGCAACGCCGCAGCCCGGCCGGGGCGACGTCGTGGGCGTCGATGCTCGAGCGGTACGTCGCCGACCGGTGGGTGTACCGGGAGCTGACGGTCAACTACCGGACGCCGGCGGAGATCATGACCGTCGCCGGCGCGCTCCTCGCGGAGTTCGCGCCGGAAGCGCGGCCGCCGGAATCGGTGCGCGCGTGCGGGATCCGGCCGTGGGCACGGCGAATCGTCGACGGCGAACTGCAGGACGCCGTCGACGAATTCGCCCGCGCCGAGGCCGGGCGCGAAGGCACCAGCGTCGTCATCGGCCCGCCGGACGTGCCCGGCGCGGTCCCGCCGTCGGCGGCCAAGGGCCTGGAGTTCGACGCCGTCCTCGTCGTCGAACCGGAGCGGATCCTGGCCGGAGGCGCGCGTGGCGCGGCCGAGCTGTACGTCGCGCTCACCCGCGCCACGCAGCGCCTCGGTGTGCTGCACCGGGATCCGCTGCCGGCGGTGTTGTCGGGGCTGGCCGAAGCTACGCCGTGAGCCGGCCCCAGGCGTAGTTCTGCTTGGCCAGCTTGAGGTAGACGAACAGCTCGGTCCCGGACACGCCGTCGATCTTGCGAATCTCCTCGCCGAGCACTTCGAGCATGTGGTCGTCGTCCCGGCAGACGAGTTCGGCCAGCAGGTCGTAGCGCCCGGCGCAGAGCACGACGTAGTGCACGTGCGCGAGCTCGGACAGCTTGTCCGCCACCTCGCGCGGATCAGCGCCGTCGACGCTGATCCCGACCATCGCCTGGCGGGTCAGATCGACGTTGACCGGGTCGGTCACCGCCACGATCTGCATGAGGTCGTCGCGCAGCAGCCGCTGCACGCGCTGGCGGACGGCTCCCTCCGAAAGCCCCACCGCCTTCGCGAGCGCGGTGAACGACGCGCGGCCGTCCTGCTGCAGCAGGGCGATGAGCGATCTGTCCGTGTTGTCCAGTCCGCGCGCACGTGAATCGTCACCCATGCCGTCCCTCCCTGTGTTTCGGCATGTGATTTGTCAAGTGCGCAGCGTATCGAGACCTGACCAGAAAGCGAGACCCCTGCGGCAGCTTCACGTGATCCGGCGCCAGGATCGTGATTTGCCGAGGATTCGGTGGCTGAGGGGGAAACTCACGAGTCATTCCGAGGCGGTTTTGTAAGCCCGCGCACAGCTCGACCCGCTCGCCGGGCCGCGGCGGGTACCGTCTGGCGGCTCCGCCGTCTCCCGCAACCCCAGGAGGACCAACGCAATGACCGTGGCACTCGCCCCCGCCGTCCCGGAAAAGGGACTGCGCGGCGGCGCGCTGGGCATGGTGTCGTCGATGGTCATCGGGATGTCGTCGACCGCGCCGGCGTACTCGATCGCGGCCACGCTCGGCCTGATCGTGCTGGCGGGCACCGGCTTCAAGGCGGCCGCGTTCGTGCTGCTGTCGTTCGTGCCTGTGTTGTTCGTCGCGTTCGCGTTCCGCGAGCTGAACACCGCGGAACCCGACTGCGGCACCAACTTCACGTGGGCCACGCGCGCGTTCGGCGCGCACGCGGGGTGGTTCACCGGCTGGGTCGTCACGGTCGCCCAGCTGCTGGTGATGAGCAGCCAGTCCGCGTTGACCGGCCGGTACACGCTGCTGCTGTTCGGCGCGTCGGACGCGGCGGGCAACCGGTGGGTCACGACGGCGATCGGTGCCGCGTGGCTGCTGGCGCTGTGCTGGCTCTGCTACCGCGGCATCGAGGTGTCCGCGCGGGCGCAGTGGATCCTGCTCGGCGTCGAACTCGCTGTCCTGGTGCTCTTCTCGGTCGTCGCGCTCGTCCGCGTCTTCGAAGGCACGGCCGGGCCGCAGGCGCAGGTGCCGCGTCTGGACTGGCTGTGGCCGGGTGGGGTCGGCGTCGGCACGGCGGTCTCGGCGGTGCTGCTGGCCGTGTTCATCTACTGGGGCTGGGAAAGCTCGCTGTCGGTCAACGAAGAGTCCGCCGATCCGCGCCACGCGCCGGGCCGCGCCGCCGTGCTCTCGACGGTGTTGCTGGTGCTGAACTACCTGCTCGTCACGGTCGCCGCGCTCGCCTTCGCCGGCGTCGGCACCGAGGGGATCGGCCTGGGCAACGAGGCCAACTCCGACGACGTCCTCGCCGGCCTCGGCGGCGCGGTGTTCGGCGACGGCGCGACGGGCAAGGTGCTGGGCGTGCTGCTGATCGTCTCGGTGCTCACCAGCGGCGCGGCCACCAGCCAGGCGACGATCATGCCCGCGGCGCGCACGACGTTGTCGATGGCCAGCCACGGCGCGCTGCCCCGCGTTTTCGGGCGGGTGCACCCGAAGTTCCGGACGCCGTCGGTGGCCACCTGGGCGTTCGGGCTCGTGTCGCTGGCCGTGTACGTCCTCCTGGTGCTGGTCAGCGACAACGTGCTGTCGGACTCGGTCGACGCGGTCGGGCTGACCATCGCGATCGAGTACACGATGACGGCGCTGGCCTGCGTCTGGGTGTTCCGCCGGACGCTCTTGGCGAGCGCGCGCAACTTCGTGCTGCGCGGGCTGTTGCCGTTCGTCGGCGGCGTGTTCTTCCTGGCCGTGCTGGTGTTCGCGCTCGTCGAGTACGCGAAGCCGGACGCGGGCGAGACGACGGTGTTCGGCATCGGTGGGGTCGCGGTGATCGGCGTGGTGTCGATCGTGCTCGGCGTGCCGCTGATGTTCGCCGTGCACCGCGCGTGCCGGGACTTCTTCGCCGGCCGCCGCCTGCCGCGCGGGGTGGTGCGGCGCGGCGGCGACGTCATCGAGCCGGTCTAGAACCAGGTGTCGAGCGCTGTCGCCAGTGGGCCTTCGCCCGCCCACGCGATGACGCCGTCGGGACGGAGGAGCAGCGGGCCGGTGTTCGTCACGCGGACGACGTCGACCCGCGGTTCGGTCACGGGCTCCGTCGTCAGCAGGAGGCCGCGGCCGGTGCGGGTGTGCTCGTGCAGCCGGGTTGTGGCGCCCTGATCATCGACGATTTCGAAGTCCGGGCAGTGCTCGCCGACCGGCTTTCCGGCGGGATAAGGGAAGTCGTAGCGGGTGTTGACGCCGGACAGGAGGTCCGCGAAGTACTTGTTCGCTTCGGGCAGGTCCATCAGCTCCGCGACGATCTCGCGCAGCGCGTCGACGTGCGGGCCGGGTGCCAGCAGTGCTGATTGGGCGCGTGTGTTGCGTAGCACCGCTTCGCCCGCCGGGTGCCTTTCGCGCGTGTACGTGTCGAGGAACGCTTCGGGCTTGTCGCCGCGGAGGACCGCGCCGAGCTTCCAGCCCAGGTTGACCGCGTCGAGCAAGCCGAGGTTGAGGCCCTGGCCGCCGCTGGGCGAGTGGACGTGCGCCGCGTCACCGGCGAGGAAGACGCGGCCGCGGCGGTAGTCGGCGGCCTGGCGGGCCTGGTCGCCGAACCGCCGTTCCTCGCGGAACTCCTCGACGACGACGTCCGCGCCGGTGATCCGCCGGATGCTCGCGGCGAAGTCCGCTGGAGTGAAGGGCTCCGGGTTCGACGCGGGCTCGGTGAGCCCGACCATGCTGCCGCCGTGCAGGAAGGCGCCCCCGGCGTACCGCCCGGCCGGCGGGACGTCGCCGGAGAAGCGCGCCTGCCCGGCGACCGTGCGCAGCAGCGCCGGCGTGCCGGGGAAGGCGAAGCCGGCCAGCTTTCGGACGGTGCTGCGGCCGCCGTCGCAGCCGACGACGTACCTTGCGCGCCACGTCTTCCCGGCGGTCACGGTGACGCCGTCCACATCGGACTCCAGCGCGGTGACGTCGTGGCCGCGCAGTACCCGGATACCTTCGGCGTGCTTCGCGAGGACGCGTTCCAGCTCCGGCTGCCAGATGTTGGTCCGGGGGCGGTCCTCCCGTGGCTCGATCTTGAAGATGCTCGCGAAGTGGCCGCGGGTGGTGCCGTGGTCGCGGGCGAGGTCCTTCGTACCTTCGACGTCGGCTTCGGCGAGCTGGCCGCCGAGACCGCGTCGCCAAAGTGCTTCGGTCGCCAGCGCGCCCAGGCCGCGTGCCTTCGGCTCCTCGGAGGGTGCTTCCAGTCGCTCCAGGACCAGCGGTTCGGCGCCGGCCAGCTTGAGTTCGGCCGCGAGGAGCAGGCCCACCGGGCCCGCGCCCACGACGATCACATCGACATCCACGGTTCCTCCTTAACTTGTTAAGGGCTAGGATGTCCTTAACAAGTTAAAGCGTCAAGGAGGAGCATGTCGCTGGACGTCGACGGCGCGGTGCGCGTCGCGCTTCGCCTGCTCGAAGCCGAGGGGCTGGACAAGCTGACCGTCCGGCGGCTGGCGACCGAGCTGGGCGTCAAGGCACCCGCGTTGTACTGGCACTTCCGCAGCAAGCGCGCGCTGCTGGATCACATGACGGACGCGATCGTCGCGCCGGTCGTCGTCGGGTTGCCGTCGTCGGGGCCGTGGCTCGAGTGGCTCGAAGACGCGGGCTTCGCGCTGCACACGGCGTTGCTCGCGCACCGCGACGGCGCTCGCGTCGCGCTGGGTGCGGACCTCACCGTGGCCCGCGCGCTCGGCGAGTTCGCCGAGCGCGCGGTCGGGGTGCTGCACGACGCGGGCTTCCCGATCGGCGAGGCCACCCGCGCGGCCGGGGTGCTCGTGCACTTCGTGCTGGGCCGGGCCGTTGAAGCCCAGACGCGGCCGTCGCCCGCCGAGGAGGCCGCGCTGATCGCGTCGGACTCGTTCCCGTTCCCGCTGATGGCGCGGGGACTGCGGGAACGTGCCGGCTCGACGGTCGAGGACGACTTCCGGTACGCGCTCGGCGTGCTGCTCGCCGGGTTGGCGGCGGCTAACCGAGGTCGCGACGGCTGAGGTCCTCCTCGGTTTCGCGGCGCACGAGCAGCGTCGCGACGCCGTCCTTGACGCCGACCAGCGGCGGCCGGCCGACCTGGTTGTAATTCGACGCCAGCGAGTGGTGGTACGCGCCGGTGCACGGCACGGCCAGGAGGTCGCCGGCGTGCAGGTCGCCGGGCAGGCTGATGCCGTCGGCGAGGACGTCGCCGGCTTCGCAGTGCCTGCCGACGACGGTCATCGGCACGCGCTTTTCCTTGGAGCGGCGCCCGACCAGGCGCGTTGTGTAGCGGGCGCCGTAGAGCGACGGGCGCGCGTTGTCGCTCATGCCGCCGTCGACCGCGACGAACGTGCGGCTGCCGCGTTTGACCGCGCACACGCGGTACACGGTGATCCCGGCCGGGCCGACGATCGCCCGGCCCGGCTCGATGGTCAGGCGCGGCATCGGGAAGCCGTGCGCCGCGCACTCGTAGGCGAGGGCGACGCGCAGCCGTCGCGAGTAGCCGCCGAGGTCGAACGCGGGTTCGCCGCCGACGTACGGCACGGCGTGCCCGCCGCCGAGGTCGAGTTCCCGCAGCGTGACGCCGTGGGTGTCGCGCAGCCGGACGAGGACCGCGGCCATCCGCCGCGCGGCGGCCTCGTACCGGTCGATCCTGGTCACCTGCGAGCCGATGTGGCAGTGCAGGCCGACGAGCCGCAACCCGGGTTGCGCCTTGATGGCTTCGGTTGCGGCGTCGACGTTGTCGGGTACGCCGTCGAGGAGGGAGAAGCCGAACTTCTGGCCTTCGGTGCCGGTGCTGATCGCTTGATGGGCCCCGGCCGCGACCCCGGGCGTCACGCGGATCATCACCTGCTGCGGGCCGTGCGCTAGGGCGCCGAGCTGCTCGATTTCGTCGAGCGAGTCGACGACGATCCGCCGGACGCCGTACGCGAGAGCGGCTTTCAGGTCTTCGGGCGTTTTCGCGTTGCCGTGCAGCAACATGCGCTCGGCGGGGAAGCCGACAGCGCGTGCGACAGCGATCTCGCCCGCGGAGCAGGTGTCGAGCGACAGCCCCTCTTCGGCAACCCAACGCAGTACGGACCGCGTACACAGCGCCTTGCTCGCGTACGCGACTTCGACGTCCGGCAGCGCTTCGCGGTACTCGCGGGCGGTGTCGCGGACCTGCTGCTCGTCGAGGAGGTAGGACGGCGTCCCGAACCGGGCGGCGAGGTGACTGACCTTCGCGCCGGCGAAGAGGAGTTCGCCGTCTTCGCCGAGTCGGGTGCTTCGCGGCCAGACTCCTGGCTCGAGGTGGTCGGCGGCTTCGCAGCCGAGGCTGGGAAGAAGCTCGCTGAGCGTCACGGGGTGCCTCCGGGCATCACGGCGGATCGGACCCGGTCAGGACACCGCTGTCCGGGCGCCCGGTGATCACCCGTGAATGCCGTCCTGACGGGTTCCCGCCGGCCGCTGACGGCTTGTTAACGCGTGAGTAACTTCGGCCACACGTTGCTCCCCGGACCTACGACAGCCCCCACGAAGACAGCAACCCGAACAGCTGCTCCCGCTCGCCCGCCGTCAGCAGGCGGCTCGGCGGGCGGACGTCGGGGCGGCACAGGCCCAGCTGGCCGAGCGCGTCCTTGACCACGCTGACGTTGTTCGCGTTGCCGTTCGCCGCGCGCAGCTCCTCGAACGGGCGGATCCGCTCCCAGACGGTCATCGCCGCTGGGTAGTCCCCTGTGGACAGCGCGCGCAACATCTCCAGTGACGTCGCCGGGTCGACGTTCACCAAGCCCGACGTGAACCCGGTCGCGCCGACGGCGAAGTAGCCTGGCGCCGAAAGCTCGGCCAGGCCGGCGATCCACACGAACCGCTCGAAGCCGGCGTCGCGCGCGACCGAGCCGAACCGCACCGGGTCCGGCACCGCGTACTTCACGCCGATGACGTTCGGTGCCGCCTCGCCCAGTGCCCGCAGCTGTTCACCGGCGATCGCCGGGTTGCGGACGTAGAGCACGACGCCGAGTTCGGGGACCGCGGACGCGATCGCGGCGTGGTAGTCGACCCAGCCGTCGCCGGAGATGTACGGGTGTACGGGCTGGTGGATCATGATCATGTCGGCGCCCGCGTCGCGCGCGTGCGCGGCGGCCCGCGTCGCCGACGTGACGTCGTGACCGATCCCGGCGAGCACGCTGGCCCGGCCGGCCACGGCTTCGACGGTGACTTCCAGGCACTGCCGGGCCTCCGCCGCGTCCAGCGCGTAGAACTCGCCGGTGTTCCCGTTCGGCGTCACGACCTCGATGCCGCCGGTGACCAGCCGGTCGACGAGTTTCGCGTACGTCTGCCCGTCGACGGCGCCGTCGGCGTCGAACGGCGTGACCGGGATGGCCACCACCCCGGACAGCCGCCGCCTCTGCTGCTCGAACGTCATCGGGCCCCTTTCGTGTGCTCACCCGGCAGGCCGCACGCGACCCGGTCGAGGAAATCCGTGATGTGCCGGCGCAGCAGGTGTTCGGCCTGCCGGGCGTTCCCGCTCTCGGCGGCGGCCAGGATCGCCCGGTGCTCGGCCGCCTCGCCCTGCCACGTCGGGCTGATGCCCCAGCCGGTGACGGTGATCAGCGCGGCCTGGTCGCGAAGGCCGTCCAGGACGTCGACCAGCAGCGGGTTACCGCACCCGGCGTAGAGCGCGCGGTGGAACAGCCGGTTGGTCAGGCTCGCCTTCGCGCGGTCGGCGGCGTTCGCGCCGGTCTCGACGCCGGCCAGCACCTGCCGCGCGTCACCGAAGTCCGCACCGCGCTCGACGGCGCGCCGGACGGCTTCGGGCTCGAGGATCGCGCGCAGGTCGTACACGGCGTGCGCGCTCTCGGCGTCCATGACCCGGACCGCGGCGCCCTTGTACGTGCTCATCGTGACCAAACCGGAACCGGCGAGGATTCGCAGCGCTTCGCGCACCGGCGTCTTCGACACCCCGAGCAGGGCGCCCACCTCGGCTTCGACGAGCGTTTCGCCCGGCCCGAACTCCCCGCTCAAGATCGCTTCCTTGATCGCGTCCCGCACGAAATCCGTGCGCGAGACGGGCGGCGGCGGCCTCCTGGCCGAAGAAGTGCTCGCCACTGGCATGTCCGATCTGATATACGATGCGACATACAACATTATCACGGACCCAGGGAGCAGCCATGCAGCGTCGCACCGGCTTCCGATTCCGACGAGTGCTGCTGGCGGCGAGCCTCGCGGCCGGCCTGGCGGCCTGTGGCGCGCCGGGCGGGGACGGCGGCCAGGCTGCGGATCCCTCGGCTGTGCCGGACAAGCCGAGCAAGCCCGTCGACCTGAACATCCTGGACGTCGCGGGCAACCTGCAGCTCACCAAGCAGATGATCGAGAACTTCAAGGCCGCGCACCCGGAAGTGCTCTCGAAGGTCACGTACTCGACGGCGCCCGCCCCGAGCATGGCGGGCAAGCTGAAGGCCGAGCAGGACGGCGGCGTCGCCCAGACGCACCTCGTCCTCAGCGGCACGGACGGCCTGTCCGCGGGCATCGCGAACGGCACGCTGGCGAAGGTCCTCCCGGACTTCGCCGGCCGGTTCCCGAACCTCATGCAGAACTACCTCGAGCCCGCGGCCAAGATGCAGGAGCTGGCCAACGGCTACGGCGTCGAGGTCGTCTACTACCCGTCCGGCCCGCTGCTGGAGTTCAACCCGGGCGCGGTGCCTTCCGCACCCGCGTCGCCGCAGGAGCTGCTCGACTGGGCCAAGGCGCACCCGGAGAAGTTCCAGTACGCGCAGCCGTCGAACTCCGGCCCGGGCCGCACGTTCCTGATGGGCCTGCCGTACCTGCTCGGTGACAAGGACCCGAAGGACCCGGACAAGGGCTGGGACAAGACCTGGGCGTTCCTGCAGGAGCTGGGCAAGTACGTGAAGTACTACCCCTCCGGCACGACCGAGACCATGAAGAACCTGGCGTCCGGTTCGGTGGACATGATCACGTCGACGACCGGCTGGGACATCAACCCGCGCAAGCTCGGCACGGTGCCCAACACGGTCAAGACCGCGATCATGCAGCCGATGCACTGGGTCACCGACGCCCAGTACGCCCTGATCCCGAAGGGTCTTTCGCCCGACCAGGAATCGGCGATCCTGCAGCTGATCGCGTGGATGCTGAAGCCGGACCAGCAGGCGATCGCCTACGACGACGGCTACTTCTACCCCGGCCCAGCGGTCAAGGACGTCACCCTGCAGATGGCGCCGCAGAAGAGCCAGGACACGATCAAGCAGTTCGGCCGCCCGGAGTACGAGCAGTGGATCGCGCAGTACCCCAAGGAGACCTCGCTGCCCGCCGAGCAGCAGGTCAAGGCGTTCGACAAGTGGAACCAGCTGGTCGGCGGCTCGAAGGTCGGCAAGAAGTGACGTTCGAGCAGCTGCGGCTGGACGGCGTCTCGCGCAGCTTCGGCACCGCGAACGCCCTGAGCGGCCTCGACCTCGCCATCGCGCGCGGCGAGTTCGTGGCCCTGCTCGGCCCGTCCGGCTGCGGCAAGTCGACCGCGCTGAACTGCCTCGCCGGCCTGCTGCCGCTGACGGGCGGCAGCATCTGGCTCGACGACACCCGCATCGACGGCCAGCCACCGGAGCAACGCGGGTTCGGGATGGTCTTCCAGAACTACGCGCTCTTCCCGCACATGTCGGTCCGCGCCAACGTCGGCTTCGGCCTCAAGATGCGCAAGGTCGGCCGCGCCGACGCCCGCCGCCGCGTGGACGAAGCCCTCCGCCTGGTCCAGCTCACCGACCACGCGGCGAAGTTCCCCGCGCAGCTGTCCGGCGGACAGCAGCAGCGCGTCGCCATCGCCCGGGCCGTGGTGCTCGAACCGCCGGTGGTCCTGATGGACGAGCCACTGTCCAACCTGGACGCCAAGCTCCGCCTCGAGATGCGGATGGAGATCCGCCGGCTTCACCAGACGCTCGGCCTGACCACGGTGTACGTCACCCACGACCAGGAGGAGGCCCTGTCACTGGCCGACCGCCTGGTCGTGCTGCGCGAAGGCTCCGTGCAGCAGATCGGCACACCGGAAGAGGTCTACGCCCAACCGGTCAACAGCTATGTGGCCTCCTTCATGGGATATCGCAACCTCCTGGACGTGACGGTCACCGAAACCGCCGGCTCCTCGGTCACCGTGGAGGGCTCGGGAGTCCGCCTGACCGGCCGCGGCTCGCTCACCGAGGGCCCGGCCAAGGTGGCCATCCGCCCGGAGGACTTCGTCGTCGGCGACGGCGCGGAGAACGCCCTCGACGTCACGGTCGAGATCGTCGAGTACCACGGCCGCGAGCTGTCGGTCTCGGCCCGCCTCGAGAACGGGACGCCGGTGTACTTCCGGACCGACAAGCGCCTGGCTCCCGGCGACACCACCCGGATCGGCGTCCCGGCCGAACGCGTCCTGGTGTTCGAGCCGTGACGGCCGTCGCGAGCGCCCGCCCGGCACTGCGTCACCGCCTGGCCGAACGCGGTGTCGACCGCACGCTGCTCCTCCTGGTGCCCGGCCTCCTGGTCACGGCCTGCCTGTTCCTGTACCCCTTCCTGTACGGCCTCCAGTTGTCGTTCGCCCCGCGCCGTGGCGGCGTCTTCGCCAACTACGCGCGCTTCTTCAGCGACCCCTACCTCCGCGACACCATCTGGACGACGCTCGCCATCGCACTGCCCGCGACGTTCATCAACGTGCTCGCCAGCATCCCGATCGCCTACGTGATGCGCGGCCGCGTCCGCGGCAAGCGCCTCCTGACGACGATCCTCGTCGTGCCGATCACGCTCGGCACGGTGCTCACCGCGCAGGGCCTGATCATGTACGGCGGCCCGGCGGGCTGGCTGAACAAGCTGCTCACCGTCCTCGGCGTCACCGACCAGCCGCTCCCGCTGATCCACAACTACACCGGCGTGCTGCTCTCCCTGGTGATCACCGGTTTCCCGTTCTCCTTCCTGCTGACGTTGTCCTACCTCTCGGGCATCGACCCCTCCCTGGAGAAGGCGGCCGCGACGCTCGGCGCCAACTGGGTCCAGCGCTTCCGCCGGATTACGCTGCCCCTGCTGGCTCCCGGCCTGGCGATCACCTTCTGCCTTTCGTTCGTGATGGCGTTCTCGGTCTTCCCGAGCGCGCAACTCGTCGGCGACCCCGCGAACGAGACCCGCGTCATCTCGATCGCGGCCTACCACGCCGCGTTCGAGGAGTACGACTACTCGATGGGCTCGGCCGTCGCGATGCTCATGGCGGTGGTCATGCTGATCGTGATCGGCCTGGTCATGGCGTGGCGCGGCACGCTGTACCGCGGAGCGACCGGAGGCAAGGGATGACCGGCTGGGTCGCGCGTCCCGGACGTTGGGTCGTCTGGACCGTCGTCGCGTTCTTCTTCGTCAACCTCGCCGGCGTCGTGCTCTCGGTGGTCGTCGACTCGTTCGGCACGCAGTGGTTCGGCACCTGGCTCCCGGACGGCTTCACCACCCACTGGTACGCCGACGCCTGGCGCGAGTTCGGCCTCTCCGACGTCCTCCTCACCACGGCGATCGTCGCCCTGGTGGTGATCGCCGTGTCGGTGGCGGTCGGCGTCCCGGCCGCCTACGCGCTGGCCCGCCGTTCGTTCCCCGGCAAGCGCCTGGTGATGCTGCTGTTCGTGCTGCCGATCCTGATTCCTCCCATCACCTACGGCATCCCGCTGGCCACCGTGCTCTACAAGTTCCACCTGGCCGGCACGATCACCGGCGTCATCCTGGCCAACCTGGTGCCCTCGGTGCCGTTCGTCGTGCTGACCATGACGCCGTTCATCGAGCAGATCGACCCGAAGATCGAAGCCGCCGCGCGCATGTCCGGCGCGCGCACGGTCTCGGTGTTCACCCGGATCCTCGGCCCGCTGCTGCTGCCGGGGATCCTGGCCGCCTCGATCCTCGTGCTGGTCCGGACGGTCGGCATGTTCGAGCTGACGTTCCTCACCGCCGGCCCGGATTCGACGACCCTCGTCGTGGCGCTCTACAACTCGGTGTTCGCCGCGGGCATCCGGGCCAACCAGTCGGTCGACGCCATGGCGACCATCTACACCGCCTCCATGCTCGTGCTCCTCCTCGTCGCGTTGCGGTTCGTGAACCCGACCCAGCTCGTCACCCGGATCCGGGAGGAGACCTAGCTCGTTCGCTCATGCGTTCGACTCTACCGCCGATCGTCGAACAAATGATCGACACGATCGAGCGAACCCGCAGGTCTTGCGCCTCCCCCGAGGGGAGCTGCCACTCTTGCGGCATGCGGTATTCGATCGGCGAACTCGCCCACCGGACCGGGCTGACCGTCAAGGCTGTCCGGTTCTACTCGGATCGCGGCCTCGTGCCGCCGTCCGGGCGCAACACCGCGGGCCAGCGCCGTTACGACGACGCCGCGCTCGCCCGGCTCGACGTCATCCGGGTCCTGCGCGACCTCGGTGTCGACCTCGCCACGATCCGGCAGGTGGTCGACGGCGAGACCACCGTCGCGGAGGTGGCGGCGGAGCACGCCGCGGCGGTGGAGGTGCAGATCGGCGTGCTGCGCCGGCGAAGGGAGGTGCTGTACGCAGTGGTGGATCGCGGCTCGAGCCCCGAGGAAGCGAGTCTCTCGCACCAGCGGGCCCTGCTGTCCGAAGTGGAGCGGCGGTGCCTGATCGGCGACTTCCTCGCCGCTGCCCTGGGTGATCGCCCCGACCTGGCGGGGATCGCCCGGACCCTGACCCCGGACCTGCCCGAGGACCCGAGCCCCGAGCAGGCTGAGGCGTGGCTCGAGCTGGCCGCGCTGATGCGGGACACGGAGTTCCGCGCGAACCTGCGCCGGTTCGCGGACGGTCACGAAGCCGGGTTGCGTCGCGACCTGGCGGCCGAGGTGCGGGACGCCGTCACCCCGGCCGTCGTGGCCGGGATCGTGCCGAAGTCCCCGGCGGCGAAGGCGATCGTCGACGGGTTGGGGCGCGATCCCGGCGAGCTGCGGAAATGGCTCGGCGTCGCCAACGATCCGCGCCGTGAGCGCTACATGCAGCTATTGGGGGTGATCAACGGCTGGGCAGCACCGGAAAGCCTGGCTCCCGCCTTCGACTGGCTGGCCGAGGCCATGGCGGCCTGATCGCCTCCACGATCGATGCCAGCGCGTCCGCCACCGGTTGGGCGTCCACCCGGCTTCCGTCGCGCAACCGGACGGAAAGCTGCCGGGCGGCGACCTCCTGCGGTCCGATCACGGCCTGGTAGGGCACGAGCCGGCCGTCCCGGATCCGTGCGCCGAGGCTGCCTTCGGCCGCGATCTCGACCCGCAGGTCGTCGTCGCAACTGTCCACAAGCGACTGAGCGTACGGCAGTTCCGCGGCGGACAGTGGCAGCAACCGCAGCTGCACCGGCGCCAGCCAGGCCGGGAACGCGCCGCCGTGGACCTCGACCAGGTGCGCCACCGCGCGTTCGACGCTGCCGATGATGCTGCGGTGCACCATGACCGGCCGGTGCTTCGCGGCGTCCGGGCCGACGTACTCGAGGCCGAACTGTTCCGGCTGGTGGAAGTCGACCTGGACGGTGGACAGGGTCGACTCGCGACCGGCGCCGTCGGCGATCTGGACGTCGATCTTCGGGCCGTAGAAGGCGGCTTCGCCCTCGACGGCGTCGTACGGGAGGCCGTCGAGGACCGACCGCAGGATGGCAACGGCGCCGTCCCAGTTCCCGGGCACGTACTTCCCGCCGGGACCGGGCAGGGACAGCCGGTAGCGCGCGGGGCGGATGCCGAGCGCGTCGTAGGCCTGCCGGATCAGCGCCAGCGCGGCGGCGGCCTCGGCTTCGACCTGGTCGGGGGTGCAGAAGACGTGCGCGTCGTTGAGCTGGATCGCGCGTACGCGGTTCAGCCCGCCGAGCACGCCGGAGAGCTCACTGCGGAACATCCCGCCGAGCTCGGCGATCCGCAGCGGCAGTTCGCGGTAGCTGCGGCCGCGCGAACGGTAGATCAGCGCGTGGTGCGGGCACAGGCTCGGCCGCAGCACGAGCTGCTCGCCGCCGACGTCCATGGGCGGGTACATGTCGTCGCGGTAGTGCGCCCAGTGCCCGGAAACCTCGTACAGCTCCCGTTTGCCGAGGACCGGGGAATGGACGTGCCGGTAGCCGGCGCGCCGTTCGAGGCGGTGGACGTACTCCTCGAGGCTGTGCCGGACGACGGCGCCGTCGGGCAGCCAGTAGGGCAGGCCGGCGCCGATGAGCGGGTCGGTGCCGAACAGGCCGAGTTCGCGGCCGAGCTTGCGATGGTCGTGCACTGTGGACTCCTCGTGGACGGCGAGGCGGAGGACCACAAGACGAAAGCCCGGGGCGACCGCCCCGGGCTTTGCGTGAGCATGGATCAGCGCGCCGGGACACTTTCCGGCGTCGTCGTGTTCGCTGCGCGCTCCATGGGTCCAAAGTAACGGGGGCGTCCAGCCGTTATTCCGCCACGAGCCGGAAGGTGTCGAACTCCGGTTTCCCGGCGGGCCGCAGCACGAGCACGGTGACCCCCGCGGCGGTGTGCCGGCTCTCGACGTGCTCGAACTTCTTCGGCAGCACCCCGTCCGGGAAGAGCCGCCGTCCCTTGCCGAGGACGACCGGGAACAGCCACAGCCGGTACTCGTCGACGAGGTCGTGGTCGATCAACGTCCGTAGCAGGGCACCGCTCCCGTGGACCTGGAGCTCGTCGCCCGGCCGTGCCTTCAGCTCGCGGACGGCCTCGACGACGTCGCCGGCCACGATCGACGTGCCCTGCCAAGGCGACTCCGTCAGGGTGCTCGAGACCACGTGCTTCGGCAGGCCGTTGAGCCGCGAGGCCAGCGGGTCGGCGGGGTCGGTGACCTTCGGCCAGTGCGCGGCGAAGATGTCGTGCGTCCGGCGGCCGAGCAGGAACGCACCCGCCCGGGCGATCCACTCCTCGGCGAGGGCCGCCATGCCCTCCTCGTAGAACGGCGTCACCCAGCCGCCCAGGTCGAACCCGCCGGACGTGTCCTCGTCGACGCCGCCAGGGCCCTGGTAGACGCCGTCCAGGCTCAGGAACGTCGTGGCGATCAGCTTGCTCATGGTGCCTCCTCGGATGCCGTGTACCAGTACGTCACCCGAGGAGGCGCCGGATCGACAGCGTCAGCGCGCCAGGAACAGCTCCAGCTGCTCGACGACGAACGCGTGGTCGTCGGCCTGCGGGAGCCCGGAGACACCCACCGTGCCGACCGGCCCGACGTCGCGGACCAGGACCGGGAACACGCCGCCGTGAGCCGCGTACTCGTCCGAGTCCAGCCGGGAGTCCGCCTCGAACGAGCCGCCCTTCGCGCGGAACTGCGTGCCCACGTGGAACGAGCTGTGGCCGTAGCGGTCGACCACC
The DNA here is from genome assembly GCF_044759945.1 of Amycolatopsis sp. NPDC098790. NCBI lineage: Bacteria > Bacillati > Actinomycetota > Actinomycetes > Pseudonocardiales > Pseudonocardiaceae > Amycolatopsis > Amycolatopsis sp. NPDC098790. The sequence goes on from NZ_JBIWAI010000001.1 coordinate 1,563,794, forward strand.
CGGCTCTTGCGGTCGATCCACGCGTCGTTGTCCGCGGACGTCCCGGGCAGGGCCGCGTGGAAGAGGCGCTGCCCGCCCCGCCGGACCGAGATCGTCACCGGCAGCCCGCGCTCCCGCGCCGCGGCCAGCAGCTGGGCGCCGAGGGCGAGCGCCGTCTCGTTGTCGAACTTCGTGAACTGGAGACGTTCTTCCTGGTCAGCGAGCTGGGCGAGGCGATCGGCTTCGGTCATCCACCCATTAAATCAACACTGTTGTTTAATCGCCAGTGAACTCGGTCAAGGACAGCACGTTGCCGTCCGGGTCGGGGAACCAGGCGATCCGGCCGCCCGGCGTGGTCCAGATTTTGTCGGTGTCCTGTGGCACCGTTTCGAACGTCAGGAACTCCACGCCCCGGTCGCGCAGGCCGGCCACCGCGACGCGGATGTCGGCCACCGCCCAGCCGAGCACCGTGAACGGCTGGGGCGTGAACTCGGGTACGGCCGTGACGCGCAGCATGGTCGCGCCACTGCGGAAGACACAAGCGAAGGGGGTCTGCTCGATGAACTCGAGCCCGGCGACATCCGTGTAGAAGGCACGTGAGCGCTCCAGGTCGGTCGACGGTGCGAAGGCGACCAGTTCCGCTGAGCCGAGCATGGCTTCACCTCATCTCTCGGCGGCGAACGTACCTGGTTCGCCGGCGTGGGCAAACCTCGTGCGAGGAGGCAGGCATGGGCCGCATCCGGCGGCGCACGGTGCTGGGCGGCGCGGCCGCGGCCACCGTCGCCGGCTCGTTGACGGCCTCGTGCGCCGCCCCGCCGCGGACGGGGACGATCGACGACGTCCGCCACGTCGTGGTGCTCATGCAGGAGAACCGGTCGTTCGACCACTACTACGGGACCATGGCCGGCGTACGCGGCTTCGGCGACCGCGCGGCGCTGCGGGACGTCTTCCGCCAGCGCGGCAAGGGCGCGCCGGTGCTGCCGTTCCGGGTCGACACGTCCGTTGTGGACGGCCAGGACCTCGGCGAGTTGCCACACGACTGGAACAGCTCGCACCGCGCGTGGAACGGCGGCGCGTACGACGCCTGGGTCGCGGCGAAGAGTCCCATGACGATGGGGTACTTCACGCGCGACGACATCCCGTTCCAGCGGGCGCTGGCGAGTGCGTTCACGCTGTGCGACCACTATTTCTGCTCGATCCAGGGTCCGACGCATCCGAACCGGCTGTTCCACTGGACCGGCACGATCGACCCGGACGGTGTCGCCGGCGGCCCCGTCACGCACAACTTCCCGGACTACGAGCCGTCGTTCCGCTGGACGACCTACCCCGAACGGCTCGAGTCCGCCGGGATCACGTGGCGGATCTACGCGAACGACGAAGAGCGCGGCGTCCCCGAGCACTTCGTCGGCGACTACGGCGACAACCCGCTGTGGCTGTTCCAGAACTTCCACGACGCGCTGTACTCGACGGACCCGGTGAAGCAGCGGCTGGCCGAGCGCGCGAACCTGCGCAAGAAGCTGCTGCCGGACTCGGGGAAGGGCAAGGACCTCGACCACGTGCTGGCCGAGTTCATCGCCGACTGCGCCGCCGGGGCGCTGCCCGCGGTGTCGTGGGTCGTGGCGCCGTACGGCTACTGCGAGCACCCCGCCGCCCGGCCGGTCGACGGCGCCGCCTACGTCCAGCGGATGCTGAAAGCGTTGTGGGACAACCCTTCGCTGTGGGAGTCGACGGTCGTCTTCATCAACTACGACGAGAACGACGGCTTCTTCGACCACGTCGTCCCGCCGACGCCGCCACCCGGGACCCCGGGCGAGTTCCTGCCGGGCGACCGGCCGGAGAAGGGCGGGGCGTCCGGCCCGCCGCAGCCGATCGGGCTGGGGCCGCGCGTGCCGATGACCGTCGTCTCGCCGTGGAGCCGCGGCGGCTGGGTGAACTCGCAGGTCTTCGACCACACGTCGGTGCTGCGTTTCCTCGAGACCTGGACCGGGGTGCGCGAGCCGAACATCTCGGCCTGGCGCCGGGCGATCTGCGGCGACCTGACCAGCTGTTTCGACTTCCGCACGCACGACACGACGATCCCGCTGCTGCCGGACGCGGACGCGTTGCGCGCCGAAGCCGACCGGACGCAGTCCCGGCTGCCGAAGCCCGGGCTGGGGCCCGCGGCGCTGGTGCAGGACCCCGGCACGGCGAAGGCGCGTCCGCTGCCGTACCAGCCGGTCGCCTGGGTGACGGCCGGGCCGGGCGCGCTGAAACTGCACCTGGCCAACCACGGCACGCAGGCGCTGCAGCTGGCCGCGTACGCCTACCACGCGGGCGGAGCTTCACAACGCTTCGACGTCGGCCCCGGCGCCGCCACGACAGGCGAAATCCCCTACGCCGAGTCGTACGACATCGCGATCCACGGGCCGAACGGCTTCGTCGTGGAGGCGTCCGGAAAACCGGGCCTCGACGCCTCCGTGACCTTCACCTCGGCGCCCGCGCTGCGCGTCACGGTGACCAACAACGGGCCGGCGCCGGTCGCGCTGAACGGCGTCACCCTCCCGCCGGGTGCCTCGCACGACTTTCCGGTGCCGGCGAAGAACGGCTGGTACGACGTCGTTTTCGAGACGCCGGGGTGGCGCCGCCGCTTCGCCGGCCACCTGGAGGACGGGCGCCCGTCGCGGACCGGGCCTTAGCGGAGGGAGTCGAGAGCGAAAGCAGCCAGCATCGCGACGCCGTTCGGCATGGCGTCCTCGTCGAAGAGCACGCGGTTGGAGTGGTTGGCCGCCGCCTCGGCGGGGTCGACGCCGGGCGGGCACGCGCCCAGGAACCCGTACGCGCCTTGGACGCGTTGCAGGACATAGGAAAAGTCCTCGGCGCCCATCAGCGGGTCCGCCATCAGCTCGACGTTCCCGGGGCCGAGCACGGCCTCGCCGAGCCGCAGGACCTCGGCGGCGACGCGGTCGTCGTTGACCGTCACCGGGTAGCCCGGCTCGACGTCGGCGACGACGCGGCAGCCGTACGCCGCGCCGACCTGCTCGCACACCTGGTACAGCTCGTCGCGGACCAGTGCCCGCGTCTGCTCGGACAGGGTGCGGATCGTGCCCTGCAGCTCGGCGGTCTCCGGGATGATGTTCGTCGTCGTGCCGGCCTGGATCCGCGTCACCGACAGCACCGCGGGATCGAACACGCTCACCCGGCGCGTGATCATCGTGTGCAGCGCGCCGACCATCGCCGCGGCCGCGGGCACCGGGTCGATCGTGTGCTGCGGCGCGGAGCCGTGGCCGCCCTTGCCGGTCACGTGCACCGTGAACGAGTCGGCCGACGCCATCTGCGGACCCGGCCGGATCGACAGCAGCCCGCTGCGGAGGTTGGCCAGGATGTGCACGCCGAACGCGCGTTCGACCCGCGTTCCGGCGGCGTCGAGCACGCCCTCGTGGATCATGAAGCGGGCGCCGTGGTGGCCCTCCTCGCCCGGCTGGAACATGAACACGACCGAGCCGGCCAGCTGGTCCTTCCGCTCGGCGAGCAGCCGGGCCGCCGACGCGAGCATCGCGACGTGGGTGTCGTGCCCGCACGCGTGCATCGACTCGGCGTCTTCGGACGCGAAGTCGAGGCCGGTCTCCTCGGTGAGCGGCAGCGCGTCCATGTCGCCGCGCAGGAGCACCGCCGGGCCGGGCTTGCCGCCGCGCAGGACGGCCGTCAGCGACGTCGTGGCCTTGCCTTCGGTGATCTCCAGCGGGAGGTCGCTCAGGGCCTCCTTGATCGCCGCCTGGGTGCGCGGCAGGTGGAGCCCCTGCTCCGGGTGGCGGTGCACGTCGCGCCGGAGCGCGACCGTGCGGTCCTGCAGCGCCCGCGCGTCGTCGAGGAGGCCGTCGAACGGCGTGCCGGGCAGGGTGGGCAGGTCAGTGGGGCCGGTCATGGTCCCGATAGTGCCCCATGCGGCGCTTCGGGCGCACCGTGCGTGCGTTCGGTCGAGCGGCGGAATACGGTGTGCGCATGGCGGTGGATGAGCCGGTCACGGGCTTCGCGGTAGCCGTGGTCCGGGAAGACGGTCGGTGGCGGTGCAGTGCGCTCGACCCGGGGGCGCTGACCGAGCTGGACGCGGCGATCACTGAACTGGGCAAACTACGTTCCACCGGCGCGAGCTTCGGGCTGCTGGCGGTCGACGACGAGTTCTTCGTCATCGTCCGCCCGAGCCCGCGGGGGCCGTCGTTGCTGCTCTCGGACGCGGCGGCGGCGCTGGACTACGACATCGCGGCGGACGTCCTCGACGTCCTGCGCGTCGACCCGCCGGACGAGGAGGACGACTCCGTCTGGCCCGAGGGCGACCTGGAGATCCTCGCGGACCTCGGGCTGCCCGGGCCGGAGCTGGAGGTCATCGTCGGCGAGGTCGACCTGTACCCGGACGAGCAGCTGCAGATGGTCGCGCAGCGGTGCGGCTTCGGCAGCGAGTTCGGCAAGCTCCTGGACGAGCTCTGAGACGGCTGTCCGACACCGAAGCGGTCGAGGCCGCGCTGGAGGCGGCGCGCGCCCCGGGCGCGGACGTCCCGATCGGGGCGGTCGTGTTCGGCCCGGACGGCACGCCCCTGGCGGCGGCGCGCAACGCACGCGTCGAGCTGGGCGACCCGACAGCGCACGCGGAGATCCTCGCGTTGCGCTCGGCGGCGTCCGTGGTCGGCGACGGCTGGCGCCTGGAGGGCTGCACGCTGGCGGTGACGCTGGAGCCGTGCACGATGTGCGCGGGGGCGCTGGTGCTGGCCCGCATCGCGCGCCTGGTGTTCGGGGCGTGGGAGCCGAAGACGGGCGCGGTGGGGTCCCTGTGGGACGTCGTGCGTGACCGCCGTCTCAACCACCGGCCCGAGGTGCACGGAGGCGTGCTTTCGGTGGAGTGCGCGGCGGTCTTGGAGACGTACTTCGCTACGCGGCGCTGATTTTTGGGTACTCCTCCGGTATGACGATGAAGCACAAGATCCAGCAGGCAGTGGGTAGTGCTCGCGAGAAGGCCGGCGAGGTGACCGGCAACCGCCGTCTGGAGTCATCGGGCCGAGCCCAGAAGCGGTCGGCCCAGTTCCGCTCCGCGGTCGACGACGTCCGGGTACGGGCGGGCCGAGCGGTGCGGGAAGCGCAGGTCAGGCTCCGCTCGGGGCGGCGTATCGACCCCTCGTGAGGCTGCGGAGGGCCTTCGGGTATTGTTCTCGGCGGTGGCGTGTCCGAGCGGCCGAAGGAGCACGACTCGAAATCGTGTGACGGCTAATCCCCGTCCGTGGGTTCAAATCCCACCGCCACCGCTCTCATCCGGACCCCCGGTCAGCCCAGCTGGCCGGGGGTCCGTGCGTTCTGTGCCCTTGCCGGACACCTTGCAGCGCTGGACGTTGTTCAGCCCTGGGGCTGAGCTTCATAGCCGAACGCCATGCCTTCTGGAGCCAGCTCCACCAGTTTGGCGAGAACCGGCTCCGTGTTCCGACCCCACATCTTGGTCAGTAACCAGGTGCGATCCGGTTCCCGCAGGGGCGCGTCGACGAACCAACGGTGAAGGTTGCCCTTGGCCTTGGGGTGTGCAGCCACGAACGCATCCGGCAGGTCGTCCGCATCGGGCGTTCCGGGAACGCTGACGAACCGTGTCTTCGGGAGAGCCTCGGCGAGCCGGGAGGCGGGCACCCCAGCGACGTGGAGACCGGTTACCAGGGCAAGAACTGCCTGGCGCTTGCGCAGTGGCTCGGTGGTTCCTGCGGGAGTCGTGATCGCGTACGGCGTCCAATCGCGTCCCTCGCTTTCGCGAGCCGCTCGAGCGTGCGATTCGCGGCGGCGCAGCTGGATGGTCAGATCAGTGGCTTCCGGAAGCGGGATGACCTGCTGTACGTCCAGCAACAGCCGCTCACCGACCTTGTACGGCGTGAGCCGGATGCACTGGATGTCGAGGCCGTAGACCTCGTTCAACCACAGGACGGTCGTCGTGATCTCGCGGTCGAACCCGCCGGAAACGAGAACCAGGCGTACCTCTCGGCTGAGGACGGCATCTTCTCCGCCGACGTCATCGAGCCAGCTCGCCAGCTGATGACGGGCGCCGTCCGCGGCTTCGGGATCAACCTGAAGCAAATAGCGTTCGAAGGCTTCACTGACATCGTCGAAGGTCAGGGCTGACACCATCGCCGCGTACCGCAGCGCCTGGAGTTCGAGGTGGCCGCCGTCCGTCGTGCGCTTGAGCTCGATGACCACGGGCTTGCCGTCACGATCGACGCCCAGCAGATCTATCCTCCGCCGAGCGCCGGCGAACTCCGCGAACTCTTCACTCACGATCAAAACGTCTTCGACCACCGCGTTGATCTGGGCCCGCAGCAGACGCTGAAGATCAGCTCGTTCCAGCACTTGCTCAGCGGCGAACGTCGACGACGGAACGGCTTCCAGCTTTTCAGCGGTCAGTTCGAAGAGAGGCATGGTTGCCAGCCTCGCGGGCGACGGCGATCAGGAGAAGCACCGCTTTGTCACAGCCGTGTTGCGTCCGCCCGAACGGCGCGGTCAAGCAAGGCGCCGAAGATCGGGTGCCGGTGCCCGGATGTCGACGACTATGGTCAGAAAAATTCCCTGGAAGTACCGGTCCGGAAAATATTCGTACCCCCGGTCGTCGACCATTTTCCAATGAGCTTCGGCCGTCCCCGGCAGAACGTGGGCCTTCAACGGCACAATGACATCGACGGTCTCGCCGGGGTGGGTGTCGCTGATCCGCACCTGAACCGGTGAACTCGGGATGCCCAGGCCGCCGGGTGCGCCAAGCCGCCGCAGGAATCTGCCGGTCCACGGAACCGTGCCGGTGTTTCGTAGGCGCCACACCTTCTCGAACTTGAATCCGGGCGGCATCACAGTCCCGTCGGGGACCGTCACGTCGGCGACGAAGGACGACTCGTCGCCGGGAATCGGGTAGCACGTGCCGTGTCGGGAGTCCCGGCGCCGCCGCGGGCCCGTGACAGTTTCCACGTACGCCGACCACAGATGGCCGTCACCGCCGTAGGCCGCTTCGTAGAAGTCGATCAAATTCCAGCCGGGGGTGTCCCGTCCTCGTTCCACGTTGCTCAGATGGCCCTTGCTCACCCCGGCCGCACGCGCGGCGGCGGTCAAGGTCACGTCGTTCGCGGTGCGGAGGTGCCGCATCGTCTCGCCAAGCGTCTCGAGGGCGCTCTCCCGGCTCATGGTGACCACCCTGGTTGGGGGTTCGCCAAACCGCAATCGGCCGATCTAGTTTTGTCTGCCCACCGCCGACGACGGTCAGGAGAACCTCCATGCTCAAGCCGCCCACAGATGCCGATCTTGGGCAGTCTTTGAGGCTCGTCCGCGTTGTCAACCAGCTCCGCGCGGAACGGGCCGGAGTGAATATTCTGGTGCACAACCACATCCTGGATCAGATTGCCTGGACGTCGATTTTCGCGATGCAGCAGGCGAAATTTGCACCTTCGAACTTCCTGCAGATGGAGGTGACCGACGGCAGCGTCCGCAAGACCGGGTTTCGAGCGGATCGGCTGGGGCAGTACTGGGCGTTCGACTTGGGGAACGGCTGGCAGAACAGCGACCAGGCCGCGCAGCTGGCGATCAAGGGCTGGGCGGAAAGCGTGGCCGGCTTCGGCGCCCTGGTGGTGGACAAGCACGTCGTCGGTTGCGGTGCCGCGCGCCTGAACAACAGCTGTGTGCTGGTCCTCGCCTGGTAGCGGCTTGACTTGAAGGGGACTTGAAGTGTGAGCGTGGTCGGCAGCACCCGATCACCAAGGAGCGCCACATGAAGGTCCTCGTCACCGGGGCCACCGGCAACACCGGCCGGCACGTTGTCACCGGCCTGCTCGACCACGGCGTCGACGTCAGAGTTCTCCTCCGCGACCCGGCCAAGGCACCCGGAGGAGAAATCGTCCAGGGCGACATCTCCGATCCGGCCGAAGCTGCCGAGGGTGTTGATGCCGTCTACTTCGTCTGGCCCTTCTACTCCTCCGAAGGAATCGACAAAGCCCTAAAATCCTTCGAAAACAAGAAAATCGTCTATGTCTCATCCGCGGCCGCCGAAGACGGGGGATTCTGGGGTGACGTGGAAGCCGCCGTCCAAAAAGTCACCGATGACTGGACCTTCCTCCGCATCACCGGCCTCGCCACCAACACCCTCGGCTGGGTGACCCAAGCCAAAACCGGCAAAGTCCGAGCCCCGTACGGGCAAGCCAAAAGATCCCTCGTGCACGAAAAAGACGTCGCCGACATGGCCGTCGAAGCCTTCACTGGAGACCACCGCAGCCAGATCTACCTCGTCACCGGTCCCGAGGCCCTCACCCAAGCACGGCAAGCGGAAATCCTCGGCGCGGCGCTGGGAACGCGCACCCGGTGGGAAGAACAACCCGAACACGAAGCAATTACGCAGCTGGGCGCGGAATTTGCGGCACAAGCACTGCCCTATTGGGCGTCTCTGGTAACAGAACCGGAACCCGTCTCGCTCGACGTCCCCACCGTCACCGGCCACCCCGCGCGGTCCTTCGAAGACTGGGCGCGGGAACGGTTCAGCTGAGCTCGACCACCGGCGACGTCAGCGGCTCCAGTTCGGCCGCCAGCAAGGACAACGACGCGATCTGGGCGAACACCGTCCGGACGACCGCCGTGCACGCAGAACTGACCGTGCTCACCACCTCGGCCGACCGGTCGCCCGCCAGGACCGCCGATACCGACGCCGACGCTGCGGCCGCCAGTTCGCACACCTGCGTCGACGTCGAAACCGCCACCGTGTCCAGTTCCGCGGCGATCCGGGCGCCCAGCGCGGCCGTGGCGGCGGCCGCGCGGGCGGCTGCCGCGTACTGACCGTCCACTGTGTCCGCCCAGATGCCGAACGTCTCCGCGCTGCCGCCGGTCTCCGCGTGCTCCACTCCCGCGCGGAACTCCGCGGAAGCCGATGTCACCAGCAACGCTCCCGAGTCGACCGCCGACGCCGACGCGCTGATCGACGGTGGTGAACAGTCCAGGTGACGCAGGGCCGCGACCGGGTCCGGGGCCCCGATGCGGCCCGCCGCCGCGCGCAACGACGCCAACGACGAAGCCGCCGCCGTCAGCGCCGGGTGCTCGAACACCGGGGACGTCACGGCGCCACCGCGATGCGGCCGCGGAAGCCCGTGCTGCGGGTGCTCTCCGCCGTCATGCGCAGGCGGCCGGCCAGGTCGGACGTCGCGTCGCCGAGCACCCGCGCGTCGGCTTCGCGGGCCGCCAGCGCCGCTGACCAGCGGGCCGCCAGCTCGCGGGCCTGGGCCGAGATGCCGAACGGCGTCGAGTCGACGCGGGCCTCGGCGAACCGGCCTGCCGCCTTATCGTCGGCGGCCGCGGCCTGGTCCAGCAGGTCGGCGGCCGCACGCAGCCGGTCCGAATCGATCCGCGAGCCTCTGCCTTCCGGCATGGGGACCTCCGTCGTCAAGGGCGCTCACCCGATCGTGGAAGATCTTGCCTCATGCCTCCCGGGCCGTCCGCATCGCGGTGACCTGCGGCGTTGAACAGCGTTCCACCAAGTGGACGTCTTGACCGCGACTCGGGAAGAACGCGACCATGAACGCATGCCCGCCACCTCGGAAAGCGCACCGATCCGGGCCTTCGAGCGGTCGATCGGAGAAGGCGTCGTGGAGCTCCTGCTGCGCCGCGGCCGCCTGGGCTCGCCCCCTGCCTGACGCGCGCCCGGCGTCCGAACCCTCCCGAAAACCCCTGGAGCACAACCATGTCCGTAGACGTCCCTGCCCGGATTCAGCTGCGCGAGGCCCGCACGCCCGCCGACGGCATCGTCGAAGGCCCGCGCGTCCTGCGCGAACCTCAGAGCACCTACGAACTCTTCCGGATCCGCCCGCTCGGCCGCGTGATCGGCGCGGAGGTCGACGGCGTCGACCTCCGCGAACCGCTCACCCCCGAGCTGCGCGAAGAGCTCAACCGCGCCCTGCGCGAGTGGAAAGTGCTCTTCTTCCGCGACCAGGACATCACGTCGGCGCAGCAGCGCGCGTTCGCCGCGAACTGGGGCGAGCTGGAGACCAACCCGTTCATCCCGAAGGGCGACGACGACGCCGTCACGCGCTTCGAGCGCACCGCCGCCATGCCCGGTTACGAGAACATCTGGCACGTCGACGTCACCTGGCGGCCCAACCCGGCCCTCGGCTCGGTGCTGCGGCTGATCGAGGTGCCGCCCGTCGGCGGCGACACGATGTGGGCCGACATGGCCGCCGCCTACGACAACCTGCCCGAGGACGTCCGCACCCGCATCGACGGGCTCACCGCCGTCCACGACTACCTCCCCGGCTTCGACCGGTTCTCCGATCCCGCGCTCCTCGCGCGGTGGCAGGAGCAGTTCCCGCCGGTCGAGCACCCGGTGGTCCGGACGCACCCGGAGACCGGGCGGCGCACGCTGTTCGTCAACCAGGCGTTCACCACGCACATCGTCGGCATGGACCGCGACGAGAGCGACCGGCTGCTGCGGTACCTGTTCCTGCAGGCCCACACGCCGGAGTTCCAGGTCCGGTTCAGCTGGCGGTCCAACTCGGTGGCGTTCTGGGACAACCGCGCGACGCAGCACTACGCGGTCAACGACTACCACCCGCACGTCCGGATCGCGGAGCGCGTCGCCATCGCGGGCGACCGGCCGTTCTGACCCTTAGCCTGGGGACATGACCGATGAACCCCAGGCAGTGGTGACCGGTTTCCTCAAAGCCCTTGAAGACCTCGACGTAGACCGCGCGCTGACGTTCGCGGCGAGCGACATCGTGTACCAGAACGTGCCGTTGCCGCCCGCTCGCGGCGTCGCCGCGGTCGAAAAGCAGCTGCGTCTCATGGCCAAGTACGGCTCCGGCTTCGAGGCGCGGACCCACCACATCGCCGCGGACGGCAACGTCGTGCTCACTGAACGCACCGACGTGCTGCGCCGCGGCGCGTGGGAAGCGGAGTTCTGGGTGTGCGGCACGTTCGAGGTCGAAGCCGGCCGGATCGTGCTGTGGCGCGACTACTTCGACTGGACGACGGTGCTGGCCGCGAGCGCGAAGGGCGCCGGGCGGGTCGCGCTCGCCGGCGCGCGCACGCTTTTCGGCCGCTACAAGGCGAAGCAGGCCGTGCGCTAGACCCGGTGTTCGCCGCGGTCGTGGTCCCGGAGGTCCACGACCGCGGCTATCCCCAGAACCAGCACGAACACGCAACTGAGAACAATCAGCCCCCACATGATGGTTCTCCCTCCCCCACGTGTTCGTGCTGGTCGAGAGCTGTCGAGGAGTGGTCTGTGCCACTTTTCCGGCGGCTCACGCAGACCGTACCGCCGCTTCACGCGGGTTGTTCCCGGTCTTAGGGAGCATTTAAGGCAGATGCGCCGGATGGGTGACACCGGCGCCAGAACCTGTCACAGCCCGCGCGCATTCGGTTACGCACCAACGACAACCGAGGCGATTCCATCCCTGATGGTGACGGTCGTCGAGCGCCGAGCCGAAAGATCCGCGACGTACTGCAGCACCTTGCCCGCTTCGTCCCCGGCGAGCGGTACGCACTCGTTGTCGGCGTTGCGGCGCACCGGGATCAGCTCGAGCCGCGGTTCGTCGCCGAACATGCAGCCGGCCAGCAGCCCGTCGACGTGGCGACCGCGCATCGCCGGCCAGTCGAACACGAGGTTGCCGAGGCTGTAGAGGATCGGGCGGCCGCGGTAGACCTCGACGGCCTGGATCGTGTGCGGCCCGTGTCCCGCGACCAGGTCGGCGCCGGCGTCGATCACCGCGCGGCCGTAGGTCACCTGGTACTCGGCGAGTTCGGGGCCCGGCAGACCCCAGTGCATCGAGACGACGACGTGGTCGTGGGCCGCCTTGGCCTGCTTGACGTCGGCGACGATCCGGTCCAGGTGCTCGGGCACCGGTGTCGTGCGCACCAGCGGCGGCCGGCCCGGAATCTCCGCGACGCGCGGATCGGGCTGGTACGCCGTGGTGGCAAACGCTTGCGCGACGCCGGGAAAGTCCAGATGCGCGCCATAGGGGCGAAGAGACGTGTACGCGAGGAAAGCGACCTTCTCCCCGGCTCGTTCGATCACGGCGGGTGCGTGCGCGGCGTCGAGGTTCGCGCCGGCGCCGCAGTGCGCGATCCCGGCGTGGTCGAGGACCGGCAGCGTCGCCGGCACGGCGAGGTCGTTGGCGCACGAGACGACGTCGATGCCCGCCGACGTCAGCGCTTCGGCCATCACCGCGTCGAGGGGACCCTCGAGGTTCGCGAACCGGACATCGGCGCCCTTGAGCAGCGGTTCCAGTCGCTCGAACGCCGTGGACGGCGTCACGCGCCCCTGAACGTTGACGTCTCCGCCGAGTACCAGCGTGATCACGAAACCTGCTCTGCCGAACGAGTGACGACGAAAGTAGTTGTTACGAATCGTTGCATCTTTGTCTTCCTCCTCCTCACTTGCCCGGGGGACTATGCCACGACTGTTCAAGCACAAAGGGGACTCAGGGTGACCAAGACCCACAGAGGCAAGGCCGCGCTCACCGCGGCCGTCGCGTCCGGCCTCGTACTCGGCGGCGTGGCCGCACCGGCCGCGCTCGCCGCGCCGAGCGCCGACGCGGTCATCGCCGAGGTCTACGGCGGTGGCGGCAACTCCGGCGCCACGTTGACCAACGACTTCGTCGAGCTCGCCAACCACGGTACTGCGGCCGCGAGCGTCGACGGGTTCAGCGTCCAGTACCTGCCCGGTTCGCCGAGCGCGTCCAGCACGTGGCAGGTGACGCAGCTGACCGGCAGCGTCGCGCCCGGCGGGCGGTACCTCGTCGCCGAGGGCAAGGGCAGCGGCGGCACGGTCGCGCTGCCCGCTCCGGACGCGACCGGCGCGATCGCGATGTCCGCGACCGCGGGCACGATCGCCCTCGTCTCCGGCACCACCGCGCTGACCTGCAAGACCGCCGCGGACTGCGCTGCCGACGCGCGGATCAAGGACCTCGTCGGCTTCGGCACGGCGACCGTGCGCGAAGGCGCCCCGACGGCCGCGCCGTCCAACACGACGTCCGTCGCGCGCGCCGCGGCGCTGGCCGACACCGACGACAACGCGGCGGACTTCGCCGTCGGCGACCCGACCCCGACGAACACCAAGGGCGAGACGACCGGCGGCGGCACCCCCGGCGACCCGGGAACCCCGGCGAAGATCCACGAAATCCAGGGCACCACGCGCATTTCGCCGTTCAAGGACAAGAAGGTCAGCGACGTCACCGGCGTCGTGACGGCGACCCGGAATTTCGGCTCCGTGCGCGGCTTCTGGCTGACGGACCCGAACCCGGACAGCGACCCGCGCACCAGCGAGGGCCTGTTCGTGTTCACCGGCTCGACCAGCCCGGCCGTCGCGGTCGGCGACGCGGTGACCGCGACCGGCACCGTCCGCGAGTTCTACCCGGACGCGCCGGCGACGTCGAACTACCAGTCGCTGACCGAGCTGAGCAGTGCACAGTGGACGGTCGGCTCGCACGGCAACGCGCTGCCCGCGCCGACCGTGCTCAACCCGGACACCGTGCCGACGACGTACGCGCCGTCGCCCGGCGGGAACATCGAGCCGCTCGCGCTGGAGCCCACCAAGTACGCGCTGGACTTCTGGGAGTCGCACGAGAGCGAGATCGTTTCGGTCACCGACGCCCGGGTCGTCGGCCCGTCGAACTCGTTCAACGAGCTGTACGTGACGTCCAAGCCGGACCAGCACGAGTCGGTCCGCGGCGGCAGTGTCTACTTGGGATACGACCAGCTCAACAGCGGCGTCATGAAGGTTTCGTCGCTGATCCCGTTCGACCAGCGGCCGTTCCCGCAGCTCAACGTCGGCGATGTGCTGACCGGCACCACGTCGGGCCCGGTCGAGTACAACAACTTCGGTGGCTACACGCTGTTCGCCAGCGTGCTGGGGACCGAAAAGGACAATGGGCTGCAGGCCGAGACCACGCGCAAGCAGCGGTCCGGCGAGCTGGCCGTCGCGACGTACAACGTCGAGAACCTGGCGCCCGGTGACCCGCAGGCGAAGTACGACCGGCTCGGCGAGGCGATCGTGACGCACCTCGCGACGCCGGACATCGTGAACCTGGAAGAGATCCAGGACAACACGGGCGCGACCGACGACGGAACGACCGCGGCGGACCAGACGCTGCAGAAGTTCACCGACGCGATCGTCGCCAAGGGCGGCCCGCGTTACCAGTGGCGCTCGATCGACCCGGTCAACGACCAGGACGGCGGCCAGCCGGGCGGCAACATCCGCGTGGCGTTCCTGTTCAACCCGGCGCGCGTGTCCTTTGTGGACCGTCCGGGTGGGACGCCGACCTCGGCGGTCGGCGTCGTCCGCGACCACGGGAAGACGCACCTGACGGCGTCGCCGGGCCGCGTCGACCCGACGAACGAAGCGTGGACGGCGAGCCGCAAGCCGCTGGCCGGCGAGTTCGTCTTCAAGGGCCGCACGGTGTTCGTCATCGCCAACCACTTCAACTCCAAGGGCGGCGACCAGCCCACGCACGGCCGCTTCCAGCCGCCGGTCCGCAGTTCCGAGGTGCAGCGGCAGAAGCAGGCCACGGTGCTGCGCGGGTTCGTGGATTCGCTGCTGGCGTCCGACCGCAACGCGAACATCGTGGTGGCCGGTGACCTGAACGACTACCCGTTCTCGCCGGCGGTCCAGACGCTCACCGCGGGTGGCGCGCTGAAGGACCTGATCGCGACGGTGCCGGAAGCGGAGCGGTACAGCTACGTGTTCGAGGGCCAGTCGCAGGTGCTGGACCACATCCTGGCGTCGAAGGCGCCGCGCGGGGTGGACTACGACGTCGTCCACATCAACGCGGAGTTCGCCGACCAGGCCAGCGACCACGACCCGCAGGTGATCCGGTTCCGGCCGAGCACGGGCAACGCGATCGCGGACGGGCTCAACGATCTGCTCGACTACCTGGAGCAGGTGCTGGGCAAGTACTTCCCGTAAGCCTCGTTGTCTAAGGCCGCCATCGGGCTCTGGCCCGGTGGCGGCCTTTTTCTGGTCCACTCCTTTGGGTGACTGTGAAACCGCGGAGCGTGCGCGGCCGTCTTTACTGGTGACGGACCACAGGGAGGGGTGGCGTGAACGGGTACGCGGTGAAGGTCGACGAACTGGGCAAGCTCATCGGCGACCTCGACACGGCGGCGGGCCGGATGGCCGACGCGAACAAGAAGCTCGGCGGCGGAGGGGCGTTCGGCTCCCTGGGGAGTGCCGACCTGGGCAAGGCGGGTATCGAGTTCGAGGATGCCTGGGGCTACGGGATCGGGCGGCTCGGCGACGCGGCTTCGGAGGTCACTGAGCGGCTGAGGCTGGCCAAGGGGAAGTACGAGCAGATCGAGGCGGAGTTCGGCGAAGGGCTGACGAAGTTCGGCTCGGCGGTGCTGGGCGACGATCCCGCCGAAGACGGGAAGACCGGCGGGACGCGGGGGACGTACCCGACGGTCGGGCAGCCGGCGGGCGACGGTCCGATCGGTGACGTGCCGGATGACGACGGCAAGGTGGGCGGCGGTGTCACCGGCGGCGTGCCGGGCATCAACGACCAGGCCGAACGCGACGAAGGCATGGTCGGCGGCGGCGCGACCGGCGGCATCACCGATCTCCTGAACGGCCTCGGCCGATGAGCGTCCGCGACTTCCCGGCCCTGGGCTTCGACCCGGCGCCCGGCGATCTCGACGGCATCACCGACCTGGCCGGCAAGTACCGCGCGGTGAGCACCGACCTCACCGAGGCCGACGACGCGCTTCGCCAGATCGTCCGCAAGCAGGGCATCTGGCAGGGCGAGGCGAGCGAGGCGTTCGCCCGGCGGATCGGCCCGCTGCCGCAGTACCTCGAAGGCGCCGCACGTTCGATGGGCGAAGCCGCCGACGCGCTCGAATCGTGGGCTCGCGATCTCGGTGACCTGCAGAAACGGGCGTCGGAGCTGGAGGCCCGAGCGGAAGCGGCAGCGAAGGCGGCCGAAGCGGCGCGGGCGAACCCGGACCTGGCGCTGGCGAACCGGACGTTCCCGGATCAGCAGTCGTTGCAGATCGCCCAGCGCCTGCTGGACAACGCCGGCCAGAAGCTCCAGACCGCGATCGACGGCTGCCAGAACGTCCAAGACGCGGCGAAGCAGCTTCAACAGGAGCACACGGAGGCCGCCGGCCGGGTCGCGGCGGCGCTGCGAAAGGCGAAGGAACTGGCGCCAGACGAGCCGGACCTCCTCGACAAGCTGGGTGACGCTGTCGGCGGGGCACTTGCCGACTTGTCGAACACCCTCGCCAATTCGGTGGACCAGGCATGGGACTTCGTCCAGGACCACGCCGAAGTGATCTCCAAGCTCTCGGACGTGGTGGGTGACCTGGGGAACGGACTCGGCGTTGTCAGCGACGCGGTCCCCGATCCGGCCGGCATGGTCCTGAGCGGGATAGCCACCGGTCTCGGGATCGCGGCGTTGGAGGGTCACGCGACGGCGAAACTCGCGGGTGCCGACGTGGCGCCCGAAACCCTCACGTTCGACGCACTCGGCGCGGTCACGTCGCTCGTGGGGGTGATTCCGATGGTGCCGGATTCCGCGGCGAAGGCGATGACCGTCGCGGGATACGGATTGGTGGCGGAACAAGTCGGCGGAGAACTCGCCGCCGACGCCGTGGGCAAGCAGTTCGAAGGGCCGATCGGCGACTTCAAGAACTACTGGATACCGAAGAGCACCGCGCAAGAAGCCGGAATGGCGTTTTCGTGGGCGGGCGTCGCGGCCTTGAACGCCGCGGACGCCGGGGCGCAGGCCGACAACGCGCCGGAGCGTCGGCGCGAGCGGGCGGAAGACGAGGTGTGGAACTGATGCCGCTGCAGATCGATCTACCGCCCGGTTTCGCCGGCATGCCGGTGGGCAGCGACGACAGGTTGAACCGGGGCCACGCCTGGATGGTCGCTGAGAACGTGGCGGCCGGTGCCGGGACGTCCGTCGAGGAGTTCGGCAGCTATCTGATGGCCCTGGTGCCCACCATGCAGGCCAACGGCATCCGCGTGTTCGGCAAGTTCGCGGTCGGCCGCCGCAAGGGTGACGTCGCCACCCTGACGCTCGGTGTCGCGCAGTGGCCGGAGACCTCACCCGAGAACCGCGATGCCTTGGTGGCAGCGATGGCCGAGCAGTACCGGAGCCGGCACAAGCTCGCGGTGGTGCGGCCTATCCGCCTGCCGATCGGTCCGGCGGTCGTGGCGTTCAGCGGAGGCGAATTCCACCTGCCCGAGGACGACGTGCGCACGCAGATCAAGGCGGAGTACCAGATCCCCCTGTCCGACGGCCGGTCCGTGGTGATCCTCTCCGTGGTCGCGGAGTCCGAGGATGCCTGGCCGGCGGTCGCGGAAGCGACGGCGAGGGTGGCTTGGAGTCTTCGCAGCGGGGAAGCGGCGTGATCAGCACGGGCGATCTGATCATCGCCGGCAGCCAGTTCCGGGGGAGCCGCACCGAGCTCTACCTGATAGTCGGGTCTTTCGTCGTGGTCGGGCTGACGGCCGCCGGGGTGTTTCTCTTCGTGAGGGGCAGGCTCGAGAAGAACCGGCGAGCCGGCATCGCATCGATCGCGCAGCTGCTCGACGGCCGTCCGTTCGCCTGCATCTCGTACGCCGAGTGTCCGCTGAGCGTGCCCGACCTGCTGAGCATGGCGCAGGCCCGTGGCTACGCCTTGACCCCGAACCCGGCGGCGTCGCGCTACGAGTTCGTGCTCGGCGCGCCGCAGACGGCGTTCACGGGCCACCCCCGTGCGGCCTACATCGCGCACATGCTGGACGGCCGTCCCGACTTGGAACTGCCGATCGTGTTCGAGCCGATGAGCCTTCCCGAGCTGATGGTCGTCGCGCACAGCCGGGGCTACACCGTCCAGAAGAGCGATCGGGTCTACGCGTTCATGCGACACCAGGAGAGGCCATGAGCAACGCACAACTGATCGAAGAAATGCGCTGGCAGCTCAAGCAGATCGAAGACCGCAAGGCCGAAAACCAGCGTCGCCTCGACGAAATCGCCGAGAGCGGGCCCGTCACCGTGCTCACCGGGCCCGATGGTCGGGTCAACGAAGTGCGGCTCGCACCCGACGCCATGCGACTCGACGCCGGCACGCTCAGCCAGATCATCACGGCCGCCATCCGCAAAGCCGGGCCCGCTGCCACGCCGCCATCGCGACGCAAGCCGATCCCCGCCGACGAAGATGAGCCCTACGACACCGTCTACGACGTCTAGGCCGGCGGCTGCTCTCCCCGCTTCGACGCCGCCCGCTTGGCGCGCCAGCCCAACGCGAGGACCGCCTGCACCAGCTCCTGATAACTCGGCTTGACCTCTTCGAGGTACCGGTCCAAGTACGCCGGACGCGCCGTTGCCACCGGGCGGGGCTCGTCGCCCGGGTCCAACCACAGCAAGCCCTGGATGTTGTGCAGCGCCATCTTCCACCAGCGCGTCGCTCGCGCGGCTGCCTGTGTCTCGCGGTCGGCCGCCGCCTCGATCGCTGCCTGGGCCGCCTCTATCTCCGCTTCCAAACCCTCCGCGCGGGACAGCTCCCATTCGCGCAGGTTCTCCGCCGAGCCGCGGGACAGCGCGATGATTTCCTTGTACCGCATGGCCGCGGTGGCGCCGTCGTCGGTCATTGGACGTTCTCCGGGCGCTGGAACGGGATGATCACTTCGGGGGCGCCGTGGGTCGTGCGGTCGAAGAACAACGCGCGGCCCGGGCGCGGGGACCAGTGCACCACCTGGCCCGCCGCGAACGGCGCCAGCTCGTTGCCCTGGACGTCGAGCGCTGCCCACGTGCCGATGTCGTCGGTGCCGGCGAAACCCAGCGTGTCCTTCAGCCGGGCGATGCTGCGCCACCAGCCGATCGTGTGGATGCCGTGGGCCGGCCCCTGTTTCAGCACCACGCGCAGGTGGTCCAGGCCACTCTTCAGCTGGCCGACGGCCTTCGCCTCCAACGTCGGCAACGCCGCGTCCACGCCGTACAGGAGCAGGATCTTCGCGCCGCCCGCCATCCCGCCGGTCATCGACTCCAGCACGCCGGTCAGGTCGTCGACCAGCGTTGCCGCGTGGTCTTGGCGCAGCCGCTCGGTCAGTTCCAGCGCGGCCGGCGCGCACGCCTCGATCGGGCAGCTCAGCACGAACTCGACCTCGCCGGGTTCGTACTGCTTGGCCAGCGACCGCGCCGCCGAGTCCATGATGGACAGTGCCTCGGCCGTCGCCGACCCGAGCACCGCGACGTTGCGGCCCGGCGCCCGTGGCAGGTCGACTCCGCACGCCGTCTCGGTCACGTCGATCGACTGGCCGAGCAGCGCGCGCGGCTTCGAGTTCGTCTTGAGGTCGAGGTACGCCGGGAACTGTTCCAGCACCGGCGAATGCGCGCCGTCGAACAGGCGCGGACGCGGGAAGTAGCCCGCGTACGACTCCCACAGCCGGTGCTGCAGCCGGACGAACACGTTCTTGCTGCTCGCGTCCGGGATGTGCGCCAGCTGGTTGCCGTGCGCCACACCGGAGTCGTGATTGATCACCGCGTGCCACTTCGGCGCCGACACCGCCGCGTTGTTCGTCTCCGCCAGCACGCGCCGTGCCTTCGGCATCGCGATGCGCAGCGTGCACTGCTCGAACACCGCGGGCTTGCCCCAGAACGCTTCGATGCCGGCGACGTCCTGGCTGGCCAGCACCAGGTGGATGCCCTGCGACCGGCCGCGCCGCGCGATGTCCTCCAGCAGCTGGGTCGCCGCCGCCGTCACCTGGTCGCGGCCCGCGAACAGGTACTGGAACTCGTCGATCACCGCGACGATCCGCGGCCAGTGCCCGCCCGGGTCCGCCTCGCGCAGGTCGGCGAGGTTGGTGACCTCGTGCTCCTTCGCGGCCGCGGACCGGCGACGCAGCTCGTCGGCCAGGAACCGCAGCAGCGCCAGGCCGAATTCGCGGTCGGTGTTGACGTTGACGCCGACGAGCCGCGCGTGCGGCAGCCAGCTCGCGTCCTTGCGCCCCGGCGCCAGCCCGGCGAACGAGACGCCTTCCTTGAAGTCCAGCAGGTACAGCGCCAGCTCGTCCGGGGTGTAGCGCGCCGCGAGACTGCCGAGCAGCGCGTACAGGAAGTTCGTCTTGCCCGAACCGGACGGTCCGCCGATCAGGGCGTGCGGGCTGGCGTCACCGATGACGACCTCGACCGGCTCGCCCTCGTAGAACCCGACCGGCGCGCGCAGTTCCCGCGCGGAGCTTTCGTGGCCGAGTTCGGCCGGCAGCAGGTCGTCGAACGACCGCGGCCCGCCCTGCTTGGCGATCAGCGCTTCGGCGATCTTGTCGACGGCGCGGATCACCTGCCCCGACGGCATCGGCGGGTCGAGGTCGACGGTCAGGTCGGTGCCGGTCATGCTGCTGATCGCGTGCCGGTCGTCGACGAGGCTCAGCGTCTCCACCGGCGCACTCACCGCCGTCGGCACGTCGACCATGATCAGGCAGATCCCGGCGGCCAGCGCGCCGCTCGCGACGCGCTTGAGGTCGCGGGCGCGTTCCGGTTCGAGGGTTTCGCCGTTGCCGTACAGCACGACGACGCGGAACGGCTCGATCCGCTGGCCCGACTTCTTCCGCAGCTCCCGCAAGGACGTGAAACCGGCCTGCATGCCGGTCGCGTGGATGCGGCGGATGTGCCCGGCCAGCTCGTCGAGGAGGTCCTCGAGGCGGCCCGGGTCGTACAGCGAAAGCGCGCTCGTGCGGCTCAGCGGGTAGAGGTCGGGCAGGATCGCGGTCAGCTGCCCGATGTCCCACAGGTGCACGCGCACCGCGCCCGGTTCGAACGTCGAGAGCACGCGGATCAGCAGGTTCTGCACGATGCCGTCGATGACGGGCCGCGTCTTCGGCGCCGACGTGATCGCCAGGTGCGACTCGTCGAGCAGCGGGACGGCGACGTCGAACACGCGAGAGGCGTCACTGCCCGCGGCCGTCGCGGAACCGACGCGCCACAGGCCGGGCGAGGTGATGCCCGCGTTGTGGCCGACGCGTCCGAGCCACTCGCCCGGCGGCAGCCCGGCCGGGCCCGGCGCGTTCTGCGCGACCAGCTCGCGCAGGATCGACGGACCTTGGCTCCAGTCGGTGTAGAAAGCGCTTCGCGCGTTGCTGAGCGCACCGAACACTTCGTGCGCGGCGGGGTGTTTGGCCCATTCGTTCTGCTGTTCGGTGGTCGCGTGGTTCATGCCGACGCGGACGATGTCCCGCTCCAGCTCGAGTTTCGCGAGGTCGGCCTCGGCGGCTTGGCGCGCGCCGGCGGCCGCGCCCAGCACCAGTCCGATCTGGTGGCGTACCCGGTCGAGCGCGGTTTCGACGCGGTTGCGTTGTTCGGCTGCCCTGTTGGCCATCGGCGTCCCCAAAAACGGTGTCCCTGTAAGGATTACAAACGCGACCGGTATCCGCTCACCAGATCCTCCGCGGAAGCCAGGCGGCCGAGGAGCTGGTCCAGCCCCTCGCCGGCCTGTGCGTACTGCGAAGGGAGCCAGGGATCGGCCTTGGCCTGGGCGTCCACGAGAGCCTGTCGAGCTTCTCCGAGCAGGCTGGTGGCCCGTTCGGAGTGGGCGCGCGCGTCGGCGAGCCCGGTGACGACAGCGGTGAGCAGCTGGTGGAGTTCGGCTAGCGTCATCCCGCTAGAGACGCGCCGAGTAGGAGTCGGCGGAGGAAATGCTCGCTTGGACGGTGCTCTGCAGACCGTTGATGCCCTGCAGGGCTTCCGCGAGCAGACCGTGGGCCTGGCTCACTTCGTGCTGGCTGCTGCCTTGGGTCGCCTGCGACAGCGACTGCTGCGCTTCTTCGAGAGACTGCGCTGCCTGTTGCAGGGCGGCGATGCTCGCGGACGCCTTTTCGTTGGCGAGTGCGATGCCAGCGCGGATCTCTTCGACTCCGGCCATCGGGCCTCATACTCCTCGGAATCGGGGTGGTTGAGAGGGGGACTTCTATTGAAACAGATCCAACGACTGAGCGTGATCATCTGATTGTGCGGAGTGATCGTGACCGCGAAATCAGCAAGGCCCCGGACGTGGGAACGTCCGGGGCCAGACCGATCACGGTGTGTGCTGGGGGTGGCCCGGCAGCACGACCGCACGCGAAACGTCGTTGGCCAGCGCTGTCGCAGGTCAGAGCGGTTTTCGTGCCACTGCTGGCCTTTCTGGAAGCGTTGGGCTCGGTTCGCGGAAAGACTAGCGCGACTGGAGCAGCGGCCTGCGCCCCACCCCATCGGCTAACTCCCTGTGGGCGCGCGAATTTGTCCGTCAGTCTGTCGAAGACATTTCACCTTCCGGTGGAGAGCTTGCTCCGACCGGCGGCACGGCACTAGGCGGTTCGCGCGACAGCGGCCTCGAAACGACGAAACGCCGGGCGCGGGGCCCGGCGTCTCGTCCGTTCAACGTGCGGAGGATACAGGATTCGAACCTGCGAGGGCGTGAACCCAACACGCTTTCCAAGCGTGCGCCTTAGGCCGCTCGGCCAATCCTCCGCGGGAGACGATACCGGATGGCTCCGACGTCTCCCGCACGTGGGTCAGCTCGTGACGTCGGCCACCACGCAGGTGATGTTGTCCGGGCCGCCGCCTTCGTTGGCCAGGCGGATCAGCTCCGGGATCGCGTCGGCCGGGTCGGGGATGGAGTCCAGGGCGTCGCGCAGGGTCGCTTCGGTCACCGGGCCGCTCAGGCCGTCCGAACACAGCAGGTACCGGTCGCCCGGCTTCGCCTTGAACGTCCAGATGTCCGGGTCGGCGGACCCGGTCGTCTGCAACGCTTTCATCAGCAGCGAACGCCGCGGGTGGGTCGCCGCGTCCTCGGCCGCGACCCGGCCGTCCTCGACCAGTGCCTGCACCAGCGTGTGGTCGCGGGTCAGCCGGCGCAGGTCGCCGTTGCGCAACAGGTAGCCGCGGGAGTCGCCGATGTGGGCGGCCGCGAACTCGGCGCCGTCGAACATCAGCGCCGTCAGCGTCGTGCCCATGCCTTCGGTCGCCGGTTCGTTGGACGCGACCTCCGCCAGCCGCTGGTGGATCGACTTGACCACGCCGGTCAGCGTCGCGGCGAGGTCGACGCCCGCCAGGTCCATCCGCCGCAGGTCGACGTCGAGCTCGCGCAGCACGTCGACCGCGGTCGCGCTGGCGACTTCGCCGTGCGGCTGGCCGCCGATGCCGTCGGCGACGGCGAGCAGGCGGGAACTCGCGTACAGCGAGTCCTCGTTGACCTTGCGGCGCCTGCCGACGTCCGACCCCGCGGCGTACCGGAGGACGTACCGATCGTGTGTCATGCCACCCATGAAAGCATTGGTTGACTGAGTTCACAAGCAACTCGGCTGAATGGAGCACTCTCCGATAGAGTGCCCGCCATGGACGACGACGCCACGGTCAGCGCGGCCGACATCGCGCGGCTCGCCGGGGTCGGCCGGGCCGCAGTGAGCAACTGGCGCCGTCGCTACCCGGACTTCCCGGCGCCCGTCGGCGGCACGGCGTCCAGCCCGTTGTTCGGCCTGTCCGCCGTCGCCGGCTGGTTCCGCGCTCGCGGCAAGAAGTTCGAGCTGTCCGCCGGCGAACGCGCGTGGCAGCGTCTGCGCGCGCTGGGCGACGACCTCGACCTCGCCGAGCGCGTGAGCCGCGCCGGCGTCTTCTTCGCCTTCCAGGCCGGAATCCTCGACACCTTCGACAGCAGGCTCGACGACCCCGAGCTGATCACCCTGCTCAGCGAGATGACGCACCGGGCGGGCCCGCTCGAGTCGTTCGAGCTGTTGTGCCACCGGTACTTCGAGGCGCATTCGCGGCGGCTGTCCGCGACGCCGGAACCGGTCGCCGAGCTGATGGCCCGGCTCGCCGGTCCGGTGTCGACGATCCTCGACCCCGCCTGCGGCTTCGGCGCCCTCGGGCTGGCGAGCGGCGCGAAAACCGTGCTGGGCCAGGACAGCGACCCGATGACGGCCTCGATCGCGACGCTGCGGCTGCGCCTGCGTGGCATCGAGGCCGAGGTCCACGCGGTCGACGCGCTGCGCGAGGACGCCTTCGCCGGCCGGACCGCCGAAGCCGTGCTGTGCGATCCGCCGTTCAACGAACGGGCCTGGGGACACGACGAGCTCGTCGGCGACGCGCGCTGGGAGTACGGCCTGCCGCCACGCGGCGAGCCCGAGCTCGCCTGGGTGCAGCACTGCCTGGCGCACGTCGAACCCGGTGGGGCGGTGGCGATCCTGATGCCGGGAGCGGCGGCCGGGCGGCGCAGCGGCAAGCGCATCCGCGGCAACCTGCTGCGCGCGGGCGCGGTCCGCGCGGTGATCACCCTGACCGGCTCCGACCTCTGGCTCCTGCGGCGGCCGGTGCCGGGGCAGCGTCCGCCGTCGACCGTGCTGCTCGCCGAGGCGGGCGACGATCTGTCCACAGTGGACGAGATGTGGCGGGAGTTCGGCGAGCGTCCCGAATCCGGCGTCCGGATCATCGACCTGCTGGACGACGACGTCGACTTGACACCGGCCCGGCGCCGCGGCCGCGACGAGGACCTCGGCCGCGCTTTCCAAGCCGTGCAAGGCCGGTTCGCCGAGCTGACGCCGCGGCTGCCGCCGCTCGAAGCGGCCGACACCGAACCCGCGTTCACGACGATCGGCGAGCTGGTCAAGGCCGGGGTCGTCGAGGTCAAGCACGCCGCTCGCACCGACGGCGAGCACCCGGTCGCCGAAGAGGGGAACGTCGTCGCGTCCGTGACCGGGATCGCGTACGTCCACAGTGGACCACCGGCGCCGGTCGGGGCCGGGCTCACCGTGTACCGCGTCGACCCGGACCGGCTGGACGCGGACTTCCTGGCCGGCTGCCTGCGCGCGGCCGACCTGCCCGCCGCGTCGGCGTCGACGCGGATCGACGGCAGGCGCGTGCGGATCCCGCGGGTGGCGATCGACGTCCAGCGCGAGTACGGGCAGGTCTTCCGGCGCCTCGCCGAGTTCGACACCGTCCTGCGCCAGACGGCGGAAACGGGCCGGGAGCTGGTCCGGCTAGGCTTTGCCGGACTTGTCGAAGGACGGCTCAGGCCGCGCCGATAGGGAAACGGATGCTGATCGCCGACCGCTACGAGCTCGACGAGCTGCCGCTCGGCCGCGGTGGGATGGGCGCGGTGCACGGCGGGCACGACCGCCGGCTGGGCCGGCGCGTGGCGATCAAGCTGCTCAGGCTGCCGGGCCGCGACGAAGAGCTCGAAGCCCGCTTCGCCCGCGAAGCGCGGATCCTGGCGACGCTCGACCACCCCGGCGTGCCGACGCTGTACGACTACGGCACGCACGACGACCGGTTGTTCCAGGTCATGCAGTTCGTCGACGGCGTGACGGTGGCCGACCTGCTCGCCGAGCACGGGCCGCTGCCGGTGCCGTGGGCCGCGGCGATCGCGGCGCAGGCGTGCGCGGTGCTCGCCGCCGCCCACGCGCTCGCGGTCTGCCACCGGGACCTCAAGCCGTCCAACCTGATGCTCGGGCCCGACGGCGGGGTCAAGGTGATGGACTTCGGGCTCGCGGTGCTGCGCGAGGCGGACGCGGCGCAGTTCACGCGGGCCGGGCAGCTGCTGGGGACGCCGTCGTACATGGCGCCCGAGCAGATCCAGCGCGGCGGCGCCGAACCGCGCAGCGACCTCTACGCGCTGGGCTGCGTGCTGCACGAGATGCTCACCGGGCGGCGGCTGTTCGACGGGCCGACCGCGTACGCCGTGTTCGAGCGGCAGGTCAAGGAGCTGCCGCCGCCGGTGCCGGGGGTGCCGAAGCCGCTCAACGCGCTGCTCGCCGAGATGCTGGAGAAGGACCCCGAAGCACGGCCGCCGGGCGCGGCCGTGCTGTACGAGCGGCTGGGCGCGTTCGTCGGCTCGCTGCCGCCGTTGCCGGGGTTCCTCGTGCCGCCGTCGGTGCCCAGCCCGGGCCGGATGTACGCGCGGATGCTGGGGCGCGTCAGCGGCTGAGCGCCGCGGGCCGCTGGTCGGCGAGCGGCAGGCCACGGCGTTGGATGCGGTAGTAGGTCGTGGCGTTCTGCACGGCGATGCTGACGCCGAGGGTGAAGGCGATCGACGCGGAGGTCAGCGGCCCGGAGATCCCGAGCGCGGTGCCGAGCGCGACCAGCCCGACCCGGACGCCGATCGTGAGCACCCACAACCCGATGGTGACGGCCGAACCCTTTTGAAAGGTGGTGCCGTCACGCTCGGTGAGCGTGGTGGTGGTGCTGCGCAGCACCCCGAGCCCGGCGAGGACGACGAGATCGGCGGCCAGCAGGCCCAGTTCGGCGCCCGACGCGCCAGGCAAGTCCTTGGCGGCGAGGTACGCGCCGACGGCGACGAGGACCAGCGGCATGACGGTCAGCGTCCGGCGGTTGAGCAGCGTGCCGCGGACCTGCTTGTAGACGACCCGGTAGAAGACGTAGGCGGCGATGGCCACGTAGAGCAGGACGTTCGCGGCGCTGGGCATGTCGGGGCTCCTCGGTTCCTTGTCGGTGCTGCCAGCTTCGCCGCGGCGGGCGTGGGTTTCGTCGGCTCGCGGATCGGGTCCGGGTTGATCTTGGCCTCAACCCACGGGTTGATGTTCTGACCGAATCGTGACCTTCCCGGACGAACCTCTACCGGGTGAACGTCGTCTTTACGGGTGTCCACAAGCGATGATCGAACAGCTGGGGGTTACGGATCGTGAAGAGGCTTTTGGCGGGAGCGGCCGCACTGGCCACCGCGTTCGTGCTGACCGCCTGCTCCGGGGGTGGGGCGGCGACGCCGAACGCGGGCGGCGGGGCCGTCGCCGCGGCCGGGACCGGGGGCGGGACGCCCACCACCACGTCGAGCACCACCGCGGCCCCCACCACGACGACCAGCGCCACCCCGACGCCGGCCCCGACGACGTCCAAGACCAAGCCGGCGCCGACCACCACCAAGCCGAAGCCCAAGCCGAAGCCCGCCGCTCCGGCGAGCGATCCCGGCGTCCCGTGCGCCGCCGCGGCGGCCGCGTCCGGCACCGCCGCCTGTGTCGACATCTCCGCGCACAAGGCGTGGATCCTGCAGGGTGGCAAGGTCGTCTACGGGCCGGTCCCGATGCTGCCGGGCCGCAAGGGCTACGCGACTCCGACCGGCACCTTCCACGTGCTGTCGAAGGAGAAGATGCACCTCTCCAAGGAGTTCGACAACGCGCCGATGCCGAACTCGGTGTTCTTCTACCCGGGCGACGCCTTCCACACCGGCAGCCTGTCGGTCTACTCGCACGGCTGCATCCACCTCTCGGCGAGCGCGTCCCTGAAGTTCTTCAACACTTTGCACATCGGTGACGTCGTGCAGGTTGTCCCGTAATCACTCACTGCCCAACACGGACAGTAGGTCACGAACAGATAAAATCACTCGGCGGAGTGCAACTGGCCCCCCTGCTCAGGCGATAAGTGATCGCTTGGGAAGGGGGGCCAAATGGCCTTGGGAAAGCTCAGAGCACTACGCCACGCCTTCGTGGCGGCAGTACTGACCGGCGCGCTACTGCCGGTCGTGTCCACTGGGGAAGCGGCAGCGGCGACGACGCTGCCGGGGGGATTCGTCCTGCGGGACACCAGCGCCGGGCTGGGGGAACAGCCACTCACGGACTTCGCGTACCTGCCGGACAACTCGACGTTCGTCGTCGGCAAGGGCGGCACGGTCCGCTGGCTGCCCGCCGACGGGGCGGCCGGCCGGACGATCGCGACGCTGCCGGTGCGGACCGATGAGGACCTCGGGCTCGTGGGGCTGGCCGTGGCGCCGGACTACGCGACGTCCCGCACCATCTACCTGACGCGGTCGATCAACCAGACCAGCGGTTTCGTCATGCGGCTGGCCAAGTTCACCGTCACCGTGGACGCGGCGGGCGCACCGGTCGGGCTGACCGGCGAGCAAACGCTGTTCGAGGTGCCGGGCATCTTCAACGTCCACGGCATCAACGGCGTGGTGGCCGCCGCCGACGGGACGATCTGGCTGTCCATCGGCGACAACGGCGACTTCCGGAAGGCCGACCCCGGCTCGCTGCGGGCCCAGGACATCAACCAGCCGTACGGCAAGGTCTTCCACCTGACCGCCGACGGCAAGGGCGTGCCCGCGAACCCGTACTACGACGCGGCCAACCCCGGCTCGACCGCGAGCAAGGTCTTCGCGCGCGGGTTCCGCAACCCGTTCCGGATGAGCGTCGACCAGAACTCCGGCCTGCCGGTCCTCGGTGACGTCGGCTGGAACACCTGGGAAGAGATCGACGTCGTCCAGCGCGGCTCCAACCAGGGCTGGCCCTGCTGGGAGGGTAACCACCCGACCCCGGGCTTCACCGGCCTCGCGGGTTGCGCCGGCGTCGCGAACCAGCCGCCGGTCTACGAGTACCAGCACGGCAGCGGCACCATGCAGGGCAACAGCGTCTCCGGCGGGATCGTCTACAACGGATCCAGCTACCCGGCCGCCTACCGCGGGTCCTACTTCTTCGGCGACTACGTCACCAACAAGATCTGGACACTGCGCTACGACGACCAGGGCAAGCTCACCCAGGCCCCGGAGAACCCGCCGGTCTTCACCGGCATCGGCGGCCCGGTGAAGTTCGCGGCGGCGCCGAACGGCGACATCGTCTACGCCGACATCCTCAGCGGCAGCCTGCGCCGGCTGAGCTACTCGGCGGGCAACACCGCGCCGGTCGCCAAGGCGACGACGGCCACCGACCCGGCCGCCCGCACGGTGTCGTTCGACGGCTCGACGTCGGTGGACTACGACAACGACCCGCTGAAGTACGACTGGGACTTCGGCGACGGGACCACCGCGGCCGACGCCGGCCCGACCGTGTCCCACGCCTACGCGGCGGGCACCGAGGCGTTCACCGCGAAGCTGACGGTCCGGGACCCGCTGGGTGCCACCGACACGACCACCATCGCGGTCGCGCCGGGCAACCACACGCCGGAGATCACGCTCACGACGCCGGGCGACACCGCGACCTTCGCGGTCGACCAGCAGGTCGCGCTCAGTGCCACCGCGACCGACGCCGAGGACGGCGCGCTGCCGATCACCTGGACCACGGCGGTGCGGCACTGCCCGAGCGAGGCAACGTGCCACTCGCACCCCGGTGCCGGCGGTACCGGAGCGAGCTTCTCGGCGCCGTTCACCGAGCACCCGGACTCCCGGATGGAGTTCACGGCGACGGTGACCGACAGCGCGGGTGTCGTCACGACGAAGACGTACACCGCCGTGCCGCGCCGGCACCGGATCACCCTGCTCAGCACGCAGCCCGCGGCGCTGAGCATCCCGGTCGAGGGCGGCGTGAACACGGCGCTGGTGACCGAGGGCGCCAGCTTCGACGTCGAAGCTTCGCCGCTGGGCACCGACGGCGTCTCGAAGTTCACCGGCTGGCAGGGCGGACCCACCGACACGACGTGGGTCGTCACGGTCGGCACGAGCGACATGACGCTGACGGCGAACTACGCGACCCCGATCGACCAGCGCTACAACGCCGACCCGGCGTTGCAGGCGAAGCTCGGGGCGCCGACGGCGGCCGAGGTCACCGACGGCACGGTCCACTACCGGGCCTACGCGAACGGCCGGCTGTACTGGAGCGCGGCGACCGGGGCCAAGTACCTGACCGGCCCGGTGCTGGACAAGTACGTCGCCATGGGCGGGCTCACCAAGCTCGGCCCGCCGACGACCGACACCGCGTCCACTTCGGACGGTGCGCAGTTCAGCGACTTCACCAACGGCGGCAACGTGGGCTCGATCTACTACACCGCCGCCACCGGTGCGCACGCGATCTACGGTGAGATCCGGAAGAAGTGGGCGGCGCTCGGCTACGGGGCGGTCATCGGGTACCCGACGAACGACGAAGACGGGACGCCCGACGGCATCGGCCGGTTCAACCACTTCATCAAGGGCACCAACGTCGGTTCGATCTACTTCACGCCCTCGACGGGTGCGCACGCGATCTACGGCGAGATCCGGAAGAAGTGGGCGGCGTTCGGGTACGAGCGCGGCCTCGGCTACCCGACGAACGACGAGGACGGCACGCCGGACGGCGTCGGCCGGTTCAACCACTTCAGCCTCGGTCACTCGATCTACTTCACGAACGCCACCGGGGCGCACGTGATCAAGGGCGAGATCCGCAAGCGCTGGGCGGCGCTGGGCTGGGAGCGGTCGTACCTGCGCTACCCGACGACGGACGAGTACGTGACGGGATCGGTGTACCGCAGCGACTTCCAGGGCGGTTACATCACGTACACGCCGCAGACGGGAGCGGTCGACCGTCCCTGGTGACGGATTTTCCTCTGAGTGAACGAAAGCGGGCCGTCTCCGGGATTCCGGAGGCGGCCCGCTGTCCTTTCAGGACCGGAGGTCGGCGGGGCTCGTGCCGGCCGACGTGAGGGGCAGTCCGAGCGCGACCCGCTCGGTGAGCCACGGGCTCGGGCGGTACCGCGGGTCTCCGGTGGTCGCCGCCAGGCCGCGCAGGATGCGCAGGACGATGTCGCCGCCCACCAGGTCGCCCCACTCCAGCGGGCCGCGCGGGTAGCCGAGGCCGAGCCGGACCGCCGTGTCGATGTCCGACGGCGTCGCCAGGTGCTGGCCCGCGATGAAGCACGCCGTGTTGACGATCGAGGCCAGGAGGCGCTGGGCGATCGGGGCCGGGCCGTCGCGGACGACCGTCACCGGCTTGCCCGTCGCCGCCAGCGCGCCCCACGCCGCGCGGCCCGCCGCCGGTTCGAGTCCCGGGTGGACGGACATCGTCAGGCGCCGTTCGTAGCCGCCCAACGGGTCGACGCCGGCGACGCGGGCCAGTGGCAGTCCGGCGCGCGTTCCCGCGTCCACTGTGGACTCGCCGTAGAGGGGTACGAGCAGGACCGCGTCCGGGTACGCGTCCGACACCACCTGCACGCCGGCCGCCGACAGCACGCGGGCGAGGTGCTCGTCCGCCGTGAACACCGGGCTCGACGGCTTCGGCGGCGCGGCCGGCTCGTCGGTGACCTGCTGCTTCCCGTCGGCGTAGGTGTAGAAGCCCTCGCCGTTCTTGCGGCCGAACAACCCGGCGGCCACCCGCGGACGCGTCAGCCACGACGGGCGCAGCCGCGGGTCGCCGTGGAAGCCGCTCCAGATGCTCTCCAGCACGGCGTGGGAGACGTCGAGCCCGGTCAGGTCGAGCAGTTCGAACGGCCCGAGCTTGAGGCCGAGCGTTTCCCGCGCGACGCGGTCGACGTCGGCCGGCTCGGCCAGCGCCTCGGCGAGGATCTGCAGCGCCTCGGTGTTCAGGCCGCGGCCGGCGTGGTTGACCAGGAAGCCCGGCGCGTCCTTCGCCAGCACCGGTTCGTGGCCCCAGCTCCGGACCAGGTCGAGCGCCTCGCCGGGCAGCCAGTCGTGCGTGCGCGTGCCCGGGACCACCTCGACCAGGCGCATCAGCGGCACCGGGTTGAAGAAGTGCAGGCCGATCAGGCGTCCCGGGTCGGCCAGCTCGGCGGCGATCTCGGTGACCGACAGCGAACTGGTGTTCGTCGCGAAGATCGTCTCCTGTGGACAGACGCGCTCGAGCTCGGCGAACAGGGCCCGCTTCGTCGCCAGGTCCTCCCGGACGGCCTCGACGACGAGGTCGACGCCGTCCGCGGGAGCGCCGGGCGCGTCCACCGGCACGAGCCGGGCGCGCACCGCCGCCGGGTCGTCGAGCTTGCCCTTCGCGGCCAGCTTGTCCACCATCGCGCCGACGTGCTCGATCGCTTCGGCGACGGCCTCGCGCCGGACGTCGGCCAGCTCGACGGTCACCCCCGCGGTCGCGGCCAGCTGGACGATCCCGCGGCCCATCACCCCGGTCCCGATCACCCGGATCCTGCCGACCTTCCCGGCCCACCCCGTCACGTCGCGCCGCCTTCCGCTGTTGGACTCCCGCCCACAGCCTAGAGGCCGACGAACTCCGCCATCCGCTTCGCCGAATGGGCGAAGAACGCGTCGGCCGGGTCGACGCTGCCGACGTACTGGCCGAACAGGTCGAAGCTGATCGCGCCGAACAGCTGGGTCCACGCCATCAGCAGCCGGGCGACGGTCTCGGGGCCGGCGACGAGCCCGAGGGCCTTCGTGAGCGTCTCGGCCTGGGCGCGCAGCTCGGGCGGGACGTCGCCCTCGGCCCGCAGCTCGGTCTGCGTGAGCACCTTGACCAGGGCGAGCGCGACGCGGGATGCCGGCACGACGGTGTCCTGCGGTGCCGCGTACCCGGGGATCGGCGAGCCGTAGATGAGCGCGTACTCGTGGGGGTGGGCGCGGGCCCAGTCGCGCGTGCCCTGCCAGATCGCCAGCCACCGGTCGCGGGGGTCGCCGGTGCCTGGGTCCGCCTTCTCGGCGGCTTCGCCGATGGCGTTGTAGGCGTCGACGATCAGGTCGGTCAGCAGCCGGTCGCGGCTCGGGAAATACCGGTAGAGCGCGGACGACACCATGCCCAGCTCGCGCGCCACCGCGCGCAGTGAAAGCCCGTGCGCGCCGACGTCGGCGAGCTGGCGGCGGGCCTCGTCCTTGATCTCCTGGGTGAGCTCGGCGCGGGCTCGTTCGCGCGCGGTGCGGGTCGCGGTCATGCGGATCAGTGTGCCACGACGAGAGCGCTGCACAAAACCGAGAGCACTGCTCTTGACATCAGTGCTCTCGTGGGTGTTCACTGCTCTTAACCGAGAGCACTGCTCTCCAAACTTTCCGGAGGACGCCATGACCGCCGCCCGCTACATCGAGCCGAAGAAGTCGACCAACGCGTTCAACGAGGCCGTCGCGAAGCTGACCAGGATGGGCTTCAGCGTCTGGGGCAGCCGGGTGCTGACCGTCGTCGGACGCAAGAGCGGCGAGCCGCGGTCGGTGCCGGTGAACCTGCTGACCGTGGACGGCGTCCGCTACCTCGTCGCCCCGCGTGGCGAGACGCAGTGGGTGCGCAACCTGCGCGTTGCCGGCGAAGGCACGCTTCGCGTCGGGAAGCGCGTCGAGGCGTTCACCTTCCGCGAGCTGGCCGACGACGAGAAGCCGGGCATCCTGCGCGCGTACCTCAAGCGCTGGAAGTTCGAGGTCGGCGTGTTCTTCGACGGCGTCGACGCGAAGGCGTCGGACGAGAAGCTGCGCGAGATCGCGCCCGGCTACCCGATCTTCGAGATCTTCACGAAGTAGGTTTGCGCCGCGTCAGGTTCGCCGCGACCAGGACCACGCCGACCAGGAACGCGACGAGCCCGATCAGGAACCACAGCTTCTGGCCGGTCATGAAGCTGCCGGTGATCACGCCGATGCCCTGCAGCACCCAGACGGCGCCGACCAGCACGAACACGACCCCGACCGCGAGGGTGATCCACCGCCTCATCGGCCCAGCTTAAGCCGGTCGCCCGTCGGGCACGAGTTTGTGGCGGTAGGCGTAGACGACGGCGTGCACGCGGTCGGGGAGGCCGAGCTTGCTGAGCACGCGGGAGACGTGCGTCTTGACCGTCTCTTCGCCGACGTGCAGCTGCCGCGCGATCTCCGCGTTGCTGCAGGCGTTGGCGATCAGCAGCAGGACCTCGCGTTCGCGGGAGGTCAGCCGGGCCAGCTCCGGGGGTTCGGCGGCCGCGGGTTCGAGCACCGCGGCGAACTTCGCGACCAGCCGCCGGGTCACCGACGGGTCGATCAGCGCGTCCCCGCGCGCGGCCACCCGCATCGCCGCGACCAGCTCCTCCGGCGCCAGGCTCTTCAGCAGGAACCCGCTCGCCCCGGCGCGCAGGGCGCGGTAGACGTACTCGTCGGCGTCGTAGGTGGTGAGCACGAGGACGCGGGTGTCGTTGCCCGGCGCGGCGAGGATCGCTTCGGTCGCGGCGAGGCCGTCGAGGCGGGGCATCCGGACGTCGAGGACGGCGACGTCCGGGCGCAGACGCGCGGTCTCGGCGACGGCTTCGCGGCCGTCGGAGGCCTCGCCGACGCAGGTGAAGTCTGGCTGGGTGTCGAGGAGCGCGCGCATCCCGGAGCGGAACATCGCGTGGTCGTCGGCCAGCAGGACGCGGATCATGTGCTCTCCACCGGGAAGGTCGTGCGCAGCTGCCATTGCTCGCCGGTTTCGCCGTAGGAGACCTGGCCGCCGAACAGGGTGACGCGCTGGCGGATGCCGGCCAGGCCGCGGTGGGCGTGCTCCCGCTGCGGGGTGCGGCCGGCCCGCAGGCCGTTCGTCACCGTGAGCACGACCTCGGTGCGGCCGTGGTTCAGCTCGACCTCGACCGGGCCTTCGCCGTGGCGCAGCGCGTTGGTCAGGGCTTCCTGGGCGATCCGGTACAGGGCGACGTCGAGCGAGCCGGGCAGCTCGCGGGGTTCGCCGCGCAGGGTCAGCCGGGTCGGCAGGCCGGCCGCGCGGACGGTCTCGACCAGCTCGTCGAGGTTGTCGAGGCCGGGTTGTTCGGCGTTGGGCTGGGCGTGCAGGAGGTCGAGGAGGCGGCGCAGGTCGGCCATCGCCGAGCGGCTCGCGGACTCGACCGCGCCGAGGGACCTGCGGACCGGGCCGTCGCCGTCGGGCAGGCCGAGCCGGGCCGCGCCGGCGTGCACGCCGATGGCGCTGACGTGGTGGGAGATGACGTCGTGGAGGTCGCGGGCGATGGTCGTGCGCTCCTCGAGGACGGCCCGTCTGACGGCTTCTTCTTCGTGCTGGCGGCGTTCGTCGGCGGCGCGTTCGAGGTCGGCGATGTAGGCGCGGCGGGCCGTCGTGTACCGGCCGACCAGCCACGGCAGGAGACCGCTGACGCTGACGCTGATGGCGATCAGCCGCCAGTCGGACGCGGTGCGCCCGCCGCCTTCGACGCACCCGGCGACGACCCCGGCGAGCAGGGCGAGGAGCGCGAGGACGGCGGGTTTCGGGCGCAGCCAGGCCCCGGCCCGGTAGCCGGCGATGAGGATGCCGGCGTTGTTGCCGACGACGTAACCGCTGCAGGTGCAGAGCAGAAGGGGCGAGCCGGCGAAGAGGACGGCGTGCGCGAGGGCGACCCAGCCGGAATACCGCGCGGGACCGGCGAGGGCGGCGTTGACGGCGATCCCGCCGAGCAGGACGACCCAGGCCCGCCACCCGGCCTCGGCGAGGGGAGCGCGAAGCCCGAAGAGGGCGGCGTCGCAGACGACACAGACGAGCGCGACCAGCAGCGACTGGCGTCGCAGGGAGCCGCTGATGTCGTGCACAGCTGCCACTGTGCCCTAGTCGAGGGCGAGGCCGGGCGGGAACGCCCCGATGCGGCGGGAGGGGGACGCGACATCGGGGCGTTCCCTGGTCAGAGGAACATCGGCCCGGGCACCGAACGCCACGTCGGGGCGCCGGTGCCCGGAAACTGTCGGTGCTGCCCGGTAGCGTTGAAACCGGGGGCTCCCCTACGCGCGCGGGTTGTGCGCGTAGGGCCGAGAGCGCTGGCTCGCGGCCGCCCGAGCGCCCCAAGGTGGCCTTCGGTGCGTGAGACGCACCCAATGTGGCCTTCGGTGCGTCTGACGCAACCAAGGCCACCTTGGGGCGCTCGGGCCAGGCGGTCCGGGGGGCAAGCGCGGTCGGGCAGGTCCGGACGTCATGAACGACTCGTTCAGGGCTCCTGACGTCATGAACGACTCGTTCAGGGCTCCTGACGTCATGAACGACTCGTTCAGGGCTCCTGACGTCATGAACGACTCGTTCATGACGTCCGCCAGCCCCCGCCGAGCCGGAATGCTCAGCCCGTCAGTTCGTCGGGCGGGCCGAGTAGTCCCCGCGGCGCTGGCCGCGCTGGCCCTGGCCGGCCTCCAACCCCTGACCCAACGAGGTCGCCGTCGCCGTCGTGCCTTCGACCTTCGCCACCACCGTCACGTTCGTGTCGCCCTGCTTGACCTCGCCCGTCTTCTGGGTCGACCCGTTGAGCGTGTACGTCTGCTTGTAGCCGTCCTTGCTCGTCAGCGTCACCGACGTCGCGCTCAGCTCCGTCACGTCGCCCGTCTGCAGGCGCTCCGTCGTGTAGCCGCCGCTGCCGTTCGACACCACGAAATCTCCGTGCAACGCCTCGCGCAGCGCTGCCATTCCGCCGCCGAAGTTGCCGCCTCCCGGGAAGCCCTGGCCCTGGCCGCCGCGGGGGAACTGGCCGCCGCCCGGGCCGCCGAAGCCGCCCGGGCCCTGCTGCGCCGAATTGTCGGCGCTGCTCGTGCCCGCCCAGATCGCCGCGCCGCCGCCGGCCGCGATCACCACCGCGATGCCGGCCGCGATCGCCGTCTTCTTGCCGGACCAGCCCTTCTTCGGCGCGGACTGGGCCGGGTCGCCCCAGTTGGCCGGGGCCGGCTCACCCCAGGCCGGGGTGCTCTCGGCAGGGGGTGGCGTGTTCGGCTCGGTCGTCATCGTGTCCTCCGGTGGTGCCCACACTGGTCCCGGCCAGGTTCGCCGCCGTGGCTGTGTTTGAGCTGTGCGCGGCGTCAGCGGGCGCTGTGCCTCGAACGAACGAACTCTCACAGGAAACGCACAGCGCAGACACAGTGAGCACCGATGAGGCGCCGAGAAGATGGCACTATGACCGCTATGAACGCCACGTCACCCGGCCCCGGCAAGGCCGACCTGCGCCGCGCCGACGGGAGCCCGGTCCGGGTCCTCGTCGTCGACGACGAGGCGACGCTGGCCGAGCTCGTGTCGATGGCCCTGCGCATGGAGGGCTGGGAGGTGCGCAGCGCGGGCGACGGCACGGAGGCCGTCCGGATCGCGCGCGACTTCCGCCCGGACGCCGTCGTCCTCGACGTCATGCTCCCCGACTTCAGCGGTCTCGAAGTCCTGCGCAGGATGCGCTCCGAGGCGCCGCACCTGCCCGTCCTCTTCCTGACGGCGAAGGACGCGGTCGAGGACCGCATCGCCGGGCTCACCGCGGGCGGCGACGACTACGTCACCAAGCCCTTCAGCCTCGAAGAGGTCGCGCTGCGCCTGCGCGCGCTGCTGCGTCGGGCGGGAGGGGTGACCGGCGCGAGCGGGTCGCAGCTGGTCGTCGGCGACCTTACCCTCGACGAGGACAGCCGCGAGGTGCACCGCGGCGGCGACCTCGTGCCGCTGACCGCCACCGAGTTCGAGCTGCTGCGCTACCTCATGCGCAACCCCAAGCGGGTGCTGTCGAAGGCGCAGATCCTGGACCGCGTGTGGAGCTACGACTTCGGCGGGCAGGCCAACATCGTCGAGCTCTACATCTCCTACCTGCGCAAGAAGATCGACGCCGACCGCGAGCCGATGATCCACACCATGCGGGGCGCCGGGTATGTCCTCAAGCCCGCCGGCTGAACCGAAGCGCGCCCGACGGCCGTGGTCGCTGCGGCGGCGGCTGATCGTCCAGCTCGCCGCGCTGCTCGCGCTGGTGTGCGTGGTCGTCGGCGTAGTCACGGAGTTCGCGCTGAGCGAGTTCCTCGTCGGCCAGCAGGACAAGCGGCTGGCCGCGGCGAGCGAACGCGGCAAGCACCCGGGTGAGCGTCCGCCCTGGGTCTACGGCGACACGCCGCCGCCGGACCCGCTGCGGGTGCTCGGCCAGGGCGACGGCACGCTCGCCGTCACGGTGACCGGCCCGGTGGTCCGGGCGAGCGTCCTCGACTTCACCGCCGGCGGCACCGGGCAGGGGAAGGGCAAGCCGCCGCTCAAGCCGATCACGGCCGAGCAGGTGAAGACGCTGCTCGCGCAGCCTGCCGACGGCCGTTCGCACAGCGTCGACCTCGGCGGCAGCCTCGGCGAGTACCGCGTGGTCTCGACGACGTCGCCCAACGGCGAGAAGACGGTCATCGGCCTGCCGCTGAAGGACGTCAACGAAACGCTCTGGCGGCTGGGCTTCATCCTCGGCGGCGTCGCGCTCGCCGGGATCCTGGTGGCCGGCGCGGTCGGCGCGGCGACGATCCGGCGCACGATGAAGCCGCTCGACCGGCTGGCCGCGACCGCGACGCGCGTTTCGGAACTGCCGCTGGACCGCGGTGAAGTCGCGTTGTCCGAACGGGTTCCCGAAGCGGACACCGACCCGGGCACCGAGGTCGGCAAGGTCGGCTCGGCGCTGAACCGGATGCTGCAGCACGTCGCGAACGCGCTGTCCGCGCGGCACGCGAGCGAGAACCGCGTCCGCCAGTTCGTCGCGGACGCGAGCCACGAGCTGCGCACGCCGCTGGCGGCGATCCGCGGGTACGCCGAGCTGACCCGGCGCAGCGGCGAGCAGGTGCCGCCGGACGTCGCGTTCGCGATGGGCCGCGTCGAGTCCGAGTCGCGCCGGATGACGACGCTGGTGGAGGACCTCCTGCTGCTCGCGCGCCTGGACTCCGGGCGCCCGGTGGTGCACGAGTGGGTGGACCTGTGCCGGCTGGTGGCCGACGCGGTCGCGGACGCGCACGTCGCGGGCCCGGACCACAAGTGGCTGATGGACGTCCCGGGCGAGCCGCTCGGCGTCCTCGGCGACGCGGGCCAGCTGCACCAGGTGGTGATCAACGTGCTGGCCAACGCGCGCACGCACACCCCGGCGGGCACGACGGTGACGACCACACTGTCCACAACGGACGGAGTGGTCCGGCTGCGCGTGGCCGACGACGGCCCCGGCATCCCGCCGGACGTCCTCCCGGACGTGTTCGAACGGTTCGCTCGAGGGGACAACTCGCGGTCGCGGGCGGCGGGGAGCACAGGACTGGGGCTGGCGATCGTGGCGGCGGTGGTCGGCGCGCACGGCGGCCGCGTCGGGGTGCAGAGCCGCCCGGGACGGACGGAGTTCGAGATCACCTTCCCGGAAGCCCCGGCCACCCGATCGGGGCCGATGCACAGCTGACGCACAGCTTCGGCACAAGTTCACCACATGCGCCGCCGACACGGTGAAGGTCATGACGACCACGCTGTCGGCGCCCGCGCACGCCCAGCCCGCTCCTGCTCCCACCCAAAAACCCCGGTGGGTCAAGCCTTCCGTGGCCGCGCTCCTCCTCGGAACCGGGCTGCTCTACCTGTGGGACCTGGCGAAGACGGGCTGGGCCAACGACTTCTACGCCATGGCCGCCCAGGCCGGCACGTGGAGCTGGAAGGCGCTGTTCTTCGGTTCGCTCGACCCCGGCAACGTCGTCACCGTCGACAAACCGCCTTTCTCGCTCTGGATCATGGGGTTGTCCGGCCGGATCTTCGGGTTTTCCAGCTGGAGCCTGCTCGTCCCGAACGCGCTCGCCGGGGTCGCCTCCGTCGGGCTGCTCTACCTCGCCGTGCGGCGGCTTTCCGGGCCCGGTGCCGGGCTGCTCGCCGGGGCCGCGCTCGCGTTGACGCCGGTCGCCGCGCTCATGTTCCGGTACGACAACCCCGATGCCTTCCTCGTGCTGCTGCTCGTCGCCGGTGCCTACTGCGTCGTGCGCGCGCTCGAGCGCGGCAGCACGACTTGGCTGGTGCTCGCCGGGGTCGCGATCGGGTTCGGCTTCCTCGACAAGATGCTGCAGGCATTCCTCGTCCTGCCCGCGTTCGTGCTCGCCTACGCCGTTGCGGCGCCGACGTCGGTCGGGCGGCGGGTCGGCCAGCTCTTCGCCGCGGCCGGGGCCGTGGTCGTCTCCGCGGGCTGGTGGATCGCCGCCGTCGCGCTGTGGCCGGTCGCCGACCGGCCCTACATCAGCGGTTCGACCGACAACACCGTGCTGGAACTGGCTTTCGGCTACAACGGCCTCGGCCGCATCTTCGGCGAAGGCCGGGGCGGGGGCGGCGGCGGGACGTTCACGCCGCCCGCCGGGGCGGAGCTGCCCGCCGGTGGCCGCGGGTTCGGTGGTGGTGGCTTCGGCGGCGAAACCGGCCTGACACGCTTGTTCAGCGGCGAGTTCGGCGGGGAAGCGTCGTGGCTGCTGCCCGCCGCGGTCATCGGCCTGGTCGCCGGCCTGTGGTTCACGCGCCGCGCGTCCCGCACCGACCGGACGCGGGCGGCGCTGCTGCTCTGGGGCGGCTGGCTGGTCGTCACCGCGCTCGTCTTCAGCTACATGAGCGGCATCATCCACCCGTACTACACGGTCGCGCTCGCCCCCGGGATCGCCGGCACGCTGGGCATCTCCGCGCGTGAACTCTGGCGCGGCCGGGCGAACTTCGCGGCCCGCGCGGTGCTGGCCGTCATGCTCGCCGTCTCCGCGGTCTGGGGGTTCGTGCTGCTCGCGCGGACGCCGGAGTGGCAGCCGTGGATCCGCTACGCGCTGCTCGTGCTCGGCGCGGCCGCCGTGCTGGCGCTGCTCTTCGGCGCCGACCGCGTCCGACGGCTCGGCCCGGTCGTCGCCGTGGTCGGCCTGTGCGGCGCGCTGCTCGGGACGGCGTCCTTCACCTTCGCCACGGCGGCGACCGCGCACTCCGGCGGGACGCCGTCGTCCGGCCCGTCCGTCGCGAGTGGACGCGGGTTCGGCGCCGGCGGCTTCGGCGAGGGGCAAACCGACGCCGCGGTGATCGACCTGCTGAAGGCCACGACGACGAAGTGGGCCGCGGCGCAGAGCGGCGCGATGCAGTCGGCCGGGCTGGCGCTCTCGAGCGGCCGCCCGGTGCTCGCGATCGGCGGCTTCAGCGGCAGCGACCCGGCGCCGACGCTCGCGCAGTTCCAGCAGTACGTCGCTG
Organism: Amycolatopsis sp. NPDC098790; assembly: GCF_044759945.1. NCBI lineage: Bacteria > Bacillati > Actinomycetota > Actinomycetes > Pseudonocardiales > Pseudonocardiaceae > Amycolatopsis > Amycolatopsis sp. NPDC098790. Next base: position 1,604,220 of record NZ_JBIWAI010000001.1, read on the forward strand.
CCGGCGACATCCACTACTTCGTCGCCGGCGGGCGCGGTGGCTTCGGCGGCGGCCGCGGGACGTCGGGGGAAATCCAGTCCTGGGTGGAGCAGAACTTCGCACCGGTGACGGTCGGCGGCACCACGGTTTACGACCTGACAAAATCGGTCAATTGATCGAAATTCGGGAAATGTTTCAAGCGTGTTAACAGTCGAGGAATCATTCGCCGATCGGCGTTCGGTGCGGTATCGAATGGGTCGTACACCTGTTCGACCACCGTCTCGTCGAGCGGTGAATTCCGAACGATTGTTCGCTTCCGCGGCGTTGCCCTCGGTGATGATCACGACGTGGCGTAACGACTAGGAACTACAGCGCGTGCAGTTGCACGGGCCCGCGAGAAGATCTTGGCCGGGCGGCCGACAGAAACACGCGTGTACTTGATCTTCGCGAGCCGTGATGTTGCTGGTTGACACGGTTGACGGTCACTCGTTCGGAGGCATCCGCTGGGCATTGTGGTGATCTTGTGCTCCTCGCTAGGCTCTCGGCCGGGTGAGGGACAAGGGGTAGCTGATCCGGTGCGCTGAGGGACCGGATCTCACTGGGTGTGGGTGATCCCTGTCCGCGTTCTCTCACTCGTGACCCGATCAGGTGCGTCTGGAAGAGAGCAGCGATGACTGTGCGCTTTCGGCGCCGCAACACTCCACTTCCCCCGCCTCTTGGAGTTTCGCTGTGACTTTCCGCCCCCGTCGGCTGACGGTGTTCCTGACTTTGCTGACCCTCGCCGGCGTCACCGCCCTTTCCGGGTGCAGCGACAGCACCGCCGAAGGCACCGGCGGCAAGATCACCCTCGGGTTCAGCGCGTGGCCGGGCTGGTTCCCCTGGCAGGTGGCGCAGGAACAGGGCCTGTTCGCGAAGAACGGCGTGAACGTCGACCTGAAGTACTTCGACAACTACACCGACAGCATCAACGCGCTCTCCAGCGGGGCCATCGACGCGAACAGCCAGACCCTCAACGACACGCTTTCCTCGGCTTCCGGCGGCGCCAAGCTGTCGATCGTGCTGGTGAACGACAACTCCACCGGCAACGACAAGATCATCGCCCGTGAAGGCATCAACGCCGTCGCCGACCTGAAGGGCAAGAAGGTCGCGGTCGAGCAGGGCACGGTCGACCACTACCTGCTGCTGCTCGCGCTGCAGGAAGCGAAACTGACCGAAAAGGACATCGAGCTGGTCAACCTGCCGACCGACGCCGCCGCGGCCGCGTTCGTCGCCGGCCAGGTCGACGCGGTGGGCGCGTTCGCGCCGTTCACCTCCAAGGCCCTCGAGCGCCAGGGCAGCCGCGCGATCTCGACGTCGGCGGAGTTCCCCGGCGCCATCCCGGACCACCTCGTCACGTCGCAGAAGCTGGTCAAGGAGCGCCCGAAGGACGTCCAGGCGCTGGTCAACACCTGGTTCGAGACGCTGACCTGGATCAAGAACAACAAGGACGCGGCCGTCGGCATCATGGCCAAGCGCGGCGGGGTCTCCGACGCCGACTACAAGACCTACGACGCCGGCACCACGATCTTCACGCGCCAGCAGAACATCGACGCGTTCACGCCGGGGGTCACCGCGCAGCACCTCGACTTCCAGGCGAACAAGATCATCGACTTCATCGTCAGCACCGGACTCGCGCAGCAGCGGCCGTCGCTGGACGGGCTGTTCGACGACCAGTTCGTGAAGGCCGCGCCGCAGTGACCGGTCCGGCCCAGCAGCTCACCGAACGCCGCGAGTCGGCTCGCTCGGGGTGGGCCCCGCTGCCGCGCCGGGCCGCGCCCAAGACCGCGTCCGCGCTCTTTTCCCTGCGCACGCCCATTTCCGCGGGCGCGCGCTGGACGCTGGCGGTGCTGTCCTTCGCGATCCCGTTCCTCGCTTGGGTCGCGCTCAGCGTCAGCGGCGCCGTCGACTCGACGTTCCTGCCGTCGCCGGCCGCGGTGGTCAAGGCCGGTGTCGACATGGCGGGCACCGGCGAGCTCTTCGACGACCTCTGGGCGACGACCCAGCGCGTCCTCGAAGGCTTCGGCCTCGCCGTGCTCGTCTCGGTGCCGCTCGGCATCCTGATGGGCAGCTTCACCGCGGGGCAGGCGTTCTTCGAGCCGCTGATCGGGCTGCTGCGCTACCTGCCGGCGAGCGCGTTCATCCCGCTGCTGATCATCTGGCTCGGCCTCGGCGAGCCGTCGAAGATCGCCATCCTCTTCATCGGGACGGTCTTCTTCAACACGCTGATGACCGCCGACGTCGTCCGCGGCGTGCCGGGCGCGCTCATCGACGTCTCGTACACACTCGGCGCCCGCCGGGGCGAGGTGCTGCGCAAGGTCGTCGTGCCGCACTCGCTGCCGGGCATGATCGACGCGGTCCGCGTCAACGCCGCCGCGGCGTGGAACTTCGTGGTCGTCGCCGAGCTGATCAACTCCTCGGCCGGCCTCGGCTACCGGATCGTGCGGGCGCAGCGGTTCCTGCAGACCGACAAGATCTTCGCCGTGCTCGTGGTCATCGGGATCGCCGGGCTCGTCATCGACGTCCTGCTGCGCCTGCTGCGCACGCGGGTCGGGAAGTGGGCGGCATGACGCTGGAACTGCGGAACGTCGCCAAGGACTACACCGTGCGCGGCAAGGTGACCCGCGCGCTCGACGGCGTCGACCTCGAGGTGCTGCGCGGCGAGTTCGTCTGCGTCGTCGGCGCGAGCGGCTCGGGCAAGTCGACGCTGCTTTCGCTGGTGGCCGGGCTCGGCAAGCCGACCGAGGGCGAGATCGTGCTCGACGGCGTTCCGGTGACGGGCCCCGGCCCGGACCGCGGGCTCGTCTTCCAGTCGGGCGCGCTGTACCCGTGGCGCAGCGTCGAGAAGAACGTCGCGTTCGGACTGGAGCTGCTGCCGGTCGACGCGGCCGAGCGCGCCAAGCGGGTGGACTGGTACCTCGCCGAAACCGGGCTCGACGCCGTGCGCAAGTCGCTGCCGAAACAGCTTTCGGGCGGCCAGAAGCAGCGCGTCGCGATCGCCCGGGCGCTCGCCTGCGAACCGGATGTGCTGTTGCTGGACGAACCCTTCGGCGCCTTGGACGTCCAGACCAAAGAGGACATGCAGGTGCTCATCCGCCAGGTGTGGGCCGACACCGGCACCACGGTCCTGATGGTCACCCACGACGTCGAGGAAGCGGTGTTCCTGGGCGGCCGGGTGGTGGTGCTCGCCTCCGACCCCGGCCGCATCGCCGCCGACGTCGAGGTGACGCTGCCCGCCGAGCGGGACCTGGCGGTGAAGCGCGAACCGCGGTTCCTCGCGCTGCGCGCCCGGATCGAGGACCTCGTCCGGGAGCAGCACCGCGGGCACGTTAGCCGGGTGGCCGCGGACGCGTGAGAACGGAAGACGGGAAGGTGGCGGGATGAAGCACGGCGGGGCGACCGCGGAACGGCCGGGCGGCGGGGGAATCCTCGCCCGGCTCGGCATTCGCGGCAAGCTGAACCTGCTGCTCCTGCCCCCGCTGGTCGCGGTGGTGCTGGTGTCGGTGCCGTTCGTGCTGACGCAGGCGGGCAGCGCCGGTGCGGCGGCGCAGTCGGCCGCGGTTGCGCGGCAGGCCCAGCAGCTCGGCGGGCTGATGTGGCAGCTGCAGCGCGAGCGGCTGCTGACCGGCGCGTTCGTGGCGACGCCGTCGGCGAGCCCGGACCAGATGCTCCAGCAGCAGAAGGTGGTCGACCGGACGATCGCCGAGGTCCGCGGGGCGCTGGGTGCCGACGCGCCCGACGAGCTTTCCGCGGCGCTGACCCGGATCGGCTCGCTCGGCGAGCTGCGGCAGAACGCCGTCCGCCGCGGTGTCGCGCTCGACAGCGTGGCCCGCACCTACCACGCCGTGATCGACGCGGTGATCGACTCGCTGCGCCTGGTCCCGCAGCTCACCAGCGACGCCGAGGGCACCCGCGAGCTGACGGCGCTGGACGCGCTGCTGCGCGCGAACGAAGAGAGTTCGCTGCGCGCCATGGCCCTCATCGTGACCGCCGTGGCGCCCGAGGCCGGCCAGTCCATTTTGGACGACGCGACCCAGCAGGTGCCGATCTTCATCGACCGGTTCGTCAAGCAGGGCGACGACGGCGACGACAGCGAGCGGGCCGCGCTGGTCGTCCGGGTCGAGCAGAGCGACGCCGGCCGCCGCGTCGACGAGCTCGCCTCGCAGGTCGGCAACCCGCGGGACGCGGCGGGCACGACGCAGTACGTCGCCGACGTGCTCGCCGCGGCGGAAACCCATGCGGGGCAACGGAAGCTCGTGCAGGAACGCGCCACCGGCGAGATCGCCGACTCGGCGACCGGACGAGCCGACGCCGGCACGCGGCTGGCCTGGACGGTCGGCGCCGGCGCCGGGCTGCTGTTCCTGCTGGTCGCCTTCCTCGCCGTCGCGGTCTCCCGGTCGATCGCCCGGCCGCTGCGGCGGCTGACCACCGCGGCGACGTCGGTCGCCGACCTCGCCGGCACCGAGCTCGTCCGCGTCACCGACACCGAGGAGGCCGAGCAGCAGGTCCCGCGGCTGGCCACCATCGACGTCGTCTCGAGCGACGAGCTCGGCAAGCTGGCCGCCGCGTTCAACCGGGTCCAGACCACCGCGGCCGAGCTGGTCGAACGGCAGGCGCTGACCCGGCGCAACACCAGCCTGATGTTCGCGAACGTCGCCAAGCGCACGCAGAACCTCGTCGGCCGCCAGCTCGCGCTGATCGACGAGGTCGAGCGCAACGAGCAGGACACCCGGCTGCTGGCCAGCCTCTACCGGCTCGACCACCTCTCGACCCGCTTGCGCCGCAACGCCGACAACCTGCTCGTGGTGTCCGGCACCCGCGACGAAGCCCGGATCGCCGGCCCGATCGAGCTGGCCACGGCCCTGCGTTCCGCGCTCGCCGAGATCGAGGACTACCAGCGCGTCAAGCTCGGCGTCGTCGCGGAGATCCTGCTGTCCTCGGCCCTCGGCGCCGACCTGGTGCTCGTGTTCGCCGAGCTGCTGGAGAACGCGACGTCGTTCTCGCCGCCGGGGTCGGTGGTCGAGGTCGACACGATGCTCCTCGCCGACGGCTCGTGCCTGGTGAACATCGTCGACCACGGCATCGGCATGACCGCCGAGAAGCTGGCCGAGGAGAACCAGCGGCTCGTCGAGCGCGAACGCCTCGAGCTGGCCCCGACCAGCGTGCTCGGCCTGTTCGTCGTCGGCCGCCTCGCGCGGCGCCACGACCTGGGCGTCGAACTGCTCGCGACGCCGACCACCGGCGGCGTGACCGCGCGGCTGACGATCCCGCCGTCGCTGTTCAGCCACCGCTCGGGGCTGCGGCAGCCGACGTCGGCACCGGCACCCGCGCCGACCCCGATCGAGGCGCGGCCCGCCGAGGCCGTCGCGGTGTCCACTTCGGACGTTGCGCGGCCTGCCGAGCCGTTGCCGGCGCCGGCGATCCCGGCGCTGCTGAGCGTCGCGCACGCCAACGGCTTCCGCTGGTTCAACCAGCTGGAACCGGTGTGGCCGGACGCCGAACCCGCCGAGCCTGCGGCCGAGCCGGACGCCGAGAGCCGCGGTGGCCTGCGCCGCCGGGTCCGCGGCGCCCAGCTGCCCGGCCCGGGCGCGACCGCGCCGGTGGCCGTCGAAAAGCCGCGCCACGACCCGGAAGCGACCCGGACCGCCATGGACGGCTTCCAGAGCGCCTTCGCCAAGGCGGAGCTTTCACGTGAAAGCTCGGCCGTGCCTTCGCCGGGCGACGGCGCGTCGCTGCCGGTGCGCGTGCCCGGGGACTCGGCGATGCCCGCGTCGCACCCGGCGCGCGGCCTCGCCACCCCGCCGGCCGGTGTCCCGGCCGCCCCGCAGTCCCGGGACGGCCTGGTCCGCCGCGTCCCGGGTGCCCAGCTCGCCCCCGGCCTGCGCCCGCAGGCCACGGGCAGGCCGATCGCCCGCGCCGTCGTGAACCGCACCAGGCGGGACCCGGCGGCCGAGCGAGCGGCGTTCGACTCGTTCGCCGCCGGCCTCGCCAAGGCGGACGTGGTGACGGCAGACAGCCCGCCGTACGGCGTGGTCGCCGGTCGTGTGACGGAACGAGCAGAAGAGAGCAGGAAATGAGCATCCCCGCAGCAGGTGTCAGTGTCGAAGCCCAGAACTTCAACTGGCTGGTGAGCCGCTTCGCGCAGCACACCGCGGGCGCGATCGCCGCCATCGCCGTCTCGGCCGACGGCTTGCTGATCGCGATGTCGTCGGAGCTCGAGCGGTCCAACGCCGACCGCCTCGCCGCGATCTCCTCCGCCATGCTCGGCCTCGCCCACGGCGTCTCCGAAAGCCACCCGCTCGGCTCGCCGGACAAGGTGATCATCGAGCTGGAGCACGGGTACCTGCTGGTCTGCACCATCAGCATCGGCTGCTCGCTCGGCGTGCTGGCCAACAAGCAGGCGAGCCTCGGCACGATCGCCTACGAGATGGCGATGTTCGCCAACCGCGCCACCGAAGTCCTCACGCCGGGGCTCATCGAGGAGCTGAAGAACACCGTGGGTTCGTGATGACCGAAGAACCTTCGCTGCTGAGGCCGTACCTGATGACCTCGGGGCGGGCCCAGCCGGTCGACCAGAGCCTGGAGATCGAGGCGCAGGTGATGACGTCCCGCCTGGGCGCGGCGTCGCACCCGAAGCTCACGTTCGAGCGGCAGGAAATCGTTTCCCTCTGCCGGAACACCATGTCGGTCGCCGAGGTGGCGGCCATGCTCGGCCTCCACATCGGCGTCGCGCGCGTGCTGGTGGCCGACCTCGCCGAGCTGGGTTACGTCGTCGTCCGGCGGCCGGCGAACCACACGTCGCAGGACCTCGGCATGATCGAAAGGGTCATTCGTGGACTCGAAGCCATTCACTGAGCCGGCGGCCCGCCCGCCGGCCCCGGTCAAGATCGTCATCGCGGGCGGCTTCGGCGTCGGCAAGACGACGGCGGTCGGCGCCATTTCGGAGATCAAGCCGCTGACGACGGAGGCGGCGATCACGTCGGTGGCGGCTTCGGTGGACAGCACCGGCCACGTCCCGGCGAAGACCACGACGACGGTGGCGCTCGACTTCGGCTGCATCACGATCGACGACGAGGTGAAGCTGTACCTGTTCGGCACGCCCGGCCAGGACCGCTTCGGCTTCATGTGGCAGGACCTGGTCCACGGCGCGCTGGGGGCGCTGGTGATCGTGGACACCCGGAGGATGGACGACTGCTACCCGGCGGTCGACTACTTCGAGAACGCGGGCCTGCCGTTCGTGGTGGCGGTGAACATGTTCGACGGGTCGCTGGGCCACAACCTCGACGACGTGCGGTGGGCACTGGCGGTCAGCGAGGACGTCCCGCTGATCACGTTCGACGCGCGGCAGAAGCTTTCGGTCCGGGACGCCCTGCTGGCGGTCCTGCGCAACACGTTCAAGAAGGCCCGAGCCCAGGCGGGCGCGGGGGCCTGAACGCGTGTGGGTACACTGATCCACGGACCCCGCGCGGCGTCCACCCTGTGAACCTCCCCAGGGCCGGAAGGCAGCAAGGATAAGCAGGCTCTGACGGGTGCGCGGGGTCCCCTTTTTTGTCCTAGAACAGGCCCAGCACGTCGTCCGGTGGCTGGGGCGACGGTGGGCGGTCCTCGTCCCTGATCGGCGTGGCTCTTCCCGCCAGTTTTCGCAGCTCCGCCCCCTCCACGCACCTCGTCGGGAACGCCGCCGAGGCCGTCCGGCGGGCTATCTCCGCCGTCGGCAACGGTGACGCCGATGCCGCGAACACCAGGTTGCCGAAGCGGCGGCCCTTCAGCACCGCCGGGTCCGCCAGCAGCAGGACCTCCGGGAACACCTCCCGCAGCGTCGCCAGGAACCGCCGCGCGAACGGCAGGCCCGAGCCGTCCGTGATGTTCGCCAGGTAGATCCCCGCAGGACGCAGGATCGTCGCGATCGCGCCCGTCGCCTCCAGGGTTGCCAGGCCGCCCGCCAGTGTTGCGCGCTCGAACGCGTCGACCACCGCCAGGTCCGCCGTGTCCTCGCGGCGGGTCGCCAGGCCCGCCCGGCCGTCCGTGATCCGGACGCGCAGGCCCGGCACCCGCAGCCCGAGCTGGGCGCGGACCAGCTCCACCAGCTCGCCGTCGGCGTCGAACACCAGCTGGCGCGACCCCGGGCGCGACGCCGCCACGTACCGCGGCAGGGTGCACGCCGCCCCGCCGATGTGCAGCGCGTCCACCGGCCCCGGCGGCAGCTGGTCCACGACGTCGCCGAAGCGCCGGACGTAGTCGAACTCCAGGTTGGCCGGGTCGTCGAGGTCGACGTACGACTGGGCGACGCCGTCCACCGACACCAGCCACGCGTTGCCGCGGTCGGCGTCGCGCAGCAGCTCCGCCGTCCCGAACCGGACCGGGTAGCGCCCGGGCACCGGACCGGGTTTTCGCGAACGGCTCACGAAGCCGCAGCGTATCGGAAACATTCCGCCCGGCCCGGCGATAAGTGAGCGGAACGATCATCGATCGAGGGGGTTTTCCTTGCGTGCGAACGCAGTAATCGTCGCCGCGGCACTCGCCGCCGGGGTCTTCGCGACGCCGGCGGCCGCGGACGTGCTGCCCGACCGGGCCCAGGCCGTCGGGTACCTGGAAACCGGTGGCCCCGGCGTCGCCAGAGCCGCCGAAGCGGCGTTGTTCGGCTCGCCGGCCGACCTTCAGGCCTTCCTGGCGACGGGCCGCCAGCAGGCGAAGGACGACGACGACCGGGTCCTGGTGACCCAGACGCTCACGACCGGCGGCCCGGTCACCAAGCGCGCCGCCCAGGAAGCGCTCAACGGCACCATCGAGGACGTCCGCGCGTTCCTGGCCACCGGCCTGGCCCAGGCCCGCGTCGCCGACGACCGCATCGCCGTCGGCCAGGCCATGAGCACCGGTGGCCCGACGGTCAACGAGCGGGCCCAGCGCGCCCTCGACGGCACGCCCGCCGACGTCCGGGCGTTCCTCGAAACCGGCCTCCAGCTGGCGAAGGACGTCGACGACCGCGTCACGGCCAGCCAGGCCATGGCCGCCGGCGGCCCGGAGGTGAAGGCCGCCGCGCAGACCGCGCTCGACGGCACCCCGGCCGACGTCCGGTACTTCCTCTCCCTCTGGCGCCAGGTCGCCGCGGACGGCGACACCGAGCTCGCCGCGGTCCAGGGCCAGCTCGACGGCGCCAAGGCGGGCGCGGCGGCCAACCACCCGCTCATCGTGCGGCTCGCCGGGGAGCGAGCGCGGAAGATCGCGGCGGACGCGCGTCAGGCGAACACCGACCGGCTCGCCGCCCAGCGGGCCAAGGGGCAGCAGGACGGCCGGGCGGCCGCCGGGGCCGAGGCCGCCGCGCAGCAGGAGGCCCGCGACGCGGCGGCCCGCGCCGCGCAGGCCAAGACGGACAACGACAAGCTGCTCGCCGACGCGGCCGACCCGGCGCTGACCGTGCCGAACGGCCGTCGCGCGTCGGTCTACCTGCTGCGCAACGGCGGCGCCGCCGTCAAGAACGCCGCGCGCGCCGCGCTGAGTGGCACGGACGACGACGTCGTCACCTTCGTGCGCAGCGGGCTCGTCGCCGCACAGGAGACCGACGACCGCGCCGCCGTCGCCGCGATCGCGGCCGACACCACGGCCCGTCCGGGGCTGCGGCAGGCCGCTCGTGACGCGCTCGCCGGGCCGTACGCCGGGGTCGCCGCGCTGCTGCGCACGGGCGACTACCCGGGCCGCGACACCGACGACCGCGTCGAGGTCAACCAGATCATGGCCGCCGGCGGACCGGCGACGAAGTCGTGGGCGCAGCAGGCGCTCGACGGCACCGTCGCGGACGTCCGCGAGTTCCTCGCCCACGGTCAGCACGAAGCGCACCTGGTCGACCTGGACGTCTACGTGACCCGGACGCTGTCCGACGGCCCCGAGGTCGACGCCGTCGCGCAGGGCGTGCTCGACGGCCCGCGCTCGGGCCTGCAGCCGTACCTGGACGGCGAACTGGGCAAGGCGCGGGCGCGTGACGCCTTCACCGCGGCGCACGTCGCCAAGGTGAACGGCCTGCTGGCCCAGCTGCCCTGACCGCACGGCGAAGGTTGTCGGTGGTGCCCGGTACCCTCGCGAGGTGGCTCTCGCGCTGTACCGCAAGTACCGTCCGGCAACCTTCGCCGAGGTCGTCGGGCAGGAGCATGTGACCGAACCCCTCCGCACGGCGCTGTCCGCCGGGCGGATCAACCACGCCTACCTCTTCTCCGGTCCACGCGGCTGCGGGAAGACCTCGAGCGCGCGCATCATGGCGCGCTCGCTGAACTGCGTGAAGGGGCCGACGCCGGACCCGTGCGGCGAGTGCAACTCGTGCAAGGCGCTCGCGCCGGAGGGCTCGGGCAGCGTCGACGTCACGGAGCTGGACGCGGCGAGCCACGGTGGTGTCGACGACGCCCGCGAGCTGCGGGACAAGGCGTTCTACGCGCCGGCCGAGTCGCGGTACCGGGTGTTCATCATCGACGAGGCGCACATGGTCACCACGCAGGGCTTCAACGCCCTGCTGAAGATCGTGGAAGAGCCGCCCGAGCACGTCATCTTCATCTTCGCGACGACCGAGCCGGACAAGGTGCTGACCACCATCCGCTCGCGCACGCACCACTACCCGTTCCGGCTGATCCCGCCGAGCTCGATGCGCGCGCTGCTGGAGCGCAACATCGCGGCGGAGGGCGTCGAGGTCGAGCCGTCGGTGTACCCGCTGGTCATCCGCGCGGGCGGCGGCTCGGCGCGCGACACGCAGTCGGTGCTGGACCAGCTGCTGGCGGGCGCGGGCCCGGACGGCGTTTCGTATTCGCGCGCGGTGGCGCTGCTGGGCGTCACGGACGTCGCGCTGATCGACGACATGGTCGACGCGCTGTCGACGGAGGACGCCGCGACGGTGTTCTCGACGGTGGAGAAGCTCGCGGAGGCGGGCCACGACCCGCGCCGGTTCGCGACGGATCTCTTGGACCGCTTGCGTGATCTGGTGCTGCTGCGCGCGGTGCCGGATTCGGCGGGCGGGCTGGTGTCCGCGCCGGAGGAAGAGCTGACCCGGATGGTGGCGCAGGCCGAGCGCATCGGCCTGGCGACGCTGTCCCGGTACGCGGACATCGTCCACAATGGACTGCTGGAGATGCGCGGCGCGACTTCGCCGCGGCTGGTGCTCGAGCTGTTGTGCGCGCGGATGCTGCTGCCGTCGGTGACGGAGGCGGAGAAGGCGCTGCTGGCCCGGATCGAGCGGCTGGAGCGCCGGGCGACGCTGGCCGGTGGGGGTGGCGCTCCGGCGGAGGGTGGCGTGGAGCCCCCGGTGCGGGCGGCGTCGGAGAGGGAGTTTTCCCGGCCTTCGCAGCGAGCGTCGTCGGCTGGGCCGGCCCCGGTGGCGGCTCCCGAGCCGGCTGCGCGACCGGCACCCGCGGCGGCCAGCGCCGGCGTTTCAACCCCGGCGGCCGGACTCGGCACCTCGCCGGGCCAACCCGCCGACGGTCGTACTCCGAGCGGCGGCACGCCGGCGGTGGCAGCCGCCGGCGCCTCGGCGGGGCAGGCCGCTGCCGCAGCCCCCGCGACCCAGTCCGCCGACGGTGGCTGGGGAACTCCGCGCACCCCGGGCGGCGGCACCCCCGCCCCCGCGGCGGCGCAGCCCGCCCCCGCTGCCCAACCCGGCGATGGTGGCTGGGGAACTCCGCGGACTCCGGGCGGCGGCACTCCGGCTCAGCCCGCGGCCCAGTCCGGTGATGGTGGCTGGGGCACCCCGCGGACTCCGGGCGGCGGCGTTCCGGCCCAGCCCGCTGCGGCGGCTCCCGCGTCCCAGCCCGCCCCGGCCGCGGCCGAACCCGCTGCTTCCGGCGCTCTCGATGCCGCCGGGATCCGGAACGTCTGGCCGCAGCTCATGACCGCCCTGCGGAAGTTCACCGGCGGCCGGAGCCTCGAGGCGATGCTGACCCAGGCCACCGTCGCGAGCGTCGAAGGCAACTCGCTCACCCTCACCCACAAGTCCGAACCGCTGGCCCGCCGCCTGTCCGACCAGGACAACGCGCAGAAGATCGCCGGCGCGCTGGCCGACGTCCTGGGTGGTGACTGGCGGGTCCGCTGCGTCCACGGCAACGCCCCCGCCGCGCCCGCCGCCCGGGCCCAGCAGGCCGCGCCCGCGCCGGAACGGTCGTTCACCCGGCAGTCCGCGGCCGCCCCCGCTCCCGCCGCGGCGCCCGCGCGGCCCGCGCCCGCTCCGGCACCCGCTGCCGCCCCGGCGCGGCCGAAGGTCACCACCGCCGAGCCGGACATCCCGCTGCCCCCGGAACCGTCCGACGAGGACGACGACGACCTCTACAACGAGGACGCCAGCCCCGCCCCGCCGCCGCCCCCACCGCCGCCGGACCAGGACCCGGACGAGGTCGCCCGCAAGCTCATCTCCGACCACCTCGGCGCCCGCCCCCTGGACTAGGCCCAGGGGCCGATGCCCGTCACGCGGTCCGCGGTGATCCGCACGATGACCGCGGTCGGCGAGCCCTGGTTGCCCAGCAGGTACTTCGGGGCACCGAGGTAGCGCTGGGCCTGCCGGTCCATCAGCGCGGTGAACTCGTCGGCGATGTCCGGGCCGACGACCCGGGCCGTGCCGCGGACCAGCAGGTACTGCGGCAGCCCACGCTCGTCGTGCCCGTCGTGGTCTTCGATCAGCACGGTCACCCGCGGATCGCGGCGGATGTTGCGCACCTTGGGCCGCCGCCCTTCCATGCCCATGACGATCTCGTCGCCGTCGCGGCTGGCCCAGACCATCGAGGTCTGCGGCGAGCCGTCGGGGTTGATCGTGGTCAGCACGGCGTTGAACGGCCGCTCGAACAGGCGATGACTGCTTTCGGGAAGTTCCATGTCCCCGAGACTAGGAATCCGAAAGGAACCGCTCGGTACCTTGGTTCCCATGGGTGACTTCCCCGGCGACGTCTTCCTCGCCGACTGCCCCGCCCGGCTGGCGATCGAGATCATCGCCGACAAGTGGGCGGTCGTCGTCGTGTTCGCGCTCAGCCGCGGGCCTCGGCGGCACGGCGAGCTCGTCGACCTCATCGGCGGCATCTCCCGCAAGGTCCTCACCCAGACCCTGCGCAAGCTCCAGGGCTACGGCCTCGTCGACCGCCGCGCGTACGCCGAGGCGCCGCCCCGCGTCGAGTACCGGCTGACCGAGCTCGGGCAGACCCTCGTCGAACCCATCGGCGTCCTGACGAAGTGGGCCACGGTCAACGGTGACGCCGTCGTCGCGGCTCAGGACGCCAGGTAGGCCTCGATCGCCGCCGCGAGCGTGGATGCGTACTGCTGGCGCCCTTCCTCGCTGGTCATCCGGGCCGCCTCCGCCGCGTTGCGCATGTTGCCGCACTCCACCAGGACCGCCGGGCGGGTCGACAGGTTCAGCCCGCCCAGGTCCGACCGCGCCGACAAGCCGTTGCCGCCGATGTAGTTCGACGTGCTGAACCCCGACGTCCGCAGCGTGTCGCGGACCACCTGGGCGAGCCTCGTCGACGGCTCGCCCTGCGCCGCGTTCAGCGGTGGTGCCGAATACGCCACGTGGAAGCCGTTCGCGCCCGCCGCCGTCGAGCCGTCCGCGTGGATCGAGACGACCGCGTCCGCCGCGGCCTCGTTGCCGATCGCCGCGCGGCGGTCGACGCACGGGCCGACCCCGGTGTCGTTCTGTCGCGTGTAGACGACGCGAATTCCCTTGCCCGCCAGCGCTTTTCCGACCCGCTGCGCGACGTCCCAGGTGAACGCGTGCTCGGGGTAGCCGGCGTTGGTCGCGGTGCCCGTCGTGTTGCACGGCTTGGTCTGCCCGCGCCCCGCCGGCACCTGGCGGTTGATCTCGGCCGGGTGCGAGCCGTTCCCGCCGTTGTGCCCGGGGTCCAGCACGACGACCCTCCCGGACGCGACCGGCGGCGGCGCGGCAACCGACGAAGACAGGACCGGCGAAGTGACCGGCGAAGGAGCGGAAGTCACGGTCGTCGGCGTGACCGTCCTGGTGGTCAAGGGGACCGGCGCCGCCGGGACGTCGTCGGAGCAGCCCGTGAGCAGCAGGGCACCGGCCAGCAGGAAGGGGACAATCGCGCGTCGCACGGCGACCACGGTGCCACAGCCCGGCACCCCGCGTGGCGCGACTACCCTGGTGGCTGACACAGGCGTGCAGAGAGGACCCGAGCGAATCATGGCGCAACCCGGCGGCGGCTTCGACATTTCCCAGCTCATGCAGCAGGCGCAGCAGATGCAGCAGAAGCTCGTCGAAGCCCAGGAAGAGCTCGCGAACACCGAGGTCACCGGCACCGCCGGCGGCGGGCTGGTCACCGCGACCGTCTCCGGTGACAGCCAGCTGAAGAGCCTCAAGATCGACCCGAAGGTCGTCGACCCGGACGACGTCGAGACGCTGTCCGACCTGATCGTCGCGGCGGTGCGCGACGCGTCGGCGAGCGCGCAGAAGCTCACCGAGCAGAAGCTCGGCCCGCTGGCAGGCGGGCTCGGCGGCGGTGGCGGCATGCCGGACCTCGGCAGCCTCGGCTTCGGCGGCTGACGAACTTGTACGAAGGTGTCGTCCAGGACCTGATCGACGAGCTCGGGCGGCTGCCCGGGGTCGGGCCGAAGAGCGCCCAGCGGATCGCGTTCCACCTGCTGGCCACCGACCCGGCCGACATCGCGCGGCTGCAGGACGTGCTCGGCAAGGTCAAGGAGGGCGTGCAGTTCTGCGAGGTGTGCGGCAACGTCTCCGAGCAGCAGAAGTGCCGCATCTGCCGCGACGAGCGCCGCGACCTCACGGTGATCTGCGTGGTCGAGGAGCCGAAGGACGTGCTGGCGGTCGAGCGGACGCGCGAGTTCAAGGGCCGCTACCACGTCCTGGGCGGCGCGCTCGACCCGTTGTCCGGCATCGGGCCGGAGCAGCTGCGGATGCGCGAGCTGCTCAAGCGCATCGGCGAGGCGGACATCAAGGAGATCATCATCGCGACGGACCCCAACACGGAGGGCGAGGCGACGGCGACGTACCTGGTCCGCATGCTGCGGGACTTCCCGGGGTTGAGCGTGACGCGCTTGGCATCGGGGCTCCCGATGGGCGGCGACCTGGAGTTCGCGGACGAGCTGACTCTCGGACGCGCGCTTTCGGGCCGGCGGGTGCTCTAGGGACCGTCGAGCCGATCCGGACGTTCCTGCTCCTCGGGCGGGCGCGGAAGGCGGAGCTCGTCGACATCCAGGACTGCGCCGAGCTGCCCGGCTCGTACGGGGTCCACCGGCGCGACGGGATGCTGGAGCTGACCATCGGCGGAGGTCCCGCTGTGGGAAATGGACGGCGTGCTCCGGCTGGAGCTGGTGCCGGGCGGGGTGGTGCGCTTCGTCCTGGAGTTCGACGGCGGCCCGAGGCGGGCCGCCGTCGCCGGCGAGGAGGACCTGCTCGCCACGCTGACCATCGGCGGGGTCGCGTTCTTCGAGAAGCTCGGTGAACTGACCCAGGAGTTCTACGACCAGGAGATCGAGAAGCTCACCGGTCGAAGCGGCGCAGGTCGTACAGGTCCATCAACCTGATCACCTTGTTCGCGTACTCCGGGTCGGTGGCGTACTTCCGCGCCACCGCCCGGACGAACGCGTCGGGGTCGTCCCGCACCGGCAACGCCGCCGCGTAGTTCGACGACGTCGTCAGCAACCTTCCGTAATCGCGGAATGAGTCGGAAATCGACGCGTACGAGCGGAAATACGCATCCACCGGGTGACAAGGCGCCGGAATGCACTCCGTCGTCGGGTAGGAAGCGCACCGCACCGCGATCGGTCCCGGGCTCGCCGGCGTCACGCACTTGAAGCCGAAGTAGTTCAGCTCGTTCACCGACAGCCGGCTGCGGCCCCAGTTCGACTCCAGGATCGACTGCGCCACCGTCACCGACGCCGGGATGTCGTACGCCGCGTGGATCGCCTGCGCGATGGGTCCCGCCGAGCCGACGTACGCCTCCTGGAAACCCGAGGAAAGCGCCGCGTCGCGCACCGACGCCTGGTCGATGGGCGGCGGGACCACCGCCAGCAGCGCCGCCAGTCCGATGTGGATCATGGCGACACTTTGCCCGGCTCACCCCCGGAAAAACGCGGGGTCACCCCAAAGAGACCTCAGCAGTAGCCGAGCTGCGCCAGCGTGTCGACGACGATCTCGGACGGGTGGTACTTGTCCATCCAGGACTCGCCGCGGCGGTTCTGGTATGTGTCGAGGAAGTTCTGCAGCTTGTCGCCGCGCATTTCCGTGAGCACGACCGTCTCGCCGAGGTGCTGCGGCGTCTCCGTGCGCTCGCGGTGCACCGCGCAGGGGAGCCCGAGGTAGTAGCACTCCGCCGAAAGACCACCCGAGTCGGTGACGACGTACTCGGCGCGCGCCACCAGCGGGAGGAACTTCAGGTAACGCATCTTCGGCTGGACGATGAACTGGTCGTCGAAGATGTTCCCGATGCCCAGCGCGCGGATCTTCTCGCGCTCCGGCGCGCCGGCCATGTACAGGATCGGCATCTTGCGGCTCTGCTCGCGCAGGATCTCCAGCGCCTCGCGGTACTTGTCCGGGCGCGAGACCAGCTCGAAGCGGTGCAGCGTGGCGAGACCGAACTTCTCCGGCAGGTTCGGCACGTCCAGCGGCCCGTTGATGGCCAGGCGCATCGCGTCGATCGCCGTGTTGGCCTCGGTGTCGACGACCACGCCGCGGGCGTTGCGGAGGTTGTTGACCTCACGCGCGCTCGGCGCGAAGTGGATGTCGACGATCTTCGCCGCGATCTTGCGGTTCAGCTCCTCGGGCAGCGGCGACAGGATGCTGCCCGACCGCGCGCCGGCCTCGACGTGCCCGACGCGGGACTTGAGGATCCGCTTGCCGATCAGCGAGCCGTACGGCGTGGTGAACGTGTCGCCGTGCACCAGCACCAGCGGGGGACGGCCGTCCTCGGTCAGCGCGGCGCGCAGCTCCTGGCGACGGCTCCACGCGGTGCGCAGCACCTGCGCGGCCCAGCCCGGCACCTGCGCCGGCGACTCGAGGTTGTGGGCCTTCTCCTCCGGCACCAGCCAGACGTCCGGCGCGGGCATGTCGAGGTCCGCGAGGACGTCCGCGACCTCGTCGACGTGCTGCGCGGTGAACCAGATCTTCGGCCGCATCCCGCGCTCGCGGATCCCGTGGTAGACGGGCGCGATCTTGATCAGTTCCGCGGTGGTGCCGAGAATGAAGGAAATCACCGTGAAAGCCCATTTCTGGTCGGGTGCGGTGGCGTAAGGATACTGGCCGACCTCCCGTGGGGGCCGCCGGGTAGCCTCGGCCCGGTGAGTGCGAACCCGCTCCTCCCTTCGCTCAGCGTCGTGATCCCGGTCTACAACGAGCAGGACTGGATCGAACGCAGTGTCGGCGCGCTGCTCGCCTCGGCCGAGACGGCGAACTGGCCGATCGAGGTCGTGGTCGTCGACGACGGCAGCACGGACGCCACGCCGTCGCGGCTCGACGAGCTGCGCGAACGCCACGGCATCACCGTCGTCGGCCAGGCCAACTCCGGCCGCTTCGAAGCCCGGCGGGCGGGCATCGCCAAGGCCTCCGGCAACCAGATCCTGCTGCTCGACAGCCGGGTCGTGGTGGACGACGGCTCCCTGACCTTCCTGCGCGACCAGCTCGTCGACCACCCCGAGCGCACGGTGTGGAACGGCCACGTCAACGTCGCCTCCGAAAACAACCCGTACGCCGGTTTCATGGCCGGGCTGGTGAAGATTCCCTGGCGCCGCTACTGCGCCGACCCGCGCCTGATGTCCTTCGGCATCGAGGAGTTCGACCTCTTCCCGAAGGGCACCGGATTTTTTTCCGCGCCGCGCGGCGTTCTCGAAGCGGCTTCGGACGCTTTCGTTTCCCTGTTCGACGACGTGCGCTTCGCCAGCGACGACACCGGCGTCCTGCGCTGGATCGCCGAGCGCCACCGCATCTTCCTCGCCCCGGAGTTCTCCGCGACCTACCACGGGCGCGACAGCTTCAAGAAGTTCGCCGCGCAGGCCTACTTCCGCGGGACGACGTTCGTGGACTCCTACCTCGGCTCGCCCGGACCGGCCCGCAACGGCCTCTTCGCCGCGTTCGGTGTCGGCCTGCTCGGCCTCGGCGTCGCGGTCAGACGCCCGAAGACGGCCGTGCTGCTCGCGGCCGCCGGTTCGGCCGCGGCCGGGGCCGCCGTGACGCGCTTCGGCGCGACGACCGCGGAGGCCAAGGCCGTCGCGAAGCTCGCCCCGGTGTTCGGGGCCGGGTTCGGCGCCGGTGCCGTCCGCGGCCTCGTCATGGCGCTGCGCGCCCGCCGGCGGCGGGGACGATGAGCTCCCCGGTGACCGACGAAGCGGACGGGCGCAGCCTGGCGAAGGAGACCGGGCGCTCGGCCGGGAAGATCGGCGTCTCGCTGCTCGTCGCGATCGCGCTCGGGTACGTCCTGACGCTGCTCGCCACCCGCTGGCTCGGCCCGGAGAACAGCAAGGTCTACCTCTCGTTCTGGGGCATCCTGATGGGCCTCGGCAGCGCGCTGTCGCCGCTGGAGCAGGAGCTGTCCCGCCAGTCCGCGGTGGCCGCGCTCGACGGCGGCAAGGCCGGCAAACCCGCGTTGCGCGCCCTGACCGTCGGTGCCGTGACCGTCGCCGTCGTCGCCGCGCTGACGATGACCGTGCCGGTGCTGTCGGACCGGCTCTACAACGGCAACACCGCCCTCGGCGTCATCGTGCTCTGCGGCGCGATCTCGTTCGCCTGCCAGTTCGCCGCCCGCGGCCTGCTCGTCGGGCAGCAGCGGATCAAGCCGTACTCCTGGCTGGTCGTGGCCGAGGCCGCGGTCCGCGTGCTCGTCCTGTTCGGGATCGTCGCCGCCGGGCTCACCGGCGTGACGTCGTTCGCGATCGCGGCCGCGGCGGGCTCGTTCGCCTGGCTGCTGTTCGTCAAGCCGGTCTCCGGGCTGGTCGACCCGCACGCCGACGGCGAGGGCTGGGGCCCGGTGACCGCCCGGATCCTCGTCCTGCTGACCGGCGCCGCGCTGACCGCGAGCGTCATCACCGGCTACCCGGCGATGGTGAGCCTGCTCGCGCCCGGCGGCTCCGAGCGCGACGTCGGCGTCCTCTTCGCGACGCTCACCGTGTCGCGGGTGCCGTTGCTGCTGCTCTCGCCGCTGCAGGCGCTCGCCGTGCCGACGGTCGTCCGGCTTTCGGGCACCGAAGACGGGCAGCACCGGCTGCGGAAGCTCCTCGCGGTCGGCGCGCTCGGCACGATCGTCCTCGGCGTCGTCGGCGCACTGGTCGGCTGGCTGATCGGGCCGTGGCTGGTCTCCCTGCTCTACGGCTCGGGCTTCGTCGCCCAGGGCTGGTGGGTCGCGTGGATGGTGTGGGGTGCGGTGCTGCTCACGGCGCTGCAGCTGATGACCGCCGTGCTGGTGGCGCGCAAGGAAGCGAACAAGGTGCTCGTCACCTGGGCCGTGGTCGCGGTCGCCACCGCCGCGACGCTGCTGCTCGTGCCGGGCGACCCGATCCTCAAGGCGGTCGCCGGGCTGGCCGGGGGCCCCACGCTGGGGCTCGTGGTCGTGTTGGCGTTCGTCCTCCGGCGGCCGGGCAACGTGCGGCCCGCCCCGGACGTCCCAGTAGGGTGACCCGGCCGGAACCGGGACAGGATCGGCGTGAAACGCCGGTGAGGTTGGACAGCGGAAAACCATGAACGTACTTCTGGTCGTGCTCGCCTTCTGGCTGCCGGGCCTCGTCTTCGGGGCCGCGATCCGGCTGCGCGGCTGGCTGCTCGCCGCGGCCGCGCCGATCCTGACGTTCGGCATCGTCAGCCTGGGCGTCCCGGTGCTCGGCGGGCTCGGCATCCGCTGGACGACGCTCGACGTCGCCCTGTGGACGCTGGTGCTCTCGATCGTCGGCTTCGGGCTCGCCTTCGGAGTGCAGCGCTTCACCGCGCGCCGCCACCCGGACTGGGCCGAGAAGGACGCCGAGGCGGCCGCGCCCGCCCGTTCGCTGCGCGAGCACCTGCTGATCGGCGCCGGCGTCGGCGCGGGCAGCCTCGTCGGGATCGTCACGTTCCTGCGCGGCGCCCGCGGCCTGAACCAGGTCCAGCAGGGCTGGGACGCGCCGTTCCACGCCAACCTCGTCCGCTGGATCGCCGAGCACGGCGACGCCCGGCCCTCGACCGTCGGCACCATCGCGAACCTGCCGAACCAGACGAACTACTTCTACCCGGACACCTACCACGCCCTGCTCGCGCTGGTCTTCGACAAGGCCGGGCTGGCGATGATGCCGACGCTGAACATGGGCGCGCTCACGGTGATCCTGTGCGTGCCGATCGGCGTCGCGGCGATGGGCCACGTCTGGCGGATGCCCGCGCTCGCGGTCGCCGCGGCCGCCGCGGTGTCGGCGTCGTTCACCAACTTCCCGTACGACTCGCTGTGGCGCGGCCCGCTCTGGCCGTACGTCGCCGGCGTCGCGCTGATCCCGGCGATGCTCGCGCTCGCGCGCCGGCTGCTGGAGCCGCGCGGGATCGCCGGCCCGGTCGCGATCGGCGTCGGCGTGGCCGGCCTGATCGGCCTGCACACCAGCGTCGCGTTCGTCGTCGTCGTGTACTTCCTGCTCATCCTGCTCGCGGTGCTCTTCAAGTTCGAGCGGATCGACTGGCGCCGGTCGGCGGCCTCGCTCGGGGCCACGGTCGCGCTCGCCGTCGTCTGCGGGCTGCCGCTGGCGCTGCCTTCGCTGTACAACGCGGGCGGCGTGACGAGCGCGTTCTGGGCGTCGGAGGCCACCGTCACCGGCGGTCTGGGCGAGACCCTCACGTTCTCGCCGATGGCCGCGTTCCCGCAGTGGTGGATCGGCGTGCCCGCTCTCATCGGCGTCTTCCTGCTGGTCAAGCACCGCCGGATGCTGTGGATGGTCGCCGCCTACGTCGTCTTCGGCGGGCTGTTCGCGGCCACCGTCTCGCTCGAGACGCCGCTCATCCACACCCTCACCGGCATCTTCTACAACGACCACTGGCGGATCGGCGCGCTGGTTCCGCTGGCCGGCGCGGTCGCGTTCGGCGAGTTCACCGACACCGCCGCCCGCTGGATCGCGCGCAAGGCGGGCGGCCGGCTGCCGAACGTCTCACCGGCGACGCTCACCGCGGTCGGCGTCGTGCTGCTGGTCGTCGTCATCGGCGGGTTGAGCCGCGGCGGCTACATCGGCCGCAACGCCGCCCGGCTGCAGCAGAACTACAGCGGCGGCCCGACGGTCAGCAACGACGAGCGCTCGGCGTTCGACTGGCTCGCGGGCCACGTCGGGCCGGGCGAGCGGGTGATGAACGGCAAGGCCGACGGCTCGGTCTGGATGTACGCGCTCGACGGCGTCCAGCCGGTCGAGTGGACGTTCTACGGCGCCGAGATGGACACCCCCGCCGGCTACCTCAGCATCTACCTCGACGACATCGACCAGTTCCCGCGCGTGCGGGAGCTGCTCACCGACCTCAAGGTCCGGTACGTCTTCGTCGGCAAGGGCAAGGTCACGAAGGACACCAACAGCGGGCCCGGCCTGATGCACCTCGACACGACCCCCGGCTTCAAGGTCGTGTTCCGCAACCCCGGCGCGACCGTGTACGAGATCGAAGGCCAGCAGGGCGTCGTCGCAGCCGGTGCGGCTCCAGGGTCCGCGGCCGGTAACGGGCAGTGAAAGGCTAGAGTGATCGCGTGTCCAGCACCTCCGTGACCAGCCGCCGCGTGCTCATCGTGATGCCCGCGCTGAACGAGTCCGCGAGCGTCGCTTCGGTCATCGACCAGGTGAAACGCGCTCTGCCGAGCGGTGACCTGCTCGTCGTCGACGACGGTTCGGTCGACGAAACCGCCAAGCTCGCCCGCGCGGCCGGGGCCGAGGTGGCCCGCCTCGCGGTCAACCTGGGTGTCGGCGGCGCGATGCGCACCGGCTTCCGCTACGCCGCCGCCCGCGGGTACGACGTCGTCGTGCAGGTGGACGCGGACGGCCAGCACGACCCGGACGAGCTCGACGCGCTGCTGCGCGGGCTGGACGACGCCGACATCGTGATCGGCTCCCGGTTCGCCGGCAAGGGCTCGTACAAGGCGAGCGGGCCGCGCAAGTACGCGATGGTCGCGCTCTCGCTCGTGTTCTCGCGGCTGGCGAAGACCAAGCTCACCGACGTCACGTCGGGTTTCAAGGCGATGGGGCCGCGCGCGATCCGGCTGTTCGCCGGCTACTACCCGGCGGAGTACCTCGGCGACACCGTCGAGTCGCTGGTGATGGCCATCCGGGCCAAGCTGACCATCAAGGAAGTCCCGGTCGTCATGCGGGAGCGCGCGGGCGGCACGCCCAGCCACTCACCCGTCAAGTCCGCCGTCTACCTGAGCCGGGCGGGGCTCGCGCTGCTGCTGGCGCTGGTGCGCCGCCGGCCCGCGGTCGACTCGTCCGACTCGGCGTAAGGGGAAGCAGAAATGCAGGGTTGGCGCATCCTCAGCATCGTCGTCGCCTGTGTCGTGCTGTTCGTCGTCCTCGAGATGATGCGGCGGCGGAAGCTGCGCGAGAAGTACGCGGGCGTGTGGCTCGTCGTCGCGGTCGGCGTGGTCGTCCTCGCGGTGCTGCCGCAGGCGGCCGAGTTCCTCGCCGAGCACACCGGCGTGCAGACGCCGTCGAACTTCGTCTTCCTCCTCGCCGGCGTCGTGCTGGCACTGGTGTCGCTGCACCTCTCGACCGAGGTCGGGCACCTGGAGGAGGAGGTGCGCACGTCGGTCGAGGAGATCGCGCTGCTGCGCTGCGAGCTGGAGGACGCCAAGCGCGAGCTGGCGGGCCGGATCAGCGAGCTGGAGGCGCGCACGACCGCGCCGGACGACGTCAAAGGGCTTCCCGAGGTCGAGCGCGTCAGCAAGTGACGGCTTGATCGAGGCCCTGCTGGCCGCGCCCGCCCGCCTCGGCGGCGTCCGGGTCCTGGCCATCGACGGCCCGTCGGGTGCCGGGAAGTCCACGCTGGCCGCCCAGGTCGTCGCCGACCTGCGGGCGCGCGGCTGCCGGACCGAGCTCGTGAGCACCGACGCCTTCGCCACCTGGGACGACCCGGTTTCGTGGTGGCCGCGGCTGGTGGACGGCGTCCTGCGGCCCCTCGCGGCCGGCGTCGAAGGGGCTTACCGGCGGATGGACTGGACGAGCGGGACGCCCCGGCCGGGCGAGCTGGTCCGGGTGCCCGTGCCGGACGTCCTGGTGCTGGAGGGCGTTTCGAGCGGCCGCACTTCGGCAAGACCCCTGCTTTCGCACCTCTGCTGGCTTTCCGGCGGCTCCGACGCCGAGCGGCTGGCCCGGACCGTCGCGCGGGACGGCGTGGCCGCACAGGCCGAACTGGGCCGCTGGCAACGCTTCGAACGCGGCTGGTTCGCCGTCGACGGCACCGCGTCGGCCGCCGGATCCGACTTTCGTAGGGGTTCATCCGGTCACCGTGCGTGAGCGTTGGACTCCGTATCGATCAAGGTGGAACGGTTGCGCCACCACGACCGGGCTAACGTTGGTACCGCCATCTGAGTTAGTGATCCGGCACCGGGTGGAGTTGCGGGCCACAAACGGTCACATTTTGTCACGATTTACGGACACATTGCGGTCAAATCGGTGCCCACGTAGCGCGATCGTAACCTCACGTACTTAAGCCCAGGCCGACTTCCCGCTAGTGTCGCTGGGCACACCGATCGTCCGTCGAGTTCCTGACCGACCGGACGGTGACTTTGAAACCCGAACATCTCCCAAGGGGTGCCAGATGCAGCAATTGCGGCTGACCCGAACACGCCGCGTGGCCCTGATCGGGCTCGCCGGCGCGCTCGCGGTTTCGCTGTCCGCTTGTGCGGAATCCAAGCGTGAAGAGGGCGCGGGGGGTGGTTCCGGGGGCACGATGATCTTCGGTGCGGCCGGTAACCCGAAGTTGTTCGACCCGATCTTCAACGACGAGGGCGAGACCTTCCGGATCACGCGGCAGATCTTCGACACGCTGATCCAGAACAAGCCGGGCACCGCCGACCTCGAGCCCTCCCTCGCCGACAAGTGGGAGCCGAGCAACGACGGCAAGACCTGGACCTTCAGCCTGAAGCAGGGCGTGAAGTTCTCCGACGGCACCCCGTTCGACGCCACCGCCGTCTGCTTCAACTTCGACCGCTGGTTCAACATGAAGGGCGCCGCCGCCCAGAGCCAGATGATCTACTACGCCGACGTCTTCGGCGGCTTCGCGAAGAACGAGAGCGACGACTACAGCGACCCGGTCTACAAGAGCTGCGAGGCGAAGGACCCGGCGACCGCGGTCCTCAACCTGAACAAGGCCAAGGGCGCGTTCCCGGCGGCGTTCACGCTGCCCTCGTTCTCGATGCAGAGCCCGACCGCGCTGAAGCAGTACAACGCGGACCAGGTCACGCAGAGCGGTGACTCGTTCACCTACAGCGAGTACGCGAACAAGCACCCGGTCGGCACCGGGCCGTTCAAGTTCGACAGCTGGGACCAGGGCAAGGGTGAGATCACCCTGTCCAAGAACGACACCAGCCCGACGCAGACGGCGAAGCTCGACAAGCTGATCTTCAAGGTCATCCCGGACGAGAACGCCCGCAAGCAGGCCCTCAAGGCCGGCGACATCCAGGGCTACGACTACCCGGCGCCCGCCGACTACAACCTGCTGCGCGGGGACGGCGAGCAGGTGCTCGTGCGGCCGCCGTTCAACGTGCTGTACCTGGGCATCAACCAGTCCGGCCCGGCCGGGGAGAAGCTGAAGGACGTCCGCGTCCGCCAGGCGCTGGCCTACGGCATCAACCGCGAGCAGTTCGTCAAGAGCAAGCTGCCCGAGGGTTCCGAGGTGGCCACCGAGTTCGTCCCGAAGACGATCTCCGGCTACACCGACGACGTCACCAAGTACCCGTACGACCAGCAGAAGGCCAAGGACCTGCTGCAGCAGGCCGGCGCGACGAACCTGACGCTGAAGTTCTACTACCCGACCGAGGTCACCCGTCCGTACATGCCGAACCCGGCGGACGTCTTCACGTCGATCTCCGAGGACCTGAAGGCCATCGGCGTCAAGGTCGAGGCCGTCGCCAAGCCGTGGAACGGTGGCTACAAGGACGACGTGCAGAAGTTCGGCAAGCAGGACCTGCACCTGCTCGGCTGGACCGGTGACTACAACGACGCCGGGAACTTCGTCGGCACCTTCTTCGGCCGCAAGAAGCCGGAGTTCGGGTTCGACAACCCGCAGCTGTTCCAGGCGCTGGCCGCCGCGGACGCTTCGCCCGCCGGCGACGCGCACGCCAAGGCGTACCAGGACGTGAACAAGCAGATCATGGACTACCTGCCCGCGATCCCGATCTCCTACGGCCCGCCCGCCATCGTGGTCGGCCCGAAGGTCAAGGGTCTGGTCGCCAGTCCGCTGACCGATGAGCGGTTCAACACCGTCACCGTGAACTGACAGTTCCACCACGCGAGGCATGGGGTGGGTGCTACCGCGCCCACCCCATGCCCGTACTCAGCGGGCTCGCCCCAAAGGACTGCAAGTGCTCCGTTTCCTCGTGCGTCGGCTGCTACAAGCGATACCGACGCTCCTCATCCTGTCCATCCTGGTCTTCGCCTGGCTCCGCTCGCTGCCCGGAGGGCCCGCGGCCGCCCTCCTCGGCGACAAGGCGACGCCGGAGAAGATCGCCAACCTCAACCACGTGCTGGGGCTCGACCAGCCGGTCATCATCCAGTACTTCAAGTTCCTCGGCCGCGCGGTCACCGGTGACTTCGGCGCCTCGCTGGTCTCCACCCAGCCGGTGATGTCGGAGATCGGCACGTTCCTGCCGGCCACCATCGAGCTGGGGATCTCCGCGATGATCGTCGCGGTGATCATCGGCATCCCGGCCGGCTACCTCTCGGCCCGCTACCGCGGTGGCGCCGCTGACAACGTGATCATCGTGCTGACGCTGATCGGTGTCGCGGTCCCCGTGTTCTTCCTCGGCTACATGATGCAGGACCTGCTCGCCGGGCCGCTGGGCCTGCCGTCGCAGGGACGGCAGACCGCCGGGCTGGACGCCACCGCCGTCACGAACTTCGCGATCCTCGACGGCATCATGACCAGCGAGTGGGACGCCGTCTGGGACGCGATCAAGCACCTGATCCTCCCGGCGTTCGCGCTCGCGACCATCCCGCTCGCGGTGATCACGCGGATCACGCGCGCGTCGGTGCTGGAAGTGCTCAACGAGGACTTCATCCGCACGGCCAACTCGAAGGGCCTCACGCAGCCGGTGGTCCGCCGCCGGCACGTGCTGCGCAACGGCCTGCTCCCCGTGGTCACCACGATCGGCCTGCAGACCGGCGCGCTGCTCGGCGGCGCGGTGCTGACCGAGCGCGTGTTCAACTTCCGCGGCCTCGGGTTCCTGCTGGCCGAAGGCATCGAACGGCGTGACTACCCCCGGCTCCAGGCGCTGCTGCTGTTCGGGGCACTGGTCTACGTGCTGGTGAACATGCTGGTCGACGTCTCGTACGGGATCATCGACCCGAGGGTGCGTGTGCGATGAACACTCTGCTGAACAAGAAGAAAGAGCCGATCGACAAGCTCGCCGCGGCGAGCGGGCACAGCCTCGGCGGCGAAGCCCTCCGTCGGATGCTGCGCAGCCCGGTCGCCATCACCGGAGCCGTGATCACCGGCCTGTTCGTGCTGCTGGCGGTGTTCGCGCCGCTGGTCGCGCCCAAGGACCCGTTCGAGCGGTACCTGCAGGACAAGGTCGCCCTCGGCCAGGGGATCATCCCCGGCGCCCAGCCGGGTTACCCGCTCGGCGTGGACGACTTCGGCCGCGACGAGCTGTCGCGGCTGATCGCCGGCGCGCAGAACACCCTCCTGGTCGGCGTGCTGGCCACGGTGATCGGCGTGCTCCTCGGCGTCATCATCGGCGGGCTCGCCGGTGCCTTCGGCGGCTGGGTCGACACCGTCCTCATGCGACTGGTCGACGTCATGCTGTCGGTGCCGTCGCTGCTGCTGGCGATCTCGGTCGCGGCGCTGTTCGCCAAGCCGAGCCAGTGGACGGTGATCCTCGCCGTCTCGCTGATCGGCGTGCCGATCTTCGCCCGGCTGCTGCGCGGTTCGATGCTGGTGCAGCGGGGCAGCGACCACGTCCTCGCGGCGACGTCGCTGGGCGTGAAGCGCGGCGCGATCGTGTTCCGGCACATGCTGCCGAACTCGCTCGGCCCGGTCATCGTGCAGGCGACGCTGACCCTGGCGACCGCCATCCTCGAGGCCGCGGCGCTGTCGTTCCTCGGGCTGGGCGACCCGGACCCGAACCGGGCGGAGTGGGGCATCATGCTGAGCAAGGGTGCCCGGCAGTTCCTCGACGTCCGGCCCGAGCTGGCGTACTACCCCGCGATCGCGATCATCGTCGTCGCGCTGGGCTTCACGCTGCTCGGCGAGTCCCTCCGCGAAGCCCTCGACCCGAAGAACAGGCGGTGAACCCCCATGGCACTCCTTGAGGTCCGTGATCTCACGGTCCAGTTCGTCCGCCGTGGCGAGCAGTCGTTCACCGCGGTGGACAACGTCAGCTTCGACGTCGAGCCGGGCCAGACGGTCGGGCTGGTCGGCGAGTCCGGCTGCGGCAAGTCCGTGACGTCGCTGGCGATCATGCGGCTGCTGGCCAAGCGCGGCAACAAGGTCAGCGGTTCGGTGCGCTTCGAAGGCACCGATCTGCTCAAGCTGTCCAACAAGGAAATGAGCGACCGCCGCGGCCGCGACCTCGGCATGGTGTTCCAGGACCCGCTGTCCTCGCTGAACCCGGTCATCCCGATCGGGCTGCAGATCACCGAGGTGCTGGAGCGCCACCGCGGGATGTCGCGCAAGGCGGCGTCCGTCGAAGCGGTGGACCTGCTCGACAAGGTCGGCATCCCCGACCCGTCGCGCCGGCTTTCCGAGTACCCGCACCAGCTTTCCGGCGGGATGCGGCAGCGCGCGCTGATCGCGATCGCGCTGGCGTGCCGGCCGCGGCTGCTCATCGCCGACGAGCCGACGACCGCGCTCGACGTCACCATCCAGGCGCAGATCCTGGCGCTGCTGCGGGAACTGGTGCAGGACACCGGCACCGCGCTGATCATGATCACGCACGACCTCGGCGTCGTCGCCGGGCTCTGCGACGAGGTCAACGTGCTCTACGGCGGCAAGATCGTCGAGCGCGCGCAGCGGCACCAGCTGTTCGCCGAGCCGCGGCACCCGTACACGCACGGCCTGCTCGCCTCGATCCCGCGCCTCGACGCGGGCCGTGGCGAAAAGCTGATCCCCATCCGGGGCTCGGTGTCCGACAACATCCCGTGGGACCACGGGTGCGCGTTCGCGCCCCGGTGCCCCAACGCGCTGCCGGTCTGCCGTGAGGTCCAGCCGCAGCTGGTGCCCGACCAGGGCGGGCTGCTGCGCTGTCACAACCCCGTGCGGCCCGCGGTCGCGGCGGGAGGAGGAACCCGATGACCCGTCCTGCTGGTGACGTGCTGCTCGAGGTCGACGACCTCAAGGTGCACTTCCCGATCAAGCGCGGCGTCGTGTTCGACCGGACGGTCGGGCACGTGTACGCGGTCGACGGCGTCGACCTGGCCATCCGCCGCGGCGAAACCTACGGCCTGGTGGGCGAATCGGGCTGCGGCAAGTCCACTTTGGGCCGGGCGATCCTGCGGCTGAACGAGCCGACCTCCGGGTCCGTGAAGTTCGACGGCACCGACGTCGCCCAGCTCAAGGGAGAGGAGCTGCGGAAGGCCCGGCGCCGGATGCAGATGATCTTCCAGGACCCGATGTCCAGTTTGGACCCGCGCCAGTCGGTGGAGTCCATCCTGCTCGAGGGCATGCACGCGCACGGCCTCGACAAGGACAAGGAAGCCACCCAGCGGCGGCTGCGTCAGCTGCTGGCCGCGGTCGGCCTCCCGGAGACGTCGCTGCGCAAGTACCCGCACGAGTTCTCGGGCGGGCAGCGTCAGCGCATCGGCATCGCGCGGGCGCTGGCGGTGGAGCCGGACCTGATCGTCGCCGACGAGCCGGTGTCCGCATTGGACGTTTCGGTGCAGGCCCAGGTGGTCAACCTGCTGGAGGACCTGCAGGACCAGCTCGGGCTGACGTACGTGGTGATCGCGCACGACCTCGCGGTGGTGCGCCACATCTCCGACCGCATCGGCGTGATGTACCTGGGCGCGCTGGTCGAGGAGACCGACGCGGACTCGCTGTACCGGGACCCGCTGCACCCGTACACCCGGGCGCTGCTGTCGGCCATCCCGGTGCCGGACCCGCAGGTCGAGGACACCCGCGAGCAGATCCTGCTCGCCGGTGACCTGCCCTCGCCGGCGAACCCGCCGTCGGGCTGCCGCTTCCACACGCGCTGCCCGTGGCGGCAGGCGAGCCTGTGCGACACGGACCGCCCGCAGCTGCGCGAAGTCGGCGGCGGCCACCGGGTGGCGTGCCACTACGCGGAGGACATCCGCGACGGGCGCATCCAGCCGCACGAGGTCAAGCCGGAACTGGTGGAGCTCACCGGGGCGCTGAACCCCGACCTGGGCCCGCCGGACGTCGGCACGGCCGCCGAGATCCTCTGAGTTCTCGCGTTTCTGAGGGCCGGCCGGGGCTGTTCGCCCCGGCCGGCCCTTTTTCACGGCTTGAGGTCGAGCGCTGCGCTCATCGAACCGTCCATGTAGAACGGCGTCGAGTCGTGGACGTGGGTGATCCGCCACTCGCCGTCCTGCTCGCGGAAGCAGACGGTGGACCGGAACCACAGTTCGAAGGGCTGTGGCAGGCCCTTGGGTGTCGTCGACAGCCGGGTGAGCGCGTGGCAGTACGCGATGCCGCCGCCCACGGTGATTTCGAGGTCGCGGGTCTCGTACTCGATCGGGCCGTCGAAGGTGGCGAACCACGCTTCGCGGGCTTCGACGTCTTCGCCGTGGTGCACCAGCGGCGGGGCGAGGGTGAACGCCACGGCGTCCGGTGCGTACTGCGCCGCCAGCGCCTTGGCGTCGCGGGCGGTCATCGCCTTCGCACGCGCCGCCATCAGGTCGCGAATCCGCTGCTCGGTCATGCCATCCTCCTGGGGTGTGGTGCCTACGGAGGGGACGTAGGCGCCGCCGCGCGGATTTCGACACCCTTGCGGAGGCGATCGTGAAATATGTGGTGCTGATCTACGGCAACCCCGAGTCGCGCCAGGCGTGGGAGGGGATGAGCGAGGAGCAGCGGGCCGCCGGGCTCGCGTACTACCAGCAGCTCAACGACGACCTCGACGAGTCCGGCGAGCGCATCGTCTCCGAGCGGCTGGCGTACCCGGAGCTGACGACGCGGATCAGCGCCGGCACGACGACGGACGGGCCGTTCGCCGAGGCGAAGGAGTTCCTCGCCGGCTTCTACCTGCTCGACTGCGCGGATCTCGACCGAGCGCTGGAGATCGCGGCGCGCGTCCCGGAGGCGGCGTTCGGGGTGGTGGAGGTGCGGCCGGTGATGGGGCTGCACGGGCCGGAGCTGTGAACCCGGAGCTGCTGCGGACGCTGGCGCCCCAGGTACTGGCAGCGCTGGTCCGGAGGTACGGCGACTTCGAGGCGTGCGAGGACGCGGTCCAGGAGGCGTTGCTGGCGGCGTCGCAGCAGTGGCCGTCATCGGGGATCCCGGACCACCCGAAGGGGTGGTTGATCACGACGGCGTCGAGGCGGCGCATCGAGCAGTTGCGCAGCGAGTCGGCCCGTCAGCGGCGGGAGGTGGCGGTGGCGCTGTCGGAGCCGCCGGACCCGCTGGCTGCTTCCGGGGTGGACGACACGCTGACGTTGCTGCAGCTGTGCTGCCACCCGGCGCTTCCGCGGCCTTCGCAGGTGGCGTTGACGCTGCGTGCGGTGGGCGGCTTGACGACGGCGGAGATCGCCCGCGCGTTCTTGGTCCCCGAGGCGACGATCGGCCAGCGGATCAGCCGGGCGAAGCGCTCGCTGCGCGGGGTCCGCTTCGCCGGCGACGACCGTCCCGAGCGCCTGGCGGCGGTGCTCGAAGTGTTGTACTTGATCTTCACGGAGGGGCACACGGCGAGTTCCGGCGGTGCGGTGAGCCGCGTCGAGCTGACGACCGAGGCGATCCGGCTGGTGCGCGGGCTGCACGCGGAGGTGCCGGCCGACGGCGAGGTCACGGGTCTGCTGGCGCTGATGTTGCTGACGGAGGCCCGCCGCCCGGCCCGGGTGTCGGCTTCGGGGGCGCTGGTGCCGTTGGCTGCGCAGGACCGTTCGCTGTGGAACGGGTCGTTCATCGCGGAGGGGGTCGCTTTGATCACGGGGGCGCTGGTGTCGGCACCGATCGGGCCGTACCAGCTCCAGGCGGCGATCGCGGCGGTCCACGCGGAGGCGTCTTCGGCGGAGACGACGGACTGGACGCAGATCTTGACGTTGTACGACTTGCTGCGGGTGGTGGCGCCGGGTCCGATGGTGACTTTGAACCGGGTGGTGGCGTTCGCGCAGGTCCACGGGGCTGAGGCGGGGTTGGCGGAGCTGGCGCGGGCTTCGGATCCGGCGCTTGTGGGGCACTATCGGGTGGATGTGGTGCGGGGGCATCTGCTGGAGGAGGTGGGGGATTTCGCCGGGGCTCGGGAGGCGTACTCGGCTGCGGCGCGGCGGACGTTGAGTTTGCCAGAGCAGGCTTACCTGCAGGCTCGGGCTGCGAAGCTCAAGCCCTGAGCCGCACCGGAATCTCGGCCCGCTTGGACCCCGCCCCGCCAGGACCCCGCCCCGCCAGGACCCCGCCCCGCCAGGACCCCGCCCTTCCCTGGGGGGCGTGCCCAGGTCCAGTCTATCGGCCCCCACCGACCAAAACCGCCGTTCGCGCCAACCACCCACAACTTATCCACATGGGGGTGAACCCTGTGGACAACTCCGCGCCCCAACCCGCAACCCTGCCCCGCACCAGCCCGCAACCCCGACCCGCGCCATCCCTCAACCCGGCCCGAACCGACCCGCAACCCCGACCCGAACCGACCCGCAACCCCGACCCGCACCGACCCTCAACCCCGACCTAAGTCGTACCCCTGGCAATACCCGAGTAGGCCGCCCCCGCCACCCCACCCCCGGTACCCTGCGAAAAGCACATTCCGCGACAGCAGGGGGTTCGAACAGTGCACATCGACCAATGGCTGGAGGCGATCCCGCCGCTCTCGGTGTACCTGATCGTCGGCGCGGTGATCATGATCGAAAGCCTCGGCATTCCGCTGCCCGGCGAGATCGTGCTGGTCAGCGCCGCCCTCTTGGCCTCGCAGCACAGCAACCTCAGCCCCCTCTGGATCGGGATCCTCGCCAGCGCCGGCGCCATCATCGGGGACAGCATCGGTTACCTGATCGGGAAGACCGGCGGGCAACGGCTGTTCGCCTGGGCGGGCCGGAAATTCCCGAAGCACTTCGGCCCGACGCACATCGCCAACGCCGAACGGATCTTCAACAAACGCGGTGTCTGGGCCGTCTTCCTCGGCCGCTTCATCGCTTTCCTGCGCATCCTCGCCGGCCCGCTCGCCGGGTCGCTCCGCATGCACTACCCGAAGTTCCTGCTCGCGAACGCCGCCGGCGGGATCGTCTGGGCCGGTGGCACCACCGCCGCCGTCTACTACCTCGGCGTCGTCGCCGAAGAGTGGCTCGGGAACTTCTCCAAGTACGGCCTCGTCGCCGCCGTCGTGATCGGCATCGTCGTCTTCTTCGTCATGAAGAAGCGGCTCGGCAAGAAGCACGAGAGCGACGACGTGACGCCGAAGCAGGAAGAGAACGCGGCCTAGACCGTCACCAACTCCGGCGCAGGCTTGCGCGCCGGGCGCAGCGAGCCCAGCAGCACCCCCGCGATCACCACGACGGCGGCGCCGACCTCCAGCCAGGTCGGCCGCTCGCCGAGGAACGCGAACGACGCCGTCAGCCCGACCACCGGCACCAGCAGCGAGAACGGCGACACCACGCCGGCCGGGTTGCGGCGCATCAGCGTCGTCCACAGGCCCGAGCCGACGACCGTCCCGATCAGCACCACGTACGTCAGCCCGCCCAGCGCGGTCAGGCCCGTCGGCGTGCCGAGCGTCGTCAGCGACCGCCACTGCGCGGCCGGGCCCTCCATGACCAGCGACAGCGCGAACATCGGCAACGGCGGCACCACCGACATCCACAGCGTGAAGTGCAGCGGGTTGTCCGGCTCGGCCTTGCGCGTGCTGAGGTTGCCGAACGCCCAGCTCAGCGCGGCCAGCAGCGTCAGCACCATCGGCAGCAGCGCCGCGTGCCCGGACTGCTGCCACGCGATCGCCGCCATCCCGGCGACGGCCAGCACGATGCCGGTCAGCTGGTGCGGCGTGACGCGTTCGCGCAGGAAGACCGCGCCGAGCAGCACCGTGAACGGCGCCGACGCCTGCAGCACCAGCGACGCGAGCCCGGTCGGCATCCCGGTGTCCATCGCGATGAACAGGAACGCGAACTGCCCGGTGCCGAAGCCGAGGCCGTAGCCGAGCAGGTGCCGCACCTTCACCTTCGGCCAGGGCACGAACAGGATCGTCGGCACGGCGATTACGGCGAACCGCAGCGCACCCGCGAACACCGGCGGGAACTGGCCGAGGGTGGCGTGGATGGCGAGGAAGTTGAGGCCCCAGAGGACGGCGACGAGCACGGCGAGCAGGCGGTCACGAGCGGGCATACGTCCACTCTGACAACGCCGACCGTGAAGGACCAGCGAGAATATCTGCAGGGACTGTGTAGCCGCGCTTCAACTACGCTGGGGTCGTGGACCTGGGTCGCCTGCGCACGCTGCGCGAGTTCGCCGACCGCGGCAGCGTGACGGCGGCCGCGCGGGCGCTGCACTGCACGCCGTCCGCGGTTTCGCAGCAGCTGCGTGCGCTGCAGGGCGAGGTCGGGCTGCCGCTCACCGAACCGGCCGGGCGCGGGCTGCGGCTGACCGACGCCGGCCGCGCGCTGGTCGCCCGCGCCGACGAGGTGCTGGCCGCGCTCGAACGCGCCGAGTCCGAATTGGACACCTACCGCAGCGCGCCGCGCGGGCGCGTGCGGATCGCGATCTTCCAGTCGGCCGGGCTGATGCTGCTGCCGGGGCTGCTGACCCGCGTCGCCGGGTACGACGGCCTCGAGGTCGACGTCCGCGACGTCGACATGACGCCGCCGGAGGTGCCGGGCCTGGTCGCGGACTACGACGTCGTCGTCGCGCACCGGGACGAGCACGCGCCCGAGTTCGACCAGGACCGGCTCGACGTCGTGCCGCTGCTGCGGGAGCCGCTCGACGTGGCATTGCCGGCCGGACACCGCCTGGCGAGCCGGCGGCGCGTCGAGCTGGCCGAGCTGGCGGACGAACGCTGGATCGGCGTCGACCACGGCTTCCCGGTGGACGACGTGCTGCGCTCGCTGACCGTCCGCACCGGCGTCCGGCCGGTGGTGGTGCAGCGGATCAACGACTTCCGGATCACCGAGCGGCTGGTCGCGGCGGGCCACGGGATCGCGCTGGTGCCGCGCTACACGATCGACACCCGCCGCGGCAGCGGCTTGGTGAGCCGCCCGCTGGCCGGCATCCGCGCGGCGCGGCTGGTGGAGGCGGTCTGCCGCACCGGCGCGCTGCAGCGCCCGGCGGTCGCCAAGGTGATCGACGAGCTGCGCGCGGAGGTCGCCCAGCTCACCGCCTCGTGAGTGGGAAACAGTGTGCTAACCCTGTTTCCCACTCACGACCCGGAAGCCGCGCAGGTAGGCCAGGGCGATGCCCAGCGCGTCTTCGAGCGCCGTGAGGTCGTGGCGGATGTGGGCCAGCAGCAGTCCACCTTGGACGGACGTCATCGCCGCCTGCGCCAGCCGCGCCGGGTCGGCGTCGGGAGCCAGTTCTCCCTTGTCCCGCAACACTTCCAGCCCGCGCGTCAGGTGGGACTCCCACGTCCGGTAGGCCTGGTCGACCAGCGGCGCGAGCTTCGGGTTGTCGCCGACCTCGCCGGCGAGGTTGCCCAGCGGGCACGCGATCGGGCCGCCCGCGCGGCGGTGGACGTCCAGCAGCTGCTCGGTCCACGTCTCCAGATCGGCCCACGACGACAGCGTGAAGATCGCCGGCTGGTTGCCGAGGATCTGCTCGAGGTAGCGGTCGATCACCGCCCCGACCAGCTGTTCCTTGTTCTTGAAGTAGTGGTACATCTGCGATTTCCCGGCCCCGCTCGCGGCGAGCACCTTGTCGACGCTCGTGCCCGCGACGCCGTCGACGTACATCAAGCCCGCCGCCGCGTCGACGATCGCGTCACGCGTCCGCTTGCCGCGCGGGGTCGAAGCCGCTTGCGTCTCCATGTACTGAATAGTACAGTTCGCGTCACTGTACCGAACAGTACAACCGAGCCAGGGGGATCCCATGACGCTCAACAACGCGCTGACCGGAGTGAACGACCACCTCCGCGACGCCTTGCCGCCGGAGATCTTCGAGGTCCTCGAAGCGGACCGGCGCCGCGCCGCCGGGACGAAGTTCGCCGAAGTGGGCGAGAAGATCGAGGACTTCACGCTGCCCGCGGCCGATGGCGCACCGACGAGCCTGGGCGACCTGGTCGCGGACGGGCCGGCGGTGCTCGTCTTCTACCGCGGCCAGTGGTGCCCGTACTGCAACCTGACGCTGCGCACCTACCAGCAGGAACTCCTGCCCGAGCTGACGGCGAGGAACGCGACCCTCGTCGCGATCAGCCCGCAGAAGCCGGACGGCCCGCTCCCGGACCTGGACTTCCCGGTGCTCTCGGACGTCGGCAGCACGGTCGCGCGGGGGCTCGGGCTGAGCTACCCGGTGTCCGCCCCGGTCCGCGAGGCGATGGAGCAACTCGGCACGGACCTCGAGCAGGTCAACGGCACCTGGGAGCTGGTCCACCCGGCGGTGGTCGTGGTGGATCAGGACCGGGCACTGCGGTTCGTCGACGTCCACCCGGACTTCACGACGCGGACCGAGCCGGCCGACATCCTCAAAGCGCTCTAGCGGACCGCTTGACGCTGTAGGTGATCACCGAACCCAGGACCAGGGCGACGCCCAGGGAGAGCAGCATGCTGATCCCGGGTTCGGTGATGATCCGGCCGCCCGCGTAGCCGAGGAAGGCCACGTAGGACGTCCAGAGCGTGACGCCGACGGCGGAGGCGGTGAAGAACTCCGCCATCGGCCACCGCAGGGAGCCGGCGAGCAGGGCGCCGACCGTCCCGCCGGACGGCAGCCAGCGGGCGACCACCAGCACCGGACGCGGGTGGCGCTGCAGCCGGCCGTCGAGCCAGCCGATGCCGGCGGCGATCTTCCGCCGCCGGCTCAGCCGGTTCAGCGCCGCCCGGCCACCGAACCGGCCGAGGGCGTAGAGCGCCTGGTCGGACGCCAGGCACCCGGCACTCGCGACCGCGATCACGACCGCCAGCGACGTCCCGCCCTGCGCCGCCGCGACGCCCATCCCGAGGAGCGTCACCTCGGTGGGCAGCAGCGGCACCAGCGAGACGACGAACAGCACCAGCAGTCCGGCCGTAGTCGCGTCCACACCTCCATTAACCGCCTGCCGGGCCCGGAAAACTCCTGATCGAGGAGTACTCACAGGAACCCGACAGGCGGCCCACAGGTTCAGCGGTTGGCGCGGTTGACCGCCGAGACGACCGCGCGCAGCGACGCCGTCACGATCGACGGGTCGATGCCGATGCCCCAGAACACCCGGTCCGAGATCGCGCACTCGATGTACGACGCCGCGCGCGCGTCGTCGCCAGGGGAGAGCGTGTGCTCGGAGTAGTCCAGCAGGCGCAGGTCGAAGCCCACGGTCGACAGCGCGTCGAAGAACGCCGCGATCGGGCCGTTGCCGCGGCCGGTGACCTCGTGCTCGTCGCCCTCGACCTTCACGGTCGCGGTGATGTCGTACTCGCCGTCACCGTTGTCGCGGACGTGCTGGCGGACCAGCTCCAGCGGCGTCTTCAGCTCCAGGTACTCGGCCGAGAAGGCGTTGTACATCGTGGCCGGGTCGACCTCGCCGCCCTCGGTGTCGGTGTAGCGCTGGATGACCTTCGAGAACTCGATCTGCAGGCGCCGCGGCAGGTCGAGCTGGTGCTCGGCCTTCATGATGTAGGCGACGCCGCCCTTGCCGGACTGCGAGTTGACCCGGATCACGGCCTCGTACGTGCGGCCGACGTCCTTCGGGTCGATCGGCAGGTACGGGACCTCCCACGGGTACTCGTCGATCGGGACGCCCTGCTTGTCGGCGGCGTCCTTCAGCGCGTCGAGGCCCTTGTTGATCGCGTCCTGGTGGCTGCCCGAGAAGGCCGTGAACACCAGGTCGCCGCCCCACGGCGAGCGCTCGCCGACCGGTAGCTGGTTGCAGTACTCGACCGTCCGCTTGATCTCGTCCATGTCGGAGAAGTCGATCTGCGGGTCGATGCCCTGGCTGTAGAGGTTCATGCCCAGCGCGACCAGGTCGACGTTGCCGGTGCGCTCGCCGTTGCCGAACAGGCAGCCCTCGATGCGGTCGGCGCCGGCCTGGTAGCCCAGCTCGGCGGCGGCGATGCCGGTGCCGCGGTCGTTGTGCGGGTGCAGCGACAGGATCACCGAGTCGCGGCGCTCCAGGTTCCGCGACATCCACTCGATCGAGTCGGCGTAGACGTTCGGCGTCGCCATCTCGACGGTCGCCGGCAGGTTCAGGATGACCGGCTTCTCCGGCGTCGGCTGCCAGATCTCGGTGACGGCGTTGCAGACCTCGAGCGCGTAGGACAGCTCGGTGCCGGTGTAGGACTCGGGCGAGTACTGGAAGCGGAAGTCGGTGTCCGGCTGCTTCGCGGCCAGCTCGACGACCATTTCCGCGGCCTGCGTCGCGATCTTCTTGATGCCCTCGCGCTCCTCGCGGAAGACGACGCGGCGCTGCAGGATCGAGGTCGAGTTGTAGATGTGGACGATCGCCCGCGGCGCGCCTTCGAGCGACTGGAAGGTCCGCTCGATCAGCTCGGGACGGCACTGGGTCAGCACCTGGATGCTGACGTCGTCCGGGATGGCGCCCTCTTCGATGATCTCGCGGACGAAGTCGAAGTCGGTTTGCGACGCGGCCGGGAAGCCGACCTCGATCTCCTTGTAGCCCATGCGTACGAGCAGGTCGAA
Organism: Amycolatopsis sp. NPDC098790; assembly: GCF_044759945.1. Lineage (NCBI taxonomy): Bacteria > Bacillati > Actinomycetota > Actinomycetes > Pseudonocardiales > Pseudonocardiaceae > Amycolatopsis > Amycolatopsis sp. NPDC098790. Next base: position 1,642,252 of record NZ_JBIWAI010000001.1, read on the forward strand.
GAACTTCCGCTTGCGCGCGGGCGACATGGGGTCGATCAGGGCCTGGTTGCCGTCCCGCAGGTCGACGGCGCACCACAGCGGCGCGCGCTCGATGCGCTTGGTCGGCCACGTGCGGTCGGGCAGGTCGATGTTCTCGACGAGGTCGTACCAGGGGCGGTAGCGATGGACCGGCATGGAGGTACCGCGCTGGGTGTTCCAGACGGGCTGGTCAGCGGGCGCGGGACGAGAGGGCTTGCGGATCTTGCTCATGGGATTGGGGGTGTCTCCAGCTCGACGGGTGCGACCGGCACCACGAAGCCCCGCGACGAGGAGCCGGTCGGATCAGGCCCCGTCGCGGCAGCGAAGCAGGAGAACACGCGCCACGCCCCCACCATAACCACGGAACGCGGGATGAGGGAAGCCGGGAGGCCCCCACCGTGGGTTACCTGTGGGTAGCAATTGGCCGGTGGCCGTGCGAAACTGCGAGCATGGGTGAGCACGCAGAGTCGTCGTCTTCGGCGTCATCGACGTCCTCGTCGTCCTCGGCACCATCGTCGTCGTCTTCGGAGGAGACGAAGGTGTCCCGCAGGGCGCCGGTGGACTGGCGCGGCGCGAGCGGCCGCGTGGCCTCGGTGCTGGCGTCGATCGTCCGCTGGGTGGGGTTGATCTTCGCGGCGCTACTGGTGATCCACGTGATCTTCACGGTGGGCTCGGCGAACCCGGACAACGGCATCGTGTCGTTCGTCAAGTCGTGGGCCGACTCGCTGGCGCTGGGGTTCAGCGACTTGTTCACGCCCAGTGACGAGAAGCTGCGGGTGCTGGTGAACTACGGCATCGCGGCGCTCTTCTGGCTCGTGGTGTCCGGGATCCTCGCGAAGATCATCCGCCGGGTGGGCGGGGCTTCCTGAAGGTGCCGGGGCTCAGCTCTCCGCGAGCTCGTCGTACACCCGATCGCAGATGTAGCGACGTCCGTAACTTCCTCCGGTGATCTCCCGGAGGAAACCGGCGTCCTCCAGTTTCCGGATCGCGTTGGCGGCGGTCGGATAGGAAACGCCGAGGTCCGCCTGCACCTTCGGAATGGTCATCATCGGATAGCCGATGAGGTTCACAGCCAGCTCGTGGACGGTGCCGCGGGCACCGGTGCCCTTCATCGTCTCGATGACCTCTTGGGAGAACGCCATCAGGCTGCGGATCGTTTCCGCCGCCGCCAGCGCCCTGGCTTTCACCGCTTCGGCGAAGAACCGTACCCAGGGATCGAAGTTCCCGGTCATGCTCACGGTGCGCAGGTGGTCGATGTAGTCGTCGCGGCGGGGTTCCAGCCACGGGGACAGGTTCAGCACAGGGTGCTTGAGCACGTGCTCTTCGATGAGCTGCAGCGTGATGACCAAGCGGCCGATCCGGCCGTTCCCGTCGCTGAACGGGTGCAGGGTTTCGAACTGGTAGTGGCCGAGGGCCACTTTGACCAGTACCGGCATTTCCTGATCGGCGTTTATCCACTTTTCCCAGTCGCTCACGCCCTCGAGCAGCAGGTCGCCGTTGGGCGGCGGAACGAACCTGGATTGATCGATTCCCCTGCCTCGATCCCCGATGCAGACGAGCCGCTCGCGGAGCCGCCCGGCGTCGTATGCGTCGCCCCGGGTACCCGCCACGAGAATCCGCTGAAGAGTCGACACCACCTGCAGGCAGATCGGAAGCCTCTTGATGAGGTCGAGGCCGGCGAAGGCCGCCTGGACGTAGTTCCGCACTTCCCGCACCTCCGCCGTCGGCTGATGGCTTTCGACGTATTGGGCTTCCAGCACGTCGGCGTAGGGCGCGTACGTTCCTTCGAGTGCTGATGTGCTGACGGCTTCCCGGGTCAGCGACGGTCGCACCAGCAGCCCGGGGTTCGGCAGCCGGTCGGTCAGGGCGTCCAGCGCGCCGAGTGCTCGGTCGGCTTCACTGATGATCTTGTAAGTGCCGGGTGAGAGTTCGACTACACTCGGCAGTGATGCGGGTACGAACGCGAAGTGGTCGTAGGACTGCTTGGTTCGTCCGTCAACGCCGCTGACCGGCACCAGGCGGCCGACCGGTGACTGCTGGAACGCCTCTACCTGCACTTCTAAAGCTTAGCGTACGAAGCTTTAGTTCCGCGGTCGAGTTCTAAAGGTTCTTACGGTTGGCTGCCCTGAAATGCAAGGCATGGTCGCGATCCTTCAATACTCCTCGGCCCGTTGCTCCGCTGTCGGCCCTAGATCGCCGGCTTGCCCCACTGGCCGGTGAACGCGAACTCCTCCAGCGGCACCCGCACCCGTTCCGACTTCTCCCGCTCGACCCGCCACTCCTCCTCGAGCACCTCCGGGTCCCCAGGCGAACCCACGGCGATCGCCACCTTCGGGACGGCATCATCCGGGAGCGAGAACGCGGAACGAACAGCGTCCGCCGAAAAGCCCGCCATCTGGTGCGCCACCAATCCCAGCTCCACCGCCTGCAGCACGAGGTTCTCCGACGCCAGCCCCAGCCCGTACTCGGCGTACGGCACCGACCCCTTCGCGTTCGTCGTCACCATCACGCCGATCAGCAGCAACCCCGCCCGCCCTGCCCATGCCTGGTTGCCAGAGTTCAACGTCGACAAGATCGCGTCGAACGACGGCGTTCCGCGCAGGCCCACCAGGTAGCGGGCCGGCTGGGTGTTGCCGAACGACGGGGCCCAGCGGGCCGCCTCCAGCAGCGCCCGGACCTGGTCCGGCGTGACCACGGCAGCCGGGTCCAGAGCCCGCGGGCTCCACCGCTCGGCCATCAAGGAAGCGATCGGGACGCTCGTCACAGCTGGCTTTCGCACGATCTTGACGTTACCCGTGAGTGCTGTGCGTCACTCGGGAGGAAGGGCTCCGCGCATTTCCTTGGTGTTGCGGAAGATTTACTTCCAAGCCGCTCCGGGAAGCGGCCCGCCCCACGTCAAGAGGGTGGCGGGCCGTCCAACCCCCGGTAGGCTCCCAGTCAAATCAGGGACGCGGGGGCTCTCCGGTGCCCACCAGGGAGCCGCCCGGCCCGCGAGGAGGTTCGGGCGTGGCCCTCGTGGTCCAGAAGTACGGCGGATCGTCGCTGGAAAGTGCCGACCGGATCAAGCGCGTGGCGGAGCGGATCGTCGCGACGAAGAAGGCGGGCAACGACGTCGTCGTGGTCTGCTCGGCGATGGGTGACACCACCGACGAGCTGCTCGACCTGGCGCAGCAGGTCAACCCGGCGCCGCCGGAGCGGGAGATGGACATGCTGCTCACCGCCGGTGAGCGCATCTCGAACTCGCTCGTCGCCATGGCCATCGCGGCCCAGGGCGCCGAGGCCTGGTCGTTCACCGGTTCGCAGGCCGGCGTCGTCACGACGTCGGTGCACGGCAACGCGCGCATCATCGACGTCACCCCGAGCCGCGTCACCGAGGCGCTCGAGCAGGGCTACATCGCGCTCGTCGCGGGCTTCCAGGGCGTCGCGCAGGACACCAAGGACATCACCACGCTCGGCCGCGGCGGGTCGGACACCACCGCCGTCGCGCTGGCCGCCGCGCTGAACGCCGACGTCTGCGAGATCTACTCCGATGTGGACGGTGTGTACTCCGCCGACCCGCGGATCGTGCCGGACGCGAAGAAGCTCGACGTCATCCCCTACGAGGAGATGCTCGAGCTCGCCGCGAGCGGGTCGAAGATCCTGCACCTGCGTTCGGTCGAGTACGCGCGCCGCTACGGCGTGCCGATCCGAGTCCGCTCTTCCTACAGTGACAAGCCGGGCACGACGGTGACCGGTTCTATCGAGGAGATCCCCGTGGAACAAGCCCTGATCACCGGTGTGGCGCACGACCGCTCCGAAGCCAAGATCACGGTCACCGGGGTGCCGGACCACGCCGGTGCCGCGGCCCGGATCTTCCGCGTGATCGCCGACGCCGAGATCGACATCGACATGGTGCTGCAGAACGTGTCCAGCACCGTGTCCGGCCGCACCGACATCACGTTCACGCTGTCGAAGGCCAACGGCGCCAAGGCGGTCAAGGAACTGGAGAAGGTCAAGGCGGAGATCGGCTTCGAGTCCGTTCTCTACGACGACCACGTCGGCAAGGTCTCGCTGGTCGGCGCCGGGATGCGCTCGCACCCCGGTGTCACGGCGACGTTCTGCGAGGCGCTGGCGCAGTCCGGGGTCAACATCGAAATCATCAACACGTCGGAAATCCGGATCTCGGTGCTGATCAGGGACGCCCAGCTGGACGACGCCGTGCGCGCGATCCACGCCGCGTTCGAGCTCGGTGGCGACGAGGAAGCTGTGGTCTACGCGGGGAGTGGTCGCTGATGGCGGAAGGTCTGCGGGTCGGGGTGGTCGGCGCGACCGGCCAGGTCGGCGCGGTCATGCGCAAGCTGCTGGCGGAGCGGGAGTTCCCGATCGCCGAGCTCCGGTACTTCGCTTCGGCGCGCTCGGCGGGCTCGAAACTGCCTTGGCGTGACACGGAAATCACGGTCGAGGACGCGGCGACGGCCGATCCGTCCGGTTTGGACATCGCGCTGTTCTCCGCGGGCGGGTCGACGTCCAAGGCGCAGGCGCCGCGGTTCGCCGAGGCCGGCGCGACGGTGATCGACAACTCCTCGGCGTTCCGGATGGACCCGGACGTGCCGCTGGTCGTCAGCGAGGTGAACCCGCAGGCGATCAAGGAAGCGCGCAAGGGGATCATCGCCAACCCCAACTGCACCACCATGGCCGCGATGCCGGTGCTGAAGCCGCTGCACGACGAGGCTGGGCTGGTCCGGCTGGTCGCGTCGACGTACCAGGCGGTGTCCGGCAGCGGGCTTGCCGGCGTCGACGAGCTGGCGGGCCAGGTGAAGGCGGCCGCCGAGCACGCGTCGCTGCTGACCCACGACGGCGCGGCGATCGACTTCCCGAAGCCGGAGAAGTACGTCCGCCCGATCGCGTTCAACGTCCTCCCGATGGCCGGGTCCATTGTGGACGACGGCGAGTTCGAGACGGACGAAGAGAAGAAGTTCCGCAACGAGAGCCGCAAGATCCTGAGCATCCCCGGCCTCGGCGTCTCGTGCACCTGCGTGCGCGTGCCGGTGTTCTCGGGTCACTCGATCTCGGTCAACGCGCAGTTCGCGCAGCCGCTGTCCGTCGAGCGCGCGACGGAGCTGCTGACGCACGCGCCGGGCGTCGAGCTGTCGGAGGTCCCGACCCCGCTGCAGGCCGCGGGCAACGACCCGAGCTACGTCGGCCGCATCCGCGTCGACCAGGGTGTCGAGAACGGCCTCGCGCTGTTCATCTCGAACGACAACCTGCGCAAGGGCGCGGCGCTCAACGCCGTGCAGATCGCGGAGCTGATCGCCGAGCAGCACTGACGTCCACAGTGGAGGCCCCGCACCGGATCCGGTGCGGGGCCTTCGCTTGTCACGGCCGGGTCGCGCCGTGGCAGGCCAGGTAACGCGTCTTGACGAACTCGAACACCGGCTTGCCGCCGTAGGCCCAGACGAGGGCGTCCGCGTGCGCACCGAGCACCTTGAACTGCTCGACGGCCTCGTCGCAGCGGCCGTTGACCACCAGCGCCTTGGCCGCGTACGCGCGGTCACGCAGGTTTGCCGGGTGCTCCCGGCCGTCACCGGCCAGCCACGGCAGGACGACGTCGAGTGCGCGTCCGGTTCGGTCGCTCTTCCACGCCTCGACTTCCTTCGCCTCCGCTTCGTGCGCGGCGACCAGACCGAGGCCCGCGAGCGTCGGCGACTTGGCGACGGCCTCGTCGGCGAACGCGAACATCAGCTCGTGCGAGCCGAACCACTTGGCGCACCAGTACTGCAGCGCCTGCTCGTGACCCTGCCGGTGGAGCGGGTCGCGGGCCACGAGCTCCGCCCAGACCGCGCGGAAGTCGTCGTTTTCGTACTGCCGCCCGCGGGCGACCGTGAGCATGGTGAACCACGGCGTCGGGTCGGCCGGTGCCGCTTCGGCCGCGGCGTGGGCGGCCGTTTCGGCTTCCTCGAGCACGCGGAAGAACCCGGCCCACTGGTCCTCGGAAACGTGTTCGGGGGTGAACGACGTGCGGATCTGCCAGGCCAGCGCCACCAGGCCCTGCGCGTGGACGGCTTCGGCATCCGCGCTTCCGGCCGTCCGCCACTCCTTCAGCGGAGCGTCGTCGTCCGCGGCGGCGTCCCCGAGCTGCTGCACGGCGAAGGCCCGGCGGTCCCAGTCGGTGCCGAGGTCTGCCAGCAGCGCGGCACCCGGCTGCCAGTCGCCGGCGCGGTAGGCCGTGACGGCTTCGGCGAGACACGCGTCGGCGATGAACTTCGCCGACGTCACGTCCTTGTCGGGCGGGAGCCCCCACAGCGCGACGTCCGGCATCTCGGTCTTCGGCTTGTCCTCTTGCGGGACGTACTGCGCGAGTTCGGCCGGGGAAAGCGTTTTCGCGTAGTCCTCGACGCTCATCCCGCGGGCACGCGCGGCCTTCACCAGCGCGACGGCGGCCTTGCGGCGCTTGGAGTTGAACAGGGAAAGCAACGGGATCTCCTCAGGAACGGACGGGCAGCGCGCCGGCCGCGGCCAGCAGACGGCGCAGGGGGAGGGTGTCGGGGTCGGCCGCCGCGGCGACGTCGAGGGCGGCGGGCAGGCCGGTGTCGTACGGCTCGTCGACGACGAGCTCCGGCGGGCCGGACCAGGACAGCTTCCAGCGCAGCACACCGGCTTCGGCCAGCACCGGAGTGACCACAACGGACAGTCGCTCGCGGACGGACGTCGCCAGGAACTCGCGTTTCGCCCGTGGCCCGGCCGACGCAGGCGGTTTGCTGGCCGGATCGGCCAGCTCGGCCGCGTGGCCCGCGTCGATGAGGTCGAGCGCCGCGGCCAGGGTCCGTCCGGCGAGGACCTCGGCGGCGAACCGGGCACCGGTGTGGCGGAGACCGGTGTTCACGAGCGCGTCCCAATCGAGCCGCCCCTTGGCCTTCGCCTCGGGTGACAGCCCGTCGGTCATGACGGCGTCCAGGGTCGCGGCCGGGTCGCGCAGGACCTCGCTCGCCGGGCGGGCGCCGTCCGGCCGCGCCGGCACCTCGGGCCGGGCTTCCAGCGCGGCGATCCGCGCCGGCGTCGGCGGGTGCGAGTCGTAGCGCGACGCCTCTTCTTCCGGCGGGTTCCGCCGGATCCGGTCGAGCTCCTCGGCGCGCTCGGTGTCGGCGAGCAACAGCTGGAACCCGGCGGCCAGCCGGTCGGGCAGGTAGCCGGCGTCCCAGCCGAGCGAGGCGTAGCGGTTGAGGTAGAAGTCCCAGGCCACCGCGAGGGCTTCGACTTCGCGCAGCGCGCTGGTGGCGGCCGCGGTGCCGGCGAGGCTTGCGGCGGCCACGTCGGCGGCGAACTCCTGACGGCGGCAAACCGCCGCCGAAACCGAGAAGTAGAGCTTCGCGTAGAGCACGAACAGCTTGCGGACCAGCCCTTCGAACCAGCCGTCACCGTCCAGCCCGGTCAGCGCTTTCTCGATCGACCGGCGGCCGCGGTAGGTCAGCCCGGCCAGGCGGGTGTCGCGGTTGGTGTAGTGCGCCAGCTCGTGCCCGAGCAGGGCGCGCAGCTGGTCGTGGCGCAGACCGGCGAGCAGCTGGGCGCCGATGAACATCTCGCGCCGCCGGACCCGCAGCCCGAGCCACCCCGTCTGCTCACGCACGCCGGCGTTGACCTCGCTGACCAGCGTGATCGTGTCCGGCGGCCGGGTGCCGACGGTGTCGGCGAGTTCCCGCACGAGTGCCCACAGCCCGGGCTGGCCCGCCGGCGTCACCGGCACGCCCGGCAGGTCGCCACCGCGGGTCCGCTCGATCGCGAACAGGGCCTTGAGCAAGGCGAACGAGACCGGGACGACGACGATGCCGAGCTTGATCGCCAGCAGCCCCGACTGCCGGAAGGCGTAGTACTCGGCCACGGCGAAGCCGCCGACGACCAGCAGCACCAGCACCGGGAACCCGGCCAGCAACAGGACGGCGACCAACGCGCGCCACGACGTCTTCACGGTTCCTCCCCCACACCGTCCCTTCCGGACGGTCGGCTCATTCTGCCGGACCGATCGCGTCGGCCGGATTTCTTTTCGCTCACGAACGAAAACGCTTTGGTTGTTCGCCGGGCGATGGGGGATCCTTTGCACCGCAAGCAAGACAAAGGGGAGGAAACATGTACACCGCTGTCGACGGCGCGCGCGTCCCGATCCGGATGTGGGCGGACCCCGCGTCGGTCGAAGACCAGGCCATGCGGCAGCTGCAGAACGTCGCCAACCTGCCGTGGGTGCACGGTCTCGCCGTGATGCCCGACGTGCACTACGGCAAGGGCGCCACGGTCGGCAGCGTCATCGCCATGCGCGACGCCGTTTCGCCCGCCGCCGTCGGGGTCGACATCGGGTGCGGGATGAGCGCCGTCCGGACGTCGCTCACCGCCGCCGACCTGCCCGACGACCTCGGGAAGCTGCGCCGCCGGATCGAAAGCGCCGTGCCCGTGGGCTTCGGGCTGCACAAGACGCCCGTGAACCCCGCGAAGGTGCACGGCGTCGGCGGCTGGGACGCGTTCTGGAAGGGCTTCGGCCAGTTGCACGAGGGCGTCCAGGAGCTGCACGACCGGGCCGCGCGGCAGATCGGGAGCCTCGGCGGCGGGAACCACTTCATCGAGGTCTGCCTCGAGCAGGGTGGCGCCGACTCCGGGCGCGTCTGGCTGATGCTGCACTCGGGTTCGCGCAACATCGGCAAGGAGCTCGCCGAGCGGCACATGGCGGTCGCGCGGAAGCTGCCGCACAACGCCGACCTGCCCGACCGCGACCTCGCGGTGTTCGTCGCGGGCACGCCCGAGATGGCGGCGTACCGGCGCGACCTGTTCTGGGCGCAGGACTACGCGGCGCGCAACCGCGCGACGATGGTCGCGCTGGTGAAGCTGGCGCTCGCCGAGGTGGTGCCCGGCACCACCTTCGACGACGCGATCTCGTGCCACCACAACTACGTCGCGGAGGAGACCTACGACGGCGTCGAGCTGCTCGTCACCCGGAAGGGCGCGATCCGCGCCGGATCGGGTGACCTCGGGATCATCCCGGGCAGCATGGGGACCGGTTCGTACATCGTCCGCGGGCTCGGGAACACCGCGTCCTTCGAGTCGGCGTCGCACGGCGCCGGCCGCCGGATGTCGCGCAACAAGGCCAAGAAGCTGTTCACGGCCGACGACCTCGCGGCGCAGACGGCGGGCGTCGAGTGCCGCAAGGACTCGGGGGTCGTCGACGAGATCCCGGCCGCGTACAAGGACATCGAAACGGTGATCCAGGCCCAGACGGACCTGGTCGAGGTCGTGGCGCACCTCAAGCAGGTGGTCTGCGTCAAGGGCTGAGCGGTACCTTGGCGCCATGACGAGGGGTGGAACGACGGCCGCGCTGCTGGCCGGTGCCGCACTGCTGCTGAGCGGGTGCGCGGAGGTCAGCAACGCGGTCGACCAGGGGTCGAAGACCGTCGACAAGGTGGGCGTCTGCACCGAGGCCCTCGGGCTCGCGGACCTGAACCCGCTGGTCGACCCGGAGAAGCTCAAGGCGCGGGCCGCGGACAAGGAGAAGCGGCTGCGCGAGCTGGCGTCGGACGTCCAGGACCAGGACGTCAAGAACGCGCTGCTCGGCATGGCCGGGTCGTACGTCGAGGTGCAGAAGGAACGCATCGAAGACGCCGGCGTGGTGGCTCAGTGGGTCCAGCGCAACGTCAAGAAGCTCGACGCCCTCCGCGCCGCCTGCGGCTGACCCGCGAAAGCCGAGCTTTCACGTGAAAGCTCGGCCCCCAGGTGGGAGCTTTCACGTGAAAGCTCCGGCCGGCTAGCTCTCGGCCAGTGCCGGGACCGGCTCCGCGGCCGGTTCCGGTGCTCGCCGGTGCAGCAGGCCGGCCGCCGCGATCACCAGGCCGCCGAGCCCGGCCGCCGCGAAGCCCCACGCCGCGTTCGAGTGGTCGATCGCGAAGCCGACCACCGGGCTGCCCAGGGCCAGCCCGAGCCGCGTCGACGCGTCCTGCAGCCCCATCGCCTCGCCGCGGACCTGCGGCGGCGCGATCCGGCTGACCGTCTCGGTGGTCGCCGCGAGCGTCGGCGCGCAGAGCAGGTTCGTCGGGATCAGCACCAGCATCAGCAGCCACCACGGCTGGTCGGCCAGCCCGACCGGCACCACGAGCAGCGCGAGCAGCAGCATCAGCACACCCTGCGGCAGCGACTTCTTCACCGCGCCGTGCACGATGCCGCCGATGATCGACGCCACGCACATCACCGCGATGACCAGCCCCGTCACGCCGATGTCGCCGTTCGCGCGCAGGGCCGCGAGCGTCGCCAGTTCGGTGCCGACGAGCACGAACAGCGTGCCGGCGGCGATCAGCAGCGTCGCCACGAGCCGGCCGGTCAGCCAGCTCCGCAGCGGCGGCCGGGTGGTGGACGCGCCCGGCTCGACCGACTCGCGGATCGGCGGGTCGATGAGCCAGATCAGGAACGCCGTGCCGCCGAACAGCGCGCCGAGCGCGCTGAGCGTGAAGGTCGGCGAGAGCGTGGTGATCGCCGCGATGCCGATCGCCGGACCGATCATGAACGTCGCTTCGACGGAGATCGTGTCGAGCGAGTAGGCCGCGCGGCGCTCTTCGACCGGGACGAGCGCGGCCAGGATCTGCCGCGCCAGCGAGCCCGCCGGCACCGAGAGCATCCCGGCCGGAACGGCGACCGCGGCGAGCGCCGCGTAGGGCAGGTGCGGCGCGGCGAACCAGAACACCGTCGTGCCGATCCCGCAGACGGCGACGATCGGACGCAGGCCGTAGCGGTCGAGGCAGCGGCCCAGCAGCGGCGCGCCGAGGGCCATGCCGAGGGTGATCCCGGCCCCGACCAGCCCGGCGGCGCCGTAGCCGCGGTTCAGGCCGGTGACGATGTACAGCGTCATCAGCACGCCGTTCATGGTCATCGGCAGCCGCGCCGCGAACATCAGCGCCATCGTCGACGGGACTCGGGGGACGGTCAGGACCCGGCGGTACGGCTGGAACGGCACCTCTCGATGAGAACTCAAGGTGGTACGCGCGTGCAAGTTATTTCCTGGTGGCGTTCACTACTTCTGAGAGTTACTGTCATTTGGTAGTCACTACCAATTGGGGGTCGCTATGACTCAACTCCAGCCACGCAGGTGGTGGGCGCTCGGGGCGCTCGCGGTGAGCCTGCTGACCGTCGGGCTCGACCTGACGGTGCTGAACGTCGCCGTGCCGACGCTCGCCGTCGACCTCGGCGCGACGACCACGCAGCTGCAGTGGTTCGGCAACGCGTACACGCTCGCGCTGGCCGCCCTGCTGCTGCCCGCGGGCCTGCTGGGTGACCGGTTCGGCCCGAAGAAGCTGCTGCTCGGCGCGCTCGCGCTGTTCGGGCTGGCCTCGCTGGCCTGCGCCTGCGCAAGCACGCCCGGCCAGCTGATCGCCGCCCGCGTCGTGCTCGGCGCCGGCGCGGCGTTCCTCATCCCGCTGTCGCTTTCGCTGCTCAACGTCCTGTTCCCGCCGGAGGAGCGGGCGAAGGCGCTGACGACGTGGGTCATGGCGACCTTCGTCGGCATCCCGCTCGGACCGCTGCTCGGCGGCTGGCTGCTCGACCACTACGCGTGGGGTTCGGTGTTCCTGATCAACGTCCCGCTGACCGTGGTCGGCCTGGTCGCGGTGCTGGTCCTGGTGCCGCTCACGCCCGGCTCCGGCCGGGGCGCGATCGACTTCACGGGCATCGCGCTGTCGGCGGCCGGGTTAGTGGCGCTGACGTACGGCTTCGTCCACGCGGGCGAGCACGGCTGGGCCGACCCGGTGACGTACGGCCTGATCGCGCTCGGCGTCGCGGTGCTCGCGGTGTTCGGCCGGACGCAGACCCGGACCGCCGCACCCCTGACCGACCTGGCGTTGTTCCGCGAGCCGCGGTTCGTCTGGGGCGCGGTGCTCGCGACGATGGCGTCGTTCGCGCTGATGGGCCTGCTGTTCGTGCTGCCGCAGCTGTTCCAGGCGGTGCAGGGCGCCGACGCGCTGCAGACCGGCGTGCGGCTGCTGCCGCTGATCGGCGGGATGCTGGTGTCGGCGAAGATCGCCGAACGGCTGGTCGCCGCGGTGGGCGTGCGGGTGGTCGTCACGGCGGGGTTCGCGCTGCTCGCGGCCGGGCTGGCGTGGGGTTCGGCGACGTCGCCGTCCGACGGCTACGGCGTCACCGTGGCCTGGGAAAGCGTCATCGGCCTGGGCACGGGGTGCACGCTGCCGCCGCTGATGTCGATGGCGATGGGCGCGCTCACCGAGGGGCGCGCGGGTGCCGGGTCGGCGCTGATCCAGGTGCTGCGCCAGGTCGGCGGCACGATCGGGGTGGCGGTGCTGGGCACGGTGCTCAACGGCGTCTACCGCGACGGCGTTTCCACGGGTGGCTTGCCGGCACCGGTGGCCGACGCGGTGCGCGGGAGCGCTTCGGGTGCGGTGGCCGTCGCGGAGAAGCTGCACCTGCCGTCGCTGGCCGACTCCGCTCGGGTGGCGTTCACCGACGGCATGGCGGCGACGCTGTGGGTGTGCGCCGGGCTGGGTGTCGTGGGTGCGCTGCTCGCGCTGCTGTTCCTGCCCGGGCGGGCGGGGCCGGAGGTGCGGCCGCGAGAATCGGAGCATGACGTCGTCGCCGGCTGAGCCCTCGGGGCTGCGTGAACGCAAGAAGGCCAAGACGCGCGCCGCGATCCAGCGGCACGCGTTGCGGTTGTTCCGGGAGCAGGGTTACGCGGCCACGACGGTCGACCAGATCGCGGCGGCGGCGGAGATCTCGCCCAGCACGTTCTTCCGCTACTTCCCGACGAAGGAAGAGACGGTGCTGTACGACCCGTTCGACCCGCTGCTGATCGCGGCGGCGCTGGCCCAGCCGGCGGAGCTGAGCCCGATCGGCGCGTTGCGCGCGACGGTGGACGTGATCCGCGACCAGCTGTCGGGCGAGGCGTGGGAGCAGGAGAGGCAGCGGCAGCTGCTGGTGTTCCGCGAGCCGGAGCTGCGCTTGGCGGTGATGGACAAGTTCGCCGAGGGGATCGACTTGCTGGCGGGGCTGGCGGCCGAGCGGACGGGCCGCGCGGCGGACGACTTCGAGGTGCGCAACTGGGCGGGCGCGGTGGTCGGGGTGGTGCTGGCGGCGTTCGTCGGTGCGGCGGCGGATCCGGAGATGGACACGTTGGCGGTGCTGGATCGGGCGGTGGCGCACCTCGAGGCGGGGTTGCCCCTCTGACGAGCGGCTCGGCGAAGCTGCCCGATTCACCTGTCCCGGCGCCGCGGCCAAACGTCTTGAATGAGTCATTCAGGACCTCCGAGGTCCTGAATGACTCATTCAAGACAACTCACCGGCGGCACGGGCAGCGGTGTTGCCGACGGTGCCGGCGCGGCAGCCGGTCGGGTTCGGGCGCCGGTGGTCTCGACGGCTCGCCGGCCGCCGAGGCACGCGCGCCGGTCGCCGGGAGCCCGCCCGCGCCGATCGGCCATTCGTGTCTCCCGCCGCCGGCCGCCTTCCTCGCGAAGCGCTTTCCCGGCACCCGATTCCGGAACCGATTTCGCATTTCCGCCCCCACCTCGGGCAACACCGTGTGGGTGGCGGTGCGAGCGTGGGGGACGACCCGTCTGGAGCAGTCGCGACACGCGCTCCGACGGAGTGATGAAGCCAAATGATCACCGTTTACACCCGGGTGAGTGACCCACCCGTTCCACAGTGGACATCGACTACCAGCAGTAACAGTAAGAATCGATCAGGATGATCTTCAGGGGGAAGGGCAAGCTTCCGACGTTAATCAATTGCGGGACAGTTCGCCTCAAACGCATCCGGCACGTAAGGGTTAGAAAACATCCCCAACCGGTGATCGGGTGGCCTATCTCCGATACGGGGGGTATCGATTTACCCCGTCAGGTCTCGACGCCAGGAGGTAGGAAATGAAAGGCAAGTTCGGGCGGTCCATCGCCCTGGTAGCCGCGAGCAGTCTGCTGGCGGTCGGAATGGCCGGGATCGCGTCGGCGAGCCCGGGCGGGGGCAAGGGTTCCTCCAGCACCCAGGCCCTCGCCGCGCAGGTGCTCCAGATGCGTGACGACCTGACCAAGGTGGCCTACGCGGGCAACGTCGGTGCCACGCGCGCCGACCTCGGTCAGCTCAGTCCCGTGCTCGCGGACATCGCCGCCGGGAAGCGCTACACGATCCAGACCGACACCGAGCAGCTCGCCGGCCTGGCCAAGGGCCGGGCGGACGAGTCCAGCCGGCTGCTGGCCGACCCGACGGCCAAGGCCCGCCAGCTGCCGCCGCTGCCGGTGCCGATCCCGGCGCTGCCGGACCTGCCGGGGCCGCTGAAGATCGTCAGCGACCTGGTGAAAGCCCTGCTCGCCGCGGTCACCGGCATCCTGGGCGGAATCCTCGGCGGCCTGCCCGTGCCGCCGCTGCCGGTGCCGCCATTGCCGGTTCCCGGCTCGTAGCGCCACCGAAAGGCCACCGGAAAACAGGGGGGACCCGGAGCCCGGCCGCGGACATTTCTCCGCGCCGGGCTCCGGGTTCGTCCCGTCAGGCGAAAGACAGACCCTGCCGCAACGCACCAGCCGTCTCGGCCAGCGCCTCGCGGAACCGCGTCCCCACGCCGGTGAAGTTGATGAACCCGTGGATCAGGTCCTCGTGCCGGCGCAACGCCACTTCGACCCCCGCGGCACGCAGCTTTTCCGCGTACGCCTCACCTTCGTCGCGCAGCGGGTCGAACCCCGCCGTGACGACCAGAGCCGGCGGCAGGCCGCTCAAGTCGTCCGCGCGCAACGGTGACAGCCGCGGGTCGGTCAAGTCGGTGCCTTGCGGGACGTAGTGGCCCTCGAACCACTTCATGTGCACATCGGTCAGGAACAGGTCCTCGGCGAACAGGTCCTGCGAGCGGTACCGCTGCGCGAAGTCCGTCGCCGGGTAGATGAGCAGCTGGAACGCCGGCGCCGGGCCGCCGCGCCGGACCGCCTGCTGCGCCGTGACCGCCGCGAGGTTGCCGCCCGCGCTGTCGCCGCCGACCGCGATCCGCGCCGGGTCGGCGCCGAGGTCGCTCGCCTTCGCCACCGCGTACTCGAACGCCGCGAGCGCGTCCTCCGTCGCCGACGGGAACGGGAACTCCGGCGCCAGCCGGTACTCGATCGACAGCACCCGCACCCCGGCGTGCTTGGCCAGGAACCGGACGGCGTTGTCGTGGCTCGCGCGCGTCCCGATCACCCAGCCGCCGCCGTGGAAGAACACCAGCAGCGGCGACTTCTCGGGCAGCCCGACCGGCGTGTACAGCGTCGCCGGCAAGTCGCCGTCCGGCGTCGGCACGGCGATCTCGCGCACGGAAACCGGTTCGATCGGCCGGCCGCTGACCAGGTGCCGCCCGACGTCGAGCAGGGCGCGCGACTGCTCCACCGACCCCCGCACCAGCTCGGCGCCGGCCACCTTCTGCAGCCGCAGCAGCAGCTGGGCGTCGAGCGCGAGGTCCTGGCCGTCGATGCGCACCGGACGTCCGGCGACCGCCCGCCGCAACGGCGTGGGCAGCCAGAACGCGAGCTGGGACGCGGCGGCCTGGGCACGGACCGGGAGCGGGATCGCCATCGTTGCCTCCTGGGGGTCGCCGGGCACGTTACTCGTCAGTAGGTAGCCGGTCCAGCTGTGACGCGGGCCTCGGTCCCAAACTCTGGATATCCACTTAAGTGGAGGGGTTAGCCTGAAAGACGTGACTTCAGCCAGGACGATCAACGTGCTCGGGATCGGCGGCTCTCTGCGGGAGGGCTCGCAGTCCGAACGCGCGCTGCAGATCGCGCTCGACGGCGCGGCGGAAGTCGGCGTCCGGACCCGCATGCTCTCCGGTCCGGAACTGGTGCTGCCGTTCTACGACGCCGGCGAGCCGGACCGCGACGAGCGCGCCACCACCCTCATCGAAGCCGTGCGGCAGGCCGACGGGCTCATCGTCGTGTCGCCGGGCTACCACGGCGCGCTGTCCGGCCTGGTCAAGAACGCCCTGGACTACGTCGAGGACCTGCGCGACGACCAGCGCCCCTACCTCGACGGCCGCGCCGTCGGGCTGGCCGCCGTCGCGTACGGCTGGCAGGCCGCGGTCACCACGCTCGAGCAGCTGCGCACGATCACGCACGCGCTGCGCGGCTGGGCCACCCCCCTGGGTGGTTCGATCAACTCGGCCGAGACCAAGTTCGACGAAGGCGGCGGCGCGTCGGACGAGAAGAGTGTCCGCACCCTTCGCCTGATCGGTCGGCAGGTCGCTGAGTTCGCGGTGACGCGGGCCGCATGACGTTTCGCCCGGTGGCCGCCGGGGGTAATCGATCCACGTGACGCCTGCCATGTGGGGGCACTGTTCCGCGGGTGCGGGATGTTGTGTCCAGTGAGACGCTCGTTGGGGAGCGTCCGGGACAGAAGGCAGGCTGAGCATGGGTCAGGCGATCTACACCGCGGTGGCGACGGCGCGCGGCGACGGCCGCAACGGCGAGGTGACCTCCTCCGACGGCGTCATCGACGAGTCGCTGGCCATCCCGAAGGAGATGGGTGGCCCGGGCGGGGACAAGACCAACCCCGAGCAGCTCTTCGCCGCCGGTTATTCGGCCTGCTTCCACAGCGCCCTGCAGCTGGTCGCGCGCCAGGCCAAGGTCCCGCTGAACGGCTCGACCGTGACGGCGGAGGTCAGCGTGCTCAAGCAGGACGTCGGCTTCGGCCTCGGCGTCGCGCTGAACGTCTCCCTGCCGGGTCTCGAGCAGGCCCAGGCCGACCAGCTGGTCGAGCAGGCCCACCAGGTGTGCCCGTACTCCAACGCGACCCGCGGCAACATCGAGGTCGCGCTCTCCGCCACTGTCTGAACCCGCTTGTGTAGAAGTCCGAGGAAAGGATCACCAGAGATGAGCAAGTCTCCGATCAAGAGCCCGCTTTCCGAGGCCGACAAGGAAATCACCGGTAACGCCCTGCAGGCGACGCTGGTCGACCTGGTCGACCTGTCCCTCATCGCGAAGCAGGCGCACTGGAACGTCGTCGGCTCGAACTTCCGCAGCGCGCACCTGCAGCTCGACGAGCTGGTGAACACCGCGCGGCAGTACGTCGACGAGGTCGCCGAGCGCGCCAACGCCATCGGCATCTCGCCGAACGGCAAGGCGAAGACCGTCGTCGAGAGCTCGGGCGTGCCCGAGTACCCCGACAACTGGCAGTCCGTGGAGTCCACGGTCGCCGCGATCGTCGACATCCTCGCCGCGCTCATCGAGCGGCTGCGCCAGCGCATCGACGAGACCGACAAGAGCGACCTCGTCACGCAGGACCTGCTGATCGAGATCACCCGCGCGCTGGAAGAGGCGCACTGGATGTGGCAGGCCCAGCAGGCTTGATTTTTCGCGCGAAAGGGGTCGTTCCGGACGGGACGGCCCCTTTCGCGTTGCCGGGCTCAGTACGTTCGGTGGCATGGTCTTGCATCAGGGGAAAGCCGACCGCCCGGACCGCGCCGGCGGCACGAACCCGCTTTACGCCGGGGCGAACCCGGCGCTGGCGGCGGGGTTCGTCATGCCGCACGACAAGCTGCGCGACGACCCGCTGCCGCCGGACTCCGCGCTGCAGCTGGTGCGCGACGAGCTGATGCTCGACGGCAACGCGCGGCTCAACCTCGCCACGTTCGTCACGACGTGGATGGAGCCGCAGGCACGCGAGCTGATGGCCGAGTGCGTCGACAAGAACATGATCGACAAGGACGAGTACCCGCAGACGGCCGAGCTGGAGCGCCGCTGCGTCAACATCCTCGCCGACCTGTGGCACGCGCCCGATCCCACGGACATCATGGGCTGCTCGACGACCGGCTCGTCGGAAGCCTGCATGCTCGCCGGGATGGCGTTGAAGCGGCGCTGGTCCAAGCTCGGGCGCACCGGCAAGCCGAACTTGGTGATGGGCGTGAACGTCCAGGTGTGCTGGGAGAAGTTCTGCGAGTACTGGGAGGTCGAGCCGCGGCTGGTGCCGATGGACGGCGACCGGTACCACCTCTCGGCCTCGGAGGCCGTCGCGCGGTGTGACGAGAACACGATCGGGGTGGTGGCGATCCTGGGCTCGACGTTCGACGGCAGCTACGAGCCGGTCGCGGAGATCGCCGCGGCTCTGGACGCGCTGGAGGCGCGGACGGGCTGGGACATCCCGGTGCACGTCGACGGCGCTTCGGGCGCGATGATCGCGCCGTTCCTCGACCCGGAGCTGGAGTGGGACTTCCGGCTGCCGCGGGTGGCGTCGATCAACACGTCGGGCCACAAGTACGGGCTCGTGTACCCGGGCGTCGGCTGGGTGGTGTGGCGCGACCAGGCCGCGCTGCCGTCGGAGCTGGTGTTCAACGTCAACTACCTCGGCGGCGACATGCCGACGTTCGCGTTGAACTTCTCGCGCCCGGGCGCCGAGGTCGCGGCCCAGTACTACACGTTCGTGCGGCTCGGCCGGGAAGGCTTCCGGGCGGTGCAGCAGGCTTCGCGGGACGTCGCCCTTCACTTGTCCGCCGGAATCGCCGGGCTCGGGCCCTTCTCGTTGCTGACCCGCGGGGACCAGCTGCCGGTGTTCGCGTTCACGACCCGCTCGGACGCGGGTTTCGACGTCTTCGACGTGTCACGGCGGCTGCGTGAGCGGGGCTGGCTGGTGCCGGCGTACACGTTCCCGGAGAACCGGACGGACCTGGCGGTGCTGCGGATCGTCGTCCGCAACGGCTTCACGCACGACCTGGCGGACCTGCTGCTGGCGGACCTCGCTCGGGTCCTGCCGGAGCTGGAGAAGGAGGGCGGCCGCCCGAAGGACCCCGCCAAGGCGACCGCCTTCCACCACTGACCTCGTGAGTGAGAAACAGTGTTCTAACACTGTTTCTCACTCACGACGGGGTCAGTGCCAGGACTTGGCGCGGGCGTACTGGTCCGGCCACGGCACGTCCGCGCCGAGCACGTTGGCCGCGCGCAGCGGCCAGTGCGGGTCTCGCAGCAGGGCGCGGGCCAGGAAGACGACGTCGGCCTGGTCGTTCCCGATGATCTCCTCGGCCTGGTGCGGATCGGTGATCATGCCGACGGCGCCGGTCGGGAGGCCGGCTTCGGCGCGGATCCGCTCGGCGAACGGGACCTGGTAACCCGGGCCGAGCGGGATGTCCGGGTGCGGGGTGTTGCCGCCGGTCGAGGTGTCGATCAGGTCGATCCCGCGCTCGGCCAGCAGCTTCGCCAGGCGGACGGAGTCGTCGAGCGTCCAGCCGCCGTCGGTCCAGTCGGTGGCGCTCAGGCGGGCGAAGAGGGGAACGTTGGTCGTCGCGCGCACGGCGTCCGCGATCTCCAGCGCGAGCCGGGTGCGGCCCTCGAAGTCGCCGCCGTAGCGGTCGGTGCGGGTGTTCGACAGCGGCGACAGGAACTGGTGGACGAGGTAGCCGTGCGCGAAGTGCAGTTCGAGCACGTCGAAGCCGGCGTCGACCGCTCGACGGGCCGCCTCCGCGAACGCTTCCGGCAGGGCTGCCACCTCGTCCGTGGTCAGCTCGCGCGGGGTCGCGTACTGGCCGAACGCCGTCGCGGACGGGCCGACGCTCTCCCAGCCGCCCTCGTCCGGCGAGACGCTGCCGGGGCCTTCCCACGGCCGATGCGCCGAGCCCTTCCGGCCGGCGTGGCCGAGCTGCATGCCGATGGCGGTGCCCTGCCCGTGCACGAAGTCCACGATCCGGCGCCAGGCTTCGGCCTGGGCGTCGTTCCAGATGCCGGTGTCCTGCGGGCTGATCCGGCCTTCGGGCGTGACGGCGGTGGCCTCGGTCATGACGAGCCCGGCGCCACCGGTGGCGAACTGGCCGAGGTGCACGAGGTGCCAGTCACCGGGGACGCCCTCGGTGGCGGAGTACTGGCACATCGGCGACACCCAGGCGCGGTTCGGCAGGGTCAGGCCGCGGACGGTGATCGGGCTGAAGAGTCGGCTCACCTACGGATCAACGACACGTGCCGGTGGTCTCTTCCCGTCGCCACCACCCGGTACCGGCGGGTAACGTCGACCACATGGGTGTCGCTGCTGACGAACGCCAGGCCTTGAGCTCCCTCCTCGACGAACTCGGGCCCGACGCGCCCACCCTGTGCGCAGGGTGGACCACGCGGGACCTCGCCGCGCACCTCGTCGTGCGCGAACACCGGCCCGATGCCGCTCCCGGGATCGTCGTGCCCGCGCTCGCCGGGTACACGCAAAAAGTCCAGGACCGCTACGCCGCCAAGCCCTGGGGCACCCTCGTCGAGCAGGTGCGGAAGGGGCCGGCGAAGTTCTGGCCCACCGCCGTCGGCCCGCTCGACGAGCTGACCAACACCGCCGAGTTCCTCGTCCACCACGAAGACGTCCGGCGCGCGCAGCCCGGCTGGGAACCCCGGCCGGCCGACCCCACCCGGGACGCCGCCGCCTGGAAGTCCGCGCGGCAGGCCGCCAAGCTCAACCTCCGCAAGGCGCCCGTCGGCGTCACCCTCCGCACGAAGGACGGCCGCGAGGCCGCCGTCAAGACCGGGCCCGACCCCGTCACCGTCGTCGGCGAGCCCGTCGACCTGCTGCTGTTCGTGTTCGGCCGCGACGCCGTCGCTCTCGAATTCGAAGGCGACGCGGCCGCCGTCACGAAGCTGCGCTCGGTGAACCGGGGGCTTTAGGCTGCGCGTCATGCCGATGATCAGCGTTGCCATGTTCCCCGGCCGCACCCCCGCCCAGAAGAGCGCACTGGTCAGGGAGCTGACCGACGCCTTCATCCGCACCTGCGGCGGCAAGCCCGAGGGCGTCCAGGTGACGCTCGTCGAGATCGGCGCCGACCACTGGGCCACCGGCGGGGTCCTGCACTCCGAACGCTGACGGGTCAGCGCAGGCCGAGCGCCCGCAGCGCGAAGTGGACCTCGATCGACGTCTGCTTGATCGTCTCCGCGATCACCAGTGAGCCGTGGCCCGCGTCGTAGCGGTAGAACTCGTGGTGCAGCTCGCGGCCGCCGAGCCGGTCGAGGTAGTTCTCGATCTGGCGGATCGGGCAGCGCGGGTCGTTGTCGCCGGCCAGCACGAGCACCGGCGCCGTCACCGCGTCGACGTACGTGAGTGGCGAGCACTCCCGGTACACCGCCGGCACGTCCTCCGGCGAGCCGCCGAACAACGCCCGGTCGAACGAGCGCAGCTGCTCCATCTCGTCCTCGTACGCCGCGACGTAGTCCGCCACCGGCACCCCGGCGACGCCCGCCGCCCACCGCGTCGGCTGCGTGCCGAGCGCGAGCAGCGACAGGTAACCACCCCACGAAGCGCCGTTCACGACGCACTTGGCCGGGTCGCTCAGTCCACTTTGGACGGCCCAGTCGTGCACCGCGGCGACGTCCTCCAGCTCGGTCAGCCCGGGACGGCCCTCGATGGCGTCGCGCCACGCCGAGCCGTAGCCGGTCGAACCGCGGTAGTTGACCTCGACGACCGCGAACCCGGCGTCGAGCCAGGTCGCCCGATAGGCCGAGAAGCGGTCTTCGTCGGCCGCGTGCGGGCCGCCGTGCAGGGAAAACACCGTCGGCAGCGGGCCTTCCGGCGCGTCCGACGGCCGCGAGACCAGCGCGTGGATCCGCCCGCCGACGCCTTCGACGAACGCGTCGGTCACCGGCTCCGACCCCGGCGCGCGCTCGCCCGGCGGCTCGAGCAGCACCGAGTCGGCGCCGTCGGCGGTGCGCGCCCGGACCGCGGCCGGCTCGGCGGCGCTGGACCACGAGTACTCGACCGTCCCGTCCGGACGGACGCCCGCCCCGCCGATCCGGCCGGCCGGGGTGTCCACAGAGGACAGCTCGGCCGAGTCGAGGTCGTAGCGGTACAAGGAACTCCGGCCTTCGTGGAAGTGGACGACGAGCAAGGCACGCGCGTCCGGGTACCAGCCGGCGACGACCTCGCCGGGCAGGTCCAGCTCGATCTCCGTCTCGGTGTCCTCTCGGACGTCCCAGACCAGCAGCTCCTCGCGGCCCCGGCGCTCGTGCAGCACCAGCAGGCGCTGGTCGCCGGCCAGCGGCGAGAACTCGAGAGCGGTCAGGCCCTTGCCTTCGCCGTCCCACTTGTCGGCCACCGCGGCGAACCCGCCGGTGGCGAGCACCCGCAGGGCGGGGTGGCGCGAGTCGCCGTGCTCGGAGTGGGAGATCGCGATCAGGCTCTCGTCGCGGGAGAGCGACGCGATGCCGGCGTCGTCCGCGTGGCTGTAGAAGCGGTGCGTCTCGCCGCCGATCCGGGCGAACAGCTCGCTGCCGTCGTCGGTCGAGACGCCGACCGCGACGAGGTTCGCGCCGATCTCGAGGCCGGCGGGGTAGCCGTCGTGGACGTCCGGCACGGCCTTTTCGGGCTCGCTGCCCTCGGTCGCGGCGAAGGGCTCGCGCACCCACGAGCCGAACTCGTCGCCGTCGGTGTCGTCGAACCACCAGATCTGCTCGCCGTCCGGGGACGGCGTCGCGTGCAGGGTGCCGTTCGGCCGGTCGGTGACGCGGCGGTGTTCGCCGGTCGCGCGGTTCCAGGCGTAGACCTCCCAGACACCGCTGGAGTTGGAGACGTAGATGTTGGCGTCGGGGGCGTCGCGGGCCCACTCGGGGCTCGAGATGCGCGGCGCGTGGAAGCGGGCGCGCCAGCGGTTCTCGGCTTCGGCGTCGTCGAACAGCCGGTCCGGGACCACCGCGGGCGGGTATTGGTTCGCTGACTGCGTGCTCACCCCTCGATCCTGCCACCTTCTGGCCGTACTGTGTGCGGGGTGCTGGAGGGTTACGCGCCGGGCTACGGGCGAGACGCAGTTTCGATGATGTCCGCGCGCACGGCGGCGGAGCGCGCAACGTTCGCCCAGCCGCTGTTCGGACCGGGGACGTGGGTGGTCGACCTCGGCTGCGGCCCGGGCTCGATCACCGTGGGTCTCGCGGCGGAATCCCGGGTGACGGGCGTCGACGTCGACGCGGATCAGATCGCGCAGGCCCGCGCCGCCGCGCGCCGAGCCGGACGGTCCACAGTGGACTACCTGGTGGCGTCGGCGTACGACCTGCCCTTCGCTTCCGAGAGCGTGGACGTCGCTTTCTCGCACGCGTTGTTCGAGCACCTGTCGCGTCCCTTGGACGCGCTGGCGGAACTGCGTCGCGTGCTGAAGCCGGGCGGCAGGCTGGCCTTGTCCACATCGGACTGGAGCAAGGCGCGCCTGCGCCCGAAGACGGCGAACGTCGACGCCGCGTTGAGGGGGCACTACCTGCTGCGCCGCCAGGCGGGCGGCAACCCGTTCGCGGGCCGGGTGATCGCCGACCAGTGCGCGGAGGCGGGGTTCACGGAGGTCGTGTCGAGAGCCCGCTACCGCTCGGACATGAGCTACCGGGACCTGGCGAGGTACGTCGAGACGCGGCTGGAAGCGGCGCTCAAGGAAGAGGGCCGCGATCGCGACCAGCTGGCGAGCGCGGCGCGTTCGGCGTGGGTGTGGACCCGCGGCGGCGACGGCGACTTCAGCCAGTGCTGGGTCGAGGTGACGGCGACCCGCTAGCCGAGACGCGCGGGGGTCCGGGGGCGAAGCCGCCCGGCGGGGTTTGGGGTTCGACCCCAAAAAACACCGAGAGGGCCAGCGCGGTTGGCGTTTTCCGCCAACACACCGGCCCTCTCGGCGCTCTCGTCGGGGTGGCGGGATTCGAACCCACGACCTCCTCGACCCGAACGAGGCACGCTACCAAGCTGCGCCACACCCCGAGGTACTGCTTAACGGGTCGTGGAGAAGTCTAGCGGACCGTGTCTCGGGCTTTTCGGGGGGCCGACTTACGCGACTTCGGCGACCCCGACCCGCGCGGGACCAGGGTCAACAAGCTGGCTTCCGGCGGGCACGCGAACCGCGCCGGCGCCCACGGCGACGTCCCCAAGCCGGCCGAGACGTGCAGCCACATGTGCGCGCCCCACCGGGACACACCCCGGGCGCGACTGCGATCCAGCTCACAGTTCGTGACCAGGGCGCCGTAACCCGGGAGCCGGAGCTGGCCGCCGTGGGTGTGGCCCGCCAGGACCAGGTCGTAACCGTCCGTGGCGAACGTGTCCAGGACCCGCGGTTCCGGCGAGTGCGTCACGCCGATGCGGACCGCGGCGCCGCTGTCGGCCGGGCCCGCGATGTCGGTGTAGCGGTCACGGCGCAGGTGGGGGTCGTCGACGCCGGCCGCGAACACCGCCTGGCCGCCGACGTCGATCGTGCGGCGGACGTGCGTCAGGTCGGTCCAGCCGTGCTCGACGAACGCCGCGCGCAGGTCGCGCCACGGCAGCTGGACGCCGTGGATACGCTTCTTCTTGCCCTTCGGCATCAGGTACCGGGCCGGGTTCTTGGGCTTCGGCGCGTAGTAGTCGTTGCTGCCGAAGACGAACAGCCCGGGCCGGTCGAGCAGCGGGCCCAGCGCGCGCAGCACGGACGGGACCGCCGTCCGGTGCGACAGGTTGTCGCCGGTGTTGACGACGAGGTCGGGGTTCAGCTCGTCGAGCGCGGCGACCCAGCGCTGCTTGCTGCGGTGGCCCGGCAGCATGTGCAGGTCCGAGACGTGCAGGATCGTGAAGGGCCGCGACCCGGGCGCCAGCACCGGGAGCTCCGCGGTGCGCAGGGTCCAGTGGCGCCGTTCGATGCCGACGGCGTAACCGAGGGTCGCGACGCCAAGCGCCACCGTCCCCGCGGCGAGGCGCTTCGCGGTGGCCCCCGACGTGCTTGTGTTACTGAGCGTGCTCACGAAGTCCAGGATACGTGCTCAACGGTTGGGTGAACTCGCCGCCGTTCCGGGGAACCTGCCGCTTAGCATTTGCGTCGGCCCGACAAGGGACGAAGAGCCGGGGGGCTTGGGGAGAACGATGGAGCAGTTCGGGCCGTACCGGATCGAAGGCCTGCTCGGCCGCGGCGGCATGGGCGAGGTCCACCGGGCCTACGACACCGCGCACGACCGCGTCGTCGCGCTGAAGCTGTTGTCCGATCCGTTCGTCGCGGACGAGGCCTTCCGCGCGCGGTTCCGCCGCGAGTCGCAGATCGTCGCGCGGCTGCGCGAGCCGCACGTGATCCCGATCCACGCCTACGGCGAGATCGACGGCCGCCTGTACCTCGACATGCGGCTCGTCGAAGGCAAGGACCTCAAGGACGTGCTCCAGGAGGGCCCGCTCGAGCCCGCGCGGGCCGCCGGGATCGTCGACCAGGTCGCGGGCGCGCTCGACGCCGCCCACGAGGACGGCCTGGTGCACCGGGACGTCAAGCCGTCCAACGTGCTGGTGACGAGCGCGGACTTCGTGTACCTGGTGGACTTCGGCATCGCGCGGTCGATGACGGCCGAGGGGACGTCGATCACCGGCACCGGCAACGTGATCGGCACGCTCGACTACATGGCGCCCGAACGCTTCGGGGACGCGCCGATCACCGGGCTCGTCGACGTCTACGCGCTCGCGTGCGTGTTCTTCGAGTGCCTGACCGGGCGGCGCCCGTTCCCGGCGGAGGGCGCGGCCGCGCAGATGGGCGCGCACCTGAACGCGCCGCCGCCGGTGCCGTCGCGGGAGCGGCCGGGGGTGCCGCCGGCCTTGGACGCCGTGGTGGCGCGCGGGATGGCCAAGAACCCGGCCGACCGGTACCCGACGGCCCGGGCGTTCGCCGAGGCCGTCCGGACGGCCCTCGCGGCGCCGGCCACCCCGCACCCGACGTGGCAGAAGACCCTGCCGGGCCCGGTGACCCCGCTCGCCACCCCGGCCGCGCTGCCGCCGACGCTGGCCGCCCCGCCGCCGACCCTGGCCGCGCCGCCGCCCACCTTCGCGGGGCCGGTGTCGCAGCAGCACGCGGTGTCCGCGCCGATGACCCCGCCGCGGCCGATGCCCGCGCAGACCGGGCCGTACACGGGCCCGCGGAGCGTCCCGCCGCCGTTCACCGGGCCGTCGGGCAAGATCGCCCCGGCCGCGGGCGGGCCGCCGAAGTCCCAGCGGAACCGGTGGATCGCGTTGTGCGCCGCGCTGGCGGGTGTGGTGGTGGTCGCGCTGGTGATCACGTACGTGGTGACCAAGGGCGGGACGACCCAGATGGGCGGCCCGGGCCCGACGCCGCCGGTGACGGTCACGGACTCCCCGCCGCCGTCGCCGAAGCCCGAGACGACGTCGGAGACACCACCGTCCACTTCGGAATCGAAACCGGCCCGCGACACCAAGCTGTACGAGTCGATTCCGGCGGTGTACAAGCAATACACGTGCGAAGACGCGGAGCCGCCGCCCGGTGTGGCCGCGGCGGTCCAGTGCGGTGACTCGAACGTCGGGGACGTCAAGGCGGGCAACGTGGTGTTCCCGCAGCCGACGGGCGCGAAGTTCCTGCGGTTCGCCGACGCGGCGGCGATGGACAAGTGGTTCCAGGACATCGTGAAGACCCAGGGCCTCACCCGCAACGACGCCCAAGGCGCGTGCCGGCCGATGAAGTTCCCGAAGATCTGGGGCACGTACTACCGGGCCGAGACGCGCGCGCCGGTGCCCGGCGACTACCTGACGTGTTTCCTGGGCGACCCGGCCCAGCTCGTCTGGACGGACTCGAAGAAGCTGATGGGCGGGGTCCTGCTGTCCACGAAGGTCACGAACAACGACCAGCTGGACCAGCTGTACTACTGGTGGAACATGGAAATCCTGTCCGACATGCCCGGCGGGAGCTGACCGGGTTCAGCCGGTGAGCTTGACGACTTCGTCGAGCCCGGGGACGAAGAACACGTCCGAAGGGCACGGGCGGTCGACGAGGAGGATCGGAGCGGAGCCGGCGTCGCTGCTGACGTAGGACAGGCACAGCCGGATCCGGTGTTCCTGGTTCATGGATTGCCACGGTTCGTCGAACTGGGTCCGCAATTCGAACCCGGGGCTGTTGACGACCGCGTCCGCCGGATGCGGCGGTGACAGGTACCGTGCGGCGTTCTTCGCCGCCACCGCCGGATCGGCGTTCTTCACCGCGGGATCGGAGTTCATTTCCAGAAGTATCGATTTCGCCGAACTCACGGCGTTGTCGATCGCGTGCGCTCGCGCTTGTTTCGCGGCCGCCTCACTGGAGTATTGGCAAGCCACGGGGACGGCGAGCACGGCCAACGCGACCACGGCGGCGGCGATCGGGGCGCGTTTCACCTCTCCAAGTTAGCGGAACGAGCCGTTCACCAGTTCCCGATCGCGCCGACGAGAACGGGGCGGGAGATCGCGCGTCTCCCGCCCCGTTTTCGTTCGTGCTAGCGGGCGCCGCCGCCCATGTACCGCGGATCGGGTTGGGGCAACGGCAACACCGGCTGGCTCGCGTCCAGGATGTTCTTCATCGCGCCGAACCACGTCCTCGCCGGGGCCTTGCCACCGAAGATGTTGCCGGTGGGACAGACCCGGACCGTTCCCGGTGCGTTGCCGTCGCAGATGCCGCCCTGGCCGCCGCCGAACTTGAACGTCATCGCCGCTCCCGCCAGCTGCGGGGTGCCGCCGACGAACGTCGCCGAGACGTTGCCCTGGGTCGTGCCCGTCTTACCGATGATCGGGCGGTCCCACTTCACCGCGCTCGCCGCGCCGGCCGACGTGCCGCCGGTCTGGTCGTCCTTGCTCATGCCGACCGCGAGGGTGTTCGCCAGCCCCTCCGGCACCGCCTGCTCGCACGGCGCTTCCTTGACCGGAACGGGCTTGCCGTTGCGGTCCGTCACGCCGGCGATCGGCGTCGGCGGGCACCAGACGCCGCCCGAGAGGATCGTCGCCGCCACGTTGCCCAGCTCCAGACCGCTCAGCGGGCTGAAGCCCAGGGTGAACGCGCCGAACCCGGGGTTGTTGCCGCGCGGGCCGTAGTACTCGGCCTGGCTCAGCCGCTTCGCCTCCGACTCGGCCTTCGGGTCCACGGTGCCGCCGCCGATGTTGCTCGCCATCGTGTCGCGCATGCCGAGCCGCCGGGCCATGTCGATGCCCGGCGCGGTGCTGCCGAGCCGGTCTTCGAGCTCGACGAACGCGGTGTTCGGCGACGTCGCGAGCGCCGTCTGCAGGTTCGCGCCCTGGGCGATCCGGCTGTAGTCGCCGGCGTTGCCGACGCAGTACCAGTTCGAGTTGGCGGGCGGCCCGGTCTTCGGACAGGTCTTCGCGCCACCGGTGAACACGTGGGACACGTAGGTGTCCGGCACCTGGACCGGTGAGTAGATCCCCGCCACGCCCTTTTCGAGCGCCGCGGCCGAGGTGAAGATCTTGTACGTCGACCCCGCGCCACCGGTGTTGTAGACGCCGGTCGGCAGCGCGTACGTCGTCTGGCCGGCTTCCTGGTCCTGGCCGTAGTCGCGGTTGGCCGCCAGCGCGACCACCTCGTGCCGGTCCTTGCCCGGTCTGATCAGCGACAACGTGTTCGCCACGTACTTCTGGGTCTTGCCGACCTGCGTCTCCGCCGAGACCTTCGCCTCGTGGTTGGCGCGCTCGTCCAGCGTGCTCTTGATCGTGTAGCCGCCGGTATAGAGCTGGTCCTTGGTCATCCCGCCCGCCTTGAGCAGGTAGTCCTCGACGTACTGGCAGAAGAACCCGGACTCCGGGCCCGCGCCGATGCAGTTGGCCGGCGGCTTCGCCGGGAAGTCCGGCACCACGCCCAGCGGCTCGGCCTTGAAGCGGTCGGCGTCGGCCTTGGCCAGCTTCTTGTTCTCCACCATCCGGTCGAGCACCAGGTTGCGGCGCGCGGTCGCCTTGTCCGCGTGCTTCCACGGGTCGTTGTTGATCGGGTTGTTCACCAGCCCGGCCAGCAGCGCGGCCTGCGGCACGGTGAGCTTCTCCGGCGTCGTGTTGAAGTACGCGTGCGCGGCGGCGCCGACCCCGTAGATCTGCCGGGAGAACTCGACGATGTTGAGGTAGCCGGCGAGGATCTGCTGCTTGGTCAGCTTCGTCTCGAGCTGGATCGCGATCCGCGCTTCCTTCAGCTTGCGGGCGATCGACTGCTCCTGGGCCTTCTTCTGGCCGACCTCGTCGTTCCGGTAGACGACGTTGATGAGGTAGTTCTTCACGTACTGCTGGGTCAGCGTCGAGGCGCCCTGCGTGTCGGCGCCCGTGCTGTTGCTGACGGCCGCGCGCAGCGTGCCCTGCCAGTCGACGCCGTGGTGGTCGTAGAACCGCTTGTCCTCGACCGAGACCAGCGCCCACTTCATGGCCTCGTTGATCTGGTTCTCGTTGATCGGCAGCCGGTACTGGTCGTACAGGGTCGCGATCGGCTTCCCGGTGCTGTCGGTGACCGTCGTCACCAGGGGCGGCGGGATGTCGGCGAGGTCCGACGAAGTCTTCTCCACCGTCTCGCTGGCCTGGTTGGACATGACACCGGCAGCCCCCACGACGGGGAAGAGCATGCCGGCGACGAGCACCCCCGCGAGCAGACAGAGGCCGATGAGCTTGAACAAACCATCCGCTTTTCGCACGAGGGCCAGGCTACCCGGGGCGGGTCGGGTGCCGGTGACGCCGTGTCTCCGACGGTGTGAATTCAGTGACAAAACCGACCCCCTTCGGTGACATCTGGTAACGGAAGGCATCCTGGGTCTCGACGGGGGGAACCGAGGGCCCCTACAGTCCGTCAACGTCTCACGAAGACAAGCCGACGGATGGATCAACGCGGGTGGGAGCTCGCCTGGTCCGTTCGGCGGCACCGGCACCGGGGAGGTGCCCGGTAACCGACGTGAGCAGAGGGAGACACGCTCGCGGGGGCAAGGAGCGCAGTGCCTTTCCCCGCTGGTGCGTCGATCACCAGGGTAGGGAGCTGGGGGTATGGAAACCAACCAGTCGAGCTGGCGAATCAACGCGTCCTGCCGGGACGCCGACCCGGACGGCCTGTTCGTCCGGGGCGCGGAGCAGAACCGGGCCAAAGCGGTCTGCATGGGCTGCCCGGTCCGGACGGAATGCCTCGCCGAAGCACTCGACGGCCGGATCAACTTCGGCGTGTGGGGAGGCATGACCGAACGGGAGCGGCGGGCGTTGCTGCGCCGCCGCCCCGACGTGGTGAGCTGGGCGGAACTGCTCGACGCGGCCAAGAGGGACGCGCTCGAGCGGGTGGAAGTCGGCTGACGCGCGGCCCGAACGCCGTGAATGACTCATTCATGTCGCCAGATGACATGAATGAGTCATTCACGTCATCCGGCGACGGGGCCGCTCAACCGGCGAGCTTCACGCCGATGTCGCGCAGACCGTCCAGGTCGTGCACGTCACCGGCCAGAGCGGGGACCCGGGCCAGCGCCACCTCGGGGTGCGCCCGGGTGAACCGCGCCAGCAGCCGCTCCTCGCGGGCCGCCAGCGAGACGCGGTCCGCGTGCAGCCGCAGCACCGCCTCGGCCAGCGGCGCGTTCTGCACCGTCTCCGCCGCGGCCAGCGCCTCCGCGCCCGACAGCGAAGCCAGCACCGGGTGCGTCCGGTTCGCGATCAGCCCCGCCAGCGGCATCGACTCCGAAGACAGCCGCTCGACGAAGTAGGACGCCTCGCGCAGCGCGTCCGGCTCCGGCGCGGCCACCACGAGGAACGACGTCCCCGACGAGCGCAGCAGCTCCGCCGTCTTGCGGGCGCGCTCGCGGAAGCCGCCGAACATGCTGTCGAACGCCTGCATGAACGCCGACGCGTCGGTCAGCAGCTGGCCGCCGATGATCGTCGACACCGCTTTCGCGAACATCGAGAACCCCGCGTTGACGACCTTGCGCAGGCCCCAGCCGCCGGCCTTCGCCGGGCCCGTCAGCAACCGGATCATCCGGCCGTCCAAAGCGGACGACAGCCGCGTCGGCGCGTCCAGGAAGTCCAGCGCGGACCGGCTCGGCGGGGTGTCGACGATGATCAGGTCCCAGTCGCCGGTCGCCGCGAGCTGGCCCAGCTTCTCCATCGCCATGTACTCCTGCGTGCCGGAGAACGACGTGGAAATGGTCTGGTAGAAGGGGTTCTTCAGCAGCTGCTCGGCGCGTTCCGGGCCGGCGTGCACGCGCACCATGTCGTCGAACGTGCGGCGCATGTCGAGCATCATCGCCCACAGCTCGCCCTTGGGCTCGAACCCCTCGACCCGCACCTGCTTCGGGTGGTTGCCGAGTTCACGCAGCCCCAGCGCCTGCGCCAGCCGGCGCGCGGGGTCGATCGTCAGCACCACCGTCTGCCGCCCGCGCTCGGCCGCGCGCAGGGCCAGCGCCGCCGCCGTCGTCGTCTTGCCGACGCCGCCGGAGCCGCAGCAGACGATCACGCGGCTTTCGGAGTCGTCGAGCAGCGCGTCGATGTCGATGGTGGTCACAACCGCACCCCCTGGTCGGTCAGGGCCTCGGCCAGGTCGTAGAGAGCGGCGACGTCGACGCCGTCGGTCAGGTCCGGCAGTTCGAGCGTCGGCAGGTCGGCCTCGGCGAGTTGCTCACGCGCCCGCTGCTCGGCGGCGACGCGCACGGCGTGCTCGACGGTCTCCTCGACCAGCGCTTCGAGGGTGTCCTCCGGCAGCTTCAGCCCGGCCGACGCGAGCCCGTCGCGGACGCGGGAAGCGTCGACGCGCCCGTCCGCGGCGGCCGTCACCGACCGCGCGGGCAGCCGCGGCGGCCGGACCCGGTTGACCAGCACCGCGCCCGGGCGCAGGTCGGCGCCGTCCAGCTCGGCCACGGCCTCGACGGTCTCGCGGACCGGCATCTCCTCCAGCAGCGTGGCCAGGTGGATCACCGTCTCGCCGGAGTGCAGCAGCCGCACGACCCCTTCGGCCTGGCCGCGGATCGGGCCGGTCTTCGCGAGGTCGGTGAGGGCCTTGGTGACGTCGAGGAACTTGACGACCCGGCCGGTCGGCGGCGAGTCGACGACGACGGCGTCGTAGGTGTGCCGCCCGTCGGACTCGGTGCGCCCGACGCACTCCTTGACCTTCCCGGTGAGCAGGACGTCCCGCAGGCCCGGGGCGAGGGTGGTTGCGAACTCGATCGCGCCCATCCGCCGCAGCGTCCGGCCGGCGAAGCCCAGGTTGTAGAACATCTCGAAGTACTCGAGCAGCGCGGCTTCGACGTCGATGTGCAGCGCGCGCAGCTCGCCCCCGCCGGGGACGGACGCGATGCGCTGCTCGGCGTAGGGCAGCGGCTCGGTGTCGAAGAGCTGGGCGATGCCCTGCCGGCCTTCGACCTCGATGAGCAGCACCCGACGGCCTTCGCGGGCGAGCGCGAGGCCGAGCGCGGCGGCCAGCGTCGTCTTGCCGGTCCCGCCCTTGCCGGTGACGAAGTGCAGCCGGGCGCGGGCAAGCTCGTCGGTCCAGCCGGCATGGGGAATGGTCACTTCTTCACCCTAAATCAGCTCTCAGCTGGCCAGCAGCATGACGCTGACCGCAGCGGCGACCGCCGCGACCAGCACCCAGGCGACGAGCCCGGGCAGCACGGTGAGGGTGAGCACACCCAGGACGAGCACCAGCGTGAAGGTGATCACGCCGCCGAGGGCGACCTGGCCGGAGTTCTGCGTCCGGTCGCGCACTTTGGCCATCACGACGAGCACCAGGGGCAGCCCGGCCGCCGCGAGCAGCGCCGTCGCGATCACGCGCCACGTTTCCACGCACCCACGCTAGCGGCGTGAGATGAACCACACTCCGGCGCGTCGCGCGCGGTTTTCCGGCGGTGGCCCCCGGCGGTCTTGCCCGCTTGGCTACGCTCCCGTTCCATGAGCGCCACCAAGTGGGAGTACGCGACCGTCCCCCTCCTGATCCACGCGACGAAGCAGATCCTCGACCAGTGGGGCGAGGACGGCTGGGAGCTGGTCACCGTGCTGCCGAACCCGAGCGGCGAGCAGCACGTCGCGTACCTCAAGCGTCCGAAGGGCTGACCCGCGTGAGCTGGAGCGAACGGCTGAAGGAGCTCGGCATCGAGCTGCCCGGCGTGGCGGCCCCGCTGGCCGCCTACGTGCCCGCCGTCCAGAGCGGGAACCACGTCTACACCTCCGGCCAGCTGCCCTTCGTCGACGGCGTGCTCGCCGCGACCGGCAAGGTCGGCGCGGAGATCAGCCCCGAAGAGGCCAAGGGCCACGCCCGCACGTCGGCGCTCAACGCGCTCGCGGCCGTGCACGCGCTGGTGGGCATTGACAACGTCACGCGGATCGTCAAGGTTGTCGGCTTCGTGGCTTCCGCGGAGGGCTTCACCGGCCAGCCGGCGGTCGTCAACGGCGCGTCCGAGCTGCTCGGCGAGGTCTTCGGCGACGCGGGCATCCACGCCCGCTCGGCCGTCGGCGTCGCGGAGCTGCCCATCGGGTCGCCGGTGGAGGTCGAACTGATCGTGGAGGTGCAGTGATGGACCCGGACATCGAGCAGTCCACCCACGAGCTGCTGCTCCGGCTGGCCGGGCGGCTGCCCGACCAGCTGCTGTGGCGGTTCCGCGACTGGCTCGGCGAGGGCGCCATGGGCACGCTCGCCCGGACCCTGCCGAGGTCTTTGCTTAAGCACAGGATTGACCTCGACCAGACGGAGTACCGCCTGCTCGTGGCCGGTCTCATCCCGCACGGCGCCGACTGGCACCAGGTCAGTTCGACGCTGGGGGTAGACGACGTTGCCGAGAACCGGTACACATTCACGGCGAGTGCGCCCGAATGGGTTAACTCGGTCGACTCCGTGTCCGTGTTGATCCACGCAACGTTGCGCGGTCGCCCGGACGTGGGGGAAGTGCGGCAGAGCTGGCGACACGTCGGTGTGGTCGGGCAGGGCACGGCCAAGCGCGTCCTGCTGATCACCGCGCTCAACGGTCTGCCGAGGTTGACCGGCGAACTGCAGCGGGTGCTGCGCGTTCTGGGCGACGAAGAGCCCAGCGTCGAGGTCATCCCGCCGCGCTTCGACCTGCCGGAGTACCACCGGGCCGCGCTGGCCGATTCGGAACTGGTCTGCGTGGGCGCCGCTGCGGGGAACCGGCTAGTAGCCGCATAACGCTCGCCCGCCAGCGAGCTGGGAGGGAGCAAGGCAATGGTGGAGGTCCACGACGGCCCGCCCATGGACGGGTTTTCGGTGCCCCTGCGCCTGCACAACCTGTTGCTGGCCCTGGCGGGCCGGATCGACGACAGCGCGCTCACCGAAGCGCGTGAGCTGATCGCCCGGGCGCACATCGACGAGGCGGTCGAGCTGACCACCGGCACGCTCATCGCGGGCCGGATCCCGGTCAGCTCCGCCGAGCAGCGCGAGCTCGCGCTCGTCCTCGAGATGAGCCGGTCGGACGCGACGCTGGCGAACGACCTGCTGGTCGACGAGGCCGAGCCGGTCAACACGCACCGGTTCACCGGCGAGAACTCCCCGGAGTTCGGCATCGCCGAGGCGCTCGACCGGACGCTGCAGGTGCTGCCGGACGTCCGGTCGGTGCACGCGGTGTGGCGCAACACGCCGGCCGGGAGCGTGCCGGGCGCGCTGCCGCAGCGCGTGGTGCTGGTCGAGCTGGGGCCGGAGGGCAACCCGCCCGCCGTCGCGTTCCGCGTCGACACGGCGCTGCGCCGGGCCGGGATCCACTCCGTCGTCGAGGTCAGCGGTCCGGGCGTCGCGCACTCCGAGTACCACCAGGCGGCTTCGGCGGCCGCGTCGCCCGCGTGGGTGACCGGGAGCACGACGTCGTCCGCTTCGGTGTACCGGCCCGAGCCGGTCAAGCCGCCGGTGACGGTGAAGGCCGAGCCGGTCGCGGAGTCGTCGGGCAGCAGGCACAGCATCCGGTCGAGCACGGCCACGACGACCCCGCCGGAGCCGGTGGCCCCGGTGGTGCCGATCGTGTCGCCGCCGCCCGTCCCGGAGCCGCCCCGCCAGTCGCGGGCGGACCGGTCGTCCGACCGGTCCGAGACGCGGGCGGAGCGCACGGCCGACCTGACGCCGGCGGAGGTCGCGCAGCTGCGGCAGGCGCTGGCCGAGGACCCGGAGAAGGGCCGCGAGATCGCCGCGGGCAAGCCGTCGATGCACGAGGTCGTCGAGCTGCCGGCGCTGGACCTGGACGACCCGAGCCTGAGCGAGCGCGACCGGGCGCTGCTGCGTGAGCTGCACGCCGAGCTGGCCGAGCGCGAGCGGGCCGAGGCGGCGAAGATGCGGCTCAACGGCGCGTCCCGCTCCGGCGGCGACCAGCGCGGCTGGACCGCTCCTTAAGCTTTGCGGCGCAAAGCGGCACTTTCCCTGGGAAAGTGCCGCTTTCGCTGTGTCTGGGATGCCACAACCGCGCGACGGAACGCGGGGGTCCGGAGGTATGTTCCGGTGGTGGAGCAGCCAACGGAGTTTGTCTTCGACCTCCCCGTCGGTGCCGGGGTAGCCACCCGCGCCAATGCCGACGGGCCGCCCGTCGTCCCGAAGGACGCGGCCACCGTGATCCTGGTCCGAGACGGCGCCGACGGCGTCGAGATCTTCCTGCAGCACCGGGTCAAGGGCATGCCGTTCGCGGGCGGGATGACCGTCTTCCCCGGCGGCGGGGTCGACAAGCGCGACGCCGACGCGTCGGTGGCGTGGGCCGGCCCGGAGCCGTCGTGGTGGGCCTCGCGGTTCGGCTGCGACGACGCGCTCGCGCGGGCG
Organism: Amycolatopsis sp. NPDC098790; assembly: GCF_044759945.1. Lineage (NCBI taxonomy): Bacteria > Bacillati > Actinomycetota > Actinomycetes > Pseudonocardiales > Pseudonocardiaceae > Amycolatopsis > Amycolatopsis sp. NPDC098790. Next base: position 1,677,650 of record NZ_JBIWAI010000001.1, read on the forward strand.
CTGACCTGCGCGGCGGTGCGGGAGACGTTCGAGGAGTCCGGCGTCCTGCTCGCGGGCGGCGCGGACGACGTGCTGACCGACGTCACGCCGTACGCGGCCGCCCGCCAGGCGCTGGAGACGCGCGAGGTGTCGCTGGCCGGCTTCCTCGCCGACGCGGGCCTGACCCTGCGCGCCGACCTGCTGCGCCCGTGGGCGCACTGGATCACCCCCGAGCAGGAGCCGCGCCGGTACGACACCCGCTTCTACGTCGCGAAGCTGCCGGACGGCCAGCAGGCCGACGGCGCGACGTCGGAGGCGTCGAGCTCCGGCTGGCAGCGGCCCGAGGACGCGATCGCCGACGCGCGCGAAGGCCGCCGGATGCTGATGCCGCCGACCTGGCTGACGCTGAGCGAGCTGGCCAAGTTCGCGACCGCCGACGACATCCTGAACGAGCGGCGCGAGATCGTCCGCATCGCGCCGACGCTCGTCCGCGAGAACGACCACGTCCGCGTCGTGCTGGAGAAGCGATGAGCGCCCCCGCGTACGGCGTGCTGCGCCAGGTGTCCGAGACGGCGTCGGTGCTGCTGGAGAACAACCCGTCCTCGATGACGCTCGAAGGTACGAACAGCTGGGTCCTGCGGGCGACGCCGGACTCGCCTGCCGTCGTCGTCGACCCCGGTTACCGCGACCTCGAGCACCTCGAACTGCTGGCCGGCATCGGCTCAGTGGAGCTCGTCTTGCTGACCCACTTCCACCCCGACCACGCCGAGGGCGCGCCGTGGTTCGCCGAGCGCGTCGGCGCGCCGGTGCGGGCGTTCGACGCTTCGCTGTGCATCGGCTCCTCGTCCTTTGTGGACGGCGAGGTGATCTCGGCGGGCGGTCTCTCCATCCGGGTCCTGCACACCCCCGGGCACACCGACGACTCGGTGTCGCTGGTGCTCGACGGCCAGGTCCTGACCGGCGACACCATCCTCGGCCGCGGCACGACCGTGCTGCACGACCTCGGGGACTACCTGCGCTCGCTGCGGAAGCTGATCGAGCTCCCGGCGGGCACGCTCGGGCTGCCGGGGCACGGTCCAGAGCTGCCCGATCTCGCCGCGACTGCCGCCGAGTACCTTGCCCACCGGGAACAGCGGCTGGACCAGGTGCGTTCGGCACTGAAGACGCTGGGCGCGGACGCGTCCCCGCGCCAGGTCGTCGAAGTCGTGTACGCCGACGTCGACCGGGCGCTGTGGGCGCCGGCCGAACTGAGCGTGCAGGCGCAGCTGGACTACTTGCGGTCGGAGGAACAGGGATGAGCAACGTCGAGGTCGAGTTCTACTGGCGCCCGGGGTGCGGGTTCTGCGCCGCGCTGGACCGGCCGATGTCGAAGAGCGGCTTCAACATCCGCAAGATCAACATCTGGGAGGACCCCGACGCTGCCGCGCGCGTGCGCGAGGTCGCGAACGGCAACGAGACGGTGCCGACCGTGATCGTCGGCTCGACGGCCATGGTCAACCCGTCCTTCGCCGAGGTCGAGGCCGCGGTCAAGGCAGCTTCGGCGGGCTGAGCGTGCCGGGCCGCTCTCCGTGGAGGAAGGCGGCCCACACCTCGCGCAGCCCGGTTTCGTTCTCGAGGCCCTTCGGGGCGCCTTCGAGCATCGGCGCGTCCCAGACGTCGTGGGTGCCGAAGAGGAACGGGATGTCGATGCAGTGGCAGGCTCCGAACCGGTTGCCCGGGGCCTGCCAGTCGAAGCGGTAGGTGAAGGCGCCGAGTTTCTCCGCCAGCCGGTCGCTGGTGAAGAAGCGGTTCGCTTCGGCGATCACGTCCTGGGGCGCGTCGGGGACGAAGGCGCGCAGTTCTTCGCGGGTCCAGCTGATCAGTGCCGGGCCTTCGGGTGCCGCTTCGATGAGGTCCTTCGCGACGAGGTCGTCGTCGGCGACCAGCTGGAACGGCGGCTCGATCGAGCCGGGCTTGCCGGGGACCGAGAGCTGCGCGGCGAGCAGCCGCTCGACCGGGGCCGAGCGGATGTCGTCTTCGAGGGCTTCGGTGAACCGTCCGGCGGACACCGCGGCTTCGTCCGGTGTGGACGGTCGCATCCCGAGAGGCGCGCTCTGCAGCGCGATCCGCTTGAGGTCGGCGCGCTGTGACGACCACAGGGCGAGTGTGGACTGCGCGCCTGCCGACTGCCCGCCGAGCGTGACCTCGGCCGGGTTCCCGCCGAACGCGGCGATGTTGTCTCGCACCCAGTCGAGCGCGGCGAGCTGGTCGGCGATGCCGAGGTTCGGCGGAATCCCGTCGGCGTGCAGGAACCCGAGCACGCCGAGGCGGTAGTTGAGCGTCACGACGACGACGTCCGCCTCGCGGGCCAGGCGCGTGCCGGTGTACCAGACCTGGCCGCCCGAGCCGCTGGAGAACCCGCCGCCGTGGATCCACACGAGCACCGGGCGGCTCCCGCTGGTCGACGGCGTGAAGACGTTGAGGCTCAGGCAGTCTTCGCTCTGCGGCAAGGGCATCGGGCCGAGGGCGTGCTCCAGACGTGACGGCGGTTGCGGTGCCGCGGGGCCGGGCTCCAGCGCGTCGCGGACGCCGGTCCACGGCTCTGTTTTTGCCGGTGCCTCGAAGCGTTTCGCTGTGGCGTAGGGGATTCCCTTGAATTCGTTCGTGGTGCCACGGATCCGGCCGGTGCTGGTTTCGACGATCATCGTGCCTCCTCTTCGAAGTGGACGGCGGCCCCGAGGGCGTCTTCGGCGCTGACGAAGAATCCCTTGTGGTGGGTCGTGGTCGGGACGTGCTGCTCGATCAGTTTCCGCGCTTTCGCGAGATCCGCCACCACGACGCCGTGCGCGGCGAAGTAAGGCAGTTGCTTCGGGGTTTCGCCCGGGAGAAGGTCGTTCACGCCGACGATGTCGACGAGGTCGTGGCCGTCGGTGATGACGGCGTAGCGGCTCTTGTAGGCGTCGATTTCGTCATCGGGGACGACGAGCACGATCCCGGCGACGGCTTTGGCGCCGTTGGGGTGGTTCAGGTAGCGCGGCTGGTGGACGTACTCCGGGGTGAGGTGCTCGGCGGTGTGGAGGATGCCTTCGGGCGTGCGGTCGCGTCTGATGTGGACACTCCGGAAGCGCGCGGTGCGGGTGCCTTCGGGCAGTTCGACGTCCCGTTGCAGCTTCAGCACCCCCGACGTCGAGAGGCCGGCTTCGCGGAGTCTTTTGTCGGCTTGCTCGGAGTCGTCGACGCCGAAGGAGCAGCCGTGGAGGCCGTCGCCGCGGGCGTCGAGGATCGGCAGGACGTGCCAGGGGTCGCCGGCGGCTTCGTCGACGATGCCGATGAGTTCGAGGAAGGAGCCGCCGAAGTAGGCGCAGCGGTTCGCGGTGCAGCTCGGTACGGGTTCGCTCGTGCCGGTCGGGGCGGCGAAGTGCCGTGACGGCGGGCTGAGCGTGAAGCCGAGCTGCTCGTAGCGTTGCCAGGTGCGTTCGTAGTCCCTGGTCAGGAAGACGGTGTGGTCGATGTGCATGGTTCCAGGGTGGGTTGTGCGTAGGGTTTTTCCCTCTGGCGTGCTTCTTGTGCACGGAATCCGACAGTCTTTAGTCTCGTTTGGTGGAATCCGGCTTGCTCGACGACCTGGACCGCCGCCTGGCGCACGCGTTGCAGCTGGACGGGCGTGCGTCGTTCAGCACGATCGCGTCGGTACTGGGGGTCTCGGACCAGACGGTGGCGCGCCGCTACCGGAAACTGCGGTCGTCGGGGGTGCTGCGGGTGGTGGGCGTCCCGGAGGCGGCGCCGCTGGGGCAGGTGCACTGGTTAGTTAGGTTGCGTTGTGTCCCGGACGCGGCGGCTGCGATCGCGGCGGCCCTGGCCCGGCGGCCGGACACGCAGTGGGTGAGCTTGATGTCCGGCGGGACGGAGATCGTTTGCTTCATCCGGGCGCCGCTGCGCGAAGAGGCGGACGGGTTGCTGCTGGGACAGCTGCCCCGGACGCCGCGGGTGGTGTCGATGACGGCGTACCGGCTGCTGCGCCGGTTCGCGGGCGGGCCGGCGGGGTGGCCGGGCCGGTCCAGCGCGTTGTCCGCTGCTCAGGTCGCCGCCTTGCCGCCGGTGTTTTCGGGTGCGTCGTACGTTCCGGAGCCGGGCGACGTGGGCTTGCTGACCGCGTTGGCCCAGGACGGTCGTGCCGACATGTCGACATTGAGTGCGGCATCGGGCCGTTCGGAGTCGACGGTCCGCCGCCGGCTGTCGGCGTTGCGGGCCTCGGGAGCGCTGTACTTCGACGTAGAGGTGGACGCGGCCCTGCTGGGCTACCCGCTGACGGCGACGTTGTGGTTGACGGTGGCCCCATCGGCGTTGGAATCAACGGGACGCGCGTTGGCAAAGCACCCGCAGGTGGCCTTCGCGGCGGCGACCACGGGCCCGGCGAACATGGTGGCGAACATCGGATGTCGCGACGACGCGGCGCTGTATGCGTACTTAGCGGATGACCTGGGTGGGTTGGCGGGGGTCCAGCAGGTGGAGACGGCCCCGATGATCCGCACGCTGAAGCGCTTCGGCACGTTGCAGCCGGTGTAGCAGGACGACCCGCGCGGAGGTGCTGAGCGAGGCGGCTCGAAGCCGCAGATGCCTCGAACCGGTCGAGCAGGTGGCTCGCCGTCCGACGCTGGCGGCCGGGAACGACCCGAGCCGTCGACATCGGTGGATCTACCGGGCCAGCATCGGCATGAGGTAGTACGTCAGTTCCACCTCCCCGGGCTCCGCCGACCGAAGGATGCACGCCCGCATCCCCGGCTGGATCGACAGCTCCACCCGCTCACCCGAGAACGCCTGCAACGCGTCGAGCAAGTATTGAGCCTGGAACGACGGCGACGTCCGACCTCCACTGACCTCGGCCTTCAGCGTCTCCTCCGCCTCGCCCGTGTCCTGACGCGCGCTCGCCAACCGGACCTGCGAATCGCCGACCTCCACCGTCAACACCCGCCGGTCCTCCGCGTACACCCCCACCCGGCGAACCGCCGCCGCCAGGGCGTCCGCATCCAAAGACACCCGAGTGTCGACCGCCGATGACGGGATCGAGTCCTCCGAAAGAAACCCAGCGTCGAGGACAGCCGTGCCCACCAAGCCGCCCGGCCAGCTCAACCCGAACCGGCTCGGGCCCGCGTGCAGGCCGACCACTCCCTTTGCCTGGCGGGCCGCCTCCGTCAGGAGCGTTGCCGGGACCAGGACGTCCAATGACCCCGGGGATCGCAGCGGCAGGCGGGCCACCGCCATCCGGTAGCGGTCCGACGCCGTCAGCGTCAGCCGGGAATCCGCCCGGAGCCGGACCCCCGTGAACAGCGGGAGCGGGTCGTCCTTCGACGCCGTTCCCGCGACGATCCGCAGCGCCGATGCGAACGCCGCACCGTCCACTTCGGACACCAATGGGGGCTCCGAAGCCGGTGGGGCGGCCTCGGTGGACAGCAACGGCAGCGCGAACCGAGCGTTGTCGACCCGCAGGGCCAAGCGGCTGCCTTCGACGACCAAGCGCACCAGCTCGGCGTCGAGCATGCGAAGAGTCTCGGCCAGCGGGGCCGCCGGGACGGTGACCGAACCGTCCGTGTGGGCGGTCGCCGGGCAGTCGAACCGGACGGCCAGGTCCGGGTCGCTGCCGGCGACCGTCAGCCCGGCCGCGTCCGCCCTCAACCGCAGCCCGGCGCGGGCGGGCAGCAGTCGGGAAGCGGCGGTGACGGCCGCCGAGAGGCGGTGGGCAGGCGCGGTGACGTCCATACCCGCAAGCTAGCGGCGACCACCGACAAAAACGGTCGTGAGTGAGAAACAGGGTTAGAACACTGTTTCTCACTCACGACCAAGCCGCGGCAGACCTACCGGCCCGCGCCGACCAGCGAAGGGGCAGCCGGAGCCGCAATGGGCGCCCGGACCGTCCCCCGCAGCAGCCAAACCAGCAGCGCGAGGACCAACCCGGCCACGCTGGCCGTCAAGAACGCCGCCGAAGGACCGGCGTGCTCCACGACGTACCCGCTCACCGACTGCCCGGCGGCCAAGCCCAGCGTCACCGCCGTCAGCACCCAGCCGAACGCCTCCGCCGCGGTCCCGGACGGCGCCACCAGCTCGATCGCCGACGAGTGCGCCGTCGACTGGGGCGTGATCAACGCCCCCGCCAGCAGCATCATCAGCGCCAGCCCCCACAGCGACGACGGCCACGCGAGCAGCGCCACCAGCGCCCCGAAGCCGCCGAGCAGCGCCGGCAGCCGCAGGCCCATCCGGCGCGGCCACGGGCGCAAGCTGTACGCCACGCCGAACGCCACCGAGCTCAGCGACCACGCCGAGAGCAGCAACCCGCCGAACGACGGCTCGCCGGCCTCGGTCGCCGCCGCCGGGACCGCCACCTCGACGAACCCGATCACCACGCCGAACCCGAGCGCGGCCAGCGCCAGCGTCCGCATGCCCGGGCTCGCCAGCGCGCCCAGCAGCGAGCCGGACGACGCCGACGACGGACCCCACGCCCGGACCGCCGGGCTCAGCGCGAACAGCACCGCGCCGGTGAACTGCAGCGCGACGCCCAGCACCAGGCCGGTGCCCGCCCACGGGGCCAGCACCAGCAGCCCGGCGACGCCGGGGCCGAGGATGAAGAACACCTCCATGCTGATCGCCTCGTACGAGAACGCCGCGTTGCGCGCGCCACCCGGGGGCAGCAGCCGCGTCCACAGCGCCCGCGACGCCGAGCCGACCATCGGTTCCGACAGGCCGGTCGCCGCGGCGAACGCCACCAGAACCGTCGTCGATGCGTGCGATTCGATGGCCGTGACCAGGGCCGTCATGGACACCGCGAGCAGCGCCGACACGATGAGCAACGGCCGCGTCGGGCCGAACCGGTCGATCAGCCTGCCCTGGATCACCGCGCCCACCGAGACGCCGACGAGCGAGCCGGCCGAGACCAGCCCGGCGGCGGCGAAGGACCCGGTCTCGCGCTGGACGTAGAGCAGGGCCGAGATGCCGATCATGGCGATCGGCAGGCGCGCGAGCACGGACGCGACAGCCGGCCACCGGGCGGCGCGGGTCGTCAGCGCGCCGCGGTAGTCGGCCAGAGACGTACGACCTTCGGAGTGGGACACGCGTACCAGTATGCGACAGAGTGGTACGTGAGTACCAGTTATTTAACGGTCAGGTGCGTCACCAGGTCGACGTTCGGGTGCGTCACCCGGTCTCGATCGGGTAACAGTCACGATATTCTCCGTGAACTCGTGCAACGAAACGGCCGGGACGGCGTCCTTGAGAGTGAATGGCCTTGAATTCGTGGGTATGGGCCGTGATGGTTGAACAACAGCACAGAACCCAGCTCCCTCCGGCACTTGGGTCGGGGCCTGATCCCGGAGGGCGGGGAGCGCGGATCGTCGGGGGATGGTCCGCGCGACAACGAAGAGCCGGTGCGCCACGTCGGGGGTGGCGCCCGGCTCTTTGTTCTATCTATCAAGCCATGAAGAAGGCCCCTCGGCAAGCCGAGGGGCCTTCGACGTGAGAACTCAGCGAGCCCGGCGGGCCAGGCGCTCCGGGTCCAGGATCAGCACGCTCTTGCCTTCGAGCCGCAGCCACCCGCGGTGGGCGAAGTCGGCCAAAGCCTTGTTGACGGTCTCGCGGGACGCGCCGACGTACTGGGCGATCTCTTCCTGCGTCAGGTCGTGCGTGACCCGCAGCAGGCCCGCCTCCTGGCTGCCGAACCGCTGCGCGAGCTGCAGCAGCGCCCGCGCCACGCGGCCCGGGACGTCGGTGAAGATCAGCTCCGCGACCATGTTGTTCGTCCGGCGCAGGCGGCGCGCGACCACGCGCAGCAGCTGCTCGGCGATCTCCGGGCGGGTCGAGATCCACTGGCGCAGGGCCGGGCGGTCCATGGTGACCGCGCGGACCTCGGTGACCGTGGTCGCGCTCGACGTCCGGGGGCCGGGGTCGAAGATGGACAGCTCGCCGAACATGTCGGACGGGCCGAAGATGCCCAGCAGGTTCTCGCGGCCGTCGGGCGACTTGCGGCCGATCTTCACCTTGCCGGACTGGATGATGTAGAGCTTGTCGCCGGGTTCACCCTCGTTGAAGATGACGTGGCCGCGGGGGAACTCCACGGATTCCAAGGTCTGGGCCAGCGCCTCCGCCGCTGCCGGCTCCACACCCTGGAAAATGCCCGCACGGGCCAGGGTTTCGTCCACCTCGGGTGCCTCCTCGTCGAGAAACGTGCACGCCCTCCCGTGTGTGGAAGAGCGTGACGCCGATCACTTGCGCGTCAGTCTAGGGCGTACTCACGAGATCGCCCGTCGGACGCGCGCGCCCGCCGGATGATCTCGTTCGAACGTGGAGCCTAACTCCGCACGCGACGCGCGCGTAGCCTGGCTGCCCGTCCGCCCAGCCTACGCAGCCGGAACAGCTCCAGCGCACGGCCGATGCCGTGCCCGTAGAGCGCCCTGACCTCGTTGGGCTGCGCCTGCTCGAGGAACTCTTCGACCTCGTTCTCCTGCACCGCGACGTGCTTGAGCCGGCTTTCCACGCGCTCCATGAACAGCGCGAAGAACATGATCACCAGGGGGACCAGGATGACGAACCAGACGGTCATGACCGGACCCCGAAACACTCAGTGAAAAGCATCTACTCCAGATCCTCGCTCATGGCGGCCGGAAAACTGCGCCGAGGTGGTGCTCTGGCGTGTCGGTCGTCCACCGGTGCACTGACCGGCCCGTCCGACGGCGCCCGTAGGCTATCGGGGTGCCACCTGCCACCACGAACGCCCCCCAAGAGGGCGCTGGTGAAAGCCGGTTAGCTCTGGTGAGACGCGCCAGGCGGATGAAGCGTTGCTTGGACGACGTGTATCCGGACGCCCACTGCGAGCTCGACTTCACCACTCCACTGGAACTGCTGGTCGCGGTCGTGCTGTCCGCGCAGACCACCGACGTCCGGGTGAACCTCGTCACGCCCGCACTGTTCAAGCGCTACCGGACCGCCGCCGACTACGCGGGCGCCGACCGCACCGAGCTGGAGGAGTACCTCCGCAGCACCGGTTTCTACCGGGCCAAGGCGAACTCCGTCATGGGCCTGGGCGCGGCGCTCGTCGAGCGCTTCGACGGCGAGGTGCCGGGCAAGCTCGACGACCTCGTCACCCTGCCGGGTGTCGGCCGCAAGACGGCCAACGTCGTGCTCGGCAACGCCTTCGACGTCCCGGGCATCACCGTCGACACTCACTTCGGCAGGCTGGTCCGCCGCTGGGGCTGGACGGCCGAAGACGACCCGGTCAAGGTCGAGCACGCGGTCGGCGAGCTGATCCCCCGCAAGGAGTGGACGATGCTCTCCCACCGGGTGATCTTCCACGGCCGGCGCGTCTGCCACGCCAAGAAGCCCGCCTGCGGGGCCTGCCCGCTCGCCAAGGACTGCCCCTCCTACGGCACCGGCCCGACCGGCTTCGAGGAGGCCGCCAAGCTCGTCAAGGGCGTCGAAAAGGACCACATCCTGGCCATGGCGGCGCCCCGGTGACGACCGTCACCAAGTGGGCGCTGGCCGCCGCCGTGCTGGCGGTGGCGCTCATCGTCGCGCTGCTGCCCCGCGGGGGTGACGACAGCGCCGCGAAGCCGTCGGAGGACCTGGCGCCGGCCCGGTCCGCGGCGGCGCTCCAAGCATGTCCGGCTCCGAGCGCGAAGCAGCCCGTGAAACAGCTCCAAGGCGTCAAGGCCGACTGCCTCGGCGACGGCGCGAGCGTCGACGTCGGCCAGGCCCTCGCCGGCGCTCCGGTGCTGGTCAACGTGTGGGCGTCGTGGTGCGAGCCGTGCCGGACCGAGCTGCCCGTGCTCCAGGAGTACGCGAAGCAGCCGGGCGCCGTGCGCGTGCTCGGCGTCCAGGTGCAGAGCCCCGCGAAGGACGGGCTGGAACTGCTCGCCAAGCTGGGCGTGCACCTGCCGTCGGTCTACGACGGCGACGGGCAGAGCGGGCCCGTCCGGACGGCCCTCAAGGTGCCGGCTTCGCTCCCGGCGTCCTACTTGGTCACCGCGTCCGGCGAGGTCCGGTTCATCGCCAACCCGCGGGTCTTCGGGAACACTGACCAGGTGCGCGCGGCTGTGGGAGGGACTTCATGATCGGACCGCTGGTCGAGCCGGAGTCCGTTCCCGAGTGGCTCCGGCCGCTGGTCAAGGTCAGCGGCGAGGTCGATTCGAAGACGTTCACCCGGTTCAGCCCACCCGAGGGCAGCTACACGCGCGCCGCCGCGGTCCTCATCCTCTTCGGCGAGCGCGAGGCCGACGGCGAGCCCGACGTCCTGCTGCAGCGCCGCGCCGACACCCTGGGCTCGCACGCGGGCCAGGTCGCCTTCCCGGGCGGCGGCGCCGAGGACGGCGACGACGGCCCGGTCGGCACCGCGCTGCGCGAGGCCGAGGAGGAGACCGGGGTCGTCCCGTCCGGCGTCCGGCCGGTCGCGGTGCTGCCGGAACTGTTCGTCCCGGTCTCGAAGTTCGCCGTGACGCCGGTGCTGGCGCACTGGGACACCCCGTCGCCGGTGCACGCCGTCGACCCCGGCGAGACGGCGTCCGTCGCCCGCGTCGCGCTCGCCGACCTGGCCGACCCGGCCAACCGGTTCACGGTCCAGAAGGCCGGCGCGCCGTGGAAGGGCCCGGCGTTCGAGGTCTCGGGCCTGTTCGTCTGGGGTTTCACCGCCGGGTTGCTGTCCGTCCTGCTCGGCCTGGGAGGCTGGGAGCGCGAATGGGACTCGGGCGACGTCCGGGACCTCGACGAGGCGCTCGCCGCGTACCAGGCGCGGTTGACGGAGGGGTGACGCGGTGAACTGGGTCGATGTGCTGGTCCTGCTGCTGGCCGTGCTGGCGGCGGTGTCCGGTGCGTACCAGGGCGTGATCGTCGCGCTGCCGTCGCTCGTCGGCGTCGTGCTCGGCGCGCTCGTCGGGATCAAGCTCGCGCCGGTGGTCGTCGCGTTCTTCGACGACCCGGTCTGGAAGGTCGCTTTCGCGGTCGCGACCGTCGTGTTCCTGGTCGCCTTCGGCGAGGCGATCGGCGTCTACGTCGGCCGCAAGCTGCGGCAGAAGATCAACCCGGACAAGCTCTCCGGCATCGACAAGACGCTCGGCGCGGTCGTGCAGGCCCTCGTCGTCTTCGTGGTGGCGTGGCTGATCGCGACGCCGCTGACGACCGTGTCCGGCGTGCCGGGCCTGGCCAAGGCGATCAACGGCTCGGTGGTGCTCGGCAAGGTCAACGACGCCATGCCGGAGGCCGCGCAGGGCTTCCCGAGCCAGCTGCGCAAGCTGCTCGACGCGTCCGGCTTCCCGTCCATCGTCGACCCGTTCCAGAAGGCCCCGACGGCCGACACCTCGCCGCCCGACCCGGCACTGCAGAGCAGCGGGACCGTCCAGGCGCTGCACGGCAGCGTCGTCAAGATCCGCGGCAGCGCCAGCTCGTGCTCGCGGTCGCTGGAAGGCAGCGGGTTCGTGATCGCGCCGCAGCGGGTGATGACGAACGCGCACGTCGTGGCCGGCACCGACACCGTCGGCATCGAGACGACCCAGGGCGACTTCCCGGCCCGCGTCGTCTACTTCGACCCCGAGGTCGACATCGCGGTGCTCGCCGTGCCGCGGCTGCGTGCCGAGCCACTGCAGTTCGCGCCCGAGACCGCGCTCGCGGGCGACAGCGCGATCGTGCTCGGCTACCCGCTCGACGGCCCGTACCGCGCGACGCCGGCCCGGGTGCGCGGCCGGATCAACCTGCGCGGCCCGGACATCTACGACGCCAACACCGTGCAGCGGGACGTCTTCACCGTCCGCGCCGAGATCCGCAGCGGCAACTCGGGCGGCCCGATGGTGACGCCGGACGGCCGGGTCATCGGCGTCGTGTTCGGCGCGGCGGTCGAAGACCCGGAAACCGGCTTCACGCTCACCGCCGAGCAGGTGCGGGCCGAGGTCGACGCGGCGCCGTCGCAGACGACGAACGTGTCCACCGGCTCCTGCGCCGCCTAACGCCCGAACCGCAGCGCGAGGCCGTCCAGCAGGGCCCGCATGCCGGACTCGAAGAGGTCGTCGAGGACCAGGTCGTAGCCGTCACCGCCGAGGTCGCGGAGCATCTTGGCGAACACCGGCCGTCCGGCGGACATCGCCTCCAGGGCCGGGGTCTGCAGGTCGATCCACTGCTCTTCGGACAGCCCGGACGAGGCCAGCGCGCTCTGCTCGCGTTCGAGGTGGATCGCGATGCCCTGGACGTAGCTGAAGAACAGCACGTGCAGGTCGCACAGCGTCGCCGCGTCGACGTCCAGTTCGGACAGCGCGGAGAGGGCCCATTCGCCGTGCATGCCGAGGTTGCGCAGGGCCAGCGGCCGGGTGAGCGGCGCGAGCTGGGCGAGCCACGGGTGCCGCTTGTAGAGCGACCAGAGCGTGCGGCCGCCGAGCGTCAGCCGGTCCCGCCAGTCGCCGCGCGGGGTCGCCGGGTAGCCGCGCTCGCCGAACGCGCTGTCGGCCATGAGCATGACCAGCTCGTCCTTGCCCCGCACGTACTTGTACGGCGCCATCGCCGCGACGCCGAGGCGCGCCGCGACCCCGCGCATGGACAGCGCGCCGAGGCCCTCGGTGTCGGCGATCGCGATGGCGGTCCGCACGAGCTGCTCGCGGGTCAGGCCACGGGGGCCACCGCGGCGCTCCCGGCCCGCGACGACCGTGCCGGACCGCGGCTCGGCCTGCACGACGCCTTCCTGGCCGAGCAGGGCGAGCGCCTTCGCCGCGGTCGCCATGGCGACGCCGTGGTCGGCCGCGAGGCGCCGGGTCGAGGGCACCCGCGCACCCGGCGGCAGCTCGCCGCGCGTGATCCGGTCGCGCAGTTCGTCGGCGATGGCCACGTACTTCACGGCGTCTCCCTGACCTAGTACAGCCGACCATCTGTACTAGTACAGAACTGGCCTTTCAGCTGTGCCAACTCCAGTGTTGTCGCCATCAGCGTACGACTCTGGAGGGAACATGCGAAACGTCCTGATCTCCGGCGCGGGTGTCGCCGGCGGCACCCTGGCCTGGTACCTGGCGCGGGAGGGCTTCGACGTGACCGTCGTGGACCGGGCGCCCGGCGTCCGCAGCGGCGGGCAGGCGATCGACGTGCGCGGGGTCGCGCTCGACGTCGTCGACCGGATGGGCATCGGCGACCGGCTGCGCGCGGTGCGCACCCGGATGCGCGGGATGTCCATGGTGGACGGTGACGGCCACGAGCTGTTCCGGTCCGAGGAGTTCGCCTTGAGCAGCGGGCGGCTCGACAGCGACGACATCGAGGTGCTGCGCGACGACGTCGTCGCGATCCTGCACGAGGCCACCGACGTCGAGTACGTCTTCGGCGACTCGGTCACGGCGCTCACCGAAGAGCCGCACGGGGTCCGCGTCGAGTTCGAGCACGGCGGCTTCCGGACGTTCGACCTGGTCATCGGCGCGGACGGGCTGCACTCGGCCGTCCGGCGGCTGGCGTTCGGGCCGGAGGCGGGCTTCATCCACCACCTCGGGCAGTACCTCGCGATCTTCCCCACGGCCAACTTCCTCGGCCTCGAGGACTGGCAGGTCTGGTTCCGGCACGAGGAGACCGGCGGCGTCGCCTACCCGGTGCGCGGCAACAGCGAGTTGCGCGTGACGCTCGGCTTCGGCTCGGAGCCGCTGCCGCGGATGACCGTCCCGGAGCAGAAGCGGCTGATCGCCGAGCGGCTCGCCGGGGTCGGCTGGGAGGTGCCGAAGCTGCTCGAAGCGATGGCCGAGGCGGAGGTGTTCTACTTCGACGCCATGGCGCAGGTCCGGATGGACCGCTGGACGACGGGCCGGATCGCGCTGGTCGGCGACGCCGGTTACTGCGCTTCGCCGCTCTCCGGCCAGGGGACGAGCTTGGCGTTGGTCGGCGCGTACGTCCTGGCTCAGGAGCTGGGACGGGCGGGTCACGAAGAAGCCTTCGCGGCTTACGAACGGCGGATGCGGCCGTTCGTCGCGCTTAACCAGGCGCTGGCCACGGAGAACCCGACCGGTGGCCCGTCGGAGGAGTCGACCGGGCGCGCGAAGAACGCCATCTCACTTGAGGAAGTCCACTAGCGCCGCCGAAGTGCGCTCCGGGGCCTCGAGGTGGGGGAAGTGCCCGACGCCGGGCCAGAGCTCCGGCTCGGCGTGCGGGCCCGCCCAGCGCACCGACGCCGTCGCCGTCTCGGGGAGGATGCAGGTGTCGTCGGCGCCGTGCAGCTGCAGGGTCGGCGCCGCGATCCGGCTCCCGACGGCGTCGGTGAACCGGCGGCCCTCGCCGCGGAACTGCGCGCGGAACGCCCAGCGGTAGTACTCGAGCGCGCTGTGCGCGACGCCGGGCACGAGCATCGCCTGCCGGAAGGCCTCGACGCTGCCGTCGAAGTCCGAAGTGGACCGCCAGCGGCTGCCGGACCAGCCGCCGAACAGGTCCGCGACGGCCTGGGCGTCGTTCTTCACGAGCCACTTCTCCGGCGCCATCGGCAGCTGGAAGCGGAAGAGGTGCCCGGCCGCGCGGCCCTGGCCGCGCCACGGGCGGACCGACGAGCGCAGCGCGAGGGGGTGGGCGGCGCCGATCGCCGTCACCGACGAGACGAGCCGGGGGTGCAGCGACGCGACCGTCCAGGCGAGCATCCCGCCCCAGGCGTGCCCGACGAGGTGGGCGCGGCGGGCCCCCAGCGACTTGATCAGCCCGCCGACGTCGCCGGCGAGCGTCCAGGCGTCGTAGCCGCGGGGTGGCTTGTCCGAGTCGCCGTAACCGCGCAGGTCGACGGCGACCGCGCGGAACCCGGCGTCGGCGAGCGCCCGCAGCTGGTGGTGCCAGGTCCACCAGAACTCGGCGAACCCGTGCAGCAGCACCACGACGGGTCCGTCACCGAGTTCGGCGACGTGCAGTCGGATGCCGTTCGCGGACACGTCGCGGTGCGCCCACGGGCCGTCGAGCCGGACGCTCGACGGGTCGGGGGACGGGTGCAACGACTCAGTCGCGCGTGGTGGTCAGGTCGGCGTCGGGCGCCTTGTGCGGCTTCAGCGCGGCGGCCGTCTCCTTGACGCTGGCGATCGTCCGCTCGGGCGCCTTGAACTTCTTCACCTTGCGGTAGCCCAGGAACCCGGCCGCGCCAGCGACCAGCAGCATCAGGACGAACACGATGCCGAAGGCGCCCCAGCGGTGCAGCGGCCGGAACCAGTCCGCGAGTCCTTCGGACAGGAAGAAAAAGAAGAAGAACGAGCTGTACAGCAGGACGGTCAGCGCGATCAGGAAGTAAACGGCCCCCTTGAGGCCCTTCTTCACCTCGCCGACCAGCTCGGACTTCGCGAGCTCCATCTCCGCCCGGACCAGGGTCGAGATGTGCTGGGTCGCGTCGCCGACGAGCCTGCCGATCGACTGGTCGCCGGGGACGTCGGTGTCGGAGGACAGCGGGAGGTAAGGCACGGCCCCCACGCCGTCGGGGCCGGTGCGTTCGTGTTTGGGGCTGCTCACCGGGTCATCGTGCCATGTGTCCCGAAACCGGGCGCGGCGGCGTCACAGTGTGTCGGCGATTCGGGCGTGGACTTTGCTACGGCGGAGTAGCAGTGCCGCCGCCAGGAGGGACGCCGTCGCCGACGCGATCAGCACCGCCGCCTTCGCCAGTTCGCTCTCGCCCTCGGGCAACGCCAGCTCCGCGATCAGCAGGCTGACCGTGAACCCGACCCCGCCGAGCACGGACAACGCGGCCATGTCCCGCCAGCCCATGCCCCGCGGCTTCTCCGCCACGCGCAGCTTCACGGCGAGCAGGCTCGCCCCGAGGATGCCGGCGACCTTGCCGCCGAGCAGCCCGGCGAGCACGGCGAGCGGCAACGCCGTCGTGAACACCGCGCCGAGCGCGTCGCCGTTGACCGAGATCCCGGCGGCGAACAGCGCGAACACCGGCACGGCGACGGCCGCCGACCACGGCTGGAGCCGGTGTTCGAGCCGCAGCGCGGGCGCCTCGGCCTCGCCTTCGTCGGCGCGGACGCGGGTGAGCAGGCCGAGCGCGACGCCGGCGATCGTCGCGTGGATGCCGGCCGAGTGCACGGCGACCCAGACGACCAGCGCGAGCGGCACGTACAGCCACGGCGTCCGGACGCGGCGGTGCTGCAGGAAGGCGTACAGCGCGAGCGCGGCCACCGCCACGGCCACCGCGACCAGGTCGAAGCCGGTCGTGAAGACGACGGCGATGACGACGATCGCGCCGAGGTCGTCCACCACGGCCAGCGACAGCAGGAAGACCCGCGCGCTCGAGGGCAGGTTCGACGCGGTCAGCGCGAGCACGCCGAGCGCGAACGCGATGTCCGTGGCCACCGGGATCGCCCAGGCCCGCTCGATGCCGGGCGTGCCCCAGCCGACCGACAGCGCCACGAGCGCGGGCACGACCATGCCGCCTGCCGCGGCCACGACCGGCAGGATCGCCTGCTTGAACCGGGACAGCTCGCCGATGACGAGCTCACGCTTCAGCTCGAGGCCGGCGACGAAGAAGAACAAGGCGAGCAGGCCGTCCTTCGCCCAGTCGCCGATCGTCAGGTTCAGGTGCAGGAACTCCGGGCCGAGCCGGAAGTCGCGCAGCGCGTGGTAGCTGTCGCGCAGCGGGGAGTTGGCCCAGAGCAGGGCGACGGCGGTCGCGCCGAGCAGGATCAGCCCACCGGTCGTCTCGGTGCGCAGGTAGCGGGCGAATTCGCTGAACGGGCGGGTCATCGGGGCGGCTCCTGGGTTCGCTGATCACTGTTGCCGACCAGACTTCCCGGCGCACCTCGGCGTTATTTTAATCCCTCTTTGTCACCGACGGTTATGGCCGCCCTCACAAGGGGTGCCGGTGGTGGGTCACCAGGTGGGCTCATAGCATGCCAAGCGACAACGAAGTCCGAGACAAAGGAAGACAGAGTTGTGAGCACCTCCACCGAGGTCCAGCAGGACACGAGGTTCTTCGGGCACCCACGAGGACTGGCGAACCTCTTCGGCGTCGAGATGTGGGAGCGCTTCTCCTACTACGGGATGCTCGGCATCCTGCCGATCTACCTCTACTACAAGGTCGAGCAGGGCGGGCTGGGCCTGGCCCAGGAGTCGGCGCTCGGCATCGTCGGCGCGTACGGCGGCCTCGTCTACCTCTCCGCCGTCGTCGGCGCGTGGGTGGCCGACCGGCTGCTCGGCTCCGAACGGACGCTGTTCTACAGCGCCGTGCTGATCATGATCGGCCACATCAGCCTGGCGCTGCTGCCCGGACTGGCCGGCATCGGCGTCGGCCTCGTGTGCGTCGCGGTCGGCTCCGGCGGGCTGAAGTCCAACGCGACGGCGATCGTCGGCACGCTCTACGCCGACGGCGACGAGCGGCGCGACGCCGGCTTCACGATCTTCTACATGGGCGTCAACCTCGGTGGCTTCGTCGGCCCGCTGCTGACCGGGCTGGCGCAGACCGAGGTCGGCTTCCACCTCGGGTTCGGCCTCGCCGCGATCGGCATGGCGCTGGGCTTGATCCAGTACACGCTGGGCCGCAAGAACCTCGGCGAGAAGGCCAAGGAGATCCCGAACCCGCTGCCGTCGTCGCGGCGCGCGCTCGCGGTCGGCGGTGCTTTGGTGCTGGTCGCCGCGATCGTCGCGCTGGTGGTCAGCGGGGTCGTCAACCCGAACAACCTCGCCGACGTCGTCGTGTGGGTGGTCGGCGTGATCTCGGTGATCTACTTCCTCGTCATCCTGACCAGCGGCAAGATCACCGGCGTCGAGCGCAGCCGGGTGTTCTCGTTCATCCCGATGTTCATCGCGAGCGCGGTGTTCTTCTCGCTGTACCAGCAGCAGTTCACGGTCGTCGCGGCCTACACCGACCAGCGGCTGAACCGGAACCTGTTCGGCTGGGAGATGCCGGTGTCCTGGGTCAACTCGATCAACCCGGTGTTCATCATCGTCTTCGCCCCGCTCCTGGCGGCGCTGTGGACGAAGCTCGGCGAGCGCCAGCCGTCGACGCCGATGAAGTTCGTCCTCGGCACGGTGCTGATGGGCGCGGCGTTCCTGCTGTTCCTGCCGATGGTGGGGAGCGGGCAGAACGCGAGCCCGATGCTCGCGATGGTCGGCATCCTGTTCGTCTTCACGATCGCCGAGCTGTGCTTGTCACCGGTCGGGCTGTCGCTGTCGACGAAGCTCGCGCCGGAGGCGTTCCGGACGCAGATGGTGGCGTTGAACTTCCTGTCGATCTCGTTCGGCACGGCGATGTCCGGCAAGCTCGCCGAGTACTACTCGGTCGACGACGAAGCGCCGTACTTCAGCACGGTCGGCCTGGTCGCCATCGGCGTCGGCGTGCTGCTGTTCCTGGGCATCCCGTTCATCCGCAAGCTGATGAAGGGCGTCCACTAGCCGACGGTGACCCCGAAGATCACCCCGACGAAGTAGGTCACGACCATGGTGAGCGCGCCGACCCCGACGTTGCGGAGGATCGCGCGCCCCACGTTCGCGTCGCCGAGCCTGGCGCTGATGTACCCGGTCAGCGTCAGGCCGACGACGACCGCGGCCGCGCACGCCCACACCCGCAGGGAGACGCCGGCCCAGGCGATGGACAGGATCGGCAGCAGTGCGCCGACGGAGAACGCGAGCAGGGACGCCCACGCCGCCTGCCACGGGCTGGTCAGGTTGTCCGGGTCGATGCCGAGCTCGGCCTCGGCGTGCGCCTGCAGGGCGTCCTTTTCGGTCAGTTCGCGCGCGACGCGGTTCGCGAGGTCCGGCGAGAGGCCCTTGTCTTCGTAGATGCCGGCGAGCTCGCGCTCCTCGGCCTCCGGCATGGTCTTGAGCTCCTGCTTTTCCAGCCGGAGCAACGCCTGTTCGGTGTCGCGCTGGGTGCTCACGGAGACGTATTCCCCACCCGCCATGGAAAAGGCGCCGGCGACGAGCCCGGCGATTCCGGCGGTGAGGATCGTGGTGCTTTCCGTGGTCGCCCCGGCCACCCCGACGACGATCCCGGCGACGGACACGATCCCGTCGTTGGCCCCGAGAACCCCGGCCCGCAGCCAGTTCAGCTTCCCGCCGAGCCCCTGGTGCGGTTCGTGGGCGTGTTCCACGGCGATTTCGGTCACGGGACAAGTGAAACACGAATGGGGAATCGTGGCGAGACTTGTTCTTTTTGTCAGGTAGTCCTAATTGATGCGTGCCTTACCTAAGCCGTCCTGTGTGGACTCTCAGCCGCGATGGGTCATGATGTCGGGTATGGAGGAGCAGGTGTGGCAGCCGCTGCGGACGGTGGAGGGCCTCCCGCTGAACGGCGGCGAGGGCCGCTACCGGCTGCTGGAGACGGCGTCGAGCGGGCTGGCGTATTTGATCCACTACCCGGCGGGGGTGGCCTCGCCAACGCACGCGCACGACCACGACTCGATCGTCTACGTGCTGTCGGGGCGGTTGAGGGGTGCGGTGGACGGGGTGGAGGGGGAGCTGGAGCCGGGGGATTCGGTGCTGCACCCCCGCGGGGTGGCCCACCACGTAGAGGCGCTGACGGACTCGATGTGGGTGGAGTTCAAGTCCCCGCTGCCCGGGCGTCCACCAATCGCCTGAAAGCGGAAACGCCCGGCCCCGCTCGAAGCGGAACCGGGCGTTTCCTGGGAGTGAAGCCTCAGGCGTCCAGCTCGGCGAGGGCCTGCTTGGCCTTCTCGAGCTCGGCCTCGAGCGCCGCGACCTTCGCCGCCTGCGCCTCGCGGGCCTGGTTGATCACCTCGTCGATCGGGCCGGACAGGTCCGCGTGCAGCTCCTTGGCCGCGCGCGACACCGCCGCCGCGGGGATCTCCAGACCCTTCGCGACCCACTTCGAACCGTTCTTCAGCTCGGCCTGCCACTCGCCGTCGGCCGTGCCGGTGACGGTCAGGGTCAGCTCGACCGTGCGGGTCTTCTTCGCCGTCGACGCCGTCGCCGCACCCTTCGGGCGGCCGCGCTTCGGCTTCGGGGCCTCTTCGGCGGCGGGCTCGGCCGAGCCCTCCGAAGAAGCCGGGGACGCGGACTCGGTGACGGTCGCCTCGTCGGCGGAAACCTCCGGAGCCGGAGCGGCCGAAGCCGGAGCGGAAGCCGAAGCCGAAGCCGTTTCCTCGTCGTGCGTCAGGACATCCACGGTCATCGTCGTGTCGTCTCCTTGCCCGGGAAGGGGGTGTGGTTCGCGGCACAGCGTAGAACATGCGTTCGAGCCGTGCCACTCGGGGGGTCATGACAGAGCCCTCCCGGCGCGAAGCCGGAAGGGCCCTGACGACGAGAACGCTAGCTCACTCCTCGGACTTGCCCGACTTCAGGCCCGACGAGATCAGGTCCATCACCGACGAGTCGGCCAGCGTGGTCACGTCACCGACCTGCCGGTTCTCGGCCACATCCCGCAGGAGCCGGCGCATGATCTTGCCCGAGCGCGTCTTCGGCAGCTCCGGCACGACCATGATCTGCCGCGGCTTCGCGATCGGCCCGATCTCCTTGGCGACGTGGTTGCGCAGCGCCTGGATGGCCTCTTCGCCGCCGTCGACCGCGTTGCCGCGCAGGATGACGAACGCGACGATGCCCTGGCCGGTCGTCGGGTCGGTCGCGCCGACGACCGCGGCCTCGGCCACCGTCGGGTGCGACACGAGCGCCGACTCGACCTCGGTCGTCGAGATGCGGTGGCCGGACACGTTCATCACGTCGTCGACGCGGCCCAGCAGCCAGACGTCACCGTCGTTGTCGTACTTCGCGCCGTCGCCGGCGAAGTAGAAGCCCTGGTCCTTGAAGCGCGACCAGTACGTGTCGCGGAAGCGCTCCTCGTCGCCCCAGACGCCCCGCAGCATCGACGGCCACGGCTTGTCGAGCACCAGGTACCCGCCGCCGCCCGGGCCGACCTCGGTGCCCTGGTCGTCGACGACCTTCGCGGAGATGCCCGGCAGCGCCTTCTGCGCCGAGCCCGGCTTGGTCGAGGTGACGCCCGGCAGCGGCGAAATCATGATCGCGCCGGTTTCGGTCTGCCACCACGTGTCGACGATCGGCGTCTTGCCCGCGCCGATGTTCTCGCGGTACCAGATCCACGCCTCGGGGTTGATCGGCTCGCCGACCGAGCCCAGCACCCGCAGCGACGACAGGTCGTACTTCTCCGGGATTTCCGCGCCCCACTTCATGAACGTGCGGATCAGCGTCGGCGCCGTGTAGTAGAGGGAGACCTTGTACTTCTGGATGATCTCCCAGTGCCGGCCCTCGTGCGGGGTGTTCGGCGTGCCTTCGTAGACGACCTGCGTCACGCGGTTGGCGAGCGGGCCGTAGACGATGTAGCTGTGGCCGGTGATCCAGCCGATGTCGGCGGTGCACCAGTAGACGTCTTCGCCGGCCTTGTGGTCGAAGACGTTGTGGTGCGTGTACGCCGTCTGCGTCAGGTAACCGCCCGAAGTGTGGAGAATGCCCTTCGGCTTCCCGGTCGTTCCGGACGTGTAGAGGATGAACAGCGGGTGCTCGCTGTCGAACGCTTCGGGAGTGTGCTCTTCGGACTGTCCGTCGACGAGCTCGTGCCACCACAGGTCGCGGCCGTCGGTCCACGGGACGTCGCCCTCGAGCTTGTCGCCCGTGCGCCGCACGACGATGACCTTCTCGACGGTCTCGGCGCCTTCGAGCGCTTCGTCGACGTTGGCCTTCATCGGCGCGGCCTTGCCGCGGCGGAACTGGCCGTCGGAGGTGATCACGACCTTCGCGGCGGCGTCGTCGACGCGGGCCCGCAACGCCGTCGGGGAGAAGCCGCCGAAGACGACGTTGTGCAGCGCGCCGATCCGCGCGCACGCGAGCATCGCGAAGATGGCCTCGGGGACCATCTGCAGCTGGATCGCCACGACGTCGCCGGCGTTGACGCCCAGCGACGTGAGTGCGTTGGCGGCCTTGGAAACCTCGGTCTTCAGCTCGGCGTAGGTGATGTCCCGCGTGTCACCCGGCTCGCCGACCCAGTGGATCGCGACCTGCTCGCCGTGCCCGGACTCGACGTGCCGGTCGACGCAGTTGTACGCGACGTTCAGCTTGCCGCCGACGAACCACTTCGCGAAGGGCGCATTGGTCCAGTCCAGTACCGTGGTCCACTTCGTGTCCCACGTCAGCCGCTCCGCCTGCTTGGCCCAGAACGCTTCGCGATCGGCGTCCGCCTCGGCGTAGAGGTCGGCCTTCGCATTGGCCTGGCCAGCGAATTCGTCACTGGGCGGGAACGTGCGGCTCTCGGTGAGCAGGTTGTCCAGGGCGGGGGACTGCTCGGTCATGGTTGCAAGGCCTCCTGTAGTGCGCCGACATGACGGCTAGCGGCACGCTAGCGACGTTAGTCCGCCTTGTAAAAGGTTGCACCCACGTTGCCCGGTCGTTTCACCGAGGCAGGCGAGCCGCGGTGACTAAGCGTTCGTTCAGCCGCGCCTTCGCGGCGGGCCACTCCGGCGCCACCATCGAATAGGTGACGGTGTCGCGGGACGAGCCGTCCGGCCGGATCCGGTGCGCCCGCAGGATGCCTTCGCGAAGCGCGCCAAGCCGTTCGATGGCGCGTTGCGAACGCAGGTTGCGGATGTCGGTCTCCCACGCGACCCGTTGCGCACCAAGGGTTTCGAACGCGTGCTGCAGGAGGAGCCGCTTCGACTCGGTGTTCAGCCCGGTGCGCTGCCAGTCCGCGCCGATCCACGTATGCCCGATCGAAAGGATCCGGTGCTTCTCGACGACCTGGTAGTACGACGTCGTCCCGGCGACGCGCCCGGAGGCGACGTCGATCTGCGCGAAGGGCCGCCGGTCGGGGTCGGCGAGCGCCCCTTCGACGAACTGCTCCATGGCCGCGAGGTCGGCGGGCTGCCGGACGCTCAGCCACGCCCAGATGCCGGGGTCGGTGCCCGCTTCGAGGAGGCCCTTGGCGTGCTCGGGCGTCAGCGGCTCCAAGCGGACGTGCTCGCCGGACAGGGTCGGTTGGGTGTTCCAGTCGCTCACGTGATCACCGTAGGCGGCGCATTGGCTTTCCGAGATAGCCAGTTTCCGAGCATTTTCGAAGGCCACTTCGGGGTTGCCTATGCTCGGCTGACCACGACGAAGGGCGAGATCGATGGGCGAAGAGCGCGAAGAGCTGAGCTGGGAGCTGTTCGGCACCGCGAGCCGTGAACTGGCTCACACCATCGCCGACGACGGCTTCGCGCCGGACCTCATCCTGTCCATCGCCCGCGGCGGCCTCTTCGTCGCCGGCGCGCTCGGCTACGCGCTCGACGTCAAGAACCTGCACGTGATGAACGTCGAGTTCTACACCGGCGTCGACCAGCGCCTCGACCTGCCGGTGATGCTGCCGCCGGTGCCCAACGTCGTCGACCTGACGAGCAAGAAGGTGCTGATCGCCGACGACGTCGCCGACACCGGCGCCACGCTGAAGCTGGTCCGCGACTTCTGCCTCGAGCACGTCGCCGAGGTGCGCTCGGCGGTCGTCTACGAGAAACCGCACTCGACGGTGAAGTGCGAGTACGTCTGGCGGCACACCGACCGCTGGATCAACTTCCCGTGGTCGGTGCTGCCGCCCGTGGTCTCCCGCGAAGGCCAGGTCCTCGATGCCTGATCCGCTCAAGCCCCTCCTCGACCTCGAAGGCGTCGCGGCGGCCGCGAAGTCCGCTCAGGACGCCGTGTTCGCGGTCCACCGGCTCCCGGCCAACCTCCGCGGCGGCGCGGCGACCGCGGCCGAGGCGTCGGTCCGCGCGGCCCGCGCGTCCGCCGGCATCGAAGGCGCGAACCCCGAACTGCCGGCCGACGGCGCGGTCGCCGACCCGGTCCTGGCCGGCGCGCTGCGCGTCGCGGAGACGCTCGAAACGCTGCTCCCGACGTGGCGCCGCGCGCCGTTGCAAGCCTTGGCGCGCATGCACGTGCTGGCGGCGGCGGACCTCGTCGACGACCCGGATGCGTTGGGACGCCCGCATTCCGGCGGTGGCCGGCTCGAGCTGCTCGCCCAGCTCGTGACGGGCGCGACGTCGGCCCCGGGCCCCGTGCTGACGGCCGTCGTGCACGGGGAACTGCTGGCGCTCAAGCCGTTCGGCAGCGCGGACGGCGTCGTGGCGCGCGCCGCGGCCCGGCTGACGATGGTCGCGACGGGGCTGGACCCGAAGGCCCTGAGCATTCCCGAAGTCGCGTTCTTCCGCCGCGTGCCGCGTTATCTCGAAGCCGCTTCGGGGTTCGCAAGCGGGGAGCCCGAAGGCGTACGCGCGTGGCTGCTCTTCTGCTGCGAGGCGTTCGAAGCGGGCGCGCGCGAGGCGAAGAGCATCTCCGACGCGGCGTCTTAAGAGGACAGTTTCGCCGACCACTTCTCTTCGATGCGACCGAACCGCCACACCGCCAGCGCGACGACCCACGTCAGCACGAACAGCCCGACGATCCCGAACCCGACGTAGTCCAGGTCCACCGACGCGATCGCGGCCAGCGGTCCCGAGGTGATGTCGAGCTTCTCTGCGAGGATTGACACCAGCTCGATCGTGCCGATGACGAACGCGACGGCGACCGACAGCGTCGTCACCGTGATGTTGTAGAAGATCTTGCGCACCGGCTTCGCGAACGCCCAGCCGTAGGCGAAGTTCATGAAGCAGCCGTCCACGGTGTCGAACAGGCTCATCCCGGCGGCGAACAGGATCGGCAGCACGAGGATCGCGTACCAGGGCAGGGCGAACGTCGCCGCGCCGGCGGCCAGCACCAGCAGCCCGATCTCGGTCGCGGTGTCGAAGCCCAGCCCGAACAGCACGCCGACGGGGTAGATGTGCCACGGCTTGCGCACGGACTTCGTCGCGCCGCGCAGCAGGCGGTTCATCACGCCGCGGTTGTTCAGCTGGTGCTCCAGCGCGGCCTCGTCGAACTCGCCGTGCCGCATCCGCTTGAACACCCGCAGGATGCCGATCAGCACCACGAGGTTGAGGATCGCGATCACGTACAGGAACACGCCGGACACGGACGTCCCGATGATGCCGGTCGCGTTGTGCAGTGCCGAGGAGTCGTCCTCGACCTGCCCGGCCAGCGCGCGGACGCCGAGGGAAAGCAGCAGGCAGAGCGCGAACACGATCGTCGAGTGCCCGAGCGAGAACCAGAAGCCGACCGAAAGCGGACGCTGGCCGTCGGCCATCAGCTTGCGGGTCGTGTTGTCGATGGCGGCGATGTGGTCGGCGTCGAACGCGTGCCGCATGCCGAGCGTGAACGCCGTGACGCCGAGGCCGATCCCGAAGACCCCGGACGCGCCGAGCGCGTAGTGCTGGGGTGCGACGAAGACCGCCAGCACCACCCAGCCCACGACGTTGAGCAGCAGGATGAACCCGGCCATCCCGCCGATGGACACCCACTCGCGGCGCGAAAGCCCGCGCCGCGAGTCCTCGATCGTGCTCGCCATCGCCGCCCGCCTTCCCTCATCTGAGAGGTTAGACAGGTGAGCAGATGAAGAGCAATCAGCTGGCGCGCACGCGCACCAGGTCCAGCGCCTTCCGCACGTGCCCACCGGACGCGTGCAGTGCCTTCGCGGCGCTCTTGACGTCCTCGCCGGACAGCAAGTGCACCAGCGCCACCTTGAGGTCGCCCCCGGCCTCGGTGAGCGCGTCCGAGCAGTCCGCCATCGTCATGCCGGTGGCTTCCTGCAGGATCCGGATGGTCCGGCCGCGCAGCTTCGCGTTCGTCGCC
This sequence comes from Amycolatopsis sp. NPDC098790, assembly GCF_044759945.1. NCBI lineage: Bacteria > Bacillati > Actinomycetota > Actinomycetes > Pseudonocardiales > Pseudonocardiaceae > Amycolatopsis > Amycolatopsis sp. NPDC098790. The sequence goes on from NZ_JBIWAI010000001.1 coordinate 1,703,210, forward strand.
CGCATGCTGACCATCAGGTTGGAGTAGGTCCGGCCCAGCTTGATCATCGTCGCCGTGGAGAACGACGTGAGGATCATCTTCTGCGCCGTGCCCGCCTTCATCCGGGTCGAGCCGGCGATCGCCTCCGGGCCGGTGTCGACGGCGATGAGCACGTCGACGCCGGTCGGCTTGGCGGCCTTCGGGTTGCCCGAGACCAGCCCGGTGCGGGCACCCTGGCGCGACGCCGCGGCCAGCGCACCCAGCACGTACGGCGTCCGGCCCGACGCCGTCAGCCCCAGCACGAAGTCGCCCGGCTGGACCATGGCGGCCATCTCGGCCGCGCCGGCCCCGTCGTCGTCCTCCGCGTTTTCGACGGCGCTGCGCAGGGCCTTCTCGCCGCCGGCGTGGTGCGCGATGAACCAGTCCGCCGGCACGTTGAACGTCGGCACCAGCTCGGCCGCGTCCAGCGTGGCCAGGCGCCCCGACGTGCCCGCGCCGACGTAGTGCACCCGGCCGCCCGCCCGCAGGGCTTCGACCGCGTAGTCCACCGCGCGGGCCACCTGCGGCAGCACCTCGGCCACCGCGCCGGCGACCGTGCGGTCCTCGGCGTTGATCGCGCCCAGGATCCCCGCGGTGGACATCAGGTCGATGTCCGTGGTGCGGGGATTGCGGGTTTCGGTCGGCGAATCGACGTGCACCGCCTGCGTGGGGACGGTCATCATGCGCCTCACATTTTCTCCGGTCATCACTTGCCGGTTTCCCGCGGACGGCGACGACCGTCCGGCCTGACCCCCAAGCGGTGCGAGCCGACCGCGTCCCTGGTCGCGTCCAGGGCGCTGACCGACGCGTCCATGTGCCGCTGCGCGACGCCGATGAACAGGCAGTCGATGACGGTGAGCTGGGCGATGCGGCTCGCCGTCGCTCCCGAACGGAAAGTGGTTTCCCGGGCTGCGGTCGTCAAAACGTAGTCGGCGACCTCGGTGATCGGGGACCGCGGGAAGTTCGTCACGGCGATGGTGACCGCGCCGTGCTCGCGGGCCACCCGCAGCGCCTCGACGGTGTCGGTGGTCGCGCCGGTGTGCGAGACGCCGATCGCGACGTCACCGGGGCTCAGCACCGCGGCCGAGGTCAGCATGATGTGCGTGTCCGACCACGAGAAGCAGACGCGGCCGATGCGGTGCAGCTTCTGCTGCAGGTCCGCGGCGACGAACGCGCTGGCGCCCACGCCGTAGACGTCCACGCGGCCGGCGCTCGCGACGACCTCGATCACGCGCTCCAGCGTGGCGACGTCGAGCTGGTCGGCGGTCTCTTCGACGGCACGCGCGTCGGCGAAGCTGACCTTGCCGATGACGGCCGCCAGGTCGTCCTCCGGGCCGATCTCGCCGCCGAGGTTGCGCGTGGTGCGCGCCTCGGTGCGCGCGGTGTCCGCGGCCAGCGCGATGCGCAGCTGCGGGTACCCGCCGACGCCGACGGCCTTGCAGAACCGCGTCACCGTGGTCTCGCTCGTGTTGGCGGCCAACGCCACCTCGGTGATGCTGCGTCTCGCCACCGAGGCGGGATCTTCCAGCACCACCTTGGCCACGCGCTGCTCGGCGCGGGCCAGTCCGGGGAGCAGGGACCGGATCCGCACCAGCGGGCTGGCGTCCGCGTCGCGCACGGCCGGCTGGACCGCGACGGCTTCGGACGGTGCCGCGCTGATTACGGATTCGGTATCACTCACCGTCGGAAAGTTACTAACCGTTGGCATCTGCGACAAGGCTACCCACACCCTTCGGTCGGATCGCAACCCGTCCGTGTCTGCGGATCTGGATTTGCGATTAATCACTGACCAGAAAGTCGCCAACCAGGTCGGTCTTGTTAACGAGGTCAAGCTAACGACTTGGCAACTTAGTGTCGCGGCGCAAACGGCAAGCAGACGGTAAACTCGGCGAGATTCTCGACGGTCGGCGACCGCGCGGTCACCTTGCGCTCAAGTGCCAACCCTCCGCGACGAACGCGGCGGGGTTTCGTTCACCGTCGAGGAGTGATCGGCCGCTCTCGGTGACTTTCACACCGTCGACCGAAACACCGCGGCCCGTGTAACTCGGGTCGGTGCTGTAACGCCAGCGCAGGCTCACCGAGGTTCCCCGCGGAAGGGTGCCCGCCGCCCGCCACCAGGCACGGTGCCCGTGTCCGGAGAGCGACGTCACATCTCCGGAGGGTGCGCCCGGGCCGGATACCGACAACGCGATCGGTTGCCAGTTCACCCCGTCGGTGGTCGCCTGCAGCTGAAGTGGATCAGTGCTTCCCTCGGTGTCCACGAAGGCGTAAAAGGACACGCGTGCTTGATCACTTTGCGTAGTAAAGGGGCCGGTACTCAGCGTGGCGACACCGGCGTTACCCAGCGTGCTCGTCCAGGCGTCCTTCCCTGCCTTGGGTTCGACGGCCATCGCCGTCGCCAGCGACGTCGCCCACACCTGGCGCGCGGTGTTGATCGAGCCCCAGTTGCGGGAGGGGTGCACGCGGTTGGTCAGCAGGATCGCGAAGGAGCGCGACTCCGGGTCGATGACCAGCGTCGTCCCGGTGAAGCCGGTGTGCCCGGCGGTGACCGGCGACGCCAGCGCGCCCATGTACCAGGGCTGGTCGAGCTCGAAGCCGAGGCCGTGCGCGTCGTCCGGGAACTGCTGGTTGTAGTTGGTCAGCATCATCTGCCGCACGGTGTCCTCGCGGAGGATCCGGTGCCCGCGGTAGCTGCCGCCGTTGAGCATCGTCTGGGCGAGGACGGCCATGTCGTTCGCGGTGCTGAACACGCCCGCGTGCCCGGCGACGCCGCCGAGCGACCACGCGTTCTCGTCGTGCACGCTGCCGCGGACCATCCCGCGCGGCGGGTTGGCCTCGTACTCCGTCGCGGCGATCCGGTTCAGCTTCGACGCGGGCGGGTTGTAGCCGGTGTCGACCATGCCGAGCGGCGCGGTGATCCGGTCGTGGACGACCTTGTCGAGGCTCTGCCCGGTCAGCTTCTCGACGATGAAGCCGAGGGTGAGCAGGTTGATGTCGGAGTAGAGGTAGGTCGTGCCCGGCTTGTTCTTCAGCGGGCTGTCGAGCACCGCCTGCCGGCGCGACGGGATGTCCGGGTAGCCGGCCCACAGCGACGGGATCGGGTCGGCGTCGAACCCGGAGACGTGCGTGAGCAGCATCTTGACGGTGATGGCGGCCTTGTCGCCGGTCGCGAACTCCGGGAAGAACTTCGACACGGGCGTGTCGATGGTCAGCTGCCCGCGTTCGACCAGCTGCAGCACGGCGATCGACGTGAACAGCTTCGAGATCGACGCCATGTCGAAGATGGTGTCGTTGCGCATCGGGACCTGCTGGTCGGCGGGCAGTTCGGTGCCCGCCGCGCCGGCGTACCGCAGCGCGCCGCCGACGGCGTACCGGTCGACGACCACGCCGTTGTGGGCCAGCAGGCCGACCGCGCCGGAGAAGTGCGGGTGCCCGGTGGCGTCCGGTTTCGTCCAGCTCGCCAGGAAGTCCTCGGCGGCCTTGATCGGCGCCGGATCGAGGTTGACCTCCCGGGGGCTCCCGGTGCGCAGCGTCGTCCACGCCGGGGCGAACCCCTGCTGCGGCCGGTCGAAGCGGCCTGCGTCGTCGTGGCGTCCGATGGCGCTGGCTCCCGAGGTCAACGTGGTCAGCGCGACCAGCACTCCGGTGGCCGCGGCGATGACCTTCCTAGCACGCACGAGTTCCCCCTCAGCGGTAGAGCAGGTGGCGACGACGTTTCCGGTCGAATTCGGCGAGCTCGGCCCGCCAGGCCCCGGTGACCTCGTCGACGCCCGCTCCGGCGTCGACCATGGTCCGCAGGCGGTCGGACCCGGAGAGCTTGTCGATGTAGTTGTCCGGGCGCCAGGCGAAGACGTCCGGGTGCAGCGCCTTCGCCGTCACGAGCATGGCGACCGCGGTGCGGATGGCGTCGAACACGCGCGGGTCGCCCACGCTCACCTGCACGCCCCCGCAGGCCTGGTTGACGAACTTGCTGAACGTCGGCACGAAGTAGATCTCGCGGAACTTCGCCCCGGGCAGCTGGAGGTCTTCGAGCTTCTCGCGCCAGCGCCAGTCGAGTCCGGGCGCGCCGATGATCTCGAACGGCCTGGTCGTGCCACGGCCTTCGGAGAACACCGTGCCTTCGAACATGCCGGTGCCGGGGTAGACGAGAGCCGTGTCGGGGGTCGGCATGTTCGGGCTCGGCAGCACCCAGTTCAGGCCGGTCTGCGCGAAGAGCGTGTCGCGCTGCCAGCCGCGGACCTGGACGACGTCGAGGTGGTCCAGCTGCACGCCTTCGCCGGGCAGGAACTCCTCGGCGAAGAAGCGGGCCAGCTCGCCGACGGTCATGCCGTGCTGCTGGACGATCGGTTTCCGGCCGATGCCGGACGCGAACTTCGGGTCGAGCAGCGGGCCCGCCGCCCGGCCGCCGATCGGGTTGGGCCGGTCGAGCACGACGAACGCGGCCTTGACCTGCGCGGCGGCCACCATCGCCGTGTAGAGCGACCAGATGTAGGTGTAGAAGCGCGCGCCGACGTCGGCGATGTCGAAGACGACCGTGTCGACGCCCGCCTTGGTGAACAGCGTCGCGAGTTTCGCCGCGTCGACGCCGTACGCGTCGTACACCGGGACGCCCGTGCGCGGGTCCGTGTAGTCGCCTTCGGAGCCGCCGGCCTGCGCGCTGCCGCGGAAGCCGTGCTCGGGCCCGAAGGCCGCGACCGGCTTGACGCCGGCCGCGACCATCGAGTCGACGATGTGGTCGCCGTTGAGCAGGACACCGGTCGGGTTCGACAGGACGCCCAGCTTGCGGCCCTTGAAACTTCGCCAGCCCTGGGCGGCCAGCTGCTCCGCGCCGGTGAGGACGCGACCGTGACCCTGGGGTTCGGCTCCGGCCACCGCGGAGCCGCCCGCGAGGGCCGGGACCGCGAGCGCGCCCGCGCCGAGGAAGTGGCGCCGGTTGAGGTTCACCAGGTCAGCCCGTGGCCGAAGGGGTACTTGACGGTGTGCACGTCGGCGCCCGCCGGGATGTCGACCGGCAGCTTCCCGACCGGCTTCGTCTCGCCGAGGATCACCTTGGCCAGTGCTTCGAGCGTCGGCCCGATGTAGCCGTAGGTCGCCAGCCAGGTCTTGACGGTGGACGCGTAACCGGCGTCGTACGGGATCTGCGCGGCGACCGCGACGACCGGCTTGCCCGTGGCCTGCAGAGCGTCGAGGAGCTTGGTCTGCAGCGGGAAGCCGCCGATGTTGTTGGTCAGCACGACGACCAGGTCGACGTTCTTGGCGTTGGCGACGGCTTGCGCGATCTGGGCGTCCGTCGGGGCCTGGCCGGTCTGGTAGGCCGTCGCGGCCGTGCCGTGGGCGGTCAGCTTCTGCGCGAGCGTCGTCGTGGTGGAGACGCCCCAGCCGGTGACGAGCGCCGTGGCGGGCTTCTGCTTCAGCGGCAGCAGGCCGGCGTCGTTCGCGACGGCCGTGATGCCGCGGTCGGCGATGTCCTGCGCGGTGGCGAGGTGCGCCGGCGTGCCGACGGTCTTCATCACCCGGTTCGGGTCGACGAACGGCGCGAAGAGCATGCCGCTCTTGAACTTCAGCTTCAGCACGCGCAGCACGCTCTGGTCGATCCGCTGCATCGGGATGTCGCCGGACTTCACGGCGGCGAGCACCGAGTTGATGGCGACGTCGAGGTGCACCGGCATGAGCAGCTGGTCGACGCCGGCCTTGAGCGCGAGGACCGGGATTTCGGCGTCGCTGTGCATCTCGCGCACGCCCTGCATCTCGAGGGAGTCGGTGATGACGACGCCGTTGTAGTGCAGCTCGTTGCGCAGCTTGCCGGTGACGATCGGCTTCGACAGCGTCGCCGGCTCGAGCGACGGGTCGAGGCTGGGGAACTGGATGTGCGCGGTCATGATCGAGTCGATGCCGGCCTTGATGGCGGCCTTGAACGGCGGCACGTCGGTGGCCCGCCACTGGTCCTCGGTGCTGTCGATCCGCGGCAGGCCGGTGTGGCTGTCGGTCGGCGCGGCGCCGTGGCCCGGGAAGTGCTTCGCGGTCGCGGCCACGGACTTCTGGAAGCCCCCGACCTCGGCGGTCACGAAGTCGCTGGCCAGGCCGGGCTGCCCGGCGAACGACCGGACGCCGATGACCGGGTTCACCGGGTTGGAGTTGACGTCGGAGTCGGGCGCGAAGTCCTGGTTGATGCCGACGGCCCGCAGCTCCTGGCCGAGGATGGTCGCGGCCTTCGTCGCGCGGCCGGTGTCCCGCCCGGCGGAGATGGCCATGGCGTTCGGGAACTCCGTGGCCGGCGCGCCCATCCGGGTGACGGTGCCACCCTCCTGGTCGGCGGCGACCTGCAGCGGGATGTGCGCCCCGCTGGTGATGGCGGCCTTCTGGAGGCCGTTGGACAGCTTCGCGACCTGCACCGGGTCGTCGAAGTTGTCGCGCGAGTCGTTGTTGAAGTAGATGACGCCGCCGAGGTGGTACTTCCGGACGACCTGGGCCGGGGTGTCGACCCCGAAGTCGGTCTGGTTCTTCGGGTTCACCTCGTCGGCGGACTTGCCGTTCACCCAGGTCACGAACAGCTGCCCGACCTTCTGCTCGAGCGTCAGCCCCCGCAGTGCCTGCGTCGCCGCGGCTTCCGCCTGCGCGTCGGCGCTCACCCGCGGCGCGCTCGCCGCGGTCGCGACACCCACACCGGTGAGGGCGAGCACCCCCGCGACGGGCAGGGCGAGCGCATGGAACCTCCGATTTCGGGTCGTCACGACCAGCCTCCCAGAAAGTTGCGGGCGCCCGGCGGACGTGAGAAGTCCACTCGGAGGCGCCAGTATCGGGAAGCTACTCACCGAATCCGTCGATGTCCATCGACCGACCGCACGAACGGTCCAGTCGTACCCGGATCGGTAGGAAAGTCGCCGTTCGCAACATGTGTGGCGGCCGAACGGGCGGCGGACCACTTCGGCGACTGGGCTGTACCCGGCTTTCCTTTACCGCCGACTTTCTGCATAGACGAGGCGGCGCCCGTGACCCCGAAGGGTCAACGGGCGCCGCCTGCAAGCGCGAACTTCTCGGGCGACCAAGCGTGCAACTCTGGTCGTACCTACATGGACTCGGCGTGTGGCGTCCCACTACGCAGTCCCTAGACGACGAGCCTCCCGCGGCGCGCTGCGCGTGGGTACCCGGAGTCCGCGCACGGAGGTTTGCCGGGGTGGAACAGGCTTCTCTTCTACCTGCTCCCTGGCCGACCGAACGTCCGCACCTACTTTCTACGCCGTGAGCCCGGTCACTTCAAGTGCGCGGATGGGTGCACCGGTACAGAGGCTGGATCGGGTGACACCGGCACCCTGCGCGACGGACAATTCGGGGCTGGGCCAAGCAAAGCCGAGGCCGTGCGGCCGTGTGGGTGGCGGTTGATCGGCTATCGGGACCGACGGCGACGGTTGAGGCCGTACCAGGTCGCGCCGGCCGCCACCGCGCCGACACCGAGCGCCACCATCCCCGCCGATCGCGTCGGGATCCGGCTGCGCAGCGACATCGGCCGGTCGAACGCCAGGATCGGCCACCCGCGCTCGAGGGCCTCCCGCCGCAGGAGCTTGTCCGGGTTGACCGCGTGCGGGTGCCCGACGACTTCGAGCAGCGGGATGTCGGTGCTCGAATCGGTGTAGGCGAAGCACTCGGCGAGGTCGTAGCCGTGGGTCGCGGCGAGCTGCTTCGCGGCGACTGCCTTGTTGGCGCCGTAGCAGTAGAAGTCGACTTCGCCGGAGTAGCGGCCGTCGACGATCTGCATGCGCGTCGCGACGCTCCGGGTCGCGCCGAGCATCTCCGCCACCGGCGCGACGACCTCTTCGCCGGTCGCCGACAGCACGATGACGTCGTGGCCGTCCTCGCGGTGGCGCGCGATCAGCTCCGCCGCCTCCGCGTACACGAGCGGGTCGACGACGTCGTGCAGGGTTTCGCGGACGATCGCCGAAACCTGGGCGACGTCCCAGCCCGCGCACAGCGCGGAAACCTCGGCCCGCAGCCGCTCGGTCTTGTTTTCGTCGGCGCCGGCGAGCGAAAACACCAGCTGCGCGTAGGCGCTCCGCAACGCGGCGCGACGGTTGATCAATCCTTCTTTCAGCAAGGGTTTGCTGAACGCCAGCGCGCTCGACGAGGCGATGATCGTCTTGTCCAGGTCGAAGAACGCGGCCACCGCGTGCTCCGGGCCCGGCTTCCGGATGCGCGACGGGGCGCTGCTCGGTTCGGCCACCTGCCCAGGATAGGAGCTTGATCGCGGCGCGTCCCGTTGATCCACCACCCGCGCGGCGCGGCAGGCGGAAAATCCATGACAGGAAGGCACTTCCGGCGCGCTGTGCCGTTACCGAACTGTGTGCCTCGCCCGGTGCGCGAACCGGCCACCGGCGGAGTTACAGTGAGGGAGCCCGGTGTCCAACCGGGCCGGTTCAGTCCGACCCCCCGGGGCTGAACCCACGGCGGCCCTCGTCCCTCCCCCCTGGCGAGGGCCGCCCTCTTAACTCTCCTCTTGCCTTTCCGGCCCGCGCGTCCGCCGCGGGCCGTTTTGCCTTCCGCTAACCTTTCTCGATTCTGTTTCCCCAGGCCGTGTCGGCCATTCTCGAATACGGTCGAATTCGTCGAATGCGGGCATTCGCCCGGCTTTCCCGCCGCAGGTGCGTCGCGGGCGGGCGCGATCTTGCCACACCCCACCGGCAAAACCGGCTCGCGAGCCGCGCACCGGGCACCAGTTGTCCACAACACCCCGGTTGTCCACAGCCGCCCGCCCACCCCGTTGCGCCCCCGCACCACCGCCCGCGACGGTGGGAACCGGGCCACCCACGGCCCCCACCGACGACGGGGGAGGAACGCATGACGGGGGAACGACCGCTCGTGGTCGCCGCGGACGAAACCGTGCTCGACGAAATCCTGCGCGTGGCCGCGGTCGCGGGCTGCGAGCTCGACCGGGCACCGGACCTGACGGCGGCCCGCGGCCACTGGGCCAGGGCGCCACTGGTGGTCCTCGACGAAGAAGCCGCGCGGCTGCCACCCGTGCTGCCCCGGCGGGGCGGGATCCTCCTGGTCTGCAAGGGCAGTCCGGGGCCGCGGACGTGGGAGAGCGCGTTCCGCGGCGGCGTCGAGCGCGTGATCTCGTTGCCGGACGAGGAGACCGAGCTCGCGGGAGCCTTCGCCGACGTCGTCGAGACGCCGGCGGAGGAAGCCGGCCTGGTGCTCGGCGTGGTCGGCGGCCGGGGCGGCGCGGGCGCGTCCGTCTTCGCCGCGACGCTGGCACTGGCGGCCGACCGCGAACCGGGCGGCGCCCTGCTGGCCGACTGCGATCCCCTCGGCGGCGGGCTGGACCTGTTGGTGGGGCTGGAAAAGACCCCGGGGTTTCGCTGGCCGGAGGTCCAGCCGGGCGGCCGCGTCTCGCTACCGGCGCTGGCAGCGGAGCTCCCGCAGCGAAGACATCGCGGCGGCAGCCTGCCGGTGCTGGCGTGCGGCGGCGAAGGTGAAGGCCCGGCGGTCGAGTCGCTGTCGGCGGTCCTCGCGGCCGGCCGCCGATCGGGCCGCACGGTGGTCTGCGACCTCCCGCGCGCGCTGACCGACGCGGCGGCGGAAGCGGTCGCGGTGGCCGACCTCGTCGTGCTGGTGGTCCCGGTGGAGTTCCGCGCCTGCATGGCGGCGAAACAGGTACTGCGGCAACTCTCGGCGTTGACGGCCCGCCTCGGCGTGGTCGCGTGTGGACGGTCCCGGACGGGCGCAACGCCCCTCCAGACAGCCGGCCTCCTGGGCCCACCCTTGCTGGCATCGATGGACCCGGAGCGAGGCCTGCCAACAGCGATCGAGCGCGGCGAGTTCCCGGCCAAGCCGGGAGGCCCCCTGGCAAAAGCGGCAGCGCAGGTGCTGGCGGTAGCCCGCCGCGAAGCCCGGACGGCGGCCCGATGAGCGCCCACCTCCACCCGCCGGCCCCGCCGATCCGGGTGGCCGAGCTGCTGCTGCCGACGGTCCTGGCGATGGCCGCCCGCGGCCCGGTGAGCGCGGAGAACTTCTTGACGGTGCTGGCGGGCACCCGCGTGACAGCCCATTCCGGAGACTCCCGACCGACGGCGGTGCGACCGTGACGACCAACTTCGTAGACCGCGCCCGCCCGCAGGCGCCGCCGATCGGGGCGGCCGAGTGCCTGACCGTGCTGGCCGGCACCCGCGTAACAGCCGCACGCGCCCGCGACCCCTTCCGCCCGCCAGCACCGCCGATCAGGGCGGCCGAGCTCCTGTTGCCCACGGTTTTGGCCCCCGCCGACCGCGGCCCGGTGACCGTGCCGGCGGGCACCCGCGTGACAGCTCACCCTCGTCCCACGGCGGTGCAACCGTGACCACCGACTTCGTAGACCGCAACCGCCTCTGTCCGCAGGCGCGGCCGATCCGGGTGGCCGAGCTTCTGTCGCCCACGGTCTTGATCCTCGCCGGCCGCGGCCCGGTGACCGCGCTGGCCGGCACCCGCGTGACAGCCCACCCCGGCGACCCCCAACCCGCGGCGGTGCATCCATGACCACCGACTTCGTAGACCGTGTCCGCAACCGCCTCGCCGGCGACCGCCGCCAAGCCGACCCGGTCGCGGTGGCGACGGCCGTCCGGGCCGAAGCCGGCGGCGCCCTCGGCCACGACGCGGTGCTCGACGCGGCCCGCCGCGCCCGCGACGAGTTCGTCGGCGCCGGCCCGCTGGCCCCGCTCCTCGAGAACCCGGCGACGACCGACGTGCTCGTCACCGGCCCGGCCGAAGTCTGGACGGACGGCGCGGAAGGCCTGGCCCGCACCGACATCCGGTTCCAAGACGAGGAAGCCGTCCGCCGCCTGGCCCAGCGCCTCGCCCTCGCGGCGGGCCGCCGCCTCGACGACGCACAGCCCTATGTGGACGGCTGGCTCCCCGGAGCCGGCCCCCACGGCCGCATCCGCGTGCACGCCGTCCTCCCGCCGGTCGCGGCGAACGGCACGTGCCTGTCGCTACGCGTCCTGCGCCCGGCGACGCACGACCTCGCGAAGCTGCAGGAGCTCGGCGCGTTCGACGAGAACGGCGCGAAGGTGCTGCGGACGGTCGTCAAGCGCCGGATGGCGTTCCTCGTCACCGGCGGCACGGGCGCGGGCAAGACGACGTTGCTGGCCGCGCTGCTCGGCGCGGTCGACCCGGCCGAGCGGATCGTGTGCGTCGAGGACGCCGGCGAGCTGCACCCGGCGCACCCGCAGTTCGTCAGCCTCGTCGCCCGGCCGGCCAATGTGGAGGGTGCGGGCGCGGTGGGCCTGCCGGAGCTCGTCCGCCAGGCGCTGCGCATGCGGCCCGACCGCCTGGTGGTCGGCGAGGTCCGCGGCGCCGAGGTGGGCGCCCTGCTCGCGGCCATGAACACGGGCCACGACGGCGGCGCGTGCACGGTCCACGCGAACTCCCCGGCCGAGGTACCGGCCCGCATCGAGGCGCTGGCCGCGCTGGGCGGCCTGCCCCGCGACGCGGTCCACAGCCAGCTGGTCGCGGCGATCCGCGTGGTCCTCCACATGCGACGCGACCCGGGCGGCCGTCGACGCCTCGCGGAAGTGGGCGTCCTGCGCGCGGAACACGGCCGCGCACGAGTCGTCCCGGTGTGGCGCGCGGGCCGCTGGACGATCGACCGCCACCTCTTCGCCGCGACGGGGGCGATCGCGTGCTGAGAAGGAGGTCCCGATGATCACGCCGTGGTTCCCGCTGTGCGCAGGGGCGGCCCTGGCGTGCTGGCCCGCGGCGCCGACTCGCCTCCAGGCCGCGGTCGAGCACCCGGCGACGTTCCGCCTCCCCGACGTGTGGGCGGTGCTCCGATGGCTGCTCCCCGCGGCGTTGGCCGGCGTACTGGCGGGCCTGGGAGGAGCGATCGCCGCGGGAGTGCTGACGCTGGCCTGGCACCAGGAGCGAAAAGCCCACCGCCGCGCCGCAAAGGACATCGAGCTGGCAGCCCACACGGCAACGGCTCTGCGCACGATGGTCGCGGAGCTGCGTTCCGGCGCCCACCCGGTGACGGCGGCGGAAGCAGCGGCCGAGGTGGTCCCAGCACTGGCAGACGACCTGCGAGCACTGGCCACATCGGCCCGCCTCGACGGCGAGCTGAAGGCACCGGCCCTCCCAGAACTGGCGACGGCGTGGACATTGGCCAAACGCCACGGCCTCCCGATGGCCGAGGTCCTGCAAGCGACCCGCAGCGACGCGGAGGCAACGTTGACGTTCGCCCGCCGAACCCGGGCCAAGCTGGCAGGCCCCCAAGCAAGCGCGGCGGTTCTGACGGGCCTCCCAGCGCTGTGCTTGGTGCTGGGCCAGGCGATGGGCGCATCCCCGCTGGAGGTGCTGACCGGGAGCACACCGGGCCAGGTGCTGCTGGTGGTGGGCAGCGTCCTGCTTTGGGCGGGAACAGCGTGGTGCCGAGCCTTGACGGGCCGGGTGAAGCTCCGATGACCGCGACCGTTCTCCTTCTCTGCGCCGCCGCTCTCCTCATCTGGCCGAACGAAGCTGCGGCGAGGCGATTCACCTGGCTGTCCAGCCCTCCAACCCCCGAGCCCCGCAAATGGCCCCGAGCGATCCCCCACCTCGCGACCAGCCTCGCCGGCATCTCGACCGCGGTCCTGATCGGCGGCCTGCCCGGGATGGCCGCAGGCGCCCTGGTGACCGCCGCCGGGTGGTGGGCCGTCCGCCGCAGCCGGCGGCCCCGCGCACCGAACCTCGACGTGGCGGCCAAGCTCCGGCTCGCCCGAACACTCGATCTCCTCGCGGCCTGCCTCCGCGCGGGGCTGCCGGTCCCGACGGCCCTCGACGCGGTGGCCGGCACCGCACCGGCCGAGGCGGGCGCGGCACTCCGCTCCACCGCCGGCCTGCTCGCCCTCGGCTCCACCGCGGAGGAGGCCTGGGCACGAACCGTCCCGGGGCTCGGCGAACTGGCGGCCGCGGCGATCCGGACGTCCCGTTCCGGAGCCGCGTTCGCCACGGCGGCCGCCGACCTCGCCGGGCGGTTCCGCGACGAACTCGCCACCGAAGCTGAGGAACGCGCGGAACGAGCCGGCGTGGCGCTGGCACTGCCCGTCGGCCTGTGTTTCCTGCCGGCCTTCTTCTGCCTGGGCGTGCTGCCGGTCGTCCTCGGCCTGGCCGGACGGCTCGGCCCGCTCTTCTGACCACCGACAAGTACTGAAGGGAAGACCCATGCGCGCGCCCCGCTCCGACGACGGTTCCACCACGGTCGAGTACGCGATCGTCACGGTCGCCGTCGCGGCTTTCGCGGCCGTCCTCTACACCCTCCTCACCGGCGACTCGGTCGTCTCGTGGCTGACGAACCTGGTCATGAAGGCCCTGACGGTGCCGTCGTGAGCCGAAGAGACGAAGGAGCGGTGACGGTCGAGGCGGCCCTCGGCCTGGCCGCCCTGACGGTGGTGACGGTCCTGCTGGTCGCGGGCCTCACGATCCTGACGAGCCAGCTCCGCTGCACGGACGCAGCCCGCGAGGCGGCGCGGCTCCTGGCCAGAGGCCAACCCCAGGAGGCGGCCTCGGCGGTCCACAACATCGCCCCACCGGGGGCGAACCTCGCCATCAGGCACGACGGCGACGCGATAACGGTCGAGGTGAGCACCCACCCGGCGGGCGGGCTGCTGCCGTCGATCGCCCTGAACGCGACGGCATACGCGGTCGCCGAACCCGGAACGGAGGCCGCCGATGAGCCAGGCTGAACCACGCTCTGACAGCGGCGTGGCCACCATCTGGACAGCAATGGCAGTGGCCGCGCTGACCGGGGTGGCGGTCCTCGGCTGCTGGCTCGCGACGGCGGTCCTGGCCCGTCACAGGGCAGAGACAGCCGCCGACCTGGGCGCGCTCGCGGCCGCCTCGCACGCGGTGGAAGGCCCGGTCCGGGCATGTGAGCGCGCGAGGTGGATCGCGGACCGGATGGCGGTCACGCTCCTGGCCTGCAGATGGCAGCAACTGGACGCCTTCGTGGAGGTGCGGGCACCGAGCCTGGCGTTCGGCGGACTGCCGGGCCCCTCCGCCAGAGCCCGCGCCGGCCCCGCGGGCCGACCACCGTGACCGGCTCATCGGCCGGAGCCCGCGCCGGGCCCACCGGTCGGAGCCCGCGCCGGGCCCACTGGCGGCCCACCCGGAGGCCAGGTGGCCCGTCAACCGGCCCGGGCCAGGTGGCCCGTCAACCGGCCCGGGCCGCAGCCCGAGTCGCCGACCGGCGACGTGCCGGGCCGGTGTGGCCACCGCGTCCGGATCGCCACGGCCCTGACCGCTCACCGGGACCCCGTGAACCGCCCGTTCGCCGGACGCCGACCGGTCGGTATGCCACGGTGACCGGCTGATCCGCCGGGGCGGACGATAAGTGGCCAATTGTCACGGGCAGCGGTCGGTAGTGCACGGTGAGCGGTCAAAAAGGCTGCTCACCTGGGCCGATTCCTCCGGCAAAAGCCGCCGCTCAACGTCCGGGCAAGCCCTCGGTCCTGGGGATTCGCGCGACGAACGGTCCGTCACCGGCTGCCGTTCACCGTCGATCGGACGTCGCCGGGTTCGGTCGGGCTTAGGGACTACCGGGCGTTCATCGCCGCGTAACCACCGGTTGTCGCGCGGGGGTTCCGGGCAATGTGCAACTTGCCGTTAAGTGAGATGTGCGACACCACGGCAGGGTCCCAGCCGGTCGCGGAGAACCGGAACCTAAGGCAGGAAAGACAATGTTGGACGCGAATTGGCCGGACAGCTGGCGCGGCGCCTTCCGCATCGAACTGCGGGCGGAGGCGATCGGTCTCGCCTGGCGTGGCTGGCCGGTGCTCCCGGGCGTCAACCCCGCCCCGCTCACCGAAGGCGACGACCTCACCTGGCGCCGTCCGGTGCCGGCCAGTGACGCCTGGCGCGAGCAGATCGGCACCCACGCCCACGAGGTCGCCACCTGGTTCTCCGACCGGACCCACAGCCTCCTCGTCGCCACCGGCACCGTGCTCGACGCCATCGAGGTCGACGACGAACTCGGCAAGCGCGCCTGCCGCCTGCTGCGCGCCCTCGGTCACCCGGCGCCGATCATCGCGCTGCCGAACGGCCGGTGGCTTTTCCTCACCACCGTCGCCGACCGCATCCCGGCCGAGCTGGCGGCGCGCGCCGACGTCCAGTGGCACGGCAAGGACAGCTACATCCCGCTGCCGCCGTCGCCGTTCCAGCACGGTGTCGTGCACTGGCGCGTCAAGCCCGAGGTCTGCGGCTGGCAGCTGCCGGACGCCGCCGAGGTGCAGGACGTCCTCGTCCGCGCACTGGCCGGTGCCGACGCCGCGCAGCTGGTCCACACCACCGCGGCCTGATCACCGGACGACAGAGCCACCCGAACCACCGCCGACGGCCGGTCCCAGCCCGGCCGAGGCGGAGCACGACACAACTCCATGAACCACCAAGTGGCCGTCTAGGCACCGTGTTGACGCAACGCCCCGAGCACGGTTCCCAGGACAGCCACTGCCCCCGCCTTGTCCAGCGGTTCGTTGCCGTTCCCGCACTTCGGCGACTGGACGCAGGACGGGCATCCCGTCGGGCACTCGCAGGAGACGATCGCCTCCCGCGTTGCGGCCAGCCACGGGACAATCGCGGCATAACCGCGTTCGGCGAATCCCGCACCCCCGGGATGGCCGTCATGCACGAACACCGTCGCCTCCCCGGTGTCTTCGTGCCACGCGGTACTCACCCCGCCGATGTCCCATCGGTCGCACGTAGCGAACAGCGGTAGCAGGCCGATCGCCGCGTGCTCGGCGGCATGCAGGGCACCGGGGACTCGTGCCGGAATCAGTCCGGCACTCCCCGGTGTCCTGCCACCACCCTCGTGAACGGGCCCCCGACCGTTCGCCAGGGGTTCCTCCCCGGTCCCCACCGGCCCCGCAGGTTCGGTCCCCACCCGATGGCCCCCGGTCCCCACCTCGCCATCGGCCGAAGCCCGCGGACGTCTTCCGGCGGCGGCAGCGACCGCCGGCCCCAGCAGCGAAGACGAGATCGTGTACCAGACCGCCCGCGTGTGCAGGCTCTGCTCCGGCAGGTCCAACGGCGTGTGGTCCAGCACCTCACCCGACGGCCGTCGCCGCAGGTAGCCGACCACCTGCGACGTCACCGCCACCTCGCCGAGGCACACACTCACCCCGCCGAAGTCCTGCTTCTCCTGCGTGCTCAGCACCGCGATGTCCACGATCTCGCGTGGGGTCGTCGTCCAGTCCGGGTTCTCCGAGTGGACCATCGCCAGCCCCTGGTCCAGGTCCAGCTCGTCGACGACGTACGACGACCCTTGGTGCAGGTAAACCGCGCCGGGGTGGACCGCGAAGCACGCCGACCCCGGATCGACCGTCCCGAGCATCCGCCCGGAGTCCGACTCGACCACCGCGATCTGCTCGCCACCCGTCCCGCGGATCCCGACCTCGGCGTGTGGCCGCTCCCGCGACGTCCAGTACCAGCCGCTCGACCGCCGGCGCAGCAGTTTCTGCTCCGCCAGCTCGGCCAGCACCTCCTGAGCCGCCGCGCCGCCGAACATCTCCAGCTCCGGAACGGTCAGCGGCAGCTCCGCCACCGCGCACGCGAGCTGCGGCGCCAGCACGTACGGGTTCGCCGGGTCAAGCACCGCCGTCTCGACCGGCCGCGAAAGCAGCGCCGCCGGGTGGTGCACCAGGTACGTGTCCAGCGGATCGTCCCGCGCGACGAACACCACCAGCGCCGAGTCGCCGGAACGCCCGGCCCGCCCGGCCTGCTGCCAGAACGACGCGAGCGTGCCCGGGTAGCCGGCCAGCACCACCGCGTCCAGCCCCGCGATGTCGACGCCCAGCTCGAGAGCATTGGTCGTCGCGACGCCCAGCAACCGTCCCGACAACAACGCCGCCTCCAACGCGCGACGCTCTTCCGGGAGGTAGCCGGACCGATACGCCGCAACGGTTTCCGTCAACGCCGGGTCCACTTCGGACAAAATGCGACGCGTACCCAGCGCGGCCAGCTCCGCGCCGCGCCGGGACCGGATGAACGCCAGCGAACGCGCACCTTCGACGACCAGATCGGCCAGGATCCGCGACGTCTCCGCGCCCGCCGAACGCCGGACCGGCGCGCCGTTTTCTCCAGTCAGTTCTTCCAGCAGCGGCGGCTCCCAAAGCGCCACCGTCCGTGCCCCGCGTGGCGAAGCGTCCTCTGTCACTGCGGAACAAGGCACGCCCGTCAACCGCGAAGCGAACGAAGCAGGCGAAGCCGTAGTAGCCGACGCAAGCACGAACACCGGCGAGGCGCCGTAATGCTCGGCCACACGCCGAAGCCGGCGAAGCAGCAATGCGACGTGCGAGCCGAAAACCCCGCGATAGCTGTGGCACTCGTCGACGACCACGCAGCTCAACCGCCGGAAGAACGCCGCCCACCGCCCGTGTTGCGAAAGGATCCCGCGGTGCAGCATGTCCGGGTTCGTGAACACCCAGTTGGCGTGCGCGCGCACCCAGTCGCGCTCCACCATCGGCGTGTCCCCGTCGAACGACGCCGCCCGTACTCCCGGGACGTCCAAAGAGGACACCGACCGCAG
This sequence comes from Amycolatopsis sp. NPDC098790, assembly GCF_044759945.1. Lineage (NCBI taxonomy): Bacteria > Bacillati > Actinomycetota > Actinomycetes > Pseudonocardiales > Pseudonocardiaceae > Amycolatopsis > Amycolatopsis sp. NPDC098790. The sequence goes on from NZ_JBIWAI010000001.1 coordinate 1,720,749, forward strand.
CTGGTCCGCGCCCAGCGCCTTCGTCGGCGACAGGTACAGCGCGTTCGCTTTCTCGCCCGCGGCGAGCCGCGACAGCACCGGCAGCTGGTAGGCGAGCGACTTGCCCGACGCCGTGCCGGTCGAGATCACGACGTGCCGGCCCTCGTACGCGTGCGAAGCCGCCTCCGCCTGGTGCGCCCACGGCAGCGAGACCCCGCAGTCACCGAACGCGCGCACCACCGCCGGATCGGCCCACGCCGGCCACGGCACGCACGTCGCGGACCGGCCCGGCAGGTCCGCGACGTGCGTGATCGGGTCTTCGCGCGCGGGGATGCCGGCGGTCACCCGCCCCAGCAGCCGCCGCCCCCGTGATTCGTCCACCCGCCGAGCTTGGCACAGGGGTACGACAGTTCCGGAGATCGCCGGAGCCCCAACGGAATCCGACCAGAGGGATCGATCAAGTGAGGAGGCTCACAAGGTAACGGAATGTACTGTCCCGGGGACGCCTTAAAGGCGCTGGTTGCGATACCAATACACTCCCGCAATCCACACCCTCTGTGGTGAGCGTCATGCGAGACGTGCATCGCCGCACGGCTAGCGTGTCGCTCGGTACAGGGTCCATGCCAGCGTCGGCCGTGTCGAACCCCCGGCTCGCCGTCGATGCTGGCGATCGGCGACGTCTCCTGGAGGACGAATGTCACGGCAGTTCCTCGCGGAGGGCGGGTCCATCACGCTCTCCGGAGGTGGCTACACGATTGTCGGTGTAGTCGCCGTGGTCGCGCTTGCCGCACTCGTCATCGGCTACGTCCTGCTCAAGGAGGTGCTGGCCGCAGGCCAGGGCACCGCCAAGATGCAGGACATCGCCAAGGCGGTGCAAGAAGGCGCGGCCGCTTACCTCAAGCGGCAGCGGAACACCCTCGCCATCTTCGGCGTGATCGTGTTCCTCCTGCTCTTTATCCTTCCCGCGGACGACTGGAACGAGAAGATCGGCCGTTCGATCTTCTTCCTGGTCGGTGCGGGTTTCTCGTTCGCGATCGGCTACCTCGGCATGTGGCTGGCCACGCAGGCGAACCTGCGGGTCGCCGCCGCCTCGCGTGAGGAGGGCGGCCGCGAGAAGGCGATGCGCGTCGCGTTCCGCACCGGTGGCGTTGTCGGCATGATCACCGTCGGCCTCGGCCTGTTCGGTGCCGCGGTCGTCGTGCTGGTCTACACCGGCCAGGCGCCCAAGGTGCTCGAGGGCTTCGGCTTCGGCGCCGCGCTGATCGCGATGTTCATGCGTGTCGGCGGCGGCATCTTCACCAAGGCCGCCGACGTCGGCGCGGACCTGGTCGGCAAGGTCGAGCAGGGCATCCCGGAGGACGACCCGCGCAACGCCGCGACCATCGCGGACAACGTGGGCGACAACGTCGGCGACTGCGCCGGCATGGCCGCGGACCTCTTCGAGTCCTACGCCGTCATGCTGGTCGCCGCGCTGATCCTGGGCAGCACCGCCTTCGGCGTGCACGGCCTGATCTTCCCGCTGATCGTCCCGGCCATCGGCGTCATCACCGCCGTCATCGGTGTCTACATCACCAAGGCGAAGACGGGCGAGGGCGGCCTGGTCACGATCAACCGCTCCTTCTACATCTCCGCGGTGATTTCCGCGGTGCTGTCGGCGATCGCGGCGTTCGTGTACCTGCCGAGCAGCTTCTCCGACTTCGGCGCGGGCTTCGAGGGCACGGGCAACCCGGCGGTCATCGCGACCATCGCGGTGATCATCGGCATCGTGCTCGCGGCGGTCATCCTCAAGCTGACCGGCTACTACACCGGGACCGAGTACAAGCCCGTCAAGGACGTCGGCCAGACGTCGGAAACCGGTGCGGCGACGGTCATCCTGTCCGGTATCTCGATCGGCTTCGAGTCCGCTGTGTACACCGCGCTCGTCATCGGCGCGGCGGTCTTCGGCGCGTACCTCCTCGGCGGCGGCATCGCGCTGTTCGCCGTGGCGCTGGCCGGCACCGGCCTGCTGACCACCGTCGGCGTCATCGTCGCGATGGACACGTTCGGCCCGGTTTCGGACAACGCGCAGGGCATCGCCGAGATGTCGGGCGACGTCGACGAGCAGGCCGCGCAGATCCTCACCGAGCTCGACGCGGTCGGCAACACCACCAAGGCCATCACCAAGGGAATCGCGATCGCCACGGCGGTCCTCGCCGCGACGGCGCTGTTCGGGTCCTACTCGGACGCGATCACGAAGACGCTGTCGGGCATGGGCAACGGCGTGGTCACCGGCGTCGACGCGGCGAAGTCGTTCGTCAACGAGATCGTCAGCCCGAACACGCTGGTCGGCGTGATCATCGGTGCGGCCGTGGTGTTCCTCTTCTCCGGTCTCGCCGTCAACGCGGTCTCCCGCGCGGCCGGCGCGGTGGTCTACGAGGTGCGCCGCCAGTTCCGCGACATCCCGGGGATCATGGAGGGCACCACCCGCCCCGAGTACGGCAAGGTCGTCGACATCGTCACGCGCGACTCCCTGCGTGAACTGACGACGCCGGGTCTGCTGGCGGTCTTCGCTCCCATCGCGGTCGGCTTCGGCCTCGGCACCGGCGCGCTCGCCGGCTACCTGGCCGGCGCGATCGCCTGCGGCACCCTGATGGCGATCTTCCTCGCCAACTCCGGTGGCGCGTGGGACAACGCGAAGAAGCTGGTCGAAGACGGCAACCACGGCGGCAAGGGCTCGTCCGCGCACGAGGCCACCATCATCGGTGACACCGTCGGTGACCCGTTCAAGGACACCGCCGGCCCGGCGATCAACCCGCTGATCAAGGTGATGAACCTGGTCTCCGTGCTGATCGCGCCCGCCGTCGTGCAGCTGACGATCGGCAACGACGCCAACACCGCGGTCCGCATCATCATCTCGCTGGTCGCGCTCGCCGTGATCGTGGCGGCGATCGTGGTGTCGAAGCGGCGGGGCACCGTCATCTCCGACACCCCGGCCGAGGTCAAGGCCTGACGCACCACCGTTCCCGGGCCCGGCACGCAGCGTCGCGTGCCGGGCCTGTGTCGTCCCGAGGCTTCGCCTCGGGGCCGGGGGCTCCGCCACCCGGAGCCCCCGAAAAGCGCCCGGGGGCGTGTCCGGTGTTCCCAAACAGGCTCGGCGACTTGCGAAGCAGCACCGAATCGGTACCGTCGGCCCTTCCGGGACGTCGTCGAGCAGGAGGTGTTCAGGTGCGGCCGCGGTCAACCGTCTTCGCCGCCCTAACCACGACGATCACGATCGGCCTCGCCGGCTGCGGGCAGCAAGCCCCCGCGCAGTCGCCGGCGCGGGACCAGGGTCTGTCGGTGACGACCGTGGTGCCGCAAGCCGATCCCGCGGCGAGATGGGCGGACGCCTACTGCGGTGCGGTGACGCACCTCGTCCGCGCGCTGGCGGACCTGCCGAGCGTCGACCCCAGCACGCCGCAGCAGGCGTCCAGGACGTCCAGTGACCTGCTTTCCTCGGTGGTCGGCGGGCTCGACCGGAGCCTGGCGGGCCTGAACGCGCTCGGCGCGCCCCCGGTGCCGTCCGGGGACAGCGGCCGCGAGAACGTCATCGGCCAGTTCTCCGAGATCCGCACGCAGGCCCAGAACGCCCGGCAGCGCATCGACGCCGTCCGCGGCGACGCGGCGGCGACCAAGGAGGCGCTCGGCGAGGCCAGGGCCACGCTCGACCGCATCGACGCGCTCGACTACCTCAAGGGCCTCAAGGGCGTGCCCGCGCTGGCCGCGGCGGAGCAGCGTGCTCCGGCGTGCCGCGAGCTCGATCAATCTTCTCGGTGAAGATCTCGCGCCGAATCGAACTTGTGTTCTAGTATGGCGCGGTGGATCGGACGATCTCGCTCTTCTCCGCCGAGGCCAGCGGGCCGGGTCTGGGCGACCTGGCCGGCCTGTTGTGCTGCCACGGCCAGATCACCGGCTTCGGGCGCACGGCCGCCCGGCTGTCGGTGGTCGTCGAGGAGCCGTGGCGGGCGCACGTCCTGGCGCGCGAGTTCCGCTGCCGCGGTGCCGACGCCCAGGTCTCGAAGGCCGACTGCGGCAGTCCGCAGGTGCGCACGTCCTTCCGCGTCGACCTGTTCCCGCTGGCGCTCAGGTGGCTGCGTGAGGGCTGCGCGGGCCCGGTGGAGGACGATTCGGGCAAAGCCGTTCCGGACGGCTTCCGGCTGAGCGGGGCGATGCTGCGGATGTGGGTGCTGGCCGGCGGCCGCCCCGGCACGCAGGGCTACCTGCTGGGCGTCGACCCGCTGGCGCCGGGCATGCACGAGCGGCTGGTCGAGGCGCTGACGCCGCTGGGTGTCGCGGCGAAGCTGACCGGCCCGAAGGCCGAGGTCCCCGCCGTCAAAGTCACCGGGAAACGCCGACTGGAGGCGCTGCTGGAACTGATCGGGCAACCACCACCGGGCGCCGAAGCGGCGTGGCCCGGGGCGGCACCGCAGCCGGTCCCGCACCCGGAGGCCGTGACGAGCACGGCCTGACCGGGCGCGGGCCGGGCGTCATGGCCGGGGCAGGGTGCAGCCGGCCTGCGTGAGGGCGATTTCGTTGGCCGCGGTGAGGCACGCGGGAATGCCGTACGTCTCCTGGCCGTAGTTCGTCTTGTAGCGCACGGTGACGTTCCCGGCCTGGTCGACCTCGCACGGGTTGTTGTCCGTGCAGCGCGCGCCGTCCTCGTTGCCGGTGTTGTTCACGCCGACGACCTTGCCGCCGGAGACGATCGGCGAACCCGACGTGCCGCCGATGGTCTGGCAGGCGGACGTGTAGCGGATCGAGTCCTTCCAGGTCCAGCTGCCCTCCTTCAGCCGGTAGACGAACCCGTCGATGTTGCAGGAGTAGATCCGCTTCCAGTAGCCGGAGACGACGTCGATCGCGGCGCCGGCCGTCGGGTGCGCGTTGGACAGCTCCAGCGGCGAGATCCCGTAGCTCGACCTGATCTGCGCGTAGGTGGTGGTGAGCTGGTAGAGCGACACGTCGGTGTCGGTCATCGTCCCGTAGACGATCTTCTTCGCGCGCAGCGTGCCCGCGTTGCCGCCGCTCGCGTTGAGCAGCGTGAACGTCCGGCTGGACGTCCGGTTGGTGATGACCTGCCCGGGTGCCGGGAAGCCGGTCTCGAGGCAGTGGCCGTTGGACATGACGAGCGCGGGGGCGGTGTCGGGCGTCGCGGCCGGCTTCACCACCGAGCCCGAGCAGTTGGACAGCGCGACCGTGCCGGCGAAGTTCGCCGCGGCCGCACTCGCCGGGGTCGTCCCCAGTAATACTGTGGCGGTCGCGGCGGTGAGCAGGGCGCCGAGGAGGCGTCGGGTCATGGCGGATCCTTTCGGCTGGGCGGGGAAACCAGTGAAGCGGTGACGTCCCCGCGCCCACCACCGTCGAACGGAGGGTATCCGTACGGTCACGCGCTAGGCTGCGCGGGACGTGGCCGAAATCACGTGGCAGGTACGTTGGGGAAACATCGTCGAGGTCAGCGGCGATGCGCTGGGCACAGGACCGGCGGCGTGTTGGGCCACCTCCGCGCCGTCCGGGCCGGAACAGCGTGCACACTGGCAGGTCGAGACGCGGGCCCTGGGCAGGGACGTGGTGCAGTTCCGCCTGGCGGGACGAGATGAGCGGAGAGCAGGACAGCGTGGCAGGAGCACGGACCAAGAAGAACGGAGCCTCGGCGGACAACGGCGCCGGGCACCGGCGGCTGGTGATCGTCGAGTCCCCGACGAAGGCCCGCAAGATCGCCCCCTACCTGGGCGGCGGGTACGTCGTCGAGTCCTCCGTCGGGCACATCCGCGACCTGCCGCGTGGTGCCGCCGACGTGCCCGCCCAGTACAAGGGCGAGTCCTGGGCGCGCCTCGGCGTCGACGTCGACAACGGCTTCAAGGCCCTCTACGTGGTCACCCCGGACAAGAAGTCCAAGGTCACCGAGCTCAAGGGCCTGCTGAAGGACGTCGACGAGCTCTACCTCGCCACGGACCCCGACCGCGAGGGCGAAGCCATCGCGTGGCACCTGCTCGAGACGCTGAAGCCGAAGGTCCCGGTCCGCCGGATGGTCTTCCACGAGGTCACCGAGCAGGCCATCCGCGCGGCCGCCGACTCGACCCGTGAGCTGGACGCCGACCTCGTCGACGCCCAGGAAACCCGCCGCATCCTCGACCGCCTCTACGGCTACGAGGTCTCGCCGGTGCTGTGGAAGAAGGTCATGCCGAAGCTCTCGGCGGGCCGCGTGCAGTCGGTGGCGACCCGGATCGTCGTGGAGCGCGAGCGTGAGCGGATGCGCTTCACGTCGGCGTCGTACTGGGACGTTTCCGCCACGATGGACGCCGGCGAAGAGGCGTCGCCGCGCAACTTCTCGGCCCGCTTGGTGGCCGTGGACGGCGCTCGCCTCGCCACGGGCCGCGACTTCGGCTCGGACGGGCAGCTGAAGGCGTCGAACAACGAGATCCGCGTGCTGGTGGAAGCCGACGCGCGGCGCCTCGCCGAGGGGCTCAAGCAGCGTGACTTCAAGGTCTCGAGCGTCGAAGAGAAGCCGTACACGCGGAAGCCGTACGCGCCCTTCATGACCTCGACGCTGCAGCAGGAGGCCGGCCGCAAGATGCGGTTCACCTCCGAGCGCACGATGCGGATCGCGCAGAAGCTGTACGAGAACGGCTACATCACCTACATGCGTACCGACTCCACGACGTTGTCGGAGTCGGCGATCTCGGCCGCGCGCAGCCAGGCCACGCAGCTGTACGGCAAGGAGTACGTCTCGCCGTCGCCGCGCCAGTACACGCGCAAGGTCAAGAACGCGCAGGAGGCCCACGAGGCGATCCGGCCGTCGGGCGAGGTCTTCCGCACGCCGGGCCAGGTCGCGGGCGAGCTGGACACCGACGAGTTCCGGCTCTACGAGATGATCTGGCAGCGCACGATCGCGTCGCAGATGGCGGACGCCAAGGGCACCACGATGTCCGTGCGCATCGTCGGCAACGCGGCTTCGGGCGAAGAGTGCACCTTCGCGGCTTCGGGCCGCACGATCACCTTCGCGGGCTTCCTGAAGGCGTACGTCGAGGCCGTCGACACCGAGACCGGTGGCGAGGCCGACGACAAGCAGAGCCGCCTGCCGGTGCTGGAGAAGGACCAGGCGCTCACCGCGTCGGACCTGAACCCGGACGGCCACACCACTTCGCCGCCGGCGCGGTACTCGGAGCCGAGCCTGGTCAGCAAGCTGGAAGAGCTGGGCATCGGCCGGCCGTCGACGTACGCGTCGATCATCAAGACCATCCAGGACCGCGGCTACGTCTGGAAGAAGGGCTCCGCGCTCGTTCCGTCGTGGGTCGCGTTCGCCGTGATCGGCCTGATGGAACGGCACTTCGAGCGGCTCGTCGACTACGACTTCACCGCCGGCATGGAGGACGAGCTCGACCGCATCGCGGCCGGTGACGAGCAGCGCGCGCAGTGGCTGTCGAAGTTCTACTTCGGCGGCGACATGGGCGTCGACGGCTCGATCGGCCGGCTGGGCGGCCTGAAGAAGCTGGTCGAAGGCAGCGTCGAGGACATCGACGCGCGGGAGATCAACTCGATCCCGCTGTTCAGCGACGCCGACGGGCACACGGTCGTGGTCCGCGTCGGGCGCTACGGGCCGTACCTCGAGCGCGAGGTCAACGGCGAGTCGCAGCGCGCGAACCTGCCCGAGGACCTGCCGCCGGACGAGCTGTCGCAGGAGATCGCGGAAAAGCTGTTCGCGACCCCGCAGGAGGGCCGCACGCTGGGCACCGACCCGGTGAGCGGGCACGACATCGTCGCGAAGGAAGGCCGCTTCGGGCCGTACGTCACCGAAGTGCTGCCGGAGATCGAGATCCCCGAAGACGCCACGGCCGCGCAGAAGAAGGCGGCCAAGGCGAAGGCACCGAAGCCGCGTACGGGCTCGCTGTTCAAGTCGATGGACATCGAGACCATCACGCTGGACGACGCGCTCAAGCTGCTCTCGCTGCCGCGCGTGGTGGGCAAGGACCCGGAGTCCGGTGACGAGATCACCGCGCAGAACGGGCGCTACGGGCCGTACCTGAAGAAGGGCACGGACTCGCGCTCGCTCTCGACCGAGGACCAGCTCTTCTCGATCACGCTCGAAGAGGCGCTGAAGATCTACTCGGAGCCGAAGCAGCGTGGGCGCTCCGCGACGGCGAAGCCGCCGCTCAAGGAGCTCGGCGAGGACCCGGTTTCGAAGAAGCCGATGGTCGTCAAGGACGGCCGGTTCGGCCCGTACGTGACCGACGGCGAGTACAACGCGACGCTGCGGAAGGGCGACGAGATCGAGTCCCTGACCGCGGAACGGGCGTCCGAGCTGCTGGCCGAGAAGCGGGCCAAGGGACCGGCGCCGAAGCGGAAGGCGCCGGCGCGCAAGCCGGCCGCGACGACGGCGAAGACGGTCAAGGCGGGCACGAGCAAGACCGCCAAGACCGCGGCCGCCAAGTCCACCACGACGAAGCGCAGCTCGACCGCGACGAAGGCCAAGTAGGACCGCTCACGAAGGCCCCCGGTCCGCCGGGGGCCTTCGTGGCGTCCGGCCACACTTTCGAGTGACACCTCGAACGGATGTTCGGGAAATTGTCGGTGGTCCCGGGTTTCCTGGACCGCGTGACCAAGACACCACGCACCGTGTACACGGTGACCACCAAGATCCTCAAGCCGGTCCGGGCGGCGGCCGCCGGCAGTACCACCGCCATGGACATGATGGCGTCGATGACCGGCTTCGCGGGCACCGGCGGCGTCTGCGGAGTGGCCGTCGCGATGTCCGGCGAGCCGTGGAGTTCGGCGTTCTTCGACGACCGGGCCGAGTTCGGGATCGCCGGGGACGGCTTGAGCCTGTCCGGGCCTTCGCCGGGCGGCGTCGCGGAGCTGCTCCGCCTGGCGTTGACGCGCCTGCCTCCGCTGCCGCCGGTGCCGGGCGAGGGGCTGTACCTCGACGCCGACGAGCGGGGCGTGCTCGAGCCCGAGCAGGAGTGCCTCGTCCTGGACCTGCTGGACGACCTGCGGCGGCCGCGGCGCGGCACGGTCCAGTTCGACATCGCCCGCGACGGCTCGCCTTCGCGGTGGGAGGTGCTCGCGTTCGTCGACGACGACCGCGGGCGGCACCTGGCGGCCCTGAGCAGACCGCGGGGCGGCCACCGCCGGCTCTGGTGGCTGCCCGGCACGGTGGAGCGGCTCGCGGACTTCGTCGAAGGGCGGGTGCCGGAGCATGGGTGAGCCGCTCGCCGACCGTTCACCGAACGACGTCACCCTCTCGAACATATGTGCGAGAAATTGTCGGTGCCAGGGTGTTCAATCTAGGGGTGAACACTTCAGTCGCCGTCTTCGACGTCATCGACGAGGTCATCGCCCCGCTCTCGGCCGAGGTGCCGGAGCGGCCCTCGGTGATGGAGTTCTACGACCCCGAGTTCGAGATCCCGCCGGTGCTGGCGGACACCGAACCGCTGCCGGGGCGCCGCTCCGCACCCGTGTCGAGCCTCGCCGACGAGGTGGAGCAGTACACCCGGTTCGTCGCCGGGATGGCCGCGATCGGCCTCGCCCCGGGTGGCGAGGTCACGGCGGAAGCGGTCGGGCTGTACCGGGCGCTGCGCGGCGGGTTCATCCGCGGCGTGGTCACCGGCGTCTTCCCGGCCCGGCGGGAGCCGTGGGAGGTGCGGTTCTTCGGCGACGAGGACTACACCACGGTGCTGCACAAGCTCGGCAACCGCGCGCGGCTGCGGTCCGGCTTCCTGAGCGAGCTGCCGGGCTGGGTGTTCGACGGCCTGCCCGACCGGCCGCCGGGGCCCGGGCCGCACCTGCGCATCGAGACCGACGAGGGCGGCCTGATCCCGCGCCGGTGCGAGCGGGCGGTGGAGCAGATCCGGGAGTGCGCAGCGCGGCCGCGGCTGGGCACGGTGCTGGTCGACCTCGCGGTGCGCGACGCGATCTTGGCCGAGTACCCGCACGGCGCGTTCGGGCTGGTGGACAACGACCTGGGCCGCTACCAGTTCAGCGCGGCGGTCGGCCGGACCGGGCGCTGGACGGTCACGTGGGGTCCTGCCTCGCGGAGCACGGCCGAGCAGTGGATCGTCGAGGCGGTGCAGAGCCATGCCTGAGCACGCGGCGGTCCGGGCGACGGCCGGGGAAGGGGTGGACAGGGTGGTCGCGGCGGCCCCTCGGGACCTGACGGTCCGCGACGCGATCCTCGAGGCGGCCGAGCTGAACAGCGGCGTTCCGGAGCCGCGTGCGGACGACGAGTCCGGTCCGAGCGAAAGGGGAAGGAATGGCTGACCGCACGGCGGCCCGGGAGCTGCTCGAGCTGGCGGCGGGCCCGGTGCTGGCGGCGATGCCGGACCGGGACCCGGTCGACCGGCTGTACAACCCGGACGTCAGCGACCACGACATCCTGGTCCACGGCCCGGTCTCGGACGACCCGGCGGACCTGGTGGCCGAGGTCGAGCGGCACACGGCGTGGGCGGCCTGGATCGACGGGACGCCGTTCGGCGAGGACGGCGAGCTGAACGAGCTCGGCTTCGAGGTGGTGTCGCTGATGCTGCGCGGTTCGGTGCGGGCGGCGCTGTGCGGCGTGTTCGACGGCGAGCCGGAAACGGCGGACATCCGCTGCTACGCGGACGGCGAGCGCGCGTTCATGATGGGCTCGCTCCCGGGCCGCACGGCGATCCACTTGGCGGACTTCGAGGAGCTGCCGGAGATGCTGGTGGCGGAGCTCCCGGAGGCCCCGTTCGGAGCGTCACCGCGCGCGATCTGGCTGTCGGTGGACGACGACGGCCTGGTCCACGACGGCCAGGACGACGACGTATGGGCAATGCGCGAGCTGCTGGCCAGACCCCGCTCAGGCACGGCGGTCCTGGACATGCTGGCGTTCGGCGGCCTGTGCGCGGAGTTCCCCGACCACGGGTTCGTCCTGGTGGACACGGACCTGGGCAGGTTCGCCCTGGCCGCCCTGGACCGCGGCGACGGTTGGAGACAGCTGGTGCTGAGCCCGTTCAGCCGGGGAATGCTGCGCGACTGGTGCCGAAAGATGATCGACCTGGGCCAGGAGGAGACACCATGAGCTGAGGCGGCCTCGTCCGAGCCGAGCCGAGCCGAGCCGAGCCGAGCCGGGCCCGGACGGGCCGGCCGCCTGGCAGCGCGACCCCGTCCCGACCGAGGGTGGGGGTGGCCGACAAACCCCGAATCGGCCGCCCCCCAATCAGCCCCCGCCGAAAGCCCCCGAACGACCCACCCCACTACCCCAGTCCCCAGGCGAACCCATGCCCAACTCGACCAGAACCCGGCAAACTGGTCACCACAGGACACCGACTGGCCACCCGCCCACCGAAAGCCCCTGTGATTGGACTCACTACGATCCGTCACCATTGGCGGTCGACCCGGCCACCGGCGGACTGGACACTGCAGGGGGTTCGGGCACGGGCTTGCACAGCGTGACCGACCCTCCAATGCAGACAGAGCCATTGGGCGGATGCGTTATCCGCCAGCGTCGCTACCCTGGAAAGGCGAGGACATTCAGTAGTGAGGTGGTCACCATGAGCGCGAACGGTGAGGCTCCCTTCTTCAATGCCCCCGAGCTCACTCAGCGCGACGGCACACTGTCCGCAGCACCCGGCGAAATGTTCGCCGACCCCGTCTCGGGGCTGGTCACGGCCGCCCCCGAACCGCACGCCGCGGTCGCGAATGGCCACGAGCCCGCCGCCGTGCCGGTGGCCGGGCCGGTGCCGCACGACGACGAGGCCGTGCGCCGGATGGTCGAGGAAACCCTCCGGGAGGAGGACGCCAAGACCCCGGAGGCGATCCCGCCCGCGGGCACCACGGGCGCCGTCGGCGGAGAACCAGCCCCGCCGATGGGGCTGCTCCCGCGGCAGCGCAACCGGCGGCGCACCTGGCCGAACCGGCCGCCGTTGCAGCGGCCGCTGAAGCGCAAGCCGCCCGTGGACGCGGGCGACGACTTCGACGAAGACCTCGAGGTGGTGCCCGTCAAGCGGCGGCGGCTGCCGGCGATGTCGATGCCGGCGTTCAACCGGCCGTCGTCGAGCGCAGCCGGGGTGATGCTCGCCGTGGTGTTGCTGATCGTGTTCGGTTTCGTCGCCATCGAGATGGTCTCGAGCCTGGTCAGCAGCGTGACCGGGCTGTTCGACTAGCGTCCGCTCGCTGGTCCCCGTCCCGCCGGGACCTCGGGGCCGTCCGCGCGGCAAGGGCCGATCGGGCTACCCTGACTTCACGGTCGGGCGACCTCACGAGGGCGTCCGGCATCGCCGTGACTAGTGGGGTGGGCGTATCAGCGAGGGCGTGCGATCGGTACCCGGGGCCGGCCCGGGTGGGTCGTCGGGCGCCGAGGCGTCCACGATCAACCGGGTCCGGCGGGTACTGGCGATCAAACCGTTCCGGCGCCTCTGGGGCGTCACGTACCTGTGCAGCGTGGCCGACTGGCTGAACATCCTCGCCCTGACCGGCCTGGCCACGAAGCTGACGAACAACTACTTCGCCCAGAACTTCGCCTTCGTCGGCGTTGTGCTGACCGGCCTGGCGCCGGGCCTGCTGTTCGCGCCCGTCGGCGGGCTGCTCGCGGACCGGTTCGACCGCCGCAAGGTCATGGTGGTCGCCGACCTGCTGCGCTGCGGCTTCCTGCTGTCCATCGCCTTCGTCAGCGCGCCGTGGTGGCTGCTCGTCGGCAACTTCCTGGTGGGCAGCGCGGCGAGCATGTGGATCCCCTCGAAAGAGGCAGCGGTCCCGAACCTGCTCCGCCGGCCCGACCAGGTCGAGACGGCCAACCAGCTCGGCATGGTGATGACGTACGGCCTGGCCGTCGTCACCGCGGCCGGCGCGAACGCGATCCTCACCGGGATCAACACGAACTTCCTCCACGTTCCCGGCGAAGACACCAGCCTCCGCATCGCGAAGCTGGTCGTCGTCATCACCGCCCTGCTCTACCTGGCCAGCGCGATCCTCATCGCCACCCGGATCCCCGAGCTTTCGCTGCGCAACGTCCACGCGCTGCCGGAGCAGAAGGTCAAGCAGGCCGACGAGGAAAAGCTCGGCATCGGCACGATGATCGCCGACGGCTTCCGGTTCATCCGCAGCACGCCGCTCGTGCGCGGCCTGCTGGTGGGCGCGTTCGGCGCGTTCGCCGCCGGCGGTGCCGTGATCGGCTCGGCCAAGCCGTACTCGTCGAGCCTGCTGGCCGGTGACTCGGCGTTCAGCCTCCTCGTGCTGGCCGTCTTCGTCGGCCTCGCCTCCGGGATGGCGGTCGCGCCCAAGCTTTCCCGGCGGCTCCCGCACGACCGGCTGTTCGGCGTCTCCATCATCGCGGCCGGGCTCTCGCTCGCCCTCGTGGCGCTGTCGCCACACCTGTCGATCTCGCTCGTCACCGTCGTGCTGGTCGGCTTCTGGGCGGGGACGGCGTTCCTCACCGGTGTCACGATCATCGGCTCGCGGGTCGAGGACGCCATCCGCGGCCGGATCAACGCGATCTACCAGCTGATGATGAAGCTCGTGCTGTTCGGCACGACCGTCACCGTGCCGGTGCTCGTCGGTGTCGTGGCGAAGCGCACCATCAACGTCTGGGGCAGTCCGGTCACGATCGACGGCACCCGGCCGATCATGCTCGCCGGTGCCGCGATCGCGCTGGTCGCGGGCCTGTTCGCCTACCGGCAGATGGACGACAAGCGCACCGAGCCGATCCTCTCCGACCTGCGCAACGCGCTGCGCCGCACGCCGCGGCGCGTCAACGGCTTCCTCATCGCCGTCGAGGGCACCACCGCGATCAACACGGCGATCCAGGCCGTCAACCTCGCCGACTGGATGCGCGGCGGCACCCGGCCCGTCGTCGTCGCGGCCGACCCGGCACTCGACGACCAGCGGCTCACCGCCCTCGTCTCCGGCGCGTCGCTGACCGGGGCGCGGGCCCAGGCGCTGGCCGCCGCGGCGGTGCGGGCCGACATCGTCGAGCGGCACGTCCAGCCGGCGCTCGACGCCGGTTCGGTCGTGGTCATGGAGCGGTTCGTCGACTCGCCGCTGGCGCACCTCTCGGCCGTCGCCGGCCTGGACAGCGACGAGCTCGAAGGCCTCGCCGACTGGGCGACCGGGCGGCTGCGCCCGGACCTCACCGTCCTGCTGGACTCCGCCCCGCACGGCGCGCCGCGCGACCGGTCGACCGCGATGAACGACCAGTGGCGCGTCCAGCACCTGCTCACCGAGATGGCCGCGGCCGACCCGGACCGGTACGTCGTGATCGACGCCGACGGCACGGACGCCGAGGTCGCCGAGCGCATCCGCACCGCGCTGCGCGCCGTGTTCGTCGGGCGCCTGTCCGCGCTCGCGCCGACGACGGAGAAGCCGGTGACGCTGCCGCTGGACGTCGACGTCGACGTCACCCTGCCCGTCGAAACCCCGGAAGAGCCTCGCGTGGAGGCGAAGTGACGACGACCGAGCGCATCGGCGTCTGGAACCAGCTCGTCGGCCAGGACCCGGCGGTCGAAACGCTGAGCTCGGCCGCGTCCGCCGCCGCGAAGATCGTCGCCGGCGAGCCCGCCCCGCCCGGCGCGATGACGCACGCGTGGCTGCTCACCGGGCCGCCCGGGTCCGGCCGCTCGGTGGCCGCGCGGACGTTCGCCGCGGCCCTGCAGTGCAGCACCGGCACCGGCTGCGACGCCTGCCCCGGCTGCCACACGACGATGGCCGGCACCCACGCCGACGTCCGGCTGGTGGTGCCGGAGGGCCTGTCCATCTCGGTCGCCGAGATGCGGGCCCTGGTGCAGGCGGCCGCGCGCCGCCCGACCACCGGCCACTGGCAGGTCGTGATCATCGAAGACGCCGACAGGCTCACCGAAGGCGCGTCGAACGCGCTGCTGAAGGCCGTCGAGGAACCGCCGGACCGCACGGTCTTCCTGCTCTGCGCGCCCTCGGACCACCCCGAGGACGTCTCGGTGACGATCCGCTCGCGCTGCCGCCTGGTGGCACTGCGGACCCCGCCGCCGGAGGCGATCGCGGACGTCCTGGTGCGCCGCGACCACGTCGACCCCGAGCGCGCGCAGTGGGCGGCTTCGGTGTGCGGCGGGCACGTCGGCCGCGCGCGCCGGCTCGCTACGGACGAGGCCGCGCGGCAGCGCCGGGCCACCGTGCTGCGCATTCCGCTGGGCTTGAGGCGGCCGAGTGACGTCTTCACGAGCGCGGACCAGCTGATCAGCGCGGCGGAGGCCGACGCCGGCGAGGCGAGCAAGTCCCGCGACGAAGACGAGCGCAACGAGCTGCGGACGGCGATGGGCGGCGACGGCGTCGGCAAGGGCGTCGCCGGCGCCAAGCGAGCCGCCGAAGCGGCGGTCAAGCAGCTGGAGAAGAAGCAGAAGTCGCGCGCGACCCGCACGCAGCGCGACACCCTCGACCTCGCCCTGGTCGACCTGGCCGCGTTCTACCGCGACGTCCTGGTGACGACGACGCGGTCCGGCGCGACGCTCAACCACCCCGACCACGCCGACCAGATCCGCGAAGCGGCGCAGGCGTGGACGCCGGAGTCGACGCTGCGCCGTCTCGAAGCGGTGCTGGAATGCCGCGAGGCGATCGACTTGAACGTGAAGCCGCGCATCGCCGTCGAAGCGATGGTCACAACTCTTCGCCAAGGCTGAGGTCCGCCCGAAAGGACATTGCCGCGGTTCTGCCCCCGGGTGACGCTGGTTGCCGTCACGTCGGCCGCACGGGGAGGACCGGAGCATGTCCGAGCGCAGCGGTGTCATCGGCGTCAAGGTCGAGAACCAGGTCCTCTGGGTCGGCCGCGAGGCCTACCCGGTCCGCAACATCGCGCGGGCGCGGGTCGTCCGGCTGACGATCCGGCGGGCGGCCGCGTTCGGCCGCTTCCTCGGCTTCACGCTGCTGTGGCTGGTGCTCGGCATGGGCGCGACCCTGGGTTTGCGAGCCGCGCGGAGCCAAGGCGTGCACCTGGACAAGAGCCTCGGCCAGGTCGTGGTGATCGTGACGGCGGTGCTGATCGGGATCAGCGCGGTCCGGCTGCTCTACCTGCTGCTGCGCCCGGCGCTGTTCGCGCTCGTCATCGAAACGGCCGGAAACCCGTACACCGCGCTGGCGACCACCGAACGGCACATCCTCGACGAGATCGTGCACGCGATCATGGCGGCCGTCGACGATCCGCGGGTGGTCTTCCACAAGACCGTGAACTACACCCGCTACGGCGACACCATCGGCGGGGACAAGTTCGAAGTCGGCGGACACGGCATCGGCAAGATCGTGCACTGAGCGGGAAAGGACCGGCTGATGAGCGGCACCCACTACTACGGCGACCAGGTCGGCGGCGACAAGTTCGAAGTGCACGACCAGGGCATCGGCAAGATCGTCCACCACGGGCCCGTCGACCAGCAGGCGGCGTTCCGCGAACTGCTCGCGGCCGTCCAGGCGCTGCGGCCGCAGGTGACCGGCACCGACCGCCAGGTGATCGACGAGTCGCTGGCCACCCTCCAGGCGCCCCGGCCGGAACCGGCCCGGCTACGGCGCGCGCTCGGCGCCGTCTCCGGCGTCGCGATGATGGTCGGCCAGGTCGGCGTCCCGGTCGCCGAAGCCGTGCGCAAGGTCATGACCGCCCTCGGCGCGTGACCCGCGCAAAGGAGCCCGCCAGGCGAACCTGGCGGGCTCCTTCACACCCCTCGGGTCAGTCGCGCGGCCGCGGTGACGGCTTGAACGGCTTCTCCTCGACCGCCACGGCCAGCGGACGACGGCGTGCGCCCGGCATCGCGGCCACCATCACCACGCCCAGCAGCAGCATCGCCGTGCCCGTCCAGAACAGCGGCACCGTGTCGTACGCGCCGCCGGTGTAGGCGAGGTTCTTCACCGGCCCCTTCGGCGCCTCGCCGCCCGCGGGCGGCGTCGACGTCGACCCGCAGACGACGCCGCCGGTCGGCGCGTAGGCCCGCGCGACCTGCTCGCCGAGCGAAAGCTGGGCCAGCGACGACGGCAGGTTCTTCGCCTGGTCGTCCGGCAGCAGGCTCTTGAGCTTGGTCGTCGGCAGCAGTTGCAGGTCGAACAACCGCGCCGACGCGCCCAGCTGGAAGCCCTTGAACGGCGTGGTCATCTGCGCCGACTTCTGGTCCAGCCCGGCGATGCTCAGTCGCAGCACACCGAGGTCCAGCACCGTGCCGGCGGTGTTGCCGACCTGCTGGATGCCCTTGGTCAGCGTCGAGACCAGCCCGCCGACCACCGGGATGTCGTTCAGCTGCCCGAACTGGTCGCTCAGGCCCTTCAGCGGCAGCCCGATCGGGATGTCCTTCGTCGGGTGCGCCGCGTCCAGCGTGTACAGCGTCTTGCCGCCGGCCGCGATGGTCAGCACCGGCGCGGTGTAGTCCACTTTGGACGTCTTCGCGTCACCGGTGGAGGTCACCTTCAGCGTCGGCTGGCTGGCCACCTTGATGCTCAGCGCCAGCGGCGTGCCCTTGAGGATCTCGATGTCCGCGGCCTGCAGCGTCGACGTCGACTGCACGGCCTTGTTCTTCGAGCCCGGCACGTCGACCAGCTTGACCTGCGACCGCGACGACAGCGTGTTCGGCAGGCTCAGCAGCGACCCGGTGCCGTTCGCCGCCGTCTGCCCGCCGCCCTGCAGCAGGCCACCCAGGCTCTGCAGGCCCTTCGTGAGGTCGAACCCGCTGGCCAGCGAGCTCGGGTCGAGCTTCGGCTTCAGCGCGTCCAGCCCCAGGTTCGGCATCGACGGGATGACGTTCAGCAGCGACAGGCTCGCCACCGACGTGCTCGCGTCCGCGATGGTGTCGACGCACGGACCGAGCGTCGGGCTCCACCGCGCGTGCGCGCTCCCGTTCAGCAGCCCGACGTTCAGCAGCGGGTTCGACGGCGCGTTGAGCCCCCCGCTGATCGGCTGCGGGTTGTCCGGCAAGGCGGTCTGCACGACGCTGCCGGGTGTCTGCGGCGCGTTCCCGCCGATCGACACCCCGAACGGCGAGGCTTGCGCGATCGCCTTCTCGTAGTTCAGGTAGGCGTCCGAGTTCGCCGACGCGCTCGACAGGCCCATCCCGGCCTCGAGCGCCGACTGCTTCGGCAAGGTGTCCCCGAACCCCGGCAGGATCGTGCTCGTCGGCACGGCGTTGGGCAGCAACCGCACGATCCCGAGAGCGGTCCCGGCATCCCCGACGGCCTGCCCCAGCGGTTGCGGCCCGACGGGCGCCGAGATCGGCGCCTGCCCCGGGTTCGCCGGCTGCGGGATCGGCGTGGTCGGATAGGCCGGATCGGCGCTCGCCGGCGCCGCGCTGAACAGGAGCAACGCAGCAGCTGCCGGCAGCGCCACCGAACGGGGCAGTCTTCGCCGCATGTGCCAGAGCCTCCAGATAGGTCGACCGGGGAGTGAGACCGACGTCATAGGGCCCTAACGACAGTCCCCCGGGAAAGTGACGCGCACAGCCTCCGCTACACTTGCTACTGTCGCCAGCGCGAGCCGGAGACACGCCGCCTTAGCTCAGTCGGCCAGAGCGATTCACTCGTAATGAATAGGTCAGGGGTTCGATTCCCCTAGGCGGCTCCGCAGGTCAGGCCCCATCCGAGACACCTCGGGTGGGGCCTGACTCGTCTGGTGGGTGACCAAGACGCCCGGCCAGCACGCGGAAATAGTTTTCCAAGATCACCCCTCTGGGGCATAGGTCCAGACCCCTTCGGCGGAAGCGGACCTCGCGCCGCTGGTGTTTCACTCGATTCGCGGTCCGCTCGGGCCGTCTTTCGAAGGGGGAGTTCAGTGAAAGTTCTGCGTGCTTCCGGGGTTCTCGCCGCGCTGGTCGTCTCCGGGGTGATGGTCGCCGCTCCGGTGGCAGGGGCTGCCGAGGCCGTTCCGCGTAGCTGTGATGGTGGGCAGCCCATCGCCACCGACACCATCACCGCCAAGAGCTCGACCTACGGGTCGATCATCGTCGAACTGCGGTACAGCCCCTCCTACGCCTGTGCCTGGGGGCGGATCCGGGGCGGCCGGGTCGGGGATGGCGTCTTCGTCAGCCGGCAGTGGAACGGGAACCCGAACGACGTCGAGTACAACATCGGCAGCGCCAACATCACGTCCGGCAGTGATGTCTACACCGCCTGGTTCGACGACGACGGGCACAAGATGTCCGCGTGCGCCAAGAACGATTCGACGCAGACCGTCTACACCTGCACCGGCTGGTACTGAACGGACGCGGGTGGGGCGGCCGCCGCCCCACCCGCGGTCGGGACTACTTCGGGGCGACCACCTTGACCACAGTGGACTTCGCTTCGCCTCGGGGGGTTCGGTAGGTGATCTCGTCGCCCGCCTTGGCTCCCACCAGGGCCAGGCCCAGGGGGCTGTCCGAGGTGATCGCATCCGCGTCCTCTCCCGGGACCGTCACCACCTGGAACGTCTCTTCGTCTCCGTCCGAGAAGCGGAGCGTCACCACTGTGCCGTCGGGGAGCTGGGAGTTGCCGTAGCCGCCGTGCTCCATCTTCGCCGCCAGGTCCGCTATCTGGCGGTCGAGGCGGGCCGCCGCCTCGGCGCGGTCGATCACGTCCGCCTGGTCCGCCGCGTCACCGGTGCGCTCCTGCTCGCCGGGTTGCGGCGCGAGGGCTTCCCGTTGCGCGCGCAGGTTCGCGATTTCCTTCTCCAGCTGGCTGCGCGCTGCCGAGCTGAGCCCCTTGTCCCCTGAGATCACCATGCCGGGCATTGTCCGCTGCGCGGAGCGGGGTGGCCAATCCGGTTTTTCACCCGGGGGCCACCCACGGGACGTCTGCCCTAGGATTCGGGGCTGCCGTCCAGTCAGAAGGTAACGAGAATCACCGTGAGCGCAGTCCCCGGTCGCAGCGACCGGCTCTCCCCGAACCAGCTGGCCAAGCAGGAGCAGATCGTCGAGGCCGCGCGGATCGTCCTCGCCCGCGACGGGCTCGCCGGGTGCACCGTCCGGGCCATCGCCGACGCCGGGCCGCTCACCAAGAGCGCGATCCACTACTACTTCGCCGACATCGACGTCCTCATCGACCGCGCCATGGCCGCGCACATCACCGCCTTCGCCGCGGGCCTGCGCGAAGTCGCCGCGAAGCACGACGACCCGCGTACACGCCTCTTCGCCGTCCTCGAGGAGTACCTGAGCGTCTTCGCCGCCAACCCCAACGCGGCGTTCCTCTGGTTCGAGTACTGGATCGCCGCCGGCCGCGCGCAGCACCCGCAGGCCATCGACGCCATGCTGACGTCGCTGACCGAGCTGCTGGCCGAGCTGCTCGCCCCGCTGGACGTCGACGACCCGCGCGCCCGGGCCCGCGCGCTCCTGTCGTACTTGCTCGGCACGGTCGTCCAGCAGCGGGTGCGGCCTCGGCCGTTCGCCGCGCTGCGCGGCGACATCGAGGCGCTCTGCTTCGCCAACTACGGCTAGCAACGCCCTTTAGATCCGTAGACGTACGGATTGCGTGGTACGTCCGGCTCCGGCCAGGGTCGAGAGACCCCCGAGAGCAGGAGACGCTATGCGCCCACGAACGTGCCTGGCGGCGGCCGCGGCCGCCCTCTTGATGCTCACCACCGGCGGCGTGGCCGCTGCCCAGCCCACCGGCCCGCAGGTCTACGAGGTGACCGGCACCGGCACGGCCCAGCAACGCACCGAGGTCGCGAGGACCGGCGCCGACATCCTCGACAGCACGAACGGCACGACGACCGTCATCGCCAACCCCGCCGAAGCAGCCCAGCTGCGCGCGCTCGGCTTCGGCGTCAGAGCGCTCGGCGCGGTCAACCGGCCGCGGACCGCCGCGACCGTCGAGGACTTCCCGGCCGGCTACACCGGCTACCACACCTACGCCGAAACGCAGACCGAGCTGCAGAAAGCCGTCGCCAACTACCCCTCACTGACGAAGCTGGGCAGTGCCGGGACGTCGTACGAAGGCCGCGCGCTTTCCCTGATCAAGATCTCCGACAACGCCGCGGCCGACGAGAACGAGCCCGAGGTGCTCTTCACCTGCAACCAGCACGCGCGCGAGCACCTCACGACGGAGATGTGCCTGCACATCGTGCAGCGGCTGACCAGCGGGTACGCCACGAACAGCGCGATCAAGCGGCTCGTCGACAGCACCGAGATCTGGGTCGTCCCGAGTGTCAACCCCGACGGCTCCGAGTACGACATCTCCGGCGGCACGTTCCACAGCTGGCGCAAGAACCGCCAGGGCCCCGGCACCGACACCAACCGCAACTGGGGCTACAAGTGGGGCTGCTGCGGCGGCTCGTCGGGCTCGACGTCCAGCGAGACCTACCGCGGCACGGCGGCGTTCTCCGCGCCCGAGACCCGCGCCGTCTCGAACTGGGTGAACTCGCGCGTGGTCGGCGGTGCGCAGCAGATCAAGACGCACATCGACTTCCACACCTACTCCGAGCTGGTGCTCTGGCCGTTCGGCTACACCTACGACCGGACCGCGCCCGGGCTCACCGCGGCCGAGGCGACGAAGTTCGAGAACCTGGGCCGCCAGATGGCCGCGACCAACGGCTACACGCCGCAGCAGTCCAGCGACCTCTACATCACCGACGGCAGCGTCAACGACTGGATGTGGGCGCAGCACAAGATCTGGAGCTTCACCTTCGAGATGTACCCGAAGGGCAGCAGCCCCGGCTTCTACCCGCGGGACACGCAGATCGTGCCGCAGACGACTCGCAACGACCAGGCCGTCGACATCCTGATCAACGCGGCGATCACGGGCTGAGCGCACGGGGGCGGTTTAGGGTCTGGGCATGCCTCTGTTCTCGTTCGAAGGGCTCAGCCCGCAGGTCCACCCGGACGCCTGGATCGCCCCCACCGCCACCCTCATCGGCGACGTCGTCGTCGAGAAGGACGCCTCGATCTGGTTCGGCGCGGTGATCCGGGCCGACTTCGGCCGGATCGTCATCCGCGAGGGCGCCAACATCCAGGACAACTCGGTGATCCACGTCAACGACGGCGTCTGCGAGGTCGGCAAGAACGTCACCGTCGGCCACCAGTGCCTGGTGCACGACTGCACGATCGGGGAGCAGGCGCTGATCGGCAACGGCTCGACGGTGCTCGACAAGGCGAAGATCGGCGCGCGGGCGCTGGTCGCGGCCGGGGCCACCGTCACGCCGGCGACGGAGGTGCCGGAGGAGGTCATCGCGATGGGCAGCCCGGCGAAGAAGTTCGTGCCGCTGACCGACTCGGCGCGCATGTGGGTCGAGCACAACGCGGCGATCTACCAGGAGCTGGCACGCCGGCACCGCGCGGGCACAAAACCGGTTTGACCCTCCAGTAACTGGAGACCCTAGCTTCGGGGCATGGCTCCGAAGAAACTCACCCACCAGGTCACCCTCGAACTCAGCGCGGGCAACGCCCCGGTCGTCGACCTCGGCAAGATGCTGGGGCAGACCGGGGTCAACCTCGTCGAGATCAAGAAGGCCTACGACACGGCGACGGCGACCCAGCGCGGCGACATCGTGCCGGTCGTCGTCTCGGTGTTCGAGGACCGCTCGTTCGCGCTGCGCCTCAAGACGCCCCCGACGTCGTTCCTCATCAAGAAGGCGCTGGGGGACAAGGGTTCTTCGCGTCCGGGGCACGAAGTCGCGGGCAAGATCACCAAGGAACAGCTGCGCGGGATCGCCGAGCGGAAGCTGCCGGACCTCAACACCTCCGACGTCGAGATGGCGATGCGCACGATCGCGGGCACGGCCAGGTCCATGGGCGTCGTGGTCGTGGACTGAGGTGCGCAAGCACGCGGTCGTGCCGCCGTTCCACGCGCTGGACCCCGAGCTCGGGGTGGCGGAACGGTTGCTGCGCAAGGGAAATCCGCAGTTGAACGGAATCGTCGCCCAGCTGCCCGATGAACACGCGGCCGCGCGCCGCCTCAACGCCGTGCTGGCGGAGGCCGGGGCGCGGCCGCGGCTCGTCGACACGGGCGCGGCGTGGCGGATCGTCTACGTGACGCCGCGAGCCGGCGAAAGCGAGCTGGCGGCCGGCGCCGCGGGGCTGGCCGAGCTGGTCACGGTGGGCGGCTGGCGGCGGGTGAAGCGCTGCGCGACCTGCGGCCGGCCGTTCTGCGACCGCACTTCGGGGTGCACCCGCAAGTGGTGCGCCGAACACCGTCGAGCCTCGAGCGCGGTGGACTAAGCTCTTCCGCGCAGCAGCGACTGGCGCCATCGAGGTGGAGCACCACCGGGAAGCGACGACGAGGCCGGCACCGCGCGCCTGGGTGAAGGCCACTCCAGAGCCGGAGCACGCCATGACACACCAGCCGAAACTGAACGCGCTCGCCACGGCCGACCCCGCGATCGCCGGGCTCGTCGAGGACGAGGCGAAGCGCCAGCACGACAAGATCCGCCTGATCGCGTCGGAGAACTACGTCTCGCAGGCCGTGCTCGAAGCGACCGGCACCGTGCTCACCAACAAGTACTCCGAGGGGTACGCCGGCAAGCGCTACTACGAGGGCCAGCAGTTCATCGACCAGGTCGAGCAGCTGGCCATCGAACGCGCGAAGGCCGTGTTCGGCGCGGACCACGCGAACGTCCAGCCGTACTCCGGGTCTCCGGCGAACCTGGCCATCTACCTGGCGTTCGCGCAGCCCGGCGACACCGTGCTCGGCATGGCGCTGCCGGACGGCGGCCACCTCACGCACGGCTGGAGCGTCTCGGCGACCGGCAAGTGGTTCAACCCCGTCCGCTACGGCGTCGCGAAGGAAACCGGCCGCGTCGACCTCGACCAGGTGCGCGACCTCGCGCGCCAGCACCGGCCGAAGCTGATCTTCGCCGGCGGCACGGCCATCCCGCGCACCATCGACTTCCCGGCGTTCGCCGAGATCGCGCGCGAGGTGGACGCGGTGCTCGTCGCCGACATCGCGCACATCGCCGGCCTGGTCGCGGGCGGCGCGCACCCGTCGCCGGTCGGGCACGCGCAGGTGATCACGACGACCACGCACAAGACGCTGCGCGGCCCGCGTGGCGCGATGATCCTGTCGGACGCCGACCACGCGAAGGCCGTCGACAAAGCGGTTTTCCCGGGCCTGCAGGGCGGCCCGCACAACCACACGACGGCCGCGATCGCCGTCGCGCTCGGCGAGGCGCAGCGCCCGGACTTCAGCGACTACGCCCACACGATCGTCGCCAACGCGAAGGCGCTGGCCGACGCACTCCTGGCGAAGGGCTACGACCTCGTGTCCGGCGGCACGGACAACCACCTGCTGCTGATCGACCTGACGAACAAGGCGGTCGCGGGCAAGCCGGCCGCGCAGGCGCTGGACCGCGCGGGCATCGAGCTGAACTACAACACGGTGCCGTTCGACCCGCGCAAGCCGTTCGACCCCTCCGGCATCCGCCTCGGCACGTCCGCGATCACGACCCGCGGCCTCAAGCCGGAGCACCAGCCGCAGGTGGCGGAGTGGATCGACCGCACGGTGACCGCCGCGGCGGCGTCCGACGACTCCTCCCTGGACGCGATCGCCGCGGAGATCCGCGAGTTCCTGGCGCCGTTCCCGATCCCGGGCTACTCGGCCTGACGTCCACCCGAAGGCGGCACTTTCCCTACGAAAGTGCCGCCTTCGGCGCGTCCGAACCCTGGGAGACCGGGGTCACAGGAAATTTGATTGCACCATGCAAGCTCTCTGGGAATACTTGGTCGAGACAAGTAGTTGACGGATACAAGCAACTACGCGAAGGCTGAGGGAGACCCACCATGAGCGACACCACCACGGCGGAAGGAGCAGCCGCTACGAACGGCAAACTGTCCCACCGCCAGATCCTGACCGTCCTGTCCGGGCTGATGCTCGGCATGTTCCTCGCCGCACTCGACCAGACGATCGTCTCGTCCTCGATGCGCACCATCGCCGACGAGCTCCACGGCCTGTCCCTGCAGGCCTGGGCCACCACGGCGTACCTGATCACCGCGACGCTCTCGACGCCGCTGTACGGCAAGCTGTCCGACCTCTACGGCCGCAAGCCCATGTACCTCACGGCGATCTCGCTGTTCCTGGTCGGCTCGCTGGCCAGCGGCATGGCGACGTCGATGTACGAGCTCGCCGCGTTCCGCGCCTTCCAGGGCCTCGGCGCCGGTGGCCTGATGTCCCTGGCGCTGGCGATCATCACCGACATCACCGCGCCGCGTGAGCGCAGCAAGTACCAGGGCTACTTCATGGCGGTGTTCGGCATCTCGAGCGTCGCGGGCCCGGTCGTCGGCGGGTTCTTCGCCGGCATCGACACCTTCGCCGGCATCACCGGCTGGCGCTGGGTCTTCCTGGTCAACGTCCCGATCGCGCTCGCCGCGCTGGTCGTCGTCACCAAGGTGCTGAACCTCCCGCACACCCGCGTGGACCAGAAGGTCGACTACTGGGGTGCCGTCGCGCTGGCCACCGGCCTGGTGCCGCTGCTGATCGTCGCCGAGCAGGGCCGCGAGTGGGGCTGGGGCTCCGCCGCTTCGATCGCGATGTACGTCGTCGGCGGGCTGGGCGTGGCCGCGTTCGTCTGGATCGAACGCCGGATGGGCGACGCCGCCCTGCTGCCGCTGCGCCTGTTCAAGCGGCCGGTCTTCCGGATGTCGACGCTCGTCACGGTCGTGCAGGGCGCGGGGATGTTCGGCGCGATGATGTCGCTGCCGCTGTACCTGCAGATCGTCAAGGGCGCGACGCCGACCCAGGCCGGCCTGCAGATGCTCCCGCTGACCCTGGGCATCATGATCGCCAGCCTGACCAGCGGCCGGATCATCTCGGCCACCGGGCGCTACAAGATGTTCGCGGTGGCCGGCATCGGCCTGATGGCGGTGGCCCTGTTCGCGCTGTCCACGATCACCGTCGACACCTCGCTGGCGCTGGTCATGGTCATCGCCTTCGTGATCGGCCTCGGGCTCGGCGCCTCGATGCAGACGCTGGTGCTGGCCGCGACCAACGACGTCCGCCCGCAGGACATCGGCGTCGCCACCTCGGCGGCGACGTTCTTCCGGCAGATCGGCGGCACGGCGGGCACCGCGGTGTTCCTGTCCATCCTGTTCGGCACGGTCGGCGACCGGATCGCGAACGCCATCCGCTCGGCGATGACCAGCCCGGCCTACGTCTCGGCGCTCGCCCAGAACCCCGCGTTCGCGCAGCAGATGAAGAGCGGTGCGCTGGACGTCAACGACACGTCGTTCCTGTCCACGCTCGACCCGACGCTGGCCCGGCCGATCCTGCAGGGCTTCGCCGAGTCGATGAGCACGGTGTTCCTGGTCGGCGGGATCGTGCTGACCGTCGGCTTCGCGCTGGTGTGGTTCCTCAAGGAGAAGCCGCTCTCGGACAAGTCGGCGATGGAGCAGCGCGCGGAGGCCGAGGCGGACGCTCCGGCCCTCGCCCTGGCGCACTGACCGCGTGAAAAGGCCCCCTCGGGATTCCCGAGGGGGCCTTTCGCATGGGCTCAGTGGCCGCCGTTGGCTTCTTCCTTGGCCAGGCGGTCGGTCTCGCGCTCGTACGACCGGGCGATCTCCGCCTCGGCCTCGGTGCGACCGACCCAGGAGGAGCCTTCGACGCTCTTGCCGGGCTCGAGGTCCTTGTAGACCTCGAAGAAGTGCTGGATCTCCAGCTTGTGGAACTCGTTCAGGTGGTGGATGTCGCGCAGGTGCTCGAGGCGCGGGTCGTTCGTCGGGACGGCGAGGACCTTGTCGTCCGGGCCCTTCTCGTCGGTCATCCGGAACATGCCGATCGCGCGGCAGCGGATCAGGCAGCCCGGGAACGTCGGCTCCTGGACGAGGACGAGCACGTCCAGCGGGTCGCCGTCCTGGCCGAGGGTGTCGTCGATGAAGCCGTAGTCGGCCGGGTACTGCGTGGCCGTGAACAGGGTCCGGTCCAGCTTGATGCGGCCGGTCTTGTGGTCGACCTCGTACTTGTTGCGCTCCCCTTTGGGGATTTCGATCGTGACGTCGAACTCCACGCCTGTCCTCACTGCTTCTTGATAGGTCCCGGCATCCCCTGCGTCGCAGGCGGCAACCTTCATGACTGTCTTGACGTCTCCTAGTGTGGACTACGCCCTGCGTCGGGGTCGCATCGATGTCGGCCTCGCGGCATGTGAGCTTGGCCCCTTCCGGGGCAGGTGAGAAGGAGTGGTGGGTGCCGGAAAACGACCAGCCGATGTGGCCGTCGTCGGACGAAGACGGCTCGTCGTCCGGTGCGCGGGAGACCACGCCGATGGCGCTGCCCGACCCGCCGGCGAGCGCTCCGGACGAGCCCGGCGTGCCCAAGGTCACAAGCAGTGAGGCGCCGAAGGGATCGTGGTTCGCGCCGAACGTCGCGCCCGAACCGGTCCCGGGCCTGAACGTGCCCGCGGAGGAGCCGCCGCCCCCGCCGCCCCCGGCGAAGCAGGACCTCGCCGACCGGCTCGGGTCCCGCGAACCGAAGCCGAAGCCCGCCGAGGCCGAGCCGGTCGCGGAGAGCACCCAGTACATCGACGTGAAGCAGGCCGAGAGCACCCAGTACATCGCGGCCGAGCCGAAGCCCGCGGACACCCAGCAGATGGCTCCGCAGAAGACGCCGATCGTGCCGGTGGAGCGCAACGTCTGGCCCGGTGAGCAGCCGGAACGCCACGACGAGCCGCGGTCCGAGAAGCCCGAAGCACAGCCGTGGCGCGAAGAGCTCCAGCACTGGCGCGAGGAGCAGCAGCGCCGCGAAGAGCAGCTGGCCCAGCGCCGCCAGGAGCCCCAGCAACCCCAGCAGCAGCGATCCGACGCGCCCTGGGCGCAGCGCATCGACGTGCCGGAACGCACCGCCGAGCCGGCCGAACGGCGTCCCGGGCTGCCGCCGGAGCCGCCGCGCGGGGTCGTCCCGTCGGCGTCCGCCGGGTCGCTGGCCCGGCCGCAGCGGATCGAGCCGGACGGTCAGCGGTTCGACGCCGAGGCGACCGTCGGGATCGAGCGGCCCACCCAGTTCCCGGGCGCCTTCCAGCAGCAGCCCCAGCCCCGCAACGAGCCGCCCGCGGAGCCGCCACCGCCCCCGGCCGAGCCCGCGGCCGCCGGGGAACCGCCGAAGAAGCGCCGCAAGGGCAAGGTCATCGCCATCGTCGCGGTCGTCGTGCTCCTGCTGGCCGGCGGCGGGGTCGCCGCCGCGATGCCGAAGGTGTCGAACCGCCTCGGCCTGCCGTGGGCCCCGAACGCGCCGAAGGGCGACAGCCCGGACCCGGTCGCGGCCACGCGCCAGCTGCAGGGCCCGGACCCGGCGGGGAAGGCGCCCACCGCGAACGGCGTCAAGTCGGTGCTGGCCGGCCCGGCGGGCAACAGCGCGCTGGGGCAGCTCAACGGCAGCGTCGTCGACCCGGTGACCGGCACGACGCTGTGGGACCACAGTGCGTCGACCGCGGTGACCCCCGCGTCGACGACGAAGGTGCTCACGACAGCCGCCGCGCTGCTGGCGATGGACCCGAACACGCGGCTGTCGACGAAGATCGTCCAGGGCGCCGACCCGGGCACGGTGATCCTGGTCGGCGGCGGCGACGTCACGCTGACCGCGCTGCCGCTGGGCACCGAGTCGCCGCTGTACCCGGGCGCCGCGCACGTCGACGACCTCGTCGCGCAGGTGAAGAAGGCCAACCCGGACGTCAAGAAGGTGCAGGTCGACCTCAGCCTGTTCAAGGGCGCGACGACCGCGCCGGGCTGGGCCGCGGGCGACGCGCCGTCGACGTTCGCCACCCAGATCGGGTCCGTGATGGCCGATGCCGGGCGTCAGGACCCGAAGAACAACAACTCCCAGCGCGTGCCCAACGCGGGCAGCGCGCTGGCAGGGACGATCGCGTCGAAGCTCAGCGCGTCGGCGGGCGGCCAGGCGACCGCGCCGAAGGACGCGAAGGTGCTCGCCGAGGTCAAGTCGGCCCCGCTGACCGAGCTGGTCAGCGACACGATGGAGCTGTCCGACGACGTCCTCGCCGAAGCGCTCGCCCGGCAGGTCGCGCTGGCGACCGGCCAGGAGGCGACCTTCGCGGGCGGCGCGGCGGCGACCATCAAGGTGCTGAAGGACCACGGTTTCGACACCGCCGGCGTCAAGCTGTCGGACGGCAGCGGCATCTCGACGGAGAACAAGATCCCGGCGAAGCTGCTGACCCAGCTGATGGCGGCCGCGGCGGCCCCGGACGGCAAGAACCCGAACACCGGCAAGCTGCGCGCGATGCTGGCCGGCCTCCCGGTGGCGGGCGGCTCGGGCACCCTCGCGGACAAGCGGTTCGAGACGCCGGCGTCGCAGGCCGGCCGCGGCTGGGTGCGCGCGAAGACGGGCACGCTGACCGGCGTCAACACGCTCGCCGGCCTGGTGCTGGACCAGGACGGCCGGGTGCTGGTGTTCGCGTTCATGTCCAACGGCTCCGACCAGCAACCGGGCCGGGACGCGATCGACGCCCTGGCCACCAGCCTGCGCAAGTGCGGGTGCTCGTAGAACCGTACGAAGATCGTGGCCGGAAACCGACCTGGGCCGGGTAGCGTCGGAAGGGTGAGTCAGGAAACCGAGACCCGGCCCATGGTCGACTGGGCGCTCGCCGCGCAGACGGGCGCGCTGCTCGTGCGCGGCGGTCCGCAGGTCCCTCGCGAAGAGGCCGAGGCGGCCGTCACCGATCTGCGCGAGCTGACCATCACCGCCGAGGGACACGTCCGCGAGCTGACGAACCTGGGCCTCGACCTGCCGCTGCTGTCCGGCGAAGTCGTCGACCGGCCCGGCTGGGTGCGCTCGGCCGCGAGCGGGCTGGACGCGCTGACCGGGCGTGCGCTGCCGCGGCAGGGCGGGCCGTTCGGGCCGATCCTCGCCGGTGGTGCCGGCGTGCAGACCGGGCTGGTGCTCGCGTTCCTGGCCAGCCGCGTCCTCGGGCAGTACGACCCGTTCGGCGGTCCGGACAAGGAAGGGCAGCTGCTGCTCGTCGCGCCGAACGTCGTCGCCGCCGAGCGCGCGATGGACGTCCCCGGCCGCGACTTCCGGCTCTGGGTCTGCCTGCACGAGTGCACCCACCGCCTCCAGTTCACCGCGGTCCGCTGGCTGCGCGACTACTTCGCCGACGAGGTCGAGCGGCTGGTCGCCGGGCTCGCCGGCGGCGGCTCCGACAGCCTCGCCGACCTCGTCGGACGGCTGCCCGAGGCGATCAAGCAGGGCCCGAAGCTGAACCTCGCCGAGCTGCTCCAGTCGCCGAAGGAACGCGCGGTCTTCGACCGGCTGCTGGCGCTTTCGACGCTGCTGGAAGGCCACGCCGACTTCGTGATGGACGCCGTCGGCCCGCAGGTCGTCCCGAGCGTCGACACGATCCGCGCGCGGTTCACCGCCCGGCGCAAGGGCGGCGGCGTCTTCGACCGGCTGCTGCGCGCGTTGCTCGGCGTCGACGCGAAGATCCGTCAGTACGAAGAAGGCGCGAAGTTCACGAAGCACGTCGTGGACGCCGTCGGCATGGAGGGCTTCAACGCCGTCTGGCGCTCGCCGAACACCCTGCCCTCGCGCGCCGAGATCGCCGACCCGGCCGCGTGGGTCCGGCGCCTGCACGGATGACCGGGCCGGCGGTCGCGGCCGTCCGGCGGGCTGTCCGCGGGTTCCTGGACGCCTTCGAAGCCCCGGACGAGCTGTGCGTCGCGGTTTCCGGCGGCGCCGACTCCCTCGCGCTGTGCGAGGCCGCGGCGTACGTCGGGCACCACCGCGGCCACCGCGTCCGCGCGCTGGTCGTCGACCACGGCCTGCAGGAGGGCTCGGCGAAGATCGCGTCCGACGCCGCCGCGGCCGCGAAGTCGCTGGGCGCCGACGAAGCCGAGGTGCGCCGGACCGAGGTCACCGGCCCGGGCGGTCCGGAAGCCGCCGCGCGCAAGGCCCGCTACCGCGCTTTGGCCGGCCACGACCTCGTCCTGCTCGGCCACACCCTCGACGACCAGGCGGAAACCGTCCTGCTCGGGCTCGGCCGCGGCTCCGGCCCGCGCAGCATGGCCGGGATGCGGCCGCACGACCCGCCGTGGGGCCGTCCGCTGCTCGCCGTCCCGCGCGCGACCACCCGGGCCGCGTGCGCCGAGCTCGGCGTCGAGCCCTGGGAGGACCCGCACAACGCCGAACCGCGCTTCACCCGCGTCCGGTTGCGCACCGAAGTCCTGCCGTTGCTGGAAGACGTCCTCAACGGCGGCGTCGCCGGCGCGCTCGCCCGCACGGCCGCGCAGCTGCGTGAGGACAGTGAGGCACTGGACACAATGGCGGACATGATCTTCACCCGCGCGGGCGGCTCCGAAGGGCTGGATGTAGGCGTCGTCGAAGCCGAGCCCGCGGCGATCCGGCGGCGGGTTATCCGCAGGTGGCTGCTGCAATCGGGTGTGCGCGAGCTCACCGACGGGCACCTCCGGGCGGTCGACGGCCTCGTCGCCCGGTGGCGTGGTCAAGGTGGCGTTTGGTTGCCGGGCAACTTGGAAGCCCGGCGGGCGCATGGCAGGCTCTGCGTCGTCTCCCAACCCACCACCCGAGGGGAATGACCCGTGTACGAGGGCGAAATCGCCTCCGTGCTCGTCACCGAGCAGCAGATCAAGGACAAGATCACGGAGCTGTCGGCGCAGATCGCCGCCGACTACCCGGCCAACGGGCAGGGCGAACTCCTGCTGGTGGGCGTCCTGAAGGGCGCGGTCATGTTCATGACCGACTTCGCCCGCGCGCTGCCGCTGCCGACGCAGCTGGAATTCATGGCCGTCTCCTCGTACGGCTCGGCGACGTCGTCGTCCGGCGTCGTGCGGATCCTCAAGGACCTCGACCGGGACATCGCCGGCCGGGACGTGCTGATCGTCGAGGACATCGTCGACTCGGGCCTGACGCTGTCGTGGCTGCTGAAGAACCTCGCGAGCCGGAACCCGGCGTCGCTCGAGGTCGTTTCGCTGCTGCGCAAGCCGGAAGCGGTCAAGGTGGACGTCCCGGTCAAGTACATCGGCTTCGACATCCCCAACGAGTTCGTCGTGGGCTACGGCCTCGACTACGCCGAGCGCTACCGGGACCTGCCGTACATCGGGACGCTGGACCCGAAGGTGTACACGGCGTAGTTCACCGACCGTTCACCGCAATTACCGGGTTCGCGGAACCCCACGGCCGGAGTTTGCGTCATACGCTCTGATCACGTGCGTTAACCTATGCGAAGACCATTCGTGCCCGCGGTGACCGGGTCGGGGGAACGGGAGAGAGCTCAGATGGGGAACAGCAGCGCTGCCGACGCGAACGCCTTCAAGGCCGCGGCCGCGGCGGGTCAGGTCGGGATCGACCCCGACGCCGCGCAGACCGTGCTGAACAAGATCCGCACCGGCAAGGACGCGGTCGAAGCACTCCTCAGCGGCGCGGGCACGCTCGCGCAGCCGCCGAAGCTCGGCGACAACCCGGTCGGCAACGCCATGGCCGCGAAGTTCGTCCAGCGCGCGGACGGCGGTGGCGACTCCTACGCCGCCGCCCTGCAGAACCTGCTGGACCAGTACTCCGCCGCCGAAGAGGGCATCGTCACGGCGATGTCCCGGTACCACGAGATCGACAACGCCGCCGCCGATCCGTTCCGCAACGCCTGAGTCCTGAGGGGGATCTCGAAGTCATGGCTCCGAACCACAGCGACCAGCCGGCGGCGACCACCGACCCGGGCTCGCTCGTCCCGCTCGGCGACAACTCCACGTCGCAGAACATCGTCGACAACGCCCGCGGCAGCGCCGGCGGCTTCGACATGGGCAGCGACCGCGCGATCGCGAACCCGCCGAACTGGAACGCCCAGGCCAGCCAGCAGCTGTACGAAGGCGCGGTCAACAACAACGACCCCGGCACGGCCGAGGCGACCGGGCACGCCTGGTCGCACCACGGCTCCGAGCTGAAGCAGGCGTCCGACCACCTGTACAACGCGATCTCCGAGCTGGGCAACGCCTGGGTCGGCCGCGGTGCCGCGGGTGCGCAGGGCGCGCTGGTGGCCATCGCGAACTCCGGTTCCCAGGCCTCCGACGCCGCGCACACGATGTCCGACCGGCTCGCCCGGCAGGCCGCGGCGGCCGCCGAGGTCAAGAAGATGCCCGCCCCCAAGGACTACGACCCGAAGCAGGCCATGGCGGCCGCGCTGGCGGGCGGCCCGGCGGCGCTGATCGCCGACCAGAAGGCGCAGGCGGACGCCGCCAACGACGTCAAGGCGCAGCAGGTCGCGTTCTTCAACGCCTACACCAAGGCGATGAGCGAGGTCGACAGCTCGACCCCGAGCTTCGGCCCGGAGTCGCTCGGCATGAAGCCGACCGGTTCGCACAACTCCGTGTCCTTCAACGGCATCAGCTCCGTCGGCAGCACCGGCCCGGTCCAGGGCCTGTCCGGCGCGGGCGGCGCGGTGTTCGCCTCGAGCGGCTCGGGCTTCGGCGGCCACGGCGGCGCGTTCGACGCGCAGCACGCGGCGGTCGGCCCGAACGGCGTCCACGGCGGCGTCGGCGGCTTCGGCCAGGACGCGGCGGCGCTCGGCGGCGACGGCACGAGCGGCCCGGGCGGCACGTCCGCCGGGACGGGTGCGGGCACGAGCACGGGTGCGGGCAGCGTCACCGGCGCCGGGCACCAGGGCGGCGGCAGCCCGCTGAGCAAGATCGGCATGGGCCTCGGCATCGGCGGCGCCGCGGGCGGCCTCGGCGCGCTGGCTTCCCGCGCGCTGGCCAAGGGCGGCAAGTCGGGCGCGAAGGCGAACGACACGTCGCTGGCCTCGGCCGACGGCCAGGGCCAGAGCGCCGCGTCGGCCCAGGCGCCGCAGCAGGGTCTCGTCTCGTCGGCGGGCACCATCGGCGGGCAGACCCCGCCGCCGATGAACCCGGGCATGGGCGGCATGGCCCCGCACGGCGCCCAGGGCGAGCAGGACGAGGAGCACACGCACGCGTCGTTCCTCATCGAAGCCGACCCGGACGCGGCCTTCGGCGCCGACCAGGCGACCCCGCCGCCGGTGATCGGCGCGTGGTCCGAGGACGACGAGAACCGCTGATCCTTCCCGGGCCGGGCACGCCGACGGCGCGCCCGGCCCGTTTTCTCCTGGGGGTGGCTCGATGCCGAACGCTGAGCTGCTCACCCCGGTCGAGGTGGACTTCCTCTGGGAGTCCGCCGGGCTGGGCGAGCTGCCGTACCCGCTGCGCGTCCGTTCGCACGGCCAGACCGTGGACGAGCGGTCGCTGCTGCGGCAGAGGACGCTGGAAGGGCTGGCCGCACGCGGGCTGGCCGACGGCCGCGGCCGGCCGGAACCGCACGTCGAGGACTACTTCGGCGTGCTGGCGCAGGCCGAGCTGAGCCTGGACGCGGTCCAGCTGATCGCCCCGGACGCCGAGCCCCTGCTGGCGATCGCCGGCGTACTGGGCGGCCAGGGCCTGCTGGCGGTCCAGGACACGCGTGGCCTGCACCTGCAGCCGTGCCCGGTGGACGGCCTGGCGAGCGCGATCGTCTCCCTGCTGCCGGGCGCCCCGCGCGGCTCGGAGAAGTCGGTGACGGTCCCGCTGGAGCAGCTGGTCGGCGCGCACGGGGTCGACTTCCTGTCCCGCCGCGCCAACGGCGACGAGCGCGCCTCGGCGGACGAGGACCGCAAGGCGCTGGCGAAGCTGCACGCCCAGCCGAGGCTGCGCGGCGGCCAGATCGCGGCCAACGCGCGGTCCCGCATGGGCGGCCGGACGAGGACGCCGGTGCTGAGCTGGTTCGACACGGAGACGGGCCGGTATTTCACGCAGGCGAGCCAGGGCCGCGACGGCCGAGACTGGATCACGATCGCCCCGGCGGACGCGGCGACGTTGCGCCACCGGCTGGGCGAGATGCTGGCCGGGGCCGCGCAGACGAGCACAGTCTGACGGCCGCTCCGGCGCGAGGGCTTCGGCCGGCTAAGCCGCGCCTCTGCCTCTGCCCCTGCCGCGCCCGCGCTCCTGCGCGGGCCGTCGGCCGCCGGGGGCTGGTCGGGCTCGCCCGCTCGCGCGCAGGCCTCTGGCCGCCGGGGAGGCTCAGCTTCACCCCGCCCAAGCGATGTCCTTCCGCACCCGGGGTGCCGGCAAAGTCTGCGGCCGCTTCGGCGACCCGGAACGCCGACTTCGCCGGCCCCTGCCCGCCGCCGGGCCGTACCGCGGCCACGGCCATCCCCGGCCTCTGCCAAGATCGGGCTCCGGCTTTCTCCGAGCGTGCGTGATCCGGCGATCCGTTTTTGTCGGTGCCGCGGGCTACGCTGAGCAAGAGTCCGAACCGGGAGAGTAGTGATGCAAGAGTTCTTCTCGCCGCTCGCGTTCGACTTCCTCTGGGAGTCGGCGCAGGTCGGTGAGCTGCCGTACCCGCTGCTGGTCAGGTCGCACGGCGCGACCGAAGACGAGCGCGTCTCGCTGCGCCACCGCGTGGACGCGGAGCTGAAGGCCCGCGGCGTCCGCGATCCGCGCGGCAGGCTCGCGCCGCCGATCGAAGACGCCCTGCAGCTGCTGGCCTTCGCCCCGCTGACCATCGACGCCCTGCACATCCCGCAGTTCGAGGCGCCCACCATCGGCGTGCTCGCGGCGGCCGACGACACCATGGGCGTCCTCGCGGTGCAGGACGCCGACGGCATCTGGCTGCGGGACGTCCCACCGGACGGCCTGGTCTCCGCCGTCGTCGGCGTGCTCCCGGCCGGGCCGCGCGGGAGCGAGGCGTCGGTCACACTTCCGCTGGACGACGCCCTGCGCACCGCGCCGATCCGGGTGCCGGTCTCGCTCCCGTCGAACCCGGCGGAGGAGCGCGGGAAGGCACGCCGGACACCGCTGAGCGAGCGCATCACCGCCGACCCGCGGGAGGCCTACGGCCGGATCTCCGGGCAGCCGCGGCAACGCGGCGGTCAGCTGGCAGCGAACAGCCGTTCGCAGGTCGGGGCCAAGCAACGGTCCCGGGTGCTGGCCTGGTTCGACACCGCGACCGGGCGGTACCTCAGCCTCTCCCGCGCAGGTACGGACGGCCGCGAGTGGGTCACGGTCGCCCCGGCCGACCCAGCGACGCTGCGGACCCGGCTGGGCGAGATGGTGAGCAGTGTGTCCGACGGCACGCGCTAGCGTGAACACCGTGGACGCCGGCCGGGAACCCGGGCGCGGTATCGCCCGTTGACCTGCGAGAGGCTCACAGGGGATGAACGCGGCAGCGGACGGTACCCTGATGGGACGGGTGTCCAGGCACCGGGTTGTCAACATCGTGATGGCGGGTATCACAGGAGCCGCCCAACCAGGGAGGGTCGAGGCCACCAGGGCCGAGTCGTATGAACCGGAAGAGCGTGCTCAGGAACCCACTGCTGTGGATCGTCGCGGGGTTGCTGGCGTTGTTCGCGTACAACACGATCTTCGACAGTGATCGTGGGTACACCCAGGCACCCATCTCGGTGGCGAACTCCCAGATCTCCTCGAACAACGTCAAGGAAGCCAGCCTCGAGGACAAGGAACAGCAGCTCAAGCTGCTGCTGTCCAAGCCCATCGACGTGGACGGGCAGCAGGTCACCCAGATCATTTCGCAGTACCCCTCGGACGCCACCCGCCCGATCTACGACTCGTTGATCGCGGCGAAGACCGGCGGCCAGCCGATCAAGTTCACCACCAAGGTGACCCAGCAGGGCGTGCTGACGCAGATCCTCATCTTCGCCATCCCGCTGGCCCTCGTCCTGGGCCTGCTGATGTGGATGATGAACAACGCCCAAGGCGGCGGCAACCGCGTCCTCAACTTCGGCAAGTCCAAGGCCAAGCAGCTGAACAAGGACATGCCCAAGACGACCTTCGGGGACGTCGCGGGTGCCGACGAGGCCGTCGAAGAGCTGTACGAGATCAAGGA
Organism: Amycolatopsis sp. NPDC098790; assembly: GCF_044759945.1. Classification (NCBI taxonomy): domain Bacteria; kingdom Bacillati; phylum Actinomycetota; class Actinomycetes; order Pseudonocardiales; family Pseudonocardiaceae; genus Amycolatopsis; species Amycolatopsis sp. NPDC098790. The sequence goes on from NZ_JBIWAI010000001.1 coordinate 1,757,427, forward strand.
CTTCCTGCAGAACCCGGCGCGCTACCAGGCGCTCGGCGCGAAGATCCCGAAGGGCGTGCTGCTTTACGGGCCGCCGGGTACCGGTAAGACGCTGCTCGCGCGAGCCGTCGCCGGCGAGGCGGGCGTGCCGTTCTACACGATCTCCGGCTCGGACTTCGTCGAGATGTTCGTCGGTGTCGGTGCGTCGCGTGTGCGTGACCTGTTCGAGCAGGCCAAGCAGAACGCGCCGTGCATCATCTTCGTCGACGAGATCGACGCGGTCGGCCGCCAGCGCGGCGCCGGCCTCGGCGGCGGCCACGACGAGCGCGAGCAGACGCTGAACCAGCTGCTCGTCGAGATGGACGGCTTCGACGCCCGCGGCGGCATCATCCTCATCGCGGCCACCAACCGGCCCGACATCCTGGACCCGGCGCTGCTGCGCCCGGGCCGGTTCGACCGGCAGATCCCGGTGTCGGCGCCCGACCTGCGCGGCCGCAAGGCGATCCTCGAGGTGCACGCCAAGGGCAAGCCGATCGCCCAGGGCACCGACCTGAGCAGCCTGGCCAAGCGGACCGTCGGCATGTCCGGCGCCGACCTGGCGAACGTGCTCAACGAGGCCGCGCTGCTCACCGCCCGCCAGAACGGGCACGTGATCACCGATGCGGCGCTGGAGGAGTCGGTCGACCGCGTCGTCGGCGGCCCGGCGCGCAAGAGCCGGATCATCTCCGAGAAGGAGAAGAAGATCACGGCCTACCACGAGGGCGGGCACGCGCTCGCCGCGTGGGCGATGCCGGACATCGAACCGGTCTACAAGCTGACGATCCTGCCGCGCGGCCGCACGGGCGGGCACGCGTTGCTCGTCCCCGAGGACGACAAGGACCTGATGACCCGCTCCGAGATGATCGGGCGGCTGGTCTTCGCGATGGGTGGCCGCACGGCGGAGGAGCTCGTCTTCCACGAGCCCACCACCGGGGCGTCGTCCGACATCGAGCAGGCGACGAAGATCGCCCGCGCGATGGTCACCGAGTACGGCATGAGCGCCCGGCTCGGCGCGGTCAAGTACGGCCAGGAGCAGGGCGACCCGTTCCTCGGCCGCTCGGCCGGCCGCCAGGCGGACTACTCGCTCGAGGTGGCGCACGAGATCGACGAGGAGGTGCGCAAGCTCATCGAGACGGCGCACACCGAGGCGTGGCACGTGCTCAACACCTACCGCGACGTGCTCGACGAGCTGGTCATCGAGCTCCTGGAGAAGGAGACGCTGACCCGCAAGGACCTGGAGCGGATCTTCGCGACGGTCGAGAAGCGCCCGCACATCACCGTGTTCAACGAGTTCGGTGAGCGGACGCCGTCGGACAAGCCGCCGATCAAGACCCCGGGCGAGCTGGCGATGGAGCGTGGCGAGCCGTGGCCGCCGCCGGAGAAGGAGAAGCCGGTCCTGAAGCCGGAGCCGACCCCGGTCGGCACCGCCCAGGGCGCGGGCGACCTGCCCGGTGGTCCGCCGTACCCGTCGCCGTCGCCGGTGGACCCGAACGCGAACCCGTACGCCCCACCGCAGCCGGGCGCCTACCCGAACGGCGGCCGTCCCTACGGCGGCCCGAACGGTGGCCCCAACGGGACGTCGCACTGGCCGCAGAGCTACAGCGGCCAGCAGCCGGGCAGCTACCCGCCCGGCCAGAGCGGCCCCCCGAACTACGGTGCCCCTCCGGGCTGGACGCCCGCGACCTCGCCGGGCGGTCAGCCGGGCCAGTCGTGGCGGCCCGGTGGTGAAGAACGCCCTCGTGAGCACGGCTGGTTCGCCGACCAGGCGGGCAACCAGCAGAACGAGGGAGAACGACGTGACGTGGATGGACCCGAAAAGCCCCAGTGACGCCGTCGACCGCCCGGCCTTCGACCAGGACCGGGCGGAGAAGGCGATCCGCGAGCTTCTTCTGGCGTGCGGCGAGGACCCGGAGCGGGACGGTCTCAAGGAGACCCCCGCCCGGGTGGCCCGCGCGTACCACGAGATGTTCGCGGGCTTGTACACCGAGCCGGACGCGGTCCTGGACCGGACTTTCGACGAGTCGCACGAAGAACTCGTGCTGGTCACGGACATCCCGATGTTCAGCCAGTGTGAACACCACCTCGTGCCGTTCCACGGCGTCGCGCACGTCGGGTACATCCCGAACGCCGCCGGGAAGGTCACCGGGCTGTCCAAACTGGCCCGGCTCGTCGACCTCTACGCCAAGCGCCCGCAGGTCCAGGAGCGCCTGACCTCGCAGGTCGCCGACGCCATCGTGCGGAAGCTCGAACCGCGCGGCGTCATCGTCGTGATCGAGGCCGAACACCTCTGCATGGCCATGCGCGGCATCCGGAAGCCCGGCGCGCGCACGACCACGTCCGCCGTGCGCGGGCAGCTGAAGACCTCGCCGTCGTCGCGGGCGGAGGCGCTCGACCTGATCAAGGCGCGCCGGTGAGCGTGGGGCTTCCCGCTCCCGGCCGGTGCGTCGTGATGGGCGTGCTGAACGTGACCCCCGATTCCTTTTCGGACGGTGGCCGCTACCTCGGGCTCGAGCAGGCCCTGGAGCACGCGCGCGAGATGTGGGCGCGCGGCGCCGACCTGATCGACGTCGGCGGCGAGTCGACCCGGCCGGGTGCGGCGCGGGTGGACGCCGACACCGAAATGCAGCGCATCCTGCCGGTCATCCGCACCCTCGCCGGCGAGGGGATGGCGCTGTCGGTCGACACGACCCGCGCGGCCGTCGCCGCCGCGGCGCTCGAAGCCGGGGCGCACATCGTCAACGACGTCTCGGGTGGGCTGGCCGATCCGGACATGGCGCGCGTCGCCGCGGACAGCGGCGTGCCGTGGGTGCTGATGCACTGGCGCGGGCACAGCAAGGACATGCAGGCGCTGGCGTCCTACCAGGACGTCGTCGCCGACGTGCGCGCCGAGCTGCTGTCCCGAGTGGACGAAGCGCTCGCCGCCGGCGTCGCCGAAAGCGCGATCGTGCTGGACCCCGGCCTGGGCTTCGCGAAGAACGCCGAGCACGACTGGGCATTGCTGCGCGGGCTGGATTCGCTGCTCTCGCTGGGTTTTCCGGTGCTCGTCGGCGCGTCCCGCAAGCGGTTTCTCGGTCGGCTGCTGTCCGAAAAGGACGGGACACCGCGGCCGCCGGACGGCCGTGAGGACGCCACCGCCGCCATCTCCGCGCTCGCCGCGGCCGCGGGCGCGTGGGGCGTGCGGGTGCACGAGGTCGGGGCGTCGCTGGACGCGGTCGCCGTGGCCGCCGCTTGGTGGAAGGGTTCCCCGGATGTCTGACCGGATCACGCTGACCGGCTTGCGCGTGTTCGGCCGCCACGGCGTGTTCGAGCACGAGAAGCGCGACGGCCAGGAGTTCGTCGTCGACGTCACGGTGTGGCTGGACCTCGGGCCGGCCGCCGCGTCGGACGACCTGACGAAGACGCTGCACTACGGCGAGCTGGCCGAGCTGGCGGCGGGGATCGTCGCGGGCGAGCCGTACGACCTGATCGAGAGCGTCGCGGGCAAGATCGCCGACGAGGTCCTGCGCGACGAGCGCCTGGGCGCGGTCGAGGTGACGGTCCACAAGCCGTCGGCACCGATCCCGCTGACGTTCGACGACGTCGCGGTGACGGTCCGGCGCGACCGGTGAGCCGCGCGGTGCTGTCGCTGGGCTCGAACCTCGGCGACCGGCTCGGGTACTTGAAGCTCGCGCTCGACGCGGTGCGGCCGGCGCTGGTGGCGGTGTCGAGCGTGTACGAGACGAAGGCGTGGGGCGTCGAGGACCAGCCGGACTTCCTGAACGCGGTGTGCGTGGTCGACGACCCGGCGCGCGACCACTGGGCGTGGTTGCGCACGGGCCAGGCGGCCGAGCAGGAGGCGGGCCGCGTCCGCGAGCTGCGCTGGGGGCCGCGAACCCTGGACGTCGACGTGGTCACGGTGGACGGCGTGCGGTCTGACGACCCGGAGCTGCTCCTGCCGCACCCGGGAACGCCGGACCGCGCAAGCGTGCTGGTCCCGTGGGTGGAGATCGACCCGACAGCGGTCCTGCCGGGCCACGGCCCGATCGCGAAACTGCTGAAGGCCCGCCCGGCGGACGAAGTGGCCACGGTCCGCCGGACGACCCTCGAACTGCGCTGACACCGGGCCTGTGGGCAACCTCAGGACCCTGTGGACAACTCGCCTGCGCGGACCCGGAACTGTCGGCCCTCGCGAGTAACGTTGAAACCGGGGGTCCCCCAGCGGCCGGGGGTAGGAAAGATGGCCTATCGGTGAACCGGAGGTGGCCGTTACGGCTCACCTCCAGCCCGTCGCCGAGTTGCCTTCCCCGTGCGGTCAGCCGCGCAATGCGTCGATCATGAACCGGACCGCCGGCTGGGCCGTCGGCACCGGCGGCCACCCGTTGATCGTCGCCAGCAACTGCCAATACCTCTCCGCCCGCGGGTCGCCGCTGACCTCGAACCGGTCCGCCATCTCACGGCGGAACTCCGGCGACGCCGCATTCTGGTCCGGCCGAGCCGTCGCCGCCGCGATTTCCGCCGCAAGCGTTTGCCCCACCTCCGACGTGGGCGCTTCTCCCGCCGCCACCGCCTCTTCGGCCCGCGAGACCCAGCTCGGCCAGTTGGTCTGCCAAGCGTCCGAAGGCTGCTGGAACTCGCCCGACTTGATCTGCGCCGCCTGCGTCTCACTCATCCCGCGGATCAGCGCCCGGAACGACGGGTCCTGCACCAGCTCGGCGAACTCGATCCACGCCTCCAGCTGCTCCGGCGACGGGTCGTCCGGCAACTCCGGCTTGCCCGAACGCATGCGCTCGTAGAACGCCGAGTCGATCTCGAGCCCGGCGACCATCTCGTCCCAGAACTCGTCCACCAGGCGCTTGCGCTCTTCGTCGGACATCGACGCGAGACGGTTCATCAGTTTCACTTCCTCCAGCTCGGAATCACGCTTGGCCACCGCGCGCAGCACCGCCCGGCGCAGCCGCAGGCGCCGGATCTGCTCGTCCAGCGCCTCAACGTGCCGGGTCGCCAGCTCGCCGACCGTCGACGACTGCGTCAACGCCGCCGAGACGTCGGCGAGGCCCAGCCCCAGCTCGCGCAGGGTGCGGACCAGCTCGAGCCGGGCCATCGCCGCGGCGTCGTAGAGGCGGTAGCCGGCGTCCGTCCGCTCGGTCGGGGGCAGCAGGCCCTCGTCCGAATAGAAGCGGATCGTCTTGACCGGCAGGCCGGTCCGCCGGGCCAGCTCGCCGATGGTGAAGGTCGCGGTGGTGCCCACAAGACGCATCTTCAACTCTCCAGTCGGTGGAGAGTCAAGCCTTGCACGGTACGGTTGGTTCATGCACTTCACCCGGCCTCGAGACCTGGTGGTGGCCGGGCTGCTCGGCCTGGTCCTCGGCTACCTGCTCTTCGTCGTCGCGTACGGCTCGCTGCCGCAGCTGCCCACGTTCGCCGGTGTCACCTTCGCCGTGCTGGCCGTCGTCGAGGCCGGGCTCGCCCTCTCCATTCGCTCCCGGATCAAGAACGGCCGGGTCGTTGCCGCGATCGGGATCGCCCGATCGGTGGCGCTGGCGAAGGCTTCGTCACTCGCCGGAGCGTTCATGGGCGGCGCCTGGCTGGCCTCGCTCGCCTACGTTTTCCCGCGACGTGACGAACTCGTCGCCGCCGTGCTCGACACGCGGGCCGGCGTGGTCGGCGTCGTCTCGTCCGCGGCCCTGGTAGCAGCGGGTTTGTGGCTCGAGCACTGCTGCCGGACCCCGCGCGACCAAGACCGCGAGCACACCCGCGGGACGACCGGTTAGCGCTGGAATCCCACCGCTCGCGGGACCGAGTAGGTCTCGTTCGGATTACGAGCAGGTACGGTGTCAGGCATGACCGGCGTGGGTGACGACTCGCGCGGCCGCCTACTGGGCAGGCCGTGGCTCGTCGTCGGATTCGTCCTCGCCATCGGAGCCACCCTCGCACTGGTGCTCAGCGACGATCTCCGCTACCTCCGGCTCGGGATCGTCGCCGCCCTCTGGGCCGCCCTGATCGGCGCTTTCCTCGCCGTGAAGTACCGCAAGCACGCGGCACAGAGCGAGGACGCGGTTTCCGAGGCGCAGGCTGTGTACGAGCTGGAGCTGGAACGCGAGATCGCGGCCCGGCGCGAATTCGAGCTGGAGGTGGAGGCCGAGAACCGCACGGCGGCCGACTCCAAGGGCCGCGAGGAGCTGGAGGCGCTGCGCGCCGAGGTGTCCGCGCTGCGCGACAGCCTCCAGTCGCTGTTCGGCGGCGAGGTGCTGCTCGAACGCGTCGCGCTGACCGCGCAGGCGACCCGGATGCGCAAGCTCTCCGACGAGAACCGCATGATCCCCGACGCCGCGCCGAAGAAGCGGCCCGCTCAGCTGATGGCGGGCAAGAAGCCGGCCGAGCCGAACGAGCGGCCGACCGAGCTGATCGACCGCGTGCTCGACGAACGGCGCCGCAAGGCGTCGAACGGGAAGCCCGCGAACGGCAAGGGCCTCGGCAAGGGCAAGGGCTTCGGCGGCAAGCCGGTCCCGAAGACCCCCGCGAACGTCTCCGTGCAGAGCACCCAGCAGATTTCGCGGCCGGCGCCGTTGAGCGAACGCCGTCCGCCGGTGCCGTCGGTCGACCCGGCGCTGAACGCCGCGCAGCGCGAGCTGAAGGCCGCCGAGCTGCGCGCCGAGGCAGCCCGTCGTCAGGCCGAGTCGCAGCCGATGCGGCTGCCGAAGCCCGAAGAGGTCGCGAAGCCCGAACGCCGTCCCGAGGCCGCCGTCGAGCCGACGCGCCAGGTGCCGCGGCCCGAGCCGAAGACCGAGATCCGCCGCGCGCCGGAGCCGAAGACGGAGATCCGCCGTCCCGAGCCGCCGCCCGCGCGCCGGGCGGAGCTGTCGCGGCCGGCGATGCGCCCCGCCGAGGTGTCGCGATCGGACCTGCCGCGCGTCGAGGCGCCGCGCCCGGGCGAGGTGTCGCGGTCGGACATCCCGCGCGTCGAACGGTCCATGTCGGACATCCCGCGGGTCGAGCGGTCGATGCCGGCGATCCCGCGGGTGGAGATGTCACGTCCGGACATCCCGCGCGTCGAACGGTCCATGACCGACATCCCGCGTGTGGAGCGGTCGATGCCCGCCATTCCGCGGGTGGAGAGGTCCATGACCGACATTCCGCGCGTCGAGCGGTCGATGCCCGCGATCCCGCGCGTCGAGATGTCGCGCCCGGACCTGCCGCCGGTCGGGAACGGCCAGCGCAAGGCGCCCGAGCCCCCGCGGCCGGCGCCCGCCCGGCCCGCCCCGCCGGTGAAGCCGTCGGAGATGTCGCGGTCGGACCTCCGGCCGGTGACCGACCTGAGCGCGGCCTTCCAGAACCGCGACGACTTCGCCGAGCGCCAGCGGCCGAACCGGCCGAAGCCGCCGGAGCCGAAGGCCCCGCCGATGCCGCGGGACGCCCAGGCGTCGCGTCGCGACCTGCCGGTCGTCCCGCCGACGACCCCGGTGCCGAACAACCCGCCGGCCGCGCGGCAGCCGTCGCGCACGAACCTGCCGCCGGTGGTGCCGCCGACCACGCCGGTCCCGGCCGCCGACGGGCGCCGTCCGTCGCGGCTGGAGCAGTTCTCGCGGGCGGACATGTCGCCGATCCTCGACGAGCCGGCCTCGCGCCACGGGGGTTCGCACCGCGCGCCCGCCGAGGCCGCCCAGGCCGACGCGCCGATGGCGAACCCGACGCTGCCGGAGTCGGTCCGCAACTACCAGGGCCGCTCGGGCGGCCGCCGCCGCAAGCCGGACGAGTCGCAGCAGATGCCGGCCGTGCCCGCCGCGCCGCCGGAGCCGACGGGCGGTGGCCGCCGCCGTCGCCCGGACGGCGAGCCCCCGGCGTGGGAGGGCATGGTCGCCGAGCGGGCGTCGATGTCGCGCCGCAACATGGCCCCGGTCGACCCGGCCGAGGTGGAGCAGAACGGCAACGGCCACAACGGCGCGAGCAACGGCCACGCCCGCAACGGCCGCCGCGCGGCCGAGGCGCCCCCGGCCGGCGGTTCGCACACGGCGGGCCGTTCGGTGAGCGAGCTGCTGGCCGCGAACGGCGGAACGGGCTCAACGCCCCGCCGCCGTCGCCGCGCGGAGGACTGACCCCGGCGCAAGCCAGGACCCAAGCGCCCCAAGGCGGCCTTGGTTGCGTCTGACGCACCGAAGGCCACCTTGGGTGCGCGAGACGCAACCAAGGCCACATTGGGGCGCACCCGGGCACCCGGCGAGCAGCACCCCGCGCGCCCGCGTGGGCGGACGGCGCGCCGTGTGTGCCAGGTGGCGTTCCTCTCTCTGTCCGGTCTGCGTAGGGTGACCGGCTGTGAGCGGAACCCTCTCGCCCGCGACGGGACTCGACCGGGGACGGCGGCCTCGCCGGATCACCGTGCTGCTGCCGGTGCTCGGCCTGATCGTGGTCGCCCTCTGCGGCCTGTTCCTCTTCGGCCTCGCCACCGCGCGGGTCGGCCCGCTCGCCGTCACCATCGGCGTCCTCGCCGCACTCGTGCCGGTCGCGGGCGTCGTCGCCGGGTTCCTCTGGGTCGACCGCTGGGAGCCCGAACCGGCCAAGTTCCTCCTGCTCGCCTTCGCCTGGGGCGCCTGCATCGCGACCATCACCGCGCTGCTCATCAACACCACCGCCGAAGCCGTCGGCGACGAGCTCCTCGGCAAGGGCAGCGGCAACACCATCGCCGCGCTCATCTCGGCGCCCGTCGTAGAAGAGGCCGCGAAGGCCCTCTTCGTCGTCCTCATCCTCTGGCGCCGGTCCACCGAGTTCGACGGCGTCGTTGACGGCGTCGTCTACGCCGGGTTCAGCGCCGCCGGGTTCGCGTTCACCGAGAACATCTACTACTTCGGCCGCGCGTTCGCCGACTACGGCTTCGGCGACGGCCACAGCCAGGGCGTCATCACGGCGTTCTTCCTCCGCGGCGTCCTCGCGCCCTTCACACACCCGCTGTTCGCCGTGCTCACCGGCATCGGGATCGGCATCGCCGCGCGGACGACCACGAAGGCGATGCGGGTCGTCGCGCCCATCGCCGGCTACCTGGCCGCCGTCTGCCTGCACGCGCTGTGGAACAGCGCCGCGCTGCTCGGCGGCTCGAAGTTCCTCACCGTCTACTTCCTGATCATGCTGCCGCTGTTCCTCGGCGTGGTCTACCTCGTCGTCCTGCAACGACGGCGGGAGCAGCGCATCATCGCGGCCGCCCTGCCGCACATGGCCGCCGCGCGGTGGATCGCGCCGTCGGAGGTCGACCTGCTGGCCAGCCTGCCCGGGCGCCGGGCGTGGCGGCGGCAGGCGAAACGGCAGTCCGGCAAGCGCGCCGCGAAGGCCGTCGCCGTCTACCAGGCCAGCGTGACCGAGCTCGCGTTCCTGGACCGCCAGGAGCTCACGAGCGACGGCGACCGGCAGCGCCAGCAGGAGCTGCTGCGCACGTTGAAGGCCGCCCGCGCGGAGGCGACGCGCCTCGCCGACGAGGCCGCCCGAGGGTGACCCGGTCCGGGTGAAGCTGGTCACCCGGGCTCAACGCTTCCCGCTCAATCGAGTTAGTCTCGCGCCGTTCGTCCGGTACCCGGAAAGGGACTGGAACGAGAGCAGAGGGAGTCTGCCAACCATGAGCGTCCACAGGCGCACGCCATGATGAGGCCCGCTCGCCTGGCGGTCGGCGTCGTCTCCGCCGGCCGGGTGGGCAGCGTGCTCGGCGCCGCACTGGGCCGGGCGGGGCACACCGTGGTCGCCGCGTCGGGGCTGTCCGCCGCGTCGCTGGCCCGTGCCGAACGCCTCCTCCCCGACGTGCCCCTGCTGCCGCCCGACGAAACCGTCCGCCAAGCGGACCTGGTGCTGCTCGCCCTCCCCGACGACGCGCTGGCCGGCATGGTCCGCGGGCTCGTCGCGACCGAGTCGCTGCGGCCCGGCCAGATCGTCGTGCACACCTCCGGCGCGCAGGGCATCGACGTGCTCGCCCCCGCGGCCGAAGCCGGCGCGCTGGCGCTCGCGCTGCACCCGGTGATGACGTTCACCGGCCGCGAAGAGGACCTCGAGCGGCTGGCGGCGTGCAGCATCGGCGTCACGGCGGCAGCGGACGACGAGGCGGCCTGGAACGTCGGCGAGGCGCTCGCGGTCGAGATGGGCGCCGAGCCGGTGCGCATCCCCGACTCCGCGCGAGCGCTCTACCACGCTGCGTTGACCCACGGCGCGAACCACCTGATGACGCTGGTCGCCGACTGCGCGGAAGTCTTGCGGGAAGCGGGAATCGGGCACTCCGAACGCCTGGTGGCACCACTGCTTTCGGCGGCGTTGGATAATGTGCTGCGACACGGCGACCGCGCCCTCACCGGGCCGGTCGCGCGTGGCGATCTCGGCACCGTCCGCAAGCACCTCGCGGTGCTGGCGGACCGGGCGCCGGAGGTGGAGCCGGCCTACCGCGCGCTGGCCAGGCGCACGGTGGCGCGTTCGACGGCTGCCGGGCTGCTGGACACCGCGGCCGCCAAAGACCTCACCGAACTCCTCGACGATCCCGCCGAAGGGCAGCAAGACCAGTGACCACACCGAAATTCAGCCGCGGCACGTTGAACACGTTCGCGTCGCCGGAGCAGATGAGCCAGGTCAGCCGGGCCCTGCACGGCGTCGGCCGCAAGCTGGCGCTCGTGCCGACCATGGGTGCGCTGCACGCCGGGCACCGCGAGCTGATCCGCCGCGCGAAGCGGCTGCCGAACAACGTCGTGGCCACCTCGATCTTCGTCAACCCGCTGCAGTTCGGCGAGGGCGAAGACTTCGAGGCCTACCCGCGTCCGCTCGAGGCCGATCTCGCCGTCCTGGGCGAGGACGGCGTCGAAATCGCGTTCACGCCCAGCGCCGACGCCCTCTACGGCGAGGGCGCGGTCGTGACCGTGCACCCGGGCCCGCTCGGCGACGAGCTGGAGGGCGCCGTCCGGCCCGGCCACTTCGCCGGCGTGCTGACCGTCGTCGCGAAGCTGTTCAACCTGCTTCGCCCCGACTACGCGCTCTTCGGTGAGAAGGACTACCAGCAGCTGGTCCTGATCAAGCGGATGGTGCGCGACCTGAACATCGACACGCACGTCATCGGCGTGCCGACCGTGCGCGAGCGCGACGGGCTGGCGCTGTCGTCGCGCAACGTCTACCTGACGCCCGAACAGCGCGAAGACGCCGTCGTCCTGTCGGCCGCCCTCACCGCGGGGGCGTTCGTCGGGCGCGACGGTGCGGACGCGGTCATCGAGGCCGCGTCGAAGACCCTCGCCGCGCGGCCCGCGGTCGAGGTGGATTACCTGGAGTTGAGGGGAACCGACCTCGGGCCCGCGCCCGTCGATGGTGAAGCACGACTGTTGATCGCGGCCCGGGTGGGGAGTACCCGGCTGATCGACAACGTTCCAGTGTTGCTCGGCGCCGCTGTCGAGCACCCGGAGCGGCTGGACGCAGGGGAATAGGAGTCCACGATGTACCGCACCATGCTCAAGTCGAAGATCCACCGCGTCACCGTGACCCAGGCCGACCTGCACTACGTCGGTTCGGTGACGGTCGACGAGGACCTGATGGAGGCCGCGGACCTGCTGCCGGGGGAACAGGTGTCCATTGTGGACGTCACCAACGGCTCGCGGCTGGAGACCTACGTCATCAAGGGCGAGCGCGGCAGCGGCGTGCTCGGCATCAACGGCGCCGCGGCGCACCTGGTGCACCCGGGCGACCTGGTCATCCTCATTTCGTACGGCCAGATGGACGACGCCGAAGCCGCGACGTACGAACCGCGCGTGGTGTTCGTCGACGCGGACAACCGGATCGTCCACCGGCACGCCGATCCCGGCTACGCGCCCGAGGGTTCCGGGCTGCTGTCCGGCACGGTGACGCTGCCGCCGGAGGAGGAGACGGCGGTGTTCCCGGTCGCGGAGACGGCCGACGCCCGCCGCCTCGACGCGCTGCTGCACGCCGAGAGCTGACGCGCTTGCTGCTCACCGTCGACGTCGGCAACACGAACATCGTCCTGGGTCTCTGGTCCGGCCAGTCACTGGCCGGCGACTGGCGCATGCGCACGGACGCGCGCATCACGGCCGACGAGCTGGCGTTGACGGTGCGCGGTTTGCTGGGCCCGCACGCGGATTCGGTGACGGGCATCAGCGCGTTGTCGACGGTGCCGGCGGTGCTGCGCGAACTGCGCGTGATGCTGGCGCGGTACTACGCGGACGTCCCGAAGATCGTGGTGGAGCCGGGCGTGCGCACGGGCGTGGCGCTGCTGGTGGACAACCCGAAGGAGGTGGGCGCGGACCGCCTGGCGAACACGCTGGCCGCGCACCACCTCCACAGTGGAACGGCGTGCGTGGTGGTCGACTTCGGCACATCGACCAACGTGGACGCGATTTCGGCCCGCGGCGAGTTCCTGGGCGGTGCGTTCGCCCCGGGGATCGAGATTTCGGTGGACGCACTGGCGTTGCGCGCGGCGGCGTTGCGGAAGGTCGAGCTGGTCCCGCCGCGGTCGGTGATCGGCAAGAACACCGTGGAGTGCCTGCAGTCGGGGATCTTGTACGGGTTCGCGGGGCAGGTCGACGGGCTGGTGCGGCGGATCGTCCGGGAGCTGTCGCCGGGCGGGACGGAACCGGTCGCGGTGCTGGCGACGGGGGGCTTGGCGCCGCTGGTGATCAGCGAGTCGGAGACGATCACGGATCACGTCCCGGATTTGACGTTGCTCGGTTTACGGTTGGTCTACGAGCGCAACATCCGGGCTTAGGTTCCGATCGCGTCGACGAGCATGCGGACGAGCTGCTCGCCGTCGACGCCCCACTTTTCCGTGGCCAGGTGGCCGGTGAGTTCGAGCCCGGCGATGCCGTGCGCGCTCGACATCAGCAAAGCGCCGTAGCGACGGGCGTCGGCCGGCCCGACCAGACCGGCGACGACGTCGAGGTACTGCTTCTCGACGCGGCTCGCGGCGGCGACGGCGTCCGGGTCGTCCGCGGGGGTGCTGAACATCAAGGCGTAGAGGTGCGGTTGCCGCCGGCCGAGCCCGATGAGCGCCAGCAGCGCTCGTTCGAGCGTCTCGGCCGGGGTGGCGTCCGGGGCGGCGCGCAGGTGTTCGACCTTGTCGGCGACGGAGTTCCAGGCGTCGACGGCGAGCTGGGTCAGCAGGTGCGCTTTGTCTTCGAAGTGGCCGTACGGCGCGCCGCGCGAGACGCCGGCGCGAGCGCCCACCGCACGAAGCGTCACCGCGTCGGGCCCGCCTTCGTCGAGTAGCTCGGCCGCGGCGCGCACCAGGGCGCCCCGGGTCGCTGCCGCGCTCTCCGCTCGCGTCACCATGGTTGACATTGTCACATGAGTTCTGGACAGTGGTTCATATGACAACGTCACATGAACTGATGGTCGTCACCGGCGCTTCGACGGGATTGGGTGCGGCGACCACCCGCGCGCTCGCTGCTCGCGGCTACCACGTCTTGGCGGGCGTCCGCCGGGAAGCGGACGCCGTTCAAGCTGACGGCATCTCGCCGGTGATCCTGGACATCACGCGGCCTTCGGACATCGCTTCGCTCGCTTCACGCGTGTCTGCGTCGGGGCTTCCGTTGCGAGCCCTGATCAACAACGCGGGCATTTCGGTGAACGCGCCGGTCGAGACGCTGCCGCTCGACGAGTGGCGGCGGCTGTTCGAAGTGAACTTGTTCGGGCACGTCGCCGTGACGCAGGCCCTGCTGCCGTTCCTGCACCGCAGCGGCGGCCGGATCGTGAACATCAGCTCGGTGGGCGGAAAGGTCGCCATGGCGACTTACGGTCCGTACGCGGGAACGAAGTTCGCGCTCGAGGCGGTCAGTGACGCGCTTCGCCGGGAGCTCGCGCCGCACGGCGTGGAAGTGGTCGTGGTCGAGCCGGGCGCGGTGCGGACGGAGATGGGTGCGCGCGGCGCGGCCACCGCCACCGGGCTCGCTTCGAAGATGAGCGCGGAGCACCAACGGCGGTACGGCGGGCTGGTCGAGGCCGTCGTCGCTCATTCGTTGCGGTTCACCGGGGCGGGGATGCCGGCGGAGAAGGCCGCCCGGACCGTGGCCCGGGCGGCCACGACCCGGCGGCCGCGCACGCGGTACGCCATCGGGCGGGACGCGGGGTTGTTGACGCGGTTGGTGCGCGTGCTGCCGGATCGGGTGCTCGACCGGGTTACCGCGGCGACTCTGCGGCCGTACTTTCCGCAGTGAGCCGGCGCCGTTCGAGTACGTAGCCGAGTGCCGTCACCGCCAGCGCCGGGAACGCTGCCGCGGCCTGCGGAAACTTCTTCGTCCCCGGCGGGTCCACCGCCTTCGCACCCGGGTAAGCCAACGCCGAAATCTGCGTCAGCCAGTACAACGACGCCAGCACGGCCCCGGCGTCGAGCCCGGCGCGGGTCGGCCGGCGCCACAGCTGCCACAGACTCGTGGCACCCAGCGCCAACCCGAGGCTCATCGTCTGCCCGTTGTGGAACTTCGCGTGCGGCGGCCAAGCGGGGTTGAACACGTGCGTTTCATTCCAATCGGCACGGTACGGACCGACAGCCGTCACGAGGGATGTCAGCGAGATCAGTGCTCGCCCCAACGATTTCCTGCTCATCCCCGCAGTATCGAACCTCCAGCTTGATCGAGGTCAATGCAGCAGTTTCAACCCCACCACACCCGCCACGATCAACCCCAGGCAAGTGAGCCGGGCCGCCGTCGCGGAGTCGCCCAGCACGACCATCCCGTACAGCGCCGTGCCGATCGTGCCGATGCCCACCCACACCGCGTACCCCGTCCCCAACGGAATTTCCCGCAGCGCGTACCCCAGCCCGCTCATGCTCAGCACCAGCGCGACGACGAACGTCGCCACCGAAGCCGGCTTGAAGAACCCCTTGAGCGCCGCCGCCCAGACCGTTTCCAGGATTCCGGACACCACCAACACCAACCAGGACATGACAACCCTTTCGCAGTGCCTGCACACTGCGCCGTCTTGTCCTGACCGGGTACGACGCGCTCGTCCGGGACGTCCGGGTGACGTCCCTTCCGAAGCTAGCACGACAAAAAATGTCCTACCGGCGCCGGGCGCGCAGTACCCACGTCAGCAACGGCAGGTCGAACTCGCCGCTCGCCGTCGCCGGATTCGACGCCAGGAACTCGCGCAAGGTCGTCAACAGCGCCGACGACTCCTCCGGCGAAGACACGATCACCTTCGAATACGTCGCGATCGTTTCCAGGAGGCTCTCCGCCGTCCGGCGTTGCACATGGCGAAACCGGTCGCTTTCGAACGGTTCGAACCCCGGGTGCGCCACCTCACGCAAATCTTCGGTCCGGGCGGGCTTGCGCGTCCCTTCGCGGCCGAGCGCGGTGAACTTCGCCACCC
This sequence comes from Amycolatopsis sp. NPDC098790, assembly GCF_044759945.1. Classification (NCBI taxonomy): domain Bacteria; kingdom Bacillati; phylum Actinomycetota; class Actinomycetes; order Pseudonocardiales; family Pseudonocardiaceae; genus Amycolatopsis; species Amycolatopsis sp. NPDC098790. Next base: position 1,772,745 of record NZ_JBIWAI010000001.1, read on the forward strand.
ACGGCACCGATTCGTCTTCGTAGTTCCACATCGGCACGAGCACGCCGCCCGGGCGCAGCACGCGGGCGATCTCCGTCATCGCCGGCGGCACGTCGAACCAATGGAACGCCTGGCCGACGAAAACCGCGTCGACGTCGGCGTCGGGCAACGGGATCCGTTCCGCACGGCCCGCCAGCGACGTCGCCGACGGCACCACTCTCCCCAGTTCGGCGCGCATTTCCGGGTCGGGTTCGACCGCCGTGACGTCGAGCCCGAGTTCGGCGAGGCCGAGGGTGAGCTTGCCGGTTCCGGCGCCCAGGTCCAGTACGCGCCGCGGTGCCTCGCGAGCGCCCGAAAGACCCCATTCGATCGCTTCCCGCGGGTAACCGGGCCGGTGCTCGGCGTACGCGGCGGCGCGGCTGCCGAACGAAGCCGCCCGGCGGGCGCGTCCAGGATCACTCACCCGGCCCAGGTTAATGGACGGAAAGGAAAGGTAATCCGGTTGGCGTAGCGCGCGGCCGGGTTCGTACCCTATGGGCCATGACCGAAAACCCCGCTTCCACCAGCGTGCCCGCCGAAGACGAACTGCCCGAGCAGATGCGGGTGCGCCGGGAGAAGCGCGACCGGATCCTCGCCGAGGGTATCGATCCCTACCCGGTCGAGGTACCCCGGACGCACTCGCTCGCCGAGGTGCGGGCGGCGCACGAGGGGCTGCCCGTCGACACCGCCACCGGCGAGACCGTCGGCGTCACCGGCCGGGTGATGTTCCTGCGCAACACGGGCAAGCTGTGCTTCGCGAGCCTTCGCGAGGGCGACGGCACCGAGCTGCAGGCCATGATCAGCCTGGCGAAGGTCGGCGAGGACGCGCTGGCGGCGTGGAAGTCCGACGTCGACCTCGGCGACCACGTCTTCGTGCAGGGTGAGGTCATCACCTCGAAGCGCGGCGAGCTGTCCGTGATGGCCGACGCGTGGCGCATCACGTCGAAGGCGCTGCGCCCGCTGCCCAACGCCTTCAAGGACCTGGCCGAGGAGACGCGGATCCGCCAGCGCTACGTCGACCTCATCATGCGCCCGAAGGCGCGGGACGTCGTGCGCACGCGCGCCGGCGTGGTCCGGTCGCTGCGGGAGTCGTTCCACCGCCGCGGGTTCACCGAGGTCGAGACGCCGATGCTGCAGACGCTGCACGGCGGCGCCGCGGCCCGCCCGTTCGTCACGCGCTCGAACGCGTTCGACATGGAGCTGTTCCTGCGGATCGCGCCGGAGCTCTACCTCAAGCGCTGCGTCGTCGGCGGCATCGAAAAGGTCTTCGAGATCAACCGCAACTTCCGGAACGAGGGCAGTGACTCCTCGCACTCGCCGGAGTTCGCGATGCTCGAGTACTACGAGGCGTACGCCACGTACGACACGAATGCGGTGATGACCCGCGAGCTGATCCAGGAGGCCGCGCAGGCGGTGCTGGACACCCAGGTCGTCACGCTGCCCGACGGTTCGGAGTACGACCTCTCCGGCGAATGGACCACACTCGGAATGTACGAGTCGTTGTCCGATTCGCTCGGCGAAGAGGTGACGCCGGAGACGCCCGCCGCCAAACTGTACGGATTCGCGCAGGCCAGGGGCCTGGAAGTCGATCCGAAGCTCGGCCACGGCAAGCTGGTCGAGGAACTGTGGGAACACCTCGTCGGAGATCACCTGCACGCCCCCACGTTTGTGCGTGATTTTCCGCTGGAGACGTCGCCATTGACGAGGCAGCACCGCTCGCGGCCCGGCGTCGCCGAGAAGTGGGACCTCTACGTGCGCGGATTCGAACTCGCCACCGGATACTCCGAGCTGGTCGATCCGGTCGTCGAACGGGAACGGCTCACCGAACAGTCCCTGCTGGCCGCGCAGGGCGATAGCGAAGCCATGCGCCTTGACGAGGATTTCCTGCGTGCCCTGGAGTACGGAATGCCGCCCAGCGGCGGTGTCGGAATGGGGATCGACCGGCTCCTGATGGCGCTGACCGGTCTCGGTATCCGGGAGACGATCCTCTTCCCGCTCGTGCGACCCGAATAACCCGGCCGTGTTGGTTATCCATATGAGATTTGCGCTGTCCTCCGGAAGCGGGTACTAATGTTCTAGACAAAGTCTTCTGTCCGGGGCTCGCCCCGTAACCAGATCATTGCGCAAGTCCCCGCAGGAGGAATCGGATGGCACAGAAGGTGCTCGTCTCGCTGGTCGACGACCTGGACGGCAGCGAGGCGGAAGAGACCGTCGAGTTCGGTTTGGACGGCGTCAGCTACCAGATCGACCTCTCTTCGGAAAACGCCGAGGAGCTGCGGGACGCACTCGCCCAGTACGTCGAGCACGCGCGTCGCGCCGGTGGCCGCAAGCGCGCTTCCGTGCGTCCGGTCGCGGGTAAGGGCCCGTCGCGTCCGGCCGCCGTCGACCGCGAGCAGAACCAGGCCATTCGCGCGTGGGCGCGCAAGAACGGTTACGCGGTTTCGGACCGGGGGCGGATCCCGTCCGAGGTCGTCGACGCCTACCACAAGAAGAACTGAGGACCCTTCCGCCGGTCCGGGTGCACGCAGGTCACCGGGCCGGCCGGAAACTCCTCGAAGCGGGGTACAGCCGAGGCCGCCGGGCGAATTCGCCCGGCGGCTTTCTTCATGTCCGATCGCTGTCCGGTGTCCGTTCGCTGTCCGGTCGGGACGCCCGGGCGTACTCCGCGGGAGGCTGACCCGTGACGGCGCGGAAATCGCGGATGAAGTGCGACTGGTCGCTATAGCCCAGCCGAACCGCCAGTCCGGCGTAATCCGGCTCACCTTCGGTGGCGATCCGCTGCGCGGCGTCGTTGAGGCGGTATATCCGGATCGCCCACTTGGGGGTGCAGCCGACGTGTTCGGCGAACAACCGCTGGACGGACCGGGTGGTTAGTCCAGTATCCGCGCACAGTTGCGCCACCCGGGTAATTCCCGGGTCCCGCGCGATTGATTCCACGGCCTCGGCGGCCCGCCGCGCGGCCGGCGAGAGCTCGACGAGATTTGCGATCAGCAAGTTGTCGATCGCGCGGACCATTTGCGCGTCGTCCGCCGCGTTCTGCACCGATTCCGCGGCGTCGATCGCCTTCGGTCCGAAAACGTCCGCGAGCGGGACAGCGCGATCGGTGATGTCACTCACCGGGGCGCCGAGGAACGCGCGGAAGCAGCCGGGCCGGAAACGCACCCCCAAGCCTTGGACACGGCCTTCGAGGCGGTGGGAAAAGACGTCGTGCATCGGGCCGTGGACGCCGGACGCGGTGGGGAAGAACGTCGCGTGCACCGCGAGGTTCGGCAGGACGCGCTGGTCGTGGGCCGGTTTGCCGCGCAGGTCCCAGTGCAGCACCCAGTGGTAGTCGACGAATTCCGCGAGTTCGGGCGCCGGTGCGTACCGGTTCAGCGTGAACATGGTGCGCGCGGTGGCCTCGGCCACGATGCCGCGCGGGATCCGGTGCTCGCCCACGCGCCCACGGTAGCTGTCGCGTTCGTTCAAGACGCCCCGGCGGCGCCCGGATTGGATCGCGGGATGAACGCCTCGCTCATCCGGCCCGCCGCGGCCGAGTTCCTCCGGGTCGCCGCCGCGCTGGACGATTTGACCGCCCCGACGCCGTGTGCGGGTTTTGACGTCCGGGGGTTGCTCAACCACCTCTTGTACTGGGGGCCGTGGCTCGTGGCTGCGGGTCGTCGTGAGGACCCTCCTTCGGCTGCTTCGGCCGGGCTCGTGACGGAGGACTGGCGGGCGGCGCTGGACAAGCAGACGGAGACGCTGGTGGACGTGTTCGAGACGCCGTCGGCTTGGGAGGGCACGACGGCGTTGGGTTCCTCGCCGCTCCCGGCGGCGGTGGTCGGCGACATGGTGCTGGGGGAGTTCGTCCTGCACGGGTGGGATTTGGCCCGGGCGAGCGGCCAGTCGCCCCGGTCCTCGGTCGACGCGGCGATGGCGGTGTACGAGTCCGCGGTGGCCATGGGTGAGCAGGCGCGGTCGATGGGCGTTTACGGGCCGGTTGTTCCGGTGCCGGGGGACGCGTCGCTGTTGGAGCGGGCTCTCGGCGCCTCCGGGCGGGACCCGGCCTGGACGCCCTGACCACTTGTCCACAGGGTGGCTCGGATGTGGACAGCTTCGGCGTTCGGGCGCCGATCGGCCGGTTTTGTCGGGGGCCGCCGATAGACTGGGTCGGGGACGCCCCCCAGGGACGGGCGGAGACTGTCTGGTGGCCGGAGGGGGCCGCAGGGGCCCGGCAAAGCCGGCGTTCCGGGTCGCCGAAGCGAAGCCCGAGTGACTTGAATGAGTCATTCAGGACGTCCGAAGACCTGAATGACTCATTCAAGACGTTGGGCGGGGCCGCCCGTCGCGGACTTGCCGGAACCCTGCCAGGGACGGGCGGGGGCTGTCTGAGGGGCCTGGGGGCTACCGGGCGCAGGTGCGCGGGCAGCCGTCGCACTCGGACTCGGCCGGCAGCAAGTACGAAAAACAGCAGCTCTCGCGCCGCCGGGTCCACTCTCGGTGGCCGTCCGCACCCTCCGCCAACCGCAAAGTCGATGCCGACGTCAACGGCGGGTACCGCGCATCCAAAACCAACGCCGCGTCCGCCACCCCCGCGCCCTCGGCCTCCGGTGTCCCACCTTGGCGGCCCGCCCACCACAGCGAGTTCTCCAGCGCGTCCGTCGCCGCCGCCCACAGCGTTCGGCGGCCTAGCCTGCTCGCCGGTGCGTACGCCCGGACGAACGCTGCCGCGTGGGCCAGGTAGCGCGCCCGCAGCACCGCCGCCAGTGCTCGCTCGTCGCGGACCACCGTGGCCTCCGGGCGGGCCGAACCCGGGTCCGTCGGGAGGCAGTGGAACTCGTCACCCAGCACCGCCATGCCGTCCGGGTGGGGGCGGTCGTCCGCCAGGCGGAACGCCAGCTCCGCGGGCTTCAGCGACGGCACCCGCCGCTCGTGGTGCAGCAGCAGCGCCCCCACGTACGCCGGGACGTGCAGGTACCACGTCAGCACCCAGCTGGCCGTCGTACTGGCCGGTGCCGAGGAGTGCTCGCGCAGCAGCCAGTCGCCCAGCAGCGCGCGCCACTCGTCGAAGTTCGCCGGGGTCTCCAGCAGCTCCGAGCAGCGGATCCAGCCCGCCGGGACGTCGCGGCGCAGCTCGGTGCGTTCCTGCAGGCCGGAGACCCGCAGGAGCGACGACGCGAGGCCGTCGCCGACCTCGCGCGCGTCACGGAAGGACCGCTGCTGGTTCAACCGCGGCCCTCCTTCAAGCCGTAGGTATTAGGCGTGCCTAACCTTACAGGCCCACGGCCACTGCGCCAATCGGGTGGCGATGAAAAGGGGTACTCCCAGGTTGCGGACTGTTCGCGGTGAGCGGACACCGCGCGAACGGCGGAATCCGGGTGGCCGCCCGCACGTTGGGGTTGACGTAAAGGTGCAGGGCAACCTGAAGATGGAAGCACCCGGAAGACCCCACGTCCGGGTGCGGAAAAGGCCACGAAGAGCCCCAGTGGTACGCCAGCGCGACCAGTTGGCTACTAGAGTGGTCTCACGGTGCTGAATCCATCGCGGTGAAAGCACGATGGAAACGGGCCGCCGGCGCAGCAGTCGAGGGAGTGCACATGTTTGAGAGGTTCACCGACCGCGCGAGGCGGGTGGTCGTCCTGGCTCAAGAAGAGGCCAGGATGCTCAACCACAACTACATCGGCACCGAGCACATCCTCCTGGGTCTGATCCACGAGGGTGAGGGTGTCGCCGCCAAGGCGCTGGAGTCGCTGGGCATCGCCCTGGAGGGCGTGCGCCAGCAGGTCGAAGAGATCATCGGCCAGGGCCAGCAGGCGCCGAGCGGGCACATCCCGTTCACGCCGCGGGCGAAGAAGGTGCTGGAGCTCTCGCTGCGCGAGGCGCTGCAGCTCGGCCACAACTACATCGGCACCGAGCACATCCTGCTGGGCCTGATCCGCGAGGGCGAAGGCGTCGCCGCGCAGGTCCTGGTCAAGCTCGGTGCGGACCTGAACCGCGTCCGCCAGCAGGTGCTCCAGCTGCTGTCCGGCTACCAGGGCAAGGAGTCCACCGAGACCGGTTCCGGCGGCCGCGGTGAGGGCACCCCGTCGTCGTCGCTGGTCCTGGACCAGTTCGGCCGCAACATGACCGTGCTGGCCCGCGAGGGCAAGCTCGACCCGGTCATCGGGCGCGGCAAGGAGATCGAGCGGGTCATGCAGGTGCTGTCCCGCCGGACCAAGAACAACCCGGTGCTCATCGGCGAGCCCGGCGTCGGCAAGACCGCCGTCGTCGAGGGCCTCGCGCAGAGCATCGTCAAGGGCGAGGTGCCCGAGACGCTCAAGGACAAGCAGCTCTACACGCTGGACCTGGGCTCCCTGGTCGCCGGCTCCCGCTACCGCGGTGACTTCGAAGAGCGCCTGAAGAAGGTGCTCAAGGAGATCAAGACCCGCGGCGACATCATCCTGTTCATCGACGAGCTGCACACGCTGGTCGGGGCGGGTGCCGCCGAGGGCGCGATCGACGCGGCTTCGATCCTGAAGCCGATGCTCGCCCGCGGTGAGCTGCAGACGATCGGTGCGACCACGCTCGAGGAGTACCGCAAGTACATCGAGAAGGACGCCGCCCTCGAGCGCCGGTTCCAGCCGATCCAGGTCGGCGAGCCGTCGCTGGAGCACACGATCGAGATCCTCAAGGGCCTGCGCGACCGGTACGAGGCGCACCACCGCGTCTCGATCACCGACTCGGCGCTGGTCGCCGCCGCGACCCTGGCGGACCGGTACATCAACGACCGGTTCCTCCCGGACAAGGCGATCGACCTGATCGACGAGGCCGGCGCCCGGATGCGCATCCGCCGGATGACCGCGCCGCCGGACCTGCGCGAGTTCGACGAGAAGATCGCGAACGTCCGCCGCGACAAGGAGTCCGCGATCGACGCGCAGGACTTCGAGCGGGCCGCCCGCCTGCGTGACGAGGAGAAGACGCTCCTCGGCCAGAAGGGCGAGCGGGAGAAGCAGTGGAAGGACGGCGACCTCGACGTCGTCGCCGAGGTCGACGACGAGCAGATCGCGGAGGTGCTGGCCAACTGGACCGGCATCCCGGTGTTCAAGCTGACCGAGGAGGAGACCACCCGGCTGCTGCGCATGGAGGACGAACTCCACAAGCGCATCATCGGCCAGGAGGACGCGGTCAAGGCCGTCTCGCAGGCGATCCGCCGTACGCGTGCCGGTCTGAAGGACCCGAAGCGCCCGTCGGGCTCGTTCATCTTCGCCGGCCCGTCCGGTGTCGGTAAGACCGAGCTGTCGAAGGCACTGGCCTCGTTCCTGTTCGGCGAGGACGACGCGCTCATCCAGATCGACATGGGTGAGTTCCACGACCGCTACACCGCTTCGCGGCTCTTCGGTGCCCCTCCGGGCTACGTGGGCTACGAAGAGGGCGGCCAGCTGACGGAGAAGGTGCGTCGCAAGCCGTTCTCGGTGGTCCTGTTCGACGAGATCGAGAAGGCGCACCAGGAGATCTACAACACGCTCCTGCAGGTGCTGGAGGACGGCCGCCTGACCGACGGTCAGGGCCGCACGGTCGACTTCAAGAACACGGTCCTCATCTTCACGTCCAACCTGGGCACGTCGGACATCTCGAAGTCCGTCTCGCTCGGGTTCGCCGGGTCCAACGACACCGGCACCCGGTACGAGAAGATGAAGCAGAAGGTCAACGAGGAAATGAAGAAGCATTTCCGCCCGGAGTTCCTGAACCGGATCGATGACATCATCGTGTTCCACCAGCTGACGCAGGACCAGATCATCATGATGGTCGACCTGATGATCGGCCGCGTCGAGACCCAGCTGCGCGCGAAGGACATGGAGCTGGAGCTCACGGCGAAGGCCAAGTCCCTCCTGGCGAAGCGCGGCTTCGACCCGGTGCTGGGCGCGCGGCCGCTGCGCCGCACGATCCAGCGCGAGATCGAGGACCAGCTGTCGGAGAAGATCCTGTTCGGCGAGGTCGAGCCGGGTCAGATCATCCTGGTCGACGTCGAAGGCTGGAGCGGCAACCCCGAGGACAAGGACGACCAGGCCCGGTTCACCTTCCGCGGTGAGCGCAAGCCGTCGTCGGTCCCGGACGCCCCGCCGGTCAGCATCGGCGCGGGCCACGAGGAGCAGGGCGGCGAAGCCGAAGGCGAGTGATCGTCGCGTAGTACGTCCGAAGGGCGGTTCCCCGGTTGGGGGGCCGCCCTTCGGCTTTGAGGCGCTTCGACCTTGCGTGGCCTGGACTCCCTGCCGAACATCTGGCGGGATCCGGTTATAAGGCGTACATTATAGTGGCTGGATGGATTGGGAGATCGAACTTCACGACGAGGTCGACCAGTGGTTCGTGGACCTGTGCCGGGAAGATCCGATCTCCGCAGACCGGGTCGAAGAGGCGATCGACTTGCTCGCCCGTGAGGGTCCTCGCCTCGGGCGTCCGCTGGTCGACCGGGTGAAGGGCTCGGACCTGCACAACCTGAAGGAGCTGCGACCTGCGTCCGCGGGAAGCAGCGAAATCAGGATCCTGTTCGCTTTCGACCCCGTCCGGCGCGCGTTGCTCCTGGTCGCCGGCGACAAGGCCGGAAACTGGAAAGGCTGGTACGACCGGAACATCCCGATCGCGGAGCGACGGTTTCGCGATCACCTGCGGCACGGAGAGGAGCACTGACGAGATGAGCCGGACCTGGAAAGAAGTGAAGGCGGGCAAGGCGGCCGTCGACCGGTCGACCGGCCGGGACGTCGACGCTGCTCGTAGTGCCGCGCGCGAGGCCACCGAGGCCTACGTGCTCGGGTTTCGCCTGGCTCAGCTCCGCGAGGACGCCGGCATCAGCCAGACCGAGCTCGCTAAGCGGATGGGCGTCAGTCAGCCCCGGATCAGCCAGCTCGAGCAGGGTGATCCCGGCCAGATGGAGCTGGACACCCTTCGCCGCTACATCACGGCGCTCGGCGGGCGGATGCGGGTCGTCGCGGACTTCGATGATCACGACGTCACCGTCTCGGCCGCCGAGCGGGACGTCTGCGCCTGAGCGAGGCCACCTCTCCGGCCCGTGAGACGATGCCTGCGGGGCTTGGGAGGGAACCGCCGTGGACGTGCTGTCGATCGACTTCGGGACTTCCAGCACGGTCGGGGTCCTCTCCGCTCTCGGGCGCGCGCCGCGGGCTGTTGAGGTCGATGGGTCCGTCACCATGTCCTCCGCCGTCTTCGTCGGCGATGACGGCCTCCTCATCGTCGGCCGGGACGCTGAACGGCGGGCGCGGCTCGATCCGAGCCGCTTCGAACCCAATCCCAAGCGCCGCATCGATGAGGGCACCCTCGATCTCGGCGGCGCGAAAGTCGACGTCACCGATGCCTTCGCCGCCGTTCTGCGGCGGCTCGGCGAGGAAGCCGAACGGCAGCTCGGCCGCCCTCCCGGGCAGACGCGGATCTCGCACCCCGCCGGCTGGGGCGCCACGCGGCAGGACGCCGTCCGGACCGCTGCCGCCAAGGCCGGCTTCGCCGATGTCCGGCTGATCCCGGAACCCGTTGCCGCCGCCGCGCACTACGCCAGCATCGGTCACCGGCTCGCCGGGCCCATCGGTGTCTACGACCTCGGGGCCGGCACCTTCGACTGCGCCGTCGTCGGTGTCACGCGGCAAGGCTTCGTCGTGCTCGCTGAAGACGGCCTGTCCGACCTCGGCAGCCTCGACATCGACCAGGCGCTGCTCGTCCACATCGGACGGTCCGTCTCACACGCCGATCCCGCGCAGTGGCAACGGCTCCTCCGCCCACAGTCCACTGCGGACCGTCGCACCCGGCGCGCGTTGCTGCAGGACGTCCGTGACGCCAAGGAAAGCCTTTCCCGCCACACCCAGACCCACGTGCCGATGCCCGAGCCGTTCGGCGACGTCCTGGTCAGCCGCGACGAGCTCGAAGCGCTCGTGCGGCCCAGCCTGCTCCGCAGCGCCGAATTGCTCGGCGCGACGATCCGGCGGGCCGGGCTGAGCCCCGCGCAGCTCGCCGGTGTCTACCTCGTCGGCGGGCCGAGCCGGATGCCGTTGCTGGCCACGCTGTTGGCGCGCCAGCTCGGCGTCACGCCGACCACGCAGGACCAGCCCGAGACCGCCGTGGCCTTCGGGCTGCACCACGTCCCGCTCGACGCCGTCGACGATCGCACCCTGCCCGCCTTCGCGCCGGTCCGCCCGCCCGTCGCGCCGCCGCGACCCCAGGCGTGGCAACAACAACCGGTCCGGCACGCGCCGCCGCCGCCGGAGCGCCGGGGCACCAACCCGTGGCTCGTCGCGCTGGTGGTGCTCGCCGCCGTCACGGTTGTCGTCACCGTCGTGGTCCTGGTCAGCCAGGGCTGACTCACCAGGCCTTGCCGAGCCGCATGCCCTCGTCGTACCAGTCGTCGTCCGCGACCGGGCCGGCCGGCGGTGCCTCGGGCGCGGCGTCCGAAGACCGGTCCTTCAGCACGACGTCGTCCGGTGCGGAAGCAGCGGAAACCGGAGCAGCAGGAACAGGAACGGAAGGCGGCTCGAACTGCATCCGCCAGCGCAGCCGGTCCATCAGGTAGCCGCCGGTGCCGACCTGCGCCAGCAGCTGCCCGGTCCGCTTCGCCGACTCCCGCTGCGCGTCGACGTACGTCCGCAGCACGGCGTCCGCGATCTCGGCCGGCGCCATCCCCGAGACGGCGTCGGTGAGCCGCAGCCGGGTCAGCACGCCGTCGGTGTTGACCGACAGCGAAACGGCGCCGTCGTCCGACGTCGCCGTCGCGGACAGCTCGGACAGCTCGGTCAGGAGGGCGTCGCGGTCAACCACCCAGCCTCCCGGCGTGCGTGGCGCCGCTCGACACCTGCCCGTCCGGCGCGATGTCGACGTTCGCGTCGCGCACGTTCTTCTCGGTCTGACGCGAAGTGTGGTCGGTTTCGAAGTTCGACGGGTCGAAGCTCGACCCCGGGCTGACGTCCGGCGCGTCGGGGATCTTCGGCAGGTCCACGGCTTCGTCGCCGATGCGGTTCGCGAGCGTGTGGGCCGCTTCGCCGGCGGCGTCGCGGATCTTGCCCGCGCTGTCCATGAAGCTGCTGTACAGGTCCATGGCGTTGTCGCCCTTGATCTCCGCCTGGTTGGCCACCATCGCGGTGATCGCGCCGCCCGCGGCGTTGCCGGCGACCAGCGCGCCGTTGGCGGCGGTGAAGATCGAAGCGCCCGCCGCCGCGCCGGCGCCGCCGGTGGCCACCGCGAGCAGGCCGGTGACCGCGCCCGCGAACGTCGCCGCGAGCACCTTCGACCCGGCCGCCGCGCGCTTGCGGTCCTGCTCCTTCTTGTAGTCCTCCGCCGTCTGCTTGAACGTGGTGCCGAGGCTGTTCAGGTCGTCCCGGGCCGACGCGATGGCCTCGCGCGCCGCGACGACACCGCTTTCCAGCACGGTGATCTTGGTTTCGACCTGGGTGAAGGTGTCGGCCAGATCGTTGAGGTACGCCTTGACGGCGTTCGCCGCCGAGCCGCGCCACACCTCGAGGAACTGCCGGGCGTCGTCGAGCTTCGGCTTCGAGTCGCGCTGCAGGTCCTTCCAGACGGCGTCGTGGTTCATGATCAGGTGCTGCAGGCCCGACGTCGACTCGTGGTCGATGTCGGCGTCGGAGAACTCGCGGTAGACCCCGGCGATCTCGTCCTGCATCTTCCGGACGTTCTCGTTGGAGTCGTCGAAGCCGAAGAGCAGGAAGTCGGTCGTCCGCAGGACGTCGATGGCGTCGAGCGCGTCGTTCGCGCCGCTCTTCAGGTCCTCGGAGATCCCCTCGAGGAGCTCGGCGCGGCGGTCCTCCCCGCTGGACATCGGTTCGGCGTCGAGGCCGGTGTCGAAGTAGCCGTCCATGGTTCCCTCAGTTCGCTTCCAGGCCCGCGGCCGCGCGGTTGACGTGCTGCTTCGAGTCCTCGTCGGCCTTTTCGTACAGTTCCGCGACCCGCATCAGCGCGTGGCTGGTGTCCGCGGTGGTCTGGTGCAGCCGCGCGACCAGCCGCTGGATCTTCGCCAGGTGGTCGTTGTAGGCCTTGGCGACCTCCGGCATCCCCAGTGACCGGCCGAAGGCGTTGTGCGCGGGCAGCATTCCGGTGATGCCGCCGAAGAGCCCGCCACCGTCCGACGAAACGGGCACGTCGCTCCCGCGCAGACCACTCGACGCGGCTTCGGCGGCGTCGGCGGCACCGGCCAGCGCGCGAGCGGAGTCGCGGAGATCCTGCAGGTCGGTCTCGAACCCGATCATCGTTCACCTCTTCTTCCGGGCAGGCGTCCGGACATGTAAACACCGTTCGGCCGCCCGCCATGGGGATTCGGAGGTGGTGTGCGTCAGATCACGATCATGATCAATGCTCCGCGCCCGCGGTGACGGCCAAGTCCTCCGCCGTCCGCAAAGCCGTGTCCGCCAAAGCTTCCAGCGCGTCCGCGATCCGGTCCACGCTCAGCGACGGCGCCGCCTTGCCGGACGCCGCGACCTGCTCCGGGCTGAACGGCACGTGCACGAACCCGCCGCGCACACCCGGGAACTCGGTCAGCAAGTGCATCAGCCCGTAGAAAACCTGATTGCACACATACGTCCCCGCCGTGTGGGACACCGAGGCCGGCACGCCCGCCGAGCGGATCGCCGCCACGCACGCCTTCACCGGCAGCGTCGTGAAGTACGCCGCCGGGCCGTCCGGGACCACCGGGACGTCCACCGGCTGCGCGCCCGCGTTGTCCGGGATGCGCGCGTCGATCAGGTTGATCGCGACGCGTTCCGGGGTCACCTCGAGCCGGCCACCCGCCTGCCCGACGCACACCACGAGCGACGGCCGGTGCTCTTCGAGAGAAGCGCGCAACGCGGGCAGGGACGCGGCGAACTCGCACGGCAGCTCGACCGCCGCGATGTCGTCCCGGCGCGCGGCCAGCAGTGAAACCGCCTGCCACGACGGGTTCACGGACTCGCCGCCGAACGGCGCGAACCCCGTCATCAGCACCTTCGCCACACCCACCTCCGAAACGCCGTGAAGGCCACCCTACGACCGCAGGGTGGCCTTCACGAACCACTGGATCAAGCGGCGGGCTTCAGCCCACCCGGGAAGAGGTACTGGTCAGCGGGCTTGCCGGCGCCGTACACCCACGCGTCGAAGAACCCCTGCAGGTTCTTGTGCGCGACGATTTCGGTGTACCGCTGGAACTCCTGCATGCTCGCGTTCCCGTCGCGGTGCAGCGACGGCCACGTCTTCAGCACCCGGGAGAAGGCCTGGTCACCGACGTAGTTGCGCAGCGCGTGCAGCATCATCGGGCCCTTGGAGTACACGGACGTGAACTCCCGGCCGGCGCCCATGTCGTAGAGCTTGCCGTTCCAGAACGCCGTCGACGCCTTCTTGACGTCGTCCGCGTACTGCTTGTCCAGATCGACGCCTTCCTTGCCCTCGTCCCAGAGCCACGTGGCGTAGGACGCGAAGCACTCGTTGAGGCAGACGTCCTTCCAGTGCGCCACCGCGACCGAGTCGCCGTACCACTGGTGGGCGTTCTCGTGGACGATCGTCGGGACCGTGCCCGCCCAGCCCGCGGAGTAGATCGGCCGGCTCATCGTCTCCAGCGAGAAGCCGATCTGCTCGTTGAGGAAGATGCCGCCCGCCGCGTCGATCGGGTACTTGCCGAACTTCGACTCGAGGAAGTCGAGGATCTCCGGCAGCCGCGCCTCCGCCTGCTTCGTCGAGTCGGGGACGCCGGGGGCGTAGGCGCTGACGATCGGCGTCCCGTCCTTGCGCTTCTGCCGGTCGAACGTCCACTTGTCGATCGCGACCGTCGTCATGTACGGCACGATCGGCGTTTCCTCGGCCCAGACGTGCGTGGTGCCGTTCGGCGTCTTGATCGACGGCTTCTCGCGGCCGTTGGCGATCACGCCCCACTCGTCGGGCACGGTGATCGCGAGGTGGAACGTGGCCTTGTCGAGCGGGGTGTCGTTGACCGGGTACCAGGTGGTCGCCGACTTCGGCTCGCCGGCGACGAACGCGCCGCCCGCCTGGGCGTACTGCCAGCCGTTGTTGCCGAGCGCCGGGTCGCTGATCGGCGCCGGAACGCCGTGGTAGGCGATCTTGACCTTGAAGTGCTGGCCGCGCCGCAGGGCGCGCGACGGCGTGACGACCAGCTCGTGGTCGCCGGTCCGGGCGAACTGCGCGGTCCGGCCGTCGACCTTCACCGAGTCGACGGTCAGGCCGTGCAGGTCCAGGTTGAACGAGCTGAGCGACTGGGTCGCCCGCGCGGCGATGTCCTGGTCGCCGGTGAGCTGGTGCGACGCGGGGTCGTAGCCGACCTTGAGGTTGTAGTCGGCGACGTCGTAGCCGCCGTTGCCGTCCTGCGGGTAGTAGCTGTCGCCGGCGCCGTCGCTGCCGGGCCTCGCCGGGCCCCAGCCGTCGCCCGCCGCGGCGACGCCGGTGCCGAGGCAGAGGCTGGCGACCACGGCGGCCGCGACCACGGCCGGTTTCTGTCCCCTCATGAACGCTCCTGTCCGTATCGGATGGACCTCGCCCGCAACGTATCGCCACGAATGCATGGTTCGAAGGGGCGCGTCGCTTTTGTCCGGATAATCAGCACTTCCGTCGGCCCGCCCCGCCGCCCGGCCGTCGTCTGGAAAGCTGGACGCATGCGCGTTGCGCTGCTGGGCCCGCTGCGGGCGGTGAACGACGACGGCACGCCGATCGACATCGGCGGCGCCCGCCTCCGCATGCTCCTGGCCCGGCTCGCGCTGGACGCCGGGCGCGCGGTCCCGGCCGACGCGCTCGTCGACGGCCTCTGGGGCGGCGAACCGCCCGCCGACGCCGCCAACGCCCTGCAGTCGCTGGTCTCGCGGCTGCGCAAGGCGCTGCCGGTGCCGGTCGAATCGGGCCCCGGCGGCTACCGGCTCGCCGTGGCCCGCGAAGACGTCGACGCCGAGCGCTTCGAACGGCTCGCCGCCGACGGCCGCCGCGAGCTGGCCGCGGGCCGGGACGCCCACGCGGCCGAGCTGCTCGCCGAAGCCCTCGGGTTGTGGCAGGGCGGCGCGCTCGCCGACGTCCTCGACGCGCCGTTCGCGCCCGCGCCCGCCCGCCGGCTCACCGAGCTGCGGGCCGAGGCGGCCGAAGACCGCTTCGACGCCCTGATCCGGCTGGGCGAGCACGCGGGCGTGCTCGCCGACCTGGCCGCCGCGGCCGACGCCGACCCGCTGCGCGAGCGGCTGGCCGGGCTGCGGATCCGCGCGCTCTGCGCGGCCGGGCGGCAGTCGGAGGCGCTGGGCGTCTACTCCGCGATCCGCCGGACCCTGGCCGACCAGCTCGGCGTCGACCCGTCGGCCGAGCTGCAGGAGATCCACCTGGCCGCGCTGCGCGGGGAGCTCGCGGCGCCGTCGCCGGTGACCGACCGGCTGCCGACCCGGCTGACGACGTTCATCGGCCGCGACGACGAGCTCGAGCTGCTGGCCGAGCTGCTCGGCGGCGCCCGGCTGGTCACCTTGACCGGGCCCGGTGGGGCGGGCAAGACGCGACTGGCCACCGAAGCGGCGTCGCGGCACCCGGCGCACCAGCAGGGCCGGGTCTGGTTCGCCGCGCTGGCCGGCGTCCGCGACCCCGACGACCTCGGCGGCGCGCTGCTCGGCGCGCTGGAGATCCGGGACATCCGCAGCACCGACACCGAGATCCGCCGTCCGCTCGAGCCCGTCGAGCAGGCCCTCGAGGTGCTCGGCGGCGCGGAAGCGCTGCTGGTGCTGGACAACTGCGAGCACGTCGTCGACGCCGCCGCCCGGCTGGCCGACGAGCTGCTGCAGCGCGCGCCGCGGCTGCGGATCCTGGCCACCAGCCGCGAGCCGCTCGCGATCACCGGGGAAGCGCTCTGCCCGCTCGGGCCATTGCCGGTGCCCGCGGAACGCGCCGCACCCGCGGAGGCCGCCGAACTCGACTCGACGCGGCTGTTCCTCGACCGCGCGGCCGCCGTCCGCCCCGACTTCGTGCTCGACGAGTCCACAGTGGACCAGGTCGGCGAGATCTGCCGCCGGCTGGACGGGATGCCGCTCGCGCTGGAGCTGGCCGCGGCGCGGCTGCGGTCGATGACCGTGGCCCAGATCGCCGGGCGGCTCGGCGACCGGTTCCGGCTGCTGACCTCGGGCAGCCGGACGGCGCTGCCGCGGCAGCGGACGCTGCGCGCGGTCGTCGAGTGGAGCTGGGACCTGCTGACCGAGGCCGAGCTGGTGCTGGCCCGGCGCCTGGCGGTGTTCGCCGGCGGCGCCGAGCTGGAGCCGGTCGAGGCCGTCTGCGCGGACGAGCTGCTGCCCGCCGCCGACGTCCCGTACGTCCTCGGCAGCCTGGTCGAAAAGTCCATTGTGGACACTGTCGACGGCGGCCGCGGCGAGCCGCGGTACCGGATGCTGGAGACGCTGCGCGCGTACGCCACCGAGCGGCTGGTCGAATCGGGCGAGCACGACCGGACGCGCCGGGCCATGGCGTCGTACTACGCCGCCCTCGCGCAGGACCTGGAGCCGACGCTGCGCACCGGCGAGCAGCTGAAGGCGATCGACGCGTACGAGGCCGAGAGCGACAACATGGTCGCCGCCCTGCGCGGCGCGATCGAGATGTCCGATGTGGACAACACGGTCGCCCTGCTGGACGGGATGTTCTGGTACTTCACCATCCTCGGCCAGGGCGGCCGGGTCGGCGGGCTGCTGCGCGAGACCCTCGAGTTCGGCGACCGGCTGCCGCCCGCGGCGTCGGCGGCCTACCGCGCGCTGATCTACCTCATGGACGCGATCCCGGTGCGCTCGGACCAGGCCGAGATCCTGCGGCTGGTCGACGATTGCGTGCGTACCGACGCGGTCGACCGCTACCCCGGGCTCGCGGTGGCCCTGCCGATGCTGGCCTTCCTCGGCGGCGACCGCGAGGTCGCCGTGCGCGAAGTGCACCGCGCCGCGCGGCACCCCGACCCCTGGACCCGGGCCGGCGGCCACTGGGTGGAGAGCTTCCTGCTCGACGACGCGGGTGACGTCGAGGGCGCGGACCGGGCGCGCGACCTGGCCCACGCCGGGTTCGCGGAGGTCGGCGACCGCTGGGGCATCGCGATGACGTTGAGCTTCAAGGGGTACGCGCTGTCCCAGGACGGCGACAGCGCTCAGGCCATCGAGATCTACCAGCAGGGACTGGCGCTGTCGATGGAGCTGCGCTCACACGAAGACGCCGTGCAGCACTGGTGGCGGCTGGCCGTCGAGCGGGCGCGGACGGGCGACTTCGAGGGTGCGTGGCGCGACCAGGAGGCGGCGGAGCGCTACGGCGAAGGCATCACGAACCCGCAGCAGCGGGCCGTGTTGATGTTCGGTCGGCTGGAGCTGTTCCTGCGCACCGGAAAGCTGGCCGAGGCGCGGGTGCTGCTCGGCCGCGTCGCCGAGTTCGGGGGCGACGAATGGTTCCCGGGCGGGATCGGCGACGAGTTCATCCACGCGTTCGAAGCCCGGATCCTGCTGGCCGAGGGCCGTGCGGACGACGCCGAGTCCCATGTGGACATCGCGATCCGGGCGACGAACCGCCGCGGCGACATGCCGGACCTGGCCGGCTCGGTGGAGCTGCTGGCGATGGTGCGCGCGGCGCAGGGCCGTCTCGAGCAGGCGGCGCGGGTGCTCGCGGCGTCGGCGGTGATCCGCGGGCGGATCGACCTCGGCAGCCCGGAGGTCCGGGCGCTGATCGACCAGCTGCGCGCTGCCTTGCCGGACTACGACTCGCGTTACGAGGAGTTCCGCGCCGCGTCCAAAAAGGACACCATCGCCTGGCTCCTGGGCGAGCTGGGCTGAAGGGCACCTTCGGTGCATGTGACGTGCTGAAGGGCACCTTCCTCGCATCTGGTGCGAGGAAGGTGCCCTTCAGCTCCCCTTGGCGCGGGTCACCCCCGTGTCGCGCGCCTTTTCAGACCCGCCGGCGGTAAGCCCAAGTCGCCAGCGGGAAGAACACGATGACCGCGCCGGCCATCCAAGCGAGCGCCCCGGCCAGCGGGCCGGCGACCGCGCCGCCGTTCATCAGGCCGCGCAGCGCGTTCGCCATCAGGCTGACCGGGCTGATGTCCGCCCACGCCCGCAGCCACCCCGGCATCGTGGACGTCTGGACGAACACGTTGCTGCCGAACGTGAGCGGCATGATGAAGACGAACATCAGTGCCTGCGCCGAACCCGGCGACTTCATCACCATGCCGACGAACACCGAGCCCCAGCAGAAGCACAGCCCGAACGCGAGCGCGAGCAGGATCGCCACCACGAACTCCGCCGGGCTGGTCGCGATGCGGTAGCCCATGATCGTGGCCACCACCATCAGCACCGTCAGGCACACGACGTACCGCACGATGTCCGCGAGCACCGCGCCGATCAGTGGCGCGGACCGGGCGATCGGCATGCTGCGGAACCGGTCGAAGACGCCCTTGGTGATGTCGGTGTTGAGGTTGGTCCCCACGGCGAGGCACGCCTGCAGGATGTTCATCACGATGATGCCGGGCACGACCATCTGCAGGTAGGCGTCGGTCGAGCCGGACAGCGCGCCGCCGAACAGGTACACGAACATCACCAGGAAGATGATCGGCATCAGGGTGACGTCGGCGAGCTGTTCGGGGTTCTTGCGGATCTTCAGGATGCCGCGCCACGCCAGGGAAAGCGCGTGCTGGAACCCCTTGCCGGGGCTGATGTGCCGCGGCGGGGCCGGGCGGTCGAGCGCCAGCGTCGTCATGCCAGGCTCCCTTCGAGGGTCTTGTCCGCAATGGACTGTTCGGCGGTGTGCCCGGTCAGGGCGAGGAACACCTCGTCGAGGCTGGGCAGCCGCAGCGCCAGCTCGTCGGCGGTGATGCCGGCTTCGTCCAGCTTGCGGACCAAAGTGGACAGCAGGACGGGGTCGTTGACCGGCGCGGTGAGCAGGCCGGTGGCGTCGTCGCGGGTCGGCCGGACGCCGGAGAGGTCGCCGAGGATCCGGTTGACGGCGTCCATGTCGGACAGCTGGGTCGGCCGGACCTGCAGCGTCTGGCCGCCGACGCGGCGCTTGAGCTCGTCGGCGCGGCCGTCGGCGACGACGCGGCCGTGGTCGAACACGGTGATCTTGTCGGCCAGCTGGTCGGCCTCTTCGAGGTACTGCGTGGTCAGCAGCACCGTGGCGCCCTCGGCGACGAGCGTGCGGACGACGTCCCAGACCTCGTTGCGGGCGTGCGGGTCGAGGCCGGTGGTCGGTTCGTCGAGGTAGAGCACCTCGGGCCGGCCGACGAGGCTGGCGGCGAGGTCGAGCCGCCGCCGCATACCACCGGAGTAGGTCCGGATCGGCCGCTTGGCCGCCTTGGTGAGCTCGAACCGCTCGATCAGCTCGGTGGCGCGGGCCTTGGACTGGGCGCGGGAGTGGCCGTACAACCGTCCGATGAGGACGAGGTTCTCGATGCCGTTGAGGTCCTCGTCGACCGACGCGTACTGGCCGGTGAGCCCGATCAGGCTGCGGACTCGCACCGGGTCGGTGACGACGTCGTAGCCGCCGACGGTGGCTCTGCCGGCGTCCGGTTTCATCAGGGTGGCCAGGATCCGGACGGCGGTCGTCTTGCCGGCGCCGTTCGGGCCGAGCACCCCCACGACCTGTCCGAACGGGACCTCGAGGTCCACCCCATCCAGTGCCTTGGTGTCCCCGAAGTGTTTGACCAGGCCCTCGGCCTGGATCGCGTGCGACATGGGCGTCCTCCTTCGCTGTCGCTGTTGGGCTTCACTTTGGACGGGGGCGCTGGCAGCACGCGCACAGCGCGCTGGCAGCGGCTGGCAGGCGCTGGTGGAGATCTTGTGGAGGAGTTGTCGCCGCCTGGGCCGCGCGGCGATCACCTCGGCATACTCGGCACCATGACGGTTGCGGAAGAGACGCGCGTCCGGCGGAAGAAACCGCTGGTCACGGCCTTGCTGGTGGTGCCGGTGGTGCCGCTGGCCGGACTGGCCGCGCTGCGCCTGATCGGCTACGACGGCGACTGGTACACGCTGGTCGCGTTGTCGCTGACGCCGTTCGTGGCGGTCGCGGGCCTGCTGCTCGGCGGCCTGGCGCTGGCGTTGCGGCGGTGGTGGGTCGGCGGGACCGCGCTGGTGCTGGCGGTCGCGTTGGCCGTCCTGGTCGTGCCGCGGGTGTCGGCGAGCGATCAGCGCGAAGTGCACGGGAAGACACTGCGCGTGCTCGCGTCGAACCTGCTCTACGGCCAGGCGGACCCGAAGGCCGTCGTCGACCTGGTGCGTTTGCAGCGGATCGACGTCCTGAACCTGGTCGAGATGACGCCGCGGGTGGTCGACGGGCTGACCGCGGCGGGGTTGTTCCAGCTGCTGCCGTACCGGGTGCTGCACCCGGCGCCGGGCGCGTTCGGCTCGGGGATCGTGTCGCGCTTCCCGCTGAAGGAGGTCAACCTGACGGGCGATTCGGCGGCCAAGCAGCCGGGCGCGCAGGCCGACCTCGGCGACGGCGTGGTGGCGGAGATCGTCGCCGTCCACCCGATCTCCCCGGACGTGGACACGCCGCAGTGGGAGCGCGAGATCAAGGACCTGTCCCGGGCGGCGGGCGAGCACGGCCTGCGCATCCTGGCGGGCGACTTCAACGCGACGCTGGACCACGCGGCGTTCCGCACGGTGCTGTCCCGCGGCTACAACGACGCGGCCGAGGAGCGCGGCGCGGGGCTGACGCCGACTTGGCCGTCCTCGTCCCCGGTGGTGACGATCGACCACGTGGTGGTCGACAACCGGGCGGCGGTCCAGGACTACCGCGTGTTCGACGTCGCGGGCAGTGACCACCGGGCGGTGTTCGCCGAAGTCAGGTTGCCGTGACGAGGGCTCGCAGCGTTTCCAGGGCGCCGGCCGGGATCGAGATGCCTCGGTTGTGGCGGATCTCCGGCTCGCGCGGGTTGATGCGGATCAACGCACCGGTCGCCGCGCTCGCCAGTTCGCTGTAGCGGCGGACCGTCGGGACCGCCTGGCCCGCGCCGAGCTCCACCACCACGAGGTCACGCGCGGTGCGGCGCCACGCCGTCAGCTCGTCGAGCTGGGCCTGGCTGCGGTCCGGGACCCAGTCGAAGTCCCCGAACATCAGGATGTTGGGCCGGGCCAGCCCGCCGCACCGCGGGCACGACGGCAGCGGCGGCACGGCCCGCATGGTTTCGGCGTCGATGGCGACGTTTTCGGAAGCCGGCCAGATGTCGTCGGAACAGCGGTCGAGGCACTGCAGGTGGTGGATCGACCCGTGCGCCTCGGCGACGTGCTCGAAACCGGCCTTCTGGAACTGTCCGTCCACATTGGACGTGAACACGCGCACGGACGGCGCGAAACCGAGCAGCAACCGGAAACCCTCGTGCGGCACGGTCTTCCGGTACAGGTCGAGCCGATGTCCGTAGAAACCCCACGCCAGCTCGGGGTCGTCGGCGAAGTGGCGCGGGTCGGCCAGCTCCTCGAACCGCAACCCCAGCCGGGCGTACGGCGGATAAGCACGCCAAAACCCTTCGCCGCCGCGGAAGTCCGGCAGCCCGGAGTCGACGCCCATCCCGGCGCCGGCGCAGATCAGCAGCGCGCCGGCGCCGTTCAGGAGCTCCGCGGCCCGCTCAAGAGCGTCACTCACCCGGCTTCGAACCGAGGACGACCTCGAACTCCAGCAGGTTGGCGCCGGTGGACACGGGCTTGGCGCTCTCGCCCGAGTGCGCCGCCGCGGCCGGGCCGCCCTTGGCCCACGCCTGGTAGGCCTCTTCCGTCTCCCACTTCGTGTAGACGAAGTAGCGCGTCTCGCCGGAAACCGGGCGCAGCAGCTCGAACCCGAGGAAGCCGGGCTGCTGGTCGACGGAGTGCATCCGCGCGGCGAACCGCTTCTCCAGCTCGGGGCCGGCGCCTTCGGGGACCTCGATCGCGTTGATCTTCACGACACTCATGACTCCACCCTAGTTGGCTTCGACGTGTGACCCGTGCCACTGTGGAAGCCATGGGGAGCACCGAGCGCGACCTCGCCACCGATCTCGCCCGGATCGTCCGGGCCACCGCCGACGAGGTCGAGGGTGGCCGGGGCAACGAGCTGATCGAGCGCGTGACCGGCCACCTGGGGGCACTGCTGCCGGAGGTGGTGGTCGTGACCCGCAACTGGCCGATGTGGGAGCACGCCAACATCCAGCGCGGGGTCGACGCGTACCTCGCCGAGCACGGCACGGCCGTGGGCTGGTTCGGCATCGCGGGCGGCCAGCGCACGCACGAGGACCTCATCGGGATGCTCGCCACCGCGCGCAGCAAGGGGATGTACGACCTCGGCTCGGTGGACTACACCACCACGGCGACGGGCCCGCACGACGCGACCGAAGCCGTCCAGCTGGGGCTGGTCGGCACCAGCGCGCCGGACGGGGAGCCGGTGCTGCTCGCCATCCGCGGCGCGACCCCGCAGTGGGGGCTCGAGCAGTGCCGGCTGGAGGTCCTGGCGACGTCGCGGGCGACCGCGACCGAAGTGCGCAACCGAGTCGAGCGGCTGATGGCCGAACGCGATCTCCTGCGGGGGCAGGTGGTGGCCTTCGGCACCAGCGAGCACCGCGCCAACGAGCTGCTCACGTTCCTCCCGCGGCCGGCGCTGACCGGCGAGGAGGTCGTGCTGCCGGACGGCGTGCTCGACGCGATCGAGCGGCACACGGTCGGCATCGCCGAACACGGCGAGCGGCTGCTGGCCGCGGGCCAGCACCTCAAGCGCGGGCTGCTGCTGCACGGCCCGCCCGGCATCGGCAAGACGCACACGGTCCGCTACCTGATGGGCCGCCTGCCGGACACCACGGTGATCATCCTGACCGGCACGGCGATGCGGTTCGTCGGCAAGGCCGCGGAGCTGGCGCGGCGGCTGCAGCCGAGCGTGGTCGTGCTGGAGGACGTCGACCTGATCGCGCAGGACCGCAGCTACGGGCCGATGGTCCAGCCCCTGCTGTTCACGCTGCTCGACGCGATGGACGGCGTGGGCGGCGACGCGGACGTGACGTTCCTGCTGACGACCAACCGCGCGAGCGAGCTGGAGAAGGCACTGGCCGACCGCCCGGGCCGGGTGGATCTGGCGGTGGAGATCCCGCTGCCGGACGCGGCGGGCCGCGAGGCGCTGCTCAGGCTGTACGCGCGGGGCCTGAAGCTGACGGCGGACCTGGCCCCGGTGGTGGCGGCGACGGAGGGGGTGACGGCGTCGTTCGCGAAGGAGCTGCTGCGCCGGGCATCGCTGCTGGCGCTGGCTGCGCGTCCGGAGGAGGACGTGTCGGTGGGCGACGAGGAGCTGACGACGGCGCTGCGCGAGATGCAGGAGGCGCACAGCGCGTTGACGCGGTCGCTGCTGGGCAGCTCAGCTGCGCAGTGAGCCGGGGAAGAGGTCCGCGTCCGCCGGCAGCTTCGTCCCCCTGAACCACTCGTCGAAGAACGCCCTCAAGTTCTGCCCGCTCACCTGGCCGGCCATCTTCTCGAAGTCGGCCCAAGAAGCGTTGCCGTGGCGATAACGCGCCGGCCAGTCGTGGAGGAGGCGGTCGAACGCCGGGTCGCCGATCTGCCTTCGCAACGCGTGCAGCGCCAGGATTCCCTTGTTGTACACGCCTTCGAACTCGTGACCCTGGCCCATGCCCACGAGCTTCTGGCCCCAGAAATCCGTGCTGCCGTGGGTGATCTCGATCGCCGCGCGGTAGCGGTCGTCGAGGCTCTGGCCCTCGCGCTCGGCCCACAGCCACTGCGCGTACGACGCGAAGCACTCGTTCAGGCAGATGTCCGACCAGTTCCGCAGGGACACCGAGTCGCCGAACCACTCGTGCGCGTTCTCGTGCACCAGCGTCGGCAGGTCGGCCCACTTCGCGTACGTCGGCCGCGTCTGCGTCTCCAGTGAGAACCGGACGTCCTCGTTCAGGAAGATCCCGCCCGCCGCCGACTGCGGGTACGGGCCGAACTTGCTCTTCAGGAACCCGAGCACCTCCGGCAGGCGGTCGCCGATCGCGCGGCGGGCCTCGGCTCCCGGGGAGTACGCCGTGACCACCGGGGTGCCGTCCGGCAGTGTCGACCTGTCGACACTGAACTTGCCGATCGCGATCGTCGTCAGGTAGCTCGCGACCGGGTTCGGCTCGGTCCACGTCCCCGGCGGGCCTTCGCGGCCGTTCGAGATGACCGTCCAGCCGGGCGGGACGTGCGCGGTCAGCGTGAAGGTCGCCTTGTCGCGCGGGATTTCGTTGACCGGGTACCAGAACGCGGCCGAGTGCGGCTCGCCGACCATGTACGCGCCGCCGTCGGCCGAGTGCTGCCAGCCGTTCTCGCTGCCGCCGTCGTGCGGGGTCTTCGCCGGGTCGCCGCCGTAGCGCACGCGGGTGCGGAACGTCGTCCCGGCGCGGATCGGCGACGCCGGCGTGATGACCAGCTCGAACGCCTTTTCGCGCGTGAAGTGCGCCGGCTGCCCGTCGACTTCGACGCTGTGGACGTCGAGACCGCGCAGGTCGAGGTCGAACCGGCTGAGGTCCTGGGTGGCCTTCGCGGTGACCGTCGTGTCGCCGTCGAGGTGGCCGCTCGGCGGGTCGTACGTGACGCCGACCTGGTAGCCGAGAGCGTCGTAACCGCCGTTGCCGTCTTCCGGGTAATACGGATCACCGGCCCCGGACGCGCCCGGAACCGGGTGCATGGGCGGCGGTGGGGGCGGCGCCGTGACGGCGTCACCGCTGCACGCCGCGGCGACGATCACCGCGGCGCAGACGGCGAGGGCAGCGAGTCGGCGGCGCATACCCACCACCATAGGTGATGGAAAGCGATCACTCGGTCACGCTTCGCACCAGCCATTATGGTGACCGCGTGCTCTGTTTCGGCGGCACCGGCGTGCCGATCGTCCTGCTCCACGGACTGATGGGCCGCGCGCGCACGTGGTCGCGGGTTGCGGAGTGGCTCCGGCCCTACGGCGCGGTGTACGGCCTCGACGCGCGCGGCCACGGCAGCGCCCCGCGTGTCGGCCCCTGGACGACCGAACGGTTCACCGACGACGTCGCCGCCGCCTTGAAAACCCTCGACGCGGGGCCGGCCGTGCTCATCGGGCACTCGATGGGCGGCCTGCACGCGTGGGCGACCGCCGCGAAGTACCCGGAACTCGTGCGCGCGGTCGTCTCCGAGGACTTCGCGCCGGACCAGCGCGGCCGGACCGTCGAGACGTGGCGCGGGTACTTCGAGAGCTGGCCGGTGCCGTTCACGTCGCTCGACCACGTCCGCGAGTTCTTCGGCGACGCGGGCGAGTACTTCGCCGACTGCGTCGAGGAGCGTTCGGACGGTTTTCACCTGGTCGCCGACCTCGAAGACCTGTACGTCATCGCCGCCGAATGGGGCCGCCGGGACTATTGGGACGTCGTCGACGCGATCCGCTGCCCGCTCCTGCTCATTGAAGGTGAACACACGGCGATGCCGCCCGGCCAGCAAGCGCTCGTGGCCGATCGGGTGCCGGGCGCGAAGCACCTCGTCGTCCCCGGTTCGGCCCACCTGCCCCACGACGAAGCCCCGGAGACCTACCGGGGCGCCGTCGAAGCGTTCCTGAGCCAGGTCCTCAAGCGCTAGCGAGGTCCGCCCGCCAGGCCGCCGTCGAGCGGTCCGAGGGGACGATCAGCGGCCAGACGTCGGCGCCGAGGAAGCCGGTCTCGTCCGTCGCCTTGGTCGCGGTGCACGTGTGGCGCGGCAATCCGGCCTGAACGGACAAAGCGGCCACGGCGTCCTTTGTAGACTTACCGAACACCCCGTCGGTCGGCACGTCGTACCCGTACGCGCGCAGGAACCGCTGTGCCTGCTGCACCTGACGGCCCGTGTCGCCCGGCTTGAGCAGCGGCCACTCGGCTTCGGCGCGCGCGACGGAGACGCCGAGGACGCGCCCGACGGCCGTCCGCAGCTCGGGCAGCCGGTTGTAGAGCACCGTGCCGGGGCACTCGGTCGAGTTGAAGTCGCGGTGGCCCTTGATGAACTCGGGCGCAATGCCGTATTGGTGGGCGATGTAGGCGACCAGGCCGACCAGCGAGTCCCAGAGCGCCTGCGGCACGTCGATCGTGCTGTAGAGGCCCTCGTTCTCGATGCCGATGACCTCGCTGTTGTGGTTGCCGACGTTCGCGCCCTGGACGTGCTGCGTGCCGCCGCGCAGGATTTCGAGGCTGCGGTGCCTGCCCTCGGTGACGAACCCGCCGCGGCTGTTCGTGAACTGCTGGCCGCTGTCGATCCAGCCGTTCTTGTCCATGTGCAGGTCCTGGATGAACTTCGCGACGTAGAACGCGCGCGCCAGCGAGAAGTCGTTGTTCATCGGCGGATCCACGGCGTGGTGCACGACGATGTAGGTCGGCTTGTGGTTCTCCACCACGATCGGCCCGGTGGCGGGCCGCGCGCCCCACTCGGCGCAGGTGTGGATCGTCGGTGCCGGCACGGCCGCGCTCGCCGTACCCGTGGTCGTCATCCCCAGTGCGCCGGCCGCGGTGGCGGTCACCCCTGCTTTGAACAGGGTCCGGCGGTCAACAGTGAGGCTTATTCTGGTTAGCCCGCCGCGCCCCTCACGCAGACCGCCGGTCAGCGCGGAAATCATGCGGCGGGCGACGGCTGAATAAGCCTCATTGACCATGCGGGAAAAGGTAGCTCCGCATCGCGCCGATGACAACTATTGACCAACTTTTGTTGTAGCGCGTTAGTGTTCGCCCGGGAGAGCGAAGAGGCCGCCCTCGGTCTGCTCCAGCAGGCCGTCGACGAGCAGGGAGTCCAGGCAGCGGTCGCGCTGGCCGCCGTCGTGCCACACCAGGTCGAGGCGTGCTTTCTCGACGGGCCCTTCGCTGCCGCGCAGGACGTCCAGCAGCAGGCCGCGGACCTGCCGGTCGGTGCCGGCGAACTTCTGCACCGGCTTGGCCGGGCCGGCGTACTCGGGCCGTCCGGCGAGCTGCCACGCGCACTCGTCGTAGATCGGACAATCCGCGCAACGCGGGCTTCGCGCCGTGCAGATGAGGGCGCCGAGCTCCATGATCGCGGCGGAGAACTTCGCGGCGGGCGCGTCTTCGGCGGGCAGCAGCGCCTCGACGTCGTTCATGTCCCGGGTGTTCGACGCGGGGCCGGCATCCCCGGCCCCGTGCACGGCCCGCGCGACCACCCGCCGCACGTTGGTGTCGACAACGGGCGCACGCAGGCCGTAGGCGAACGCGGCGACGGCGCGCGCGGTGTAGGCCCCGATCCCGGGCAGCGCGAGCAGGGTGTCCACATCGGACGGGACGACATCCCCGTGGTCCCGCGCGATGACACCGGCGGCTTCGTGCAGGCGCAGGGCGCGCCGCGGGTACCCGAGCTTCCCCCACGCCCGCACGACCTCGCCCTGGCTCGACGCGGCCAGCGCCGAGGGCACGGGCCAGCGAGCCATCCACTCGAGCCAGATCGGCTGCACGCGGGCGACGGGGGTCTGCTGGAGCATGATCTCGCTGACGAGCACACCCCAGGCCGAGCGGTCCGGCTCGCGCCAGGGCAGGTCCCGGCCGTGCGTGGAGAACCAGTCGAGCAGGGTTTCGGCGTCTACGGACACGCCGGGGAGGCTACTTCGCGTGCTTCGGCAACTCGCGGGCGACCTCGTCCGGTGACCTCACGTGGCGACAGGGTTTCCGCGATCGCGCCCAGCGTGATGTCGCTGCCGCCGTGTGCACGAACAGGTCTGTCTGCCCGATCGCCGCCGCCCCGGGGCATCCACGCCTGTGCGGTCACGTGGGCCGGAACGGGGGTTCAGCCCGAGCCGGCCCAGCGGCGCGTGAGGCCGGCGAAGAGGACGCGCAAGACCTACTTGACCTCGGTGAGCTTCCCCGTCTTGACGTCGTAGACGAACCCGCGCACGTTCTCCGTGTGCGGCAGGTAAGCGCTCCGCCGCACCCGTTCCACCGACGTCCGGACGCTGTTCTCCACGTTCCGGAACGCCTCGACCGACCACGTCGGACGCAGGCCGGTGGCCTCTTCGAGCTCGTCCTTGAAGTCGTCTTCGGTGACCGTCGACAGGCCGCACTCCGTGTGCTGGACCACCAGCACCTCGCGCGTGCCCAGCTTGCGCTGCGAAAGCGCCAGCGAGCGGATCATGTCGTCGGTCACCACGCCGCCCGCGTTGCGCAGCACGTGCGCCTCGCCCTGGAGCAGGCCGAACACCTCGAACACCCGGATGCGGGCGTCCATGCAGGTCAGGATGGCCACCTGCAGCGACGGCTTGGCCGACGAGCGGTCGCCCGGCGTCGCGTCGCCGAGTTCCTGGTTGCGCTTGAGCAGTACGTCGATCGAGGTCATCGGTCACCTTCCGGCCAGTGGCCCCGCGGCGCGGGCGTACCACTCCATTTGACCGGGTGAGTACCCCGCTGGGCAATGCACTACGAGCTATGTCACGGGTCAGCCCCCGAACCAGGGCTCCTCGACCGTCCTAGGGGGTGCCGACGTGCGGCCGACGCGCAGTTCGGTCGGCAGCGTGATCACCTTCGGCGCGCTCCGCTCGGCCGAGCCGAGCAGCAGCCGCCCGGCCGTCTTGCCCTTCTCGAGCACCGGCTGGTGGACCGTGGTGAGACCGATCCGCTCCGCTTCGGCGATGCCGTCGAAACCGGTGACGGTCAGGTCCTGCGGCACCCGCAGCCCTCGCCGCTCGGCCTCGGCCATGGCGCCGAGCGCGAGGATGTCCGACGTGCAGATCACCGCCGTGACCTGCGGGTACGCGTCCAGCAGCTGGCGCGCGGCGGACGCGCCGTCGTCCACCGTGTGGTCGAAGCGCTCGATGACCGGGACGCCGGCCCAGTCGACGCCGGCCGCGGAGAACGCCACGGCGAGCGCTTCCAGGCGGGTGCGCTGGACGTGGAAGTGCGCGCCGCTCTGGCGCGTCGCGGAGACGAAGTCGTCGTTGCGCTCGCGGGCCAGGCGCATGCAGATCACGCCGACCTGCCGGTGCCCCAGCGTCACGAGGTGCTCGGCGATCTTGCCGACCGCCGCCGCGTCGTCCGGGCCGACGCGGTCGATGCCCTCGAGGCTCGGCTGGTCGATGATCACCGTCGGGACCGGGCGCTCCAGCACCGCGGCCAGGTGCGGGTCGTCGTCCGGGACGGAGTAGACGACGAAGCCGTCGACACCCGCGCGGTGCACCGCGGCGACGTCCTCGCGGCCGGGGCTGGCGGGCACCAGGTGCAGGCCGACGCCGGCGTCTTCGCAGGCCAGGGCCAGTCCTTCGAGCACGCCGACGGCGGCGGGGTCGCGGAAGGCGTAGGAGAGGTTCTCGGTGAGCAGCAGGCCGACCGCGCCCGCCTTGCGCGTGCGCAGGGAGCGGGCGACCGGGTCGGGGCCGGGGTAGCCGAGCCGCCGCGCGGTCTCGAGGACCCGGCGGCGCAGTTCCGGGGACAGCTGGTCCGGCCGGTTGTAGGCGTTGGACACCGTGGTCCTGGACACACCGAGCTCCGCCGCGAGCGACGCCAGCGTCGCCTGCCTCCGGGTGCGAATAGGACGTCCCATCAGCAAACCGTAACGGTTCAGATCACTTTCTTGAAGAGACACCCCGGGTGGTCGATGTCTCGATCCGCATGCATGAACTCGCATACACCAAACCGGGATCGGATGGCCAGGAAGTCATCCGGATGGGGTAAGGTGAATCTGACAACGGTTTCCATTAGCGTCTCCAGGAGTCCTTCGATGAGTTCCCGCCGCACCAGGAGCGTGCTCGCCGCCGCTTCGGCCCTGTCCGTCTTCGCGCTGGCCGCGTGCTCCGGAGAGTCGTCCGACGGCGGTGGGCAGTCCGGCGGGTCCGACAAGATCAAGGTCGTCGCGTCGACGGACGTCTGGGGCAGCGTCGTCAGCGCCGTCGGAGGGGACAAAGTGGAGGTCAAGGCGATCATCCACGACCCGTCGGCCGACCCGCACTCGTACGAAACGACCGCCGACGACGCCCTCGCGGCGAAGGACGCGAAGCTGCTCCTCTCGAACGGTGGTGGCTACGACGAGTTCTTCGACAAGCTCACCGCGCAGGCCGGGGACGCCAAGAAGCTCGTCGCCTACGACATCGCCGCGACCGGCGACGAGAACGAGCACGTCTGGTACGACCTGCCGGGCGTCGACAAGGTCGCCGACCAGGTCGCGGCCCAGCTCGGGGAGCTGCAGCCGGCGTCGAAGCAGGCGTTCACCGACAACGCGACGGCGTTCAAGGCGAAGGTCGACGCGCTCGAGAAGCGCCTCGGCGAGCTCGGCACCACCCACCCGGGTACGAAGGTCGTCGTCACCGAGCCGGTCGCGCACTACCTGCTCCAGAGCGCGAAGCTGACGGACGCGACGCCGAAGGCCTTTTCGGACGCCGTCGAGAACGACACCGACGTACCGGCCGCCGCGGTGAACGAGTACAAGCAGCTCATCGCCACCAAGCAGGTCAAGGCGCTGATCAACAACGCGCAGACGGTGACCCCGCTGACCCAGGACGTCGTCGGGCAGGCGAAGGCCGCCGGGATCGGCGTGGTCGACGTGACCGAGACGCTGCCGCAGGGTGTGACCGACTACATTGGCTGGATGACCGGGGAAGTGGACGCGCTGGCGGGAGCGTTGAAGTAGGCATGGCTCCCGTCTCAGACGACGTACGCCCCGCGGTCCGGGTCCGCGGGGCGGGACTCGCGTTCGGACCCCGGACCCTCTGGTCGGGGCTGGACCTCGTCGTCGAGCCGGGTGAGTTCCTCGCCGTGCTCGGCCCGAACGGCTCCGGTAAGAGCAGCCTGCTGAAGGCGCTGCTCGGCATGCAGGGCCTGTCGGCGGGCTCGGTCGAGATCGCCGGCGGCCGCCCGGGCGGCGCGAACCGCAAGGTCGGCTACATCCCGCAGCAGCGCGCGATCGACGAGTCGCTGACGCTGCGCGGCGTCGACCTGGTCGGCCTCGGCCTCGACGGGCACCGCTGGGGAACGGGCCTGTTCGGCATGGCGGCCCGGCGCAGGCTCGTTTCGGAAGCGGTCGACGCGGTCGGGGCGACCCGGTACGCGAAGCAGCCGGTCGGCCGGCTCTCCGGCGGCGAGCAGCAGCGGCTGCGGGTCGCGCAGGCCCTGGTCGGCGACCCCGAGGTGCTGCTCTGCGACGAGCCGCTGCTGTCCCTGGACCTCGCGCACCAGCGCGCGATCAGCGAGCTGATCGACCGGCGCCGGCGGGTGTCGGGCACGGCGGTGCTGTTCGTGACGCACGAGATCAACCCGGTGCTGCCGTTCGTCGACCGGGTGCTGTACCTGGTCAACGGCCAGTTCCGGATCGGCAAGCCGGACGAGGTCATGACCACCGAGACGCTGTCGGAGCTGTACGGCACCCGCGTCGAGGTGCTGAAGGTCGGCGGGCAGATCCACATCGCGGGCGCGCAGAGCGCGTTGTGCGAGGAGGAGCCGCACCACCACGAACACGACGTCGAAGAGCAAGTGGGCTGAGTCTTGGATCTGTTCGACTTCGGCAAGACGTGGGAGCTGATCTCCGAGCTGGACGGCGTCCAGACGGCGCTGCTCGCGGCGGCGATCCTCGGCCTGGTGGCGGGGGTGCTGGGCCCGCTGATCGTGATGCGGCGGATGTCGTTCGCGGTGCACGGGACGTCCGAGCTGGCGTTCACCGGCGGCGCGGCGGCGTTGCTGCTCGGGATCGGCGTCGAGTACGGCGCGTTGATCGGCGCGGTGGTGGCCGCGCTGCTGCTGGGGATCCTCGGCGCGCGTGACGCGGACCGCGACTCGGTGATCGGCGTGATCCTGTCGTTCGGGCTCGGGATGGGCGTGCTGTTCCTGTCGTTCTACAAAGGACGGTCCGGGAACAAGTTCGGCATTCTCACCGGCCAGATCATCACGATCGATTCGACGAACCTGACGTTGTTCGTGGTGTCGTCGGTGGTGGTTTTGGCGGTGCTCGCTTTGGTGTACCGGCCGTTGCTGTTCGCTTCGGTGGACCGGAACGTGGCCGTGGCGCGCGG
Source organism: Amycolatopsis sp. NPDC098790 (assembly GCF_044759945.1). Lineage (NCBI taxonomy): Bacteria > Bacillati > Actinomycetota > Actinomycetes > Pseudonocardiales > Pseudonocardiaceae > Amycolatopsis > Amycolatopsis sp. NPDC098790. Next base: position 1,804,650 of record NZ_JBIWAI010000001.1, read on the forward strand.
GGTTCCGGTGAAGACGCTGACCGTGGTGTTCGCGCTTCTGGTCGGTGTCTCGACCGCGTTGAGCGTGAAGGTCGTCGGATCGCTGCTGGTGGTGGCGTTGATGGTGACGCCGGCCGCGGCGGCGGCGCGCGTGACGGCGTCGCCGTGGAAGGCGACGGTGCTGTCCGTGGTCTTCGCGGAGGTGTCGGCGATCGGCGGGATCGTGCTGTCGCTGGCGCCGGGGCTGCCGGTGAGCGCGTTCGTGACGGCGATTTCGTTCTTGATCTACGTGGTCTGCCGCGTGATCGCCTGGCAGCGCGACCGCCGGACGCGCGTAAGTGCCGTGGAACCGGCGCTCGTCGCGGCGGCTTAACCCAGCATCAGCAGGACCTGCAGCTCGCCCACCACGAACCCGATCACCCCGCCGACCGCGATCAGCTTCCATTCGTCCTGCCGGAACGCCGGCCGCAGCAGCCCCTCGAACTCCAACGGCGTCAGCGCGAGCATCCGCTGCTCGATCATCTTCGCGACGTCCATCGCCTCGGTCAGATAGCCCTCGGCGTACCGGGCCGTGTCCGGCAACTGCTCCAGGGCCTTCCGGGCCGCCGCGTGCTTCATCTCCTTCAGCCGCGTGCCGCCCAGCGTCCGGGACAGGGGTACCTGCTTGTCGACCGTCTCCGAGACGAGGTTTTCGACCAACGCGGCCAGCCGGTCGGCGCGCGGGCCGCGCAGCACCGCGTCGAGGAGGTTCTGGACCGTCAGGACCTCGTTGGCGATCAGCTCGCCGTACTGCCGGGCCACCTCCGCGCGCCGGCGCTGGAACTTGCCTTGGAAGATCACCCGGCCCACGCGGACCGGCTCGCGCGGGACGAAGATCAGCTTGATCGCCAGCCAGTCCGTGAACAGCCCGATCGCGCCGCCGAAGATCGGCAGGACCAGCGGCTCGCGCGTGAACGCCCACACCAGCGTCTGGACGAGCCCGAGGCCGAAGCCGAAGTAGATGCCCATCCGCGCGATGAACGCCATCTCCGGGCGGGACGTCTCGCGGATCAGCCGGACCAGCAGCGCCTTGTCGCGCGTGAGCCGCTGGACCGTCATGTGCTGGACGTCGAGGACCTCGTCGAGGTTTTCGCGGACGTCGTCGAGGAACTCCCGGACCAGCCGCGGCGCCGACGCCTGGACCTGCTTGATCAGCATTTCCTGCGCCAGCGTCGGCATGACCTCCCACAGCCGCGGGTGGTGCTCGGCGAGCACTTCGCGCGCGATGTGGTCGACCGCGCGCAGCAGCGGCTGCTCCAGTTCGCTGGTGATGATCACCGGGTCGATCCGGCCGAAGACCTCGCGCAGGTCGAGCAGGTTCGCCGTCAGCAGCTCGGTCGCGACGGCCGCCATCCGCCCGCCGTGCTTCGGGACGACGCCCTGCCAGCCCAGCAGCGGCGGGATCCCGACGAAGTCCAGGGGCCGGAACATCATCTCGATGGCGACGCGCTTGGTGACGTACCCGATCAGCGCCGCGATGAACGGCATCGCCGTGTACAGCGGCCAGTGCAGCGCGAGGTCGTGCAGGACCGCGTCCAAGTCCGACCTCCTCCTGCCCAGAACGGAAACCGTACCGGCTACCCGAGCAGCGCGAGCACCTGCAACTCGCCGACGAGCCCGCCGATCACCGCGCCGACGGCGATCAGCTTCCACTCGTCCTGCCGGAACGCCGGCCGCAGCAGCTGCTCGAACTCCAGCGCGCTCAGCTTCTTCATCCGGTCGACGATCGTGTTGCGCACGTCGAGCGCGTTGATCGCGTAGTTCTCGGCGTACCGGATCGTCTCCGGGACGCGCTCCGCGGCCTTCGCCGCCGCCGTCTGCTTCATCTCCTGGAACTTCTTCGTCCCGACGGCGATGGCGACGAACGGCTTGACGACGCTGGCCTGCGCGTCGATCGTCTTCTGCACCTCGCGGGTGATCATCGCGAACAGCTTGTCGGACTTCGGCCCGCGCAGCACCGCTTCCAGCAGGTGGGGAATGGTGATGATCTCGCGCGCGATCATGTCGCCGTAGTCGGCGGCCACCTGGTCGCGGCGCTTCTGGAAGATGCCCTGCCAGGTGTAGACGCCGAAGAAGCGGCGAGGCTCGCGCGGCAGGAAGATCATCTTGAGCGCCAGCCAGTCGGTGAGCCAGCCGATGCCGAGGCCGAACAGCGGCAGCACGATCGGCGACTTCGTCAGCGCCCAGACCACCAGCTGCACGCAGCCGAGGATGAACCCGAACCAGATGCCCGAGCGCGCGATGAACCGCATCTCGGGCCGCGAGATGTCGCGGATCAGCCGGTTGAGCAGCGCCTTGTCGCGCACGAGGTTCGTCACGACCATGTGCTGCAGGTCGAGGACGTCCTCGATGTTGTCGGCGATCTCGCGCATGATCTTGGTGATCGCCTTCGGCGCCTCCGCCTGGACGCGCTTGAGGAGCAGCTGCTGCGCGCCGTTCGGCAGCACCTCCCACAGCCGCGGCTGGTAGGTCTCCATCACCTCGCGCGTGACGTCCTCGACCACCCGCAGCAGCGGTTGCTCGATCTCCTTCGCGACCTGCGCCGGGTCGAGCCGGGCGAAGATCTCCTTGGGGTCGACGAGGTTGGTCGTCAGCATCTCGGTGGCCGTCGCCGCCATGCGCTCGGCGTTCGCCGGCAGCACGCCCTGCCAGCCGAGGAACGGCTTGATGCCCTTGAATTCGAGCGGCCGGAACATCATCTCGATGGCGACGCGCTTGGTGACGTAGCCGATCAGCGCCGCGATGAACGGCATGGTGACGTACACCTGCCAGTGCGTGCCGAAGTCCACCCGCGCACGCTATCGGCCCGTGATCAGTGCAGCAGGAGCAGCACCTGGAGTTCACCCACCAGGCCACCGATGACCGCCCCGACGGCGATCAGCTTCCATTCGTCCTGCTTTAAGGCCGGGCGCAGGATGCCTTCGAACTCCAGCGGGGTCAGCTGCTGCATCTTCTCGACGATCGTGTTGCGGACGTCGAGCGCGCCGGTCGCGTAGCTCTCGACGTGCTTCACCGTTTCGGGGAGGTGCTCGATGACCTTGGCGGCCGCCGCGCGCTTCATCTCCTGGTACTGCCGGCCGCCGATGGTGAGCGCGACGACCGGCTTGGCCACGCTGACCTGCGCGTCGATCGTGCGCTGGACCTCGCGGGTGACGAGCGCGAACAGCTTGTCCGCGCGCGGGCCGGTGAGGATGGCTTCCAGGACGTTCCGGACGGTGAGGACCTCGTCGGCGATCAGCGCGCCGTAGTCCGCGGCGACCTCCTGGCGACGCTTCTGGAACATGCCCTGCCAGCGAAAGAAGCCGAACCCGCGCGGCTCGCGCGGGTAGAAGATCATCTTGAGCGCCAGCCAGTCCGTGACGAAGCCCGTGACGAAACCGAAGACCGGCATGATCAGCGGCTGTTTCGTCAGCGCCCAGGCGACGAACTGGACGAGCCCGATCACGGACCCGAACCAGATCCCCGAGCGCGCGATGAACCTGAACTCGGGTGCGGCGACCTCGCGGATCAGCCGGCAGGTCAGCGACTTGTCGCGGACCATGGCGCCGATGAGCATGTCGTTGACGTCGAGGACGTCGTCGATGTTGGTCGAGACCTCCCGCAGCAGCCGCTTGACGACCTGCGGCGCCTGCGCACGGACCTGGTCGACGAGCAGCCGTTGCGCGCGCGAGGGCAGCATTTCCCAGAGCCGGGGCTGGTGGGTTTCCATGACTTCGCGCGTGACGTCTTCGACGGCCTTGAGCAGGGGTGCTTCGAGCCCTTTGACCATTTCCTCCGGATCGAGGCGGCTGAAGATCTCCCGCGGGTCGACGAGGTTGCGGGTCAGCAGGTCGACGGCGGTGGTGGCCATCCGCCGCGCGTTCGCCGGGATGACGCCCTGCCAGCCGAAGAACGGCTTGACGCCTTTGAACTCCAGCGGCCGGAACATCATTTCGATGGCGACGCGCTTGGTGAGGTAGCCGATGAGGGCGGCGATCAGCGGCATGGTCGCGTAGACGTGCCAATGCGCGGCGATGTCGGCGAGTATGTCCACAGTGGCCTCCTCGCCGTTAACCGCTGGTCAACAAGGTCAGGATGCCATGCGTCACCGGGGGTTCCAATATCCGTGATGCATCCATTTGGCGGTACGTGCGAACGGGTCCCGGCTCATTAAGGTGGCGCGATGGTCGCGCCTGAGAAGCCCCAGTCCGCCCCGAAGACCGCCCAGTTCGCCGTGGGTGTCCGCGGCTACAACCAGCGTCAGGTCGACGAACGCCTCGCCGAGCTGAACAAGGACCTGCGCGAGACGTCCCGCAGCCGCGACGAAGCCGTCGCGACGTCGTCGGACCTCTCGAAGGCCCTCGCGTACGCGCAGAAGGAGCTGGCCGAGACGAAGGCCGCGCTGGCCAGGATGAGCTCGAGCCCGTCCGGCGCCGGCGCGATGGCCGAGCGCGTCCGGATGATGATGCAGCTGGCCGAGGAGGAGATCGCGGACCTGCGCGCGGCGGCGGAGGCGGACGCGGCCTCGACCCGCGACCAGGCGGACAAGTACGCGCACGAAACCCACCGCACGGCCGACAAGCTCGCGAAGGACGCAGAGGAAGAGCGCGCGCGCCTGCTGTCGGAGGCGAAGGGCGAGATCGAGAAGCTGAACGCGGCGGCGGGCGCGAAGAGGGTCGAGCAGGCGGCGGCGGCCGAGCGAGCCCGCAAGGAAGCGGACGCGGCGGCGGAGGCATCGGCGGCGGAAGCGCGTGCCGAGGCGGACCGGGTCGCGGCGGAGGAACTGGCGGCGCGGAAGAAGAAGTTCGACGAGGAGCACGCGAGGAAGAAGCAGGAGACCGAGGCGGCGCTGGCGTCGGCCCAGTCCCAGCAGGCGGAGGCCGACCGGAACCGGAAGCTGGCGCTGGACTTGAGGTCGAAGGTGGCCGAGCGGATCGCGGCTACGGATGTCGCGGTGCAGGAAGCGATGCGGTTGTTGGCTCCGGAGCCTGCCGCCGGGAAGCCGAGTCCGGCTCCCGCTTCTGCGCCTGCTCCCGGTTCTGCTCCCGCTTCTGCGGCGAAGGCTACTTCCGCTCCGGCCGCTCCCGCTGCTCCGGCGAAGGCGTAGTTATCCACATCGCCTCGAGTTGTCCACAGATTTCGGACGTGGCCGTTTTCGCAGCTCAGAGGCGATAGACTGGACAGGGGACGCCCCCCAGGGACGGGCGGGGGCTTGTCCTGCGGGGCCCGGGGGTGGCCGAAGCTCGTGGGTGGCTGGCAGTGTTCAGCTCAGCTGTCGATCACCCGCGAGAACGGACCCGCCGCATGCTCCTCGAGACCGAACGGGCCGCCGTGTGCGCCTACGCGCGGCGGATGGTCGGGGACGGCCTCGTCGTCGGGACCTCCGGGAACGTCTCGGTTCGGGCCGGCGACCTCGTCGCCGTCACGCCGACCGGCGTCCCGTACTCCAGCATGAACCCGGCCGACGTCCCCGTCGTCGACCTTGGCGGCCAGGTCGTCGACGGCTCGCTCAAGCCGACCAGCGAACTGCCGATGCACCTGTCCGTGTACTGGGACGTGCGCGATCCCGACCGCGAGCCCGTCACGGCCGTCGTGCACACGCACTCGCCGCACGCCACCGCCGTTTCGACGCTCGTGCGCGAGGTGCCGCCGATCCACTACATCCTCGCGACGATCGGCCCTTCAGTGCGCGTCGCGCGCTACGCGACCTATGGCACGCCCGAGCTGGCGGCAGCCGTGTTGGAGGCGCTCGAAGGGCGCCGCGGCTGCCTGATGGCCAACCACGGCACCCTCACCTACGGCGACGGCTTGGAGGCCGCCTACCACCGGGCTCAGCAGCTCGAATGGGCCTGCCGGGTGTGGTTGCTCGCGCAGGGCGCTGGGCGGCCGACCCTGCTGCCGCCGCCCGAGGTGGCGAAGGTCGTCGACCGGCTGCGCGGCTACGGCCAGGGTTAGCCCAGCGTCCCGGCGAGCATGAGCAGCCCGGCCACCAGAGCGAGCGCGGACAACGCGATGCCGACCGCGGCCATCGGCTTCCCGGAGCGGCGGCCGACGCAGCCGAGGACGCCGAGGACGAGCCCGGCCAGCCCGAACGGGAACGGGACGTACGCCCGGAACCCGGTCATGTCGACGGGCAGGAACGGCAGCACGAGCGCGAGCAGGCCGAGGACCAGCGCCGCGACGCCGAGCCAGAGCCCCTTCGCCGGAGGCACCGGGCCGCCGGGCCACGGCTGCTGGTACCCGTACGGCGACGCGGCTGCCCCGGGGTAAGGCGCCTGGCCGTCCGCGCCCGGGTACGGCGCCTGGCCGCCCGCGCCCGGGTACGGCTGGCCGACCGCGCCGGGGTGAGGCGGCTGACCGGCCGCCCCGGGGTACGGCGGCTGGCCGACCGCACCCGGATGCGGCGAAGTCGACCCTCCTGCCGCCGGATCCGGGTGCGGCGGGTTCGGCTCTGCTCCAAAACCGTCGGTCATGCGAACTCCTCACTACCGGAACCGCATGCCTACCAAACCCGCCACGCCACCGCGGCAGAATCCGCGAATCTACGACGCCAGCGCGTCGACCGCGTGGACCGCGTCCAGCAGCTCCGCCACCGTCGGGTCGTCGACCGCCTCCTTGATGCACTGCCACAGCTGGAGGTTCGCCGTCGCCCAGCGCGAATACGTTGCTGCCGCCTCGGGGTTGTAGAAGTAGTACCCCTCGTCGTGGACGTCGCACTGCTCGCCGACGATCTTGTCCGCCAGCTCGCGCAGGCTCAGCCCGTTCTCGCGCAGGTACCGGTGCGCGAGCACCACCGGCGTCACCGGCAGCGCCTTGAACAACGTGTCCGCGTCGCTCAGCGCCTGCGCCTCCAGCGAAATGTCGCGGCCGCGCGTGGCCATCTCGGCTTCGTCGACGATTTCGTCGACCCACCGAGCCACCTGGGACGGCACCCCGCACTCCGCGAGGATTTCCAGCCGCAGGCTCCGGCCCGCCGCCGCGGGCGAGTTGCGGAGCACCAGGTAGTTGACGTCGTGCACCAGCGCCGCCACCTCGACCACCGCGCGGTCGGCGCCGTTGTGCTGGGCGAAGCCGGCCGCCTTCGCGCGGACGAAACTCACGTGGTGCCAGCCGTGGAACGGCAGCCGTTCGGCATAACGGCGGCAAAGCCGGTGAACCCGGTTCGCGACGGCGTCGACGATGACGTGGTCGATCGTGCTTTCCTGCGTGCGCATACACCTCTCCGATCCCGGCCGTGGTGTTCAGACGGGTGGAGTAATGGTAAGCGCCGCTGACGCCGGTGTGTAGCTAGATGCGGTCGGCCAATTCCCCCAATCGGACCTCTACCGGAACGTGACGATGGCCGATTCCCGTGGCGGGGTCGAAAGAAAGGCTGAAACTGCTCACCGGGCGTGATTTCACGAGGAACGTCATCGTGCCGTCGGCCGCTTCGGGGATGCGGTGGAATTCGTCGGCCAGCATGGTGATGCACGCGCCGGCCTGGCACAACGCGCTGCGCCGCCGCCGCGTGGACGTGATCAGCCCGGTGCCGTCGTCGATCGTCGTCTCGTATCTCTCGTGCAGGTAGTCACCACGGAGAATGGTGGTGCAGAAGTGGTACCTGTGGTTGTGCACGGAATCCGCGTACCCCTCCCGCCAGTCCTCCTGCGCCTTGTATTCGTGCAGCCAGAAGGAAAACGGGTCGGACGGCGAATCGAGCAGGCACCAGGCGAAGTGCGTGGTCGTTTCCCGGGACGAGCGCAGCACCTTCGCGGCCTGCGCCGACGACAGCGCCCGCAGTTGCGAACGCAGTTCGTCCCGCAGGCCGGGCTGGGCGGCCCACGGCCGGAACCACTCGTCGACGGCCCGCCAGTCGGCGGCCGGCGGGAACTCGGCCGCGCGCAGGCGCGTGGCCAGTTCGGAAAGGGGGGACAGGCGGGTGAGCAAGGTCAGCTCCCTAGCTCGGCGACTTCGGAGAACTCCGCGCGGAAAGCGTGGAACTTGCTTTCCAGCTCGCGGAACTGCTCCTCGGACAGGGGGGATCCGGTGATCTTTTCGAACAGCGCCAGGAAATCCGTCCGCGTCGTCGCGGACGTGATGCGGAAGTGGCGGCCGGTCCGGGACTGCGAGACGCGCACGAACTCGGCGCGTTCCATGTTGTAGAGGAAGGAACCCTCGGTGAACCGCAAGGACCGCGGGTACAGCTTCGTGGCGCCGCGGACGTCGCTGTAGAGCGACACCCACACGCTGTCGTCGAACAGTTCGAGCCGGTCCAGCGGTGGGTCGGCGACGACGGTGATGTCGACCTGCGCGCACCGGCTGCGCGCCAGGAAGAGGCCGACGAGCCCGATCCGGATCTCTTCGTCGAGCCGGGTCTGGATCTGTTCGGAGTCGACGTCGCCGGCCTCGCGGCGCAGCAGGTAGCGGGCGCGCCCGCTGATCGAGCTGGCGTCACGCGGGTCGGCGATGACGGCCCGGAGTTCGCGTTCGGTGCGGGAAAGCAACAGGCGGGCGGCCGCGTGCCGCCCGGAGAAGCCGCGGAAGAAGTACTGCCGGGTCGCGTTGAGGTCGGCCATCAGCAACCGGTTGAAGCCGGGGTCGGGGTCCGTGGTCGCCTCGAACACGTCGGTGGGGAAGAACTCCTTGTTCAGCGCGCGGTATTCGGAGCTCAGGTCCTCCAGCGCGCGCCTGCTTTCCTCGATCACCGGGGTCACCAGCGCCTTCTGCGAGGCGCTGGCGGTGATCAGCGTGGTGCCGAATCCCACGATCGCGGAGATCAGGGTGCCGGTGCCCAGCGACGTCACCAGGTTCTTCCCGGTGCCGGGGTCCATCAGGCCGGCGAGCCACAGGCTGAGGCCGGCGACGACGACGAGCACCGTGAGGAGCAAGCTCGTCCTGGTCCAGAAGATCTCCTGCAGTGGGGTACGGCGGCGGGATCCGCCTTCCGTAGCCACTTGCTTCACCTCCCTCGAACCACTCGAACGGACGTATGCGTAAAGTGTCTGTTCGAGCGCGCGGAGTCACTTTACGCGTCCTGCGGGGGGCGCGAAATAAGAAGTTCGGGGGACAAGGCTGACGGACGGACGTCACTCTCGGCAATAATTAACCAGCTTTGCCGGGTTTTCGTAAATCACGGAAAACCGGCTTCAGAGCGTGGCCGGGAGCCCCTTTTCGTACCAGTCCGGCCCGGGTGCGGCGGTCATCAGGAACTCCACGACGACCGCCGCGGGGGCCGGGTGGATCTCCGGGTGATCGCGTTCGCCGCGCGCGGGGTCCACCGGCCAGGCCAGTTTCTCCTCGCCGAGCGAAAAACTCCCCGCGCGCGCCTGTTCGATTGCCGCGCGCGTCGAGACGCACCCATTTGCCGAGCAGGTGCACGGCGTTCAGCCCGTGCAGCGCGGACAGCTCCTGGTAGCAGAACCCGGCCGGAATCCCTTGCGCCCGAAGCAAAGCGGCGAGCAGGTGCGCCTTTGCGTGGCAGATCCCGACCCGCTCGCGCAGGACGTCCGACGCCCGCCAGGTGACGCGCGGATCGCGCGCGTCGATCACGTGGTCGACTTCGTCGCGCACGAACCGGAACGCGGCCTCGGCGCGGGCGACGGGGTCGTCGCCGGCGGCGCGGAAGCTGTCGGCCTTGGCGCGAACGGCCGGGTGCTCGTGATCGACGACGGCGTCCGAGGCGAGGTAGTCGCTCAGCCGTTTGGAGGTGGGCGACGGAACAGGACTCATCCGGCCATCCTGACAGGTGCCGCCATTCGGGCGAGCCTCCTTTTCCGGCGTCGCAACGCTCCGCGTTCGCCGGTTACGGAAGGTAAAACTCCGGTGAGAAACCCGTCCAGCGCAAATCGGCCGTCAGGTGCCCGACGTCGTTGTACGTCAGCAGGGCGGCGGGCCGTCCCGGCGAGTACTGGATGACGGTCAGCGCGGCGTTGGCGTGGTTCAGGGCGAGCCACCGCCACGGCGGCGCGTCCTGCGAGGCGCGCACGAGCCAGCCGGCGAGGAAGTTGTGCGTGACGAGCACTTCGTACCGCGTCTCGGCGCCCGGCACGGGCCCGGTGAACCGCCGCTCGGCCTCGGCGGCGAGCTCTTCGTCGGCGGGCGGCTGCTGTCGCGCGAAGGCGTGCAGGAGGTCGCCGGAGGTCTCGGGGAGCTCCTCGCGCATCGGCGTGTAGGGGACGAAGTCGCCGGCCGCTTTGTCGACGTAGATGGGGACGCCGGGCAGCTGGGTGGCGAGGAGCGCGGCGGTCTGGCTCGCGCGCGGGAGCGGACCGTGGTGGACGGCGTTGATCGGGATCTCCCGCAGCCGCCGCCCGAGGAGGACGGCCTGCCGGCGGCCGGCTTCGGTGAGCTCGCCGGTCGGAGCCGCTTCGCCGTGGCGGGTGAGGAAGAGGTACCGCGTGGCGAGCATCAGCCGACGGGGACGAGCGCACCCTGGGGTCCGTGGCTGGGCGCGAACTGGGCCTGCAGGCGGATCGGGGCGGGGTGCGGGGGGAGGACGGTCGAGGCGAACGGGGTGATCGTGTGCTCGTAGCCGCTGTTGGTGTGGAGGTGGACGCTCACGTGGACGTTGCGGTCGGCGGGGATCTCGAAGGTGACGGCGCCCCAGGAGACGATGTATTGGCGGCCGTCGATGCTGGCGATGGGGGCGTACGCGCGGACGGTGTGGCCGAGGTGGGGGATGTCGATCGTGAGGAGACGGCGGGGACCGTCGTGGTTGTCCACGTACGGGATCACGCCGGGCACCTTGGCCAGGTCGATCGGCTCGCTCATCCTTCGGGCTCCGCTCAGAACTGGTAGTACAAGAACGGGCTGAACGTGCCCGTCGCGATCAGGATTGCCGCGTACACCAACCCCACCGTCATCACGCCGATGCGCAACGCCGTGGCCGGCTTGCTTCGCGACGACTCCAACAGCGGTCCCGTCACCGGGTGGGCCGGCAGCAGGAACACCGCCAGCGCCGCGAGCAGCAACACCAGCCGCTGGTTCGTGAACGCCTCTTCCACTCCCGCGCCCAAGCCGTCGAAGTCCGGGATCAGCATGTGGCCGATCATCGACAGCGCGTGGCCCAGGTCCGCCGACCTGAAGAACACCCAGCCGAACACCACCAGCAGCATCGTCAACGCCCGGCGCGCCAGCCGCGGCCAGCGCGACGACGGGTCCAGGTCGAAGCCGAACCTGCGCTCGATCACCAGCAGGGCCCCGTGGTAGCAGCCCCACACCAGGAACGTCCACTGCGCTCCGTGCCAGAAGCCCGTCAGCACGAACACGATGCACAAGTTCCGGTACGTGTGGGCCGCCCCGTTTCGGTTGCCTCCCAACGGGATGTACACGTAGTCGCGGAACCAGCGGGACAGCGACATGTGCCAGCGGCGCCAGAACTCCGTGATCGTCACCGAGGAATACGGCCTCGCGAAGTTCTCCGGGAGCCGGAACCCCAGCATGCGGCCCAGGCCGATCGCCATGTCCGAATAACCCGAGAAGTCGAAGAACAGCTGGAGCGTGTAGCCGATCGCGCCGAGCCACGCCGTCGCGAACGTCATCTCGTCCGGGGGCACCTTGAAGCACGCTTCCACCAGCGGGCTCAGCGAATCCGCGATGATCGTCTTCTTGCACAGCCCCAACGCGAACCGGGGGAAGCCCGCCGCGATGTCGTCCAACCTGTGCGACCGCAGCTGCGGGAGCTGGTCGGCGATCTCGCGGTACCGGACGATCGGGCCCGCAACCAGCTGCGGGAACATCGCGATGTACGCCGCGAACGCCACCGGGTTGCGCAGTGCCTGGCGCTCGCCGCGGTAGATGTCGACCACGTACGAAATGTGGTGGAACGTGTAGAACGAGATGCCGATCGGCACCACCAGGCTCGCCACCGGCACGCTGCCGCCGAACCAGTGCGCGACCGCCGCGATCTGCTGCGTCGCGAACCCCGCGTACTTCCAGATCAGCAGCACCGCGACGTCCAGCGACACCACCGCGATCAGGATGCGGCGCCGCCGGACGCCGTCGACGTCGAACGGGTTCGGGGCCAGCAGCGGGCCGGCCAGGAAGTTGACCACCATGCAGCCCAGCAGCAGGAACACGAACGGGCCCGCGCCGATCGTGTAGAACAGCAGGCTGCCGACCGCGACGATGCCGTTGCGCCAGCTCCGCGGGCACACCAGCACGGCGACCAGCACCGCCGGCATGAAGTACCACAGGAACAGTGGCGATACGAACGACATCGGGTCCCCTCGGCTTTATCCGATGGTGACCTTAACCCGACCGGGTGGTGCGGTCAGACCCGACCGGCGACACGGCGGCGCCGCGCCACCTCCGCCAGCAGCACGCCGGCCGCCACGGACGCGTTCAGCGACTCCACGCCCGCCGCCATCGGGATCGACACCGTCGCGTCGCAGGTCTCGCGGACCAGGCGCGACAGCCCGCGGCCCTCCGAGCCCAGCACGATGACCAGCGGGTCGGCCGCCAGCTCCAGCTCGTCGATGTCCACCGAACCGTCGGCGTCCAGGCCGACCAGCATCAGGCCCTCGTTCGCCCACGCCTTGAGCTGACGCGTCAGGTTCGTCGCCACCGCGATCGGCAGCTTCGCCGCCGTGCCCGCGCTCGTGCGCCACGCCACCGCCGTCATGCCCGCGCTGCGCCGCTCCGGCAGCAGCACGCCGTGCGCGCCGAACGCGGCCGCCGAGCGGATCACCGCGCCCAGGTTGCGCGGGTCCGTGACGCCGTCGAGCGCGACGAACAGCGGCACCTCGCCCGAGTTGCGGGCCGCGGCCATCAGCTCGTCCGGGTGCGCGTACTCGAACGGCGGAACCTGCAGGCCCAGGCCCTGGTGCACGGCCCGGTTCGTCTTGCGGTCCAGCTCTTCGCGCGGGATTTCCAGGATCGAGATGCCCTTGTCGCCGGCCAGCCGGACGGCGTCGTTCACGCGGTCGTCGATCTCGATGTTCAGCGCGACGTACAGCGCGGTCGCGGGGACGCCCGCGCGCAGCGCCTCGACCACCGGGTTGCGCCCGGCGATCAGCTCCGGCTTGTCGGCCTTCTTCTGACGGGCCTGGTCGCGCTTCGTCTGCGCGTTCGCCTGGCGGTACGCCTTGTGCCCGGGCCGGTCCTCCGCCTTCGGGGTCGGGCCCTTGCCTTCGAGGGCCTTGCGGCGCTGCCCGCCCGAGCCGACGACGGCGCCCTTCTTGGTGCCCGTCTTGCGGATCGCGCCCTGGCGCCGCGAGTTGCCTGCCATGGTGAAAGTTTCCTTGCTGTGTAACGGGATCAGTCGGACTTGACTGTCCACTGAGGACCGTTGGGGGTGTCCTCCACCACGATGCCCGCCTGCGAGAGGCGGTCACGGGCGGCGTCCGCGCGGGCGAAGTCCTTCTCGGCGCGGGCCTGCTGGCGCTCGGCCAGCAACCCTTCGACGATCCGGGACAGCGCGTCCTTGGTGGGCGTGTCGGAACCGCCCGCCTCGGACCAGCGCGCGGACAGCGGGTCGAGGCCGAGCACGTCGGTCATCGCGCGGACAGCCGCGGCGAAGTCGAGTGCCTTGGGGGTGTCGCCCGCGTCGAACGCGGCGTTACCGTCGCGGACCGTGTTGTGCACCACGGCGAACGCCTGCGGCGTGGCCAGGTCGTCGTCGAGCGCGTTGGCGAACTCGACCGGGACCGTGCCCAGCGCGACCTCGCCCGACTGCGCGGCGCGGCGCAGGAACGTCTCGATCCGCCGGTAGCCCTGCGCGGCTTCGGACAGCGCGCCGTCGGAGTACTCGATGGTCGAGCGGTAGTGCGGCTGCACCAGGTAGTAGCGCAGTTCGGGCGCCCGGTAGCGCTCCAGCATCGACGGGATCGACACGGTGTTGCCGAGCGACTTCGACATCTTCTCGCCCGACATGGTCACCCAGGCGTTGTGCAGCCAGAACCGCGCGAAGCCGTCGCCGGCCGCGTTCGACTGGGCGCGCTCGTTCTCGTGGTGCGGGAAGACCAGGTCGATGCCGCCGCCGTGGATGTCGAACTCCGCGCCGAGGTACGCCGTCGCCATCGCCGAGCACTCCAGGTGCCAGCCCGGGCGGCCGTGTCCCCACGGCGTCGGCCACGACGGCTCGCCGGGCTTCGCGCTCTTCCACATGGTGAAGTCGCGGGGGTCGCGCTTGCCGCGGGTCGGCGTCTCGCCCTGCTGGACGTCCTCGAGGACCTGGCCGGAGAGCTTGCCGTACTCGTCGAACGACTTGACCGAGAAGTAGACGTCGCCGTCCGCGACGTAGCCGTGGCCGCCCTCGATGAGGCGTTCCATCAGCTCGACCATCTGGGTGACGTGCCCGGTCGCGCGCGGGTTGACCGACGGCGGCAGGCAGCCCAGCTGCTCGTACGCGGTCTCGAAGGCGCGCTCGTGCGTCGCGCCCCACTCCCACCAGGGCCGGCCGGCTTCGGCGGCCTTGGTCAGGATCTTGTCGTCGATGTCCGTGACGTTGCGGACCAGCAGCACGTCGAGTCCACTGTGGACGAGCCAGCGGCGCAGGACGTCGTAGTTCAGGACCCCGCGGACGTGCCCGATGTGCGGCACGCCCTGCACGGTGGCGCCACACACGTAGATCGACGCCGTTCCGCTACGGACGGGGTGGAACTCCCGCACGCTCCGGGTCGCTGTGTCGAAAAGGTGAAGGGCCACCCTGAAAGGGTACGGGGTCGGGCGTGAGCGACGTCTCTGGGTGTCAGCCGACGCCGTGGGTGCGCAGGGCCGTGAGCAGGGCGTCCGGCCGGTCGGCGGTCGGCAGCGGGTCGACCAGCGCGAACTCGCAGCCGAGCGCGCGGGCGCCGCCGTCGGCCTCCTCGCTGTCGCCGACCATCAGCGTCTCGGTGGCCGGGACGCCGAGCGCCGTGACGGCCGTGCGGAAGATCTCCAGCTCCGGCTTGATGGCGCCGACCTCGAAGGACAGGACGAACTCGTCGACGTAGGCGTCCCACCCGCGCGCGGTGAAGGCCGGCCGGATGTCGAAGGCGATGTTGCTCAGCACGCCGACCTTCAGGCCCCGCTCGGACGCCGCCTTGAGGGCGGCTTCGGTGTCCGGGTACGGCGTCCACTGGCTGGGGTCGATGAGCCGGTTGTAGAGGGCTTCGGCCTGGTCGCGGTGGGGGACGCCGGACTTCTTGAGCACCTCGAGGTAGACCTTCCGGTGCAGCACGGGGTCGCGGTCGCGCTCCCGCCAGGCGTGCACGTGCTCGGCGTCCAGCTCGACGACCTGCCCGACGGGGGCGGTCATCCGCCGCATGAGCTCGGCCTGCGCCTCGATGTCCAGCGGCTCGCCGTCGTGGTTGGTCAGTTCGGTGAGCCAGGACTCGTCCTGCTCGAGCCGGAAGAGCGTGCCGGAGTAGTCGAACAACACGGCCCTGATCGTCATGGGTTCAGCCTAACGGGATCATCAGGCGGAATGCCCTGTGATGTGTTCGGGGACAACGCGCACGAGCACGCGCACCACCTCCGGCGGCTCGGGCGGGAAGGTCGTGCCGGTGTACTTCCGGGCGAGTTCGTCGTTCAGCTCGGGGCCGCCTTCGACGGTGACCTCGGCGCGCCCGCGGATCTCGACGTAGTTCTCGGGATCGGCGAGGTCGAAGACGGAGAGCGAGACGCGGGGGTCGCGCTGGATGTTGCGTTCCTTGCGCCGGCCCTGGACGGTCACGAAGAGGACGGTGTCGCCGTCCCGTTTCGCCCAGACGACCGAGCTTTGCGGCGAGCCGTCGGCGTTGGTGGTGGCGACGACGGGGTAGTTGGTGCCGTCGAGGAGGGCCTTGGTGGCTTCGTTGAACATGGTCTGGACCCTATTTCACGTTGCCGGCGATCTTTTCGACTTTCAGGCGGACGATGACGCGCTCGGTTGTCTCGCTTTCCGGCGGCGGGTCCTGGGCGAGGTACTTGTGGCTGAGGGTCTTCGGGAGGGTTTTGCCGGGGTCGGGGGTGATGGTGGCGGTGCCGCGCAGCTGGGTGTGGCGGTAGGGATCGGTCGCGTCGGTGATGGAGACGCTGAGGCGCGGGTCGCGACGCAGGTTGCGGACCTTCCGGCGGTCCTCGGTGGCGCTGAAGACGAGATCGCCGTCGTCGAGGCCGATCCAGACGATCGAGGTTTGGGGGCCGCCGTCGGGGTCGAGGGTCGCGACGGTGGCGAAGTTCTTGCCGTCGATCAGGGCGCGGACGGAGTCGGGGAGGGTGAGGGGCATGTCACGCCGAACCGGCGCGGGAAGGGGCCTATTCCGGGCCGCGCCGCCTCGCAGGCGGCCCCCGCCCTCCTCCGGCAAAGTCGCGCGTGCTCATTCCCGCCTCTGCTCAGGGCGCACTGGAAGGTGAAAGGTCTCCTTCGGCTCGCGCTTCAAGCCGGAACGGCGATCGTCCTCGGCCGCCCGGAGAACGCGGCGGTGCCGCGAATGCCTCATTCGAGACCTCCCACGTCCCGAATGCGACATTCGCGACCTTCAAGTCCTGGCTGCTGCCAAGACTGGATCGCGCCACTTGGGACCCGACGGACTTTCGGCGGGCGCAGGTCGGCGGCATCACCGGCGGTTCAGTTGAGTTCGAGCCGGGGCCCGCGGCGGAGAACGTCGCGAATGACTCATTCGGGGCTTCGGAGGTCCCGAATGAGTCATTCGCGACGCCGGAGGGGGGCTATTCCTCCGCCGCCAGCAGCAACGCCGTCGCGAAGGCCGCGATCCCCTCGCCGCGCCCCGTGAGCCCCAACCCATCCGAAGTCGTCCCCGACACGCTCACCGGCCCCCCGACGGCCTCCGACAGCACCTTCTGCGCCTCTTCGCGCCGCTTCCCCACGCGAGGCGCGTTGCCCACGATCTGCACCGAAGCGTTCCCGACCCGCCAACCGGCAGCCGAAATCAACCCCCGAACTTCCACCAACATGTCCACCCCATGGGCACCGTCCATCCGCGGATCACCCGTCCCGAACACCGCCCCCAAATCCCCCAGCCCGGCCGCCGACAGCAACGCGTCGCACAGCGCGTGCGAAGCCACATCCCCATCCGAATGGCCGGCGCAACCGTCCACGCCCGGCCACGACAACCCCGCCATCCAGCACTCGCGGCCGGCCTCGATCGGGTGGACGTCGACTCCGTTGCCGATCCTCACAGCGTCTCCTCGTTCTTCGGTGCCGCCGCGATCGCCTCGGCCAGGGACAGTTCGAACTCCGTTGTGACGCGCATCGCGTCCGGGTGGCCGTCCACCAGTGCCGCGCCGGCCACGTCCCACGGGTCGGCCGCGGCCAGGAACGCCGGCAGCGTGTAGCCGATCGGGGTCTGGACGGTGCGCAGGTGCGTCCGGTCCTCCGTGCCGACGATGAGCGAGTCGGCTGAGGTCACCTTCACCGTGTCCGCCATCGGGAGCACCGGGACGACGATCGGGGCGTCACCCACCGCGGTGATCACGTCACGCACCGTCTCCGCAGGAATGAAGGCACGCAAAGCGTCGTGGAGGAGTACAACTGAGTCACGGGGAAGATCGGGCTCGACGGCGGCGAACGCCTGCCGGAGCGAGCCGGGGACGACCCGGCAATCGAGGCCGCGCAAGGCCTCGGAAAACGACGACGCACACCGCTGGGGGGCCGCCACGAGCACCAGATCGATCTCCGGTACGCCGAGCAGCCCCCGCACGGTGTGCGTGAGTAGCGCCTCACCATGGACCGGCGTGAGAGCGAGCTCTCCGTCGGAGGCATGATGTGCGACGGTCACGATCACGACGACGTTCATCGGTTCGCGATCGTAGAGGCACCTGCCCGCCCGTCGAGCAGACGCCTTGGGCTCAGACCGTCGCGGTTTCCAGAACTTCGTCGAGGAGGACTTCAGCCTTGTCCTCGTCGGTGCCCTCCGCGAGCGCGAGCTCGCTGACCAGAATTTGCCGCGCCTTGGCGAGCATGCGCTTCTCGCCTGCCGAAAGCCCGCGGTCCTTCTCTCGCCGCCAGAGGTCGCGCACCACTTCGGCCACCTTGTTCACATCGCCGGAGGCGAGCTTCTCGAGGTTGGCCTTGTACCGACGAGACCAGTTGGTTGGCTCCTCGGTGTGCGGAGCACGCAGAACGTCGAAGACCTTGTCCAGTCCTTCTTGCCCGACGACATCGCGCACGCCTACGATCTCGGCGTTGTCAGCGGGCACGCGAACCGTGAGATCCCCTTGCGCGACCTTGAGGACGAGGTACTTCTTTTCCTCGCCCTTGATCACGCGGGTCTCGATGGCTTCGATGAGTGCGGCACCGTGGTGCGGGTAGACGACGGTCTCTCCGACCTTGAAAACCATGTGTCCTCTGCCCCTTTCGCTGACTCCATCCTAGCACGGTCCGCCAGTGCCCACCTAGCGGGCCGGACTCGTCCTCGCAGGTCAGCGGCCTGGGCGGGGGTTGACAAACGTCCGACGCCCGTGCTCATGCAGGTGACCGGGACGGGTTTCACCAGGCACAACGAATTCCTTTGTGGACGGTTGATCTTGGGCGCAACGCGGACCGGTTCTGCCTCGGAGATCGCGCCCGGCTAGTCTTCGCGGGGACGAGGCCGTGAAACTGGAAGGACTGCGACGTGAGGCTGCAGAATCGTCGCGTGCTCGGCGCGGGCGTGCTGGCGCTCGGTGCCGCGCTCGCGCTCGCCGGGTGCGGGGCCGGCCAACTCACCCAGACCGACTCGCAGCAGCCTGCGGTCAACGGCACGTATGCCCAGGTCAAGACCATTGTCCTGCGTGACGCCGCGGTGCAGTACCCGACGTCGGGTCCCGGCTACCCGGCCGGCGCGACCCCGTCGCTGACGCTGACCGTCGTGAACATCGGCACCCAGGACGACTCGCTCGTCTCGGTGACGACCGAGGACGGCACCCAGGCGACCATCGGCGGCTCCAAGACCGTCGTCGCGGCGCACTCACTGGTGATCGGCCCGGACGACGCGGTCGAGTCCACCAATGAGGTGCAGACCACACCGCCGAGCGCGCCGTCCTCGACGGGCACGTCCGCCGGCTCGACGCCCACCAAGACCGAGACGAACACGCCGGGCAGCCTGACGGCGTCGTCGACGTCCGAGGTCCCGTCTTCCGGCCCGGCCGCGACGCCGACGGCGCCCGAGAAGGTCGGCCAGGCCACGGTCAAGCTGGCGGCGCTGAAGCAGCCGCTGTGGCCGGCGCAGACCATCAAGGTGACGTTCGTCTTCCAGAACGCGGGCCCGGTCACCGTGGAGCTGCCGGTCGCGGCTCCGGCGCACGTCAAGGAGTAGGTCCCCGGTTTTGTCGGTGGTCGCCGATAGCCTCGCGGGGTGAAGAAAGGGACCACCTACCGCTGCGGGAGCTGCGGGTACGAAGCGGCCAAGTGGCTGGGCCGGTGTCCGGAGTGCCAGGAATGGGGCTCCTTCGAGGAACGCGGGGCGCCGGTGAAGCCGGCCATCCAGCGCGTCGCCGCCGGGGCGCCCAGCGCGCCCGCGCGGCCCATCGGCGAGGTCGACGTCGAAGCCGCGCGCGCTCGCCGCACCGGCGTCTCGGAACTCGACCGGGTGCTCGGTGGTGGCCTCGTCCCGGGTGCCGTCGTCCTGCTCGCCGGTGAGCCCGGTGTCGGCAAGTCGACCCTGCTGCTCGAAGTCGCTTACCAGTGGGCGAAGACCGTCGACAGGTCTCTGTACGTCACCGGCGAGGAGTCCGCGGGCCAGGTCCGGTTGCGCGCTGAGCGAACGGGCAACGTCCACGACCGCATGTACCTCGCCGCCGAGAGCGACCTCTCGGCCATCCTCGGGCACGTCGACGACGTCAAACCGGGCGTGCTGATCGTCGACTCGGTGCAGACGATGGCATCGCCGCAGGTGGACGGCTCGCCGGGCGGCGTCACGCAGGTGCGCGCGGTGACGTCCGGGCTCGTCGCGCTGGCCAAGGAGCGCGGCCTGCCCGTCGTCCTGGTGGGGCACGTCACGAAAGACGGCTCGGTCGCCGGCCCGCGCGTCCTCGAACACCTGGTGGACGTCGTGCTGCAGTTCGAGGGCGACAAGCACTCGACGCTGCGGATGGTCCGCGGCATCAAGAACCGCTTCGGCGCGGCCGACGAGATCGGCTGCTTCGAGCTGCAGGAAGAAGGCATCGTCGGCGTGCCGGACCCGTCGGGGCTGTTCATCAGCCGCACGGCGGAGCCGGTCCCCGGCACGGCGATCACCGTCTCCCTCGAAGGCAAGCGGCCGCTGCTGGGCGAGGTCCAGGCGCTGGTGTCGTCGACGTCGGCGCCGCAGCCGCGGCGCGCGGTGAGCGGGCTGGACTCGGCGCGCGTGGCGATGGTCCTGGCCGTCCTCGAAAAGCGCGGTGGGCTGAAGCTGGGCGACAAGGACGTCTACACCGCCACCGTCGGCGGCATGAAGATCACCGAACCCGGGATCGACCTGGCGCTGGTGCTGGCGCTGACGTCGAGCTTCGAAGACGTCGCTTTGTCGCCCCGGCTGGTGTCAGTCGGCGAGGTCGGCCTGGCCGGCGAGATCCGCCGGGTGCCGAGCGTCGGGCGGCGGCTGGCCGAGGCCGCGCGGCTGGGCTTCACGCACGCCCTGGTCCCGCCGGACTCCGGGAAGCCGCCGGCGGGGATCCGCGTGTTGGAGGTGGCGAACGTCGCAGACGCGTTGAACGCGGCCAATCACGCCCGCTGATCACCCCGAGGTCCCGGTGATGGCGAAGAAGTACACCGTCGCCGGGGCCCGGGGGAGCTGCGGCGCGAGCGGCACGGTGTTCTGGGTGGTCGTGGCCGGCGGACCCGCCGAACTCGGTGGTGCCACGGGCGCGCTCAGCGGGACCTCCAGGCTGGTGGTGGTCGTCGCCGGGGTGCCCGGCGGGAAGTCCCAGGCCAGCAGCTGGGCCGTCGCCGGGTCGAAGTACAGGCGCTGGCCCGTGTCCCTCGCGGTGACGACGGTGGCCGGGCGGCCGTCCGGGGCCTCGCCGGGGGTCGCGGCCGCCATGGCGATCCCGCTGAGGGCGTCGCGCAGGCCTTCGCGGACCGGCTTCGGGGCCAGGCCCAGCTCCAGCACCATCCGCACCATCGTGAGCGCCTCGGTGGCGGTGTGCGCCCGGCCGTCCTCGGTGACGTCGATCGTGTCGTACAGCAGGCGCTTGACCAGCTTCGCCGGGTCCGAGCCCAGCGATGCCACCAGCCCGGCGTCGGGCGACAGCCAGTTCGTCAGCGGGGTGTTCCACCCGGGCCGCATCATCCCGGTCCGGAGCGGTTCGCCGGGGAACACGCCGGCCGGGCCGAATTCGTCCTTCGGGGCGCGGTTCACCTGCGCGCGGTCGCCCGGCGGCAGGCCGTCGATCGCGCCGGTCCACATCGTGCGGCGGTGCCAGGTCCCCTTCGGGTCGGCGGGGATCCACAGCTCCACCTTGCGCTGGACGTTGACCTGCCTGCCGAGCACGATTTCCGGCACCCAGGTGAGCCGTTGCGCGTAGTGGAACTCGCCCGGTGCCAGCGGGCGGTCCAGGTAGGCGAGCGACGTCGCCGGGCGGGCCGGCTCCGGCGCGGGCGGCCGCAGCGAAACGGCGAGCCCAACGCCGCCCAGCAGCGTGACGACGGCCGCGGCCACCGCGATCCACCGCGACCTTCCGCGCCGGCGTGGCTCCGGTGGCGCTTCGGCGGTGCCGGCCGCCGTCATCAGGGACGCGCGGGCGAAGGCGAGCCCGTCGTCTTCGTCGACGTCGTCGTGCAGGTCGGCCAGGGCCGCGTCGAGTTCGGCGTCGGACCAGATCTTCCGGACGTTGTCTTCACGCAAGGTCCTGCACCTCCTCTTGAGCCGGGGCGTTCGTCCTGAGCCAGCGTCTGATCCGGTGCAGCCGGGACCGGACGGTACCGGGCGGGATGCCGAGCGCTTCGGCGACCTCGGCCGGTTCGAGCCCGGCCCACGAGACGAGCAGCAGCGTGTCGCGGTCGGCGGGGTTGAGCTTGGCGAGAGCCCCGGCGAGCTGCGCGGCCCGCACTTGGGCATCAACCTGCTCGGCAACGCGCCCGTCGTGCGCGGCGTGGGTGTGCTCCCCGGTGCGGGCGAGCCGCGCGGTGGCCTGCAGGCCGCGCAGCTCGGACCGCACGTGGTGGCGCAGCAGGTTGGTGGCGATGCCGTAGAGCCAGGAGCGCGCGGTGCCGAGCTCCGGCCGGTAGGACTCCCGCCGCTTGAGCGCGACGAGGAAGGTCTCGGCGACGAGATCGTTGGCGGGCTCGATCCCGACGCGCCGGGCGAGGTACCGCCGGAGAGCGGCGGCATGGGTGTCGAAGAGCCGCCCGAACGCCGGCCCGGGCTCGGCTCCGCCCAGGTCCGGGCGGTCGTGCCCCCAGATCTCCGGACCCTCGTGGATCACCTGCATGCCCCCAGTTGCCCGCAGGAGACGATAGCGTTCACGGTGGACATGGGGGGATTTCGATGATCGTGAAGTGCACCGCCGACAGCGGCGGTCAACGGGTGGCGCCCGACTACGGCTGGACCTACCTCGGTCCGCCCGAGTTCGAGTTGATCCCCGGCCGCGAGTACGAGGTCTACGGGTTCGCGCTGTTCGAGAAAGGCCCGGCCTATCTCGTCCGCAACGACGACCGCGACCCCGAGTGGTACGCGACCAGCGTGTTCCGGGTCCTCGACAGCGAGGTTCCGGTCGGCTGGCGCGCCGGTCGGGGTGATGGGTACGAGCTGGTGCTCGCCTACCCGGAACTGGCGGCCTCGGAGACCGCCATGGCCGAGCTGGTCGAACTGCGGCAGGTCGCGCTACGGCCCTTCGCCCGGGAGGTGCAGGCGAGGACCAGCGCGCTCCCGGTGGATGCGACGCCTCCCTTCGACGTGCTCCTCGAGCTCGCCGAGCAGTTTCACCAGGACCACGACTTGGTCGCCGACACGCCGCTCGGCCTCATCGATGACGTCTACGGGGGCCTTGACGACGAGAAGCAGGCCATCGTGGCCGAACTCGACGCCCTCTTCGCCGCCGGCATGGACGACGTCGTCGCGCATCGGATCTGGCTCGTCGAGGGCGGGGCCAGCTACAACCCCGCCCGGGACGGCCTCACCTGCCTCGAGTGGCTCAAGCAGGTTCGGGACCACCTTGCGGGCGTGACTCGATGATCGTGAAGTGCACCGCCGAGTCCGGCGGGCAGCGGGTGGCGCCTGCCTATGGTTTGACTTACGTGTTTCCGGCCGAGTTCAAGCTGACGCAAGGCCGGGAGTACGAGGTCTACGGGTTTGCGCTGTTCGAGAAAGGCCCGGCCTACCTCGTCCGCAACGACGACCGCGACCCCGAGTGGTACGCGACCAGCGTGTTCGAGGTCCTCGACAGCGAGGTTCCGGCTGGGTGGCGAGCCGGCCGTGGTGACGGGTACGAGCTGGTGCTCGCCTACCCGCACCTCGCCGCTTCCGAGGCCGAAATGGCGGAGCTGGTCGAGCTGCGGCGGGACGCACTGCGCGCTTTCGCCCGGGAGGTGCAGACCCGGACGAGTTCTCTCCCGGTGAATGCGACCCCTTCTTTCGCGGCACTCGCGGACCTGGCCGGGCACTTCGATCAGGACTACGACATGGACGCCGAGACGCCGCTCGGCGTTATCGATGATGCTTACGAGGGCCTGGACGAAAAGAAGCGAGCCATCGTCGCCGAACTCGACACCCTCTTCGCCGCCGGTATGGACGAGGTCGTGGCCCATCGGATCTGGCTCGTCGAAGGCTGGGCCAGCTACGACCCCGCCCGGGACGGCCTCACCTGCCTCGAGTGGCTGAAACAGGTCAAAGACCACCTTTCGGCGTGATCCATCCGGGGTGGGGTGAGAGACGAACCCCACCCCGCACCGCGATCATCCTCGTGAGGCGCCAACCAACCGGCGCCACAACTGGGGAAGGATCGCCATGCGTAGATTCCGCGCGGGATTCGTCGCGCTCGCAGCCACCCTCGGGCTCGTCGGCCTGCCCGCCGTCGCCCAAGCCACCACCGAAGCCGTCCTCAACATCCAGTACCAAGTTCAGGAAACCGGGTACTGGTGCGGCCCCGCCGCCACGCGGATCGCCATGTCCGCGCGGACCGGGAACCTGCCCAGTCAAGGCGCGCTCGCCTCGCAGCTCGGGACCACCACCAACGGCACCGACTGGATCGGGCAGGTCACCGGCGTTCTCAACCAAGACCTCGGCACCTCCTGGTACGAGACCAAGGAAATGCCGAACGACCCGCCCACCCAGGCCCAGCGCGACCTGCTCTGGCGGGACATCACCCTCGACATCAACAACGGCTACGCCATCGTCGCCAACATCGTCGCCCCCGCGAACAACCACCCGCCCGGCTACCCGAACTACACCATCTACCACTACTTCACGATCATCGGTTACGACAGCTCGGACATGACCGTCAAGATCGCCGATCCGGCGAGCTTCGGCGGGAACCAGATCTACTGGCTCAGCTTCAACCAGCTCGCGACGCTGATCCCGCCGAAGGGCTACTCCGCCTAGATCCCCAGCAGTCCCCAATACAGAGCCCAGGGGACGAACACCACGCCGCCGGCCAGGGTTACGCCGAGACGTGGGGTTCGGTGCCGCCACCACGTCACCGCCGTGGCGATGGTGGCGGCCACCGTGCCCACCGCCAGCAGCTGCAACGCCAGCCACGGCAGCGGCCTGCCCAGCACCACCGGGCCCAGGCTCCGGCCCATCGTCACCTGGATCAGCACGTCGACGCCGAGGAAGCCCACCACCGTCAGCAACCCCGTCACGCCCAGCCGGCGCGTGCCGCGGCGCAGGCCGAAACCGAACGCCACCAGCAAGAACGCCAGCACGGCCAGCTGGAGCCACGTCGACTCGTACCAGGCCAACGGCGTCACGGACGTGCTCTGCCGGTCCTGCGCGGGCGGCGCGTCAGCCGAAGACGCGGCAGGCAGGTCGTGCACCCACGTGCCCACCGATTCCAGGTAGCCCGGTGCGTAGCCGGGCAGCTTGTCGTAGCCGTCCGTAGTGCGACGCAGCTGGTGTTGCGCGTCCGGGAACACCCGCAACGTGTAGTGCGCCAATGACTCCTGGAAGATCCGGACCGCTTCCCCCGGCGGCGTCAGGACGTCCTTCGCGCCCCACAGCCCCAATACCGGCTGGCGCAGGCTCTTCAGCACCGGTACCGGGTCGTAGTACGCCTCCGGGAACACGCCGCCACCGACGAGCTGGCGCATCATCGTCGACGACGCCATCCGCACCATCGACCCGTCCATCCCCAAGCGCCGCAACTGGTTTTCGATCGCCCACGCCTGTTGCCGCGACGGTTCCACCCCGTTCGCCCCCAGCGTCACCACGAAAGCCACGTCCGCGGAACGGGAAGCCGTCAGCGGCGCCACCCAGCCGCCTTCGCTCAGCCCCCAGACGCCGACTCGCGACGGGTCCACCTCAGGACGTTTCCGCAACGCCTCGACGGCCGCCAGCGCATCGTCCGCCAGTGTCGAATACGACCGTGAGAACTGCGAATACCCCTCGGTGCGCTTGTCGTAGATGAGTGTCGCTATTCCTTGACGCGCAAAGGCTTCCGCCTGGTCGCGGTAGTCCTCACGGCTGTGTTCCCCCGAGCCGTGGACCATCACCAGGCCCGGCAGTTTCGTTCCCCCCGGCGGTGCGACGACGCTGCCGTGCAACGTCACTCCGCCGTTCGTGAAAGTCACGTCCGACCCGTCGGCGGCGGATGCCGGCGGTGCCGAAACAGCCAGGATCACCCCGGCCAGTAGTAGTAGCGCCCCTCTTCGCATGTGAGATCCCCTGTCATGTCGATTCCCCTGGGTCCGGGAACGCGAGCAGGCGCACGAGCACGCGCCGCGCTTCCGGTGACCGGTCGTCCTCGGGCCGCCAGTACCGGCGGAACAGCTCCATGTAGTCGTCCCAGAACTGCTTCAGTTCCTCCGCGGTGAGCCACGTGCCGCCACGCGCGTAGAGCAGCGCGTCCGGCCAGTCGCCGGGCAGCTCGTCACGCGCCTCCGCGAACCGGTTCAGCTTTTCGAGGTCGTCCTCGAACCCCTGGCGCTGCATGTCGTCGAACAGCACGCGGGATTCGGCGCTCTGCGAACTGCGGCGCGGCCACCGGATGTCCCGCGGCCGCGTCCGCCACCACCGTTCCTTGCCCTTGGCCAGCTCCGGGACGTCCTCGACGAACCCGAACCGCGCCAGCTCCCGCAGGTGGTAGCTGGTCGCGCCGGTGTTCTCGCCGAGCGTCTGCGCGAGCTTCGTGGCGGTGGCCGGGCCCGCGGACAACACGCCGAGTATCCGGCGGCGCAACGGGTGCGTGACGGCCTTCAGGACGTCCGGGTCCAGTTCTTCCGGTGGTGGAGCGCTGGTCATGACCCCCAATGTAGCCGTACAAAGAAAGTTGTGCAAAGAAACTTGTGCACGTGGGAATCCCAGATCGTCAGACCCGGGGCTTACTATCCGTGCCCATGTGGTTCCGAGGGGTCAGACGTCGTGGGTGAGCCGAACCTGCCCGCGCGGCAGATGGGGCGTCAGCTGAAGCGCATGCGCGAACGGCTCGGCATGACGCAGGACGAAGCCGGCGCGCCGCTGCGCATGTCGACGAGCAAGATGTCGCGCATCGAGATGGGGTACCTGCCGCCCTACCACGACTTTCGCGCGCTCCTGGACCGCTACGGGGTGATCGTCTCCGACTGGGACGAGTACATCTCCAGCTACGACCGCGCGAAGGAGAAGGGCTGGTGGCACCACTATGGGGTGGGCAATCGCGGCTTCCTCCCCATCGAAGCCGAGGCGAGCAAGGTGCAGGAGTTCCAGTTCGGCTACATCCCCGGACTGCTGCAGACGGAGGCGTACATGCGCGAGGTCTTCGTGGCGGCGCGGGTGCCGATGAAGCCGAAGGTCCTGGAGAACCAGGTGGCCGTGCGCCTGCGGCGCCAGTTGCGGCTGACCGAGGAGCCGCTCCTCGCCTATCACGCGATCATCGACGAGAGCACCCTGCGGCGGCCGATCCTCTACGGGAAGGCGCGCCAGGAGCAGCTGCGGAACATCATCGAGCGGGCCGCCTTGCCGAACGTGACGGTCCAGGTGGTGGCCGAGGAGGTCGGTGCCTACCCCGGGCAGTTCGGCAGCGTGACCGTTGCGGGATTCGATGACTCCGAGGAGCCGGACATCGCCTACGTCGAGCACATCATCGGGTCGGTTCACATCGAGAAAAGGACGAGGTATCCGCTGCTAGGCTGGCTCTGAAGGATTTTGCGGACCGGGCTCTCGACGAGGAGGATTCGGTCGCGCTGATCGAGCGGCTCTGCGCGGGAGGCTGATTATGTCCACTGTGGACGCACGGTGGTTCAAGAGCAGCTATAGCGGCGACGGTGAGGGCAGCAACTGTGTTGAGGTTGCGTTCGGCGCGCCCGTCGCCGTGCGGGATTCCAAGGCGCCCCATGGCGAACTCCACCTCAGCGCCGCCGCCTGGTCGGCCTTCCTCACCAAATCGGGTGATCGCTGAACTTCCGCAGCGTCTGCATCGACGGCCGCACGAAGAACATCCCCGCCACATACCCCAACGTGGCGAAGACGAACGTCGCCAGTGTCGTCAGCACGTCCGGCCGCAGCCGGAACAGGATCGGGATCGTGAACAGCCCGAGAATCAGCACGAGCGTCAGCACGTACGCGAACAGCAACGCCGTGCGCGCCGCCGTCGCCGTCGCGACCACCAGGTAGTCGCCGCGCAGGCACCGCCTCGACGTCAGCACCAGCACCGCGATCGCCAGCACGCCCAGCGGCGGCAGCACCACCGCGCCCTTCCCGACCAGCGAATCCGGGAAGGGGTGCCCGTGGGCGAGGCTCTCCAGGAACGTCGTGAGGCCGACCAGCGCCACCATCGCGGCGATCATCGAGCACCCGACGACCACCGAGCCCGCGCGCACCCGTTCGGCGAAGCGAGGCGGGAGGGGCACGAACTCGACCTGTCCGAAGGTTCCTTGCACCGGCCCTCACCTCCGAAGTCCGTGGATGCCACAGTAAGGGACACCAGGTCCCCCGATGTGACATCCACGGACTTTCAGACCGAAAGGGCTAACTGGCCGCCAGCAAGTTGGCGCACCGGATCAGCCCGATGTGCGAATAGGCCTGCGGGTGGTTGCCGAGGGACCGCTCGGCGATGGGGTCGTACTGCTCGGGCAGCAGGCCCGTCGGGCCGGCGGCCGCGACGATCTGGTCGAACAGCTCCTGCGCCTCGGTGCGCCGCCCGGTGAGCAGGTACGCCTCGATCAGCCACGCCGCGCAGATGTGGAACCCGCCCTCACCACCGGGAAGGCCGTCGTCGCGGCGGTAACGGTACACAGTGGACCCACTGCGCAGCTCCGCCTCGATCGCGGTGACCGTCTGCTGGAAGCGCTCGTCGGCCGGGTCGATCAGGCCGGTGAGCCCGACGAACAGCGAGGCCGCGTCGAGGTCCGTGCCGTCGTAGGCCGTGGTGAAGGCCTGGACCTCGTCGTTCCAGCCGTGCGTGAGGACATCGTGCTTGATTTCCTCGCGCAATCCCTGCCAGTTGCCCGGGATCTCGCGGCCGTACTGCTCGCCGAGCTTGATCGCGCGGTCGATGGTCACCCAGCACATCACCCGCGAGTAGACCCGGTGGCGCGGCACGTGCCGCTCCTCCCAGATGCCGTGGTCGGGCTCGTTCCAGCGCCGCGTCACGGCTTCCGCCATCGCGCGGACCATCTGCCAGTCCTCGTCACGCAGGTCGCTGCGCGCCGCGGCCAGCGTGCCGACCAGCTCGACGACCGGGCCGAAGACGTCCAGCTGCACCTGGTGGTTCGCCAGGTTGCCGACGCGAACCGGGCGGGAACCGGCATAACCGGGCAGCGACTCGATGACCGCTTCGGCGCCGATCACGCTGCCCGCCAAGGTGTACAGCGGGTGCAGCCGCTCCGGGCCGGCCAGCGTCGCGAGCACGCCGTGCAGCCACCGCAGGTAGCCCTCGGCCTCCTCGATCGAGCCCAGGTGCACGAGCTCCCGCACGGTCATCGCGGCGTCGCGGATCCAGCAGTAGCGGTAGTCCCAGTTGCGGACGCCGCCGATCTCCTCCGGCAGCGACGACGTCGCCGCCGCCAGCACGCCACCGGTGTCGGTGTTGACCAGGCCGCGCAGGGTCAGCGCCGAGCGCAGGACCAGGTCGGTCTGGACCGTCGGGAGCTGCAGCTTCGACGTCCACTCGCTCCAGTAGCGGCCGGCGCGGTCGCGTCGCTCCACTTCGGACAGTTCGTGCGGGCCGAGGTCCGTGGTGCCGCAGCGCAGCTCCAGCACGACCGGCCGGGTCGGCGTCGGCTGGACCAGCGCAGTCGCGGTGTCGTGCAGGCCGTCGGAGGTCAGCGTCCACTCGACGCCCGGCGAATACAGCACGAACGGCTCGGACGTGCCGAGCACCCGCAGACCGCCTTCGACGATCTCCAGCTTCACCGGCACGCCGCCGAACTCCGGACGCGGCGCGAACTTGACGCTCGCCACCGCCTCACCCGAGATCACGCGGACGAGGTCCGTCCGGTGCTGCGGGCTCTCCGGCTCGAGGTAGTCGGTGACGAGCAGGCGCGACCAGCGCGTCTCGACCGTCATCGTGTTCGGCAGGTAGCGCTGGCCGAGTGGCAGGCCGTTGCGGTGCGGCTTGATCGAGAAGTGGCCGGCACCTTCGCCGCCGAGCAGGTCGGCGAACACGGCGGGCGCGTCCGGGCCGGGGTGGCAGAGCCAGGTCAGCTTGGCGTCCGGCGTCAGCAGCGCGACCGAACGCTCGTTGGCCAGCATCGACAGCCGCTCGATCGGCGGCGCCGACTCGCCGTAGAGCCAGTTGCGCCGCTCTTCCAGCATGAACGCGAGCACCAGGGCGACGTCCACGGTGTCCGGGACGCGGTAGCCGGCGAGCGTCTCGCCGTCGCCGACCTTGATGCCCAGGTCCGGGCCGGACAGGCGGGCGAAGGCCTTCTCGTCGGTGACGTCGTCGCCGAGGAAGATCGCCGCGGTGGCGCCGACCTGGTGGCGCAGGATGTCGAGCGCGCGGCCCTTGTCCGTCTGGACGACGGCGAGCTCGACCACCTCCTTGCCGTCGGTGGTCGACACACCCTCCCATGTGGACGGTCCGGAGTGGACGGCCGCGAGCACGCGGCGCCCGGCCTCGTGCTCGGCGCGGCGCACGTGCACCGCGATGCTGGCCGGCTTGACCTCCAGCGACACGCCCGGGACGTCCAGCACGAGCTGTTCGAGCTCGGCCTCCAGCCGCCGGTGCAGGTCGCGCGCCTTCTCGTCGAGGGCGTGGATGAAGCCGATGTCGAATTCCGAGCCGTGGCTGCCGACGAGGTTCACCTCGGAGGGCAGCCGCGACAGCGTCGCCAGGTCACGCAGCGCGCGGCCGGAGATGACCGCCGTGGTGGTCTCGTGCAGACCGGCGAGCGATCTGAGGGCCCCGACGGACTCGGGCAGCGGGCGTGCCTCGTCCGGGTTGAGCGTGATGGGTGCCAGCGTGCCGTCGTAGTCGCAGGCGACCAGCAGACGCGGAGTACGGGCGATCTGGACGATCGCGCGCCGCAGCTCGGCGGGCAGGGCCTCGGCAGTCAACACTCCTCCTCAGGAGCTCGTGCATGGGTCGGGGGACTATGTCAGTCGACCGCCTCCGCACCCAGAGCCTGTAGGAACGAGCGCGCCCATCGATCGACGTCATGGGTGAGGACCTGGCGACGCATGGCGCGCATCCGGCGACGGCCCTCGGCCGGGTCGAGCGTAATGGCAGCTACTAAAGCGTCCTTCACCCCGTCCAGGTCGTGGGGGTTGACGAGGAATGCGCTAGAGAGCTCGGCCGCCGCGCCGGCGAACTCCGACAGCACCAGCGCGCCGCCGAGGTCGTGCCGGGCGGCGACGTACTCCTTGCAGACGAGGTTCATGCCGTCACGCAGCGGCGTCACGACCATGACGTCCGCGGCGGTGAAGAAGGCGGCCAGCTCGGTGCGGTCGACCGATTGGTGCAGGTAGTGGACGACCGGGTGCCCGACGCGGGAGAACTCGCCGTTGATCCGGCCGACCATCTGCTCGATCTCACCGCGCATCCGCTGGTAGTGCTCGACGCGCTCGCGGCTGGGGGTGGCGAGCTGGACGAACGTGACGTCGTCCGGCTGCAGCCTGCCCTCGTGCAGCAGCTCGTGCAGCGCCTGCAGCCGCAGGTCGATGCCCTTGGTGTAGTCGAGCCGGTCGACGCCGAGCATCACGATCTTCGGGTTGCCGAGGTCGCGCCGCAGCTGCGCGGCCCGCTCCTGGACGCCCTTCGTGCGGGCGAGGGTGTCGAGGCCGGCGGCGTCGATGGAGATGGGGAAGGCGCCGACCCGGACGGTCCGGTCGCCGACCTGCATGGTGCCCGGCCGCGACCGGACGCCGACCGCGCCGCGCGTCGACTCGAGGCCGATCAGCTGGCGGCACAGCCAGAGGAAGTTCTGCGCGCCGCCCGGGCGGTGGAAGCCGACCAGGTCGGCGCCGGTGAGGCCGCGGATGAGCGCGGCGCGCCACGGCATCTGCATGAACAGCTCGACCGGCGGGAACGGGATGTGCAGGAAGAAGCCGATGCGCAGGTCGGGTCTGAGCTCGCGCAGCATCGCCGGCACCAGCTGCAGCTGGTAGTCCTGGATCCAGACGGTCGCGCCCGGGGCGGCGACCTCGGCGCTGGCCTTCGCGAACCGCCGGTTCACCTTGACGTAGCTGTTCCACCACGCCCGGTCGAACACCGGGCGCTCGACGACGTCGTGGTAGAGCGGCCAGAGCGTGGCGTTGGAGAAGCCCTCGTAGTAGTCGCGGACCTCGTCGGCGCTGAGCGAGACGGGGTGCAGCACGAGGCCGTCGTCGTCGAACTCCTCGACGTCGACGTCCGGGATGCCCGGCCAGCCCACCCAGGCACCCTTGCGCGACCGCAGGAACGGCTCCAGCGCGGAGACGAGCCCGCCGGGGCTGGCCGTCCAGCGGCGTTCGCCGTCCGTCGTGCGTTCGAGGTCCACCGGTAGCCGGTTCGCCACTACGACGAAATCGGCCTGGTTCCCGTTCTCCTTGTCACTCACAGCTGCTGCTCCTCGCGTCCTGGGTCGCGGCCCCAGAGTGAAACCCTATCGCGTGAGCGATGAACAGCCGGTGACTGCGGGGTTACTCCAAGCTTCGTTCGGTCGGTTCGAGCGGACCAGCCATGCGCGGTCCGGCGAACCGCCGCTCGAGCCTGCCCAGACCGGTCCGCACCGGCTGGGCGAGCCATTCCCCGAGTACCACGCCCGCTGCCAGCGCAAGCCCGATTGCGACGGCGGTCATGAGCGTCGAGATGTTGCCACTGGGCTCGACCCCGATCTGATACAGACCACGGTAGGTGGAGAGGCCGGGAAGCAGCGGAGTGATCCCGGACACGGCTACTACCAGTGGAGTAACGCCGAGTCGCCGCGCGAGCACGCCACCGCAGAACCCGACGAGCGTCGCGGCGATGGCGGAGGAGCTGACACCGTCCAATCGGGCGAGCATGAGCGACCCGTAGACGGCGGCGCCGATCCCCCCGGCGGCCGCGGCGACGAGCATCGCGCGCATCTTGGAGTAGCTGGCGAGCGCGAAGCAGGCGGCGGCGCCGGCCCCGCCGAGCACGACCATCGGCAGCTGCAGCGCGGTCGACGTCGGCACGTCCGGCAGCGGCGTCCGGGGGAGGCCGAGCATGACGGCGATCCGCAGGGCGAGCACGACTCCGGCGATCAGGCCGGCGGACATCAGCGCGGTCTCCATGGTGCGTCCGGCGGCGGTGACGTTGTAGCCGGTGATGGCGTCCTGAACGGCGGAGACGGTGGAGAGGCCGGACAGCAGCACGGTGACCGCGGCGGCGACCACCAGCGTCGGTTTGTCGGTGGTCAGGACGTTGAAGCTGACGATGGCCATGGCCGAGAGCGTCGCGACCAGGCCCCCGATGACCTGCTGGAAGAAGAACGGCAGGCCGTACCGGTTGACGAACCGCCCGATCCGGTCGATGACGCCGGAGATGACGAAGGCGACGAGCGCGATGTCGAGGCCCCCGCCGAGCAGCAGGGTGATGAAGGCGGCGACCCCGCCCCAGGCGAGCGTCGCGGTCCAGCGCGGGTAGGGGTGCGAGGCCTGCGTGATCCGCTCGAGCTCCTGCTGCGCCTGCTCGGCACCGACGTTCCCGCGCACGATCTGCCGGATGAGCTTCTCGGTCTCGGTGAGCCGGGTGTAGTCGAGGCTCCGGCTCCGCACGACGCGCAGCGCGGTGACGGGCGTGAGGTCGCTGCCGCGGTGGCAGGTGACGGTGATCGAGGTGAAGATGACGTCCACCTCGCAGTGCGGCAGCCCGAGCGCCCCGGCGATGGCGATGATGGTGGCGGTGACGTCGGACGCGCCGGCCCCGCTGGCCATCTGGACCTCACCGATGCGAAGCGAGAGGTCGAGCACGAAGTTGACGGTGGCCTCGTCCGGCAGCTGAGGCCCCATGGCCTCCTCGGCGTCGACGGCGGGGAACTCACCGGTCGGCGCCTCGAGAACGTGCCAGGGGCGGCGCTTGAGGAGGTTCGGGCGGTGGCTCCTCGGTTTCTGTTCGGGGGGTTCGAGGAGGGGCCATCTGTTCGTCGTGTGCCCGTTGCTGTCGATCTTCAAGATCCACCTCCTCGTCCTGTCGTCCTCTGGTGCATCGACGCGGGTGTGCCGGTCGTTGCAGTGGCGTTGACCACGTCGCTCCATAGTGGCCTGGAGCTGGTGATCTTGCCTCTTGACAGGGAGTCGGGGCAGGGCCGATACACTGGGTCCGGCGCCTCGGGTGCCAGGCCGCTATAGCTCAGCTGGTAGAGCATCTGTCTTGTAAACAGAAGGTCAGGGGTTCGAGCCCCCTTGGCGGCTCCGCTACAAGCCGTTGCGGCAGACGAGTGCCGCGATCCGGTCGGCTTCGATCTGCCAGCGCCGCGTGCGGTGCCGCAGCGTCACGACGACGAGTGCGGCGCTGCTCAGGACGCCGGCCGTCACCACCGCGCCGACGTCGCCGTCCAAGCCGCCGCTGATCACCCAGAGCAAGCCGATCGCCGCGGCTGCCGTGGCGAACGCGATCGCGGAGATCGGCGCGCGCCACGTCCACGCCTCGCCCGCCTCGATCTCCTTCTTGAGCGATCGGGCCGCCGCCTGGACGGCGTTGCCGCCCGCGCCGAGCTCGATGATCCGGTCGGCCGCGGCCGCGCAGAACTCCCGCTGGCCCCGCGTGGTCGTGACCGGGCGGCGATCGCGGGTCAGGCTCCGCACCCGCACGGTCGATTCCGCCAGCGCCCGCGCGAGCCGATCGCGGGTTTCTTCGTGGCCGGGATCCGCGGCAATCGCGTGTTCGAGACGTTCCAAGTCGGCGAAAAGATCTTTCAGGGAACTGTTCACGGAAGGATTCTCCAATGCGTCCACAACGGGCCGGGCACACCATGCTACGGTCTGCGCCCGCGGCGACGCGGCCAGATCACGGTTTTGGGGAGGATCTCGGGAATGTCCGCGAGCAACACCCGGTTCGCTGCCGTTGTCGGCGCGGCGAACCTCCTTGTTTGTGCGGCGGTCGGAACGGTACTGCTGCTGGTGCACGGAACCGAAGGACAAACCGTCCAGTCGGTTTCGGCAATCGATCCGGTTCCGCCCGGTTACGAATCTTCGGCACCGGCGACCGGCATTTACCCGAACACGCCGGCGCGGGTCGACGAAGGCTACGAAACCGTCACCGCGCCCGATGGGTTCAGCACCGTCGTCCCGCGGGGCTGGCCCAGCGAACCGAAGAACCCGGGTTCCTTCCAGGCGACCGATCCGGCCGACGACTCGCACTACGTCCGTTACGGCGCGACCGAAGCACGCGGTGAACTCGTGGGCACGCACGTCGCCGCCGAGAAGGACACGGCCACCCGGCTCACCGGCCTGCGCCGCGTCCGGATGGACCCGATCGACGTGCGTGGCAGCGAAGCCGTCGACTGGGAGTTCACCTGGGAGTCGCTCAAGGAGGGAACGCGGCACGTGCGCGCGGTCTATTGGCGCACCGGAGGAGTGGAGTACTTCGTGTACGTTTCCGCCCTGGATTCAGCCTGGCAGCCGATGCCGGAGCTGCTGGGCACGATGGTCGACCGGAGCCGCCCGTGACCATCCACGAGCCCTCGACCGATTGGACCCGCTTCGCCGCCGAGCACGCCGAAGCCGAACTGCCACCGCTCGACGACAACACCCGTTACCTCGCCGCGGCAGCGCACCTGGACCGCCGTTATTGCGACGAGGCCGTTCGCGAACTGCTGGTCGAAGACACCCGCCAGGTGCCGTTGACGCCCGGTCTGGACACCGCCACGGTGCTCACCGAAGTCGTCGCGGCGCGGACCCGGCGCAAATTCCGCGACGGCGCTTTGGCGTTGTTGACGATCGCCTTCGTGACGACGAGCTTGGGGAGTTCCGGGCTCGCCGCGTGGTTGACCTGGGCCGCGTTGCTGTCGATCAAACCGATCTGGAAATCGGCCCGATGGGGTCGTCCCGGCTCGGGGTTGTTCGTTTTCGGGAAGTTCCTGGCCGTATTCTCCCTGCTCACGGTGGCGACGCTGCTCCCGTTGATCGCCGGGCTGCTCTCATCGCTGGAGAGTTCGTCGAGCCGATCCACGCGCGTCGGTTCCGAAAGCAGTCCGTTCGACACCTCGGATCTGCTGCCCAGCTGGTTCGGGCTGGACGCGGCGGTGGTTTCCGGCTCCTCCGCACTGCTCATGCTGATCATCCTGATCGCGGACCGGGTCGTCGTCTGGCGGACGGTCAGGCGGTACTTCGGCCGCCGGGCCCGGGTGCCGGGCGCGGTGAAACGGCCGTCCCCCGATCGCCTCTCGCTCCTCTGCAGCCCGCCTCGGCTCCGGCTGGCCCTCGACCGGCACCGCGCCGGCCGCGTCGCCGAGTCGCCCGACGCCCGGGTCCCGCTGATCGTCTACCGGGGGCGGAACCCGTTCGTCGGCGCCGGGACCAGCGTGACGCCGTGGTCGCTGGCACTGCCACTGGAACCGCTCGGCTCGCCGGCCGAGCAGCCGCTCACCACCGCGCGGTTCTACGAAGAAGTCGGGAAGGCGGTCGAGGAACTGCAGCGGCACGCGGCTCTCTCGCCGGACGAACGGCTGCGGGACCTGCGGGTCGAAGGCATGGTGTTCAGCCCGGCCGAAGGCCTGATCGACCGCGTGCACGAACCGGTCACGACGCCCTACCTGGCCGGCGTTTCCCGGCCGCCCGCGCACTACCTGCCGGCGGAGGAGGCGGGGCGGATCTACCACCGCCCGCGCGAGTGGGCGCGGTACTACCTCTGCTTCCAGGTCGAGACGTGGAACCGGGAGCTCGTCCTCTCGGCGTTCCTGCACGCGGCCGTCGAGGAGAGCACGCTGTACATCGAGTGGACGCCGTGCGTGCTCGCGCCGATCCGGCAGGAGTTCCGCGCCGGGGACACGATGACCGCGGACTGGTGGCGGCCGGTCTGGCAAGGCTTCCTGCGGTGGCTGAAGCTCCCGGTGACCGGCCCGGGCCGCGTCTGGAACGCGCTCAAGGTGATCCGGCCGCTGCCGCACGACGGGTACACGCTCAACGCCGACCGCTACGGCTCGGCGCGCACGTTGCGGGAGCTCGGCGCCGCCGACGCCGCCCGCGACTACTTCCAGGTCGTCGACGCCGAGCGGTACACGAAGCTGCTGGAAAGCCGTCTCGTGCCGGCGATCAGCAAGGTGCTCAGCGATTCCGGGTACTCACCCGCGTCGTTCGAGCGCCGGGTCGCCGCCGTCACGACGAACAACGTGACCATCCACGGCAGCAACACCGGTCCGATGGTCTTCGGCGGTGTGGTCGAAGGCGATGTTTCCGGCGGCACAATCGCGCCCCGGAGCTGAGGAGTCCCATGCCCGAGCAGAACTCCTTCACCAACACCGGGACGAACACCGGGCCGGTGATCTTCGGGGGCACGGTCAAGGGTTCCGTGCGCGGGGGCGACGTCCGGCGAGAGGCCGAGGTGGCTGCCCCGCTCGTCGTGTCGCGGACCGATCCGGCGAGAGAGCAACGCAGTACGCCGGGCGCTGGGAAACCGCCCCGGGTCTTCGTCACCTATTCCCACGACGACGAACGGCACCGCGAGCTCGTCCGTGACTTCGCGACGTTCTTGCGCACCCGTGCGGGACTCGACGTCCGGCTCGACCAGTGGGCCGACGACGGCCGCCGGGACTGGTCGCTCTGGGCGATCGAGCAGCTCGCCGAAGCGGATTTCGTGCTCGTGATCGCTTCGCCCGACTACAAGCGGCGTGCGGAGGGGACCGAGGAGCCGCACCTGGGGCGCGGTGCGCAGTTCGAGGCCGCGATGATCCGCGACAACCTCACCAAGGATCTGCCCCGGGCCACCCGGCGGATCCTGCCCGTCGTGCTGCCGGGCCGGCGGGTCGAGGAAATCCCGTCGTTCCTCAACGCGTATTCCACTACGCGCTACGAAATCGCGGAGTTCACGCTCGCCGGCGTCGAAGAACTGCTCGCCGCGATCACCGGCGTGGCGCGCTTTTCGCTGCCCGAAATCGGCACCTGACCGTCAGCCGGCCGGGACGAGGATGAGCGGGTACGTGCGGTCGACCACGCAGAGGGCGTTCGTGGCCCACATCGCGAGGGAGCTGCCCACGCAGCGCACCCCCGGCGTGGGTTCGGCCTGCGCCGACGCCGTCCCGGTCGCTCCGAGGAGGACTCCGGTCGTCAAAGCCAAGGCACCGATCGTGGCGGTGATGCGTCGCATGGCGATACTCCTGTCCTAGAGCCGGTTTGCTCGTGCGGACGGGGAGTGCCCCGAAACGGTGCGGTGGAACGGATCCGACGCCCACGGCACCGTCTCGGGTGACACCCACTGGAGCACCAGGCCGTGGCGGGGTCAGTCGCCCTGGCTGGTGCCGCCGTCGGTGACGGCGCCCGAGGCGCAGTTGTCCGGGTTCTCGCCGCTGGCCTCGTGCTCGCCCGGCGACAGGATCGGCACGCCGATGCCGTTGAGCGAGTCCTGGATCGGCACCTGCACGCCGAGGACGTTGACGTTGTTGCCGCAGACGCCCGGCGCCACGTTCAGGTTGTGCAGGACGTCGGTGTTGTGGAGGTTGACCAAGCCGGCCTCGCCGAACTCGTCGCCCTGGTAGCCGGGGGTGTCTGCGGAGGCGATCCCGCCGGTCAGGAACGCGCCGGCGGCGAGGGCGGCGGTGATCAGGCCGATCTTCTTGATCATGGAGATCTCCTCGGGTGAGAATGAAACACGGATTGACGACGTGGGGGAAAGCGTCGTCGCGGCAAGGATGCACCCCGCGGTGGCGATTCATGCGCGGGACCCTCGATCGTGTCGTAAAACGTCGCCGAAATTCAGCGGTGTTGTAGCTGAATCGGGTGAGTTTGCCCTGGTCGGCGCCGTGCTTATCAGGGGGTAACGCGGAAGTGCTGAATGGCTTGTGGTTATGGTGTGCGCGATTGATCGAGTCGGTGAACAGGCGGGATCGCGATCGTGATGAGTGGCACGCGGGGAGGCGACACGGTGAACGCCGGTCGCATTCTCGGGCGCGCGCTCGTCGTGCTCGGCGGCGCCGCCGCGGCCTGCGCGATCGCGTGGCTGACGGCCACGGCGTCGGCCAGCACCGTCACCTCGGTCACGGACGGGCCGATCGCTGTCGTACAGCCGCCCGTGCTGGATTCGATTCCCGTGGTGCGGCAGGCGCGTGACGCCGCGGCCCCCGCGGTCGCCCGGGTGCGCGAGCTGTCTGGAGCAGCCGCGCACACGGCCCGGTTCGCGACCGATGTGGTGGCCTCGGTGCCTGCCACCGTCGTCTCGGTCGGGCGGACTGCCGTTGCGACGCCGGGTGCACCGGCCGCCGGCCCGCGCGACCACGTCGAAAAGCCGGCCGCCGGTCCCGATGTCGCGGAGGCGTCCGGCTCGGCGCGCGCGACGGTGAACAGTGGCCCGCGTGAACGTTCCACCGCCTTCTCCTCGGTGGTCCCGGTTCGCGCGGGGGTCGTGGATCAGCCGCACAGCCGGTCCGAGCACGGTGACGGCGGCCAGTCGTGGCTGCTGTCGTGCGTCGGTCCGGCCGTCGCCGGTTTCACGGCCGGTCACGACCGCAATTGCGGTGAGGCGATCCAGGAATCGGCAGCGGTGCGCCCGCAGCCGTCGCACCGCGGGTACGGCGTGCTGCGCCGGCCCGTGGCATCGGCGGAAATCCAGCCCGGCGTCACGCCGGACTGACGTCTGCTTCGCACTTTCGCCGTTCCATTCCCCCCTTTCTTTTTCCTCAAGGAGTATTTGTCATGCGCATCCAGACGAAGCGAACCCTGCAGGTGGCACTGGTCAGCGGCGGCCTGCTGATGGTGGGCGCGGGCGCCGCCTCGGCGGCCGTCAGCGGCGACACGGTGCCCGCGGCCTCCCAGCAGCGTCCCGCCCCGGCGACCGACGCGCCGGCGTCCATCCCGCTGCTGCACACGGTGCCCGTCCACCTGCTCCAGCACGAAGTGACGCCGAGCGCCGACGTCACCGGTGAGCTGCCCGAACACGACCTCAACGCGCCGCTGGGCAGCGAGCTGACGGCGACCGAGGTGCCGTCCCTGCCGATCGCGCTGCCGCTGACGGCGGCGGCGGACACCGCCCCGGACCGCACGACGGTCACGCCGATCGACGGCGGCCTGCCGCTGCACGGAACCATCACGACGAACCCCCTCAACCCGGCCGAGGGCACTCGGGTGACCGGCGTGAGCACGTCCGAGAGCCGGCGCGCGGACACGGGCCTTCCCCTGCTGGGCTCGCTGCTGCCGAGCGGCATCCTCCCGACGGACCTGACGTCGCTCGCCGGGGTGACCAAGCTGGCCGGAAGCACCCCGCTGAACCAGGGCGGCCGCTACAGCACGGGAGCGGTAACGGCCCCGGTGACCCAGCACGGCCCGGCAGCGCTGGAGAAGGTGACCAAGCTGCTGGGTAAGTAGTTTTCCCTCCTTCAGGGCCG
Organism: Amycolatopsis sp. NPDC098790; assembly: GCF_044759945.1. Lineage (NCBI taxonomy): Bacteria > Bacillati > Actinomycetota > Actinomycetes > Pseudonocardiales > Pseudonocardiaceae > Amycolatopsis > Amycolatopsis sp. NPDC098790. The sequence continues at coordinate 1,844,560 of NZ_JBIWAI010000001.1, forward strand.
GAAGCGCACGCGCTTCCGGCCCTGAACGTTTTCACGGGCGCGCAGCCGGGCTTGTCCCCCGTGCGAGCTACCCGGAACTGTCCACTCCACGGTGACGTTCCCAGCCGCCGAAATCCCTAGCGTTCTCCACGTCCCCAGCACTCCCGCCGGGGGTTCTCGCTAAGGAGTCGTCGTGCGACTGTTCTTGCAGCTCGTGACCGTCGCGGTCGTGGCCCTCGCCGGCAGCCTCGCCGTCAGCGCGGTGCAGTGGAACACCCCGCTCACCCTCGTTCTCGGGCTCGCCAGCGCGGCCCTCGCCGTCGTCGCCTACCGGTGGATCGTTCGCAAGACCGAACACCGCGTTCCGGGCGAACTCACCAAGAACAACGCGGCTCTCGGGCGCGGGCTGGTCATCGGGTTCGGGCTCTTCGCCTGCGTCATCGGGAACATCGCCCTGGTCGGCGGGTACGACCTGCTCGGCTGGGGTTCCGTCGGCGGGGCGCTCGCGTTGTTCGGGTTCAGCGCGGCCGCCGCCGTCACCGAAGAGCTCATCTTCCGCGGCATCCTCTTCCGGTTCGTCGAACGGTGGATCGGCACCTGGCTCGCCCTGACGCTCACCGGCTTGCTCTTCGGGCTCTCGCACCTCTTCAACGCCCACGCCACGCTCTGGGGCGCCGTCGCGATCGCCGTCGAGGCCGGGGGCATGCTCGCCGCCGCCTACGCCGCCACCCGGACGCTCTGGCTGCCGATCGGGCTGCACTTCGCGTGGAACTTCGCCGAGGGCGGGATCTTCGGCGCCGGCGTCTCGGGCACCGACGCCCCCGAAGGGCTGCTGCACGCCGTCATGTCCGGTCCGGCCGCGCTCACCGGCGGGGAGTTCGGGCCCGAGGCGAGCGTCTACTCGGTGGTCGCCGGTGTCGTCACGACGGCAGTCTTCATGGTGCTCGCCCGGCGACGCGGCCACATCGTTCCGCTCCGCGGGCGCACCGCCGAGACCGCTACTGTCGTCGCGTGATCGACCTCTGGCGGCGGCTCGACGTCACGGTCCGGGATCTCGCGTTCGGCCTGCTGCTCGCCGGCCTGGCGCTGATCCCGGCCCTCGGCGGCTACGGGACCCAGGTCGGCAACCTGCCGACGCGGCCGATGGACGCCTTCGCGCTCGTGGTGGTCGCCGTCGAGTGCCTGCCGCTGGCCCTGCGCCGACGGTTGCCGGCCGGCTGCCTCGCGCTCGTCTCGGCCGGCTTCGCCGTCGACCAGCTTTGGGGCTACCACACGGTTTCCGGCTCCGCGCTGCCGATCGCGCTGCTGAGCGCGGCCGCCTACCTGGAGCGGTACCGGTGGCCGACCGTGGCCGTCGCTTCGGCGGCGTACGCGGTTCTCGCCGTCGCGCTCGCTTCGCGCGGTTCGTCCGAGGGCTGGACCGGGTTCGTGACGTTCTACTTCGCGCTCGCCCTCGCGTGGGGCATCGGCGCGTGGCTGCGGCAGTCGCGGGCGGCCGAGGCGGAGCACCGCCTTCACGTCGCCGAGACGACCCGCACCGCCGAACGCACCCGCATCGCGCGCGAGCTCCACGACGTCGTGACCCACCACGTGACGGCGATGGTCGTGCAGACGGAGGCGGCGCGCTACCTGACCGCGGCGCCCGAGCGGCTCGACCAGGCGCTGACGGCGATCACCGACACCGGGCGGCTGGCCATCACGGACCTGCGGCACCTGCTCGACCTGCTCAACCCCGACTACGGCACCGAGCCGCGGACGTCCGGCTCGTTGGCGACGCTCGTCGAGCAGACGCGGCGCGCGGGGCAGCCGGTCGAGTTCACCGAGGTCGGTTCGCCCGCGACGGCGGGGAGCGCGGAGGCGGTGGCGTACCGGGTCGTCCAGGAGGCGTTGACGAACGCGCTCAAGCACGCGCACGGCAGCCGCACCGACGTCCGCGTGGAGCACGGCGCTCACGAGGTCGTCGTGGAGGTGACCTCCGGAGCGCCGAAACTGTCGGTGCCGTCCGGTAGCGTGGAAAACGGGGGCGCCCCCGCGGGCCCGGTGGTGTTGCGCGGGAGCGGGCGGGGTCTGGCGGGGCTGCGCGAGCGCGTCGACGTGCTCGGCGGAGAGTTCACTGCGGAGCGTCGTGAAGGCGGATTTCTGGTGAGGGCAAGGATTCCTGCCGGGCGGGCGCCGTGATCAAGGTGCTGGTCTGCGACGACCAGGCGTTGATCCGCACGGGCTTCGCGACGATCATCGACGCCCAGCCCGACCTCGAGGTGATCGGCGAATGCGGCGACGGCCGCACGGCGGTCGACCTCGCGGGTTCGCTGCACCCGGACGTCGTGGTGATGGACGTCCGCATGCCGGTCCTGGACGGCATCGAGGCGACGCGCCTGCTGGCCGGCGCGGGCGTCGAGCAGCCGGTGAAGGTGCTGGTGGTGACGACGTTCAACCTCGACGAGTACGTGTACGAGGCGTTGCGCGCGGGGGCGAGCGGGTTCCTGTTGAAGGACGCCCCGCCGGCGCAGCTGCTGCACGGAATCCGCACGGTGGCGACCGGAGCGGCACTGCTGGATCCCGAGGTGACGCGGCGGTTGGTGGGCAAGTACGCGGCGCGGATCCGGCCGGCGTCGTCCGCTGAAGTCGCTTTGGCGCCCCGGGAACTGGAAGTGTTGCGGTTGATCGCCGATGGGTTGTCCAACAGCGAGATCGCTGGTGCGCTGGTGATCAGCCAGGAGACCGTGAAGACGTACGTGTCGCGGATCCTGACCAAGCTGGACCTGCGGGATCGGGTGCAGGCGGTGGTGTACGCGTACCGGACCGGACTGGTCAGTTGACGCGTTGACGCACGACCGCCCGAAACTGTCGGTGCCCCGGTTTACGCTGCCCCCAACGTCCGGATTGGGGAGGCACCATGACCACGCACACACTGGAAACACCCGAGGCCGACATCGTCTACGACGTCCACGGTCCCGCGCCCGCCGAGAGTCCACGACCACCTCTGCTCATGGTCGGGCAACCCATGGACGCCACCGGGTTCGGCACGCTGGCGTCCTTCTTCCCCGAACGCACCGTCGTCACCTACGACCCGCGCGGGCTCGGGCGCAGCGTCCGCAAGGACGGCCGGGAAGACCACGATCCCGCCACTCAAGCGGGTGACATCCACGCCGTCGTCCAGGCGCTCGGTGCCGGCCCGGTCGAGGTGTTCGGGAGCAGCGGGGGCGCCGTCGCCGCGCTCGCGCTCGTCACCGCCCACCCCGAAGACGTCCGCACGCTCGTCGCGCACGAGCCGCCGATCGTCGGGGTGCTGCCCGACGCCGACGCGGCCGAACGGGCCGGGAAGGCCTTCCGGGATGCCTACCAGGCGCGTGGCTTCGGGGCCGGCATGGCGGCCTTCATGGCCATGACCTCGTGGAAGGGCGAGTTCACCGGCGACTACTTCGCTCAGCCCGCGCCGGACCCGGCCCAGTTCGGCATGCCCACCGAAGACGACGGCCGCCGCGACGATCCGCTGATGAGCGATCGCTCCCTGGCCGTCAGCGCCTACCAGCTCGACGTCGATGCGCTGCACGCCGCGCCGACGCGAGTCGTGATCGCCGTCGGTGAGGAGTCCATCGACGTCATGACCGGGCGCGCGGCCCTCGCCACCGCCGAGCGCCTCGGCCAGGAGGCGACGGTCTTTCCCAGCCACCACGGCGGTTTCCTCGGCGGCGAGTTCGGCTACGCCGGCCAGCCCGAGGCGTTCGCCCAGAAGCTGCGGGAGGTGCTTAAAGGCTGATAATCACCCCACTGACGAACTGAATCAAACAACTGGTTGACAGAGTATGTCGACTGGTTGATGCTTGCTGCGTCGAGTTCGCTCGTGGAGCAAGGGGGACGTCGTGGGGAAGCACGCGCTCAGGTGGTGGGCACTGGCGGTCGCGGTACTGGCCGTCCTGGTGGACATGATCGACAACCAGATCGTGGCGGTCGCGCTGCCGACCGTCCAGCGGGAGCTCGGCACCGGAGAAGCCGCGCTGCAGTGGATTTCGGCCGGCTACGCGCTCGGGTTCGCGCTGACGCTGATCACCGGCGGCCGCCTGGGCGACCGCCACGGCACGAAGAAGCTGTTCGTGGCCGGCATGCTCGTGTTCACCGCGGCGTCGCTGGCCGCCGGCCTCGCCGGGCACGTCGGCGTGCTCATCGCCGCGCGTGTCGTGCAGGGCGTCGGGTCCGGGCTGATGGTGCCGCAGGTGCTTTCGTTCGTCCACGCGGAGTTCGACGAGCGCGAGCGCCCGAAGGCGATGGCCTGGTACGCGGGCGCGTTCCCGGTCGGCGGGCTCGCCGGCCCGCTGCTCGGCGGCGCGCTGACCCAGGCCGACCTCTTCGGCACCGGCTGGCGCGCGATCTTCCTGGTGAACGTGCCCATCGGCGTGCTCGCGCTGGCCGGCGCGGTCGTCACGATGCCGAGCCGGCCCGGGTTCCTCCGGCACCGCTTGGACCTCGGCGGCCTCGCGCTGCTCACCGCCGGGTTGTTCGCGGTGTTCTACCCGCTGGTGCAGGGGCGCGAACTGGGCTGGCCGGCGTGGTCGGTCGTGCTGCTGGTGGCGGCCGTCCCGCTGTTCGGCGTTTTCGTGCTGTATCAACGGGTTCAGGCTCGCCACGGCGGCGAACCGCTGGTGCCGCCGGACCTGGTGCGGCGGCTGGCGAGCGGTCAGGCGGTGCTGTTCTGCGTCAACACCGGGGTCGGCGTGTTCTTCGTCCTGACGCTGCACCTGCAGCTGGGCCTCGGGTTCACGCCGTGGGAAGCGGCGGTGACGTTCGCGCCGTCGACGCTCGGCATCGTCGCGGGCAACGTCCTGGGCATGCGGCTCGCGCCGTCGCTCGGGCGGTCGTTCGCCGCCGGCGCCGTCGCGGTGCTGCTGGCGAGCCTGGTCGCGGTCGCCGTTTTGGTGCTGTCACAGGGCGCGGCGCTGAGCGGCTGGGTGCTGCTGGCGCCGGTGATCGGCGTCGGGCTGGGCATGGGCGCGGTGCTGAACGCGCTGTTCGCGTCGGCGATGGCGGCGATCCGGCCGGACCAGGCGGGCGCGGCGTCCGGCGTCGTGAACACCACCATCCAGCTGGGCACGGCGACCGGGATCGCGGTCTTCGGCACGGTGTTCTTCACCCGCCTCGACGGCGGGTACGCGGCCGCGACGGCCGGCGCCCTCGCGGTCAGCGCGGGTGTGCTGGTGCTGGCGCTCGCGCTGACGGCGGCACTGCCGGCTCGTCACCCTTCTGTTCCGCAGAGTCAACCGGCTGGTTGACGTATAGTCGCGGCGTGACCGCCTCGAAGCCCCGCCGTTCGCCGAAACCCCAGGAGCGGCAACGGGATCCGGAACGCACCCGCCGGCTGATCCTGGAGGCGGCGGGCGCGGAGTTCGCGGCGAAGGGCTACGCGGGCGCGCGGATCGCGTCGATCGCGGGACGTGCGGGGGTGAACCAGCAGCTGATTTCGTACTACTTCGACGGCAAAGAGGGCTTGTACCGGGCGCTGTCGGAGCAGTGGACCGAGCAGCAACGGGAACTGGTCGCGCCGGACACGCCGTTGGCGGAACAGGTGCGGCGGCACGCGCTGTCGAGCCGCGACGGGATGCGGCTGGTGGCGTGGTCGGGCCTGGAGTACGACGGTGCCGAGTCGGATCCCGACCACGCGCCGAGGACGCAGCGCCTGGCCGGGACGGTGGAGCGGATCGCGTCGATGAAGGCCGACGGCCGGCTGCCCGAGTGGGTCGACCCGGAGTGCCTGACGGTCCTGCTGATGGCGGCGGCGATGGCCCCGGTGACGCTGCCGCACGTGGCCGAGGGGTTGACGCGGACCGCGCCGGACTCGCCGGAGTTCGTGGAACGGTACGCCGACCAGCTGGCCAAACTGGTGGAGCACTTGTCCGCCACGTGAGGTCAGTGCTCGACGGGTTCGGAGGTGGTCACGGCGGGCCCCTGACCGGGCGTGCCGGAGGGGGCACTGGGCCCGGCGAGCGACACACCGGCGACGAGCGCGACCGCGACGAGGAAAAGCGCGGCGCGGAGCAGGGCGGAAAACGAACAGACGACCATCATGACTCGCTCCTCGGGATTTCCCGGACCAACGGGGATTTCGGCGATTCCGCGGGGTGGGCGCGGAATTCGGAACTGTATTGATGGTGCGCTTCCGCGGAGGTGGGGGACAAGGCGTTTCCGTTGCCGGAAACGGTTTGTGCGGGGGGAAACGGTGTGGGGGCGGCATGAGCCAGGGCCCGCGGTGACCCGCGGGCCCTGGCTCGGCGGCGGACAGGTGTTGTCCAATCCTCAGGGCTGGCGGGCTGGCGGGCTGGCGGGCTGGCGGGCTGGCGGGCTGGCGGGCTGGCGGGCTGGCAGATCGGCGAAACCGCCGATCCGCCGGCGAAATTGCCGATCCGCCGGTGAGCCGACCGGCCGGTGGCCCAGCGCAACCTCAGCTGACCGCCGCGCGATCTCGGTACTCCGCCTCGCCGAGCACCCTCGGTTCCAACGTCACCCGGTACCCGGCCGCCTCCGTCCACCAGCGGGCCGCTGCCTCGCGGTCACCTCTACCCGCCGCCGTGTTGCCCAGCCCCGTCAGCGCGCGGGCTTTCTCGTACTCGTTGGCCGCGTCGTCCGCCAGCTCGGCCGCGCGGCGGTAACACCCCTCCGCCTCCGCCCACTGCCCGGCGCGGAACCGTACCCATGCCTCGCAATTGACCGACATCGCCCGATCCACCGGCAACTGAGCCAACTGAACCGCCTCTTGCGCACTCGACAACGCCTCCGGAAAGCGCCCCAACACCGTCGAAGCGAGCGCGATGCCGCGGAGCGCGATCACCACGTTGCGCGTCCGGCCGGTCCGGCGATAAACCGCCAACACCGTCGTCAGATCCGTCAACGTCGCTTCCGCTTCACCCCGGTACAAGCGCGCCCACGCCAGGCTGGACAGCGCGTCTATCGCGCCGCGGTCGTCGCGGGCCCGCGCGAAACACTCCTGTGCCCGCTCGTGGAAACCGATTGCCTCGTCGACGCGGCCCGACTCCACGTGGGCCATGCCCAGGTTGTTCAAGATCATGCCGGTCGCGCTCGCGTTGCCGGTCGCGTGCGTCGCTTCGAGGGCTCGCTCGTGCGTGCGGATCCACGGCTCGAACAGCTTTTCCCGGAAAAAGTACGCGCGGAGCACGAACGCCAGCTGCCAGCAACGGTCGTGAAGCCCGTGCCGGAACGCGGAATCGACCATCTCGACGAGCATCGGCCACTGCGCAGCCAGCCACGCGAGCGCGCCGTCCGCGTCGGTGAACGGGACGCTCACCGGTGGGAGGCCGGTGGGCGGGCGGAACCGGTACGGCTCCGCCAGCTCGTCGGCCGCCAGCGTTGTCGCGAGCGCGTGGTCGACGAGCCGGCCCATGGCCGACGAACGGTCCTCCGGCTCGACGCCGGGCAGTGCGTGCGTCGAAGCGAACATCCGCATCAGGTCGTGGAGCTCGACGTACCCGCGCTCGTCGCGGACGACCAGGTGGGCGTCGTGCAGCCGGTCGACCAGCCGGTCCGCTTCGCCGGGGCCGAGGCCCGCCAGCGCCTCGACCGCCGCGACCTCCGCCGCGGTCGCGGGGTGCAGCGCCAGCAGGCCGAACAGCCGCCGCTGGTCGCCGGGCAGGGACTCGTAGGACACCGCGAACGCCGTCGCGACGCTGCGCTCGCCGTCGTCCAGCGTGCCGAGGCGGGTCGTTTCGTCCGCGAGCCGGTCGCGCAGCCGGGCCGGTGTCCAGCCACCCGCGACGAACCGGGCCGCGACGATCCGCACGGCAAGCGGGAGCTGCCCGCAGTGGCGGACGATCTCGGTCGCCACGCTCTCGTCGTCCGGTGCGTGCGAACCGGCGACCGAGCGCAGCAACCGCACGGCGTCGGCGAGCGGCAGCACGTCCACCGGGAAGTGCCAGGCGTCGTCGAGCGCGGGGAGCCGGCCCCGGCTCGTCACGAGGATCCGGGACGACGTCTCGCCCGGGACGATCGCGCGGATCTGCTCGGCGGACCGCACGTTGTCCAGCACGAGGATCATCCGGCGGCCGCGCAGCTGGTCGCGGACCAGGTTGGCGAGGCCGTCCTCGTCGGCGGGCAGCTGGTCGGCCGAGACGTCCAGCAGCCGCAGCAGCCGGCCCAAAGCCTCACCGGCGGACAGCTCGGCCGCGCCGGGCGTGTGCCCGCGCAGGTCGAAGAACAGGCAGCCGTCCGGGAAGGACCGTTCGACGCGCCGGGCCGCGGCGACGGCCAGCGCCGTCTTGCCCGCGCCCGCCATGCCGTGCACCACGCCGACGCGGGCGTCGTCCGGGTCGAGCAGCAGCGCGGACAGCGCGTCGAGTTCCGCTTCCCGGCCGACGAACCAGCGGCCGGCGTCCGGCAGCCCGGCGATGCCGCCGGCGCTGCGCCGCGCGGGCGAGCCCGGTTCCGTGACGAGGGCGAGCAGCTCCCCGTCGGCGCCGAGCGCGAGGTCGCACGCCTTGGCCAGTTCCCGGTTCACCCGGGTCTTGCCGTTCTCCACCTTGCTCAGGTAGCCCTTGGTGAAATGCACGGCCGCCGCGAGTCCGGTCAGTGACATGCCGACCGACGTACGTCGACGTTTCAATTCCGCTCCAAAGTCCGGCATCGGTCAATCATCCTGTACTAGGCGAACGGGGGGAAGGTGTGACCGGCGGCCCGGGCCCGCCGGCCGGTTCCTGGTCAGCCCAGCAGGGAGACCAGCTGGCCCAGCACGATGACGATGTGCGTGTGCATCGCTTTCCCCTTTCCGCATCGGATTCCTGGTTTCGCCGAAACGATTCCGGCGGAACCAGCATCACCCGGGGAGTCGCGACGCGGACAGGAGTTTCCCGTTGCCGGTCAAGGGGAAACGGCCGCTACCGAATCGGCCTGCGCTGTTTCCCGGTTCCGGAAACCGCTGGGAAACAGGTGACGGCGCGCCCGCGCCGGCGCACCATGAGTAGACTTCCCCGCAGCGACCAAGACGGAGGTGCGGCTTGGCTCAGGAGGCGGCCGAAGCGAAGATCAACGCTCTCTCAACGGAGCTGAAACTGCTTCGCAAAGGCCTGGGTGTCCAAGCGAAGAACCTGCCGGGGGACGTCGGCGAAGCGCTGCGCGAAGTGTGCGGCGTCGGCGAGGGCGACGCGCCGGGAACGGTCCGCGCGAAAGTCGTCGCCACCCTGGTTTCCTTGATCGAAAAGCTGCCCGCGGCGCAGCGGGAAACGGCGAAGATCGTGCTCGGCTTCGGCACCGGCGCGAACGAGCGCTACACCGCGCGCCTCGAGCTGCTGGGCAGCGGGGCCGACCGCAACGTCCGCACGATGCAACGCCGCGCCGACGACGTCCTCTACCTGATCGCCGAAACCGCTTACCGGTCGCCGGCCGCGTTCGGCGGGGTGCCGTCGAACAGTCAGGACCCGTGGCACACCTCGGCGCTGAAGGTCCGGCTGACCTTCACCGGGGCCGCGGCGGAGGTCTTCGAGACCCGGCGCATCGTCAGCCACGTCGCCGGGCTGGAGGAGATCGAGCACGGCGTCTCCCTCGCGCGTCCCGCCAGCACGACGGCCCCGCCGGACCTCTCCCGGCTCGGCGTCGACGTCGTCGCGGGCGGCGAGGTGCATTCCGAACGGCTGGTGTCCTCCACGCGCGTGGCGTTCCGGCTGCGGCCGCCGCGGCCGCTGGACGCCGGTGACCAGCACGAGTTCTTCTTCCGCATCAAGCTGGAAGCGCTGCCCGCGCCGTTCTACTGCTGCACGCCGGAGTTCCCGTGCGACAGTTTCGACCTCAACGTCCGGTTCGACCGGAGCGAGCCGCCGCAGCGGGTCTGGCGCATCGACGGCGACCTCTCCAAGGACGCGGGCGACCCGGTGCCGGCCCGCAAGCCCCTGTTCCTCGACAGCGCGGGCGAAGTGCACACCCGGTTCCACGACCTCCAGCCCGCGCGGTCCTACGGGGTGGGCTGGCAGCCGGCCGGCTGACGCCGTCATGCTCCTCCTCGCGGTGCTGGTCTTCTTCCAGAATGCCGTATCCGGCGGGGGAAAGCCGCACCGGACGCACGACAAAACCACGACAATTCCCGCACCCGTCCACTGACGTCTTTTACCCGGAATTTCACCGGATGCTTTTGAACCGGTGACGATCCGGTCAAGTGGCGTGGCGCCGGTAACGCGTCGCGCCAATACCGCGACGTCCGCGGAAAGAATCATGCGGCGAGGCGCCGTAAAACCGCGAGGAGGTTCGATGCGCCCCCATGACGTCTTCCTCAGTTTCACCTGGTCGGACACCGCCGAGGTGAACGCGCTCGAGAGCGCTCTGCGCGCCGCCGGGCTGCGGGTTTTCCGGGATCGGGGAATCGACAGGTTCGACGGTGTCACCGAGAAGCTGGTCTCCGCTCTCGCCGAGTCGAAGGTGCTGCTCGCCTACTATTCCCGCCGGTTCCCGACCCGGTACGCGTGCCAATGGGAACTGACGTCCGCCTTTCTCGCGGCGCAGCGCTTCGGCGATCCCCGGCGGCGGGTGCTCGTGGTCAACCCCGAGCCCGACGGGGACCACATCGCGCCGGTCGAACTGGCGGACGCCGCGTACTTCGGCCGGCCGCGCACCGAGCAGGACCTGGCCCGCATCGCCGAGCGCGTCGCCGAGGTGGTCCGGGCGGCGGACACCCCGCTGGGCGCGGTGCGCAGCACGGCGCCGCTGCTGCCCCGGCTGCTGCGGCCCCGGCGGTTCGTGGGCCGGTACCGGCAGCTCTGGGCGGTGCACAGCGCCCTGCACGCGCGCGACCTGCCGGCCACCACGCCGCGGACGTCGGCCGCGCTCGCCGTCGTGCGCGGGGCCGCCGGGCTCGGGAAGACCAGCCTGGCCGAGCAGTACGCGTTCCTCTTCCGGGACGCCTTCCCCGGCGGGGTGCGGTGGCTCGGCCTGTCCGGGAAGGACGATCCCGCGGGTGCGCTCGCGCGGTTCCACGCGCACCTGCGCGCGATCGCGGCGGACCTCGGCGCCGACGTCGGCGACCGGTCGCCGGACGAGGTCCGCGACCTGGTCGCCGGGCGCATCGAAGCCGCGCGTGAGCCGCAGCTGTGGGTCGTCGACGACGTCCCGCCGGACCTGCCGGCCGCCGTGCTCGACGAGCTGGTGATGCCGACGTCGTACGTCCGGACGGTGCTCACCACGCGGTTCGGCCACCCCGGGTGGCCGGCTCCGGTCGTCGACCTCGGTGGCCTGACCGAGGACGAGGGAACCGAGCTGTACACGGAGATCGCCGGTTCGGCCGACCCCGTCGAGCTCGCCGCCGTGCGCCGGCTCGTCGAGCGGTGTGGTGGCCATCCGATCGTGCTGACGAGCGTGAGCACGGCACTGCGCGACCGCCGCAGCGCGACCGGGATCGCCGGCGCGCTCGACGCCGTGACGGGCTCCGCCGCCGACGTCCTGCGGGAGGCGGCGATCGCCAGGGCACCCGTGCCGCGGCGGGGCCGCCGGGAGCCGGTTGGCGAGCTCGTCCGGCACGCGCTGCGGAGCCACCTCGGCGTCGACGGGCCGGTCCTGGTCCGCGACACGACGGCGAACCGGCTGATCAACGCGGTGCGTGCCATCATCGGGCATGGTCACCCTTCGCGATACCCGTGAGCCGGAGCTCAACAGCGGGGTCCTGCCCGGGAACGTGCGGGCCGACGACTGGGTCATGCTGGTCCTCGCCGCCGGTTCGGTCGGGTTGCTCGGGTTCATGCTGCTGAGCCCGCCCGCGCGGGACGCCGGTCTGGTGATCTTCTACGTCGACTGCGGGATCTGCGGCGTCTTCCTCCTCGAGTTCCTCTGGCGGTGGCGGAAACGGCGGTGGGCCAAGAAGTTCCTGGTGCGCAACTGGTACGAGCTGTTCGCGATGATCCCCGTCGCGCACCCCGCGATGGCCGCGCACAAGTTCGTCGGCGTGGTGCTGCTGCTGATCCGGATCGGGCGCGCGGCGGACCGGGCCGTCGGCGAGCAGTTCACCTACCGGCTCGTCGACAAGCTGTCCGAGCCGATCGTGAAGGCGATCAAGAAGCCGGTGACCATCGCCGTGCTCGACGAGGTCGTCAAGGTGCTGGAAACCGGGAACTACCCGGAAAACCTCGCGAAGTCGCTCAACGCCAACAAGGACGAGCTGCGCACGATCATCGCCGAGAAGATCGCCGAGGACCCGCAGCTCGGGAAGCTCCGGCGGCTGCCGTTCCACGACGAGATCGTGCGGACCGTCGTCGACACGTCGTTCCGCGTGCTGCTCGAAGTCCTCGTCGACCCGCGGATCGACGACTTCTTCTCCGCCGTCGTGCGCGACAACCGCGAGCAGATCCGGCAGGCCGTGCAGCTCGGCCTGCACGAGACCGAGGACGACGAGAAGGAGCAGTCGCTGCCCGTGCGCACCCAGCACTCGGCCGCGCTCGAGTACGACCGGCTGCACCCGAAGTCACGGCCGTGACCGCAGGTACGCGCCGAGCAGGCCGGCCGCGTCGAGCATGGCCACGCCCCGGGCAGTGAGTCGTTCCTGCCAGGACGCCAGGGCGTCCACGAGGGACTGTGTGCCACCGGCCGTGCGGACCTGCTCGACGACCGTCGCGATGTGCTCCAGCGGGTAGCCGCCGCGCCGCAGCAGGTGCGTCAGTTCGGCGTCGCGGATGTCGGCGGCGGTGAAGACCCGGTAGCCGGTCGCGGGGTTGCGGCGCGGCACGAGGATGCCCGCGCGTTCCCAGGCCCGGATGGTCGCCGCCGTGACGTCGAGGCGGTGGGCCAGCTCGCCGATCGACCAGCCGGTCGCGACCGGCTCGGGTGCCGCGGTCGTCAGGTGGCCGATGGCCGTGCGGACGGCGTTGAGGGTTTCGCGGTCGCGCAGCAGCTGCTCGTGCCCGCGGTCGACGAGCGTCAGCGCGCGGCCGAGGTCGTCGTCGTGGACGGCGTGCATGATCCCGCCCGCCGTCGCGTGGCCGTAGGTCGAGACCAGCGCCAGGAACGCACGCAGGGCAGCAGCGTGGGCGTCGGTGTAGATCCGGTAGCCGCTCGGTGTGCGCGTGGCCGGCGGGAGGAAGCCGTCCCGCTCGTGGTTGCGGACCGCCTGCGTGGAGATGCCGTGCTCGCGGGCCAGGTCAGCAGGTCTCAACCGTGTCTTCAAGGATATGATTTAACCACATGGACCTCACGGACTTCACCGCCGAACTGCTCGCGTTCGGCGAGCCGACGCACTTCGAACCGGCCTTCGCGCGGATCCGCAACGAGCTGTTCGCCCGGCTCGCCGAGCACGGCTTCCGGGCGATCGCGCTGGAGACCGACCGCGTCGCCGCGCTCGACGGCGGGTTCTCGCACGGCTTCGGCGAGATCGCCGCCAACCGGGAACTGCTCGACTGGCTGCGCGAGTACAACGAGACCGCCGACGAGCCACTGACCTTCCACGGCTTCGACGCCCCGACGGAGACGTTCAGCGCGCCCAGTCCCCGGACCTACCTCGAACACGCCCGCGACTTCCTCGGCCTCGACGTCGACATCGCGGCCCTGACCGGCGACGACGAACGGTGGAGCCGGTCCGAAGCGATCCTCGACCCGGCCGCGTCACCCGGCGCGTCACCCGAGGCGCGTGAGCTGCGGGTCATCGCAGACGACCTCCTCATGGCCCTCGACGCCCGCGTCTCAGGCGCGCTCTGGGAACGCGCCCGGATCCACGCCACCGCCGGCCTCGACCTGCTGCGCTACCACGCGGCGTCGGCGCTGCCCGGAGATCGGGACACGAGGATCGCGCGGCTCGCGGGTGCCCGCGCGGTCATCATGGCCCGGAACCTGTTGGACATCCACACTTCGCAACCGGGCCGAACGCTGGTGTTCGCGCACAACGGCCACTTGGGATCCGGCACGGGGGCGATCGTCGCGTCGCGGCTCGGCGACCGGTACGCGTTCATCGCCGGCAGCCTCGGCCACAGCGAAGCCCTCAGCCTCGGCGAGCCGGACCCCGATACTTACGAAGGTTCGCTGCAACGCGAAACGAAGACCTGGCGGCTGACCACCGATATCCCGGCCGGCCGCACCCGGGAAGACGCCGACCACCGGTACGCGCCGCTCACCCGGGAGCTGCTCGACGCCGCCGGCGCCGTCCTGCACATCGCGTGAAAAGCGGCCCCGCACCGGGTCGGGACCGGTGCGGGGCCGCTGTTCACCCGGGTTACGGGTAGTTCACCACGTTGACCGGCACCGTGCCGGAAGGCGTGACGCCGCCGGTGTCGTTGATGACGTGGGTGATCGTGCCGCGGTAGTTGAGCGACACCGTCAGCAGGCTGTGGAACCGGACGCCGCTGTTGTTCGGCACCTCGAACGCGTGGTAGCTGGACACCGCCGGGTTCGTGTCGAAGAAGCAGTAGCTCCCGAGTCCCCACGCCTCATGGGACGTCACGTTCGCGCCGACCTTGTAGGCGGCATACCCGGCGACTCCCGATGGTGCGTTCCAGGACGCCTGGTTCGGCACGTCGTAGGGCATCTCGTTCTGGAAGAAGATCGTCTTCCCGCCCTGGCCGTTCCAGATCACCTGGTACTTCTGGTAGTGCTCGACGAACAGGCCGGTGGCCAGCACGTTCGCGCCGTTCACCACGAGCCCGGTGTCGGCCGTGTTGGTGTTCCAGCCGACCGTGCCGCCGTTGCCGTGGTCGGCGCGCCACGCCCAGATGTGGTCGATGACCGTGTTGGCGCTGTTGACGATCAGGCTGTTCGTCGCCTTGCCGGCGATCGCGCCGCCGATCCGGAAGAACACGTCCTGGACCGTCGTCGGGTTGGCCGCGTGCGACGCCGACGAGCCGGACTGTCCGACCGTCAGCAAGGCCTGCGAGTTCGTCGTGCCCGCGTCGAAGAGCAGGCCCTTGAGCCGGACACCGTCCACATCGGACACCTGCATCGCGTTGACGCCGTTGTCGGGGATCAGCGTCGGGTAGCCGATGCCGAGGACCGTGGTGTTCGCGCGGGTCACGTTGAGCGTCTGGTTGAGGTGGTAGACGCCCGGCGTGAAGAACAGGTTGCAGCCCGCGGCGAGCGCGTTGTTGATCGACGCGGCCGTGTCGCCGGCCTTGACGACGTAGAACTGGCTCATCGGCGCCGACGTGCCGGGGGTGCTGCCGTTCGCCCAGCTCGGGCCGGAAGCGTTGGTGCGCAACGAAGGCAGGAAGACGCGGTACTTGCCGGTGCCGTCGACGTAGAGGTAGGGCACGTCACGGGAGACCGGGGTCGTCGCGAGCGTCGTCTCCGGCGGGTTCGGGAACGTGTTCGCCGGCGCGCCGCTCGTGCCGGAGAAGACCATGTTCCAGACGCCGCCGTTCCAGCTGCCGAGCTGGGAGTCGCGGGTGTACCACTGCTGCTGCGACACCGACGCGGCCTGGCCGGCCACCTTCGTGTCGGCGATGTAGCCGCCGCTGGCGAAGCCGTAGCTCGCCGGGTAGAGCTGCAGCCCGCCACGGACGTCCATCCGGCGGAACGGCGCGGCCTGCGCGACCGCCCAGCGCTCGTTGCCGCCCGAGGGGTTGACGGCCATGTTCTCCGCCGAGCGCCAGAAGTTCTGCAGCGCGACGCCGTTGTCGGAAGCGTTGAAGGCATCGACCGTGACGTCACCGTTGATCAGGACGTCACCGGGGTTCTGGCCGAGGCCGGCCACCGAGGTGTAGAAGCCGACGTTGTCGTGCACGTTGTTGTACGTGCCCGGCTTGAAGAGGTGCGCGACGCGCCGGTCCGCCATCTGCGCGGTCAGCGTGTCCTTCTGGTTGTTGAAGTCGGTGTCCAGCTGCGCCTGGATCGTCGCCGCCGACATGCTCGGGTCGAAGATCCGCACGTTCGGCCCGAAGTTCGGGGTGTCGGACTGCGTCGGGCAGCCGGCCTGCGTGCCGATCGTGTAGGTCGCGCTCGACACCGGGGAGTTCGTCGAACCGGACTTGAGCGCGATCGCGTTGACCGTGCGCGAGTTCGGGACGCTGATCGGTCCACTGTAGAGCGTCGAGGACGCGGTCGGCGTCGAGCCGTCCACTGTGTACCGGATGGTCGCGCCCGAGGTGGCGCTGCTGATCGTCACCGTCTGGGCGGACGAGTAGGTGCCGCCGGGCGGGCTGAACGTCGGCGCCGCGACCGTCGTCGAGCTGCCGCCGACGGTGTAGCTGAAGTGCGGGGTGTCGTACTGCGGGCCGCTCTTCTCGTAGGTGAACCAGTAGTCGAGCGTGTTCCCGGTGCTCAGGCCGCTGACGGTGGTCCGCCAGGTGCCGGAGCCGTTGGTCATCCGCACGTTCTGCTGGCCGACGCCCGGGACGCCGGTGTAGTGGACGTCCACGTACACCGCGGGGGTGGTCGGGGTGAAGTTGAGCTGCACCTGCGTCGAGCTCAGCTGGCTGACGCTCTGGGTGTAGTCGTCGGCCGCGAGGGCGGCCGGGGCGCTCAGCCCGGCCGCCACCAGCAGCGTCGATGCGACGAGCGCGAGCCTCGGGCCGCGTCGTCGAAGCTTGTCCAAGGTCCGGTTCACGCCGTGACACCTCCGCCGTTGGGGATCCACGAGGCATTTGTTGCGAGTCACAACAAAGTAGCTCCCGGTGAGCGGTGCTTTGATCTCTTTTTGGTAACACTTGTCTGGACCAATGCCTTAACGGCCGCGGCGGCTCGTCACTCTTCGTCCAGACGGGTGCACGGTGAGCGAGACTTCAAGCTTCCGAACGCCGGACCGGCTCGCCGAGCGCGGCGGTCAGCTCTGCGTCGATCCGCGTCAGCAGGTCGCCGAAGACGCAGATCGTTTCCTCCCACGGGTGCCCGAAGGTGCCCAGACGGAGGTCGCGCGTCAGGTAGCTGTGGTAGTCCCCGTCCGGAAAGGTGAAGCCGGGCCAGCGCGGTCCGGCGCCGTCGACCCGGGCGGGGTCGAAGCGGTAGCCGGCGTGGTGCCAGTCGAGCCAGTACAGCTCCTCCCCGTCCACAACGGACTCGCGAAGTCCCTTGTGGACGATGTCGGGGAGGGCGTCGAGCTGCGCGTCGGTGAGGTCGCCGACGTACCACGTCGCCGAGTTCGGCGGTTCGGTGATACCCGGGAACTCCCTCGTGTCCGGCCGGAAGGCGAACTCCCGGTAGAAGCGCGCCCAGATGTCGTCGTGTTCAGGCTCGGAAAAGAGCCGGCGAACGGGACGGGTCCGCGCGGGCTCGCCGGGCGACGGCAGGCGGTAGCGGGTGACCGTGGTGACCTCGCGCATCCCCGCGGCTTCGAACGCTTCACGCAGGGCGCCGGTCGCCTCGGCGCGCAGGAACCGCGCCGCCGGGTGACGCCAGTCATGGGCGACGACCGCGGCGGCGAAGCCGGGGTCGGTCACGCCGCCGACGACCACGGCGTCCCCGATCGCTTCCAGCCAAGCGGCCCGATCGCCGTCGAGGACGACTTCGGACGACTGGCTCAAGTGGGCCGCGTCGGCGAGGAACTCGGCGTAGGGACGGCGGTGCGGACCGGACCCGGCGGCCAGCTCCGCGACCCGCTGGTGCCCGGTCCAGTCGTGCCCGATCCGGCCGAGCGGGGTGGTGTCCGTCCCGATCGGACAGACGAGCACCGCCCGCGCCGGCTCCGCTTCGAAGCCCGCGGCGAGCAGGGCCTCGCCGAGCCGAGTGTCGCCGTACACCGGCCACACCACCGGCTCGTTCCGGCGCGCGAAGGCCTCGGCCTGGCGCGCCACCAGCGCGTCGAGATCGCCCTCGGGCAGTGGCCCGTGGCTCACCTCGCCGTGCGTGCCGTAGTGGGTTCGCACGACCGGACCGTCGCGGTCGACCACCGCGCCGACGGGTGGGAGCTGCACAGCGTCGTTCACGAGTCCGATCTTGCCCGGACGGGTGACGTTCGCGCAGCGCATTTTCGCTTGTCCCCGCGCGGGGTAAGGATGTCGGCATGCTGGACACCGAAGTCCTCCCGGAGGCGTCTTCGCGGGTGCTCGACGTCGTCACCCCGCTCGGGGACGTGCGGTTCGCCGTCCGCGCCGGCGGTTGGGACGTGCCCGCGAGACCCGAGCTGACCTGGGAGCTCGGCTCGGGCGCGCGGCTGTGCCGGTGGCGGCACGAGTCCGTCCGGCTCGACGTGCTGTCCGGGGCCACCGCTTCGGGGACGCCCGGCGTGACCCGCGAGACGACGATCTTCCGGCTGCTCGCCAGGGAAGACGTCAGCGAGTTCGTCGTCCAGGCCGAGCTGGCCGGCGCACCGGTGGAGGCGCGGATCTGGGAAAGCGCCTTCACCGCCGAGATGGCCGGCGCCGTGGTGAGCATCGGCGGTCCGAGCGCCGACGTACTTCGGCGGTGTTCGCGGGCCGGGCAGCACGTGCCGCCGTACTGGTCGAGGTTGCTCGGCGGCGACGCCGTCGAGCGGACCGGCGGCCGGCTCACCTGGCGGCTGCCCGCCGTCGAACGCGGGGACTACGCCGAGCTCTGGGTGACCGTCGCCTGGAGCGCGGCGGGCAGCGACCCGGGCCGGGCGCTCGACATCGACCCGGCCCGGGTGCTGCGCGAGCTAACCCAGTGAAACCCGATCCAGATCCGGCGCCCCGCTCCGGTCGTTGCCGATCCGGAGCGTATGGGCGCCCGCGGTCAGCGTCACCGGGACCGAAGTGGTGTACGGCGTGCTGTTGCCGGCGCCGCTCACCTTGACCTCCACCGGCGCGCCGCCGTCGACCGACACGAAGTACGAGCGGTCGCCGTTGACGGTGAAGTCGAGGTACAAGGTGTACTGACCGGCCGCGCCGACCGTGACGCCGGGGAACGTCACCGCCGCGCCCGCGCTGCCGCCGATGTTGCGCACTTTCTGCCCGCCCGAACACGCCGAGCAGCTCGTGACGCCGGCGTCGCCGATGTCGTTGGCCGAGTCCTCGGCCTCCCGCATGAACACCCGGTCGGCCGGGCGTTGCTTGACCTGCACCGGTTTGCTGACCGACTTGGCACGCCCGAGCGTCGTGAAGTTCGCCGTCACCGGGATGGTGACGTCCTGAGCGGCCGGGGCGGTTACCGTCCACGATCCACTGAGGACTTGGCCGAGCCGCAGGTTCGCGGCGGTCACCGGGGCGCCCTGGAGCATCCAGCCCGCCGGGACGGCCGGGGCCAGCGACACCTGGTCGAGCGGGTCGTCGACGTCGAGCCGCAGGGATGCGGTGACCTTTATGGACTGCTGGCCAGGTGAAACCCATTGCACGCCAGCCGGTTCCACAGTCAGGGTCGTCTTCGGTGTGTAAGACTCGGGTGGCAGCGGTGCGACCGCGATCCGGTCGAGGGCGGCCGTGCCGGAGACCTTGACGGTGTTGGCGCCGGCGGTGAACGGCACCGCGATCGCGCCCGGGGCGTTGACGGTGACCGGTGCGGCACCGTTCACGCTCACCGACAGCGTCCCGGGGCCGGCCGTGTCGAGCTGCAGCCGCGACGGACCCGTGGCCTGGACGTTCCGGTAGACGACGGCACCGCGGTCGAGACCGGCGACCGCGGCCGTTCCCGAGCACGCCTCGCACCACACCGGGGATGCTTTGCCCTCGAAGCCGTTGCGGGGTGATTCAGCCTCTAGCGGCACCTCGCCGCGGGGATCGGGGTAGCCGTAGGCGACGTCGATCTCGTCGAGCGCGAGCTGGTGGAAGAACGGCTTGGCCTGCGGTCCGGACCACGTGTTGAGCACCTCGAGCTTGAGGTAGCGCGCGTGCACCTCGCCGACGTCGACGAACTGGACGCCGCGAGCACTCGGCAAGGCTCCGGTGCGCACCGTGCGCCAGTTCTTCCCGTCGTCACTGGCGTCGACGCGGTAGTCCTTGATCCGCGCGGAATCCTCGGCGCGGCCGAAGGACTCGCGCGCGGCCGTCGGCGACGACTCGCGCTCGTGCACCGCCAGGTACGCCGTGGACCGTTTCCGGCCGAGGTCCAGCGTGACCGACACCGGCTGCTGACCGCCGGCGTCCCAGTAGTTCAGGTAGCTGCCGTCGGCGAGGTTGGCCGCCGGGTGACCCGGTGCCGACGCCGACGCGGTCGCCTTGATCGTGCTCTTGTCGTAGAAGTACTGCTGCCCGGCGGTGTCCACTTGGAACACTGTGTCGTAGGTGTCCCAGTCCTTGATGTCCAAGATGGACAGATAGCCGCCGGACTGGGCGAAGCGTATCGGCTTGCCGCTGCGCACATCGGACACCCCGGTGACGCGGTAACCGTTGTCGCGCAGGCGGACCAGGTTCGTCGACGGCCGCGTGACGACGTGCACGTACTGCGTTCGCCCCTTCATGGTGATGACGCCGTGTGCACCGTCGTTCCAGAAGCCGGGTTGCATGCCGCCGTACATGTAGCCACCACCTTCGGTGCCTTCCAGCGTCTTCCTGATCGGCTGCGTCCAGGTGGCCATGAAGTTGTTGAACGCTTCCTGCTGCGGCGGGAACTTCCCGTTCAGCATGGCGGTTTCGGCCATCAGCGACTTGATCGACGAGCCCGCGTTCGTGATGTAGCGGCCGGTGGAGAGCCGGAAGTCGACGGCCTGGTCGCCGCCGCTGTACCACCAGTCGCCGTTGGTCGGCAGCTTGTAGTCGGCCTCGGTGAGCCGCGGCATCGGCGTGTAGATCGCTTGGGGGTAGTCGTAGGACGGCGTCATGCCGGTCTTCTGCTCGTTGCTGACCGTGTCCATGATCGGCGTGTCCTCGTTGTTGTTGCTCAGCAACCAGGATGGCCGCTCCTCGCGGATGTGCTCGTAGAGGCCGTGCTGCTCCCAGTACTCGTTGTCGTTGTCGATCCAGAAGCCGGCGAGGTCGGCGTAGCGGTCCATGACCTCGTCGAACAGGTCGTAGCTGAACTCGCCGAAGCCGGGGCGGGTCGTGAGGTCGACCGGGTGGCCCTTGTACGCCGAGTAGGCGGCCGAATCGAGGGACTCGTGGCCGGTTTCGTTGTGCCACTGGGGATCGTCGGTCATGTAGAGCATCACGCGGACGCCCTTGGCCTTGCCGGCGGCGATCAGCTCGCCGAGGAAGTCGCGTTGGGTCGAGCAGCTGCCGGGGATCTTCGACGGCCACGGCCGCGCGTAGCCCAGCCGGCTGTGGAACGTCGTCAGTACGACGTAGGACGCGCCCAGCTTCGTGGCTTCGTCGATCCAGTAGCCCGGCGTCCAGCCGCCGGCGGTGACGTCGTGCTCCCAGGCGGCGCAGTCGGTGTGCCGCGGCGCGGTGAACATGCCCCAGTGCAGGAACAGGCCGGCCGTCGAGGCCCGCAGCCAGTCCTGGCGCGGGTGGTACAGCTCGGCGTGCGCGGGGGTGACCAGGGTCGCCAGCAGCACGATGACCGCGGCGAGGCAGGCTCGGACTCTCATGGCCTCTCCTTCGTCGGAGAGGTCCGATGATTATGCGGTGATATATCGTACGTCAAGGGCAGATGCCGGTGAGCGGGACGTAGTCGTCAGACCTGTCACAACCTTGGCGCGGGATACGTCATGGTGGTGAACCGAAAGGACGTGCCCGTGAACGACGACATCTTGGCTCGCGGCTTCGAGAGCCACCGGAGCCACCTGCGGTCCGTCGCCTACCGGATGCTGGGCTCGCTGAGCGAGGCCGAGGACGCCGTGCAGGAGTCGTGGCTGCGGCTGAGCCGGAGCGATTCGGCCGCGGTCGAAAACCTCGGCGGCTGGCTGACGACGGTCGTCGGGCGCGTCTGCCTCGACATGCTGCGCTCGCGCAAGGCCCGGCGCGAGGAGCCGTGGGACGTCGTGGTGCCCGACCCGATCATCGGCCGCGAAGACGCCGGACCCGAGCACGAAGCGCTGATGGCGGACTCGGTCGGGCTCGCGCTGCTGGTCGTGCTCGACACGCTCACCCCGGGCGAGCGGCTGGCGTTCGTGCTGCGGGACATGTTCGCGATGCCGTTCGAGGAGATCGCGCCGATCGTCGGCCGCTCCGAGGCGGCGACCCGCCAGCTGGCGAGCCGCGCCCGGCGGCGCGTCCAGGGTGCCCCGGTGGCGCCGGACCCGGACCTCGCCCGGCAGCGCGAAGTCGTGGAGGCTTTCCTGGCGGCGGCCCACGGCGGCGACTTCGACGCGCTGGTGGCGGTCCTCGACCCGGAGGTCGTGCTGCGCGCGGACCGCGGCACGGCGTTGGGCGGCTCGGTGGAGGTCCACGGCCCGGCGGCGGTGGCCGGCCAGGCGCTGACGTTCTCCCGTCTGGGCGCGGGCGGCGCGGTGATCCGCCACGCACTGGTCAACGGCGCGGCGGGCGTGGTGGCGACCCGCGACGGGCGGCCGTTCTCGGTGCTGGGCTTCACGGTGGCCGGTGGGCGCATCGTGGAGATCGACATCCTCGCGGACCCGGAGCGCCTCAGCCGGCTGGACCTGGCGGTGCTCGACTGACCCAAGCGCCCCAAGGCGGCCTTGGTTGCGTCTCACGCACCCAAGGCGGCCTTCGGTGCGTGTGACGCACCGAAGGCCACATTGGGGCGCTTGGTTCCGGCGAGTCACGCAGCCGGGCGCTCCGCCGCCAGTGGCCGGTTCGCCGACGTCTTGAATGAGTCATTCAGGACCTCGGAGGTCCTGAATGACTCATTCAAGACTTTTGGGCGGAACCGCTGCTGAGTGCCCGCCGGGACTTCGCCGAAATCCTGGCCGTCCTCGGCTGACATGAACGACTCTTTCAGCGCGTCCGACGACATGAAAGAGTCGTTCATGTCCTTTCGGCGACCACCGCGCCGGAGTCGTCGGTGGTCAGGGCCACCTCGTCGCGGTCGTCGAAGTGGAGGTACTCGCGGCGGCCGTCCGCGTACTGGCGGACCGTGCCCGCCACCACGACCACCAGCTCGCCGTCCTCGATCGCGTACAGGTCGTCCGGCGTCAGGACCTCGTGGATGTGCGTGCCGTTCGTGATCAGCGTGCGGACGCGGCGGCCCGTGTGGTCGTAGCCGTACAGCGCGTTCACCCCGTCGTCGCCGTGCACTCCGCGCAGCCGGTCGAACGCGTCGCGGATCTCGCTGCCCGGCCGCGGTTCCGCCGGTTCCCCGGGCCGCACCGGGTGCAGCAGGCCGCCAGGGCCCGTGACCACGTGCTCCGGCGTGAAGTGCTCGCTCACCCCGTTCGCGTAGTGCACCGCGGTCCGGCGGCCGCGCAGGTCGTACTGGACCGCGTCGACGAACCCCGGCACGCTCACCAGCCGCCCGACCTCGTCGTACTGGTGGCGGACCGTCAACCTTCCGTCGCCCGCGTCCGGGTAGACCACTTCGGACAGTCGGCCGTCCGCCCGCCGCGTCACGTCCAGGCGGTACTCGACGGCGATGTGCGCCGGCCGCCAGCGCCGCTCCGCCGGGTGGCCGAGCGGGTCGTAGCCGTACAGCGTCACGCCGGATTCGTCGGCGACGCGCACCAGCCGCCCGCAGCTGTGCGGGCCCGCTTCGAGGGGGACCGGGAGCCCGCCGTCGTGGTGGGTGAACGTCGTGACCGGCGTGCCGCCCGGGTCGTCGACCAGCACCGCGACCACCCGGTCGGCCGCGTCGTGCACGCGGTACACCGTGTGCCCGCTCGCGGTCCGCGTCTCGACCGCATTGCCGGCCGCGTCCCGCGCGTGCACCACCCCTTCGGCGTCCCGCAGCTCGCGGCCCAGCAAGTCCCGCACGACCCCAGTAGAGGAGTCCGATGTGGACGTCCCCAGTGGACGGCCGAGCGCGTCGTAGTGGAACGACTCGAAGGCCACCGGTGCCTGGGAAGCGGGGAACGCCCGGCTCGTCCGGCACACCAGGCCGCGCGCGCAGTACTCGTGGTGCTCGTCGACGACGTCGCCGAGCAGTTCCGCGTGCCGGCGCTGCAGCAGCCGGCCGGCGCCGTCGCGCAGCTCCGCCGTCACGAGCACCTCGGCCTCGCCGGACACCGCGCGCTGCTCGGTCGTCACCCGGGCACCTTCGTAGCGGTACCGGACGGTCGGCAGGTCCGCCGAATCACCCGGCCGCACCACGGTTTCCGGCCGCCCCAGCGGGTCGTGCGTCACCGTGGTCACCGCGCCCGCCGGGTCGGTCACCTCGCACACGCGTGCCGTGCGGACGTCGTAGCGCGTCGACGTCACGTTCCCGAGCGGGTCCGAGAACACCTCGGGGAAGCACCGGTCGGCCGAGTACCGCACCTCGTGGGTGTGGCCGTGCGGCCCGGTCGTCGTGGTGCGCAGCCCGGCGACGGTGTCGAGCCGCCCGTGGAACGTCGTCACCCACCAGCCGTCCTCGCCGGGGCGCCGGTGGTAGCCGTGGTGCCGGAAGTCCGGCACGATCGGGCCGTAGACGCCGGCGACGAGCGCGTCGGTGAGCGCCAGCTCCTCCCGCGCGGTGAGCAGGCCGTGCGAACCCGCGGTGCCGTCGGGCCGCTCGTCGTACCGGAAAACCCGGTCCGCCAGCACTTTCCCGCCGCCGTCCACCGTCCGGACCCGCGCGGGCAGCGCGGTGAACCGGCGCTCGGGAGCCGTCGCGTACGTCGTGCGGGTGTCGCGGACGAGCGGCTCGCGGCCCGGCCGTTTGACGGTTTCCACCTCACGGACCGGGTTTCCGGAGGTGTCGAATTCCGTCTCCGTCGTGGTCACCGAGACCGGCCGGTCGTGGCGCTCGAAGTCGGTCGCGACCGAGCGAGTCCACTTCGGACGGCGAGCGTGCTCGACCCGGCGGTACGGCCGATCCTCCGAAGTGGACCCGTCGAGGCCGTAGACCTCTTCCTTGTTCAGGATCCCGCCGTCGCCGAACCAGCGCACGGTTCGCAGCGTCGGCGCGTACTCGTCGCCGAGCTCGTCCTGGATGACGCGGCCGAAGCCGTCGTGGTAGGAGAACACCGTCACGCCCGTCTGCCCCGTGACCGCTTCGCGCCGCGTGACGCGCCGGACCACCGGGACCGTCTCGACGGTCGCGTACTCGACCGAGGTGAGCAGCCCGAGCCCGTTGTCGATCTCGCTCAGCCGCCCGGTACGCGGGAGGTCGGCGGGATCGAGGGAGAAGCACGGCGCGGAGTCGTCGAGCAGCAGCACACCACCGCCACCACCACCGGCGGCCCGGGCCGGCGCGGCGACGTGGACCCGGCGCGCGACCGGCGGTTCCGCGCGGGCGTAGGCCAGCCGCAGCACCGGCGCGGCCGCCTCGGCGCCGTGCGCGTCGAACCCGGTGAGCGCGACCGACGTCAGCAGCGAAACGCCGGTGACGTCGTCCTCGTCGTAGCCGAGGTGCCACCGGCGCACGAGCGGCCGCGCGTCCGCGGGCACCCGCAGGTCGACGCGGGTGCACCGCAACGCCGTCGTGACGAGCGTGCCGCTGCGGCCCCAGCGCAGCACGTCCGGCCGTTCGTCGTAGGTGAAGTCGACTTCGTACGGGCCGTAGGCCACGCGGGCGAGGTACGCCTGCCCGCTGTGGTGCGCCCAGCTGAAGTCCACGGCGTTCCCGAACGGGTCCTCGGTCCGTTCGAGGTACCAGGCAGTGCCGGCCGACCGGCCGCCGTCGGTCGTGCCGAGCAGGTGCCGGACGCCCGACCGGGTGGTGAGCACGAACCCGTCGCCGCGGCGGACGAGCTTGCCGCCGTCGCCGGAGCGCGCGCGGCCGTCGGTCAGCCGGACGTGCGGCAGCGGCAGCGCGAACCCGCCGCCGAAGACGCCGTTCGGCGCGCCGGTCGTGTAGCGCAGCGCCAGCGCGGGCGCGATGCCGCCGGGACCCGGCGGCAGGTCGAGCGGGACGGCGAAGCAGCCGCCGCCGGTGGCCGGATCCGGGGTGAACGCGCCGCCCAGCCCCCGGACCGGCGCGGGCCGGTCCGCTTCCTGTGCGCTCGACCGGAGCACAACCATGCTGATCTCCCCGAATGCATCCGTGACTTCCGGGGGCCAAGTGGGTGAGGCGGACCCGTCAGATACGTCTTCACCCGTTTGCCGTGCTTGTTACCCATTCGTGACGTTGGTGTCGTATCCCAATGGCGGCCCACGGGTCTTTCCCGGGTGCCATCAGTGATCAATGGCGGAGGGTGGACCCGATGGTCGTCAAGTTCGTGCGGGACGAGAC
This sequence comes from Amycolatopsis sp. NPDC098790, assembly GCF_044759945.1. NCBI lineage: Bacteria > Bacillati > Actinomycetota > Actinomycetes > Pseudonocardiales > Pseudonocardiaceae > Amycolatopsis > Amycolatopsis sp. NPDC098790. Next base: position 1,870,528 of record NZ_JBIWAI010000001.1, read on the forward strand.
CGCGGAAGCGACGGAGGACGCGAGCACGCTCAACGAGCTCCCGACCCCGCCCAGACAGTTGCTCGACCGGCACGGCGCGCGGGTGCTCGACCCGGCCACGGCGGTCGTCGCCGCCGGGCAGCCGGTCCCGCGCACGACCGTGTACCGGCCGGGCGCCTTCCTGCTCCCCAACCGGTACCTGCGCGACCAGGAGACCCTGGCCGCGATCAACCGCGTGCTCGCCCGCATCGGCATCTACGCCGAACCGGCCGACCGGGGCGGCGACTCGAAGGGGTACGCGCGCGCCCGGCAGCTCGACGACCTGCCCGCCCGCGCGCTGCTGAACGTCCGCGCGGACTCCGACCCCGTCGTCGTCGACTGCTGGAAGGCGCTGCAGCTGCTGCGCTCGGCCGCGTCCGGCGAAAAGCCCGAGATCGACCCGGAGATCGTCGCGCGGGTCTCCGTCGAGCACCTGCTGTTCACCTCGCCGGTGTTCGGCGGGGTGCCGTGGGAGACCAGCGGCCTCGGCGGCACGCCCTGGGAGACCAGCGGGTTCGGCGCGGGCAGCTCGTACGGGCGCACCCACGGCGCCAACCGGATCCCGGTGACGCTGGCCGCGGACCCGCCCTTCCGCAGCAAGAAGCCCGCGCACCGGCGTCCGGTCGTCGCCGTGCTCGACACCGGCATCGGCCCGCACCGCTGGTTCGGGCTGGGCGACCGCAGCGGGCCGCCGCCCGCCGGGTCGGGCCTGCGCGTCGCCCCCGACATCCAGGCGGCGATCCTGCAGGCCGAGCTCGCGTCGAACACCGTGCCGACCCAGCTGCTCCACGACTACTGGGACGCGCCGACGACCGGCCAGCCGCTGATCGGCGACATCGACACCGACACCGGGCACGGCCTGTTCATCGCGGGCATCATCCGGCAGGCCTGCCCGGAGGCCGACACGCTCGCGATCCGCGTCGTGCACAGCGACGGCGTCGCGTACGAGGCCGACGTCCTGCTGGCGCTGCACCTGCTGGCCGACCGCGTCCGGAACGCGCAGGCGAACGACCGGCCCGAGGACATGGTCGACATCGTCTCGCTCTCGATGGGCTACTACGTCGAAGACCCGGCGGACGTCGCGTTCACCGGCCTCTTCGGCGCGGCGATCGCCGACCTGCTCTCGCTGGGTGTGCTGGTCGTCGCGGCCGCGGGCAACGACGCCACCACCCGCCGCTTCTACCCGGCGGCCTTCGCCGACCAGCCGCTCGGCGGCGGCTGCGGCCCGCAGGTGATCAGCGTCGGGGCGCTCAACCCCGACGTCGGCGCGACCCGGGCGCTGTTCTCGAACGAAGGCCCGTGGGTGAAGTGCTGGGCGACCGGCGCGGGCATCGTCAGCACGTACCCGGACGACGTCCGCGGCAGCGCGGCCGCCGACCACGAGCTGCCCGGCCGTGGTTCCTTCGACCCGGACGACTACAGCGCCGGCTTCGCGGTCTGGGACGGGACGTCGTTCGCGGCGCCGCTCGCCGCCGCCGAGATCGCCAAGGCGCTGTTCCAGCACGCGGGCGACCTGGCGACGGTCGACCGCGACACCGTCGTCAAGCGCGCCTGGGCCGCGCTGGGCTCGCTGTGAACGTGGCCAAGACCGACCACAGCCGGGTAGCGGCCCTGTTCGACGCCGCGCGGTCGGGTGACCGCGCGGCGCTGGACGAACTGGTTTCCCTGCTCACGCCGCTGCTCTGGCAGGTCGCGCGCGATCAGGGGCTGGACGCCGACCAGGCCGCCGACGTCGTGCAGACGACGTGGCTGCGCCTGCTCGGTTCGTTCGCGGAGATCCGCTCGCCGGTCGCGCTGACCGGCTGGCTGATCACCGTGACCAAGCGGGAGGCCTGGCGGGCTGGGGAAAAACGCCAGGTCGAGCGGCCGCTGCCGGAGCTCCCGGAGCGGCTCGCCGAAGCGTCACCGGCACCCGAGGAGGGGGTGCTGCGCGACGACCAGCGCGCGAGGTTGTGGCGCGCGGTCGACATGTTGCCCGAACGCTGCCGCAGCCTGCTGCGGATCGTGGCGTTCGTGCACCGGCCGGACTACGCCGAAGTGGGCGCCCGGCTGGGAATGCCGAGGGGGAGTATCGGCCCGACCAGGGGACGTTGCCTCGCGCGCCTGCGCGAGCAGCTACTCGCCAACGGCGAAGGAGATTGGCTGTGACCACCGTCGAACCACCCGGCGCGAACGAGCCCTTGGACGAGCTCGACTTCCGGTTGCTGACCGGACTGCGCGAGCTGTGGGAAGACGCCGACCCGATGCCCGCCACGCTGGTGGAGCAGATCCGCTTCGCGATCCAGCTGGAGGACGTCGACCTCGAGGTGATGCGGATCCGGGAACAGGAGGGACTGGCGGGCGCGCGCAGCGCCGCCGAGCAGGGCCGGCTGATCACGTTCGACAGCGAAAGCCTGACGATCATGGTGAACGTGAGCCCCGAGCCCGGGGGGACGATCCGGCTGGACGGGTGGTTGACCCCGCCGGCCGAGCACCCGATCGAAGTCCGGACGGCGGGTGGTCCGCTGACGACCACTTCGGACGCCGAGGGGCGCTTCGCGGTGAGCGGGGTGCCGCACGGGATGGTGCAGGTTCTGGTGCGGACGCTGGGTAGGTCGAGGACGGTGAGCACACCGGCTGTCGAGCTATGAGGTGAAAATCTGCCCTCCCGGCAAGAACTCCCGGACGGCCACGACCCGGAGGTACGATCCGGGACGTCCTTCTCGGCCGAGGGGGACGGCCCCGGCCGGAAGGGCAGCCTGTGGTCGCGTCGCCGAGGGCGGAAGACCGGGTGCGCGACCTGCATCGGCGTGCGGTCGCGGCGACCAACAACGGCCAGCCGGTCGTCGGTGGGCGCCTGATCCGTTCTGCCGCAAGGCTGCTCGGCCTGCCCGCCACGCAGCCGCCGCCGGAGTGGCCGGCCTGGACCGACCTCGCCACGCGCGTCCTCGGCACGTACGCCGCCGTCGAAACCGCGCTCGGCAACAGCGCTCGCGGACTGGCCCTGCTGGACGAAGCCGACGTCCTCGTCTCGGACGCCGGGCGCGGGATCCTGCGCCAGCAACGGGGTCTCGTCCTCATCCTGATCGGCCGGATGGACGAAGCGCTGGTCTGCTTCGACGAAGCGATCCCGCTGCTGCGCCAGGCCGGCGAGTTCGTCGTGCTCGCCCGGACACTGCTCAACCGCGCCATGCTGCACCAGTACGCCGGGCGCGTCCGGCTCGCGCTCGCCGACCTCGACCAGTGCGAGCAGATCGGCGCGGGGCAGCCGGAAGAAGACCTGGCCAGGATTTTCGCCAAGGCCGCGCACGGCCGCGGCCAAGCGCGTGTCCTCACGGGAGACATTCCCGGCGCACTCCGGGACTTCGACGCGGCCAGCGGGTTCTACGCCGAACAGAGCGTCGGGATGCTGCCGGTGCTGGCCGTCGACAAGGCCCGCGCGCTGCTCGCCGCCGGGCTGCCGCAGGAGGCCGCCGCCGAACTGGACGCCGCCCTCGAGCAGTTCCCGCGGTCGCGGATGAACCAGGAGCACGCCGAAGCCGAGCTGACCCGGGCACTGGCCGCGCTGGCGAGCGGTGACCCGGCGACCGCGCGCAGCTGGGCCGGGCGTGCCGAACGACGATTTCGCCGTCGTGGCAATGAAACCTGGGCCGCGGTCGCCCAGCTGACCGTGCTGCGCGCGGACTTCGCGGCCGGACGGCGGATCGCCCGCGTCGCCGCCGAAGCGACCGCGCTGGCCGATCGGCTCACGGCGTTGGGCCTGCGCAACGACGCCGAGATCGCCGCGCTCCTGGCCGCCCGCGCGCGCATCGCGCTCGGCGACCTCGACGGCGCCCGCGCCGGCATCGCCCCGCGCGACCGCCGGGCCGCGCCGCTGGAAAACCGGCTGGTGCGGCGGCTCGCGCTGGCCGAACTCGGGGCCGCGAGCGGCGACCGGCGCGTCACCTTCGCGAACGCGCGCGCCGGGTTGACGCAGCTGGAGCGTCACCGCGGCCGGTTCGGCAGCATCGACCTGCAGACCGGGACGACGTCGCTGGGCAAGGAACTCGCCGACGCGGGCCTCGCCGCCGCGCTCGCCCAGCGCTCTCCCGGCGTCGTGTTCCGGTGGCTCGACCGCTCGCGCGCGCAGGCGTTCCGGTTCCGGCCGGTGCGCCCGCCCGCGGACCCGGAGACCGTCGACGCCGTCGCCGAGCTGCGGTACCTCTCGATGCAGATCCGTGCCGGCGAGCTGTCCGGGAAGCCGGACGCCCACGCCGTCAAGCGCTGCGCCGCGCTGGAACGCGAGATCCGCGCCAAGGGCTGGCAGGCCGAGGGCACCGACGTCGACCACCCGGAGGCGAAGCTGCGCGAAATCGGCGACGAGCTGGCCGAGACCGGCAGCGCGATGGTCTGCTTCCTCGCCGACCACGGCGCCCTCTGCGCGCAGGTGATCGCGAACCACCGGGTCGCGCTGATCGAGCTGGGCCCGGCGTCGGCCGTCGCCGAACCGGTCGCGCGGCTGCACAGCGACCTCGACGCGTTGTGCGGGCGCCAGCTGCCCCCGCGGCTCGACCAGGTCATCCGCCGGTCGGTGCGGACGCAGGTCACGGCGCTGGACTCGATCCTGCTGGCGCCGCTGGCGTCCCGGCTGGGCGACCTCGACGTCGTCGTGGTGCCGACCGGCGCGCTTTCGGCCATCCCGTGGGGCCTGCTGCCGACGTTGCACGGCCGGCCGGTGACGGTCACGCCGTCGTCGTCGGCCTGGCTTGACGCCGGCCGCCGCCCGCGCCGGGCGGCCGGGGCGCCGCTGCTGGTCGCGGGCTCGGACCTGACCCACGCGGAGACCGAGGTTTCGTCGCTGGCGCCGCTCTACCCGGAGGCCGAGGTGCTGACGGGCGCGGACGCGACGGTCTCGGCGACGCTCAAGGCGTTCGACGGCTGCCGCCTCGCGCACTTCGCCGCGCACGGCCACCACGAGCAGGAAAACGTGCTGTTCTCCCGGCTCAACCTGGCCGACGGGCCGCTGATGGCCTACGACGTCCAGCAGCTGTCGACGGCGCCGGAGCAGGTGGTGCTGTCGTCGTGCGACGTCGGCCAGGCGGTGGTCCGCGCGGGCGACGAGGTCCTCGGCTTCACGGCGGCGCTGCTCTACGGCGGCAGCCGGACCGTGGTGTCGAGCGTGGCGCGGGTCGACGACCGCACGGCAGGCGGCGTCATGCTGGCCTACCACCGCGCGTTGTCGGCGGGCACGCCCCCTGCGCGTGCCCTGGCCGACGCGGCCCGGGCCGAGCCGCTGATGCCGTTCGTCTGCTTCGGCCGAAGCTGACATTCCTTTTGACGCACGGGGTTCGCCGAGGTTGCTTTCCGGTGATCGACCCCATCCCGGCGCATCCCCGGGCCGTCCCTGGGCATCTCCTCCAGTGAGTCCAGTTGATCACGGAACGAGGGAGGACGACCATGAAGCGCACTGTCACCGCGTTGCTCGTCGGGGGTTTCACGGCCGGCGGGCTGGTGCTGGCGGCGGGGGCCGCGAACGCCATGCCGAGCGACCACCCGTGCGGGGCGTCGGACGTCCGCGTGTCGGTGGCGCCGGACCCGTCGAACGCCGCCGGGCACGAGGCTTACGTGCTCACCTACACCGCGGCTTCGCCGACGACCAACTGCAAGCTGGAAGGCGCGCCGACGGCGGTGTCCTTCCTGGCCGGCGGGCAGCCGCTGGCGATCTCCGCGACGCCGGACGGCAGCGAGTCCGTGCCGGTGAACCTGCGTGACGGCCACCCGGCGGTGTCGCGCGTCATCCAGCGCTCGGCGGCGACGCCGTCGGCCGCGCCGGAGTTCGTGACGTTCGACCTGCCGACCGGTCCGTACGGCCAGCCGGTGAGCGTCGCGTGGCCCGCGGGGGCGTCCGTGAAGGGCGACTCCGTCCAGGTCACGCCGGTGAGCAACTGAGTTCGGGGAGGGGAATCCACATGAAGCGCATCCTGATGGGGATCGGCACGGCGGCGGGCGCGTTCGCGCTGGCGGCGTGCGGGACGTCGACGGCGGCCCAGGCACCGGCCGCTCCGGCCGCTGTCGGCCCGGCGTCCGTTGCTCCGGCGGCGGGCGGGTCCGGGGGTGGCGTCGCGGCGGCGTCGACCGCGACACCGCGTTGCACCACGGCCGATCTGGAGGTCCTGCTGGGCAAGCCGGCCGAGAAGAACGACGCGCCGGGCCAGTACGACATCCCGCTGACCTACCGCAACACGACGGACCACACGTGCGGCCTGTACGGCGTGCCGGGCGTCGACCTGGTCGGCCCGGACGACGCGACGTTCGGCCCGGTGTACCACCTGCCGCGCGTCGACAACGGCGTGAAGTACAACGAGGTGACGGCGGGGACGACGGCGTCGGCGACGATCACGGTCGTCAAGCCGGCGGCCGGCGAGCCGACCTGGACGCCGTCGAAGCTGAACACGATCCCGCCGGGTTCCACCTCCGCGCTCACCGCGCAGTGGCCGGCGGACCTCCCGGTGCTGCGCCAGGACGCGGCGACGCACCCGGGTTCGTACGTCAACGGCATCCTGGCCGACCCGGCCTGACTGTCACTCGATCGGGTGAAGCGGAGGGCCGCGCGTCATTCTCGGCGTGTGGCCCCCTCTTTCTTCGTGCGGCGGTAACCGGCCGGCACGCCCCCCGACTGGCCGGTTACCGCTGCGGTCCTTCTACCCACGGTGGAGCAGCACGACGGAGTCCGTCTCCGCGACGCTCAGGTATCCGGTGTCTCGCAGCCCGTCGAGAGCGGAATCCTTCGTCGCCAACGTCGTCGGCCACGACTGTTCGGGACGGGCCACCACCACCCACTCCGGCCGCTCGCGCGTCACGCCGTCGAAGAACAGCACCGTGCAGCGGGACGTCAGCCGCGGGGCCAGCCGGTTGGAAGCCAGCACCGTCGCGCCGGACGGGATGCGCGCCAGGACCGCGTCGATGCCCGCTCGCTGCGACGGTGTCCACACGCCGTCCGTCAGGTGGGCCGCCTGCAGCCCCAGCGAAGCCAGCCCGGCGACCAACGCGCACGCCGGCAGCAGCCGGGCCGCTCGGCGAGCACCGTGCAGGCCCGCGAGGAACACGATCGGCATCAGGACCGCGCTGTAGTGGTAGCCCAGGCCCCAGTAGCGGTCGTTCGCCGAGACCAGCCGCCACAGCAGCGTCGGCACCGCCAGCAGCAGCACCGGCGACCGCAGCGCCGCGAACGCCGTGGGCACCAGCAGGGCCAGCAGCATCGAGACCTTGACGATCGCGCCGCCGAACGGGTTCAAGCCGCCGCCGTGCGCGTAAACCCCGGCCGGGTTCAGCGCCGGCAGCACGACCAGGAACAGCACCGCCGAACAGGTCACGCCGAAGACGATCACCGCCCAGCCGAGCCGTCGCTGCCGGTTGAGCACCAGCACGACACCCACCGCGGCGAGCGTCAGCGGCAGGTCTTCCTTGACCAGCACCAGCGGCAGCGCGCACCAGACCGCCGCCCGCCACCGTTCGCGCAGCAGGTGCTCGGCCGCGAACGCCACCATCGGGACGGCGAAGCAGACCTCGTGGAAGTCGAAGTTCACCGCGGACAGCAGGCCCCACGACAGCACGTATCCGACGCCGGCGACCGCGCCCCGGCGGCTGCCGAGCACCTGCACCGCGCACCGCGTCACCGGTATCGCCGACAGCGCGAACAGGAGAGCCTGGGCGACCAGCAGGCACGCCGGTGATGGCCAGAGCAGGTAAAACGGCGCCAGCAGCGCCAGGATCGGGTGGAAGTGGTCGCCGAGCGCCGGCGCGCCGGGGCCGAGCAGGTCCGCCACCGGCCAGTGCCCGTGCGCGTAGGACCGGACGACCTGTTCGAAGATCCCCAGGTCGAACCCGCTGGCGTCGAACGTCCGCAGCCGCTGCAGCGACCAGGCGGCGTACCCGGCGAAGGCGACCGCGGCGACGACGTGGGGGACCGCGCGCGTACGCACCTGGACCGGTGCGAAGTCGATCAGCATGGCGGGATGGTCTTGGGGCCACGCTGAACGGGAGCTTAAGCGAGCTGAAGACGTCTTCAGGCAAGCGGGAGGCGCAGCTCCAGACGGGCACCCGACGTGCTGTCGGCGACGCGCAGCGTCCCGCCGTGTGACCGGGCGATCTCGGCGGCGATCGCCAGGCCCAGCCCGGCGCCGCCGTCGTCGTCCCGGGCGCGGTCGGCGTCGAGGCGCACGAACCGGTCGAAGACGCGCTCGCGGTCGTCGGCCGGGATGCCGGGGCCGTCGTCCTGGACCGTCAGCACGGCTTCGCTGTCGGACGCGGAGAGCGTGACCGTGACGCGGCTTTTCGCGTGGCGTTCGGCGTTGTCGACGAGGTTGCGCAGCACGCGCTCCAGCCGGCCCGCGTGGCCGCGCACCACCGGCGTCGCCTCGATGTGCACCTCGATGCCGTCACGAGGAGCGGGCAGCAAGTCCGCCGGCGCCACCGGTTTGGTGCCGGCCGGCTGGCCGGCGTCGAGCTTGCTGAGCAGCAGGAGGTCCGCGGAAAGGGTCTCCATCCGCGTCACGTCGAGCACGGCGTTTTCGCAGCTGCGGCGCCAGTCGAGGCGGTCGGGGTGGGCGAGCTGCACTTCGAGCTGGGTGCGCAGGGACGCCAGCGGTGTGCGCAGCTCGTGCGACGCGTCCGCGGTGAACTGGCTCTGCCGCCGCACCGACCGGTCGAGCCTGGCCAGCATCTCGTTCATCGTGACGGCGAGTGCGGTGATCTCGTCGCCGGAGTCCGGCACGGGGACGCGGCGGCCGAGGTCGCCCGCGCGCACGCCGTCGACCTCGGCGCGGATGGCGCCCACCGCGCGCAGCGACCGCCGGACGGCGAACCAGGCGACGCCGCCGACGAGCAGCGCGGCGGCGGGCACGCCGCCCCAGAGGATCCGTTCGGCGGTGGCGACGGTTTCGAGGCCGACGGGGTCGATCGGCACCGACGCGCGAACGAAGTGCTTGCCGTCGAGGGTTCCGGACTGCGACACGACGGTGTTCTCGCCGCCGAAGGGCCGGCTCAGCACACAGTCCGTCCCGTAGACCACGGCCCGCCCGACGTTCGCGCGGGGAGCGTCCGGGCAGCTTTCGGTCTTGTCGGGGCTGATCCAGTAGCCGCTGTAGTCGAGCTGCCCGGCGACGTCGACGGGCTTGACCCCGGCGTCGAGCAGGCCGGCGACCGCCCTGGCCTTCTCGCTGGCGAGCTGGTTCGCGGAGCTGTCCAGCCCGCTGCGCAGCGCCTGCACGAACCAGTACGACCCGAGGCCGAGGACGAGCGCCGCCGCGAGCGCCGCGAAGAGGGCGACCCGCCACCGGGTCGACCGGGGCAGGAGCCGGATCATGCCCCGAAGATAACCGCACCTTCGGAGACCCGGGACGGCGTCCGGGCTCCTACCGTCGAGAGCGTGACGCTCGAAAAGTGGCAGGCGGTGCGCGCGGCACTGCCGGAGACCGGCGCCCGGTTCGCGGACCTGGTGGCCGGCGTGCGGTACGCCGACGCGACCTCCCTCGGGGAGTGGACGATCGCCGAAACGGCGTCCCACGTGGGGATGATCGCGCTGATGTACACGTCGATGATCCGCGGCGACGGCGGCCCGCTCCCGTTGCCGGGCTTGGAGGAGCCGATCAACGCGGCGAGCGTTGACACGATCTCGCGGATGAACGCGCTGGCGCTGCAGCTCTACCCGGAACGCGACCCGGTCCGGCTGGCCGAGCGGCTGCGCGCGGACATCGCGGAGGTGCTGCTGGTCAGCGAGGACCTGGACCCGGAGAAGCCGGTGTGGTGGCTGGGCGGTTCGCGCGTGCCGGTGGCCGGGGTACTCGCGCACCTGGTCAACGAGATGCTGATCCACGGCTTGGACATCGCCCGCGCGATCCGCCGCCCGTGGCCGATCCCGGCGTCGCACGAGGCACTGTTCTTGGAGCTGTTCCTGTTCGGCATGGTCCGCAACGACATGGGCCGGTTGCTGGACGACGCAACGCCGTCGTCGCGCCGGATCGCGGTCGAGTTCCGGTCGTCGTTGACCGAGCCTGCGGTGCTGGCGCTGCAGCACGGGAGGTTGCGGTTCGAGGAGCCGGACGGGACGGCGGACGTGCGGCTGACGTTCGACCCGGCGGTGCTGGTGCCGATGATGTTCGGGCGGGTTTCGAAGGTTCGCGCTGTGGTGGGTGGCGGGGTGCGGATCGGCGGGCCACGGCCGTGGTTGTTGCCGGCCTTCCTGCGGACTGTGCGGATGCCTTAGACGTTGTCGAGTTGCCGTCGCACTCGCTCGGCGTCGTCGTCGCGGCCTTGTTCCCGGTACAGCGCCAGTGCTTCTTGCCACGCCTTACGAGCCTGGTCGTGTTGTCCGAGGGCGGCGTGGGGGTGTCCCAAGCCGTCAAGGGTTTTCGCGACTTCGTAGGCGTCGTCGAGGGTGCGGAACAGGGTGAGGGCCTGCTCGTAGTGGTCGACGGCCTGCCGGTGCTCGCCGACGCGGTGGGCGATGTACCCGAGGCTGTCCAGGGTGGCTGCCTCGCCATTGGGGTGGTGGTGGCGCCGGAGCAGGGTGAGGGCGGCGGAGCAGTGGGCACGGGCGGTGCCGAAGTTGCCCAGGCGTGCGTCGAACCAGCCCAGCACGTTGAGGGCGTGTGCCTCCCACACCGGACGGCCGAGGGTGCGGTAGAGGTCGACGGCGGATCGGGCGTGGTCCACGGCCCGCCGGTCATCCCCCTGCTGGCCCCAGGCGATCGCGAGCTGCTGGCGGGTGTGTGCCTGTTCGGCGGGATCGCGGTGGCGCACGGCCAAGTCGAGGGCCCGGCCCAGGTGTTCGGTGGCCTCCTCGTGCAGACCCAGCCGGGAGCAGGCACGGCCGAAGTTGCGGTGGGTGCGGCTGCGAATGGCGGGGCCGGGCAGGTGCGGGGCGGCGTCGAGCGCGGCACGCCATGCGGCGAAGGCGTCGTGCCGGTGTCCCCGCCGGCGGTGGAAGGTGTCCAGTGCCCGGGCGAGGTGCCAGACAACGTGGTGGCGGCCGAGTGCGGCCGCGGCGCGCTGGGTGGCCAGCAGGGTGGCGTGCTCGGTCCGCAGCCAGGACATCGCGGCGGCGGCGTCGGGCAGCGGGTGCCGATGAGCACCGGGTGCGGGCGGGGCGGGTGGTACGAGCGGGCGGTCGGGGTCGAGCAGGCGGTCGGCGGCGAACGCGGTGTGCAGGTGGAAGTCCGTCACCCGCACCAGCGCCTGGCGCCGCACGTCCTCGGGCAGCTCCTGGACCGTCGTACTGGCGTAGGCGCGGACCAGGTCGTGCATCGCGTACCGGCCGTGCGGTCGACGTTCGACGAGCGATGCCTCCTCCAGCGCCGACAACGCTTTGCGCGCGGCGGTCGCGGACAGGCCGGCGAGAGCGACCACGGCGGGCAAGGTGGTGTCGGAGCCCGGCGTGATGCCCAGCAGCCCGAACAGGGTGCGCTGGGTGCCGGTGAGCCGGCGCAGGGACCAGGACAGCACGGCGGGCAGGCTGGCGGCGGGGTCGGTGTCGTGGTCGAGCACCTCCAGCCCCAGCTCACGCAGCTCGGCGGCGATCTCGTCCAGCGGGACGGCGGGGCGGGTGGCGGCGTTGCGGGCCGTGATCGACAAGGCCAGCGGGTAACGCCCGCACAGCTCCACCAGCTCGTCCACGGCGCCGTACTCGGCGGTGGCGCGGTCCGTGCCGAGGCGCGCGGTCAGCAGGGCCCGGGCCTCGGACCGGTCCAGGACGTCCAGCTGCAGGTGGCGGGCACCGTGACGGTCGATCAGCGAGGCGAGCCTGGTGCGGCCGGTGACCAGCAGGGTGCACGTCGAGCCGCCCGGCAGCAGCGGCACGACCTGCTCGGCGGTGGCCGCGTTGTCCAGCACCACCAGCATCCGCCGGCTCGCGACCAAGCTCCGGTACAGCGCCGCCTGGGCGTCGAGGTCGAGGGGAATCCGGCCGGGGGTGACCCCAAGGGCGTCGAGGCACCCGCGCACCGCCACCGCCGGGGTCATCGGCTCTTCGGCGGGGCTGAACCCGTGCAGGTCGACGAACAGCTGGCCGTCGGGGAACCGGTCCAGGTGGCGGTGTGCCCACGCCAGCGCGAGCCAGGTCTTGCCGATCCCGCCCGCCCCGCCGATCGCCGAGATCAGCACCGTGCCGGACGGTTCCACCAGCGTCTCGTCCAGCAGTGCCAGTTCGGTGGCGCGGCCGGTGAACACCGGCGGCGCCGGCAGTTGCCGCGGCACGTCCGGCGTCGCGGTGTGACCGAGGGCCGGGTCGGTCCGCAGGATTCTCCGGTGCAGCTCCCGCAACTCCGGCCCCGGATCGGTACCCACCTCGTCGGCCAGCCGGGCACGGAAGCCGTCGAACCGCAGGAGTGCCTCGGCCTGCCGGCCGTTGCGGTACAACGCGAGCATCAACTGCCCGGCGACCCGTTCGTCCAGCGGATGCGCGTCCGCTCGCTCGGCCAGCTCGGCGCACAAGGCCGCGTGGCCGCCCTGTGCCAGCGCCAGGTCCGCGCGGTCGAGATCGGCGGCGAACCGCTCCTGCGCCAGGCCTTCACGGACAGCGGCGATCCACGGGGTGTCCAGCCCCTCGAACGCTTCGCCGCGCCACAGTGCCGCCGCAGCCTCCAGCAGCGCCAGCGCCCGAACGTCTTCGCGCCCGCGCGCCTGCTCCACGAGCCGGCGGAACCGATGCAGGTCCACCGCATCCGGATCGACCTCCAGAACGTACCCACCGCCCCGCCGCACGACCGCGACACCACCAGCCGGCGTCAGCACCTGCCGTAGCCGCGACACGTAGTTGCTCGCCACCTGCCGAGCCTTGTGGGGCAACCGATCCGCCCACACGCGGTCCAGCAGCTTCTCCATCGTGATGACCCGGTTCGCCTCCACCAGCAGGACCGCCAGCACGCACCGCAGCCGCGCGTGACCGACCTCCACCCGCCGGCCGTCGACCCGCAGCTCGATCTGCCCGAGCACACGCAGCTCCGTCGACACGACGTCCACCTCCCCCGGCCCCTTGGTACTCCACCCGCACACCGTCTTACGACCGCTGACCAGGCGATTGCCAAATCGCGGTGACGTTTCGAGGACTCAGCGGGCCATCGTCTTGCGAATCGGACCCGAGGAGGAACGCATGAAGTTCAGGATGAGGATCGCGGGGCTGGCGGCGGTCGTCGCGTCGGCTGTGTCGGTGATCGCGGCCGGCCCCGCGTTCGCCACTTCGGCGAGCTGCCGGGTGCTCGACGACGGGGACAACTACTGCGTGACGCGGGCGATCAGCGTGAAACCGACCAACATCTTCCACCTGGCCACGACCGGAGGTCCGCAGCGGAACTGGCTTCTCTCGATCACGGACGTCACGAACGGGGACCGGGTCGTCGAGGAGCTCATCTTCGGCAACGCCGACGTCTGGCGGAGCAATGTGTACGCGTCTTACAAGGCAGAGGTCATCTGCTACTCACCTTGCCCCAACCTCGTGGCTTACTTCTCCAACTGAGACCGGCGGGCGGCCTGCCCGTTCCCGGGGGAGGGGCGGCTCGGTCAATGGCTCACCCGGCGCGGCTGCCGGATCGCGTCACGGGCATTGGCCGGGCCGCCGCCCCGATGGATCGCGGCGCTCCGGCACAGACCGCTAGTTCAGGACCCGGAACGTCAAGTGGGTCGCGTTCGGCGTCTCCTCGACGGCCACGCGCTCCAGCTTCACGTGCGTCCCGACTTCGGCGTCGAACAACCGCACCCCAGCTCCGAACAACACCGGGACAACGTGCAACCGCAGCTCGTCGACCAGCCCCGCCAGCAGGTACTGCCGCAACGTCGTGCCGCCGCCCATCAGCATCACGTTGTCGGCGCCCGCCGCGGCTTTCGCCTGCCGCAGGGCGTTTTCCGGTCCGCCGGTGACGAACGTGAACGTCGTCGGGCCCTTCACCACCGGCTCGTGCGGCCGGTTCGTCACGACGAAAACCGGCTTCTTGAACGTGCCGTCGGCGCCCCACGGCTCCTCGCCGGCCTCGAACATCGTGCGGCCGACGACGAACGCGCCGATGCCGTCGAAGAGCCGGGCCGCGACCGCGCCGTCGGCGTCCGTGCCGGCGAACATCCAGTCGTGCAGCAGGTCGCCGTCCCGGCCGAGGCGGTGGTCCGCGCTCGTGTCCGGTCCGGCCACGATCCCGTCCGCCGACACGCTGATCTCCGCGATGACCGTCACCAGCCGTCCCCCCATTCCGCGTCGCGGGCCGCGCGGTACCGCGCGCCCTGCTTCTTCGAGACTGCCACGCCGGGCTTCAGCCCATCCGACGAAGTGCACAAGTCGAGGGCGACCCAGCCCTTGTGCTTCTTCGGGTGCCGGATGATCCGCGCGTCCGGCCGCTCCGGCGCCGACCGCGAAGCGACGACGTACGCGAACTTCTCGTCCTCGAACCCGAGCGTCCCCGCCTTGAGCCGCCGGTGCAGGCCTGACCGCGGGAGCCGCGCGGCGAAGTGGCACCAGTCCTCGCCGGGCGCGATCGGGCACGCCGCGTCGTGCGGGCACGGCGCGACCACGTGCAGGCCCAGCTCGATCAGCTGCGCGCGGGCGGCGCGGATGCGTTCGTAGCCCGCCGGCGTTCCCGGCTCGATCAGGGCGACCGCCCCGGCCGACCCGGCCAGCCAGCGCACGACGTCCGCGCGGGTGGCGTCCGGCAGCTCGCCGAGCACGTAGGAGAGCGTCACGAGGTCGGCGTCCGGTGACGGCGCGGCCGGGTCGACGAACCCGCGCCGCCACTCGGCGTCCCGCACCGCCGGCAGCGACGCGCCCGCCGCGAGCCGCTTGCCCAGCCCGATGGCCCCGGCGACCTGCTCGAGGACCGTGCACTTCTCCAGCGACGGCCAGACGGCGGCGGCCGCCCACAGCGCGGCACCGGTGCCGCCGCCGACGTCGATCTGGGTCCGCGGTTCGAACCCGGGCGCGCGCAAGGCGGCTTCGGCGAGCACAGCGTGTACGGCCGCGTAGGTGGCCGGCATCCGATAGCCGGCGTACGCGGCGACGTCGACGTCGGAGCTGAGGATCGGTGAGGTCGCCGCGTCACCCTGGCGGTAGCGCGTGCTCAGCCGGTCGACGGACTGCGTCAGCCGGGGCAGCGGGTGCCGGGCCAGCTCGTCGTCGAGCGCGGAGGAGAGGTCGTCGGGGAGTACCGCCACGGCTGACGATTCTGCCCTGTCCGAAATGTCCCGCCGACGTGGCCCTGAGCTGCTAGTTTTCCGGCGCGAAAGTTTTTCGGCCGACGCTGTCGATCCGGGGCGTGGCCGTTCGACGCGTAGGCAGCAACCGAGCGAAAGGAGACCGCTGTGCGGTTCATGGTGATCATCAAGTCGAACGAGGAGTCCGAGGCCGGGGATGGCCCGAGCGCCGAACTGCTGACCGAGATGGCGAAGTTCAACGAAGAGCTGGTCAAGGCCGGCGTCCTGCTCGCCGGCGAGGGCCTCACGCCCAGTTCGGAAGGCGCCCGGGTCGTCTTCTCGGGCTCGGAGACCCCCAAGGTCGTCGACGGTCCGTTCGCCGAGACCAAGGAGCTCGTCGGCGGCTTCTGGATCCTCCAGTGCCGCGACCGCGACGAGTGCGTCGAGTGGATCAAGCGGATGCCGAACCCCGACGGCCAGGCCGGCGTCGTCGAGATCCGCCGCGTCGCCGAGGCGTCCGACTTCGAGAACATGACCCCCGAGGTCGAGGAGCTGGAGGGACGGCTTCGCGCGCAGAGCGCCGGAGAGGCGTGATGCGCTTCCTGGTGATGGTCAAGGCGAGCCCGGAGTCCGAAACCGGCGTCGGTCCCAGCCGCGAAGAGCTGGAGACGATGTCGAAGTTCAACGAGGAACTGCTGGACGACGGCCGGATCGTCCTCGCCGAAGGCTTGACCCCGAGTTCGGAGGGCGTGCGCGTCCTCTTCGAAGGCGACGCCGAGCCGAAGGTGATCGACGGGCCGTTCGCCGAGACCAAGGAGCTCGTCGCCGGGATCTGGGTGCTGAACGGGGAGTCGCTCGAGGACGTCGTCGCGCTGATGCAGCGCGCGCCGAACCCCGAGGCGAAGGGTGGTGTCATCGAGATCCGCCCCATCAGCGAGTAGTGGGTTGCACCGCGACCGATCACCCTGTCGAATGGCCGGGTGACGGTTGCGGACACCCGGAGCACGGTCGAAACGGTTTGGCGCATCGAATCGCCGCGGCTCATCGCGGGCCTGGCCCGGATGGCCCGCGGCGACGTCGGGCTCGCCGAAGAGCTGGCGCAGGACGCGCTCGTCGCGGCGCTGGAGCAGTGGCCGGAGTCCGGCGTGCCGCGCAACCCGGGCGCGTGGCTGATGACGATCGCCAAGCGCCGCGCGATCGACCAGTTCCGCCGCAACGAGCGGTACGCGGAGAAGCTCGAGGAGGTCGGCCGCGGCGAGCGGGTCGGCGACGGCGTCCTGCCCGACTTCGACGCGGGCCTGGACGACCACATCGAGGACGACCTGCTGCGCCTGCTGTTCGTCGCGTGCCACCCGGTGCTGAACACGCAGGCCCGCGTCGCGCTGACGCTGCGGATGCTCGGCGGCCTGACCACCGACGAGATCGCGCGCGCGTTCCTGGTCCGCGAGTCGACGATCGCGCAGCGGATCGTGCGCGCGAAGAAGGCGCTGACGGCGGCGAAGGTCCCGTTCGAGGTCCCGGAGGGCGACGAGCGCGTCGCGCGGCTGTCGTCCGTGCTCGAGGTCATCTACCTGGTGTTCAACGAGGGCTATTCGGCCACCCGCGGCGACGACTGGATGCGCCCGGCGCTGTGCGAGGAGGCGATGCGCCTCGGCCGCATCCTCGCCGGGCTGATGCCGGGTGAGTCCGAGGTGCACGGCCTGGTCGCGCTGATGGAGCTGCAGTCGTCGCGCGCGAAGGCCCGCACCGGCCCGAACGGCGAGCCGGTGCTGCTGCTCGACCAGGACCGCACCCGCTGGGACCGGTTCCTGATCCAGCACGGCTTGGCGGCGTTGACGCTGTCGGAGCAGATCGCCGAGGGCGCGTACGGGCCATATTCGGCGCAGGCGGCGATCGCGGCTTGCCACGCGCGCGCCCGGACGGCGTCCGAGACGGATTGGGCCCGCATCGCGGCGCTGTATGAAGGGCTGGGCAAGCTGCAGCCGTCCCCGGTGATCGAGCTGAACCGCGGAGTGGCGGTGGCGATGGCGTACGGGCCATCGGCGGGCCTGGAGGTGGTCGACGCGGTGGCGGGCGACCCGGCGTTGAAGGACTACCACCTGCTGCCGAGCGTCCGCGGGGACCTGCTGGAGAAGCTGGGGCGGTTGGCGGAGGCAGAGGCGGAGTTCCGACGGGCGGCGGAGATGACGGAGAACGCCCGGGAGCGGGCGTTGCTGCTGGACCGCGCGACGGCGGTGGGCCGCTGACGCCGTGTTGGCCTCGCTGCTGCCGGGCTTCCGGGACGTGCGGAGTGCGCTGGTGGCGGGCTACATGTGGTTCGGCGCCGGCTGGCTGCTGATCGGCCACTACGGAAGACCGCCGGCGGGGTTGCTCGCGCGGCCGGCGGTGGAGCTGCTGGAGTTGTTCGGGACCGGTGGCCGGCTGGCGGCGATCAGCGTGCTGTGCCTGCTGATCGGCGAGGTGACGGGCAGTGTTGTCGCCGGGGTGTTCGGCCGGCTGAGCCAGACGTACTTGCACCGGCTCACGGCGGCGGACCTCGACCACCTGCCGGGCGGCCCGCTGGCCGTGTTCCGCCCGGTGAGCGGCCGGACCGTCGAGCGCATGCGCGGCCGGATCCGGCAGGAGCACCGGCAGCGTCAAGAAGAGCTGATCTCCGACGCCACGCCCCGCGGCATCAACCCGCACGAGGTGGACCGGATCGCGCTCGACGCCGTGCGCGAGGTCCTGCACGTGTCACCGCGGCTGATCGTCGCGAAGCCCGAGCTCTTCGCGGAGTACAGCCGGTTCAAGGCGGAGAGCGAGTTCCGCGACGCCATCCTGCTGCCGCTCCCGGTGCTCGCCGTGGCGGTGTGCGTGAACCTGACCGCGCCGGCGTGGCTCGAAGCTCTCGTGATCGCCGCGGTCCTGCTGGCCGACGGGTACCTGTTCGCCCAGTCGCGCAAGCGGTTCCGCCAGGCGCACAGCCTGATCGGGCACAGCGTCGCGGACGGGACGATCAGCTCCGCGGCGATGAGCGACTAGCGGCCCCGCCAAGACAGCGGCGACATCGTCAACGCCGCCTCCGCGATCTTCCGCGCGGTCTCCGTCTTGAGGCCCTTGCGCGCCGACTCGATCCACTCGTCCACCGGCCGGACCCCGATGTCCCGGTACTCCAGCGCCTGCAGCAGCATCTCCAGCTTGTCGGCGTCCTTGGCGCACAACGCTTCCGGCGACTCGCGGGTCTCGTACTCGTCAACGGCGTCCCGCACGAGCGCGCGGGAGCGGGCCGGCAGCCGCGCCGTCTGATCGGCCGTGATCTCCCGCGGCTCCGGCTTGCGCAGGTACTCCACGGCCGTTAGCGGCAGATCACCCGTCCGGGTCTCCTGCGTGTCGTGCCACACCGCCAGGAACGCCGCCCGCTCCGGCGACGCCCCCTCCTCCGCCGCGATCAGCGCCGCCAGCTGGGCCGCCCGCAGGCTGTGCTCGCCCACCGACTCCGGGTCGCGGACCCCCGCGTGCCACCAGCCCGACCGCCGGATCCGCTTCAGCAGGCCCAGCTCGTAGCCGAACGCGGCCAACCCTTCGGAAGTCATGCCACCCAGCCTAGGGCGTCGGGATCATCGCCGTCAGGATCGTCGCCTGCAGCAGGGAGATCACGCCGACGACCGCGGTCAGCAGCAGGGACCACAGGAACGTCTGGCGCAGCAGCGATCCCTCCTTGCCGCTCTGCCCGATCGCCGTCGCGCCGATCGAGAGGTTCTGCGGCGAGATCATCTTGCCCATCACGCCGCCCGACGTGTTCGTCGCGCCGGCCAGGATCGGGTTGAGGTTCAGCTGCTGCGCCGAAATCACCTGCATGGGACCGAACAGGCTGTTCGTCGACGCGTCCGAGCCGGTCAGGAACACGCCCAGCCAGCCGATGTACGCCGAGAACAGCGGGAAGACCGCGCCCGTCGTCGCCAGCGCGAGGCCCAGCGTCTGCGTCGCGCCCGAGTAGTTCATCACGAACGCGATCGCCAGGATCATGAAGATCGTCGCGAGCGCCCAGCGCATCTGGAACAGCGTCTGCCGGTACGTCTTGAGCAGCAACCCCGCGCGGCCGCCCATCGCGAAGCCGGCGATGACCGCCGCGATCAACGCGACCGTGCCCGGTGAGAACAGGAAGTCCACGGTGAACGTCGCCGCGTACGGCGCGTTCTTCGGGGTGATCGGCGGGTGCTGGACGACGTGGTTGTGCAGCCCCGGCCACGCGAAGATCCAGTCGGCCTTGTGCAACAGCTTCGTCAGGTCGAGCCAGGCCGGCAGGTTCTTGAAGATCGTGCCGATCCGGGACAGGAAGATCGCCAGGATCAGGATGATGTACGGCATCCACGCGTAGAGCGCGCCGCGTTCGGACTGCGCCGCACCCAGGTTCTTGACAGCGCTTTCTTCGCCGTCGAACCGCCACACCGACGCCGGCTGCCAGAACCGCGTCAGGATCCACAGCGCGGCCATCGCGGTGAGCGCGGCGAGGACGTCGACCAGGCTCGCGCTGATGTAGTTGGACGCGACGAACTGCATGGCCGCGAACGCGAGCCCGGCGGTCAGCACCGCGGGCCACACCTCGAGCATGCGCTTCCAGCCGGCGAGGACGACGACGAGGAACGCGGGGATGATCAGCGCCAGCACCGGGACCTGACGGCCGACGGCCGCCGAAAACAGCTCGGTCGCCTGGTCCTGCTTGAGGTGCATGATCGGCGCGGTCAGCCTGCCGAGCACGATCAGCGGGTTGCCGAGGCCGCCGAACGCGACCGGCGCGGTGTTCGCCAGCAGCGCCAGCACGACGGCCTTCACCGGCGGGAACCCGAGCGCGGCCATCATCGCGGCGGTGATCGCGATCGGCGACCCGCCGCCCGCGACGCCTTCGAGCAGCGCGCCGAAGCCGAACGCGATGAGCAGCGCCTGCAGCCGCCGGTCCTCGCTGAAGCCGGCGAGCACGCGCTTGATGGCGTCGAACCGGCCGGTGGCGACGGTGACGTTGTGGAAGTAGACGGCGTGGAACGCGATCCACGCGACCGACCACACGCCGAAGAGCACGCCCATGGCGGCGGAGTCGAACGCGAGCGCGGCCGGCATCCGGTACAGCAGCAGCGCGACGCCGAGCGCGGTGACCAGCGCGAGCGCGGCCGAAAGGTGCGCGGAGAAGCGGACGACGCCGAGCGCGACGAGCAGCACGACGATCGGCAGGGCGGCGAGCAGCGCGGAGAGCCACAGGCCGCCGGCCGGCTGGTAGTCCTGGATCCAGGTCATGCGCGCTGCCCCCGCACGTAGCCGAGCCGCAGCGAAAGGGCGGCGGCGGTCCCGGCGACGGAGGCGCCGAGCTCGTCGAGCCGCCGCAGCACGCGCGGCGCGGGCCCGGCGATGCTGATGGCGGCGATGGGGCGCCCGGAGTGGTCCCGCACGGCGGCGGCGACGCACCCGACGTCCGGCTCGTTCTCGACTTCGTCGATCGCCCACCCGCGCCGGCTGGTCCGGGCGAGGTCGTCGAGCAGGCGCAGGGGATCGTTGATCGTCTTGAGCGTGAGCGAGTCGAGTTTCATGCGCCGCACGCGTTCGGCCCGATCGGACTCGGGCAGCGCGGCGAGCCAGGCTTTCCCGAGCGAGGTGGCGTGCTGCGGTCGCCGGGTGCCGAGCCGGCAGGCGAGGGTGACGGCGCTGGCACTGCGTTCGGTGGCGACGTAGACCATGGTGTCGTTGTCGGGAACGGCGAGGTAGGTGGTCTCGCCGGACCGTTCGGCGAGCGAGGCGAGGTACCGCGGAGCGCAGCGGTGCAAGTCGGTGGCGGCCATGGCTCGCGCGCCGAGTTCGACGAGCCGCGTGCCGAGCCGCACCCGCCCGGTGACCTGGTCGGCTTCGAGGTATTCGAGGCTCTTCAGGGTGCCGACGATCCGGTAGGCGGCGCTGCGGGAAAGCCCCAGTTGCCGCGCGATCGCATTGGTGGAAATCTCCTGGTGCCGACCCACGTGCTCGAGCACCGCGAGCCCGCGTTCGAGAGTTCCGCTGTTCTCCAGCCCGCGCTCCGGTCCCACGCTGCCCTCCGTTGGACGTTCCCCGGCTTCCGGTTTCCGCTCAGCGGTACGCATTTCCGCTGGGTGGGGTTGGACGGTAACACCTCCGATGTATGGGCGGAAGATCTTGAAACGCTTCAGGAAGAATGCGGTTGGTTGTGCATGCTAATTGGTACAACCTCCGATGGTTAAGTTTCCTACCTATGGCGGTTGCGGAGGTGTTGACGGCGTCGTTCGACGGGTTCGACAGTCGCGGGTTCATATTCGTGAATGGCTCGTGAAGGGAGTAGAGGAGTTGTCAACAGGCCGGTCGTAATGTGGATAGACCGCGCTGCGGAGGGTCTTTCCGGGCTTTTCTGTCGGGGGTGGGCGATACGCTGGAGCGGGGACGCCCCCAGGGAAGGGCGGGGGCTGCGTCGTTGGGGGTGGCCGGGCGAGGCGAGTGGCCGGGCCAGGTGAGCGCCCGGGTGAGGCGAGTGGCTGGGTGAGGTGAGCGGCCGAGCAAGCTGAGCGGCCGAGCAAGCTGAGCGGCCTGGCGAGCGCAAGCGGCTGAGCGCAGTGTGCGGGCGACGTCATGAACGACCCGTTCACCTCGTCTGGCGTCATGAACGACTCGTTCATGACGTTCGCCGACCCAGCACGGCCGCGCGCAACCCGAGCCTGGTGGCCGGGGTCACGGACTCAGCAAACTCACAGCGCCCACCGAGCACCATCCAGCCGGTGCCCGACCGCCGCCCCCTCCGTACCCGCGCCTCCGTGACCGCCGGGCAGCTCACCGCCTGGCTCTCGCGAAGCGCCGGCCTCGGCAAAGGCGCCGTCATCGGCGGCCGGATCGCCCTCGCGCTCGACCCGAAGGCCCTGCGACGACTAGGCCAAACCCGGACCGTAGTGCTCGTCACCGGGACCAACGGCAAGACCACCACGGCCCTCATGATCACCAAAGCCCTCGAAGCCCTGGCCGAAGTCGCCGCCAACAGCGATGGCGCCAACATGCCCGACGGCGTCCTCGCTGCCCTCGCCGCGCGCCCCACGGCTCCCTACGCCGTTCTCGAAGTCGACGAAACCTACGTCCCCTGGGTTGCCGACCAGCTGAACCCCGCCGTCCTCGTGCTGCTCAACCTCAGCCGGGACCAGCTCGACCGCGTCGGCGAAGTCCGGTCCACCGAAAGGGAACTCCGCAAAGCGATCGGAAACCATCCCGAAACCACGATCGTCGCCAATTCCGACGACGTTCTCGTCACCTCTGCGGCGGCCGAAGCCGTCAGGCCGCTCTGGGTCGGCACCGGACGGCGCTGGACCGGCGACTCCACCGCCTGCCCGCGCTGCGACGGCCTGATCGTCCACGAAAAAGCCCACTGGAGCTGCCCCTGCGGCCTCGCCCGCCCCGAACCCGCCTGGACCCTCGACGGCGACCTCGTCCGCACCCCTGGTGGCCGCCACGTCGATCTCGACCTGCGGCTGCCCGGCGACGCCAACCGCGCCAACGCCGCCTTCGCGCTCGCCGCCGCTCACCGGCTCGGGGTTCCGCCGCACACCGCCGCCGCGCGGCTGCGGGCCATCACCGACATCGGCGGCCGGTACCGGACCGTCCGGCGGTCGCGGCACTCCGTGCGGCTCATGCTCGCCAAGAACCCCGCCGGCTGGGTGGAAACGCTGCGCGTGCTCGACGAAGACACTCCCGTCGTCGTCGCCGTCAACGCCCAGGAAGCCGACGGCCGCGACCTCTCCTGGCTCTGGGACGTCCACTTCGAACGGCTCCGCGGCCGCCAGGTCGTCGTCACCGGCGAACGCTGCGCCGACCTCGCGGTCCGGCTCTGCTACGCCGAAGTCGCGCACTGGGCCGAAGCCGATCCGGTCAAGGCGATCGACGCGCTGCCGCCCGGTGGCGTCGAGTTCGTCGCCAACTACACCGCCTTCCGCGACCTCGTCGGCAGGCTGCCCGGTGCCTGAGTCAACCGTCCACATCGGACTTCTGCTGCCCGAGGTGCTCGGCACCTACGGCGACAGCGGCAACGCGCAGGTCCTCTGCCAGCGGCTGCGTTGGCGCGGGTTCGACGCCGAGGTCGTGCCGGTCGGGCTCGGCGAGCCGGTACCGTCCACTTTGGACCTCTACCTCCTCGGTGGCGGCGAGGACGGCGCCCAGGCCCTCGCCGCCGCCCACCTGTGCAAGTACCGGCGCGCCCTGACGCCGGACGCGGTGGTCTTCGGCGTCTGCGCCGGCCTGCAGGTGCTCGGCACCCGCTTCCGCGGCCTCGACGGCATCGACCACGACGGTCTCGGCCTGCTCGACGTCACCACCGAGCCCGGCGAGCGCCGCGCCGTTGCGGAGCTGGTCGCGACGTCGCCGGAACCCTTGGGGCCGCTCACCGGCTTCGAGAACCACCTCGGTGTCAGCAAGCTCGGCGCCGACAGCCAACCGCTCGGCCAGGTCGTGCGCGGCACCGGCAACGGCGACGGCACCGAAGGCGCGGTGACCGGCCACGTCGTCGGCACGTACCTGCACGGCCCGGCACTCGCCCGCAACCCCGCGCTGGCCGACCTGCTGCTGGCGTGGACGGCCGGCCACCCGCTGCCGCCGCTGGAACTGCCCGAGGTCGACCGCCTGCGCGTCGAACGGCTCACCGCCACGCGCCGTCGGCGGACCTCGTGACGGCGGCTCGTGGTTACGCTGAGTCGGTGAAACTGATCGCCGCGACCGGCGTGCGGATGCGGACCACCGCGGTGGCCGTCTTCGCGCTTGCGCTGGCCATCGCGGCCGCGCTCGCCGTCGTCGTGGTGCTGCTCGAAGAGTCGCTCGACCGCAGTGTCACCGAGAGTGCCCGCAGCACCGGCCGCCAGGTCGCCATCCAGCTCGTCCGCGAGGGCGCGCGCGACCTCAGCGCGTCCGACGTCGCCAGCACCGGTGACACCGAGGCCGTCACCCAGGTCCTGAACGCGCGGGGCGTGCCGATCGCGAGCGACCCGGCGATCGTCGGGCACCCGCCGCTGACCGCCGCGCGCCCGGCCGTCGGGCAGGAGACCATCGAGACCCTCCCGCTCGGGCTCAACGGCGACAGCGACGACTACCGCGTCGTGTCGCAGCAGGTCACCGGGCCGGGTGGGCCGTACACGGTGATCTCCGCGCGGTCGCTGGAGCCGGTCACCGAAGCCTCGACGCGCCTGACGCTGCTGCTCGGCCTGATCGCGATCCCGCTGCTGGCGATCTCCGGCCTCGCCGTCTACCGCGCGGTCGGCTCGGCGCTGCGCCCGGTCGAGCGGATGCGCCGGACCGTCGCCGAAATCTCGACGCGCGACCTCGCCGCCCGCGTCCCGCTGCCGCCGGGCGGCGACGAGGTGCACCGGCTGGCCGTGACGCTCAACGAGATGCTCGGCCGGCTCGCGTCGGCGCAGGCGGCGCAACGCCGGTTCGTCGCGGACGCCAGCCACGAACTGCGCTCGCCGCTGTCGACGATCAGCACCGCGCTCGACGTCTCCGGGCGGCATCCCGAGAGCGCGCAAGACCTGGTGCCGGTGATCGCCCGCGAGACCGCGCGGCTGCGCGAGCTCGTCGACGACCTGCTGATGCTCGCGCGCACCGACGACGCGACCGACCGGCCGTCGCGCACCGAGGTCGACCTCGACGACATCGTGCGCGCGGAGGCCGAGCGGGTCCGCGGCGAATGCGCGCTGGACGTCGAGGTCCGCGCCGGGCCGGCGAAGGTCCGCGGCAGCGAGGCCCAGCTGCGGCGGGCGGTGCGGAACCTGGTCGACAACGCCCGCGGGCACGCGCGCACGCGCATCCGGGTGGCCAGTTCGGTGCGCGGCGACCTCGCCGTCGTCGAGGTGAGCGACGACGGCCCGGGCGTCGCGGAAGCCGACCGCGACCGGATCTTCGAGCGGTTCGTCCGGCTCGACGCGTCGCGGCAGCGTGAACACGGCGGCACCGGGCTGGGCCTGCCGATCGTCGCGGGCATCGCGGCGCGCCACGGCGGGAGCGCGCGCTACGCCGCGTCGGACGAGCCGGGCGCGCGGTTCGTGCTCGAGCTGCCCGTGCTCGACCTGCCGGAGGAGGAGTAGTGCGGCTGCTGATCGTGGAGGACGAGCGCGAGTTCGCGGAGACGCTGCGGCGCGGCCTGGTCGCCGAGGGATTCACCGTCGACGTCGCGCGCACCGGCCGCGAGGGGCTCTGGCGGGCGACCGAGCACGAGTACGACGTCGTCGTGCTCGACATCATGCTGCCCGAGCTGTCCGGCTACGAGGTGCTCAAACGCTTGCGGGCAGCCGAGAACTGGACGCCGGTGCTGATGCTCACCGCGAAGGACGGCGAGTACGACGAAGCCGACGCGTTCGACCTCGGCGCCGACGACTACCTGTCCAAGCCGTTCTCCTTCGTCGTGCTGATCGCCCGGCTGCGCGCGCTGCTGCGCCGCGGTGCGCCGGCCCGGCCCGCCGTCCTGGAGGCGGGCGACCTGCGGCTCGACCCGTCGGCCCGGACCGTCCACAGGGGACAGACGCGGATCGAGCTGACCGCGCGGGAGTTCGGGTTGCTGGAGTTCCTGTTGCGGCGCCCGGGAACCGCGTTGACGAAGAACGAGATCCTGAGCCACGTCTGGGACGCGCACTACGACGGCGACGAGAACGTCGTCGAGGTCTACATCGGGTACCTGCGGCGCAAGATCGACGTGCCCTTCGGCACCCGGACCATCGAGACGGTCCGCGGTGTCGGCTACCGGCTGGTAGACGTTACTCGATCGTGATGTTTCGGGACTTTTCCCGGAATTGGTGCCGCTGGGCGTGCCGGTGCTCCGCCGTTTGCCGCCGCCGGTTGCCGCAGATCGCCCAAGCGTTCCCGCGAACCGGTGAAAAATACCGTGCCGCTGCTCACCTGCGCGCGGTTGTGCCCGTTGCTACGGTGGGCACCCACCCGAGACCAGGAAAGCGATGACGGAATCGCCACAGCCGTTCCTTGCCCAAAGCAACAATGTACCGGAAAGTTCCGGGAAATCCGTTTCCCGGCTTCGCGCCGTCGACGCCATTCGCGAAGCGACGGCTCAGTTCGGCGTGGTCACGGGGATGACCCCGCACGCCGTGACCGGGGTCCGGACCCGCGCCGACGGCGGCTGGTCCGTGCTCGTCGACGTCGTCGAGCTGGCCCGGATCCCGGACTCCACCAGTGTGCTGGCCACCTACCGGGTCGACGTCGACGCCGCCGGTGAGCTGACCGCGTGCGAACGGCTGCGGCGGTTCACGCGGGGCACCACCGATTCCTGAAAGGAAGGGTGACACGATTGGCCGCTTCGTCCGATTCATTGGCGGACATTCTGGAACGCGTGCTCGACAAGGGCGTCGTGATAGCCGGTGACATCGGCGTCAGCGTCGTCGACGTCGAATTGCTGACGTTGCGGATCCGGCTCTTCATCGCCTCCGCGCAGACCGCCCGGGAAATGGGCATGGACTGGTGGACGAACGACCCGTTCTTCGCGCCGAACGCACCGCGGGAGGAACTGGCGCACAGCGCCGGCGAAAAACTGGACCTGGCGGCCCGCGTCGCCGAACTCGAGGCTCGGCTGCCCGTGCCGAGCGGGAGGGAAGAACCCCGGTGACCACCCGCGACTGGCTCTGCGCCTACGCGATCACCCGCAACCGCGACGGGCTGGACCTCGGCCCGGCGCCCCGGCTCGTCGGCTACCGCGACCTCGGCGTCGTCGTCTCGGAAGTCAGCCCGGCGCGCTTCGACCGCATCGACACGCTCGACCCGGTGGACGGCGCGCTCGCCGAGCTGGCCCGCGAACACGACGCCGTCGTGCGCGCGGTGTTCCGTCACGAACCGGTGCTGCCGCTGCGGTTCGGCACGGTCCTCGACGGCGAAGCCTCGGTGAAACGGCTCCTGGAGGTCGCCTACGACCAAGCCCGGGACTGCCTGGACGAGGTCGAGGGGCACCGCGAGTGGGGCGTGCGCGTCCGGCACACCGAGCCCGCCGCGACCACCCGGCCGGACACCGCGGGCCTGACCGGCACGCAGTACCTCGTCCGGCGGCGCGAGCGGCTGAAGGCGCTCCAGCAGGCGCGCGAGGACGTCGTCGGCGCGGCCGGGCGGCTCCAGAACGCGTTGCGCCGGCACGCGGCCGACAGCATCGAACGCGCGCGGCCGCACGGCGTGCTGGTCAACACCGCCTTCCTCGTCGAAACCGGGCGCGAGGCCGCGTTCCACGCGGAGTTCGAGTGGTTCGCCCGCGAGCTGCGCGCGGCGGGCGCGACGGTGGAGACGTCGGGGCCGTGGCCGCCGTACTCGTTCACCGACGTCGAGCTGGGTGTGATGGCCGATGGCTGACGCCGTCGAGTCCGTCGCCGACCTGCTCGACCGGGTCGTGCACCGCGGCGCCGTCGTGACCGGGGACGTGATCATTTCGCTCGCGGGCATCGACCTGGTCCGGCTCGACCTGCGGTTGCTGCTGCTCGGGCTCGAAGGATGAGCGAGCCCGTCCGGATCCCCGCCGACGCCGGCCGGGGACTCGGCCACCTGGTCGTCACCGTGCTCGACGTCCTCCGCGAAGTGCTCGAACGCCAGGCGCTGCGGCGCATGGAGACCCTCAGTCCCGCCCAGGTCGAAGACCTCGGCCAGGCCCTGATCGCGCTGGAGGCCCGGTTCGCCGAGCTCCGCGTGGTCCTCGACGAAAGGTTTTAGGTGACCAGACCGGGACAGACCGGCGGCGGCCTCGCCGACACGCTCGACATCCTGCTCGACAAGGGACTCGTCATCGACGCTTCGGTGCGGGTGTCGGTGATCGGGATCGAGCTGCTGGCGATCGAGGCGCGGATCGTGATCGCCAGCGTCGACACCTACATCCGCTACCTCGAGGCCATGCAGCGGCTGCAAAGTACGCCCGCGCCCGGGCAGATCTCGCAGGGGCTCGGCCAGACGACCGGGCTCATCCCGCCTCCGCCTCCGACACCCGCGGTGGCCGTGCCGGTGGAGGCGGCGATCCCGGTCGAACGGCCGTGACGCTGCAGCTCTACGGCGTCGTGCGGGCCGGGCACCCGCGGGCGCCGCGGACGGTGGGCTGGGAGGACCTGGCGATGGTCGTCGGCGACCCCGAGCCGGATCCGGCCGTGCACCTTGCGGTCGTGTCCGCGCTGGTCGAAGGCGGGCCGGTGCTGCCGGTCCGGTTCGGCACGGTGGCCGACGACGAGGACGCCGTCCGCGCCGAGGTCCTGATGCCGTCGGCCGACACCTACCGCGCCGACCTCGACCGGCTCGACGGCCTGGCCGAGGTCCACGTCTGCCTGCGGTTCACCGAGCCCGGCTCGGCGTGGCGGGCGGCGCGCTCAGACGTGCTGCTGTCCGAGGTCGCCGAGCGGGCCCGCGACTCCGTGGCGCTGCCGGCGGGCGAGTCCGCCGACGAGCGCTGGGCGTTCCTCGTCGGGATGGGCGACCTGCTGGTCGTGCGCGATGCGGTCACGGCGTTGGCTCGCGGCGGCGTCGAGGCCGACTGGCTCGGGCCGCTGCCCGCGTACAGCTTCCTGGACCGCCGGACGTGCTCCAGGTGGACCTGGTGAGCGACGGCCGAACAGTCGCTGAACACTCTTTTCGGTACTGGCCGCCGTGGCTCGCGGTCGGCGATCCTGATGCCGTGGCCACCAGTGAAGTCGCGTCGCTCCCGCGCGCGTTCGGCGGGCCCGGCGCCGGGCCGGGTCAGTTCCGCGCACCCTCCGGGATCGCCGTCGACGTCCGCGGCCGCGTGTGGGTGGCCGACACGGGCAACGACCGCGTCCAGGCGTTCACCCGCGACGGCGCGCTGGTCCGCGTCCTGGCCGGGCGGCTGAAGGCGCCGGAAGGAGTGGCGGTCGACGCGGCCGGCCACGTGTACGTCGCCGACACGGGCAACCGCCGGGTGGTCCAGTTCTCGTGGTGGGGCGGGTTCGTCCGCGAGTTCGGCGGTTTGGACCGGCCGCGCGGACTGGCGCTGGACCACGCGGGACGGCTGCTGGTCGACGACACCGGGCGCGTGGCCCGGTTCGACACCCGCACGGGATCGGCGCTGTCCGACACGACGGAGCCGATCAGCTCCCCGAGGGACATGGCCGATGACGGCGTGGGCGGGGTTTGGGTGGCCGAGACCAGGAACCACCGGATCGTCCACTTCGGAGCGTCGGCTTAGGTCAGCCCGGCCAGCAGCGGCAGCAGGCGGTCCCAGTGGAGCTGTAGAGCCGCGGGGTCGAAGGCGTCGGTGTCCGACATCGTGAAGCCGTGGACGGTTCCGGGGTAGATCTCGGACGTGTAGTCGATGCCCGCGGCGTCGAGGACTTGGTTCAGCTCGCCGAGTTTTTCCGGCGTCAGGTCGGTCTCGGCGTGGCCGAAGTGGACTCGGGCGGTGAGCCGGTGCAAGCTTTCGGGCCCGGCTGCCCCCACCGGGGCGTGGAACGCGGCGAGGGCGGCCACCTGGTCCGGGTGGGCCGCGGCGGTGCGCGTCGCGAGGAGCCCGCCGATGCAGTATCCGGTCACGGCGACCGGTCCGGCGCCGGCCTCCTGCTGGGCGCGGAGGAACTGGAGGAAGGCGTCGGCGTCACGCAGGACGCGTTCGGTGGTGTGCGCCTCGATCATGGGCATCAGCTCGGCGAAGATCGCGGGCCGGGCTTCCTCGCCGATGTGCTCGGGAAGGTCGAGCACCGGGGCCGGGCCGGTGCGGTAGAAGAAGTTGGGGACGAGCACGTAGTACCCGTGGCCGGCCAGTTCGCGGGCCATGTCCCGCAGCACGGGACGGATGCCGAAGCCGTCCGGGTACATCAGCACCCCCGGGTGCCGCCCCTGGCCGGGGAAGGCGGCGAGAGCGTCGGCTTCGCCGTCGGGGGTCGGGATCCGCAGTGTCTTGGTGAGCAGTGTCGTCATCGCTTCGGAGCATAGGCCGCCCGGCGAGGAGCGCCTTCTAGTTTTTCGAGATCGCCGCCGTCGCGCGGACCACCGCCGTGCAGCGGTTCTCGACGTACTCGAGTCCGCCCTCCTCGGCGATCCGGCGCGCCTCGGCCGACATGATCCCCTGCTGCAGCCACAACGCCTTCGCGCCGATCTCCACGGCTTCGCGCGCGATGCCCGGCGCCTCCGGGGACGGCCGGAACACGTCGACCAGGTCGACCGGCTCCGGGATGTCCTTCAACGACCGGTAGACCTTCTCGCCGAGCAGCTCCGTCGCCGTCGGGTGGACCGGGATGATGCGGAACCCGTGCGCCTGCAGGACCGCCGGGACGCCGTGCGCGGCCTTGGCCGGGTCGCGGCTCAGGCCCACCACCGCGATCGTCTTCGCGCCTTCGAGGATTTCCTCTGCCTTCATGTCAATGAGAACGCCAAGCGGGCGTCAAAGCTTCCAGAGACGCAGGCCACGAACGCGGTAGACGGGCCAGATCACGTGCCACGGCTTGCGGCGGGCGAAGGTCGCCGCGCACGTCAGGATGTTGCGGGCGGACGTCACCGCGACTTCGTGCTGGTCGGGCCACGCCGCGCCCTTCGCGCCGACCGCGATGCGGAACACCGTCAGCAGCCCGCGGCCCTGGAGGTCGTACTTCGCGCCGGTGTCGCCGGAGTCCGGCGCGAGCTCGGCGATCTCGGCGCCGAACGCGCGGGCGGCCTGCGGCGCGACCTCGGCGGGGACCACGCCGACGCTGCGCGTGATCGCCTTGCCGTGCATCCGACGCGCGTACCGGAACAGCAGCGACCGCTCCCACCACGGCAGCAGCCGGTGGTGGGCCAGCAGCGCGGCGCACTCGCCGTGCCCGATCGCGAAGATGCTCGTCAGCTCGTCGTACGCGCCGTTCGTCGCCGGCTCGTTCAGGTGCAGCCGGACCTCGAAGCGGGTGCGCGCGGTGAGTTCGTCGAGCAGCTCGCGGCGATCGAGCCGCGCCTTCGCGCGGGAAAGCGACCAGTCGGACATGGGGACCTCCAGGCGTCGCGCACAGGCTAAACGCCGCGCGACGCCCGGAACACGCTTTCAGCCGATCTTCTCGCCGTACATCTCGCCGAGGGGATCGGAGATCAGCTCGACGCGGGCACCGTCCGGATCGGACAGGTAGATCGACGTCTTGCTCTCCAGCAGGTACTGCACGCCGGCCTCGTCGAGCTTGTCCTTGATCGCGCTCCACCGTTCGGGCGTGACGGACAGCGCCAGGTGGTGCAGTCCACCGAGGACTTCCGCGTACGGGCCGAGGTCCAGCCCGGGCAGGTCGAAGAACGCGACCGCGTTGCCGTTGCCGACGTCGAAGAAGAAGTGGGACGAGCCGGGGTAGTCGCGGTTCTCGATCAGTTCGGTGAGCGGAAAGCCCAGGATGTCCTGGTAAAACTCGATGGTCCGCTCGACGTCGCTGGAGATCAGCGCGGTGTGGTGGATGCCGCGCCCGTTCGTCGCCGGGCGGTCGGCGGCCGGGCGCAGGTGGCGCTCGCGCAGCTCGTCGCGGATTTCGGCGAGCTTGGTGACCTCGGCCTGGGTCGGTGCCATGTCCCTCACGTCCCTTCCTGGTGGTGTTCACCAAGCTACGCTCCATTTCTCTCGCGCACAAGAGGTTGACTGGCGAGAGGTCCGCTGAGCGGAACAGCGAGGCTTGTGCGCGGGGTGTGCGCACGGCAGAGTCCCCGGAGTGGACGTCAGCAAGGTGCAGGAGGCCGCCGCCGCTTTGGCGCGGGCCTACGCGACGCGTGAACCGATCGAGCCGCTGATCAAGCTCTACCCGGACGCGGGGGTCGAGGATGCGTACCGGATCCAGCAGGAGCAGGTGCGGCAGTGGACCGGGGCCGGCGACGCCGTCCGCGGGCACAAGGTCGGGCTCGCCTCCGCCGCCATGCAGCGGCAGATGGGCGTCGACCAGCCCGACTACGGGCACCTCACCGGCGGCATGTTCCACCTGGAGCACCAGCCGATCCCGACGACGGCGTTCCTGCAGCCGCGGATCGAGCCGGAGATCGCGTTCGTGCTCGGCTCGGCGCTGCGCGGCCCCGGCGTCACGGTCGCCGACGCCGTGCGGGCGGTCGACTTCGTGCTGCCGTCGCTGGAGATCGTCGACTCGCGGATCCGGGACTGGAAAATCTCGCTGTTCGACACGATCGCGGACAACGCGTCGTCCGGCGGGGTCGTGCTGGGCAGCCGCCCGACGGCGCTGCGCGACGCCGACCTGCGGCTGGCCGGTTGCGTGCTGCACCAGAACGGTTCGGTGGCGGCCACCGGCGCGGGTGGCGCGGTGCTCGGGTCGCCGCTGAACTCACTGGTGTGGCTGGCGAACACGGTCGGGCCGCTCGGCGTCACTCTGGAGCCCGGGCACGTCGTGCTGCCGGGCTCGATGACCCGCGCGATCCCGGTGTCGCCGGGCGACACGGTCGTCGCGACCATCGCCGGCCTGGGCAGTGTCACCGCGGTCTTTTCGGAGGAATCGTGAACGTGCGCGAGGCGGCCGCTGCGCTGCTGGGGACGACTTCGGAGCGTTCGCCGCTTTCGGAGGACTGGCCCGAACTGGACGTCGACACGGCGTACGCGATCCAGGACGAGGCGTTGCGGCAGCGGCGGGCCCGCGGCGAGACGCTGGTCGGACTGAAACTGGGCCTGACGTCCCGGGCGAAGCAGGAGCGGATGGGCATCGACGCGCCGCTGCTGGCCTGGCTGACGGACGCGATGGTGCTTCCGGCCGGTGTCCCCGTGCCGCAGCTGATCCACCCGCGCGCCGAGCCGGAACTGGTCTTCGTGATGCGGGATCGCTTGTCGGGCCCCGGCGTCACGGCGGCGACGGCGCTGGCCGCGGTCGACCGCGTGTACGGCGGCGTCGAGATCATCGACAGCCGGTACACCGACTACCGCTTCACGCTCCCGGACGCCGTCGCGGACAACGGCTCGTCGGCGTACTTCAGCGTGGGCCCGGTGGGACTGCCGCCTGCTTCGCTCGATCTTTCGCTGGAGGCGGCGCTGCTGGAGGTCGACGGCCAGATCGTCGACACGGCGACGGGCGCGGCGGTCCAGGGCCACCCGGCGGAGGCGCTGGCGCTGGCGGCGAACGCACTGGGCGCGCGCGGGCTGGCGCTGGAGCCGGGCTGGATCGTGTTGACGGGCGGGATGACGGACGCCGTCCCGCTGCGGCGCGGGTCCCGCGTCGCGGCGCACTTCTCCCACCTGGGTTCGATCACGCTCTCGGGGTGACCTCCTCCGCGCGGTCCGCGATCCGCGTGATGCCGTTGACGATCCGCGGCCAGACTTCGCGGGGCAGGTCGTGGCCCATGCCCGGGACGACGTCGAGGTCGGCGCCCGGGATCGCTCTCGCCGTCGCGCGGCCGCCCGACACGTGGACCAGCGGGTCGCGGGCGCCGTGGACCACCAACGCGGGTGTGCGCACCTTCCGCAGCCGGGGCGCCCGGTCGCGGTCGGCCATGATCGCCGCGAGCTGGCGCAGCGTGCCGCCCGGGTGGACGCCGCGGTCGAACGTGCGCTCGGCGCGGTCGCGCATGCGGGCCTCGTCGAACGGATAGCCCGGCGAGCCGATCAGCCGGAACGTCCGCACCAGCATTTCGACGTACTCCGCGCGGCTGCGCGGCGGGGCGGTGAGCAGCAGCGACATCGCCCGGCCGCTCGGGCGGCCGACGAGCCGCCCGCCGGTGCTGGACATGATCGACGTCAGCGACAGCACTCGCTCGGGGTGCCGGATCGCCAGCGTCTGCGCGATCATCCCGCCCATCGACGCGCCCGCGACGTGCGCGGCCGGGATGCCCAGCGCGTCCAGCAGGCCCGCGGCATCGGCGGCCATGTCCGCGAGTGAGTAGGGCGCGCTGTGCAGCAGGTACGCCTGGGCGAGGTTGGCCCGGCCCCGCAGCCGGCTCGACCGCCCGGCGTCCCGGTTGTCGAACCGGATGACGCGGAACCCTTGCGCGGCAAGGGATGCGCAGAACTCCTCGTCCCACCAGATCATCGGTGCGCCGAGGCCCATGACGAGCAGCAGCGGCCGCCCGCCCGCGTCGCCGAACGTCTCGTGGCACAGCTCGATCCCGCCGACCTCGGCGATCTGCTCCGCCATCAGGCCTCCCGGGCGTGCTCGGCGGCCAGTTTGGTCAGCTCGGCCAGCGCTTCGTGCAGGTGGCCGACCAGGTCCCAGACGTCCGGGATCAGCTCGCGGCAGGCGACGAACCCGAAGTCCAGCTTGCCGTCGTAGGACATGACGGTGATGTTCAGCCCGCCACTCGCGTCGGTGATCGCGGACACCGGGTAGTTGGCGAGCAGCCGCGCGCCCGCGAGGTACAGCGGCTTTTGCGAGCCCGGCACGTTCGACACGACGAGGTTCACGACCGGCGCGGTGGCGCCCAGGAACTTCATGGTGGCGCGCGCGGCGAGCCCGCCGAGCGCGGCCGGCAGCATCCCGCTGAAGTCCACCAGCCACGACGCGGGCAGCGGCTGGTACCGCTGCTTCGCGGCGACCATCGCGCTGGTGACCTCGGCCAGCCGCGCGGCCGGGTCGGCGAGGTGCGTCGGCAGCGGCGCGAGCATGACGGAGACCTGGTTGCCGGCGTCCTTCGCCTGTGCGGGCGTGCGCACCGACAGCGGGACGAGCGTGACGAGCGGCTGGTCGGGCAGGGCGTCGTGGTCGGCCAGCCACCGGCGCAGGACGCTCGCGCACAACGCCAGCACGACGTCGTTCACGGTGACGCCGAAGGTGTTCTTGACGTGCTTGACCTCGTCGAGGGGCAGCGAGCCGTACGCGAAGCGGCGGTGCGGGCCGATCGGGCCGTTGAACGGAGTGTCGGGCGCGACGAGCCGCGGCCGGGCGGCCTCGTGGCGGCCGGAGCCCTGGCGCGTGACGCGGTTGAGGACGCCGCCGGCCTTCGCGAGCAGCCCGACGCCGGGGTAGCGCCCGAGGCCGGGGACGTCGTCGAGGTGCTGCAGGAGCTTCGGGACCTGCAGCGCGGCTTTGACGGGGTGCAGCACGAGCTTCTTCGCCCCGTTGAGAGCGAGCGCGACGGGGGTGGGGACGGGCTCCCTCCGCGGTGTCTTCGGCGGTTCTCGCGGTAGCGGCTCGGCGGTGGCGTCCATGAGGACGCCGATGAGCTCGGCCCCGGAGACGCCGTCGATGGCGCTGTGGTGGACCTTCGTGTAGACGGCGACGGTGCCGTTCTGCAGGCCGTGGACGAGGTAGGCCTCCCAGAGCGGCCGCCGCCGGTCCAGCGGCCGCGCGGTGAGCCGGGCGACCTGTTCCCCGAGCTGTTTCGCGTCACCGGGAGCGGGCAGGGCGATCTCGCGGACGTGGTACTCGAGGTCGAACTCGGGATCGTCGATCCAGTAGGGGTGGTCGAGCCCGAGCGGCACGGGCAGCAGCCGCCAGCGGAGGGGCTTGGCGAGGTGCAGCCGCGAGCCGATGTGCTCACGCAGGTCGTCGAGGGTGAGCTTCCGGTTCGGCGCGGTCAGGGGGTCGAGGATGGAAAGGCCCCCGACGTGCCCGGTGGTGGTGGTCGACTCGGCGTTGAGGAACTGCACGTCCAGGGCGGAGAGCTGGCGCATCAGGCCTCCTCGGGCTCGGCAAGCCAGTGTGCCCCGGGGGATCGGCGCGGTAAATCCGCTGGGCGGGGGTCCGGGTGACGCCCCTTCGGCGGACACCGGGCCGCTCACCGGGAAGGCGCCGCGCCGGGCGAGGGCTCGTTCCGCGCGCTCGTGGTGCGCGGCGCCGGCACGTCCACGCCGTACGCGCGGGCCTGGATTTCGTACAGCTCGTGGTACGTCCCGCCCGCTTTGATCAGTTCCTCGTGGGTGCCCTGCTCGATCAGCCTTCCCTTCTCCAGCACCAGGATCCGGTCCGCCGAGCGGATGTTCGCCAGCCGGTGGGTGACCAGGATCGTCGTGCGCCTGCCGTGGTGGGACGCGCTCGCGTGTTGCAGGCCGGCGAAGACGCGGGCCTCCGCGCGGGCGTCGAGCGCCGCCGTCGGTTCGTCGGCCACCAGGACCGAGGCGTCGCGGTAGATGCCGCGGGCGATGCCCATGCGCTGCCACTGGCCGCCGGAGAGGTCCTGGCCCTCGTCGAACTTCTTGGACAGCATCGTGTTCTCCTTGGCGGGCAACGATTCGATCACCTCGCCCGCGCCCGAGTAGTCCACTGCCTCGCGCCACGAACGGCCGTCCGGGTCCGCGCGGCCGAGGCGGCCCACCGTGACGTTGTTCGCCGCCGTCATCGGCCACTCCGCCGGTTCCTGCGCGATCACCGCGATGTTCGCGTGCACCGACGCCGGGTCCGCGTGCGCGAGGTCGACGTCGTCCCAGCGCACCACACCCTCGTCCGGCGGGTACAGCCCGGTCAGCAGCTTGCCCAGCGTCGTCTTGCCCGACCCGTTCTCCCCGACGAGCGCGACCACCTCGCCGCGCCGGATGGTCACCGAGATGTCCCGCAGCGCCGGTCGTTGCCCGCCCGGGTAGGTGAACGAGACGCCCTCCAGCCGGATCTCGGCCGGGTCGGGCGGCGCGGACAGCGCCGTGGGCGGTGGTTGCCGCCGCACCGACTCCACCAGCAGCTGGTTGTAGAACCCGATGTAGAACGAGTCTTCGTACAGCGAATTGACCGCGCCCGTGGTGTTGGACAGCGCCGTCGACGCCGTGCGCATCGCCAGCACCGCCGTGCCGGCCAGCGCCAGCTCCATCCCGCCGGAGTAGAGCAGCCAGCCGAGCACCAGGTACGCCACGGCGGTGCCGAACCCGGCCGCCGCCCGGCCGGTCGTGCGCACCAGGTTGCTGCGGTGCGCCAGCCGGACCTCCTCGCGCGTCAGGCTGCGCGAGATGCGCCGGTACTCGCCGAGCAGCGGCTCCTGCAACGTCAGCGCGTGCCGTTCGAGGGCCATCGACCGCCAGGTGGCGACCTCTTCGACGACCGACTTGCGGATGTTGCGCCCGACCGTGTCGATGAAGTGCCGGTAGTTCAGCTTCGCGATGCGCGCGGCCGCGAAGCCGTCGGCCGCCGCGGCGAGCAGCAGGACCGGCGCCAGCCACGGGTTGAGCAGCCCCGCCGTCAGCATCGCCGCGGCGAGCGAGATCGCCGACGACGTCAGGTCGGCGACCCGGCGCAGGCTCGTCTCGATCGCCCGGACCCCGAACCGCGCGCCCTGCCGCGCCAGCTCGCGGAAGTCCGCGTCCTCGAACGCGATCAGCCCGACGCGCACCACCGCCGCCGTCACCGCGTCGTCCGCCGCCGCGGTGACGCGCGGCCGCAACGCGCCTTCGACGGCCGCGACGGCGGCGTCGAGCAACGCGCGCGCCGCGTACGAGCCGGTGACGACCGCGATCGCGGGCAGCGACTGCAGCACCCGCTCCGGGGTCGGGCCCTGTTCGAGCAGCGCGGTGAAGACGTTCGCGGTGGCGAGCAGCCCGAACGCCGTGACGCAACCCGAGACGACGTGCACGAAGCCGGCCAGCAGCGTCAGCCGCGGCGATGTCCGCCAGGCCAGCCGCAGCACGACGGCGATCGCGGCCGGCAGGGCGCGCACGGCCTGGCCGAAGCCGGCCGCGGCCACGCGTTCGTCGACGCGTGCCCATTCGGGCATCTTCACGTTCTCGACCCCGATCAGCGGGGGCGGGTCCGTGGCGTCCTGGGGTGTTCCGGCGGGTCTGCGCACGCATCCATCTCTACTCCGGGGGTCTGACAATTCCGGAGCTCCGAGGTCCGCCAGGGCCCCGGTGAGCGGGTTGGACGCTAGGCCGTTCGGGTGAAAGTAATCGATTTCCCTGGGCCTGCGCGAGTATCGAGGACACACTCGCTGCAGAACGTCAAATCGAGCACGGGTGAATAACTAATAATTGTTGTGAAATTGACCCGTCGCTGGACCGCCCGGGTCGGCAGGTCTGCGGATGTGGTGGCAGAGACCGGAAACAGGTGACGTCCTCGTGCCAGGGGGGAGGGGCGTCACCTGTTTCCTCCTACCCGTTTTCCCGTGTGTACCGCGCGCGCAGAAATGGGCTGAATTCGCGGTCTTCGCCCATCTTCACGTCGATTTCGTGCGTCAGGCTGTCGCCGTCCGGGGTGAGCCGGTGCCGGGCCACCCCGCGGGCGGTCTTCTTCTCGAGGACGAGCGTCTCGCCGGACCAGTCGCCGCGAGCGGGCGACTCGGGCGGGAAGCCGTAGCTGTCGAAGCCGTACCAGAGCGTTTCGCCGGTCCGCGGGTCCACGGTGAAGACGTTGTGCCCCAGGAACTCCGTGCCGTCTTCGCGCAGCTGCCGGTAGTCCTGGAGCAACGCGAAACCGTTCAGCTCCAGGCGATAGCGGCACTCGGCGCGCGCGGTCGAGGCCGGCGCCCACGGTGAAGCGGCGAGCTCCTCGGTGCCGGCCCAGTCGCCGGCGAAGGCCTTCAACGCGTCGTGCGCGGGGCCGAGGGTGGGCATGTCCATGGTCGTCTCCATTTCGACAGGTACCTGTCGATGTGCGAGACTAGCACGCATGCGGTCCCCTCGAGCCGAGACGTTCACCCGGGTGATCGACGCCGTCTTCGCCTGCAACGGCGGCTTCCTGTCCGCGGGTGACGCGCTGACCGAGCCGGTCGGGCTGACGGCCGCGCAGTGGCAGGTCCTCGGCTTCCTCGAGGACGGCCCGGCGACCGCGGCCGAGGTGGCGCGCCGCCGCGGGTTGCGTCGCCAGAGCGTCCAGGAGACGGTGAACCGCTTGCTGCGCAACGGAATGCTCGACCGCCTGCCGAACCCGGCCGACGCGCGGGCGCCGCTGCTGTCGCTGACGCGGCGGGCGAAGGCGGCGATGCGCGAACTGGGTGCGGCGCAGGTCGAGTGGGCGGAGGACGTGGCGGGCGCGGTGTCCCAGGAGGACCTGGAGACGACGCTGCGGACGCTGCGCCGGCTGCGTGAGGTCGTGGCGCAGCCGCGCTTGCTCTGAGAGCTACGCGGCCACGCCGGGGCCGGGGAGCGCGTCGACGTCGCGGGCGTGCATCGGCTCGCCGCAGTGGGTGCAGCGGAGGTCGACGGTGGTGATTTCGCCGCACGCGTGGTGCCGGTAGAGCACGGGCGGGCCGGCTTCGCCCGCGAGCCACTTGTCGCCCCAGCGGGTCATGACCATCAGCATGTCGACGAGCTCGGTGCCCTTCTCGGTCAGGACGTACTCGTAGCGCGGCCGCCGGTCGTACGGCCGCCGCTCGACGATGCCCTGGTCGACGAGGTGGTTCAGGCGTTCGGTGAGGACCTTGCGCGAGATGCCGAGGTCGGCCTGGATCTGCTCGAACCGGCTGACCCCGACCCACACGTCCCGCAGGATCAGGGGTGACCAGGGTTCGCCGATGACGTCGAGCGTGCGCGCGATCGAGCACGCGGCCAGTTCGCTGAAGTTCGTGCGCTGCATGAAGCCACTTTAACATTTGGGGTTCCCTTAGGGAACTCATGCTGCTACGTTAACGGAGTCTCCTCAAGGAACTCCGAAAGGATCGCGATGAGCAAGGTCTTCAGCGCCCACGCCGTGTCGGTCGACGGGTACATCACCGGCCGCGGCGCCGGTCCCGGGAACGGCCTCGGCGACGGCGGGACGCTCTTCGACTGGTACACCGACGGCGACACGCAGAGCCGCGTGTTCGACTTCTTCAAGCTCAGCGCACCGAGCGCCCGCGTCTTCGACGACCTCGCCGGGCGCGTCGGCGCGATCGTGGCCGGCCGGAACACCTACGAGGACTCGGACCACTTCGGCGGCGGCAGCCCGCACCCCGGCGCCCCGCTCTTCCTGCTCAGCCACCGGCCGGCGCCGGAGCTGACGCCGCGGCAGACCCTGGTCGGGGACATCAAGGAGGCCATCGAGGCCGCGCGCGAAGCGGCGGGCGGCAAGGACGTCGGCCTGATGGGCGGCGGGGTCCTGACATCGGCGCTGGCCGCGGGCCTGGTCGACGAGGTCGTCCTCCACCAGGTCCCGGTCCTGCTCGGCGGCGGGCGGTCGTTCTTCCAGGAGCTGCCCTCGCACGTGCGGCTGCGGCTGCTCGAAGCCGTCCCCGCGCCCGGCGTCACCCACCTCCACTACTCGGTCGCCTGAACCCACCCAAGGAGAAAGCCGTGCTGAACGACGACATCCGCCGCATCCTCTCGACGAACGTGGTGGCGCACCTGGCCACGGTGCTGCCCGACGGCGCCCCGCACTCGATCCCGCTGTGGGTCGACCCGGAGGGCGACCGCATCGCGATCATGACCGGGCCGGACTCCCGCAAGGCCCGCAACCTCCGGCGCGACCCGCGGGTGGCGCTGTCCCTGACCCCGGCGGACAACCCGTTCGAGCCGGTGATCATCCGCGGCCGCGTGGTCGAGTGGATCGACGGCGACGCGGGCTGGGAAATCGTCGACCGCATCGCCACCAAGTACATCGGGCAGGGCTATCCGCGGGAGCAGGTGCGGGTGGTCGGGCTGATCGAGGTGGAGCGGCAGAGCATCGGGATGGGCTGAGCTACGTGCGCTTCCCCCAGCGCTCGTCGTCCGGTTCTTCGCCGCGCCGCAACGCTTGGAGGTAGGCGCGATCGGTCGCGAAGCGGGACGCGATGTCGTTTCCTTCGGCGACGGAGCCGTGGCCGGGGATCAGGACGTCGACATCTTCGGTGGCCGCTTCGAGCCGGTCGAGGGCGGCGGGGTAGGCGTCCTCCTGGCCGGAGCGACGGGGGTCGAGGAGCGGGATGAGGACGTCGGAGAGCATGTCGCCGACGAGCAGGACACCACGGTCGGCGAGCAGCAGGGCGGCGTGGCCGACGGCGTGGGCGTCGTGCTCGATGACCTCGCCGGGCAGAGGGTTGTCTTCCGGTAGCGGGGTCACGAGCGCGACCAGGTCGAGGGGGATGTCGGGCGCGGTCTCGGCAGCCATGGCTTGCGCGCGCTCCCGGGCTTCGGTGGCGACTTCGGCCGCGGCCGGGGTGGCGTAGCGGGGGACGTCGCCGAAGCGGGGGTGCCAGAGCAGGTGGTCGAAGTGGGGGTGGGTGCAGAACCCGGCGACCACGGGTGCGCCGAGCTGGTCGAGGTCGTCGGCTAGGTCGTTCAGCTCGGCGCCGGTGATGCCGGGGTCGACGAGGACCAGGCCGTCGTCCGTGCGAATGACGGTGGTGTTGCTCCAGACCCATTCGCTCTGCCGGACCCAGACGTCGTCGGCGACCTGCTTCAGCATCGGAACACGGTGTCAGGTGGTTCGGCCGGGCGCAATCCCGCTGGTGTGTCAGTCCGGTTTGATGCCCAGCAGCGTCAAGAACGTGCGGAACCCGGCCGACATGTCGACCTCCGTCGCGTCCAGCAGCCACTGCAGCTGCAGCCCGTCCAGCACCGCGATCGCGATCGGGGCCAGCTGTTCCGGTGTCGTCCCCGGGGGCAGCTCGTCACGGTGGCGCTCCAGCATCTGCGTCATGCCCGCCCGCACCCGCTGGTACCGGTCGTGGAAGTACTCCCTTGCCGGGTGGTCGTCCGTGACGCTGTCCGCCGACAGCACCGTGTACGTCTGCACGATCCCCGGCCTCGTCGCGTTGTAGTCGACCAGGTCCGCCAGCTGGTTGACCGTCATCGACGACTCGTCGCCCGGGGGAGCGTGCCCGAAGTGCAGCAAGTCCCACTCGTCGCGGGTCTCCAGCACCGCCGTCAGCAAGTCCTCCTTCGTGGGGAAGTAGTGCATCAGCCCCTGCTGCGTCAGCCCGACGCGTTCGGCCACCGCGGCCAGGGAGGTGCCCCGGTAGCCGCGTTCGGCGATCACCTCGAACGCCGCTCGGACGATGCTCGCGCGGCGGTCGGCGCCCCTGGCCCGGGTCATGATCCCGAGCCTACGGGACGCGCTGTCACGAAACTGTAACGTTCACTACTCATCGCCAGGTAGAGTAAGCGCCCATGAGCTTCGACGTCGACGCGCTGCTGGCCGGGCTCGACCTGGACGCCAAGGCGAGCCTGCTCGCCGGCCAGGACGTCTGGAGCCTGCCCGCCCTGCCGGACCTCGGCCTGGCCTCCCTCGTGCTCTCCGACGGCCCGGTCGGCGTCCGCGGGACGCGGTGGAGCCCGGACGACCCCTCCGTGACGCTCCCCAGCCCGACGGCGCTCGCCGCGAGCTGGGACCCGCGGCTGGCCGTGCGCGTCGGGCGGCTGCTCGCGCAGGAGGCCCGCCGCAAGGGCGTGCACGTCCTCCTCGCCCCGACGGTCAACCTCCAGCGCTCGCCCCTGGGCGGCCGCCACTTCGAGTGCTACTCGGAAGATCCCCTCCTCACCGGGATGATCGGCGCCGGCTACGTCACCGGCGTGCAGGACGGCGGGGTCGCCGTCACGGTCAAGCACTTCGTCGCCAACGACTTCGAGACCGAACGCTTCACTGCCGACGTCCACGTCGGCGAACGCGCACTGCGCGAGCTCTACCTCGCGCCCTTCGAACTCATCGTCCGGCGGGCGAAGCCGTGGGGGATCATGGCCGCCTACAACAGCGTCAACGGCACCACGATGACCCAGCACGCCGGACTCCTCAACGGCGTGCTGCGCGACGAATGGGGCTTCGACGGCTTCGTCGTCTCCGACTGGCTGGCCGCGCGCGACACCGTCGCCTCCGCCAACGGCGGCCTCGACGTCGCCATGCCCGGCCCCCGCACGGTTTTCGGCGAGCGGCTCGCGGAGGCCGTGCGCGGCGGCGAAGTCGACGAAGAAGTCGTCGACGACATGGTCCGCCGCGTGCTCCTGCTCGCCCACCGGACCGGCGCGCTCGGCGACGGCCCGGCTCCCGTGCAGTCCACTGTGGACGGCGAAGCGATCGCGCGCGAGGTCGCGCACCGGTCGTTCGTGCTGCTGAGCAACGAAACCGGTGTTCTCCCGCTCAAGCAGCCGCAAAGCATCGCCCTGATCGGCGCGCTGGCCGCGGACCCCAAGATCCTCGGCGGCGGCAGCGCCACCGTGTTCCCCGATCACGTCGTCTCCCCTCTCGACGGCCTCCGCAAGGCCGTTCCCCCTGGCACCGACCTGGCGTTCGCCATCGGTGCCGATCCGCGAACGACGCTACCGCCGGCCACCGACAATTTCCGGCTCCGCGCGACCGCCAAAGCCGCCGATGGCACCCGATTGGCTGAATTTCCGCTCAGGGAAGCCAAAATCGACTGGATCGGGGAACTGCCCGAGGGGCTCGATCTCGCCACGCTCGCGTCGGTCGAGATCGAAGGCACGTACCTGCCGGAACGCAGCGGCACCCACACCTTCGCCGTCACCGGCCCCGGCGACCTCCGCCTCACCGTCGCGGGCCAGACCCTCTTCGACGGCGTCAACCTGCCCGAAGGCGGCGACGTCTTCACCTCGATCATGCAGGTGCGGGAGCAACGCCGCGAGATCGAGCTGACGGCGGACGAACTGGTCGACGTCAGCCTGACGTACTGGATCCCGTCGGAGATGGCGGAGTTCGCGCGCGGCACGTTCGCCTGGGTCACCTTCGCCCTCGGCCACCGCGGCCCGGTACCGGCCCCGGACGCCGCGCTCGACGAAGCCGTTGCCCTGGCGGGGAAGTCGGACGTCGCCGTGGTCGTGGTGGGCACCACCGCCGAGGTCGAAAGCGAGGGCTTCGACCGGACTTCACTGAAGCTGCCGGGCAGGCAGGACGAACTCGTCACGCGAGTCGCGAAAGCCAACCCCAGCACGGTGGTCGTCGTGAACGCCGGCTCCCCGGTGGAACTGCCGTGGCGCGACGAAGTCGCCGCGGTGCTGCTCACCTGGTTCCCCGGCCAGTCGGGCGGCGACGCACTCGCCGACGTCCTCTTCGGCCGCGAAGAACCCGGCGGCCGCTTGCCGACGACCTGGCCCGCGAAG
The DNA here is from genome assembly GCF_044759945.1 of Amycolatopsis sp. NPDC098790. Lineage (NCBI taxonomy): Bacteria > Bacillati > Actinomycetota > Actinomycetes > Pseudonocardiales > Pseudonocardiaceae > Amycolatopsis > Amycolatopsis sp. NPDC098790. The sequence goes on from NZ_JBIWAI010000001.1 coordinate 1,914,437, forward strand.
CTCGAAGACGCGCCAGTCACCGACGTGACGCCGGAAGAAGGCGTTCTCGAGTACGGCGAAGGCGTCTACATCGGCTACAGCGCCTGGGCGCGCGAAGGAACACAACCCGCGTATTGGTTCGGCCACGGCCAGGGCTACACGACCTGGGTGTACGAAGAACTCGACGTCTACCCGGACGACGAAGGCGGCGCGCGCGTCCGAGTCCGCGTACGCAACTCAGGAACGCGTAAGGGCCGCGAAGTCGTCCAGCTCTACCTGTCCCCGACCGAGCGCGGCGACCGCCCGCCCCGCTGGCTCGCCGGCTTCGCGAGCGTCGAAGCCGGGCCCGGCGGGGCCGCCGAGACCGACATCGTCATCGCGCCGAGGTCCGCCGAGGTCTGGCGCGACGGCTGGCGGCACATCGCCGGCGAGTACGTCCTGGAGGCGTCGCACGCCTACGACCAGCCGCGGCTGAGCACGCGGGTCGTCCTCCAGAAAATACGTTGACGCCCGGCGCGGGAGGCCCTAACTTCACGCAGGCACCCATGATCAGCGAAAGGAGGTGGGACCGATGATCACGCAACCGATCACGCGCTCCCACCTCGGAACGAGGGTGCCGGGTACCTGACCGGGAGCGCGTACTCCTGGAAGGAATCCCGTGACCGAACTGGTCATCCGCCCGCTCGAAGCGGGCGAAGAAGCCCTGTTCACCTCCCTGCCCGACCGCGGGCTCGTCGGCCGCAAGCTGTTCGGCAACGACTTCGTCGAAATGGCCGCGAAGGGCGAATACCGGCCCGGGTGGGTTTGGGTCGCGCTGCGCGACGACGTCGTCGTGGCGCGGGCCGCCTGGTGGGGCACGCCGAAGGACGAGACGCCGATCGCGCTCGACTGGTTCGACTTCACCGACCCCGACGCGGGCGTCGAGCTGCTGAAGAAGGTGCCGCTGCGCGCGGAGTACTCCCTGACCACGCCGCCCGCGTGGCAGGACGACCCCGACGTCGCGCACGAGGTCACCATCCGCGTCGAGGCGGCCGAGAAGGCGGGCTACCGCAAGCTCGTCGAGCGCTACCGGTTCTGCTGGACGCCGGAAAACGGCCTGCCGGAGAAGCCGGGACGGCTCGAGTTCCGGCCCGAGCCGGACGACGACGTCATCCTGGACGTCTTCAAGCGCGTGCACGTCGGCAGCCTCGACGCGCACGTCCGCAAGACGATCGAGGAGCACGGCCTCGACGCGGCCGCCCGAGAGGACCTCGACATCATGAAGTGGATGCCGGCGCCCCGGGACTGGTGGCGGCTGGCGTACACGCCGGAAGGTGAGCTCGTCGGGCTCACGTTGCCGAGCCGCAACGCGTACGACCCGGTCGTCGGGTACGTCGCCGTGGTGCCGGAGCAGCGCGGGCAGGGCTACGCCTACGACCTGCTGGTCGAGGCCACGCACGACCTCGTCGGGTACGGCGCGGAGCAGATCGTCGCGGGCACCGACGTCGGCAACGTCCCGATGGCCAAGGCGTTCGCCAAGGCCGGTTACCCGGTGACCCAGCACCGCATCGACCTCGTCTGAGACCGAGCTTTCGTAGGGAAAGTGCGAAGTCGCACTTTCCCTACGAAAGATGCGGCGGTACCTTCGCTAGAGCGATCTATCAAATCCAGGGGGCTGTGATGGACGTTCTCAAGGAAAAGGGCCTGACGCCGCTTCGCGTGATCCTCGGCTTCTCGCTGGTCAGCACCGTGTTGCACTACGCGCACAACGTCATCCGGGCCGCGGACTACCCGCAGCTCCCGGGCGTTTCCGTGCTCGCGACGCAGATCGTGGTCGCCTTCGCCTGGGTGCTGTTCACGGTGTTCGGCTGGCTCGGTTACCGGGCATACGAACAGCGGCGATACCCGCGGGCGCTGGCGTTCCTGCTGGTCTACTCGCTGTCCGGGCTCGCGAGCGCCGGCCACTTCCTGGTCGGCGACGTGCACATCCCCGCGTTCTGGTTCGCGACGATCTTCACCGACTCGGCGGCAGCGCTCGCCCTGTGGGTGTTCGTAACGTGGGGGTGGGCGGTGCTCAACCGGGTGACCTCGCGAGATCAAGTTTCTACACAACATTGACGTTCGTCTGACTCATGTAGACAATCGGGTGAGTGACCACCACCACACCGGTGACCTTCGACCGCCGTCCGGACGAGTACCGCCACTGGCGCCTCCACGTCGACGGGGAGGTGGCCTGGCTGGAGCTGGACGTCGACGAGCAGGGCGGGCTGGTCCCGGGCTACGAGCTCAAGCTGAACTCCTACGACCTCGGCGTCGACATCGAGCTGTACGACGCCACCCAGCGGCTGCGGTTCGAGCACCCCGAGGTCCGCGTGGTGGTGGTGACCAGCGCGAAGGACAAGGTCTTCTGCGCCGGCGCGAACATCCGGATGCTCGCCGCGTCCGAGCACCACTGGAAGGTGAACTTCTGCAAGTTCACCAACGAGACCCGCAACGGCATGGAGGACGCCACCGCGCACTCCGGCCAGACGTACGTCGCCGCGGTGAACGGCACCTGCGCCGGCGGCGGCTACGAGATCGCGCTGGCCTGCGACAAGATCCTCCTGATCGACGACAACTCCTCGACGGTCGCGCTGCCGGAGGTGCCGCTGCTCGGCGTGCTGCCCGGCACCGGCGGGCTGACCCGCGTCGTCGACAAACGGCGGGTGCGCAAGGACCTCGCCGACGTCTTCGCGACGCGCCCCGACGGCGTCAAGGGCAAGACGGCGGTCGACTGGCGGCTGGTCGACGAGCTGGTGCCGCGGCAGGGCTTCCGCGAGGCCGTGGCGAAGCGCGCGCGGGAGATCGCGCGCGAGTCCGACCGGGCCGGTGAGGGCGGCATCGAGCTGACGCCGCTGGAACATCGCTATGTCGACATCGAGGTCGAGAAGGACCAGGTCACGATCACCGTCAAGGGTCCCGAGAACGACCCCGGCGACCTGCACGAAGAAGGCGCGAACGGCTGGTTCCTCGCCATGACCCGCGAGCTGGACGACGCCATCCTGCGGCTGCGCACCAACGAGGTCGAAGCCGGCACGTGGATCCTGAAGACCCAGGGCGACCCGGAAAAGGTGCTCGCGCACGAACAGGCCGTCCTCGGCGCGAAGGACTGGCTGGGCAACGAGATCACGCACTACTTCAAGCGCACGCTCAAGCGCCTCGACGTCACCAGCCGCACGCTGATCGCGCTGATCGAGCCCGGCAGCTGCTTCGCCGGGTCGCTGCTCGAACTCGCGCTGGCCGCCGACCGCCAGTACCTCCTCGACGGCCCGCCGATCGACGACGAAGACTCCGAGGAACGGGCGACGATCAGGCTCAGCGAAGCCAACTTCGGCCCGTTCCCGATGGGCAACGGGCTCACCAGGCTGCAGACGCGCTTCTACGGCGACGACGACCACCTCGCCTGGCTCGCGCGCGAGAAGGACCACGAGCTGAGCGCGGCCGAAGCCGTCGAGCTCGGCCTGGTCACCGACGCCCCGGACGACCTCGACTGGGAGGACGAGATCCGGATCGCGCTGGAAGGCCGGGCGTCGCTCTCCCCGGACGCGCTCACCGGCATGGAGGCCAACCACCGGTTCGTCGGTCCCGAGACCATCGAGACCAAGATCTTCGGCCGGCTGGCGGCGTGGCAGAACTGGATTTTCACCCGGCCGAACGCGTCCGGGCCGGAAGGCGCGCTGCGCCGATACGGTACGGGTCAGAAGGCCGTCTTCGACAGGAAGCGGGTCTAGCGCAGATGCCCGAGAAGATCGACTACGACGCCAAGATCCCCAACAACGTCAACCTCTCCGAGGACCGTCGGCTGCAACGCGCGCTGGAGGGCTGGCAGCCGAAGTTCATGCACTGGTGGGGCGAGATGGGCCCGACGCTGGAGACGCAGGGCGTCTACCTGCGCACCGCCGTCAGCGTCGGGCGCGAGGGGTGGGCGCACTTCGACCACGTCAACGTGCCCGACTACCGCTGGGGCATCTTCCTCGCCGAGCGCGACCCGGACCGCCGCATCGCCTTCGGGGAGCACCAGGGCGAGCCGGTCTGGCAGCAGGTGCCCGGCGAATACCGCGCGGACCTGCAGCGGCTGATCGTCATCCAGGGCGACACCGAACCGGCGTCGGTCGAGCAGCAGAAGCTCCTCGGCCTGACCGCGCCGAGCCTCTACGACCTGCGAAACCTCTTCCAGGTCAACGTCGAAGAGGGCCGGCACCTGTGGGCGATGGTGTACCTGCTGCACGCCTACTTCGGGCGCGAAGGCCGCGACGAGGCCGAAGGGCTGCTGCTGCGCAACTCGGGTAGCCCCGACGCGCCGCGCATCCTCGGTGCGTTCAACGAGGAGACCGCCGACTGGCTGGCCTTCTACATGTTCACCTACTTCACCGACCGCGACGGGAAGTACCAGCTCGGCACGCTCAAGGAGTCCTCCTTCGACCCGCTCTCGCGCACCTGCGAGTTCATGCTCAAGGAGGAAGCCCACCACATGATGGTCGGCACCACCGGCGTCGACCGCGTGGTGACCCGCAGCGCCGAGCTGATCCGCGAGCACGACACGCTCGACATCGGCCCGCACGGCGGCATCCCCCTGGACCTCATCCAGAAGTACATCAACTTCCACTACACGGTGTCCCTGGACCTGTTCGGCAGCGAGACGTCGACGAACGCGGCGAACTACTACACCGCCGGGCTGAAGGGCCGCTGGCAGGAGACCCGCCGCCGGGACGACCACAAGCTCACCGACGACGCCCGAACGCTGGAGAAGCCGACCGGCGACGGCACCTGGACGTCGGAGGAGTTGCAGGCGATCCTGCTGCTGAACCTCGACCTGCGCAGCGAGTACGTGGCCGACTGCCAGACCGGCGTCAACCGCTGGAACAAGATCCTCTCCGAGGCCGGCATCGACCACGCGTTCCGCTTGCCGCACCCTGGCTTCAACCGCGAAGTCGGCATAAACTCCGGCCACCACGTCACTCCCGACGGCACCATCGTCGACGAGCCGACCTGGGAAGCAGGCAAACGCAAGTGGCTGCCCACCACCGAGGACCTCGCGTTCGTCCGCTCGCTGATGCACCCGGTGTACGAGCGGGGGAAGATCGCGAGCTGGGTGGCCCCGCCGCGGCAGGGCATCAACGGGAAGCCCTTCGACTACGAGTACGTGCACCTCACGTAGGAGGTCTGGTGGCGACAGCGTTCAACGCCGCGGAGTACCTGCTCGGCGCCGGGCACCCGGACGCGACCGCGGTCGTGTCGCCCCGCCGCACCCTCACCTACGCCGAGCTGGCCGAGGAGTCCCGCCGCGTCGCGGGCGGGCTCGTCGAACTCGGCGTGCGGCCCGAAGAGCGCGTCATGTTCTGCATGGTCGACGACGTCGAACTGCTCACCGGCATCCTCGGCGCGATGCTGGCCGGCGCGGTCGCCGTGCCGGTGTCGACCATGGTCACCGGGCTGGAGCTGGGCAAGGTGCTCGCCGACTCGCGGGCACGCCTGCTGTGCGTCTCCGGCGAGTTCGCCGAGCAGGCCGTGACCGCGCTCGGGTTCGCGCCCGAGGTCACCGACGTCCTGCTCGACCGGGCGGACGCGGCGGGGTTCGGCGTCCGGACGCACGAGTGGTCGTCGCTGGGCGGGACGTTCCACAGTGGACGGACGTGGGAGGACTCGCCCGCGTTGTGGCTCTACACGTCCGGGACGACGGGCCAGCCGAAGGGCGCGATGCACCGGCACGCGAGCATCCGCGCGGTGTGCGAGACGTACGCGCGCGGCGTGCTCGCGACGACCCCGGTCGACCGGTTCCTGTCCGTGCCGAAGCTCTTCTTCGCCTACGGGCTCGGCAATTCGTGCTTCTTCCCGCTGGGCGCCGGCGGCACGACGCTGCTCGAGCCTTCGCGGCCGACTCCGGCGTTGTTCGCGCGACGGGCGCGTGAAGAGCAGCCGTCGTTGTTCTTCGCCGTCCCGACGTTCTACGCGGCACTGCTCGCCAGCGACGTCCCGGACGACTCGTTCGCCTCGGTGCGGCATGCGGTTTCGGCCGGTGAGCCGCTGCCCGCGTCGCTGTTCGAACGGTTCCGCGCCCGCTTCGGGCTGGAGATCCTCGACGGGATCGGCTCCACGGAGGCGTTGCACATCTTCCTCTCGAACCGGCCCGGCGCGGTGCGGTCGGGCACTACCGGCGTCGCGGTGCCGGGGTATTCCCTGCAGATCCGCGACGAGGCGGGCGCGGTGATCGACGCCGCGGGCAAGCCGGGCGAGCTGTTCGTCGCCGGCCCGTCCACGGCGACCGGCTACTGGGCCCGGTACGACGCGACGAAGCTCGTGTTCCAAGGCGAATGGCTGCGAACCGGCGACAGCTACGTCCGCAACGAGGACGGCACTTTCACCTGCCTCGGCCGGTTCGGCGACATGCTGAAGGCGGGCGGGATCTGGGTGTCACCGTCCGAAGTGGAGGAACGGCTGCGGCAGCACCCGGCGGTCGCGGAGGTCGCGGTGGTCGCCGCGCCGGACGCCGACGGGCTCGACAAGCCGGTGGCGTGCGTGGTCGCCGCGCCCGGCTTCGCGGTGGACCCGGACGAGCTGATCGAGTTCTGCCGCGAGGGTCTCGCGGCGTTCAAGCGCCCGCGGGGAGTGGTCGAACTGGCGGAACTGCCGAAGACGGCGACCGGCAAGATCCGCCGCAACGTGATCCGCGAGCAGGTCCGCGACGTGCTGCGGGTGGTGCCCAGTCCGTGATCGACGGGTACTTCGTGGTGGACGCGCACGTCCACACCCCGCGCCTGCCGACGCTCAAACCCGCGTGGCTGCAGTGGGCGCACGACTTCGCGGGGTCGTACCCGTGGCGTTCGGTGTATGCCGCTGACGGGTCGGTGATCCCTTCGGCGATGGACGAGCTGATGGCGTCCGAAGGCGTCGACCGGGTGCTGCTGTTCTGCGAGTACAGCCCGCGGGCGACCGGCATTCAGTCCATTGAGGACAACCTGCCGCTCGTGGAGCACAACCCGTCCCGGTTCCGGCTGGTGGCGAACGTCAACCCGTACCTGCACCACCCGCCGGCGGCCGAGGTCGCGCGGCAGCTGGACCTCGGCGCGGTGGCGCTGAAGATCCACCCCGTGCACGGCGCGTTTTCGCCGGCGGACAAGGAGCTGTACCCGGTCTACGCGTTGTGCGCCGAGCGTGGGGTGCCGGTGATCCTCCATTCCGGAACGTCGAGTTTCCCGGGGTCCCGGACCAGTTTCGGGAATCCCGAGCTGATGTCCGATGTGGTCGAGGACTTCCCGTCGGTGCAGTTCGTCTTCGCCCACGGCGGCCGCGGCTGGTGGTACGACGTGGCGGCGTTCCTCGCCTTGGCGCGCGACAACGTCTGGCTGGACTTGGCCGGGTTGCCGCCGAAGAAGCTGCCGGAGTACTACCAGCGGTTCGACTTGGCCCGGCTGGCCGGGAAGTTCATCTTCGGGACGGACTGGCCCGGCGTGCCGAGCGTGGCGAAGAACGTCCGGACGCTGCTCGGGCTGGGCCTGCCGGAGGACGTCCTGGCCGGCGTGCTGTCGGGCAACGCGGTCAAGCTGATGCCGGGCCTAGCCTAGGAGCTGGTGCAGGCAAAGGACGTTGCCTTCGGAGTCGGTGAACCACGCCGCCCGTTCGTTGCCCAGCTCGGCGATGTGGTCGACCGTCTTCAGGCCCTCCATCTCGAAGTCCTGGAACTTCACCCCGTGGCTTTCGAGGGCCGAAATCTCGCCGGGGAGATCCGAGACTTCGAAGCTCAACGCCGTGTTCTCGCTCTGCGCGCCCGCCGGCATGGTCCGGAGCCCGATGGCACCCGCGCCCGCCGCGAAGTACAGCGTTCCGTCCTCGCCCTTCCCCGTCTGCTTCAGGCCCAGGGAGTCCGCGTAGAAGTGGCCGGCGCGTTCGCTGTCGGTCACCGGGAGCATCGTCGTGATCGTCGATTCGGTCAGCATGCACCTATCGTGCGCGCCGGGGAAACCGCTGACCAGCGAGGCTTTTTCAACGTCAGGCGTTGAACGCGCGCAGTGTCCGCATCGCTTCCGCGAGTGCCTGCGCGTCGTCACCCAGCGGAGTCAGCACGATGCGCCGCAGGATCTCCGCCGCCGCGGACCGCGCCTTGTTCGCCATGTCCAGGCCGTGGTCGGTCAGCGCCGCGAACGTGACGCGGCGGTCGTCCGGACTCGGGACGCGGCAGATCAGGTCCGCCGCGACCAGCCGGTCCGCCACCTTCGTGAAGCCGCCGCTGGACAGCGCCGCCTCGGTGGCCAGTTTGGTCATCGGCATCCGGTGCTCGGGCGAGCGGACCAGCCGCAGCAGGATGTCGAACGACGCCGGCGCGAGGCCGAGGCGGTCGGCGATCTCGCCCATCAGCTTGTCCTGCGTGGCCAGGTAGCCCTCGATCACCAGGCCCCACCACGTGACGATCTCGTCGTCGTCGGTCTTCGGATCCACCGCGCCAGCCTACCCGAAAGTCTGTACGGAATATATCTTGCTCGCGAGAGGTTCTGCGGTTACCTTGAAACCAGGAGGCAACCATGTCGATCAAGACGTCCGGCCTGCACCACGTCACCGCGATCGGCGGCGACCCGCAGCGCAACGCCGACTTCTACCTGCGGACCCTGGGCCTGCGGCTGGTGAAGACCACCGTGAACTTCGACGACCCGGGCACCTACCACCTCTACTACGGAGACAGCTCCGGCAAGCCCGGCTCGCTGATGACGTTCTTCCCGTGGCCCGACGCGCCGAGCGGCCGCCACGGCACCGGCCAGGCGACGACCACGTCGTTCTCCATCCCCGAAGCGTCGCTGGGCTGGTGGAAGCAGCACCTGGCCGCTCAGAAGATCGAAACCGGCCAGGTCCGCAACGCCGACAACGAGGAAACGATCACCTTCCGCGACCCCGACGGCCTGAAGCTCGCCCTCGTCGCGCACCCGCAGGGCGACCCGCGCGACCCGTGGGACACCGAGCTCGTCCCGGCCGAACACGCCATCCGCGGCCTGCACTCGGTGACGCTCTCGGTGACCGAAGAGGACGCCACCGCCGGCATGCTCACCGACGGCCTCGGCCTCACCTTCGCCAACCAGGACAGCAACCGCCTGCGCTTCGCCGCCGGTGAAGGCGGGCCGGGCGCGCTGGTCGACGTCCTCGTGACGCCGGACGCGCCGCGCGGCCTGGTCGCCGCGGGCACCGTGCACCACGTCGCCTGGCGCGCGCCCGACGAGGAGACCCAGAAGACCTGGCGCGAAGAGCTCGTCGACCAGGGTGTGCACGTCACGTCCATCTTGGACCGCCAGTACTTCCGCTCGATCTACTTCCGCGAGCCGGGCGGCACGCTCCTGGAGGTCGCGACGGACGAACCCGGGTTCGCGATCGACGAGCCGCTGCTGGAGCTGGGCCGCGCGCTCAAGCTGCCGCCGTGGCTGGAGCCGCGCCGCGAGGAAATCCAGCACATGCTGCCCAAGCTCAACCTCCCCGCCGAGAACAACCCGGAGCTGTCATGACGCTGGAGCACAAGTACGTCGAAGGCTCCCCGGACGCGCCGCTGCTGCTCCTGCTGCACGGCACCGGCGGCAGCCCGGACGACCTGCTCGGCCTGGCGCGCGAGCTGAGCCCGGACTCCGCGGTGCTGGCCCCGGCCGGCCCGGTGTCCGAGCACGGCGCCGCGCGCTGGTTCCGGCGGCTCGCCGAGGGCGTCTTCGACCACGAGGACGTCGTCAAGCGCGCGAACGAACTCGCGGACTTCGTCGTGGAGGCCCGGGAGAAGTACGGGCTCGGCGACCGGCGGCTGGTCGCCGTCGGGTTCTCGAACGGCGCCAACATCGCGGCCGCCGTGACGCTGCTGCGGCCGGAGGTCGTCCGCGAAGCCGCGTTGTTCGCGGCGATGTCGCCGGTCCCGCAGCCGCCTGACCACGACCTGAGCGCGACGCGGGTCTTCCTGGCCAGCGGCGAACGCGACCCGATGGCGCCGCTGGCGTCCACCGAAGAGCTGATCCGGCTGCTGCGCGAGCGCGGTGCCGACGTCATCACCCAGCGCCATCCCGGCGGGCACCAGATCACGCTCGACGGCGTCCGCGCGGCCGCGAAGTGGATCATGACCTGACGTTTGTACGGAGCGTATACCGGCTCGCCCTACTATCGGGCGATGACTAACGAGGCACTACAGCGTGCTACGAAACTGCTGGACGCCGTCATCCTCGCCGACGGGCACAACGACCTGCCGTGGGAGCTGCGGCAGCACGGCGGCCCGAACCCGGTCGAGGCGGCCGCGTCGCTCGACCTGACCGTCCGGCAGCCCGCCCTGCACACCGACTTCCCCAAGCTCGCGGACGGGAAGCTCGGCATGCAGTTCTGGTCGGTGTACGTGCCCTGCGAGTTCGAGGGCCACAGCGCCGTGACGGCGGTGCTGGAGCAGATCGAGGTCGTCCACCAGCTGGCCGAGCGCTACCCCGACCGGCTGCGGCTGGTCGACACCGCGGACGAGGCCGAAGCCGCGTTCGCCGACGGCCGGATCGCGTCGCTGCTCGGCGCCGAAGGCGGGCACAGCATCGCCGAGTCGCTCGGCGTGCTGCGGGTCCTGCGCCGCCTCGGCGTCCGCTACATGACGCTGACGCACAACTACAACACCACCTGGGCCGACTCGGGCACCGACGAGCCGGCCCACGGCGGGCTCACCGAGTTCGGCCGCGACGTCGTGCGCGAGATGAACAAGATCGGCATGATGGTCGACCTGTCGCACGTCGCGCCGTCGACCATGCGCGACGCGATCGAGGTCAGCTCGGTCCCGGTGATCTTCAGCCACTCCTCGTGCCTCGCGGTGAACGACCACCCGCGCAACATCCCGGACGACGTCCTGGCGCAGCTGCCCGGCAACGGCGGCGTCGCGATGACCACGTTCGTGCCCGCGTTCATCTCGCCGAAGGTCTCGGCGTGGGACCACGAGCTGAAGGCCGCGATGGAGGCGGCGGGCCAGGACTACCGGAACCTCGGCCTGCGCGGGAAGTTCGCGAAGGAGTGGGACGGCCCGGCCAAGCCGAAGGCCACGGTCGACGACGTCGTCGCGCACGTCGAGCACGCCCGCGAGGTCGCCGGGATCGACCACATCGGCCTCGGCGGCGACTACGACGGCGTCGGCACGCTGCCGGAGGGCCTGGAGGACACGTCCAAGTACCCGGTGTTGTTCGCGGCACTGCTCGAGCGCGGGTGGAGTGAGGAAGACTGCGCGAAGCTGGCCGGGAAGAACACGCTCCGCGTGCTCCGGGAGGTTGACGGTTTCGCCCGTTAGGGGGTTTGACGCGGCGCTCCCCGCGTGCCGGACGGACACTGAAGACATGACGCACGCGCGCGGGGGCGCTGCCGACCGCCCCACCGGCCCCACCAGCCACGACCTGCCCGGAAGCGGCGGCCCGGGCCGCCACGGCCTGCCCGGGAACGAGGTGCCCGAGGGCGCACTCGAACCCGCCGAGCTGCGCGCCGGCGACGTCCGGCCCGGCGCCGAGGAGGTCACGCCGGTCCGGCCGGCGCCCAGCAGGCCCGCGTCCGCGGCGAAGAAGCCCCGGCCGACGCGGATCAGCGGCACCTGGGTGGCGGTCATCGCCGGCCTGGTCGTGCTGATCGTCCTGCTGATCTTCATCCTGCAGAACCTGGACTCGGTGACCGTGCACTTCTTCGGCGCGGACGGCAGCCTGCCGCTGGCCATCGCGATGCTGTTCTCCGCGATCGGCGGAGCGGCGCTGGTCGCGTTGATCGGCGGCGCCAGGATCCTGCAGCTGCGGAAGCAGGCCCGGCGCCGCTGACGCGTGGCGGTGGCCCCTGAGCAGCGTTTTTCGACGTCATTCCCCAAATCGCGACGGCAACCGGTCAAAAGAGTCAGAATGGTCGTTGCCGAACGAAAGTCGACTAAGGGGAGAAGATCGGAATGCGTCGTATTTCGGTGATCGCGACGGCCGCGGCCATGGCCACGGCCGTGACCGGACTCGCGGGCGGGCAGGCTTCGGCGAGCGTGCAGAGCCTCGGGACCTGCGTCACGCACTACGGGAACACCGTGGCCTGGATGGACTGCAAGGGCGGCACGCAGGCGAGCTGGGTCCGGCTGGGCTACAACTGCGGCATCCCGCCGGCCACCGTCAACCGCCTCACCCAGTGGTACGTGCTCGCCGCCGGCGGCAAGGGCACCGTCAGTGCGCGGTGCGCCTTGCCGATGAACAGAGCGTGGTACAACGTGCGCGTCTATTGATCGTAAAAGGGGCGTTTCCCGGAATTCGGGCAACGCCCCTTTTACGAAACGATGATCGACGTCATGCCCAGAACCGTCGAGCAAACGTTTTCGTCCCCGGTCGTCCGGACGCGCTCGACGTCGCCCGCATTCCGGGTGCAGAGCCGCCAGAACGTGTCCAGGTCCGTCGTCACCGTGGCCAGCGGGGTGCGCGACGGCGGGGCGCCGCGGTCGAGCGTCCAGCCGTCGCGCTCGCGGCGGGCGTGCCACTTGCCGGCGCCGGTGACCGTGTAGCCGACCTGCTTGCCGACGCGGGCGTCGACGTCGCGCAGGGTGTGCGGCAGCGCGCGGACGAACGTGTCGGCGATCGGCTCGGCGTACTCGGCGTCCAGCGGCGTGTGCTCGAGGGCTTCGCGGATCTGGACGTGGTGGACCCAGAACTCCGAATAGTCGCGGGCCGCGTCGAGCCAGCGCGGCGCCGGCTCGTCGCCGGCCCAGCTCACGGGTTCACCGAGAACGTCGAGGTCGAGCTTCGCCCAGTACTCGGTCGTCTGGCCCATGAACTCGTACATCATCGTGAGCAGCACGTCCGTCGAGAGCCGGCGGCACGCGACGACCCACTCCTCGTTGAGCCGGTCGATGAACCGCGGGAACGACTCACCCGGACGGGGGGCTTCGGCGGTGTGCCCGTCGCGGCCGCGGGACAGCCGGCCGACCTTGTCCCCCAGCAGGTGGGCGGCGACGTCCTTGACCGTCCAGCCCGCGCACATCGTCGGACGCTCCCAGTCCTCCTCGGTCAGCGCGCCGAGCAGTGTCATCAGCGCCTGCTCTTCCTTGGAGAAGTACGGGAGGACGTCGATCGGCGGGCCCCAGCGCGTCGGACTCATGTGTGCATCCAACACGGACATCACACCTCCGTTCGGCCTACCCGCAGGTAGCATCAGCCCGTACGCAGAGGGGAGTGGCCTGGTGAACGCAGAGCGACCGAACGGCCGGGGCACCGGCGACGAGGTGGCCGACCTCGCCCGCCGCGCCGGGCAGCTGGCCGGCTGGGCCGCGCGCACCGGCTTCGCGCTCGGGCGCAAGCTCCCCGGCGTCGAGACCGCCGAACGCACGGTGCGGCAGGTCGAGCACCAGCTGCTGGCCGAGCTGCGGCGCCGGCTCGACGAGGTCGACGACCCGTACCACGCGGCGCTGACGGCGGCGTCGGCGATGAACCGCCCGGCGGTGCCCGGGAAGGTCGAAGCGACCGTCACGCTCGTCCCCGCGCGCGACAACCACGCCGAGCCGCTGCGCGCCGCGATGGCCGAGCTGCTCAACCACTCCATCGGCTTCGGCCGCGAACGCGCCCGCGAATACTTCTACGCGATCATCCTGCGCCAGCTGACACCTGACGAGGCACGGATCCTGTCCGCGCTGTCGGACGGCTCGCCGTTCCCCGCGGTCGACGTCGTCGAGCGGACCGGCCTGGGTGGCGCCGGGCGCGTCGCACTGCGCAACGCCTCCACGGTCGGCAAGGCGGCCGGGGTGTCCCTGCCCGACCAGGTGCCCGGGTACGTGACGCGGCTGATCGGGCTGGGCCTGGTCGACCTCGACGAAGAGGTGCCGTCGCTGGAGACGCAGTACGAGATCCTGCTGACCGACGAGACCGTGCGCGACGCGGAGAAGCACGTCAAACGCGCGAAGTACGTCCGGCGGACGATCCACATCTCGCGCCTGGGAGCGCAGTTCTGGCAGGCCTGCGACCCGAGCTTCGCGTAGCCGGATGGGGGCCTTCCTCAGCGGCGTCCTCGCCGACTTCGGGCAGCACTGGCCCCTCTACGTCTCGATCCCGGTCGTGGCCGCGCTGATCGGCTACGGCACCAAGCTCGTCGCGATCCGGATGATGTTCCAGCCGGTGGAGTTCATCGGCGTCAAGCCGTTCCTGGGCTGGCAGGGCATCGTGCCCAAGCGCGCGGCGCGGATGGCGAGCATCGCGTGCGACACGATGACCGAGCAGCTGATCGAGCCGGCCGAGGTCGTCGCGCGGCTGGACGCGTCCCGAATAGCCCAGGAGATCGAGAAACCGCTGCTGGCGGGCGTCGAGGACATCGTCCGCGAGGTGGCCGGGCACTACCAGCCGGGGCTGTGGGAGTCCCTGCCGGTCCGGGTCCAGCGCCTGGTGATCGAGCGCGTCCAGCACGAGTCGCCGCGCATGGTCGCGGCGGTGCTCGACCTGATCAAGTCCGATGTGGACAGTGTCTTCGACCTCAAGGGCATGGTGGTCACCAGCCTGGTCAAGGACAAGCGGCTGCTCAACCGCATCTTCCAGGAGGCGGGCGCCGACGAGTTCAAGTTCATCGCGCGGTCGGGCCTGGTGTTCGGCGGCGCGATCGGCGTGATCCAGATGGTGGCGTGGGTGCTGTTCAAGTTCCCGCCGATCATGCCGATCTTCGGCTTGTTCACCGGCTGGTTCACCGACTGGCTGGCGCTGCGGATGATCTTCTACCCGATCGAGCCGCGGCGGTACTTCGGCGTGGAGTGGCAGGGCCTGTTCCTGAAGCGGCGCGCGGAGGTCGCGGAGGCGTACGGGTCGCTGATCGCGAAGGAGATCATCACCCCGCACAACGTCATCGAGGCCATCCTGCACGGGCCGCTGTCGGACCGGGTGCTGGCGTTGATCCAGCGTCAGCTGGACCGGGAGCTGGGGAGCGTCGCGAAGCCGTTGCTGGTGTTCGCGGTGGGAAGCCGCAAGTACCAGGACGTGAAGCTGGCGATCGCGTCGCAGATCATGTCCCGGCTGCCGGAGACGATGCGGTACATCGAGGACTACGCGACCGATGCGATGGACATCCGGAACGTGCTGGTGTCGAAGATGAAGGAACTGTCGCCGCGCGAGTTCGAGCGGTTGCTGCGGCCGGCTTTCGAGCAGGACGAGTGGATCCTGATCGCCACCGGGGCGGTACTGGGCTTCGCGGTCGGTGAGGGTCAGGTGCTGCTGCTGGAGCACCTGGCGGCCTAGGCCCGCTCGGCCGAGCAACTCCACCCGAACGGCCGTACACCCGGACGTATCCCGGTGCTTACCTTGCGCCACTAGTCTGCGTCACGACGACGAGCGGGCGGGGGAGCCCATGACTGCTGAACCTTGGCCGCAGGAGATCCGCCTGGCGGTCACCATGGTGGGCGGCTCCAGCCTCGCCATCTGGATGGGCGGGGTCGCCACCGAGACCTCGCGGCTGCTTCGCGAGTCGAGGGGTGACGTCGAACCGGGGCTCTACCGGCAACTCCTCGACCTCCTCCGCGCCACCGTCTCCGTCGACGTCCTCACCGGGACCAGCGCCGGGGGCATCAACGCCGCCTGCCTGGGCCTCGCCGAAGCCTTCGGCTCGACGCCCGAAGTCCTGCGCGACACCTGGATCACCACCGGCTCGCTGGAAAACCTGATCCGGGACCCGCGCGAAAAGGAGCCGCGGTCGGTCCTCGACGGTGATCGCGTGCTGCTCCACGACCTCGAAGAAGCGCTGCGGCAGATCGCCGGCCAAGGAAAGCCGCCCGCCGCCGAACCCGACGTCACCGTGCTGCTCACCGGCACCATGATCGACGGCGAGACGACCCGGTTCGACGACGCGCTCGGGAACCTCGTGCGGGACACCGAACACCGGATGCTCTTCCGGTTCTGCGGTCCACTGTGGACACCTGGCGTCGAGGGGCCGCTCGCGCTCGCGGCCCGCTCCACCGCGTCGTTCCCCGGTGCGTTCGAACTGTCGCGGATGCCCATCGGCCCGGAAGGCACCGACCGGCTGCACCCCGACATGACGCCGTACACCGAGCTGACCCGCTCGCACTGGCTCACCGACGGCGGCGTGCTGCTGAAGAAACCGCTGCAGCCCGCCCTGCGCGAGATCTTCGAACGCCCGTCGCACGCCGACGTCCGGCGGCTGCTGCTCTACGTCGTGCCCACCGGCGAAAAGGACGTCGACGCCGTCGAATGCGACGCCGCGAACCCGCCGCTGCTGTCGCACGCCATGGCCAAGGTCGTCAACACCGTGATGAGCCAGTCGATCAGCGCCGAGCTGGACGAGCTGACCCGGCACAACGACGCCGTGCTCCGCGCGCGGGACACCCGGGTTTCCCTTGCCGCGCTGGGACTTCGCGGCGGGCCCGAGCACCTCGTCGACGAGCGGATCGCCGCCGCCTACCTCGAGCGGCGGACCGCCGAGGACGCCGCCGAGCTCGTCCGGGTCGCCGCGCGGCGGTACGCGCTGTCCGAAGCGGACACCCCGGACCGCGACTGGGCGTCCGGGATGTCGCGGCAGCTGCGCGCGATCGCCGTCGCCGGGCTGAGCAGCGGGGTCCCGGCCGGGCCGCCGGCCGCGAGCCTCGCCGTCGCCGATCTCGTCGGCTACCGGACGACCGCGCTCGACGACGCCGTCGCCACCGGCCTGCAGCTGGTCAACGCCGGGTTCCGGCTGCAGCCGGACGCCACCCGTGCGAAGGAGCTCAACGACGCCCGCGCCGAGCTGCACGCGGCGCGGTCGACGGCCGCGCGCGGGGTGCGGCTCGGGCAGTGGGTGGCCGCGCACGCCGGGCCCGGCGCGAGCAGCACCCTCGAAGAGTGGATCCGCGAGCTGGCCGAGGAGTGGGCCGGGCTGGGCCGCTCGGCCGCCGTCGCCGAGGCGTGGCCGAAGGTGGTCGCCGGCCTGCGGGCCGCGGCGCCGACGTTGCGGACGCTGACCGACGACACCGGCACGGTGACCACGCTGCTGGACTGGCTCGCGCTCGACGAGGCCGACGAAGTCGTCCAGGCCCGGCTGCTCGCCCTGCACGTGGCGACGCGCGGGCTGCTCGCCCAGGCGCCGTCGGTCGACCAGCGCGTCGACCTCGTGCAGGTCAGCGCCGATTCACGGACGCTGCTGGACATGACGCGGCAGCGGTCGGGCGACAAGCTGACCGGGCTGCAGGCGAACTACTTCGGCGCGTTCTACAAGGCGTCCTGGCGGGCCAGCGACTGGATGTGGGGCCGCGTCGACGGCGCCGGCTGGCTCGTCCAGTGCCTGCTCGACCCCGTCCGCCTCGAGACGCTGCGGGACGTCGTCGGCCGGGAGCGGTTCCGCGACGAGCTCGTCGCCGCGTTCGGCCCGGCCTGGCGCAAGCCCGACGAACGGGACCGCTGCACCCCGCAGGAGGCGGCGCAGCTGCGCGACCAGCTCGCGGCCGAACTGGCTTTCCTCGGCCTCGACGCCGATCTCAAGCCCGTCGAGTTCACGACCGACCGGCCGGTCAGCCTGCCGGTGACGGCGATGGTGCTGGCCCGGCCGCGGCAGGCCGAGATCGCCGCGGAAGAGCTGCCGGTCGTCGACCTCGCGGTCCGCCACGATGCTCGTGACGCCAAGAACATCGAAGACGCACTCGCGCAGGAGCGCCCCCGTGTCGAGGCCCGCGCCGCGCAGGCGCAGTTCCAGGCGTGCCGCGTCTCGGCCGAACGGCTCGCCGGAGAGCAGGGCACCGCGCGGCTGACCCGCACGCTCGTCGCGCTCGGCGCGGCTGTCGTGAACGCCGGCACGGTCGCGTTCCGGCTGCCCGGCGGCTGGCCGCAAACGGTTGCGGGCATGCTGCGGACGGTGGCCCGGAGCACGGCGAAGGTCGCCCAGGGCGCGTCCCGCCTCGGCACGGCGGGCTCCCTCGGCGCCGGTGTGCTCGCCCTCCTCGCCGGCCTGGTGCTCGGCAACAACGGCGGCGCGGTGCTGCAGTGGATCGGCCTCCCCGTCCTCGCGGGCGCGGTCGTCTACCTGGCGACGGCGCTGCTCACGATGGGCCGGTTCGCGCGGAGGCTGATCGCCGCGCTCGGCGTGCTGGTGGTCGCGACCCTGCTGCTGGCCGCGTTCCTGCCCCCGGTCGCCGGGCCGTTCTTCGGCTGGCTCGGCGGGGTGGTCGCGGGCTGGCGACGCGGCGAAGGCGCGGTGTGGTGGCTCGTCGTCTCCGGGCTGCTGATCCTGCCCGCGATCGTGATGCCGCTGAGCGGGATCCGGCGTCGCATCCGGAGCCGCAAGCGCGCCTGAATCGGCCCGTCGCCTTGCGATCACGGCGCCGAGGGTTCATCGTGCGGATAGGTCGCGAGCCACGCGCGAGCGACCCAGGCGCGCGTGTGCCCAAGCACCGTCCACTTCAAACATGTTTGTGGGACTGCTCACCGGGTACTCCGCGTCGCCGCAGGTCATCACGGGGGTCGTGAGCTGCGTCGCTGGCACGGCGAAAATTCTCTGTTACGTTTCCTGAGTATGTCCGTAACGCACTTGATCGAATCCCCGACCAAGGCGGACGGCGCGGAGCTGTGGAGAATCGCGCGCGATTCCGCCAAGCTCGATCTCAACTCGCCGTACGCATACATGCTGTGGTGCCGCGATTTCGCCGAGTCCTCGGTGGTCGCGCGTGAAGACGGCAAGGCGGTCGGATTCGTCATCGCCTACCGCAGGCCGGACGAGCCGGAGGCGGCGCTCGTCTGGCAGGTCGCGGTCGACGCGTCGCAACGCGGGAAGGGCCTGGCCGGAGCGCTGCTCGACGAGCTCTACACGCGCCTGGTCGACGGCGGGGTGCGTTACCTCGAGACCACCATCACCCCGGACAACGAAGCGTCCATCCGGCTGTTCACGTCGTTTGCGAAGCGCTGGAACGCCGCGGTGGAAACGAGTGTGCTGTTCCCGGGCGAGGAATTCCCCGAAGCCGGGCACCTCCCCGAAGAGCTTTACCGCATCGGTCCACTGACACCGCGCAAAGATCCGGGCGAGTAGGAGAAAAAAACCGTCATGAGCATCTTCGAAGAGCTCGAATCCGAAGTACGCAGCTACAGCCGCGGCTGGCCGGTCGTGTTCGACCGCGCCCAGGGCAGCCACCTCTACGACGAGAGCGGAAAGCCCTATCTGGACTTCTTCGCCGGCGCCGGCGCGCTGAACTACGGGCACAACAACCCGAAGCTGAAGCAGGCGCTGATCGACTACATCCAGCGCGACGGCGTCACCCACGCCCTGGACATGTTCACCGTGGCCAAGCGCGACTTCCTGCAGTCCTTCCGCGACAAGATCCTCGACCCGCGCGGCCTGAACTACAAGGTCGTCTTCCCGGGCCCGGGTGGCGCGAACGCCGTCGAAGCCGCGCTGAAGCTGGCGCGCAAGGTGACCGGCAAGGAGTCGGTCATCAACTTCACCAACGCGTTCCACGGCATGACGCTCGGCGCGCTGTCGGTCACCGGCAACTCGATGAAGCGCGGCGGCGCCGGCGTCCCGCTGGTGCACGCCACCCCGATGCCGTACGACAAGTACTTCGACGGCGCGATGCCGGACTTCCTGTACTTCGAGAAGCTCCTCGAAGACTCCGGCAGCGGGCTCAACGAGCCCGCCGCGGTGATCGTCGAGGGCGTGCAGGGCGAGGGCGGCATCAACGCCGCGCGCCTGGAGTGGCTGAAGGGTCTCGACGACCTCTGCAAGCGCCACAACATCCTGCTGATCCTCGACGACGTCCAGATGGGCTGCGGCCGCACCGGCCCGTTCTTCAGCTTCGAGGACGCCGGGATCAAGCCGGACATCGTCTGCCTCTCGAAGTCCATCGGCGGCTACGGCATCCCGATGGCGCTGACGCTGATCAAGCCGGAGCTCGACGTCTGGGAACCCGGCGAGCACAACGGCACCTTCCGCGGCATCAGCCCGGCGTTCGTCACCGCCAAGGAAGCCATCGACGTCTACTGGAGCGACGACGAGCTCGAGAAGTCGACCAAGGCCAAGGGCGAGCGCATCGCCGCGGCGTTCTCCGGCATCGTCGAGGCATACCCCGACGCGAAGCTGTTCGCCAAGGGCCGCGGTCTCGCGCGCGGCATCGAGTTCCAGAGCGGCGACCTGGCCGGCCGCGTCTGCGCGGAAGCGTTCGCGCGCGGCCTGCTGATGGAAACCTCCGGTCCCGACGGCGAAGTCATGAAGCTGCTGCCGCCGCTGACCCTCACCGACGACGAACTGACCCAGGGCCTGTCGATCATCGACGAATCGATCAAGGCCGTCCTCAAGAAGTAAAGGAGATCGCCCGTGCTCGTCCGCACCCTCGACGAGGTCACCGACACCGACGCCGACATCAAGACCCCCAACTGGCGCAGCAAGAGGATCATCCTCGCCAAGGAGGGCGTCGGCTTCTCGGTGCACGAGACCACGCTGTACGCGGGAACGGTCAACGACTTCTGGTACGCCAACCACATCGAGGCGGTGTTCATCACCTCCGGCGAGGGCGAGGTCGAGGACCTCGCCACCGGCAAGGTGTACGAGCTCAAGCCGGGGACGCTGTACCTGCTCAACGACCACGACAAGCACCAGGTCCGGCCGAAGACCGAGATCAAGTGCGTGTGCGTGTTCAACCCGCCGGTGACCGGCCGCGAGGTGCACGACGAGAACGGCGTGTACCCGCTGATCACCGAGGACTCGTAAACACCGGAGAGGAAACAGGAGGCGAAGCCCGTGACGCTGACGGACACCCGGGTCGACGACGGTTACCCGACCCGAATCACCGGTAAGCCGGAGCACCTGCCGCGCGTGCACCCCACGGTGTGGGGTAGCGAAGCCGACGGCCCGATCGACGCCGCGACCCTGGCGAACCACGAGGCACGCGGTTACACCGTGGTCGAGGACCTGCTCTCCGTCGGGGAGGTGCAGACGTACTGGCAGGAGCTGGTGCGGCTGTCCTCCGACGCGGAGCTCGCCGGGGACGAGCGCGTGATCACCGAGGCGAAGACCGGTGAGGTCCGGTCGATCTTCGACGTCCACGAGATCTCGGCCCTGATCGCCGAACTGGTGCGCGACCCGCGCGTGCTGGACCGGGCCCGGCAGCTGCTCGGCTCCGAGGTGTACGTCCACCAGAGCCGCGTCAACTACATGCCCGGGTTCAAGGGCACCGGCTTCTACTGGCACTCGGACTTCGAAACCTGGCACGCGGAGGACGGCATGCCGTCGCCGCGCGCGGTCAGCTGCTCCATCGCGCTGACCGACAACTACCCGTTCAACGGCGGGCTGATGATCATGCCGGGCTCGCACCGGACGTTCGTCCAGTGCGCCGGCGAGACGCCGGACGAGAACTACAAGGCCTCGCTCAAGGACCAGCGGGTGGGCGTGCCGAGCGAGGACGACATCACGAAGATGGCGGCCGAGCACGGCATCGACCAGTTCACCGGCCAGGCGGGCTCGGCCCTGTGGTTCGACTCGAACATCATGCACGGCTCCGGCAACAACATCACGCCGTACCCGCGCTCGAACATCTTCCTGGTGTTCAACAGCGTGGAGAACGCGCTGCAGGAGCCGTTCGCGGCGAGCACGCCGCGGCCCGCGTTCATCGCCGGCCGCGACTCGACGCCGATCACACGGTGAACCCGGCGGTGACCGGCCCGGTGCGCTTTGTTACCGTGTCGCCACCGCGTGGGCGTGTGGTCCGCGCAACAGACGTCTTCGCGGACGATCGGCGGGTGCTTCGCTCGGGGTGAGCTCACCCGCCCGGTCGCCTGGGAAGACGACGGGCGGACCGTGCCCCCTGACGGCCCGGCCGGAGGATTCACCACGACCCCTTACCAGCGGATCGGGACCGCTGGTAAGGGGTCGTGTCATGTCCGCCGGTGGATGTCGCACCGCTTCCCGCTGACCGCTACGGAATTCGCAGAAGCCCTAAAACTCCTGGTACCGGCGCTGCTCGACAGCCGGTGACCACGGTAGGTTGACTTCCCGGCGAGGGAGACGCCGAACCGACCGTGAACCCCCGGGGAGGTGGGCGCGAGCATGGCCGAATGCCGGTTGCAGCTGCTCGGGCCCGTCCAGCTCTTCGCCGGTGACGTCGCCGTCCCGATCGGCGGTCCGGGCGTACGCGGCCTGCTCGCCCTGCTGGCGCTCAAGCCCGGCAAGGTCGTCGGGCTCGACGAGATCATCGACGCACTCTGGGGTCACGACCCGCCGGCCACCGCGCGCACCATCGTCCACGGCAACGTCTCCCACCTGCGGCGGATCCTGCGCGACGTCGACGGCCCGAGCATCCTGACCACCCCGCCGGGCTACCTGCTGGCGGTCGAGCCCGAGCGCGTCGACGTCCACCGGGCGCGCGGCCTGCTGGACCAGGCCTCGCTCGCCGCCCCGGAGACCGCCGCCGCGCTGCTGGCCGAGGCGCTTGCGCTCTGGCAGGGCCCGGCGCTGGGCGGCGTCCCGGACTCACTGCGGGCCCCCGAACTCGAGGACCTGCGCCTGGCCGTGCACGGCGCCCGCGTCGACGCCGACCTCGACCTCGGCCGGCACGCCGAGCTGATCGTCGAGCTGAGCCCGATCGTCCGTGCCGACCCGCTCGCCGAGCGGACCGCCGGCCAGCTCATGCGCGCGCTCTACCACGCCGGGCGGCGCGGGGACGCGCTCGAGCTGTACCGGACCGTCTCGCGCGCCACCTTGCGCACCCTGGGCGTCGAGCCCGGCGCCGAACTGCGGTGGCTGCACGAGCGCGTCCTCAACGACGACCTCCCCGAGCGTCCCGAAGCGGCACTTTCACGTGAAAGTGCCGCCGTCGACGAGC
This sequence comes from Amycolatopsis sp. NPDC098790, assembly GCF_044759945.1. NCBI lineage: Bacteria > Bacillati > Actinomycetota > Actinomycetes > Pseudonocardiales > Pseudonocardiaceae > Amycolatopsis > Amycolatopsis sp. NPDC098790. The sequence goes on from NZ_JBIWAI010000001.1 coordinate 1,937,178, forward strand.
GGGGGCAGCCGGTGTCGCAGCTGCCCGCCGCCGTGCCGAGCCTGGCCGGGCGCGCCGACGAGCTCGCCTGGCTCGACGGCCTGGTCACCCGCGCGGAAGCCGGCGAGACGACGATCGCCGTCGTCACCGGGACCGCCGGGGTCGGCAAGAGCACGCTGGTGGTCTGGTGGGCGCACCGCGTCGCGCCGCGGTTCCCGGACGGCGTGCTGTTCGCGTCGCTGCGCGGCTTCGACCCGCACCACCCGCCGCTGGAGCCGGCCGACCTGCTCACGCAGTTCCTGCTCGGCCTCGGCGTCGAAACCGCGAAGATCCCCGAACTGCTGCACGAACGCGTCGCGCTCTACCGGTCGCTGATCGCCGGGCGCCGGATGCTCGTGCTGCTCGACGACGCCCGCACCGCCGAGCAGGTGCGCCCGCTGCTGCCGCCGAGCGCGCGGACGATGACCGTCGTGACCAGCCGGTCGCGCCTGGACGGGCTCGCGGTGTCGAACGCGGCCAAGCAGCGCGTCCTCGGCACGCTCGCGCCCGACGACGCCGTGCGGCTCATCGAGGAGCTCGCCGGCCCGGCCGCGCTCAACCACGCGCTGGCGCGGCTCTGCGGCTACCTCCCGCTCGCCCTGCGGATCGCCGGCGCGCGGCTCTCGGCGAGCGCGCAGCGGACCGCGGAGGAGCTGGTCGACGAGCTGGGCAACGAACGCACCCGGCTGGCGGGCCTGCAGGTCGACGGCGCCGACGACGGCGTGCGCGCCGCGTTCGACGTCTCCTTCCGCGGCCTGCCCGGCGAGATCGCCGAGACGTTCCTGCAGCTCGGCGCGGTGCCCGGGGTGCTGGTCGGGCCGCACCTGATGGCCGCGGTCGCGCAGATCCCGGTCGCCGAGGCCCGGCGCCGGCTGCGCGCGCTGGCCGCGCACAACCTGATTGAGGAGACCGCCCGGGACGTCTTCGCGCCGCACGACCTCGTCTGGCTCTACCTGCGCGAACTCGCCGAACACGAGCTGGGCGAGAAGGAACGCGACGAGGCGCTCGGCTGGACGGTCCGCTACTACCAGGCGGTGGCCGACCGGGCGCGGCGCCGGCTGGGCCACGTCGCCGACCCGCTGGACTTCACCGGCGTGCTCGCCGACGAGGCGATGCCGCCGCTGACGGGCTTCGCCGAGGCGCAGGACTGGTTCGCGGCCGAGTGGCCGAACCTCCTCGCGGCCCTGGACGCGGCGTACGCGGCCGGCCGCCACGACGACGTCTGGCGGCTCGCGCTCCTGGGCCACACCTACCGCGTGGTGTGCCCGCTGCTGGACGAGTGGACGCGGATGGCGGACCTCGGCGTCGAAGCGGCGGAGGCGGCGGGCGACGTCGAAGGCCAGTGCTGGCTGCGGCTCGCGCGGTGCGAGATCGCGCTGGCGTTCGACCTGCCGGGCTACGGGTTCGCGGACGCCGAACGGGCCGCGGCGCTGGCAGCGGGCTCCGCCGACACGCGGCTGACCACGTCGGCCGACGTGCACCTGGGCCGCGCGCTGAGCCGGCGCGGCGAGCACCAGAAGGCGATCGACCGCCTGGCGAAGGCGATCGCGGAGGCCCCGGACGTCACGCTGCGCGGCCAGGCGCTCGGCAGCTGCGCGCAGGCGGAGAAGCGGGCGGGCCGGCTGGCCGAGGCGGTCGCCCACCAGCTCGCCGGGCTGGAGATCGACCGCTCACTCGGCGACGACGACCGCGTCGTGGTGGCGCTGGACAAGCTGGCCGACCTGAACCTGCGCGCGGGCGACCTGGAGGCGGCGGAGCGGCACGTCTGGGAGGCGATCGACCTGGCGATCAGCCGCGAGTTCGTCGCGCGCGAGGGCGCGTTGCGGCTGACGCTCGGGCGGGTGCTGCGAACGAGGGGCGATCTCGACGGCGCACGGGAGCAGCTGGCGTTGTCCGTGCGCATTTACGAGCGCGTGCACCCGAAGCTCGTCGGTGAGGTGCGGAGCGAACTCGCCGAACTCCAGTGAGGCTTTCGCGCGACAACTCCACGCCGGTGCTCGACATTCGTGAAGAGAGTTGCGAATGGATCACGGCACCCCGCCCGGCCGTGAATCCTTAGTGGATTCTTAGTGCCCGCGGGCGGCGTCCGCGTAGGTTCGGCAGTGCCGGCTGAGCCCTAGGGGAGGGGCAGGCTGAGACGCCGGCGCCGGGCCCCGTGCGGGAAAACCCCGCCGGGGCCGGGAGCCGCCAGGAGCGGCTCGTGGCGGCCCGGCCGGCCGACGTGGGGGTAGGCCGGCCGGTCGCCAGGCTCGCCTCAGCCCACGTTCGCCGTGCAGAGCGCGATCGTCGTCCCGCTGTTTTCCGCGACCTTCTTGCCGTCGACGAGAATGGCGCAGCTGATTTCGTTGGTCATGTTCGAATTGCGGGTGTCGGCGGTCAGCGTCAACAGGTACGAACCATTGTTGTACGACGCCGCGCCCTCCCACGCGTCGGTGCTCGCCGGCGCGTTCTCCGTGCGCTGGTCCGACAGGCTGCCGTAGCGGACGGTCGCGCCGCCGGCGGAGGTCACCTGGAACGTCACGGTGTGCTTGTCCCCGCCCACGGCGGGCAGGTGCAGGCCGGATTCGCCGCCGCCGAGGAAGGTCGAGTACAGCAGCATGCCGGCGGTCGTCAGCAGCGCGGCGACCGTGGCCACCAGCGCGGTGATCGCGAGCCCGCGGTCGCCGACCGTGCCCTTCTTGACCAGGACCAGTCCGGTGATCGCCAGCACGAGCCCGATCCCGCCCAGCGGCCACGCGACGAATTCGACGTCCGGGACGAACGTGACGACCAGGGCGGCCACGCCGAGCAGCAGGCCGACGACGGCGAAGATGTTCCGCCCGGGTTTGGCGTTGGCCTGACGACGCTCCGTGGCCGTCACCGGTGGCGCGGGCCGTCCGTGGCGCGCGGTGGTCGGCGGCGGGTACTGCGGGTCGGTCATCATGCGGGCCCCTTCGGGTGGGAGTGCGACGACGTTAACCCATAAGAGTGCCCGCGAACGAAATTGTTACATTCTGGAAAAAGTCATTGTCCCACCATTTCGCGCGAAGTACCGGTATTTCCTGACATCGCGCGCAGGGTGTGGCCGAGTGATCAATGGGGAGAATATCGGGGTTCCCACTGTTTTCGTGGCCGTACGGCCTACGACGACCGTCGGTACCGGTGTTCAAGACTAAAGTCGCGAGCAGGACTTTTCAGTCGAAAAGGCTCACTTCGGGGGTGATTTCGAGGAGTTCGAACACCGGACGGCCGCGGCGGCCGTCGATCGTCGTGGTGCGCACGACGCGCAACCGGGCGGTCACCGGCCGGTCGAGGTTCTCCTTGATCTGGTCGAGCAGGTCCGGCGCCACCGCGCCCTGGATCGTCCCGCCCGGCTCGCGGTCGAGGTAGAAGATCCGGCGCCGGGTGCGGACGCCGTCGAGCCGCCCGCGCACCGTCTCGTAGCCGACCGCCTCGCGCGACTCCCGGAGGCTGCCCTGCAGGATCCGCGCCTGCTCGGTGGTCATGCTGCGCGTGACCTGCTCGCCCGCGGTCGGCGTCAGCGCCATCCCGATGCCGGCGTTCTTCGCGACGGCGTTCACGATGTCGCTCACGGCGTTGCGGACGGTGTCGCGCTGCAGCAGCACGGCGTCGAGCGCGCCGTCGTCCGAGCCGTTGGCCGGCAGGAAGTCGCACAGCTCCTTGACGGCCCGCTCGGACAGTGTCTCGATGCCGTCGACGATCAGCGCGTCGTCGGAGACGTCGAGCTCCGGGAAGCCGAAGAAGATCGCGTTGCCGGCTTGGCCGCGCTGGATCAGCGGCGCCTTGTCGCGGTCGGCCTGCTGGACCTGGGTGACCTCGCCGGACGGGTTGCGGATGATGTGCCCGATCTTCGCCGTCGCGTCCTGCAGCGCGCGGCTGATGTCGGAGAACGTGTAGGCGTCGATCGTCTGCTCGCCGATCACCGAGACGTGCAGCAGCGGCGACCGGGACGTCCGCTCGAACTTGGCGTTCGCGGCCATCGCCGACGCGCGCGCCAGGTCGTCGAGCCACGTGCCGCCCGGGATCTCGTCGGCGATGCGCCGGAACTCGTTCCTCACCAGATCATCTCCGGGTAGCCCCTGCCGCCTTCGGCCCAGACCTCGGCCCAGACGTCCTCGTCACCGGGACGGCAGAGGAAGCCGTCCAGCATGCCCCCGACCGGTTGCACCTGGTCGAGGTACATCGCGGGCTGCCCGACGATCACGCCGCGCAGCGTGAGCAGGCCGTACAGCGCCGACCGGCCGGCGTCGTCGAGCCGCTTGAGCGCGCCCCACTCGTCCGGGATGAGGACGACGTCGAGGCTCTGCGGCGGGTGCGCGGTGCGCGTGACGAGCTCACCGCCGATCCAGGCCCGCCCGGACGGCATGATCCGCCGGGCGACGCCGAGGTAGCTGTTGAGCGCGCTGAAGAGGATCTCGCGCTCGTTCTGGTGCGGGGCGTCGAAGACCAGGCGTTCGTAGACGTCGGCGAGGTCGCAGGCGTGGCGGCCCGGCGGCAGGACCTGCTGCGACGTCCAATGGGGGAGCGCCACGCCACCCCCTCCTCAGGCCTCGCTCACAGTGCGTAGCCGAACTTACCAGGATGGGTGTCAGCCACCGCGCCCAGGCTGCTGCGGCCACTGCGGCGTGGGTTCGTCGGACTCGGGCCAGGCGGGTTCGTCCTCGGTGGGCCAGTCTTCGGCCTGCGCGCCGCGCTGCGGCGGCAGCGGCAGGTGCCCCTCGCGGTGGCCGACGGGCTCGGGTTCGTCGTCGTCGTGGACGACCGGGGTCCGTTCGGTGCCGGGCTGCATCCACGCGGCGGGGATGAACTGGGTCTGCTCGGCGGGCTCTTCGTAGTGAACTTCGGGCTCGGGGTCGGGTTCGGGCTCCGGTTGCGGCTTCGGGCGCTGGGCGGCGCGCAGGACAAGCCACGAGGTGAGCGCGCCGAGGGCGAAGGCGATGACCAGCCACAGCCAGATCTGCCCGAACAGCCACACCATCTGCTCACTCACCCCTTCAAACGACGGTGATTTCGACGCGCCGGTCTTCTTCGCCGCCTGCCGGGCGCGTGTCGCCCAGCCCGCGGTAGGTGACGCGCTTGGTCGTCAGCCCGTTGGTGGTGAGGATCCGCGTGACGGCCCTGGCGCGGTCCCGGGAGAGCTTGAGGGCGCCGCTCGCGCTGCCGGTCCCGCGGGCGGCGTGGCCGGTGACGCGGTACCGGAAGGTGTCCGGGGACTTGGCGAGCGCGACGGCGACGGCGCGGGCGGCCTGCTCGCCTTCGGGCGTGAGCCGGGCGCTGTCCGGTTCGAAGGTGATCGGGGTTTCGGCGAGCATCCGGTCGATCTCGGCCTGCACGCCGGCCTTGTCGGTGGGCGGCGGCGGAGCGGTGGCGCTGGTGGTGGGTGGTTCGGTGGTGGGCGGAGCCGGCGCGCTGGTGGGCGGCGCGGTCGTGCTCGGCGCGCTCGCGCTCGGTGCCACGGGGACGACGTCGCCTTGGAGTTGGGCGGCCCGCACGCCGTCGACGTTCTGGACGACTTCGAGGGCCTTCAGGGCCTGGTCGGGCGGGAAGCCGCTGAGGGTGGCGTCGCGGCCGTCGAAGGTGACGGTGCCTTTTTGCAGGCCGGCTTGGGTGAGGGCGGCCTGGGTGTCGGCGGCGAGGTCACGCTGGATGTTCCCGGCCTGTGCCCAGGTGACGACCCCCGCGAGCAAGGCGGTGACCAGCACCGCGATCGGGACCACAAGGATCCAGCGACGACCACCGGACATAAGGGGACTGTAAGCCGGGTGGGGCGGGTTGGCGAGCCGGGGAAGGGTGGTCTTCCACAAGTTGTCCCCAGGCGAGTCGACATGTGGACAACTCGGGGCGCGGTGATCGGTTGAGCACGTTGTGTCGGAGGTGGCCGATAGGATGGACTTGGGGACGCCCCCCCCTGGGAGCGGCGGGGGATGTCTGTGGGTCTCGGGGGTGGGCTGCTGCGCAGTGCGCCGGTAGGGCGGATACCTCGGTGGCTTCGCGGGCGGCTGTCTTGAATGAGTCATTCAGGGCGTGGGAGGTCCTGAATGACTCATTCAAGACGTTCGCACGCTGCGCCCCGTCCGCCGGCGCCCACGGCCGAGGGTCGCGAATGCCTCATTGGGGACCTCCGACGTCCCCAATGCGTCATTCGCGACGCGTGCCCGGACTCCGGGGCCAGCGGCGGGGGCGGGGGCGGGTTGCTGCGCAGCGCGCCGGTAAGGCGCATGCCTCGGTGGCCTCGCGGGCGATGTCTTGAATGAGTCATTCAGGGCGTGGGAGGTCCTGAATGACTCATTCAGGACGTTTGCACGCTGCGCCCCGTCCGCCGGCGCCCACGGCCGTGCGTCGCGAACCCCTCATCCGCGACACCTGCCCGACCCCCAGACCGGGAAAAGAACCCCTCAGCTGGCCTGCTGCCGAGCCTGGGCGTTGTCCGGCACCTCAAGCACGTCCAAAGGCAACAGAGGCGCCAGCTGAGGCCGCTTGGGCGACAACCCATCCCCCATGGACTGCCCCCGCAACTGCCGCCGGATCCACGGCAGCAGGTGCACCTTCGTCCACGTCAAATCCGACCGCCGCGAGTCGATCCACCGGTACGGCGCCGCCTCCGATGGCCACGGCTCGCGCCAATCACCCTCGAGCGGGATCCCCAGCACCTCCGCCGACTTCAACGCGATCCGGCGGTGGGCCTCCGGGGAGAAGTGCAGCCGGTCGTCGCTCCAGGCTCGGCGGTCGTGCAGCGGCCCCATCGTCCACAGGTCCACCATGCGCGCTCCGTAGCGGTCCGCGATCGCCCACAGGTGGGTGTTGTAGATCGCCACCTTGCCGCGCAGCACCGACATCACGGACAGGACCTTCGTGTCCGGGCCGTTGAAGATCAGCACCGGGATGCCCGCCTCGCGCAGCTTCGCGACGCCTTCCTCGAAGCGCGCCGTCACCGCGTCCACGTCCGCTCCCGGGACGATGATGTCGTTGCCGCCCGCGCACAGCGTGACCAGGTCGGGCTTCAGTTCCAACGCGATCGGGAGCTGCTCGTCCATGATCTCGTCGAGCATCTTGCCGCGCAGGGCGAGGTTCGCGTACCGGAAGTCGGGCCGCCCGGCCGCCAGGATCTCGGCGAGCCGGTCGGCCCAGCCGCGGAACGAGCCGTCCGGGAGCCCGTCGTTGAGCCCTTCGGTGAAGCTGTCCCCGATCGCCACATAGCTGTCGAATCCGTACACGTTGGGTCCCCTTCCCGTCCTGCAGCCGACTCCCCGACATGTAGTTGTACACCACAACTAACCATCGGGACCCCCTGCCCGCGTTCAGCCAGTGGTAACAGTGTCTTATCTTGTCGGCCCTCTCCGCCTCTCTATTACGTAGTCTTCACCCTCCGCATGCCGTGAGACAGCACACTCGGAGGCCATTACCACATCCGATGTGGCGAAAATCTCCCTGCTTGGAGCGTCCGCGCCGCGATCCGGCACGCTGGAGGGGTGTCCGCAGAACCCCGTGAGTCGCTCGCGCAGATCCTCGGCGGCCGCCGCGGTGCGCTCGACGCCAGCATCCCGCCCGTCGGCTTCGTCGCCGGCTGGCTCGCGGCCGGGCAGTCCATCGCCTGGGGCGCCGGTGCCGCCGTCGTGGTCGCCGTCGCGCTCGGCGCCTACCGGGTCGTGCGCGGCGGGAAGGTCCGCGCGGTGGTCGTCAGCCTCGCCGCCGTCATCGCGGCCGCGCTGATCGCCCTGCACACCGGCCGCGCCCAGGACTTCTTCCTGCTGCAGCTGATGTCCAATGTGGCCAGCGCGCTGCTCTGGGCGGCCAGCATCGTGATCCGCTGGCCGCTGCTCGGCGTCGTCGTCGGCCTGGTGCTCGGCCAGAAGACGCGCTGGCGCCGCGACCCCGTGCTGCTCAAGGCGTACTCGCGCGCCAGCTGGGTGTGGGTGTTCGGCCAGTACACGCTGCGCGTGGTCGTCTACGGCCTGCTGTGGTGGTCCGGCCAGGTGATCGCGCTCGGCGTGGCCCGCACGGTGCTGTCGTGGCCCCTGGTCGCGCTGACCGTCGCGGTGAGCGGCTGGGTGCTCTACCGGGCCCTGCCACCGGAGCACCCGGGGCTGCGCTTGGCCCCCGAAACCGGCGGGGAAGACGTACCCCGGACATAAGGCGGCCCCCGGCGAGGGGGGAGGGTCCGGGGGCCACTGCCTACGTTACCCGGAAAACCCGGGTTCAGTCGACGTTTTGACGTGTTCCCGGCACGGGTTTTGCTCGTTCTAGGGAAATACTGGTCTAACCACCCCTTCGCCGAACGCGTCCACGGCGGCGAGCCAAGCGGCCCCGAGCACCCCGTCAGAGCTGGTCAGCACCTCGAGCCCGGACAGACCGCGGCGCACGAGCCCGCCGATCGGGCTTTGTCCGGTGAGCACCGAACCCACGAGCACGACCGGGGTCGACTCGCCGGGCTCGCGCGCGGCGAGCGCGTTGGCGACCAGAAGTTCGGCCGCACGGGTGACGATCGCCGACGCGGCGGGCTCGCCCGCGTCGTGCGCCGCACTCACCAATGGGGCGAACCGGGCGAGCCGGACGGGCGCCTCGGCGTTGGCCGCGGTGATCAACGCGCGCGACGCCGCGAGCCGGTCGGTGTCGGTCCGGACGTCCAAACCGGACGGTCCGAGCGCGGCGGCGAGCACCGCCGAAGGCAGCCCGTCGAGGGGCAGCCCGCGCCCGAGAGCCTCCAAAGTGGATCGGACGGCTTCGCGGCCGAGCCAGAACGCCGACCCCTCGTCGCCGAGCAGCCAGCCGTAGCCGCCCGCGGTGCCGGCGAGGCGCCGCTTGCGGATCCGGCCCGCGATGGAACCGGTGCCGGCGACGAGCACGGTCCCGTCCGGCGCCGACGTCGCGGACGCGTAGGCCACTTCGGCGTCGGCGACCACCCGCACGTTCGTGAGCCCGATTCGCGTCCAGGCCGCGTCGAACACCGCCGCCACGCGCACGTCGCTGAGCTTGCTGACCCCCGCCATGCCGACGACGCACGCGCGCACGTCGCCGGGGTCGCGGGAACCCAGCGCCGCGGTGATCGCGTCGGCGATCCGGCCCGCGGCGACCTCGGGCGCGTGCGAATTGGGGTTGGCGCCGTCGCCGCGCCCGGTACCCAGCACCGCGCCGGCGGCGTCGACCAGTGCGGCCCTGGTCGACGTTCCGCCGGCGTCGACGCCGATCGCGAAGCTCACCTCGTCTTGGTCACCTTCAGCAGGCCGCGCGGGCTGTCCGGGTCGCCGCCGCGGGCGAGCGACAGGCCGAGCGCGATCCGCTGGATCGGCAGGATCTCCAGGATCGGCGCGAGCTCTTCGACCGTCGGCGCGACGTCGATGCGCAGCGCCGCGGGCACCTCGGAGGCGGCCGAGCCGACCGCGAGGACGTCCGCGCCGCGCTTGCCGACGGCGTCGAGCACCTCGTGCATCGCCTGCCCGCCCTGGCCCCTGCTGGTCACCGCGAGGACGGCGGTTTCGCCGTCGACCGCCGCGACCGGGCCGTGCAGCAGGTCCGCGCCGCTGTACGCGCGGGCGGCGAGGTAGCTGGTCTCGGCCAGCTTCAGCGAGCCTTCGAGCGCGGTGGCGTAGGAGTAGCCGCGGCCGGTGGTGAGGACGCGGTCCACGAAGCGGTACCGGTCGACCGCGCGCTGGACGCCCTCGGCGGCGCCGTCCAGGGTCTGGCTCGCCAGCTCGCCGATCTTCTCGGCGTCGGCCGCCTTGCCGCCGCGGACGGCGTCGATGAGCAGGTAGAGCGCCATCAGCGTCGCCGAGTACGTCTTGGTCGCGGCGACGGCCTTCTCGACGCCGGCGCCGATGTCGACGCCCAGTTCGGACGCCGCGCGCAGCGGCGACTCCGGCGTGTTGGTGACGGAAACGGTCAGCGCGCCCTGGCGCCGCGCCGATTCGGTGACCTCGATCAGGTCAGGCGAACCGCCGCTCTGGCTGACGGTGACGAACAGCACGTCCCGCAGATCGGGCCGCGCGCCGTAGAGCGTCGCCGTGGACGGGGAGACAAGACCAGCCGGAAGGCCGAGGAGTACCTCGATCAGGTACTTCGCGTACAACGCTGCGTGGTCGCTCGATCCACGCGCGGCGAGCAAAGCGAAGCGCGGCGGCCTCTGTGAGATCTTTTCCGCCACCTCCGCGATTTCCGCCTGACGCTCCACCAGTCCCGCCAGTACCTCCGGCTGCTGGGCGATCTCCGCGGCCATGTGCTCGCCGGGCCGTTGTTCGGTCATCATTTTCCTCTCCACCTCCGGCATTATGTACCGGACTCAGGCGGCGTCGGTCAGGTCTAGACCAATGTTAGTGGGGCGGCGCGTTTGGGGAAAAGGGTACGTTTCTTACGGGGACGTGGCGTGCGATGAGGGAAGACATAGGGAGTCGGGCATGTTGGAGACCACCACCACGGGCGAGGCGAGCGCCGTCGCCGGGATGCGCGGGCAGCGCGAGCCCAAGTACTGGGCGCTGAAACAGCACCTCCTCGACCTCCTGGACGTGCTGCCGCCGGGGTCGCCGATCCCGACCGAACGCGCGCTCGCCGGGGAGTTCACGGTCTCCCGCACCACCGTGCGCCAGGCGCTGGCCGACCTCACCGCCGAAGGCCGCCTGCACCGCGTGCAGGGCAAGGGCACCTTCGCGGCCGAGCCGAAGCTCGCGCAGCGGCTGCAGTTGTCGTCCTACACCGAGGACATGCGCCGGCAGGGCCTGAAGCCGTCGTCGAAGCTGCTCGAGCTCGAGGAGCTGCCGGCCGAGGGCGACCTCGCGAAACTGCTCGGAATCCGTACTGGTGCGAAAATTCTTCGCCTTCGACGGCTTCGACTGGCGGACTCGCAGCCGATGGCCCTAGAAACGTCGCACCTGCCCGCCGGCCGATTCCGCGGGCTGCGCAAGCACGTCTCCGCCGGCGGTTCGTTGTACGCCGTTCTACGCGAGCACTACGGCGTCGAACTCGAACGCGCCGAGGAGTCGATCGAGACATCGCTCGCCGGCCCGGAAGAGGCGGAGATGCTCGGTGCCGACGTCGGCATGCCGGTGCTGCGGCTGACCCGGCACTCGTTCGCCACCGACGGCAAGCCCGTCGAGTACGCCCGCTCGGTCTACCGCGGCGACCGCTACAAGTTCGTCACGACGCTGATGCCGTGACCGCCACGGAAGACACCGGGATCCGCTGGGGGACGCACGCCGCGCGCGGCGTGCTGGCCACCACGATCCTCGGCTCGGGCATGGCGATGCTCGACGGCACCATCGTCAACGTCGCCCTGCCCCGCATCGGCGCCGAGCTGAACGCCTCCGTCGCGGGGCTGCAGTGGATCCTCGACGGCTACATGCTGGCGCTCGCCGCGCTCATCCTGGTCGCCGGCTCGCTCGGCGACCGGTACGGCAGGCGCCGCATGTACCTGATCGGCGTCGTCTGGTTCGGCGTCGCCTCCGGGCTGTGCGCCGCCGCCGTGTCCACCGAGATGCTGGTCGCGATGCGGATCCTGCAGGGCGTCGGCGGCGCGCTGCTGACACCGGGGTCGCTCGCGATCCTGCAGGCGTCCTTCGCGCACGACGCCCGCGCCCGCGCGATCGGCGCGTGGTCCGGCCTCGGCGGCATCGCCGCAGCCGCCGGACCGCTGCTCGGCGGCTTCCTCGTCCAGGTGTGGTCGTGGCGCCTGGCGTTCCTGATCAACGTCCCGATCGCCATCGTCGTCGTGCTGATGGCCCGGAAGTTCGTGCCCGAGTCGCGCGACCCGGAAGCGACCGGGCACCCGGACTTCGGCGCCGCGGCACTCGGCGCGATCGGCCTCGCCGGCGTCACCGGCGCGCTGGTCGAAGCGCCCGGGCGAGGCATCGGCGACCCGATCGTGCTGGTCGCGGGCCTGCTGGGAATCGCGGGGCTGACGGCGTTCGTCGTCGTCCAGCACCGCTCGCGCGAGCCGCTGGTGCCGCCGTCGCTGTTCCGCGACCGCACGTTCACCCTGGCCAACGCGCTGACCTTCGCCATGTACGCGGCGCTCGGCGGCGTGATGATGCTGCTGGTCATGCAGCTGCAGGTGTCGCTGCACTACTCGCCGACCGCGGCCGGCCTGGCCGGGCTGCCGCTCACGGTGGTCATGCTGCTGCTGTCGGGCCGGTCGGGCGCGCTGGCCCAGCGCATCGGGCCGCGGACGCAGCTGGTGGTCGGCCCGATCGTCGTCGGCATCGGGATGCTGCTGATGCTGCGCATCGCGCCGGGCGCGTCCTACCTCGGCGCGGTGCTGCCCGCGGTGGTGGTGTTCGGCCTGGGGCTGGCAACGGTGGTCGCCCCGGTGACGGCGACGGTCCTCGCGGCGGCGCCGGACCGCTACGCCGGCGTCGCGTCCGGGGTCAACAACGCGATCGCGCGGTCGGGCGGGTTGTTGGCGGTGGCGGTGCTGCCCGCGGCGGCCGGGTTGACGGGCGAGGCGTACGCGGACCCGGCGGCGCTGACCGCGGGTTGGCGAATGGCGCTGGTGATCTGCGCGGCGCTGGCGATCGTCGGCGGGCTGATCGCGCTGGGCATCCACAACGGGGTGCTCTCGCCACCCACGCCGGCCGCCCCTTCGGACGACGAGTGCCCCCACCTGGGCGAGTGCTACCACTGCGGAGTCGAGGGCCCGCCAACGCACGTCCGCGGCGGCGGGACCCCGGTCTCCGGTTCGTAGGACCCAAGCGCCCCAATGTGGCCTTCGGTGCGTCAGACGCACCGAAGGCCGCCTTGGGTGCTCCACCCATGCCCCCGCCGCCACCCTCAACGGAGGCGCTTCGCGCCGCAGTGCCTATTCAACGCAACCAATGTGGCCTTGGGGCGCTTGGGTGCCCGCTAACTCGCGAGGATCTCGGCGAACAGCGCCGGGTCGGCGTTGCCGCCCGAGACGATCGCGACCGTCTTGCCCGCCGGCAGCTCGGCCGCATGGAACAGGTACGCCGCCGTCGTCACCGCGCCGCTGGGCTCGGCCACCAGCCGGGCCTTGCGGGCGAGGGCGCGGACGGCCTCGCGGATCTCGTCTTCGGTGACCGTCACCATCTCGTCGACGACTGCGCGCAGGTGCGCGAACGTCAGCTCGGACGGCTGCGCGCGCAGGCCGTCGGCGATCGTGCGGGCGCGGTCGGCCTGCGGCCAGTCGACCTGGCGGCCCAGGCGGTGCCCCTCGGTCGCGTCGCCGGCCAGCGCGGGCTCGACCCCGATGACCTTCGCGTGCGGCGCGCGCGCCTTGATCGCGGTGCCGACGCCGGAGGCCAGCCCGCCGCCGCTGACCGGCACCAGCACGACGTCGACGTCGGGGAGGTCCTCGGCGATCTCGAGGCCGGCCGTGCCCTGCCCGGCGATGACGGCCGCGTCGTCGTAGGGCGGGATGAGGGTCAGCCCGCGTTCGGCGGCCAGTTCGCGCGCTTTGCCCTCGTGCTCGCCGATCGGCACCTCGATCACCTCGGCGCCGTACCCGCGAGTGGCCTCGACCTTGATCCGCGGCGCGATGTCCGGCACGACGATCACCGCGGGCACGCCGTACCGCTGCGCCGCGTACGCGACCGCTTGCGCGTGGTTGCCGCTGGAATAGGCGATGACGCCGCGGGTACGCCGTTCGTCGTCGAGGGTGGCGATCGCGTTGAACGCGCCGCGCACCTTGAACGCGCCGACCGGTTGGAGGCTTTCGGGTTTGAGCCACAGGGTTTCGCGGGGATCCCACGTCTGGAGCAGCAGGGGCGTGCGCACGGCGACATCCCGGACGCGCTTCGCCGCGGCCTCGATGTCAGAGATCGTCACCAGTTCCATGTGCCGAGTATGTCAAGAAAGTGTTCGGCGTGGAGTGTCTACTGTGGACGGTGAGAGTGGTGCTCCTCACGCTCCGGCAACGCGGGGAGTTCCTCGCGCGCCTTACACGTTGGGAACGGGGAGAAGACTTTCTAGCGGATCGGGATCATGAGCGAGGAGAAAGAAGCGGCTTCGGAAGAGAAGTCAGGACTGCGCATCGCGCAGGTGATGGCGGCGGCGCTCGCGGCGGTGACCGCGGCACTGCTGGGATCGACGCTCGGCGTGGCGGGCACGGTGGTCGGCGCGGGCGTGGCGAGCGTGGTGTCGACGGTCGGCAGCGAGCTGTACCTGCGCTCGCTGCAGCGCACCCGCGAGGCGGCGCTGAAGGCGAGGCAGCTGGCGACATCGGGAATCCGCCGGCGCGGGGTACCCGACCTGCCGGCGGAGGCCGAGGTGCCGATCACCGACCAGCCGACGGTCCAGCTGGCGAAACCGCCTGCGGAGCCGCCTGCGGAGCCGTCGTCGGGGCTGTCGTCGCGGCTGCGGAAGCTGCGCTGGCCGTTGATCATCGGCACGAGCGTGGCGGCGTTCGCGGTGGCAATCCTGGCGATAGTCGGCTTCGAGTCGGCAACGGGCACCCAGATCGGCGGCGGAACGGGCACGAGCATCGGCAAGATCTTCGGCAACGGCGGTGGCCAGACGGACCCGACCCCGTCGACGACGCCTTCGACTTCGACGGACACCCAGGTGTCCCCGACGGAGACGACCACGACGCCTTCGGACACGTCGACGGCCCCGACGACGTCAACGGAGACGCCGACGACGACACCGAGCACGACAACGCAGCAGCCGTCGACCTCGGCCCCGGCGACGACAACGGCCCCGACCAGCAAGGGCGCGGCGACCACGCCGACCCCATAGCCGATTCGGCCTTTCGCCGCAACGGCTTGTCCACAGGCGCGCCGGTTTTCGACGGCCCCGTGCGAAGTTGTCCACAACTTCGCTCGGGGCCGTTTTTGCAGGTCGGGGGCCGATAGACTGGGACGGGGACGCCCCCCAGGGATGGGCGGGGGCTGTCTGTCTTGGTTAGGGGGAGGCGCGCGCAGCTTCCGCGCCGCGGCGAACCGTCTTGAATGAGTCATTCAGGACGTCCGGGGTCCTGAATGACTCATTCAAGACAACCGCCGGTGAAGCCAGCGACCTGCGCCCGAAGAAACTTCCGCCGGGTCCTGAGCGGCGCGATCCAGCCGAGCAGTCAAAACTCGAAGGTCGCGAATGTCGCATTCGGGACGTGGGAGGTCCCGAATGCGACATTCGCGGCACCGCCGCGGCCTCCGCGCCCCGCGGACGAGCGCTGTTCAGCTTGAAGCGCGAGCTAAAGGGACCTTCAGCGCGCCCCGAGCAGAGACGGGGAACGAGCACACGCGACTTCGCCGGAACCCTGCCCAGGGATGGGCGGAGCGGTCAGGGGAGCCGGGCCCGCAACTCCCGCGCCGCAGCCTCCGGGTCCTCGGCCTCGGTGATCGCCCGCACCACCACGATCCGGGACGCGCCCGCCGAGAGCACCGAGGGCAGCCGCGAACCGTCGATGCCGCCGATTGCGAACCATGGCCGGGAAGGCGCAGCCGCGGCCGTCGAACGCACCAAGTCCAGCCCGGGCGCCGACCGCCCCGGCTTGGTCGGCGTCGGCCAGCAGGGACCCGTGCAGAAGTAGTCGACTCCCGGCTCCGCGGCCGCCGCGAGGGCCTGGTCGAGCGAGTGCGTCGACCGGCCGATCACCACGTCGTCCCCCAGGATCCGGCGGGCCAACCCCACCGGGATGTCGTCCTGACCCAGGTGCAGCACGTCCGCGCCGACCGCCAAAGCCACATCCGCCCGGTCGTTCACCGACAGCAACGCTCCGTGGCGCGCGCACGCCTCGGCCAGCACCTCCAGCGCCGCGATCTCCTGGGTGGCTTCCAAAGCGCCGGTCTTGTCGCGCAGCTGGATGATGTCGACTCCGCCCGCGAGGGCCGCGTCGGCGAACGATGCCAAGTCGCCGCGAGAGGTTCGGGCGTCCGTGCAGAGGTACAGGCGGGCCGCGTCGAGGCGGGCGCGGATCTTGTCACCGGAGAGGGCGGGCATAGCGGCGACCGTACCCCGGCGGCTAGGGTGGAGGAGTCCGCACGGGAGCCCGAGGGACGGGCTGAGAGGGAGCTGCCGCTCCGACCGTGGAACCTGATCCGGGTCATGCCGGCGCAGGGAGCGTGATCCCATGACGAACCTGGCAGTGGTGGGCGGCGGCGTGATCGGCCTGTCCACGGCCTGGCGCGCGGCCGCGAAGGGCCACGACGTCAGCCTCTACGACCCCGAGCCCGTCCGCGGCGGCGCATCCTGGCTGGCCGGGGGCATGCTCGCCCCCGTCACCGAGGCCTGGCCGGGTGAGGAGGACGTCCTCGCCCTCGGCGAAGAATCGCTCAGGAGATGGCCCGGCTTCGCGAGCGACCTGGCAAAAGAAGGCGTCGACCCCGGCCTGGCCGGACACGGCACGCTCGTCGTCGCCTTCGACAGCGCCGACGCCGGTTACCTCGACATCCTCGCCGACCACCTGCGCCGGCTCGGGCGCGTGGCCGACCGGCTCACCGGCCGGGAGGCCAAGCGGCTCGAACCCGGTGTCGGCTCTGTCCGAAGTGGACTCCACGTGCCCGGCGACCTGGCCGTGGACAACCGGAAACTGCTCCAAGCCCTGTACGCGGCCTGCGTCGACCACCAAGTCCGGTTCGTCCGCGAACGCGTCGAGCGAACACCGGACGCCGAAGCCGTCGTGCTCGCCGCCGGCGCCTGGACCGGGCGGCTGCACCCGCAGCTGGCCGACGCCGTCCGGCCGCTCAAGGGCGAGATCCTGCGGCTCAAGCCCCGCCGGGGCTGCCTGCCGCCGCCCGGACACACCGTCCGCGCCGTCGTCGAGGGCAAGCCCATCTACCTCGTCCCGCGCGGCGACCAGGAGCTCGTCCTCGGCGCGACGCAGTACGAAGCGGGCTTCGACCAGGCCGTCACCGCGCGCGGCGTGCGTGAGCTGATCGAGGGCGCCGAACGCGTCTTCCCCGCGATCACCGAGTACGAGCTGGCCGAGACCGCCGCGGGCCTGCGTGCCGGCAGCCGCGACGTGCTGCCGTACATCGGCGTCCTGGACGACGGCGTCTTCGCCGCCACCGGGCACCACCGCAACGGCCTGTTGCTGGCCCCCGTGACCGCGGACGCCGTGGTCGCCTGGCTCGAGGGTGAGAAGCCGCCCGAAGGCGTCGAAGCGGCTTCGCCCGCCCGCCTGCACCAGAAGGAGCACGTGTGATGGAAATCAAGCTCAACGGGACGTGGACGGAGTTCCCGGACGGCGCCACGGTCGCCGACGTCCTCGACGCGTCGGGCGGGCAGCGGCCCGGCATCGCCGTCGCGGTCGACGGCGTCGTCGTCCGCCGGAGCGACTGGCCCACCACCGCCGTGCCCAAGGGCGCGGGCGTCGACGTGCTCACCGCGGTCCAGGGAGGCTGAAGTGGACGAAGAACCGCTGGTCATCGGCACCGCCAAGCTGACGTCCCGGCTGATCATCGGCACCGGTGGCGCGGCCAACCTGGCCGTCCTCGAACGCGCGCTGGTCGCGTCCGGCACCGAGCTGACCACCGTCGCGATGCGCCGCGCCGACGCCGAAGGCGGCTCCGGCGTCCTCGAACTGCTGAACCGGCTCGGGATCGAGCTGCTGCCGAACACCGCGGGCTGCCGGACGGCCGCCGAAGCCGTGCTCACCGCGCAGCTCGCCCGGGAAGCGCTGGACACCGACCTGATCAAGCTCGAGGTGCACGCCGACGACCGGACGCTGCTGCCGGACCCGGTCGAGACCCTCGACGCCGCCGAACGGCTGGCCGCCGACGGGTTCACCGTGTTCGCCTACACGAACGACGACCCGGTGCTCGCGCTGCGCCTGGAGGAGGCTGGCTGCGCCGCCGTCATGCCGCTGGGTGCGCCGATCGGCACCGGCCTCGGCATCCGGAATCCGCACAACATCGAGCTGATCGTTTCGCGGGCGGGCGTGCCGGTGATCCTGGACGCCGGAATCGGCACGGCATCGGACGCGACACTGGCGATGGAGCTCGGCTGCGACGCCGTCCTGCTGTCCACCGCGGTCACCCGGGCGGCCGACCCGGAGCGGATGGCCGCCGCGATGCGCTCGGCCGTCGTCGCCGGTCACCTGGCGCGCGGGGCCGGCCGGGTTCCGCAGCGCTTCTGGGCCAAGGCGTCGAGTCCACCACGGTGAACCAGGGTGGCTTCACGCCGAACGCGCACGGCGAACCCGTAAGGTGGACGGCACTTTCCGGCGCACCGGCGGCGGGGCGAGGCAAAAGGAGCCAGCCGTGACGAGCACATCGGTCCAGGACGTCTCGGGCAGGTTGTACCTGGCCGTCGGCAGGCTGTCCCGGTCGCTGCGGCAGGCCGGCGTGCCCGGTCCCGGCCACGGCGCCATCTCGGCCCTCGCGACGCTGGTGATCTCCGGACAGCTGCGCCTCGGCGACCTCGCCGCGAAGGAGGGCGTCGCCGCGGCGACGATGTCGCGGATCATCGCGTCCCTGGTCGAGGCGGGGTACGTCAGCCGCGAGTCCGACCCGGTCGACCGCCGGGCGTGGCTGGCGAAGGCGACGGAAGAGGGCGAGCGGCTGGTGTCCGGCGTCCGGTCGACGCGGGTGCAGGAGCTGAACCGGCGTCTCGACCGCCTGACGCCCGAGCACCGCGAAGCGCTCACGGCGGCGCTCCCGGCGCTCGAGGCCCTGATCGCGGACGACTAGACGGCCGTCTTTCGCAGCTCGGCCAGCTCCGCGCGCACCGCGCGCAGCTCCTCGAGGATCTCCCGGTTCGCGGCGGCCTGGGCTTCGGCCTGCTTCTCCTCTTCCTCGCGGATGTCCTGGCGCAGCTCGTCCTCCATGCCGCTGACCACCACGGCGATGAAGAGGTTCAGCACCGCGAAGCTCGACACCAGGATGTAGACGACGAAGAAGATCCAGGCCATCGGCGCCTGGACCATGATCTCCTTCGCGATGTCCGGCCACGCCTCGCCGGTCATCACCTGGAACAGCGTGAACAGCGAGGTACCGAGGTCGCCGAAGTTCTCCGGGGAGATGCCGCCGAACAGCTTGGTCGCCATCACGCCTGCCACGAAGATGATCAGCGCGAGCAGCGCGGCGATCGACGCCATCCCGGGGATCGCGGCGAGCAGACCCGAGACGACCTTGCGCATCGACGGCACGACCGAGATCAGCCGCAGGACGCGCAGCACGCGCAACGACCGCAGGACGGCGAACGGCCCGGTCGCCGGGATCACCGCGATGCCGACGACCAGCAGGTCGAAGACGTTCCAGTTGTCGCGGAAGAACGCGCCGCGGTAGGCGTAGAACTTCGCCAGCAGCTCGGTGACGAAGATGCCGAGGGCGACGTGGTCGAGGGCGTGCAGGAGGTCGCCGTAGCCCGCCATGATCGACGTCGACGTCTCCATGCCGAGCGTGACCGCGTTGAACACGATCACGGCGATGATGAAGTTCTGGAAGCGGCGGTCTTCGAGGACCTTCGCCACCCGCTCGCGTCCGGTCAAGGCCGCCCCCTGCTTGGTTCAAGGATCAGTAAACGCAGGGATGGTAACCGGGCCGGTGCTCAGCGCTCCTCGGGTGCCAGCCGCCAGAAGGCCGAGACCGGGCCGACCTTGGCGCCCATCGGGTAGGCGTGCTCGACGGCCTGCGAGACGAACCACTTGCCGTACCGCGCGGCCTCGACCACCGACATGCCCTTGGCGAGCCCCGCCGTCAGCGCCGACGCCATCGTGTCGCCCGCGCCGTGCGTGTGCGGTGTCGCGTAGCGCTTGCCCGGCAGCTCCACGAACGTCGAGCCGTCGAACAGGAGGTCCACGCACTCCGGGTCGGCCTGCAGGTGGCCGCTCTTGACCAGGACGTACCGCGGGCCCATCCGCTGCAGCACCACGGCCGCGGTGTGCATGCCCTCGCGGTCCTTCACGGTCATGCCGGTGAGCAGGCGGACCTCGTCCAGGTTCGGCGTCAGGACCGTCGCGCGCGGCAGCAGCTCGTCGCGCAGGGCGTGCAGGCCGGCGTCGTCGAACAGCGGGTGGCCGTGCATCGACGCCGCGACCGGGTCGACGACGAACGGGATCTTCTCGTCACGGCCGATCTCCGCCTTGTCGCACGCCGCCGCGACGGCGTGGATGATCTCGGCCGACGCCAGCATGCCGGTCTTGGCCGCGCCGACGCCCATGTCCGCCGCGACCGCCTCGATCTGCCCGGCCACGATGTGCGGCGGCAGGTCGGCGCGGTCGTGCACGCCGAGGGTGTTCTGGACGGTGACGGCGGTGACCGCGACCAGGCCGTGCACGCCGCACGTCAGGAACGTGCGCAGGTCCGCCTGCAGCCCGGCGGCACCACCGGAATCCGACCCGGCGATGGTCAACGCGGTCGGCAGGCTCGTCGTCATGGTGGTTTCCCGACTTCTGGTCTAGGCCAATCAGCCTCTTTTGCTTCATCAACAGTCAACCACGGTGAGACATTGTGAACGTTACTCACGTTCGAAGGAGCCTGGATGAAGCTCTTCTCGGTGGCGGTCCTCACGGCGGCGCTCGTGCTCTCCGGGGCGACGGCCGCGAACGCGGACAGCCCGAAGCTCTCCCACGTCACGACGGTCGGCGTGCACAACACGTACGACCCGGCGGCCTACGACTACCTGGCCCGGGCACTCGACGCCGGCTCGTCGCTGATCGAGCTGGACGTCTGGCCGGACTTCTTCACCCACGAGTGGAAGGTCAGCCACTCGAACCCGTTGGGAAACAACAACAACTGCGTCGCGGCGACGTCGGCCGCGCAGCTGTACACCGGCGGCAAGAACAAGAACCTCGAATACTGCCTCGACGACATCCGGATCTGGCTGGCCGCCCACCCGGGGCACACGCCGATCACTTTGAAACTGGAGATGAAGACGGGCTTCTCGGACAACACCGGCATGGGCCCGGACGAGCTGGACGCCACGTTCCGCTCGCACCTCGGCAGCGTCGCCTTCCGCCCGGCCGAGCTGCTCGGGAGCTACGCCACGCTCGACGACGCGTCCAAGGCGGACAACTGGCCGTCGGTGGACGCGTTGCGGGGCCGGGTGATCACCGAGATCATCCCGGGCACGGTCGAGGAGGGGAACCCGACCGACACGCTGAAGACCGACGTCGAGTACGCGCGGTACCTGGTCGGGCTCAAGAACGCGGGCAAGCTGGGCGACGCGAACATCTTCCCGACCGTGCACGGCGCGGCCGGCGGTGACCCGCGGGACAAGTACACCGCCGACCTCAAGCCGTGGTTCGTCGTGTTCGACGGCGACGCGAACGCGTGGGTGACGCAGACCGGGCCGTGGTGGTACGACGCCAACCACTACTACGTCGTGATGACCGACGGCCAGAACGTCGCGCCGGCCATCGACGCCCACAACCCGACGGTCGACCAGGCCAACCAGCGCGTCGCCGACCTGGCGAAGCAGCACGCGTCGGTGGTCACGTCGGACTGGACCGGGTTGACGACGGTGCTGCCCCAGGTGCTCGCCAGGGGTTAG
The DNA here is from genome assembly GCF_044759945.1 of Amycolatopsis sp. NPDC098790. Classification (NCBI taxonomy): domain Bacteria; kingdom Bacillati; phylum Actinomycetota; class Actinomycetes; order Pseudonocardiales; family Pseudonocardiaceae; genus Amycolatopsis; species Amycolatopsis sp. NPDC098790. The sequence goes on from NZ_JBIWAI010000001.1 coordinate 1,958,568, forward strand.
ACGGTCAGCACGAGCTTGCCGGACACCCGGCCGGACTCACCCAGCTCGTGCGCCTTGGCCGCCTCTTCGAGCGGGAACGTCTGCTCGACGCGGACCTTGAGCTGACCGGCCTCGATCAGTCCGACGAGGCCGGTCAGCCCGCCGCGGTCCGGCTCGACGAGGATCCGTTCCGTCCGCACTTTCCTTGCCGCGGCGGCTTTTTCGACGCGATCCGCGACGCCGCTCGGCACGCCGATCAGCAGGCCGCCTTCCTTGATCGAGGGCAGCCAGCGCAGGTCGCTCTTCTCGCCGACGAGTCCGAAGTAGACGTCCACATCGGACGTGGTGGCGTTCTCGTCGTGGTAGTCGAGGGGTTCGTCGACGCCGAGTTCGCGCAGCAGGTCGTGCTTGCCGGCGCTGGCCGTGCCGATGACGTGCGCGCCGCGCGCCTTGGCGATCTGCACGGCCAGGTGGCCGACCCCGCCCGCGGCGGCGTCGACGAACACCCGCTGTCCTTCGTGGACGTTCGCGACGTCCACAAGTCCCTGCCACGCGGTGAGTCCGGCGAGGGGGAGTGCGGCGGCCTCGGCGAACGACAGCCCGGCCGGCTTGCGCACGAAGTGCCGCGAGGGCGCGGTGACGTACTCCGCGTAGGCGCCGGCGGGGCGCGGGAACCACGGCATGCCGAGGACTTCGTCGCCTTCGCGGACGCCGGTGGCGCCGAAACCGGCCTGCTCGACGACGCCGGCGACGTCCCAGCCGACGGTGAACGGCGGTTCGCCGAGGAACCCGCCGCCCGCGCGCACCTTCCAGTCGACGGGGTTGATGCCGGCCGCGTGCACCCGCACCAGGACCTCCGTCGGCCCGGGCTCCGGGCGTGGTGCTTCGGTGACGCGGAGCACCTCCGGCCCGCCGAGCGTCTCCTGGGTCACGATGCGCATCTCTGCTCTCCTTCTATCCGAGGGTCTCCTCCTATACTCGGAGCGTTCGTCACTTTTCGCCAGAAGGCACTAATAAGTGAAGTAGGTACCTGATGGAAACCACCTGTGACCAGGACGGACCCTGGGATGTGTATCTCCGGAGCTGCCCTTGCCGGGACGTGCTGGACCTGCTGGCCAACAAGTGGACGGCCCTGATGCTGGGCGCACTGGCCCGGGGTCCCCACCGGTTCGGCGAGCTGCGCCGGGCTGTCGACGGCATCAGCCAGAAGATGCTCACGCAGAACCTCCGCCAGCTGGAGCGCGACGGCTTTCTGACGCGCACGGTGTACCCGACCACGCCCCCGACGGTGGAGTACGCGCTGACGGAGATGGGCGCGGAGGTGGGCGCGCACCTGGTGGCGCTGAGCACGTGGTCGCAGGCGAACTTCGACCGCATCCGCTCCTCTCGCGAGGAGTACGACAGCCGGGAGCTAGCGCCGGTCCGGTAGCACCCAGAACGGCGAGACCGGGCCCACTCCCGCACCGAGCGGGTAGGACTCCGCCACGCAGCGCTCGATGAACTTCTTGCCCGCCGCCACCGCGTCCGGCACGGACGCGCCCTTCGCCAGCGACGACGTGATCGCCGAGGCCATCGTGTCGCCGCCGCCGTGGGTGTTGTCCGTTTCGAACCTCGGGCCGCTCAGCGAAACGTACTCGCGGCCATCGGTGAGGAGGTCGACGCAGGTGCTGCCGGTCATGTGGCCGCCCTTGACGAGCACCCACTGCGACCCGAACTCCAGCAGTGCCTCCGCCGCCGCGCGCTGGGAGGTCGCGTCGGACACCGAGATGCCCGTCAGCAGGCCGACTTCGTCCAGGTTCGGCGTGATCAGCGTCGCGCGGGGGAACAGCTCCGTGCGGATCGCCTCCAGCGCGTCCTCGCGCAGCAGCGCGTGACCCGTCATCGACGCCGCCACCGGGTCGACCACCAGCGGGCCCACCTCGACCTCGTCGAGGGTCTTGGCGACCGACCGGATGATCTCCGCCGTCGCCAGCATTCCCGTCTTCGCCGCGTTCACGCCCATGTCGGACGCCACCGCCTTGATCTGCGCGGTCACCACGTCGGCCGGGATCTCCGTGAAACCCTGTACGCCCAACGAGTTCTGCACGGTGACCGCGGTCAGCGCCACCAGCCCGTGGAGGCCGTGGGCGAAGAACGTCCGCAGGTCCGCCTGGATGCCCGCACCACCGCCGGAGTCCGAGCCGGCGATGGTGAGGGCAGTGGGCGGTGTCATGGCTGAACTACGGGCAGGTAGACCTGGCCGCCGGACTCGGTGAACTCGGCCGACTTCGAAGCCATGCCGGCCTCGATGGCCTCCACGGTGGACAGACCGTGCTCCTCGGCGTACTTGCGGACGTCCTGCGTGATCCGCATCGAGCAGAACTTCGGCCCGCACATCGAGCAGAAGTGCGCGGTCTTGGCCGGCTCGGCGGGCAGTGTCTCGTCGTGGAACGAGCGCGCGGTGTCGGGGTCCAGGGACAGGTTGAACTGGTCGTTCCAGCGGAACTCGAAGCGCGCCTTCGACAGCTCGTCGTCCCACTCCTGCGCGTACTGGTGCCCCTTGGCCAGGTCGGCGGCGTGCGCGGCGATCTTGTACGTGATCACGCCGGTCTTGACGTCGTCGCGGTTCGGCAGGCCGAGGTGCTCCTTCGGCGTGACGTAGCACAGCATCGCCGTGCCGTACCAGCCGATCTGGGCCGCGCCGATGGCCGACGTGATGTGGTCATAAGCCGGCGCGATGTCCGTCGCGAGTGGACCGAGCGTGTAGAAAGGTGCTTCGCCGCAGAGCTTTTCTTCCAGCTCGACGTTCTCCTTGATCTTGTGCATCGGCACGTGGCCGGGGCCCTCGATCATCACCTGGACGTCGTGCGACCGCGCGATGTGCGTGAGCTCGCCCAGCGTTTCCAGCTCGGCGAACTGGGCGCGGTCGTTGGCGTCGGCGATCGAACCCGGGCGCAGGCCGTCGCCGAGGGAGAACGTGACGTCGTACTGCCGGAGGATCTCGCAGAGCTCCTCGAAGTGCGTGTACAAAAAGGACTCTTGGTGATGTGCGAGGCACCACGCGGCCATGATCGAACCGCCGCGGCTGACGATCCCGGTGACGCGCCGGGCGGTCAGCGGGATGTAGCGCAGCAGCACGCCGGCGTGCACGGTGACGTAGTCGACGCCCTGTTCGCACTGCTCGATGATCGTGTCGCGGTAGATCTCCCACGACAGCTTTTCCGGTTCGCCGTCGACCTTCTCCAGTGCCTGGTAGATCGGCACGGTGCCGACCGGGACCGGCGAGTTGCGGATGATCCACTCGCGCGTCTCGTGGATCCGCTTGCCGGTGGAGAGGTCCATGATCGTGTCGGCGCCCCAGCGGGTCGCCCAGACCATCTTGTCGACCTCTTCCTCGACCGACGACCAGACGGCCGAGTTGCCCATGTTGGCGTTGATCTTCACGAGGAAGTTCTTGCCGATGATCATCGGCTCGGTTTCGGGGTGCTTGCGGTTGACCGGGATCACCGCACGCCCGCGGGCCACCTCGTCGCGCACGAACTCCGCGGAAACCCGTTCACGGGCCGCGATGTACTCCATTTCGCGCGTGATGACACCCTGTTTGGCCCAGCCGAGCTGGGTGTTGTGCTCGCGCCCGTCGGCCCAGCCGGCGCGCAGCCGGTGGAGTCCACTGTGGACGTCGATGGCCACGTCGGGATCCGTGTACGGGCCCGAAGTGTCGTAGACGTCGAAGTGCTCGCCGTTCGAGAGGTCGATCCGGCGGGCAGGAACACGCAAACCGGATTCGGTCTGGTGGTAAACCTTGTGCGAGCCCGTGATCGGGCCGGTCGTGACGGAGACGTGCTTGTTCTCCAATGTCGTCAACGACTTTCACTCCCTACGCCGGCATTACCCGGTCAGGTTCATGCGGTCGGTGACGCCGGGAAAACCCCAGTCACCCTCTCAGCCCGCCATGGCGCGAGCTCCCGCGTTGGTGTTGTGCCACCGACCATGCCACGCCGGAGCGCGATACTCAAGTCACCCGACCAACTCGGCCGGAGTGGCGTAGACGTCGACCATGGCTCCGTTGCGCAGCACGGTGATCGGCAGTGCGGTGCCGATCACTTCCGCGAACAGCTGCCGCTGGATGCCTTGCGCGTCCGAGACGCGGGTGCGGCCGACGGTCAGCACGAGGTCCCCGGCGCGCAGTCCGGCCCGCTCGGCGGGGCCGCCGGACACGACTTCGCGCACCCGCAGCCCGGCGGCCTGCCCGGTGCGCTCGGCGACGTCGTCCGGCAGCGGCGCGGGCACGCCGACGACGCCGAGGTACGCGCGCCGCACCCGGCCCTCGACGACGAGCGTGTCGATGATCCGCCGAGTGGTCGCGTTGATCGGCACGGCGAGCCCGAGCCCGACGCCGGCGACCGCGGTGTTGACGCCGACGACCCGGCCGGCGGAGTCGGCGAGCGCGCCGCCGGAGTTGCCGGGGTTGAGCGCGGCGTCGGTCTGGATGACGTCCTCGATCACCCGCCCGGCGCGGCCGTGGCGCACCGGCAACGCCCGGCCGAGCGCGCTGACGACGCCGGCGGTGACGGTGCCGGAGAACCCGAGCGGGCTCCCGATGGCCACGACGAGCTGCCCGACGACGAGGTTGTCGGCGTCGCCGAGCTGAGCGGCCGACGGCGTCTCGCCGCGAGCCCGCAGCACGGCGAGATCGGACAGCGGGTCGGCGCCGACGACGTCGAAGGGCACTTCGCTACCGTCCGCGAAGGTCGCGACGCCGCGCCGGTGATCGGCGACGACGTGGGCGTTGGTGAGCAGGTGGCCGTCGTCGGCGAAGACGACGGCCGACCCGCTGCCGCGCGCGAGCTGGACCCCGGCGACGTGCGGGGTGACGGTCTTCGCGACCGTGCTGACCACGCGCGAGTAGGCGTCCATCGCGTCTTCCATGAGGGCACCTCGATTACACCGTTGCAGGTACTTCAAGTTTGCTCCCGAAAGAGGTGGACGGTGGTTCGCTGTCCGTGAACCGCCGACCGGACCAGTGACGGTCAGTGGTTCACCGGTTCGGACCATGCGCCGGTGAAGGATCGGCGAGACACTTCCAGGCGCTTCTGTAACGGTGCAGAAGCGATCTTCTGTGGGGTTGATATGCGCAAACTCATGTTCGGCGCCCTCGCTGGGCTGCTGGTCACCGGCCTGATCCCGGCGACCGCGGCGGCGCAGGGCGAGGCTCCCGGCGCTCCGGGCGCCCATCCCAGCTGGCTGCCCGCCAACAAGACCGGTTTCGGCACGGCTCACAACCGGTCGAGCAACGTCTGGTTCACCCTCCAAGGTGGCCAGATGTCCGAGGTCTACTACCCGGACCTGTCGACGCCGAGCGTCCGGTCGATGAACTTCGTCGTCACCGACGGCCGCAGCTTCGCGACCGTCGACTACACCGCGAAGTCGCAGCAGGTCCGGCGCACCGACGACGACAGCCTGGTCTACGAGCAGACGATCACCGACGACCAGCACCGCTGGCGCCTGCGCAAGACCTACGTCACCGACCCGGCCGCCACGACGGTGCTGGTGGACGTCGACTTCCAGTCGCTCACCGGGCGGCCGTACCAGCTCTACGCGGTCGCCGACCCGGACCTCACCAACGACGGTTCGGACGACTCCGCCGCGCGTAAGGGCGACGCCGTCACCGCGCAGGACGCCACGAACGCCGCCGCCCTGACCGCCAAGCCCGCCTTCACGAAGACGAGCGTCGGCTACGCGGGCGCGTCCGACGGGAACACGCAGCTCACCAAGACGTTCAAGCTGACCACCTACGACACCGCCGCCAAGGGCAACGTCCTGCTGACCGGGCAGACCGCGGCCGACGGCGTCCGCAACCGGCACGTCACCCTCGCGCTCGGCATGGGCGCGAAGGCCGGCGACGCGCTCGGCAGCGCGCAGGCGTCGCAGCGACGCGGCGTCCGCGACATCACGCGCGCGTACGACCGCGGCTGGCAGCAGTACCTGCGCGGGGTGAGCAAGCCGCCGTCGTCGCTGAAGACCGACGCCGAGCGCGACCTATACAAGGCGTCGATGCTGACGCTCGCCGCGAGCGAGGACAAGCACCACCCGGGCGCGTTCATCGCGTCGCCGAGCATGCCGTGGCGGTTCGGGAACAACGACCCCGAGTGGTCGCCGTCCGGCACCTACCACCTGGTCTGGCCGCGCGACCTCTACCAGATCGCGACCGGGCTGGCCGCCGGCGGCGACACGGCCGCGGCGAACCGTTCGGTGTCCTACATGTTCGGCACGCAGCAGCAGCCCGACGGGCACATGCCGCAGAACAGCCGCGTCGACGGCGTCCCGTACTGGACGTCGATCCAGCTCGACGAAACCGCTTTCCCGATCGTGCTGGCCCAGCAGCTCGGCCGCAACGACCTGTGGCCCGGCGTCCGCAAGGCCGCCGACTTCATCCTCGGCTACCGGGGCCCGAACGGGCAGCCTTCGCCGTACACGCAGCAGGAGCGGTGGGAGGAGCAGGACGGCTGGTCCCCGTCGACGATCGCGTCGGTGATCGCCGGGCTGGTCTGCGCGGCGGACATCGCGTCGCACAACGGCGCGGCCACCGACGCCGCCCGCTACCTCGCCGCGGCCGACAAGATGAAGGCCGACCTGCCGAAGCAGACGATCACCACGAACGGGCCGCTGTCGAAGGACCCGTACTTCGTCCGCCTGACCAAGGACGCCAACGCGAACAACGGGACGACGTACAACCTCGGCAACTCGAGCGTGACCATGGACCAGCGCGCGGTCACCGACGCGGGCTTCCTCGACCTCGTCCGGCTCGGCATCTACCGCGCGGACGACCCGGTGATCCGCAACAGCATCCGCGTCACCGACAAGGACATCGCGTTCACGACCCCGACCGGGCAGTTCTGGCACCGGTACACGAAGGACGGCTACGGCGAGCAGGCCGACGGTTCGCCGTGGGACTACACGTTCCCGGCCGAAAGCCGCACGACGTTCGGCCGGCTCTGGCCGCTGCTGGCGGGTGAGCGCGGCGAGTACGAGCTGACGCTCGGCGACCCGGCCTCGGCGGCGCGGCGGCTGCGTGACCTCGGCCGGGTCAGCAGCTCGGCGGAGACCATGCCGGAGCAGGTGTGGGACGAGAACCCGCCGTCCGGGCAGACCGGCTTCCCGCCGGGCACGCCCAACGCGTCGGCGACCCCGCTGGCCTGGACGCACGCGCAGTACGTCCGGCTCGCGCAGGACGTCAAGGCGGGCTCGGTCCTGGAGACGCCGCGCGTGGTCCGCTGCCACTTCCTCGGCTGCTGAACCGGCGAAGGGCCCCTCGATCGAGGGGCCCTTCGTGGTCTCAGATGACGGCGCCGTCGTCCTCGGGGGTTTTCGGCGGGAGCCACGAGTTGCCCGGGACGCCCCACTTGTTGTGCTTCAGCATCTTCTTCGCCGCGCGTGCGTGGCGGCCGACCAGGCGGTCCAAGTAGATGTACCCGTCCAGGTGGTCGGTTTCGTGCTGCAGGCAGCGCGCGAAGTAGCCGGTGCCCTCGACCTCGATCGGGTTGCCCTCGATGTCGGAGCCGGTCACCTTCGCCCACTTCGCGCGGCCCGTCGGGTACGACTCGCCGGGCGCTGAGAGGCAGCCCTCCCAGTCGTCGTCCGGGTCCGGCATGGTTTCCGGGATCTCCGACGTCTCGAGCTTCGGGTTGACCACGACGCCCTTGTGCCGCACGCCTTCGTCGTCCGGGCAGTCGTAGACGAACACCCGCAGGTCGAGGCCGATCTGGTTGGCCGCGAGGCCGACGCCCTCGGCGGCGTACATCGTCTCGAACATGTCGTCCACGAGCGTGCGCAGCTGCGCGTCGAACTCGGTGATCTCCCGGGTCGGCTGGTGCAGCACGGGTTCGCCGGCGATAACGATGGGGTGGATGGTCACGGCGAGCCAGTTTAGTCGGACCCTTCTGGTAGACCTGCATCAGACCGTGACGCGCCGACGTCGAAGCCCACGTCGGCGGCCGCTTCCGTGGTTGAATGGCGCCCGCGGAAGAGCTAGGTCTGATTCGCCATGACGCCCGATTGAGAGGGACTCGGATGGACGCCGCGGAGTCGATGGCTGAGCCGCAGCCGTCGCCGCCGAAGCCCGTGCCCGGCCTGACCGAACGCGAGGTCGAGATCCTCGCCTTCGAGCGCCAGTGGTGGCGACACGCCGGGGCGAAGGAGAACGCCATCCGCGAACGCTTCGATCTGTCCGCCACTCGCTACTACCAGCTGCTCAACAAGCTGCTGGAGAAGCCGGAGGCGATCGAGGCCGACCCGATGCTGGTGAAGCGGCTGCGCAAGACCCGCGCCGCCCGCCAGCGCAAACGAGGTGCCCGGCGACTGGGGATCGAGCTGAAATGAGCGTGTTTTCGGGAATGTCCCGGCCGATGAAGGCCGCGGGCGTCGCCCTGGTCGGCGTGGCGATCATCGCCGCGGTCATCGGCGGGATCACCGCACTGGGCGGGGGCAACGGGTCCGACGAGGCCGGGCCGAGCGGCACGACGACGCAGCCGGGCACGTCCGGCGGGACGTCGGCGCCGCCCGCCACTTCGTCGACGGCCACCCCGCCCTCGACCTCGACGAACCCGTCGTCGCCCACCCCGCCGCCGGCGACGACCACGCCACCCGCTGGCCAGCCCACGCCGGGACAGCCGGGTCAGCCCGGTGACCAGCAGGCGTCCAACAAGTGGGTGACCGTCCGGGTCTTCAACAACTCGACGATCAAGGGCCTGGCGGACCGCGCGGCCGAGGACTTCCGCGGCGGCGGCTGGAACGTCAACGAGGTCAGCAACTACTCGCAGGGCGTCATCCCGACGACGACGGCGTTCTACCGCCCGGGCACCGACGAGGAAGCCGCGGCCAAGCAGCTCGCGCAGGAGTTCGGCATCAAGGCCGAGCCCCGCTTCCCGGGCATCGAGAGCGCGAGCCCCGGCGTGATCGTCATCGTGACCAAGGAATACGAGTCCGGCCACAAGGGCAGCTGACGCACCTGCTTCACACCACAAAGCCGCACTTTCCCTAGGAAAGTGCGGCTTTGTGGTGCAAAGCGGGAAGTTCAGTCGCCGGCCTGGGTCTTCGCGTACGCCTCCAGCGTGGCGAGCTGGGCCGGGTCGAGGCTTGGCCGGACCGTCTTGCGGGCCGCGTCCAGGTGCGCCGCGGTGACTTCGCGGGCCTCCAGTGACTCGCGCATCGCCGTCAGCGCCGCCTCGCGGATCAGCGCCGCGCAGTCGGCCGCCGAGTAGCCGTCCAGAGTGGACGCCACCTCGGTGAGGTCCACATCGGACGCCAGCGGCGTGTTCTTCGAGCTGGCGGCGAGGATCGCGGCGCGGGCCTCGGCGTCCGGCGGCGGCACGTAGACGCGGCGCTCGAGCCGTCCCGGCCGCAGCAACGCCGGGTCGACCAGCTCCGGCCGGTTCGTCGCGCCCAGCACGACGACCTCGCGCATCGGCTCGACACCGTCCAATTCGGTCAGCAGCGCCGCGACCACGCGGTCGGCGACCCCGGAGTCCGACGACTGGCCGCGGCGCGGGGCCAGCGCGTCGATCTCGTCCAGGAAGATCAGCGACGGCGCGGCCTCGGCGGCCCGGCGGAACAGCTCCCGCACCGCGCGCTCGGACTCGCCGACCCACTTGTCCATCAGTTCGGCGCCCTTGACCGCGAAGACGTTCAGCGCGCCGGTGCCGGCCAGCGCCCGGACCAGGAACGTCTTGCCGCCGCCGGGCGGGCCGTACAGCAGCACGCCACGCGGCGGTTCGACGCCGAGCCGCGCGAACGAGTCCGGGTACCGCAGCGGCCACAGCACCGCCTCGGTGAGCGACTGCTTGACGTCGACCATGTTGCCGACGTCGTCCAGGGTCAGGCCGCCGGTGGCCAGGTTGTCCGAAGTGGACATCGAGACCGGCCGGACGGTGGCCAGCGCGTCCAGCAGGTCCTGCTGCGAGATGCGCGGCTCCTCGGCCTCGCGCTGGCGCAAGGCCGCGCGCAACGCGGCGTCGCGGCGCAACGCGATGAGGTCCGCGGCGACGAACCCCGGCGTCCGCTCGGCGAGGACGCCGCAGTCGATGCCGGTGTCGAGCGGGACGTCGCGGAGCAGGACGTTCAGCAGTTCGCGGCGCGTTTTCGCGTCCGGCAGCGCGAGGGACAGCTCCCGGTCCAGCAGGTCGGCGGCGCGCAGGCGCGGGTCGGCGGACTCGGCGCGGGCCGTCGTCGCGACGACGGCGAAGCGCTCGCGCCGCAGTGCCGTCCGCAGCTCCTCGAGCACGACGGTCGCGACCGGCGGCGGCGTGGCCGCGGGCAGCAGCGCGTCGACGTCGGTGAGCAGCAGGACCGTGGGCCCGTCGGCCGCGCGGACGGCCTCGCGCAGGCGCGCGACCGCGACGTTCGGGTCCAGCACGGCGAGGTTCGGGGCGGCCACCGGCACCACGCGGATGTCGGCCTCGTTCGCCACCGACCGCACGAGCGTCGCCTTGCCGACGCCTTCGGGGCCGGACAGCAGGACGCCGAGGTGGGCGGGCGCGCCCAGCCGGGCCAGCAGCTCGGGGCGGTGGAACGCGAGGTCGAACCACTCGGCGAGCTTGCGCGCGGCCGCCTCGGCGCCGATCAGGTCGGCCAGCGGGACGGCGGGTTCGGCGGCCTCCTCGACCACGGCGACTTCGTCTTCGACGATCTCCGCGTCGATCCACTCCTCGGCCGCGGTGACGGCGGAGGTGCGCACGAGCGCGGTCGCCGTCCGGGGCGCGGCGGGTTCGGGGGCGGGCCGGGCGCCGTCGCGCCAGACGACCACAGTGGACGGTCCGACCGCGACGGTGCCGGCCGGCTCGGTCGCGGTGACGGTGAGCAGCTCGTTGGTCCAGGTCGCGCCGATCGCCCGCGACAGCTGGCCGCGCAGGCCGGCCGGGTCGGACCCCGGCTGCGGCGCGAGGTCCTGCGGCAGCAGGGAAACGGCGTCGCCGACGGTGAGCACCTTGCCGATCAGGGCGAGCCGCAGCATGTGCGGGCTGACCGAGACGCTGGCCAGCCGCGACCCGGCGACGGTGACCGTCTTGGCCGCGGCGACGTCGGCCGGCGCGACCACGACCTCGGCGCCTTCGGTGACGCCGAGGTTCGACATGGTGACGTCGTCGGTGAGGACGATCCCGGGCACGTCGGCCTCGTCGGTCGGCGCGGCGAGGGCGGCGCTGACCCGGGCGCCGGTGAGGTGCACGGCGTCCCAGGCCCGCAGGCCGAGGGCGTCGAGGACTTCGGGGTGCAGCCGGACGACACCGCGGCGGGTGTCCAGCGCGGACGGCGTGTGCCGGACGGTCAGCGTGATCTGCGGGTGGCTCACGCCGTTCACCCTAGCGATCCGGAGCTACTTGCGGCGCAGGCCGATCTGCCGCCATGACCGGCGCCGCGGCCCCTGGCCGTTCTCTGACGTTCCTCGCGGAGTCCGGACCGTCTCCCGCGGCAGCCGGACCGCGCGAACCGCGCCCGCCACCCGGCGGCGCAGCGGCGGCCGCAAGCCCAGGCGGCGCGACGAACGGGCCCGGCGGATCGCCCGGCGCTCGCGCGGCGGGACCGTCCACGCCTCCGGGTGCGCCGCCAGCCAGCGGTGCCGGTAGACCGAGTACGGGATGTGCGCCAGGTACAGGACCATCGCCACGAGCAGCGCGACCAGCGGGAACTGGATGATCGCCGCGGCCAGCAGGGCCACGCCGATCAGCAGCGGGGCGATCGCCTTGGCCGGGGCCTTGACCGTCTTCAGCGACAGCGTCGGGATGCGGCTGATCAGCAGGGCCGCGATCGCGATCGTCCACGCCCACACGACGTACTGCGAGGACCACCAGCCCGAACCCCACTGCAGGTACGCCACCAGCGGCAGCATCGCCAGCAGGCCGCCGGCCGGGGCCGGGACGCCGACGAAGAACTCGCTCGCGTACGGGGGCTGCTCGGTGTCGTCCAGCAGCGTGTTGAAGCGCGCCAGCCGCAGGATCATGCAGACGGCGAAGATCAGCGACGCCACCCAGCCGATCCGGTCCGCGCCCGTCTGCCACACGTAGATGACCAGCGCCGGGGCGACGCCGAAGGAGATGCCGTCGGACAGCGAGTCCAGCTCCGCGCCCATTTTCGACGTCGCGTCCAGGAGACGCGCGATCCGGCCGTCCAGGCTGTCGAGCACCGCCGCGATGCCGATCGAGGCGATCGCCATCGCGTAGTTCTTCGTCAGCGCGAACTGCACGGCCGACAGCCCCGCGCACAGCGCGAGCACGGTGATGGCGTTCGGCAGCAACCGGACGCCGGGGGTGGTCACGCGGACCATCGATCAGCCTTTCGCAGGCGCGGCAGGGAGTTCGGCGATCACGGTCTCGCCGCCGATCGTGCGCTGACCCTTGCTCACCAGCACGGTCGAGCCCGGCGGAAGGTAGAGGTCGACCCGCGAGCCGAACCGGATGATGCCGTAGGTCGACGCGGCGCCGACCTTGTCGCCCTCGCGGATCTCGCAGAGGATGCGGCGCGCGACCAGCCCGGCGATCTGCACGACGACGAGCTCGTGGCCGTCTTCGGTGCGCATCAGCACGGAGTTGCGTTCGTTGTCGTCGCTGGCCTTGTCCAGGTCGGCGGAGAGGAACTTGCCCGGCCGGTAGGCGACGCGCTCGATCACGCCGTTCGCCGGCACGCGCTGGACGTGCACGTCGAACACCGAGAGGAACACCGACACGCGCATCCGCGGCTCGGCAGGCAGGCCCAGCTCGGCGGGCGGGACGGCTTCCTCGATCAGCGACACCAGCCCGTCGGCCGACGCGAGCGCGACGCCGTCACGCGGCGGCGGGACCCGCTTCGGCTCGCGGAAGAACGCGGCGGTCGCCACGGTCGCGAGCGCCCCGACGAGTCCGAGGCGCTTGGAGAACCGGCGCGCGAGCAGCGTCGCGGCGATCCCGCCCGCCACGAACGGCCGGCCGGCCGGGTGCATCGGCGGCAGCGTCTCGCGGGCGAGCTGCAGGGCGTGTGCGACGGGGTTGGCGCCGGGCTCCGGCCGGGTGCCGCTCATGGTCGGGTCCCCTGGTTTCGTGTCGGAAGGAGGTGTCGGCGCCGGGGTCCGGCCGCCGCGTACGGGCGCCACCACGCTACCGCTGCCCCAGGCGGGGCTCGCCGCGTGCCCCTGGTCGGCTCCCTCGCGAGGGTGTCCCCGCAGCGGGTGGGAGGGACCACATCCCGGTAACGCTTGGTCGAATTCAGCGACAACTCTCAGTAGTTGACGCCGTTCGGGGCGCTGCCACTTGAGCCTTGGGAGGGGACGATGACCGATCACCGCGATCCAGCCGACGCCCGCCTCGACGAGCTGTTCGGGGCGTGGCTGGCGGAGATCGACGAGGTGCCGCTGCCGGCCCTGCTGGACCCGCTGCGCGCCGTCGACGTGGTGCTCGAAGCGAAGAAGCGGAACCGGGGCCGGGTGCATCCGCCCCCCGACGGCGCATGCACCCGGCCACCGGGAGATGCGCGTGAGGAAGCAGTTTAGCGGCTGATGGCCGGTTGATCACCGAATGTCCGAGCAAAAGTTACGAACGGTCACTCGGACGGCGGCCGACACCGGTTACGAGCCGCAGGATCGCCAGCAGCACGACGGCGCCGAGGATGGCCACGCCGAAGCTGGGGAAGTCGAAGTCGAACGTCTTGGACTGGCCGGTCGCGAGCCGGTAGAGCAGCCCGCCGAGCGCCGCGCCGACCACGCCGACGAGTACGCTGACCAGGCAACCTTGCCGGCGCCGGTCCCGGCCGCCGACGACCAGGTTCCCGGCCCAGCCGACGATCGCCCCGAAGATCACCCATGCGACGAAACCCATGGCGGGAGCTTACGCGAACGCTTGCACAAGAGCCATTGCACAAGAGGTGTTGTACAACTACTCTTGTGCGTCATGGTGAGGGAAGAGAACGTCCGGGAGATCCGGGACTCGAAGGCACTGGCCGCGATCGCGCACCCGCTGCGCCACCGCCTGCTGGACCTGCTGCACCTCGACGGCCCGGCGACGGCGTCGCTGCTGGCGGAGAAGACGGACCAGGCGGTGGGGAACATCAGCCACCACCTCAAGGTGCTGGCGGCCAGCGAGCTCATCGAGGAGGCGCCCGAGCTGGCCAGGGACCGCCGGGAACGGTGGTGGCGGCGGACCTCCAGCGCGATCAAGTGGGGCGCCCAGGACTTCCCCGACGACCCGATCGCCGAAGCGGCCGAGGTGCTGACCCTCGACCACCAGCACGCGATCGCCCGCGAGTGGCTGGTCAAGCGCGACACCTATCCCGAGGAGTGGCGCGGGGCGCTGTTCAGCATCGACGGCTGGGCGCGGCTGTCCATCGCCGAACTGGCCGAGCTGAACGACCGGATCGTCGTGATGCTCGCCGAGTACCGGAACCGCGCCGTGCCGGACGACGACGTCGAGCGCCGTCCGGTCTTCTTCGCCGCGCGGACTTCGCTGGGCCAGCCGTGAAGGGGCTCTGGGGGAACAGGGACTTCCGGCTGCTCTGGACCGGCGAGACCACGAGCATGCTCGGCAGCATGGTCGCGACCACGGCGTTGCCGCTGGTCGCGGTGGTCACGCTGGACGCGAGCACATTCCAGGTCGCGCTCCTGACCGCGGCGGCCTGGCTGCCCTGGCTGCTCGTCGGCCTGCCCGCCGGCGCGTGGGTCGACCGGCTGCCGAAGCGCCCGGTCATGCTGATCTGCAACACGGTGTCGATGGCGGTGTTCGGGAGCATCCCGCTCGCGGCCGCGTTCGGCGTGCTCACGATGTCGTTCCTGCTGGTCGCGGCCCTCCTCGGCGGCGTCGCGAAGGTGTTCTTCAGCCTCGCCTACCGCGCTTACCTGCCGTCGCTGGTCCCCGGCGGCGACCTCCTGGGCGCCAACGCGAAGCTGCAGGGCAGCGAGTCGGCGACGCAGGTCGCCGGGCCCGGCCTGGCCGGCCTGCTGGCTCAGGCGTTCGGGCCGGTCAGCGGCGTTCTCGCGGACGCCGTCAGCTTCGGCGTCTCGGTGCTGTGCGTGCGGGCGATCCGAGTCCGCGAGGCCGTGGTCCCGCCGGCCCGGACGCGGCTGCGCAGCCAGATCGCCGAGGGCCTCCGGTTCGTCGCCGGCGACCGGTACCTGCGGTCGATGATGGCGTTCGCCGCCGTCTCGAACCTCGCGCTGTCCGGGTACCAGGCCATCCAGATCGTCTTCCTGTCCCGCACGCTCGGCGCGGCACCCGGCCTGGTCGGCCTGGTCCTGGCGGTGGCAGCGACCGGCGGAGTGCTCGGCGCGGCGCTGGCCGGCCGCCTCGGCGCGCGCTTCGGCGCCGCCCGCGCGTTCCTGCTGTGCGAGCTGTTCGCCGCGCCGATGATGCTGCTCGGGCCGCTGAGCGGACCGGGCTGGGGGCTCGGGCTCTTCGTCCTCGCCGAGTTCGGCGTCTGCGCCGGTGTCGTGGCCTCGAACGTGCTGACCACGACGTTCCGGCAGCAGTACTGCCCGCCCGAGCTGTTCGGCCGGATCACCTCCAGCGCGTCGCTGGTCGCCTACGGCACGATCCCGCTCGCCGGCGTGCTCGGTGGCGTGCTGGGCGAGACGATCGGCGTCCGCGAGACGCTGTGGGTGATGTCCGGCGTGCTGATCGCCGCGCTCCCGCTGCTCGCGCCGTACCGGAGGCTGCGGGAGTTCCCGGCTAGAGCAGCAGGACGTCCACCTCGTCGCCTTCCGCTGCCGACGTGACGTCCTCCGGCAGCACGATCAGGCAGTTGGCCTGCGTGAACGCGGCCAGCAGGTGCGAGCCAGGCCCGCCGCGCGGCCCGACGACCCCGGTGACCTCGCGGTCGGACGGCGTGAACACGCCCCGGCGGTACTGGCGGCGGCCGGCCGGCGAGGACATCGCCTCCAGCAGCCGGGCCCGCACGCGCCGGCGCGAGACGTCGGTGTGGCCCATGGCCGTCAGCAGCGCCGGGCGCAGGAACGCCTCGAACGACACGAGCACGCTGACGGGGTTGCCGGGCAGGGTCACGACCGGCACTCCCTGCCAGCGTCCGCAGCCCTGCGGCCCGCCCGGCTGCATCGCGATCTTCGCGAACTCGACGCCCTGGCCGGACAGCGCGTCCTTCACCACTTCGTACGCGCCCGCGCTGACGCCACCGGAGGTGACGAGCAGATCGGCGTCGGCGAGCTTCGGCTCGATGACCTTGCGGAACTCCTCGACGTCGTCGACGACGCTGCGGACCACCTCGACCTCGCAGCCGAGGCCGCGGACCGCGGCGGCGAGCATCACGCTGTTGGACTCGTAGATCTGGCCGTGCCGCAGCGGCGCGGGCGCGTCGATCAGCTCGGTGCCGGTGGAGGCGATCAGCACCCGCAGCGGCCGGTGCACCCGCACCTCGGCGAGCCCGACCGCGGCGGCCAGGCCGAGCTGGGAGTGGCCGAGGACGGTCCCGGCGTGCAGGGCGAGGGCGCCTTCGAGGACGTCCTCACCGGAGCGCCGGATGTGCGCGCCTTCGGTGGCCGTGGCGGAGATCGTCACGGTCTCGGTGCCGCCGTCGGTGTCCTCGACCATCACGACGGCGTCCGCGCCGGGCGGCAGCGGCGCGCCGGTCATGATCCGGTGCGCGGTGCCCGGTTCCAGCGGCCGGACGTCGACCCGGCCCGCCGGGATGTCGTCGGCGACCGGCAGGGTCACCGGTGCCGCGGCGACGTCGGCGGCGCGGACCGCGTAGCCGTCCATCGCGGAGTTGTCGAAGGGCGGGAGGGACACGCCGGCCCGCACGTCTTCGGCGAGCACGAGGCCGGCCGCGGCGGCGAGGGGCAGGGCGGTCGCGGGGGAGGTGCCCAGGAGCGCGGCCACTTTGTCGCGGTAGTCGTCGACGGAGATCACCGGACCATCCTCCCCGCGTTTCGCGGGCGTGCAAGACTCTGCCCCGTCACAGGCACGCCGTAGGGGAGCACGCATGCAGGTCGGAGTCCGTCAACAGCCCTCGTTCGCCGTCGCCCGGCTGATGCTGGCGCCCGGGGAGCCGTGCCAGGTCGAGTCCGGCGCCATGATGGCCACCAGCTACGGCGTGCAGGTCCAGTCGCAGGCCCAGGGCGGGATCATGAAGGGCCTCGGGCGCGCGTTCCTCTCCGGCGAGTCCTTCTTCATCTCCACCTTCACCGCGCCGCAGAACGGCGGCTGGGTCGACGTCGCGGCCAACCTGCCCGGCGACATCCAGGTGATCACCCTCGACGGCCGCACCGGCTGGGCCGTCACCCGCGGCTGCTGGCTCGCGTCGTCGCACGGCGTGCAGACGGAGACCAAGTGGGGCGGCATGAAGAACCTGATGGGCGGCGAAGGCGGGTTCCTGACCCACGCCACCGGCCAGGGCCAGCTGCTCGTCTCCTGCTACGGCGCCGTCGAGACGATCACGCTGCAGCAGGGCGAGATGGTGACCATCGACACCGGGCACGTCGTCGCGTACGCCGACACCGTCCAGTACCAGATCCGGAAGGTCGCCACCGGCATCATCCAGTCCATGAAGAGCGGCGAAGGGCTCGTGTTCGACTTCGTCGGTCCCGGCCAGATCATGACGCAGACGCGCAACCCGTCCGCGCTGATCAGCTGGATCATCTCCCACGTCCCGTCCCGCTGATGCGCGTCCAGACCCGGCACACGCCCGCCTTCGGCGTCGCCCGCGTCCTGCTCGACCCGGGCGAGTCGGTGCAGGCCGCGCCGGACACGCTGCTCGCCAGCCGGTTCGGCGTCACCGAAGCGCCGGCGGGCCGCGGCGGCGTCCGCGCGGGCAAGTCCGCGGCGACCGTCTACACCGCACCCGCCGACGGCGGCTGGCTCGACTTCGCGCCGCTGCGCCCCGGCGACGTCTACCCGCTCGAGCTCGGCGGCGGCACCGGCTGGGCGGTGCACCGCGACGCCGTGCTGGTCCGGCCGTCGTCGGTCCGGCACGACCCGGGCTGGGCGCCGCTGCAGCAGCTCTTCGGCGCCGACTCCGGGTTCCTGGAGCACTACAGCGGAACCGGGCCGCTCGTGCTGGCCGCGCCGGGCCCGGTGGACGCGTTCGAGCTCGGCCAGGGCGAGCTGGTCACGGTCCGGCCGGACTACCTGCTGGCCTACCCCGACACCGTCCAGTGCCGGCTGCGCGCGCTCGATCCGGGCGGTCCTCAGTCGTTGCGCACCGGCGAAGGACTCGCCGTCGACTTCGCCGGGCCCGGGACGGTGCTCGTGCAAGCGCGGAACAGACGCCTTTCTTCGACGTGATCTTCAAACGAATTGCCCATTGCCGAGGGCGGTAATTCCGGTAGCGTGATTGGCACTTCCGCCGCTGGCATCCGCTCGGGCCAGCGGATCCTTTGTGCTGAGGGAGGGCGCCGTGGCTGTCGGCACCGTCAAATGGTTCAACTCGGAAAAGGGCTACGGGTTCATCGAATCCACCGACGGTCCGGACGTGTTCGTCCACTATTCGGCCATCCAGGCCGAAGGATTCCGCACTTTGGACGAAGGCGACCGCGTCGAGTTCGAAGTCCAGTCCGGGCGTGACGGGCGGAGTCAGGCGGCGGACGTCCGCAAGGTGTCATAGCAGCGCTGATCACCCGATTGGCGAACCCCCGGCAGCCTGCGAACCTGGGACGTTAGGCTGCCGGGCGTGACAGGCGATGTGTCGGGGGACCTCACCGGTCGCCGGCTGGGCAACTACCGCATCGACGGGGTGCTCGGCAAAGGCGGCATGAGCGTCACCTACAAGGCCACGGACGTGCGTCTCGGCCGCAAGGTGGCGCTGAAGGTGATCGGTGACCACCTCGGGGCCGACGCCGAGTTCCGCGAGCGGTTCGTCGACGAGGCGCGCAACACGTCCGCGATCGACCACGCCAACGTCGTGCCGCTGTACGACTTCGGCGAGCTCGACGGCATGCTCTACATCGCCATGCGCATGGTCGACGGCGGCGATCTCGCCGGGTTGATCTCGGGCGGTCCCATCGCGCCCGCGCGCGCCCTGACGATGCTCGACCAGGTCGCGGACGCCCTCGACACGCTGCACAACCGTGGTCTGGTCCACCTGGACGTCAAGCCGGCCAACGTGCTCGTGACGAAGAAGGAGACGTCACGCGAGCACGTGTACGTCGCCGACTTCGGGCTGACGCGCCGCGGCGCGACGGGCCACCGCACGCGCGGCGGCGACTTCCTCGGCTCGCCGACGTACGCGGCGCCCGAGCACCTGCGCGGCGAACCCCTGGACGGGCGCACCGACCAGTACGCGCTGACGTGCGTCCTCTTCGCGTGCCTGACGGGCAGCCCGCCGTTCAAGGGCGACGTCCCGACGGTGATCAAGGGCCACCTCAACGGCGACCCGCCGTCGATCTCCCGGGTGGTCGCGCTGCCGCCGGCGATCGACGAGGTGATCCGCCGCGGCATGGCCAAGAACCCGGCCGACCGCTACCCCAGCTGCGTCGAGATGATCGCGGCCGCCCGCCGCGCGCTCGGCGCCCAGGCGGCGTCGGACACCCCGCCGGGCCCACCCGGGTCCAATTCGGGTGGAATCCCCGCGCCGCAGCGCCATGGTCAGGTACAACAGGGGCCGCACCAGAACAGCGCACCGCAGGGAGAGGGGGCCCCCGTGCACCCGTACGGAGGACAGCAGCAGCCCGGCTACGGCCAGGGCCCCGGTCCCGGCGGTCCGCAGGGGCCACCGCCCGGTCCGCCGGGGATGCCGCCGCAGGGCCCGCCGCCCGGCTACGGCTACCCACAGCAGGGGCCGCCCCCGGGTTACGGCTACCCGCAGCAGCCGGGGATGCCGCCGCAGGGCCTGCCCCCGCAGGGCTACGGCCAGGACCCGATGCGGCTGCGTCCCCCGATGCCCGCCGGCGGCGCGGGCGCGTTCCACCAGCCGAAGAGCGGCGGTGGCAAGAAGTGGCTCTTCGTCGTCCTCGGCCTGGTCGTCGTGGCGGGGCTGATCGTGGGCGCGATCTTCCTGTTCAGCGACGGCGGCAGCGGGGGCGGCGGCACGACGACGGCCCCGAACATCCCGGTCGGCCCCGGCGACTCGCAGAGCAACCCGACGTCTTCGTTGAACACACCCCCGACGTCGATCACCATCAAGCCGGGCAACTGAATCCGTGCCGCGCTGAGCTGGCCTTCTTGCACTCTCCCCCCGAGAGTGCTAAACACGGTGTTGGCACTCGACGCCGTCGAGTGCCAAAGGTCGGGACGGTGAGGCTGGCCCCCACCCGGGTCCAGTCGTCCGTCGCGGGCACCGAGCCTGGCCGAGGAAGAGTCCTGCTGCCGCCGCTGCACAAGCAACAGCGCGGCGGCTGCGCCCAATACCGGAGGACCACACCGCAATGGCCAAACTGATCGCGTTCGACGAGGACGCCCGCCGCGGTCTCGAGCGCGGCTTGAACACCCTCGCCGAAGCCGTCAAGGTGACCCTCGGCCCGCGGGGCCGGAACGTCGTGCTCGAAAAGAAGTGGGGCGCGCCGACCATCACCAACGACGGTGTCTCCATCGCCAAGGAGATCGAGCTCGAGGACCCGTGGGAGAAGATCGGGGCCGAGCTCGTCAAGGAGGTCGCCAAGAAGACCGACGACGTCGCGGGTGACGGCACCACCACCGCCACCGTGCTCGCCCAGGCCCTCGTCCGCGAGGGGCTGCGCAACGTCGCCGCCGGCGCCGACCCCATCTCCCTCAAGCGTGGCATCGAGGCGGCCGTCGAGGCCGTCACCGAGCAGCTGCACAAGGCCGCCGTCCAGATCGAGACCAAGGAGCAGATCGCTGCTACCGCCTCGATCTCGGCCGCTGACCGCACCATCGGCGAGCTGATCGCCGAGGCGCTGGACAAGGTCGGCAAGGAAGGCGTCGTCACCGTCGAGGAGAGCAACACCTTCGGCCTCGAGCTCGAGCTCACCGAGGGCATGCGCTTCGACAAGGGCTACATCTCCGGTTACTTCGTGACCGACCCGGAGCGTCAGGAAGCCGAGCTGGAGGACCCGTACATTCTCCTCTTCGGTTCCAAGATCTCCACCGTCAAGGACGTCCTGCCGCTGCTGGAGAAGGTCATCCAGTCCGGCAAGCCGCTGCTGATCATCGCCGAGGACGTCGAGGGCGAGGCCCTGGCCACCCTCATCGTCAACAAGATGCGCGGCACCTTCAAGTCCGTCGCCGTCAAGGCCCCGGGCTTCGGTGACCGCCGCAAGGCGATCCTGCAGGACATCGCGATCCTGACCGGTGGCCAGGTCATCTCCGAGGACGTCGGCCTCAAGCTGGAGAACGCGGACCTGTCCCTGCTGGGCAAGGCCCGCAAGGCCGTCATCACCAAGGACGAGACGACCATCGTCGAGGGTGCGGGCGACGCCGACCAGATCCAGGGTCGCGTCAACCAGATCCGCGCCGAGATCGACAACTCGGACTCGGACTACGACCGCGAGAAGCTGCAGGAGCGGCTCGCGAAGCTGGCCGGCGGCGTGGCCGTCATCAAGGCCGGCGCCGCGACCGAGGTCGAGCTCAAGGAGCGCAAGCACCGCATCGAGGACGCGGTGCGCAACGCGAAGGCCGCCGTTGAAGAGGGCATCGTCGCCGGTGGTGGCGTCGCTCTCATCCAGGCTGCCGAAGCCGCGTTCGCGGGCCTGAAGCTCGAGGGCGACGAGGCCACTGGCGCCAACATCGTCAAGGTGGCCGTCGAGGCCCCGCTCAAGCAGATCGCGATCAACGCCGGCCTCGAAGGCGGCGTCGTGGTGGAGAAGGTCAAGGGCCTGCCGCAGGGTCACGGCCTCAACGCCGCCACGGGTGTCTACGAGGACCTGCTCGCCGCCGGCGTGCCGGACCCGACGAAGGTCACCCGCTCCGCGCTGCAGAACGCCGCCTCCATCGCGGCGCTGTTCCTGACCACCGAGGCCGTCGTGGCGGACAAGCCGGAGAAGGCTTCGGCCGCTCCCGCCGACCCGTCCGGTGGCATGGGTGGCATGGACTTCTGAGTTCGCTGCTTTGCCGGGAAGCCCGGTCCGCTTCGGCGGGCCGGGCTTTTCTCATGGCTTGGTGAAGAACCAGACGGCGTAGGCGCCGAGGATGACGACGCCGAGCGCGAGCACCCCGAGTCCCCCGAGCCAGGCGGTGCTGGCTTCTTCGGCTTCGAGCGCGACGACGATGGCCCCGATCCCGGTGAGCAGGATCCAGATGGCCAGGCCCGCGGCGGTGTAGAGGACGGTCTTGGTGACGCTGCTGCTGCCGGTGTCGTTGAAGGCGAGCGCGAAGAAGGCGGAGAAGGCGGTCAGCCCCAGCCCGGCGATCAGGTAGAGCCCACCCAGAATCCCGACGACGATCTTCGCCGCCGTCCTGCTGCCTTGATCCACGACCGCGAACCCTAACCCCTCGGGCGGGGGTCACGTCGGGCTTTTGGGCTGGTCGGAGTAGGGGTGTACGCCGAACGGCCCGGACGCTCCCCTCGGCGTCCGGGCCGTTCGTTTGCCGTGTCCCCCGACGACGGCGTCCCCGCGTCCCCTGGCGCGAGTGTCAGTTCCCCCCTGGACCCGCGTCCCCCGACAGCGGCCCTTGGTGCACCCCCGGTGTCCGGCGGGCACCGGCTCCCCCTGCGAGCCGGCGCCCGCCCGGCGTCAGGAATCCTCTTCCGGCGTCAGGATCGCGGCGGCGACGTAGACCGGAATGGCGATGCCGACGGAGAGGAAAACGGCGGCGACCATGCCGATGCGCAGAACGCTGGCGTCGAGGCCGAGGTAGGTGGCCCAGCCACCGCAGACACCGGTGAGCATCTTGTCGCTCTTGCTGCGGCGAAGCTTCTTGGTGGTTTCCGGGGTGTACACGCTGTTCGTCATGGCTCAATGGTGTCTCCCGGCAGGCCCCGCCCACATCGGGAACGGCCCGGACCCCGACCCTGAACTTGGCCTCGGGGAAACCCTAGATACCACTCACGACAACCCGCGCACCCGCTCGAGCCGGGCTTCCCACGCGGCTCGCACTTCGGATGACGCCGGGTACGCGTCCGTCGGTTCCGGGGCCTGCCGCGGCACCGGCAGGTATCCATCCACAGGGGACAGTGGCGACGCGCAGACGTCCCCCTCCAGCAACGAAATCGTCCCCAGTCCACACGCGAACTCCAGCGAAGGCAACGCGCCCGCCAACGCCAATCCCGCCGCCAGGCCGACGCTCGTCTCCACCGCCGACGACACCACGCACGGCAGCCCGCACGCCTCCGCGACCTCCAACGCCCGTCGCACGCCGCCCAGCGGCGACACCTTCAGCACCGCGATGTCCGCCGCTCCCGCGACCGCCACCTTCAGCGGGTCCTCCGCGCGGCGGATCGACTCGTCGGCCGCGATGCGGACCGGCACCCGGCGGCGGACCGCCGCCAGGTCGTCGATCGTCGGGCACGGCTGCTCCGCGTACTCCAGCCCGCCCGCCGCCTTGTCGAGGTCCGTGATCGCGCGGACCGCCGTGTCGACGTCCCACGCCATGTTCGCGTCGATGCGGACCGCGCCGGACGGGCCGAGCGCGTCGCGGACCGCCGCCACCCGGTCGCAGTCGTCGGCCAGGGACGAGCGCGGGTCGGCCACCTTCACCTTCGCCGTGCGGCAGCCCGACGCGCGGACCAGCTCGTACGCCTTCTCCGCGCCGACGACCGGCACCGTCGTGTTCACCTCGACCCGGTCGCGGACCGGCGCCGGCCAGCCCGACTCGCTCGCCTCCAGCGCCGCGTGCAGCCACGGCACGCTCTCGGCGTCCGAGTAGTCGGCGAACGGACAGAACTCGCCCCAGCCCGCCGGGCCGGGCAGCAGCACGCCTTCCCGGACGGTGATGCCGCGGAAACGGTTGCGCAGGGGAATCGCGTAGACCTTCATCGCCGCCGATCATGCCATCCCGAGTTGGGCCGAACGGCTGCCGAACAGCGCGTTTCCGGCGAGAATGTTCCCGTGGTCCTCGACTTCCGCGTGCTGGGTCCGGCCGAGGTCACGGCAGACGGCCACCCGGTGCCGCTCGGGGGCAGCCGGCCGCTGATCGTGCTGGCCGGGCTTTTGCTGCGCGCGAACCGGGTCGTGCCGGTCGACGAGCTCGGCCGCTGGCTCTGGAACGACGACCGCCGCCGCTCGAAAGGCGCGCTCCAGACGTACGTGCTGCGCCTGCGCCGCGCGCTCGGCGACCAGGTCGCGATCCGCACCGAGAGCGGCGGCTACCTGATCGAGCTCGACGACGACCTCCTCGACCTCTCCCGGTTTCGCGCCCTCGCGACCCGGGGCAAAGCCGCGGTCGACCGCGGCGAAAGCCGTCAGGCGGCCACGCACTTCGCCGACGCGCTCGCGCAGTGGCGCGGCCCGGCGCTGCTGAACGTCGAGTCGGACGCGCTGCACCGCGACGAGGTCGGCCAGCTCGCCGAAGAACGGCTGCGCGTGCGCGAACAGTGGGCCGACGCCCTGCTCGACGTCGGCGAGTACGGCACCGTCGTTCCCGAACTGACCCGGCTGACCAGGGAAAACCCGCTGCGGGAGCGGCTGCACGAGCAGCTGATGGTCGCGTTGTACCGGTCCGGCCGCCAGGCCGAGGCGCTCGACGTCCACCGCCGGATCAGCGACGTGCTGGCCGAGGAGCTCGGGCTCGACCCCGGGCCCGCGCTGCAGCGCACCCGCCAGGCGATCCTGACCGGCACCGACGACGGGCACGCGACCCCGGCGCGCTACCGGCTGGGTGCCGAGCCGCAGGTGCCGCACCAGCTGCCCGCCGACCTGCCGACGTTCTCCGGGCGCGAGTGCGACCTCAAGGCGTTGCACGCGCTGCTGCCGGAGGCGGTCGACGCCGACACCTCGACGCCCATCGCGTCCGTCGAAGGCATGGGCGGCATCGGCAAGACGACCCTGGCCGTGCACTTCGCGCACGAGATCGCCGACCGGTTCCCGGGCGGGCAGGTCTACCTCAACCTGCGCGGTTACGGGCCCGGTGAGCCGGTCGAGCCGTCGGCGGCGCTGGAGGCGATGCTGACCGCGCTCGGCGTGCCGTGCGAAGCGATCCCCGGCGACCTCGACGGCCGCGCGGCGAGCTGGCGGACGCACAGCGCCGGACGGCGGCTGCTGGTCCTGCTCGACAACGCCAACCGCACCGAGCAGGTGCGCCCGCTGCTGCCGGGGCCGGGCTGCCTGGTCGTCGTCACGAGCCGCTGGCAGCTGCGCGGGCTGGTCGCGACGCACGGCGCGCGGCGGATCGCGCTGGCGGAAATGGGTGAGGAGGACGCCGTCGAACTGCTCGCGTCGACGATCGGCCTCGACCGCGTCGCACGCGATCCCGCCGCGACCGAGCGGTTCGTGCGCTACTGCGGCGGGCTGCCGCTGGCGATCCGGATCCTCGCCGTGCGGGCGGCGCAGTTCCCGGACCTGCCGCTCGACGAGTTCGTCGACTCGCTGGACGCCGACCTGCTCGGCTCGTTCGACCTCGCCGACGGCGAAGGCACGAACATCCGGTCGGTGTTTTCGTACTCCTACCAGGCGCTGGAACCCTCGACGGCGCGGTTGCTGCGGCTGCTCGGGCTGCCCACCGGCGTCGACTTCACCGCGCCGGCGGCGGCCGCGGTCGCCGGTCTGGACCTCGTGGCGGCCCGGCCGAAGCTGGAGACCCTGGCCGCCGCGCACCTGCTCGCCCAGCCGCGGCCCGGGCGCTACCAGTTCCACGACCTCATCCGCGCGTACGCGGGCGAAGTCGCTTCGCAGGTCGACACGGCGTCTGAGCGCGACGCGGCTTTGGACCGGCTGCTGGACTGGTACCTGGCGTCGGCGCTGAGCGCGTCCCGGCGGATGCGGCCGGAGCGCTACTACCGGCTGCTGGAGCTGGACGGCCTCGCCGGCGGCCTGTCCTTCGCCGGCTACCACGACGCCTTGGACTGGTTCGGCGAAGAGGCGGGCAACCTGATCGCCGCGGTGCACCTGGCGCGGCGCCGGCGCGACGACGTCTGCTGGAAGCTCGCGTGGCTGCTGCAGAGCTACTTCGTGACGCGCTCGCGGCTCGACGACTGGCGTTCGGTGTTCGTCGTGGCGCTCGAAGCCGCGCGCGCGAGCGGGCACCGGCCGGGCGAGGCGGGCATCCTGAGCGGGCTCGGCGTCGTCAACGGCGTCGCGCGTGAATACGACGAGTCGCGGCGCTACCTGGAGCAGGTGCTCGCGATCCAGCGCGAGCTCGGCGCGCGGGAGGGCGAGGCGCGGGCGCAGTACAACCTGGCGATGGCGGCGCACAACCTCGACGACTACGCCTGGGCGTACGAACACGGGATGCAGGCGCTGGAGATCGTCCGCGACCTGGGGCTGGGCGCGTTCGAAGCGAGCGTGCTGCGGGCGCTCGGCGACATCTGCACGTCGATGGGCGACCACGACCAGGCGTTGCGGCTCGCGGATGCGGCGTTGGCCGTCCTGGGGCCGGACGGCGAGCCGGTGGACACGCGGTTCACCCTGCACACGCGGGGGCTGGCGCTGGTCGGGCTGGGCCGCGTCGACGAAGGGATCGCGGGCATCCGCGAGTCGGTCTCGATGTTCTTCGAGATGGGCGAGCAGTACGAGGCCGCGGACGTGCTGGCCCAGCTGGGCACGATCCACCTGCGCCACGGCGACCGGGCGCTGGCCAGGGAGTGCTGGGTCCGGTCGGCGCGGCTGCTGACGGAGCTGCGGCACCCGGACGCGGACGACGTGCGCACGAAGCTGGCGGCGCTGGTGGGCGCGGGGGGTTGAGGGCTGGGCGGACCCGCCCGCGTGCCGACCCCCAGCGACAGCACGCAAGCCGGTCCGGCCCGCGTGGCCACTCAAGCCGATGGCGCTCACTGTCCACTCACTGTCTCGTCAGCGGGGTCACGCCGAGCAGGTCCGCCAGGGTTTCGGCGTTGCGGGGTGCCTCGACCTTGACGTCGTTGTCGAAGTAGACGTGCACGTCGCGCTTCCCACCGTCGTGCCAGGTCCGGATCTTGTCGGCCCAGGTGCGCAACGCCTGGTTGGAATAGCCGCTGACGTACAGCTCCTCGTCGCCGTGGAGGCGGACGTACGCGAAGTCGGCGGTCTGGTCCTCCAGGAACGGCCACTTGCCGGCCGTGTCCGCGGTGACCAGGGCGATGCCGTGTTCCTTGAGCAATTTCGTGGCGGCCGGCTCGGCGAAGCTGGGGTGCCGGACTTCCAGTGCGTGCTTCAGGGGCTTTCGCGGTCCTGGTTCGAGGTAGGGGGTGCCCTTCAGTTTGTCGTCGTGCTTCGTCGCGAGTTGGGCCGCGTCCGTTGTCGTTCGCGGTAGGAGGGCGAAGAAGTTCGCCAGGCGGTCGGGGTGGAACGTCAGTCTGGGTGGGAGCTGCCAGAGGAACGGGCCCAGTTTTGCGCCCAGGGCGAGGACTCCGGAGGCGTAGAAGTTCGCCAGGGCCGTTTCGATGTCTCGGAGCTGCTTCATGTGGGTGATGAAGCGGCCTCCTTTGACCGCGAAGAGGAAGTTCTCCGGGGTCTCCTCGAACCAGGCTCGGTAGCGCTCCGGGCGTTGGAGGGAGTAGAACGAGCCGTTGATTTCGACGGCGTTCATCCGGTGTGAGAGGTGTTCGAGTTCTCGGCGTTGGGGCAGGCCT
The DNA here is from genome assembly GCF_044759945.1 of Amycolatopsis sp. NPDC098790. Taxonomy (NCBI): domain Bacteria; kingdom Bacillati; phylum Actinomycetota; class Actinomycetes; order Pseudonocardiales; family Pseudonocardiaceae; genus Amycolatopsis; species Amycolatopsis sp. NPDC098790. The sequence goes on from NZ_JBIWAI010000001.1 coordinate 1,986,087, forward strand.
GGCGGGTAGAACACTCCTCGCCATGGGGGGTAGCGCCAGCCTGACGTGCCGATTCGGATCTCGGCGATTGGTCTCACCGCCTTTCCGGGGTGGGTGATTCCCGGTGGGGGGTGTCGGCAAACTCGGGTTCGGTGGGGCGGGTGGACTGGAGGGTGGGACAGGTGACCCAGTTTTGGGGACGGTCGTCTTAGGGGGCCTCGCGTTTGTTTGCTCATCTGGTGGGCGCTGTCCTTGTTGCTGCCGGTGTCGGTGCCGGTGCTGTTGAAAAGACTGTCCTCGCCGGACGGGCAGGCTCTGGGATGGCCATGGGTTTTGCTCTCGTCTCGCCTTTGGTTGGGGTTGCTGGGTGGTCATCCCGTCGCCTGATCGAGGCCTAGCACTTTGAGCCAGGCCCGCAAGGTTGGGCTTTCTTCTCGCCTTGGTCGGTGGGTTGCGGGCCTGGCTCAAAGTGCTTTTGCGGCCTCAGGCGACGGGATGACCACCCAGCTCTTTGGTTCGCCTCGCCTCGCCTTCGGCATCGGCGTGGGCCTCGCCTTCGGCGTCGGCCGGCGGGCCTCGCCTTCGGCGTCGGCCGGGCGTCGGCCGGGGTGGGCGGGCCCGGCTTGGCCCGGTCGCCGGGCCGGGCGTAGCGCCGCGAAAGTCGCATTCGCGGCACCAGAGGTCCCGAATGAGTCATTCGCGACCTCGCGACCCTGCCGAGCGGCCCTCCAGTTCGCCCGGCGCGGGCTCGCCTCGCCTTCGGCATCGGCCGGCGGGCCTCGCCTTCGGGCTCGCCTCGCCTCGCCTTCGGCATCGGCGTGGGCCTCGCCTTCGGCGTCGGGCTGTCAGGCCCAGGAGAACCTCCATAGCCGGGACTGCACCAACCCCGATGCGTACTCCCGCAAGTTGCCCGGCTGTCCCGCGAACGTCGGCAAGCTGAACGCTCGGTGCTCTGCCGCCACCGTCAGGGCCCTTGCCTGGTTCCTTGGTGGGGCCGCTACCGACAGCTCGATCGAGTCGAATCCCAGCGTTACCAGCGTTGCTCCGAAGCGGTCCTCCCAGCTCCTCAGTACCGCTGACAGCTCCGCCACCTGGTCCGTGCACTTGATCATCCCCGTCCAGCCCAGGAGTGCCGGGATGTCTGCCGGGCGCTCGGTCTGGACCAGGCCCAGCCGGTGGGGGGCTCGGTTTGCCAGGATCGAGCCCGTGTTGCCCGCCTCCGCCAACGGGTCCGACCTGCGCGGGCTCTTCTTCGCCAGCCCGGGAAAGCGCGCGCCGAACGGGCGGAGGCAGGCTCCGTCGCAGCACGAGCCGTCCCACCAGCGCTCCAGGGCTCCTGCCGGGTCTGCCGACGACACCCGGTGGCCCGCCGGGGCCAGGCGGCCTCGGTCGTCGATCCAGTCCTCGCCCTTGGCCGCGAACCTCTGGTCGTGGGGGATCAGCACCGGCCACAGACCGGACCGGTCGAACTCGGCCACGCAGCCCAAATAGCGCTCGGGCCGGGTCAGCGGCAGGTCGGACACCCACAGCCGGCCGTGCCACGATCCCGGTGGCAGGGTCTGGACCGGCGGCGCGGGCGTACCGGGGCGGAGCGGTGCGATCGTCATGGACGTCCCCTCGAACTTGTGTTCGGCTACTGCCCCTCGAACAGTAGTTCGAGGGTCCGACAATTTCCAGCGATCCGGCCGCTCATCCGTTCGAGTGAATCCATAAATCCGCAGGTCAGAGCGTTGCTGATGCTCGTGTGACACAAGGTGTTGCTGAGACACGCCATTGCGCCGAAGGGGTGGCCGGGCGCGGCGAGACGAACCCGGCAGACCGGTCACCGGTGCGGATCTTGCCTAGCCGGTGATCGATTGCCAGGCTCTGCAGGACGAACGCGGTCCCGGAGGAGGTGCATGGAGTTCCACGTGCTGGGCCAGGTCGAGGTGGCCGTCGACGGCCGGGCGGTCGGACTCGGCGGCCCGAAGCCGCGCACCCTGCTCGCGCTGCTGGCCGTGCACGCGGGGCACGTCGTGCCGCTCGAGCAGGTCATCGACGCGATCTGGGGCGAGGAACCGCCGGACCAGGCCCGCGCCGCCGTCTACACCTACGTTTCGGCCCTGCGGCGGGCCCTGGCGGCCGGCGGTGATCCCGACGTGCTGGCGCGCAGCGGGGGCGGCTACCGGCTGGCCGTCGACCTCGACCAGGTCGACCTGCACGTCTTCACCCGCGATCTGTCGGCCGGCCGGCGCGCGCGGGCCGCTGGTGAGCCCGGGCGCGCCGTCGCCCTCATGCGGGACGCCCTCGGGGCGTGGCGGGGGACCGCGCTCGGCGGCACGCAGGGTCGGTGGGCCGAGAACGAACGGGCGCGGCTGGAGGAACTGCGCGTCGCCGCGCTGGAGGACCGCGTCGACGTCGAGCTCGAGACCGGCGAAGGGGAGTCCCTGGTCCCGGAACTGACCTCGGCCGTCGCCGCGCACCCGCTGCGGGAACGCCTGCGCGCCCAGCTCATGCTCGCGCTGCACCAAAGCGGCCGCCGCGCCGACGCCCTCGCCTGCTACCAGGACGGCCGCACCACGCTCCTCGACGAACTGGGGCTGGAACCCGGACCGGTGCTGCAGTCCGCGCACGAGCGCGTCCTGCGCGACGAGCACGAGACGCCCGCCGACCGGCCGCGGCCGGAGGCCCAGCGCGTCCCGAGCCAGCTCCCCTTCGACATCGCCGACTTCACCGGACGCGCCCGCGAAGCGGCGGAGCTGGCCAGGAACCTCTCCGAACCGGCGGGCGGGTCGCGGCTGTGCGCCGTGTACGGCAAGCCCGGCTCGGGCAAGAGCACCGTCGCCGCGCACGTCGCGCACCGCGTGCGCGAGCACTTCCCCGACGGCCAGCTCTACGCGTCGCTGCGCGGTGTGCAGGCCGTCCGCGCCGATCCCGCCGAGGTGCTGGCCGGGTTCCTGCGCGCGCTCGGCGTGCCGGACCAGGACATCCCGGCGCGCCAGGAGGAACGCGCCCAGCTCTACCGCACGATGCTCGCCGACCGGCGCATCCTCGTCGTGCTCGACGACGCCTCCGACGAACGCCAGGTCCGCCCGCTGCTGCCCGGCGGCCACACCTGCGCCGCGCTCGTGACCAGCCGGGAACGCCTCGGCGCGGTCGGCGGCGCCACCCACCTGCACCTGCCCGTGCTGGACGACGCGGAAGCGCTGGAGCTGCTGACCCGCGTCGTCGGTGGCACGCGGGTGGCGGAGCAGCCCGAAGCCGCCCGCGAGCTGGTGCGCCTGTGCGGCAACCTGCCGCTCGCCGTGCGCATCGCCGGCGCCCGGCTCGCCGCGCGGCCGCGGTGGCCGGTCGGCAAGCTCACCGAACGCCTCCGCGTGCAGCACCGCGTCCTGCAGGAGCTCACCCTCGGCGACCTCGAGGTGCGCGGCAGCCTCGCCCTCAGCTACGACGACCTGGCCGACCGGGAACGCGCCGCGCTGCGCCGGCTCGGCCTGCTCGACGTCTCCTCGTTCGGCGCCTGGGTCGCGGCGCCCTTGCTCGACTGCGACGGCCACGAGGCGGAGGAGGTCGTCGAGCGGCTCGTCGACGCCCAGCTGCTCGACGTGTCCACAGTGGACGACGGTGGTGCCGTGCGCTACCAGATCCACGACCTGACGCGTGCTTTCGCCCGCGAGCGCGGGGAGGCCGAGGAGTCCGGGGACGACGCCAAGGCGGTGACCGCGCGGGCCGCCGAGTGCTGGCTGGAGCTGGTCGAGCTCGCGGGCCGCCGGGCACCGCACGTCCCCGCCGAGACGGGCTCGCTCGTCCGGTACCTCGACCCGGCGCGGATCGACGAGATCCTCACCGACCCCGAAGCGTGGTTCGACGCCGAGCAGACCGGCCTCGTCGGCGTGGTCGAGCGCGTCAGCGGGCTGGACCTCACCGACGTCGCCACCCGGCTGGCCGCGGCGCTGTGCTCGTCGGTCTTCGCGGTGCGCAACCTGTTCGGCCAATGGTGGCGTACGCACAACGCGGCACTCGCGGCCGCGCGCCGGACCGGTGACCGCACCGGGGAGGCGAGGCTGCTGTCGGGCCTGGGCTGGCTGCGCTACGAACAGGACCGCTTCGACGAGTCGATCGCCTACCACGAGCAGGCCCTCGCCGCCTACGAGCTCGGCGGCGATCGGCACGGGCAGGCCATGAGCCGACTCGACCTCAGCACCGTGCAGTGCGAGTACGGCCAGTTCGCCCAGGCGCGGCAGTCCCTCGACCTCGCGCTTCCCGAACTGCGCGAGCTGGGTGAGGAGCAGGCCGTGGTCCAGGCGCTGCACGGCCTCGGCCGCGTCCTCACCGAACAGGGCGAGCTGGACGACGCCTTGATCGCCGCCGAAGCCGCGGCGGCGGGGTACGAGAAGACGGACGACGCCGGCAGCCGGGCGGTCGCCCTGCGTTCGCTGAGCCTCGTGCACCGCGCCGCCGGCCGGCTCGGCGAAGCGGCCCGCCACAGCCAGGAGGCGGTGGACCTGCTGCGCGGCCTCGGCGACCCGCTGATGTCCGCGTACGCCGTGCAGGCGCTCGCCAAGGTCCGCATCCGCCAGGGCCGCGGCGACGAGGTGCGCGACGACATGCTCGCGTGCCTGGCGACGTGCCACGAGATGCAGGACGGCTTCGGCCAGGGCCTGATGCTGCGCACCCTCGGCGAACTGGAGCTCGCCGCCGGCCGGTTCCCCGACGCGCGGGCCCACCTCGAGCGGTCGGTCCAGTGGTGGGACGCCCTCGTGCTGCCGGTCTGGCGGGCGCGCGCCCTGCGCGACCTCGCCACCACGCTCGACGCCCTCGGCGAGACCGCGGCCGCCGAAACGGCGTGGACCGAGGCCGAGGGCATCTTCCGGCTGCACGGCAGCCGCGAAGCACGGGAGCCGCGGCGCCTCTCGCGGCCGGTCCGCGGCTGAAAACCGGCTTTCAGGTTTCTTTGACCGCGCTGGGAGAGGCTGCTCCCCGTCCTGAGGAGAACAGGGACGCACAGCTCTTTCCCACGGTGTTGAAGGGACGAATGATGTCTTCGGTCAGGATCACGTTCACCACCGCTGCGCTCGTCGCGGGCATCGCGGCCGCCGGCCTGCAGGCGACCGCGTCGGCCGGGGAGCTGCCGCCGGGTGCCCAGCGCGTCGGCGTGCTGGCCGGCGGGCAGCTGCTCGTGAAGGAAGGGAACCTCTACGACTCCTAGGTCCCGGAGATCGACGGGGTGAAGAAGTTCGAGATCGCCGGCGACCGGATCGGCGTGCTGACCGCGGACTCGCGCCTGCTGGTCAAGGAAGGCAACCTCTGGACGAGCTGGGCCGAGGAAGCGGGCGACGTCCACGACTTCCGGCTCGCCGGCAACCGGATCGGCGTGGTGCGCAACGACTCCACGGTCGCGGTCAAGGACGGCGCGCTGAACGCGAACTGGGTCGAGCAGACCGGTGGCGTGGGCGGCTTCCAGCTCACGAACTACTGATCGCGCGAGGTGCGGGCCACGTCGAGGGGGCGTGGCCCGCACCCGTGCGCCGGGGTCGGTCATCGCGCGACCTGCCGGCGCTGTCGCAGCCGGACCACCACGAAGAGCCCGATCGCGATCGCGACGGTGGCCAGCACGACGTACTGGAACACCGACGCATAGCGGTCGACGAGCGACCAGCTCTCGCCGAGCAGGTAGCCGGCGACGACGAACGCCGTGTTCCACAGCAGGCTGCCGGCCGTGGTGAGCAGGAGGAACCGGCCGAACGGCATGCGCTCGACGCCGGCGGGCAGCGAGATCAGGCTGCGGAAGATCGGCACCATCCGCCCGAGGAACACCGCCTTGCCGCCGTGCCGCGCGAACCAGGCCTCGGTGCGGTCGAAGTCGCCCACGTGCAGCAGCGGGATGCGGGCCACCAGTGCGCGGGTGCGGTCGCGGCCGAGCAGCGCGCCGATCCAGTAGACGACCAGCGCGCCGGCCAGTGAGCCCAGCGTCGTCCAGAACAGCGCGCCGAGCAGGGTGAACGCGCCCCGGCTCGCGGAGAACCCGGCGAGCGGAAGCACGAGCTCGCTGGGAATCGGGGGGAACAGATTGTCGAGCCCGACGATGATGGCGGCGCCGGGACCGCCGAGCGTGTCGATGAGCCCGACGGCCCAGCCGGCCAGTCCGGTCATCGGTTCGGCGGGGGTGGAGGTGAGCGAGAGGTCCATGCCCTCGAACGTACGAATCCGCGGCCGGGAACACATTGCCGAATGCCACCCGGAAACACTGCGGAAAACCGCAATGTGGAAAGACCGCCGCGCTCGCTAGCCTGGCGTCGTGATCATTTGGGCTGCGCGCACCACAGCGGGCGTCGGCCTCGGCGCGCTGACCGCGATCGCTGAGGTGCTGTACGTCCTGCTGAGTGCACCCCTGCTCGTCTTACCGACGACGCGCAAGGGCGTATGGCGCGGGGCCCGGGAGCTCGCCGAAGTCGAACGCGGTCGGCTGCTTCAGTTCTTTGACAACTACAACGACGACGATTACGACGGCCGCCGGGCACTGCAATACCTCGTCCCGCGGGCTTTGGTCGGGCTGCTCGGGCTGGGCGTCTGGGCGTGCCTCGGCGCCGGGGTGGTGGCGGCCGTGTTCTACGCCAAGCAGCTGGTCACCGGACGCGCACCCGGTGGGCAGGGCGAAGGGACGGCCGCCGCCTGGATCCTGGTCGCCGCGCTCGCGACGATCGCGGTGTTCCTCTGCTGGCAGGGGATGGCGGGCGTGGCGGAGCTGGACCGGCGGCTGGCCCGGCGGTTCTTCACCCCGAGCCACCGGACGCTGCTGGAGCGCCGGATGTCCTTCCTCGCCAGCACCCGCGCGGAAGTCGTCGAGGCGGTGAACGGTGAACGCCGCCGCATCGAGCGCGCCCTGCACGACGGTGTGCAGCAGCGGCTGGTGGCCCTGGGCGTGCTGCTCGGCCGCGCCCGGCGCACGGGGGACACCGAACTGGTCCGGCAGGCGCACGAGGAGGTCCAGGAAGCCCTGCGCGAGCTGCGGGAGGTCTCCTGGAACGTGTACCCGATCGCGCTGGACGACGGCGGTCTCGACGCCGCTCTGGAATCCCTCGCCGAACGGGCGGCCATTCCGGTCGAGGTGCGGTACAGGCTCTTCATGTCGCCTTCCCTCGCGCTGTCGACGGTGATCTACTTCGTGGTGTCGGAGTCCGTCACCAACGCGGCCAAGCACTCCGGCGCCACGCGGATCACAATCGACGTCTCCTACGAGGGCTTGAAGATCGTGGTGGAGATCGCCGACGACGGTTCGGGTGGTGCTTGGGTCGCCCGAACGGGTGGACTCAGTGGGCTGGCGCGCAGGGTGGCGGCAGCGGACGGCGAGTTCACTGTGGACAGCCCGGCAGGCGGCCCGACGGTGGTGCGGGCGGTGCTCCCGTGCGGGTGATCCTGGCCGAAGATTCGACCCTGCTGCGGGAAGGCCTGGTGCGCCTGCTGGCCGAGGAGGGCCACGAGGTGGTCGCCGCGGTCGGTGACGCCGAAGCGCTACTCGAAGCGGTGAGAACGCATGAGCCCGACGTTGTCGTCACCGACGTCCGGATGCCGCCGACCCACACCGACGAGGGTCTGCGTGCGGCACTCGAGATCCGGGAAGAGCGGCCGGACACCGGCGTGCTGGTCCTCTCCCAGTACGTCGAGAAGCGGTACGCCGCCAAGCTGGTCAGCGGTGACGGTGGCCGGGTCGGCTACCTGCTCAAGGACCGCGTCGCCCAGGTCGGCGAGTTCCTCGACGCGCTGGAGCGGGTCGGCGAAGGCGGCGCGGCCTTCGACCCCGAAGTCGTGCGGCGGCTGGTGGCCCGCACGTCCCACGAGGACGCGCTCGGCCGGCTGACCACGCGCGAGCGCGACGTCCTGGACAAGATGGCGCAGGGCCACACGAACGCGAGCATCGCTCAGCTGCTGTACGTCTCGCAGAGCTCGGTCGAGAAGCACGCCAACGCGATCTTCGACAAGCTCGACCTGCCCCAGGCGGCCGGGTACAGCCGTCGCGTCCTGGCGGTCCTGCGCTACCTCGGGTCGTGACGGTACTTCCTCAGAGCGGCCGGAGCAGGTCGTCCGCGTCGACGATGTGGTACGCGTACCCCTGCTCCGCGAGGAACCGCTGGCGGTGCGCCGCGTACTCCGTGTCGACCGTGTCGCGCGAGACGATCGAGTAGAAGTGCGCCTGACGGCCGTCACCCTTGGGACGCAACAACCGCCCGAGGCGCTGGGCCTCCTCCTGGCGCGAGCCGAACGTCCCGGAGATCTGGATCGCCACCGATGCCTCGGGCAGGTCGATCGAGAAGTTCGCCACCTTCGAGACCACCAGCGTCCGGATCTCGCCGCGGCGGAACTTGTCGAACAGCTCCTCGCGCTCCTTGTTGCGGGTGGCGCCCTGGATCACCGGGGCGTCGAGCTCGTCGCCGAGCATCTCCAGCTGGTCGAGGTACGCGCCGATCACCAGGGTCGGCTCGCCCGCGTGACTCGCCACGATGGACTTGATCACGGGGGTCTTCGTCAGCGCCGTCGCCGCGAGCTTGTACCGCTCGTCGGCCTCGGCCGTGGCGTACTCCAGGCGTTCCGCGTCGGTCAGCGTCACGCGCACCTCGGTGCACTTCGCCGGCGCGATCCAGCCCTGCGCCTCGATGTCGCGCCACGGCACGTCGTAGCGCTTCGGCCCGATCAGCGAGAAGACGTCGCCCTCGCGGCCGTCCTCGCGCACCAGCGTCGCGGTCAGGCCGAGCCGGCGCCGGGACTGCAGGTCCGCCGTCATCCGGAACACCGGCGCCGGCAGCAGGTGGACCTCGTCGTAGACGACCAGGCCCCAGTCGCGCGAGTCGAACAGCTCCAGGTGCCGGTACTCGCCCTTGGTCTTGCGGGTGACGACCTGGTAGGTCGCGATCGTGACCGGGCGGATCTCCTTCTTCTCGCCGGAGTACTCGCCGATCTCCTCCTCGGTCAGCGACGTCCGCGCGATCAGCTCGCGCTTCCACTGCCGGCCGGCGACCGTGTTGGTCACCAGGATCAGCGTCGTCGCCTCGGCCTTGGCCATCGCCGCCGCGCCGACCATCGTCTTGCCGGCACCGCAGGGCAGCACGACGACGCCGGAGCCGCCCGCCCAGAACGCCTCCGCCGCCTGGCGCTGGTAGTCGCGCAGCTGCCAGTCCGTCTCGTCCAAGGCGATCGGGTGCGCCTCGCCGTCGACGTACCCGGCGAGGTCCTCGGCGGGCCAGCCGACCTTCAGCAGCGCCTGCTTCAGCCGCCCGCGCTCGGACGGGTGCACGATGACCGTGTCCTCGTCGATCTTGGCGCCGAGCATCGGGCTGATCTTCTTGTTCCGGGCGACCTCGGTCAGCACCGCGCGGTCGGTGGTCGACATCACCAGGCCGTGCGCCGGGTGGTTGGCGATCTGGAGCCGCCCGAACCGGCCCATGACGTCGACGACGTCGATCAGCAGCGGCTGCGGCACCGGGAAGCGCGAGTACGTCGTCAGCGCGTCGACGACCTGCTCGGCGTCGTGGCCGGCGGCGCGCGCGTTCCACAAGGCCAGCGGCGTGATCCGGTAGGTGTGGACGTGCTCGGGCGCCCGTTCGAGCTCGGCGAACGGCGCGATCGCGATCCGCGCGTCATCGGCCTGGGGGTGGTCGACCTCCAGGAGCACGGTCTTGTCGGACTGGACGATCAGGGGGCCATCAGTCACAACTACTGTTATACGTGCCTCGCTCGCGGCGCCGCCGGTGGGACGAGGTGCCGAGGGGATCACGGGAGGGCACTTTGACCACACCACCGTCCGACGACAACCCGTTCCGGACGCCGAGCTACGCCGCGGCACCGGCCCCGATGCCGCAGGCGCCGGGCCACCGGCCCATCCCGCACTGGTTCACCCCGAAGGTGCGGATCACGCTGATCGCGTGCGTCGTCCTGGCGCTGGCCGTGGGGTCGCTGAGCGCGTGGGGCCTGAGCCGGGTCGGGAGCTCCGGCACGCCCACGAACGGCGACTGCCTGTACCTGACCCGGGAGAGCGGCGACCGGATCGCCTACCACCACGTCGGCTGCAGCTCCGACCGCGCGACGTACAAGGTCGAGAACACCTACCGCGGGGGCATCGCGTGCCCTCCGGGCGACTACGTGCGGTTCCGGCTCGGCTCCGGCGCCGGCCAGACGCTCTGCCTGGCCCTGAACGTCCGGACCGGCGACTGCCTGCGCGGCCTCGACGACGACACGAGCGTCGCCAAGGTGAGCTGCTCCGACCCGGCGGTGCAGGACCGCGTCCAGATCCTTTCCGGCTACGGGCGCGACGACGAGTGCGAGCGCGCCGACAAGGTGCTGACCTACACGGGGCCGCCGTCGCGCACGCTGTGCCTGGCCCCGCCGGGCGAGAACATCTAGCTCCCGAGGTCGATGACGACCTTGCCGTGCACGTGCCGGCCGGCCTGGAGTGCGGCCGCGTGGCGGATCCGCTCGATCGGGAAGCTCGCCGCGATCGGCACGCGGAGCCGGCCCGCCGCGACCAGGCGGGCGATCTCGGCCAGGGCACCGGGAGCGGCGTTCGCGCCGTTGGCCGCCGGCACGCCGTCGATCTGCGTGGCGATGGTGCAGATGCGGTCGTCCGGGACGCCGAGTTCCCGCGCGACCTGCACTGTTTCCGTCCCGTGCAGGTCGACGGCGGCGGTGACCCCGCCCGGGGCGAGGGCCCGGACCCGGTCGGCCAGGCCGTCGCCGTAAGCGACCGGCTCGGCACCGAGATCGCGCAGGAAGTCGGCCGAAGCCGCCGACCCCGTGCCGAGCACGCGCGCTCCCGCGATCCGGGCCAGCTGGACCGCGAACACCCCGACCCCGCCCGCCGCGCCGCCGATCAGCACGGTGTCGTCCGGGCCCGGGGCGACCACGGCGAGGGTGGCGGCTGCCGTGCGACCGGCGATCGCGAGGGTGGCGGCGGTGCGGTCGTCGACGCCGTCGGGCGTGTGGTGGGCTTCGTTCGCCGCGGTCTCCCCGGCCGCGTCGACCACCACGAAGCCGGCGACCGCGCGGGACAGGGCGCCGCCGAACACCCGGTCGCCCGGGGCGAAGCCGGTCACCCCCTCGCCGACCTGGTCGACCACGCCCGCGTAGTCGGTCCCGAACCCGGCCGGCAGGGACAGGCCGAACTGGGCGGCGGTGTCCGCGTCGGCGGTCATGATCCAGTCCATCGGGTTCAAGCCGGCAGCGGTGACCCGCACGCGGACCTGGCCTGGACCGGCCTGCGGCGCGGGGACCTCCTGGACGTCGAGCACTTCGGGGCCGCCGAACGCGTCGAGCCGGACCGCCCTGTGTTTCTGCATGATTCTCCTCCGGACGCAGCTAAACGGACTATGCTCCGTTTCTGTTGCCGACCCTAACACAACAACCGGAGCGTGATCCGTTTTGACCGAGGAGCCGATGCGGGCGGACGCCGCCCGCAACCGCGACCAGCTGCTCGCGGTCGCGACCGGCCTGTTCGTCTCGGCCGATGCCGAGCCGTCGATGCGGGCGATCGCCCGGGAGGCCGGCGTCGGCATCGCCACGCTGTACCGGCACTTCCCGACCCGCGAGTCGCTGGTCGACGCGGTCTACCGGGACCAGGTCGTCCGGCTGACGACCGGTGCCCGCGAGCTGCTCGACGAGCTGGCCCCGGCCGCGGCGATGCGGCGCTGGATGGACTTGTTCGGCGACTGGATCGCGACGAAGAACGGCATGCTCGACACGCTGCTCGCGATGATCGAGGCGGGCGAGATCGCCCACGCGCGGACCCGGACCGAGCTGCTGGCGGCCATCACCACAATCCTCGACGCTGGCCGCGCGGCGGGCGACCTCCGCCCCGACGTCACCGCCGAAGACATCGCCGCCTCCCTCATCGGCATCTTCACCGTGGCATCCCGGCACGACGCTCAGGCCGGCCGCCTGTGCGACCTGCTGATGGACGGCCTCCGGGCGCGCTAGCCGAACCAGCGGGTCAGGTCCGCGGGGTCGACGGCGTACCCGTCCGGGCGCAGGAGCAGCAGCCGGCCGCGGAACTCGTCGTCCGCGGCCGCCGCGCGGACGAGACGGACCTGCCCGCGGAAGCCCGGCGGTTCGGGGTGGTCGCCGAGGTCGAGGAGCAGGCCGCGGCCGTCGTGCAGCAGCGCCGAAAGCCGCGTCGGGCCGGCCGCCGTCGTCAGGTCGAGGTCGGGGACTCGGTGCGCGCCGGGATAGCTCAGCGCGAGCCCGGACAGCAGCCCGCTGAAGTAGCGGTTGCCGTCCGGGGTCCGCATGAGGTCGACGACGATCTCGCGCAGGGCCTCGACGTTCTCGGTGCGTTCGGGCGTCGTGAACACGCGCTGGGCCGCCGTGTGCCGGAGCACGCGCGCGGCGGCCGGGTGGCGTTCGTCGTGGTAGCTGTCGAGCAGCCCGGACGGCGCCGTGCCGCGGACCGTTGCGGCCAGCTTCCAGCCGAGGTTCACGGCGTCCTGGACGCCGAGGTTGAGTCCCTGCCCGCCGAGCGGCGGGTGGATGTGCGCGGCGTCGCCGGCGAACAGGACCCGGCCGTGGCGGTAGCGCTCCAGCTGCCGCGTGGCGTCGTTGAACCGCGAAGCGCCGTACACCTCGCCCAGCCGCGTCTCGGCGCAGTACAGGGCCGTCAGGGCTTCGGTGACCTCGGTGTCCGACACGGGGGCGTCGCGGCCCGGCTGCGTCGCCGTGGAGCCGAAGACGAACCGGTGGGCGCCGTCGCCGAGCGGGGTGAGCATCGACCAGTAGCCGTTCGCCTGCCGCGTCACCTGGCTGAAGTGCGCGGCGCGGGCCGGGACGAGCTCGGACGCAGCCGCGAGCCGGACGTGCGCGAGCGTGGCCACGTAGGTCTCGGTGCGGCCGGGGAACGACAGCCCGAGCAGCCGCCGGACGGTGCTGTGCGCGCCGTCGCAGGCCACGAGCCAGCGGGCGCGGACGCCGTCGACCGTGACGCCGTCCGCGTCGGCGTCGACGGTGGTGACCTCGTGGCCGCGCTCGATGACCGCGCCGTGCTTGAGCGCGTGCTCGGCGAGCATCGCCTCGACGTCGTCCTGCGTGCGGTTGAGCACCCGGGGGTACCGGGTCCGCCAGACGCTGTGGTCCAGGGCCACCGGCAGCCCGGCGAAGTGCCCGCTCGGGCCGTCGACCTCCGGGCTGGTGTCCAGCCCGCGCAGGTCGAACAGCTCCGCGGTGCGGGGCTGGAGGCCGACCGGCCGTGGCAGGCCCGGGCCGTCCCGGTGTTCCAGGACGGTCACCTCGACCCCGGCCAGTGCGAGTTCGGCGGCGAGCATGAGCCCGGTCGGGCCGGCTCCGGCGATCAGGACGTCGGTCATCAACGCACTCCTCAAGTAGACTGAGTGCAAAAGTAGACCAAGTGCAGGATTGGTGGAAGCTAAATACCGCTCTGGTCGGGGAGCAGGGCTTGGACGTCGAGGCGGTCCGCCAGCAGCGCCGAGTTGTGCATGAGGTCGGCGACCCGCTGCAGCCGGATGCCGTTGAGCGACGTCGGGTACGAGCCGAGCGAGATCAGCGCCGCCGTGGTCGTGTCGATGTCGGAGAACTTCGGGAGCGCGTCGCGGACGATCGCCGGGTCGGTCGCGGTCTGCTGGGCCGCGCCCAGTGCCTTGCGGAACGCCGCGAGCGTGCGCGGGTTGGCCTGGGCGAACGGCTTGGCCGACGCGTACGCCGACAGCGGGAAGTCGAGCGTTGCGCCGCGGGCGCCGTCGGCGAGGATGTGGGCGCCGAGGTCCTTCTCGGCGCGGGTGATGAACGGCTCGATCATCAGCGCCGCGTCGACGTCGCCGGCCTGCAGCGCTTGCGGCATCTGGTCGAACGCCACCTGCTTGAACTTGATCTTCGTCACGTCGACGCCCGCCGTCCCGAGCACCGAACGCGCGGCGAGCGCGCCGGTGTCGTCGAGCATGTTCACCGCGATCCGGGGCGACTTCTTCGACGTCGGCACGGTGTAGTCGGAGCCGGGTAGGGTGACCAGCGCCATCGTGTTCGGGCCGGACGTGTAGGCCTCGCCCTGCAGTTGCAACGCCGTCCCGCCGGCCGCGGCGCGGAACAATGCGATGTCGGACCCGAACGTGACGTCGAGATCACCCGCGGTCAGCTTGGCCAGCCCGTCCTCCCCGCCGAGCTCGACGAGCTGCACGTTCAGGCCGACGGCGCCGAACTTCCCGCCCGCGACGGCGATCCGCAGCGGGGCCGTGTCGATGGCGTTGCCCACACCGACGCGCAGGGTGGTCCGTTCCAATGGCGGCGGCGGAGCCGACGAACCGGATTCGAACACGCCACAGCCCGCGGTCGCCAGAAACGCCGCTACCAGCGGAATCAGCATTCCGCGTCTGATCATGAACCTTCACCTACCGCGAGAATCTGGTTCTCGTGCTGGATCGTATGGTCCGCGCCCCATACGATCGCGGGCAGGGCCGTATCGCGCCAGCGCGGCTTTCGGATCTTCATGGGGCGGGCTACCGTTCAGTAGGTTCGAGGTGCTGTCAGATCCGCGGGTTCCCGCCCGCGGCGGAAAAGGAAACCAGGTGACCCGTCGCGACAAGCGTCCCCGCAAGGGCGGCGCCACGGCGGATCCACGTCCGGCCGGCGGCCGCTGGCGGCTCCGCAACTGGCGTCTCGGCACGAAGCTCTTCGCCGTCCTCCTCATCCCCGCGCTGGCGGTGATCGCGCTCGTCGGCCTGCGGATCAGCTCGGACCTGCGTGACGCCCGGCAGCTCGCGGAGTTCGCCACCCGCGGCCGCGTCGACAACACGGTCGCCGAAGCCATCCACGAGCTGCAGCGCGAGCGCGACCTCACCGTCCGGTTCGTCGCCCAGGACCGCCAGGGCGACACCGCCGACCTGACCGGCCAGCGCAAACGCGTCGACCAGGCGATCGGCACGTTCGAACGGACCCTCGCCGACAGTAAACCCCGGCTCGACGCCAAGGCGGCGGAAAGCCTGCAGCAGACCGACGACCGGCTGCGCGTGCTCGGCGGCCTCCGGTTCTCCGCGGAGCATTCGGCGTTCCCCGCCGACGCCGTGCTGCGCTCCTACAGCGAGCTGATCTCCGGCCTGCTCGACATCAGCGACTCGGCCGCCGCCGACGTCTCGGACCCCGAGCTCGCGCGGCTGCGCCTGGCCGGCAACGCGCTGGCCCGGATCAAGGACCAGATGTCGGTCAAGCGCGCGGTGCTGGCCGAGGCGCTCGCCGCGGGCAGCCTCAACCGCGACCGCACGCGCGCGCTGCTCGGCGCCGAAGCCGAGCTCGCCGCCGCGCGCAACGACTACCGCACCTTCGCGACGCCCGAGCAGCAGCGGATGTTCGACGACACGGTGATCGGCCTGGTCGTCGACATCGGCAACGACATGGTCGAGTCCGCGCTCACCCGCACCGAGAACGGCCAGAACCTCAACGGCCTCGACCCGAACCAGTGGGACGTCTCGGCGACGCACACGGTCAACCTCGCCCACCAGGTGCAGCAAGCCCTGCTGGTCCAGTTGCAGGAGCGCACGGACGCCCTGGCCGCGCAGGCGCGCACGGCGGCGATCTGGGACGGCGGCGTCGTGCTCGGCGTCCTGCTCGTCGCGGGCGTGCTGTCGGTGGTCATCGCCCGCTCGCTGCTGCGCCCCCTGCGGATCCTGCGCCGCACGGCCCTCGAGGTCGCCGAGCACCGGCTGCCCGCGGCCGTGCAGAACTTGCTCACCGATCCCGAGCCGGCGCCGGAGAACCTGCGGAAACGGCTGGCCGTCGCACCCGTCCCGGTGTTCACGCGCGAGGAGGTCGGCCAGGTCGCGCGGGCGTTCGACGCGGTGCACGGCGAGGCCGTCCGGCTGGCGGGCGAGCAGGCGATGCTGCGCGAGAACGTCAACGCGATGTTCGTCAACCTCTCGCAGCGCAGCCAGGACCTCGTCGAGCGGCAGCTGTCGGTGCTCGACCGGATGGAGGCCGACGAGCAGGACCCGGACACCCTCGCCGGCCTCTTCGAGCTCGACCACCTCGCGACGCGGATGCGGCGCAACAGCGAGAACCTGCTGGTCCTGTCCGGGCAGGACTCCGCGCGTGAGGACGCCGGCGCCGTCTCGGCCGACGAGATCATCGGTGCCGCGCTTTCGGAAGTCGAGCACTACCAGCGGATCGAGCTCGGGCCGGCGCCGCAGGTCGCCGTGCGCGGGGAAGCCGTCAACGACCTCGTGCACGTCGTTTCGGAGCTGCTGGAGAACGCGACGCGCTACTCGGGCAAGGCGACGGTCACCGTCGCGAGCGCCGAAACCCACGACGGCGACTGGCAGATCGAGATCATCGACCACGGCGCCGGCATGCCGCAGGCCGAGATCGACCGCACCAACGCGCGGCTCGCGCACCCGCCGGACGTCGACGTCGAGGTCTCGCGCCGGATGGGCCTGTTCGTGGTCGCGACGCTGGCCACCCGCCACCGCATCGACGTCAGCCTGAGCCCGGGCGCGGGCGGCGGGCTCGTCGCGACGGTGCTCGTGCCCACCGCCCTGATCGTCGAGCTGCCGCCGATGCCGGGCCCGCCCCCGCCCGCGGAGCCCGCCGAGGCGCCCGAACCGGAGCTGCTGGCACCGCTGGCCCCGCTCACGCCGGCCGAACCGGAGCCCGAACCCGAACCGGAGCCGGAGGAGCTGTCGCCGCCGTCGATCGAGGCCGGCCCGCCGCGCCGGGCGCCCGTGGTGGCCCGCGAACACAGCCCGGAGTGGCCGACGGCGGACGACGACTCGCACCTCGACTTCGACGCCCCGACCGAGCGGATGCCCGCCTACCGCGACGTCCTGTCGCGCTGGTTCGACGCGGCGGCCGCCCCCGCGGCGGCACCCGAGCGGCCGGCCGCAGAGCCGCTGCCGGTGGCGCAGGAGGCCCGGCCCGCCGAACCGCAGCCGCGCCACGCGCTGTCCGCCGCGCCCCCGCCGCCACCCCCACCCCCGCCGCTTTCCCGGGAAAGCGGCGACCTGGGGCCGGAGCTTTCACGTGAAAGCTCCGGCTCGAACCCGGACGACGAGGACACCGACCCGCAGTTCCCGCCCGTCACGCCGCCGGCCGCGATCGAGCCCGCCTACGAGTGGCCGACCCCGGCCGAGCTGGAGCAGGAGGACGGCGCCGAGGACACCTGGCCGTTCCTGCAGACCGACGACGTCGCCGCCGGGCCGGGAGCGGTGCCGGAGCAGCGGCCGATACTCTCTCTTTCCCCGGAAGCGGTGCGCGAGCGGATGACGAGCCTTCAAGGCGGCTTCCGGCGAGGGCGTCATGCGAGGGGGGACGACACCCGGAACCAGTGAAACGGATTGAGGCATGAGCTCGAAGACGCCCCTGCTGGAAGTGATCGCGCTGGACGCGGCGGACGCCGAAGGCGCGCAGGCGGGCGGGGCGGACCGCCTCGAACTGGTGACGGACATGGCGCAGGACGGCCTGACCCCGACCGTGGAAACCCTGCGCGACGTGCTTTCGGCGACCGACCTCCCGGTGCGGGTCATGTTGCGGGACAACGGTTCCTTCGCCGTCGGTGACCTCGAAGGGCTGCGTGCGGACACCGCCCGGCTGATCGACGCGGGCGCGCGCGAGTTCGTCTTCGGCTTCTTGAACATCGACAGCGAGATCGACCTCGACGCCTGCGAAGCGCTGATGAAAGAGGTCGACGGTCTGCCGTGGACGTTTCACCGCGCCATCGACCGCACCCGGGATCCCTTGCGCGCCTACGATCAGCTGGCCGCGCTCGGGTGTGACACCGTGCTCGCGGCGGGCCACCCCAACGGGGTAGCCAGTGGGCTTTCCGTGCTGCAGCGGCTCGCGCAGCGCGACAGCGGGCCGGAGCTGCTCGTCGGCGGCGGCCTGCGCGCGCAGCAGGTGCACCTCTTGCGCGCGGGTGGGGTGCGCGGGTTCCATGTCGGGAGTGCGGTCCGGCCCGGCGGGTGGCAGTCACCGGTCGACGCCGGAACGGTGCGCACGTGGGTGGAACTCGTAAAAAACTGATCGACTGCGGAACCCGTACGCAATACCGGACCTCCGTATACCGATCCGCAGCCGGTCGGCGGACAATTGCGTGATCCGTCGGCCGGTTATACCAGTATTCGTAGCCATTGAATCGTTATGGTGAATTTGCATTCGGTCTGTGCGAATGGGGCCCGGTCATCACCTGTGCAGGTGCACGTGCAGAACCCTGGTTGGGCTGCTTGGCGGCTGATGGCCCGGCAGGTGCTGGCTATCGTGGTTTGAAGTCGGGAAACGCCGGCCGGTGCGGCGGGCGGGGTGAACTGTGACGGGCGTGTCGCCGTTCACCCGGATGGTGTCAAGAATTGTTCGGCTAGCGCGGGAGGCGTCGCTGTGGGCGCGCGTATTCGGTTCGCGGTCAATTCGATGAGGAGCCATCAAGAAACCAGGATGTCGACCATCCGGTGGATTTCCGTCGCGCGGGAACGGCTGATTCCCCGCGACGACCGCCCGGGCGCGTCCGCACCGAGCCGGAAGGTCGAATCGTGACCGGCGCGCTACCGCGGCAACGCGGAACCGAAACCTCCGAAGACGAGTTCGCGAAGCTGGGGCTCGGCGGCTCGCTCGCCCTCACCGGCCTGCTGGCCGCCGTCAAGATCGCGGAAACCGCCACGGGTGTGGTGCTCACCGCCGCCGGGGTACTCCCCGGTGCCAGTCCCTCGAAGGAACGGGCTCCGGCCTGGCCCGGCGGGGAATGAACGGGAGCTGCCCGGCATCGGCAGCTCTCTACGGACGGAGGGCTGCCATGACGGGCAGTGCAGGGCGGGACGACGTACGCGGCACGCGCGTGGGGCTCGCCGACGTGCGTCGGCTCGAGGACGTCGTCGCGGAGCTCAGAGCGCTGGACTACCGCTACGGCGGTGGCGCCTGCAGCGCGGCCGTCGAGGCGCGGTTGCCCGCCGCCGTGGCGCTGCTGGACGGCGTGACCAAGACCGTCGTGCTGGCTCGGCTCTGCACCGCCGTCGCCGACCTCTACAACCTGTCCGGCTGGACCAACTTCGACCACGACCGCCCGGCCGCCGCGCTGGAGGCGTTCGCGCGGGCGCTGGAGCTGGCCGTCGAAGCCGGGAACGACGACCTGCAGGCCAACATCCGCTACCGCATCGGGCGGCTGCACCTGCACTACGGCGCCGTCGACGCGGCGCTCGCCGAGTTCGCGCGCGGCCGGGAGGCGGCCCTGCAGGCCCACTCCAAGCTCGCGCTGGCGATCCTCTCGGCCAACCAGGCGTGGGCGCACGCCAAGAAGGCCGACGTCACCGAGGCGCTGACCTTCCTGCGCCGCGCGCGTCAGGAGTTCGCCGAGGCCGAGGGACGCGAACCGTCGCCGTGGGACGCGTTCTTCGGGCCCACCGACATGGCCGCCATGGTCGGCACGGTGCACGGCGAACTGGCCCAGGTGGTCGACGTCCGGCACGGCCGCGACGGGATTCCCGCGCTCACCGAAGCGATCGCGGGGTACGAGCGCGGCATGACGCGCAGCCGGTCGCTGACCCTGATCTGGCTGGCCACCGTGCACGCGCTGGACGGCGACCTCGACGTCGCCACCGCCGTCGGCGAGGAGGCGATCGAGCTCGCGGGTGCTCTGCGGTCACCGCGCACGCGCCAGCGGCTGCACTCGCTGTCGGCGGCCGCCCGGCGGTTTTCCGGCAACGCGGACGCGCAGGAGATCGTCGACCGCGTCGACGATTTGGGGCATTCCGGACGCTAATCGAATCGCCATGGAAAGGTAAACGTCGCGGAAAATAAAAATGGGATCCGCGAAACGGCAGCCAAAAGTAGGTTCCTGGGCGGCCTGACGGCTTCTTATGCTTCTCGGCAACCTGCGGCGAGTATTGCGGCGCAGGCCCGGTCCCCACCGCCGAGAGGAAATCCCCCATGCGCTTGCGCAAGCTCGTCGCGGCCGCCGTGCCGCTGCCGGCGTTGCTCGGCCTCGCCGTGGCCGTCCCGGCCGCCGCGGCGACGGAACCCCTGGTCACCCTGGCCGACAACGCCGCTCCGCTCGTCAACAGCGCCCGCGTCGGCGACGTCGCGGGCGGCCAGCGGATCACCGCCGCGCTGTCGTTGAAACTGCACAACCAGCAGGCGCTGGAAAAGTTCCTCGCCGATGTCCAGAACCCGGCTTCGCCGCAATACCACCACTTTCTGACCGCCGATCAGTTCAATGCCGAGTTCGGCCCGACCCGGGCCGACGTCAGCAAGGCCGTCTCATTCCTCGAGAAATCGGGCGCGACCGGGATCGAGGTTTCCGGCAACCGCCAGGCGATCACGTTCACGGGTTCGGCGGCCCAGCTGGAATCGGCGTTCCACACCCGCATCGGGACCTACCACGACCAGACGTCCGGCCGGGACTTCTTCGCCAACGACGCCGCACCGACCGTGCCGGCGGACGTCTCGGGTGTCGTCGGCAACGTCGTCGGCCTGGACGACCACGCCGTGCGGACGCACGCGCAGGCCGTCGCGAAGCCCAACGTCGTCAAGGCGGTGACCCCGCCGGTGCTCAAGACCGCTTACGGCACCAGCGGTCTGTCGGCGACCGGCAGCGGCGTGAAGGTCGGCTTCGTCGAGTTCGACGGCTACCAGAAGTCGAACATCACCAAGTACGACAGCACGTACGGCCTGTCGGCGGGCTCGGTGACGACGGTTCCGGTGAGCGGCGCGAACTACGACTCGTCGCCGGGCGACGGCCAGATCGAGGTCGAGCTGGACATCGAGGTCGTGCACGCGCTGGCGGCCGCGGCGAGCGACTACGTGTACGAGGCCCCGAACACCAGCGCCGGCGAACTGGCGATGTACCAGAAGATCGCGTCCGACCACACGGTCAACGTCGTCTCGATCTCTTGGGGCGCTTGCGAATCCGCCGAGGGTTCGAGCGCGGCGAAGAGCGTCAGCAACGCGATCGCGACGGGCACGGCGGAGGGCATCTCGTACTTCGCGGCCGCGGGCGACGACGGCACGACCGACTGCTACCGCCAGACGGGCTCGACGGCGAAGGCGGTCGACTTCCCGGCGTCCAGCCCGAACGTGACGGGTGTCGGTGGGACGCAGCTGACGGTGACGTCGTCGAACGCGTACAGCAGTGAGAAGGCGTGGAACGACGGCGCGTCCAACGGTTCCACGGGCGGCGGAATCTCGACGGTCTTCACGGCGCCGTCGTGGCAGTCGTCGCAGAGCACGACGTACCGCAAGGTCCCGGACGTCTCGGCGGACGCGGCGAGTGGTTCCGGCTACTACATCTACACGGCGGGTTCGTGGGAGACGGTGTGGGGAACCTCGGGCGCGGCCCCGCTGTGGGCGGCGTTCGCGACGCTGCAGAACCAGGTCCACGGTGGTGGGCTGGGGAACCTGAACCCGAAGTTCTACTCGATCGGGAACGGGTCTTCGTACGGGACTGGGTTCCACGACGTGACCACGGGCAACAACACCCTGCACGGGACGACCGGGTTCAGCGCCGGTACCGGGTACGACCAGGTGACGGGCTGGGGGTCGTTCAAGGGTTCCGGCTTGTCGGGGCTGATCGGCTGAGTGGTGGGGAGGCCGGGGCTGTCGCAACTGTGCGACAGCCCCGGTTCCCGTTTTTGTCGGTGGTCGCTGACACACTGTGTGCATGGCGACACTGGTAGCTACACCGAGGTCCCGCGCGCTGGGGTTCGGCTTGCGTCACGCGCGGGAGGCGCGTGGGCTCGGTGTGCGCGAGCTCGCCCGGCTGGCGCAGGTGGTGGCGCAGGACGTGTCGAGCTGGGAGAGCGGGCTGCGGGTGCCCAAATTGGAGCAGCTGGGTGTGTTGTTCGGGGCGCTGCGGGTGGCGCCGCCCGAGCGGGCGCGGTTGGTGGAGCTGGCGAGGAACGCCCGCGAACCCAACTGGCTCGAGCGCAGCATGCCCGGCATCTCGCCGGCCCTGTCGACGTATGTCGAGTACGAGCGCACGGCGACGGAGATGGTCAACTGGGAACCCTTGCTGGTGCCCGGCCTCCTCCAGGCCCCCGGTTATGCCGAAGCCATCATGAGGGCCCACCGTCTCCCGCCGCGGATGGTCGAGCGGGAGGTGGCGATCCGCCTGCGGCGGCGAGAAGTGCTCACCCGTCACGATCCGCTGGTGCTCAAGCTCTTCCTCGGCGAAGAAGCCCTTCGCCGATCCATCGCCGACCCCGCCGCGATGGCCGAGCAGTTGCGGCTGCTGGTGCGCGCGGCGCAGCCGCGCACCAGCAGCATCCGCGTGGTGCCCGCGAATGTCGGCTACCACCCGGGGCAGGCCGGGCACTTCGTCATCTTCGACTTCGCCCACCTCCCTTCGGTGGTGCACATCGAGCACCTCCGAGGCAGCGCTCACCTCTACGATGGAGACCACGTGGCCGCCTTCCGCGCAGCCGCGGAAACCTTGTCGGACCTGGCGCTGAGTGAGCAGGAATCGCTCGCACTCATCCAGGGGGTGATCACCGGACTGGAGTGAGAATGCGCGAGTGGCGCAAGTCGAGCTACACCGACGAAACCAACTGCGTCGAGGTGCGCCTCGGGCCGGTGTCGCAGATCCGCGACACCAAGGACCGCTCCGGTGGCACGCTGACCGTCGATGCGGCCACTTGGAGGGCTTTCCTTCGCAAAACTAAGCATTAGTCTGTCGGCATGATCAAGCGCACGGTGCTGGAGGCCACCCGCGAGCTCCTCCGCGAGCTCGGCCTCACCACGGTTTTCGGCAACCCCGGCACCACCGAGGTCCCGTTCCTCACCGACTGGCCGGACGACTTCGACTACGTCCTCGGGCTGCAGGAGTCCGCCGTCGTGGCGATGGCCGATGCCTACTCGCAGGCCACGCGCCAGGCTGTGCTCGTCAACCTGCACTCCGCCGGCGGCGTCGGGCACGGGCTCGGGAGCCTCTTCACCGCCTACCGCAACCGGACGCCCTTGATCGTCGTCGCGGGGCAGCAGACGCGGAACCTCCTGCCGCACGATCCCTTCCTCGGTGCCGTCGACGCCGCCGGCTTCCCGAAGCCGTACGTCAAGTGGTCGGTCGAGCCCGCCACCGCCGAAGACGTTCCCGCCGCTCTCGCCCGGGCCTACCACGTTGCGACGCAGGCGCCGTCCGGTCCGGTCTTCGTCTCCGTCCCCGCCGACGACTGGACCGCCACCACCGAACGCCCGATCGTCAGCCGGCCGCGGATCCGCGGGTTCGCGCCCGATCCCGAGGCGATCGACGAGCTCGTCGCCGCCCTGGAAACGAGTGAACGGCCGGCCGTCGTCGTCGGGGGAGCCGTCGACCAGGACTTCGCCGTCGTCGAGACCGTCGCACTCGCCGAACGGCTGAACGCCGCCGTGTACGTCGCGCCCATGTCGTTCCGGTGCTCGTTCCCCGAAGACCACCCGCTGTTCCAGGGCTTCCTCGACCCCGAACGCGGTGCCGTCTCGGACAAGCTCGCCGGGCACGACCTCGTCCTCGTGCTCGGGGCGCCCGCGTTCACCTACCACGTCGACCGCGGACGCGGGGAAGCTCCGCTGCCGCCGCTGTTCATCCTGAGCGACGACGAGCAGGTCCTCGCGCGGGCCTTCGAAGGCACCGGCATCCGCTCGACGCCGAAGCTCGGCATCCGCGCGCTGCTGAACGTCGTCGACCGCAGCACCCGGCCCGCGCCGGCGCCGCTGGCGCGTCCCGCGAAGCCCGCCGCCGACGAGCTCTCCGCCGAATTCGTCTTCTCGACGCTCGCGGACCTGGTGCCGGACAACGCGATCCTCGTCGAGGAGACGCCCAGCCACCGCGGCATCCTGCACGACCACCTGCCCATCAAGAGCACCGACACGGGCTTCCTGACGATGGCCAGCGGCACGCTCGGCTACGGCGTCCCGGGCGTGGTCGGCGCGGCGCTCGCCCGCCCGGACCGCCCGGTCGTCGGCGTGGTCGGCGACGGCTCCAGCATGTACGGCATCCAGGCCCTCTGGACGGCCGCGCGCCAGGAGCTCCCGGTGACGATCGTGATCATGGACAACACGGAGTACGCGGCGGTCCGCATCCTCGGCGAGACGATCGGCGGCGAGAAGCTCCCCGGCACCGAACTGGGCGGCATCGACTTCGCGGCGCTGGCGTCGAGCATGGGTTGCCAGGGCGTGACGATCAGCGAGCCGTCCGGCCTGGTCCCGGGCTTGACGGCGGCCCTGGCCGACCCGCGGCCGACGCTGGTGCACATCAAGGTGGCCGCCTCGGAACGGACGCTGTACTGACCAACGGAAAAGCCGCGGCGGATCAAGGAGATCCGCCGCGGCTCTACAAGTCCTAAGTGGACTCAGCTACGGGTCTTGCTGCCCCGCGGGACATCCGAAGCCCGCTCGGCCAGCTCCCACTCCGCAGCATCGGATGCAGCCGTGACGGCCTCCGCGGGGCTCCCACCGTGCAGCAGACGCGCCACTTCGCCGCGCAGTGTCACGAACTCCGCCGACTCGCGGGTCGTGATCTGGTCCCGCGCGGCCGGCAACCCCACCGGCAGGTCCGCCACGATCGACGCCGGCGACTTCGACAGCACCAGCACCCGGTCGGACAGGTACACGCTCTCGTCGATGTCGTGCGTGACGACCAGGATCGTGCTGCCCTGCTCGCGCTGCACGCGGCGGGTCAGGTCCTCGAGCTCGAAGCGCGTCTGGGCGTCGACCGACGCGAACGGCTCGTCCATCAGCAGCAGCGCCGGCCGGCTGGCCAGCGCGCGGGCGATCGACACCCGCTGCTGCATGCCGCCCGACAGCTGCCACGGGAACTTGCCGCCGACACCCGACAGCCCGACCTGCTCCAGCGCCTCCGCCGCGCGCGAACGCCGCTCGGCGCGCGAAATCTGCCGCCAGCGCAACGGGAACTCGACGTTCTTCTGCACCGAAAGCCACGGGAACAGCGACCGGCTGTAGTCCTGGAACACGACGGCGAGGTCGTCCGGCACGCCGTTGACGCGGTCGCCGTGCAGGCTCACCGTGCCCTCGGTCGGCGGGGTCAGCCCGGCGACGCAGCGCAGCAGCGTCGACTTGCCGCAGCCCGACGGGCCGACGATGCTGGCCAGCTGCCCGGCCTCGACGGTGAACGACAGGTCGTTCACCGCGGTGTGCGCCTTCGCGCCCGAGCCGTAGCGGTGGCTGAGGCCGGACACTTCGAGCATGGTTGACATGGGGAGATGCCTTTCCAGCGTCAGTCGCGGCCGAGGCGGGTCGGCTGCCAGGCCAGCACCCGTCGCTCCGCGGCCAGGAAGATCGTGTTGAAGACGTAGCCGAGGATGCCCAGCAGCACCAGCCACGACCACATGTTCGGGAAGTCGAAGTCCTGCTGGGCGTTCAGCAGCGACCGCCCGATGCCGTTGTACGCGCCGACCAGCTCGGAGACCACCATCAGCAGCAGCGAGATGGACAGGCTCACCCGCAGGCCGGCGAAGATCTTCGGCGCCGCCGCGGGCAGCACCACCATCGTGATCCAGTACCGCTTGGGCGTGCGGAAGGACCGCGAGGTCTCCACCTTCACCTGGTCGACCGACCGGACGCCGTCGACCGCGTTGAGCAGCACCGGCCAGATCGCGCCGAAGATGATCGACCCGATCTGCATGCCCGAGCTCAGCCCGAACAGCACCGCGAACACCGGGATCAGCGCGGGCGGCGGGATCGCGCGGAAGAACGCGAACAACGGCCCGACGTAGTCCATCGCGGTCTTGGAACGGCCCAGCAGCACGCCGAGGAAGACGCCGACGATCGCGGCCAGCGCCCAGCCGCCGAGCGTCCGGCCGAGGCTGGGGAACACGTTGTCGAACACCGTGTCGGTGAGGAACAGGTGCGACGCGGGCCCGGTGAACCACAGCTTCGCGGCAGCGACGGCGATTTCGCTCGGTGGTGGGAAGAACTTGCTGCCGCCGGCGCGGGCGGCGAACTCCCAGACGACCACGAGGATCGCGAAGAGCAGCCAGTTGCGGGCGACCGTCGCGGCACCGCGGGCGGCGCGCCGGCCCACCCGCCCGGAAAGTGTCACCGCGCTCATGCGATCGCCTCCCGGTCGACGGTGCTCCACTTGAACAGCCGCTTGCCCAGTTGCTCGAGCCCTTCGTTGATCAGGTAGCCCAGCACCCCCGCGACCACGGTACCGGCCAGGACCAGGTCGAACCGGATCGAGCCGGTGCTGGCCACCAGGATGAAGCTGCCCAGGCCGACTTCGGAACCGGCCAGGAACTCGACGCTGACGACGGCGATCAGCGAGATGATCGCCGACAGCCGGACGCCCGTGAAGACGAACGGCGCGGTCTGCGGCAGCGCGACCGACGAAAGCATCCGGAACCGGCTGGTCCCGCAGGCGCGCGCGGTCTCCATCAGGACCGGGTCGATTTCACCCATGCCGTAGATGGTGTTGAACATGATCGGCCACAGCGATGCGTAGACCGCGAGGGTGATCTTCGCGTCGGGACCGGAGCCGATCACCAGCAGCACCAGCGGCACGAGCGCGGTGACCGGGATCGGGCGGAGGAATTCGACGATCGCGGCGGTGGCGGTGCGCAGCGCCGGGACGCTGCCCAGCAGCAGCCCGGCGGGTACGCCGACGGCGATCGCGATGGCGATGGCGATCAGCCAGGCCAGCATGGTCGCGACGATGTCGCGGATGAAGGAGGGGTCGCCCAGCAGGTCCCCGACGGTGACCAGGACGACGCTCGGCGGCGGGGTGAACGTCTTACTGACCAGGCCGACCTGGACGACGACCTCCCAGAGCAGGAGGAAGCCGACCAGGCCGGCCAGGCCGCGGAGCAGTTTCTTCAACTCGGAACCTTGGTTGGTTGGGCCGGCGCGCTACCGGCCGCGGGGCGCGGACCTGCGGCCGGCGTCGCGCCGGCCGCAGGTGGAGCAGGTTCTCAGCTGGTCACCTGCGGGGCGATCATCGCCGCGGCGTCGACCTTGCTGGTGATGACGCCCATCTGCAGCAGCAGGTCGGGGACCCGCTGGATGCGCCGGGCGTCGAGGGTGGAGCCGTAGCCGGGCAGCGTCAGCAGCTTGGCCGTGTCCTCGTCGATCTTCGCGTACTTGACCAGCAGCGGCTCGACCTTCGAGCGGTCGTTGATCGCGTCGAGGGTGGCCTTCTTCATGGCGCGCTGGAAGGCCGCGAGGGTCTTCGGGTTCGCCTGCACCCACTTCGTCGCCGCGCCGTAGCCGGTCAGCGGGAAGTCCTGGCTGGCGCCGGTGTTGACGTCGATGACCGGGGTCGCGCCCGCGATCTTCGCCGCCTGGGAGAGCTGCGGTTCCGGCATGTAGGCCGCGTCCACCTGGCCCTGCTGCAATGCCGCGGCCATGTTCGGCAGCTGCATCGTCACCCAGTTGACGCTGTTGAAGTCGACGCCGTGGTCCTTCATGACGGACTTCGTCAGGATGTCGGACGCGGTGTTCTTCGCCGTGATCGCGATCCGCTTGCCGGCGAGGTCGTTGACCGTCTTCACCGTGGAGTTCGGCACTGTCACGATCGCGTTGCTCTTGGCGTTGACCGAGGTGGCGTCGGCGACCAGCTGCACGTCCGCGGCGCCGGTGCTCTTGGCGACGAAGAACGGGATGTACGTCGACAGCGCGATGTCCGCTTCCCCGGAGATCGCCTTGGTCATCGAAGCCTGGCCGCTGGCGGCGACGACCGACTCGACGTCGAGGCCCTCGGCCTTGAAGTAGCCGCCGTCCTGGGCGAGCCAGAACGGCGCCAGGTCGGTGGTCGGCAAGATCGAGACCTTGATCTTCGACTTCTCCAGGCCGCCCCCGGTCGACGTGCTGCTCGAGTCGTCCGAGCCGAGCGCGCTGCAGCCGGTGAGGGCCGTGGCGGCTGCGACGGTGAGGGCGAGCCCGAGCGCGGCGCGGCGAGTGCGTACCCGGCCACTGCTCATGGCGTTTCCAAGCAAGGCCTGCTCCTTGGGTGAAAAAATTGACGGTTGGTGGACCGAATCCCGGGGAAGTACGTGACTCATTCTCGGGAGAGCCCGCGGGCCACTGTAGAGGCGGTGACAGCTCGCTCACAACGGGTGGGATCAATACCCGAGAGGGTGGCGCACATCACTCTTTCGGCCTCTGGTCTAGACCCACTGCTCCACTCGCCGTAGTCATTCACCCAGCGTAAAGCCAAGATCTTGAATACAGGATGACCAGCTGTGGGCCAGCTGAGCGAACGCTGTGCAACATCGGGCACTAAGCGTCAGGAGGGTTACATCTTCTCCGGCCGTTCGCTACCCTCTGCACCTGCGGGGAGGTATCAACCTCCGATGTAGTGAGAGAGAGTGCCTGGATGGCCGATCAAGACAAGCTTCGGTTTACCAGGGCTCACTGTGCTTTTCCTGAGAGATTCTCCCCCGCAGAGACCACTGCCTGGCCGTGCTCAGCCGCCGTGCCGGTGGACTGAACCGACCAAACAGACCGATGCAGACCAGCGCAGGGACCCGACCGTGATGCTCGAGCTGAACCGATTCCGTCCGGCCGGACGGGGTTCAGGAACCCCCAAAGCCGACACTGAAGACGATCTTTTCACCCTTACGGGTAGCGTCTCGCGCTGGTTCCTGCCGATCGGCCACCGAGCCGGAACGCCGGGAGCGTGCTGACGAGTGGCTGAGGAGAACGCGATGCGCCCTGGCGGGCGCTGGACCGAGCAGGGTTTCACGAGCACGAACGATGATGGTGGTGCGGCGGTGCCGAACGAAGACGCCGCGGGGGTGGGAGGGACCCCTGCGCAGTCGCCCGGAGATGCTCCGGGCCGGAAGGCCGGGCTGTTCTCCGGCATGCGCGACTGGCGGCTGCGCTCGAAGCTCGCCGCGATCCTCCTGATCCCGACGCTGACCGCGCTCGTGCTGGGCACGTTGCGCGTGGTCGACGACGCCCAGGAAGCGGCCGAGTTCCAGCGGACGGCCGACCAGGTCGCCTTCGCCGTCAAGGTCACCACGGTGGTCCACGAGCTGCAGAACGAACGCTCGCTGGCCGTCGCGCGGATCTCGTCGAACAAGCAGCTGCTGCAGACCGGGCTGGACGCGCAGATCGCCAAGGTCGACCGGGAGGTGACGAACCTCCGGTCGGCGGCGGCGACGCTGAACTACGACGACCAGGCGACCAAGGACCGCTACACGCGCGGTCTCCAGCGCCTCGACGCCCTGCGCCCGCTGCGGGCGGCGTTCAACACCTCGAGCGGCCTGCCCGACATCACGGTGATGACCGCCTACTCGGGCATCCTCGACTCGCTCATCGAGCTCGGCCGCGAGGTGACCACCGCGGTCACCGACCGGGACGTGCTGCGGCTGGGCACGAGCACGCAGGCGATCAGCGAGGCCAAGGAGTTCACCACCCGCTCCGACGCCGAGCTGCAGATCGCCGCGTTCCGCGGCAACTTCCCGGGCGACCTGCTGGACCAGACGCGCGCGTCGGCCTCCAGCGCGGACGCCTCGGTCCAGGCCTTCCTCGCGAACGCCGACGACGACCAGCGCCAGCTCTACAACGACACCTACTCCGGCCCGGAGGTCGACGACCGCCGCCGGATCCAGACCGCGGCGTTCTCCTTCGCCCAGCTGGGCGAGGCGCCGAACATCGACACGACGGCGCTCGGCAAGGACAGCACCGTCTCGGCGGACAAGCTGCACGCGGTCGAGTCGAACCTGCTGGCCCAGCTCAAGACCCGCGCCGACGACCTCGCCACGGCGGCGGTCAACTCGGCCTGGGTCGGCGGTGCCGTCGTGCTCGCCGCGCTGGCCGCCGCGATCGCGCTGATGCTGGTCGTCGCCCGCCTGATGCTGCGCCCGCTGCGGGTGCTGCGGAAGAGCGCGCTGGACGTCGCCTACACCCGGCTGCCGGAAACCGTGCAGGCGATCCTGGACGACCCGGACCCGGTCGGCGCCTCCAAGAAGGCCGTCCAGCCGGTGCCCGTCACCTCCCGCGACGAGATCGGCGAGGTCGCGCGGTCGTTCGACATCGTCCACGAACAAGCCGTCAAGATGGCCGCCGAGCAGGCCCTCCTGCGCGAGAACGTCAACGGCATCTTCGTGAACCTCTCGCGGCGGTCGCAGCGGCTGGTGGAACGCCAGCTCGGCGTCATCGACCGGCTCGAGGCCGACGAGCAGGACCCGGACCACTTGGCCAGCCTGTTCGAGCTCGACCACCTGGCCACGCGGCTGCGGCGCAACGGTGAGTCCCTGCTGGTGCTCTCCGGCGCCGGCCTGGCGAAGTCCGTGCCCAAGCCGGTGCCCGCCGCCGACGTCATCGGCGCCGCGGTGTCCGAGATCGAGCAGTACGCCCGGATCGAGGTCGGCATCGTGCCCGACGTCGCGGTCCAGGGCCTCGCGATCCACGACCTCGTGCACGTCCTCGCCGAGCTGCTCGACAACGCGACCTACTTCTCCGAGCCGGAGACGAAGGTCATCGTGCGGGCCGTGGTGACCCGCCGGAAGGCGCTCGCCATCCAGGTCACCGACCACGGTGTCGGGATGAGCGAGGAGCGCCTGGCCGAGGTCAACGCGCGCCTGGCCGAGCCGCCGGACCTGGACGTGTCGGTGACCCGCCGGATGGGTCTGTACGTGGTCTCGCGCCTGGCCAAGCGCCACGGCATCGAGGTCCGGCTGCGCGAGAACGAGGACATCGAGGGTGGCGTGATCGCCCGCGTCGTCGTCCCGGCCGAGCTGCTCACGCCGCTGCGCCCGGGCATGGCACGGCAGACCCCGCCGCCGGCGAACCGGTCCGAGACGTCGATGTCGATGCCGAGCATCCCGATCCCGGCCGCGCGCTCGGACTTCGACCAGACCCAGACGCACACGCCGGTGCCGCCCTCGGCACCGCCGCCCCCACCGCGTCCGCCTGCTCCCGAGCCGGTGGCGAACCAGGGGGGTCTGGTCCCGCTCGACCAGCCGATCAGCCTGGACGACCTGGTCAGCGGCGGCCGCGCGGCGGGCCCGTTCCTGTCGCCCGAGCTGCCGAAGCCCGAGACGCCGGCCTGGCCGACCGCCGAGGACCTCGCGCCGCTGACCCCGCAGCCGAACGGCGACGGCGCCAGCTCGCGGGCCGGTGACACGCAGTTCGCGCCGCTGGTCCTGCCGAAGCGGGAGCCGAAGTACGTCCCGCCGGAGGAGCAGCCGCCACCCCCACCGCCGCCCGCGGCGGAGGTCGGGTCGTCGGCCCTCGAGGACGATGTACCCACCCGGCGGCTGCCCATCTACCAGTCGGTGCTGTCACGCTGGTTCAGTGAGGGCGACGACTCGGCTGCCGACCCGGTGCAGCCGCGGAGCGAGGGTGAAGACCCGAACCTGCCGCCCCTCACCGGTTCCGACGAGCCGGTGGCCGAACCGGTGGCCGCCCGGCGCCAGGAGCGTCCGGAGCGCCAGGAACGCCAGGAGCGCCAGGAGCCGGTCGACGAGCTGCTGCCGACGGCCGCGACCCGGCACCCGCTCCTCCCCGCCGACGACGGCTGGCACAGCGCCTCCGACGACGGCTGGCAGGCGGCGCAGTCGCTGCTGGAGTCCAAGAACGAGGAGATCACCCCGGCCGGGCTGCCCAAGCGCGTCCCGAACCAGTACCTGGTCCCGGGGTCGATCAACAGTCCTTCGGCCGAAGCGCCGGCGCAGAACAGCTTCGCGGACAACACCGCGGGGATGCCCGGAACGGGTGCGATCACCCGCTCGGCGTCCGCGGCGCGGAGCCGGATGGCAAGCTTCCAGCGGGGCTACACCTCGGGACGGCATGCGTTGAAGGAACTCCCGGGCGAAGAACAGCTGGAAAGCAGCAGGGTTCCGGGGCGTGGCAACACCACAGACAGCAGTGAGGAGTGAAAGTGACACGGGCGGGTGCAATGCAGCCGGGTGGCTCCGCGCAGCCGAACGGCCAAGCGCATGCCAAGGCGAACAATGCCGGCAGCTTCGCTTGGCTGATCACGGATTTCGTGCACCGGGTGCCCGGCGCGGCCCATGCGGTCGTGGTGTCGGCCGACGGCCTGCTCCTGGCGGCTTCGCGTGGCTTGCCGAAGGACCGGGCGGACCAGCTGGCCGCGGTGGCGTCGGGGCTCACCAGCCTCGCGCGCGGTGCGGCCAAGGTGTTCGAAGGCGGGACGGTCGCGCAGACGGTCGTCGAAATGGCGAACGGCTTCCTCTTCCTCATGTCGGTTTCCGACGGTTCGTGCCTGGCGGTCCTCGGTTCGCCGGAGAGTGACATCGGCTTGGTCGTCTACGAGATGACCCTGCTGGTGGAGCGGGTCGGCCAGCAGCTGACTCCGGAGATGCGGGCGCAACTGCAGGGTGCGGCGATCCGCCGCTGAGGACCCGGGAACCGAGGAGAGAGCCGTGGACGACGGGCGCTTGAGGGGCGATGGCCGGCTCGGTGACGACTTCTCCGGCGGGTGGTCCGAGCACTCGGACGACGGCCGCGAGGACTGGCAGTCGTTCCGGGACCGGGTCGACCGCGAGTGGCGGTCGCGCCGGGTGCAGGCCTCCGACAGCGACCCCGTGCGGGAACCGCCGAACTGGCTGACCGACAGCAATGCCGGTCAGGAGCCGATCCGGCCGATCGCCGGGACCGGTGAGTACCGCGACCGGCTGCTGGGCGGACCGGGTGCGGAGCTGTTCGGCGGGTCGAGCGGGCCGCTGTACGACGCGCGGGACTTCGCCGCGTACAGCACCGAGCGCGACTTCTCGTCGGGCCCGGACTCCGGTGAGCTCGCGGCGGCGCTGCCGCAGCAGGCCCACCAGGAGTACGTCGACGCGCCGGCGCCGACGGAGATGGAGACGTCCGGACTGGTCCGGCCGTACTTCCGGACCCGGGGCCGGACGAAGGCGACGCTCGACCTGGCGATCGAGGCGCTGATCTCGACCAGCGAACAGGGCCGGATGCTCGACCGGGTCCGGGTGCCCGAGCACCGGTCGATCTGCGACCTGTGCCTCGACACCCGGTCGGTGGCCGAAGTGGCGGCGCTGCTGCGGCTGCCGCTCGGCGTGGTGCGGGTGTTGATTGGTGACGTGGCGGGCCTCGGGCTGGTGCTGGTGCACTCCAGCAGCCCGACCGTGGGCGACCGCCCGAGTATCGAGTTCATGGAAAGGGTGCTCAGTGGGCTTCGGAGAATTTGACTCCGACGCGAACGCGCCGCAGGTGACGGGTCCGACCTCGTCGGCCAAGATCGTGGTCGCAGGCGGGTTCGGTTCGGGGAAGACAACGCTGGTCGGGGCGATCTCCGAGATCGACCCGCTGACCACCGAGGCCATGATGACCGAGGCGAGCGTCGGGCACGACGACACCTCGGCCACGCCCAACAAGACCACCACCACCGTGGCGATGGACTTCGGGCGCATCTCGCTGGACTCGGACCTGGTGCTGTACGTCTTCGGTACGCCGGGTCAGCACCGGTTCTGGTTCATGTGGGACGACCTCGCGGTCGGTGCCATCGGGGCGGTCGTGCTGGTGGACACGCGGCGGCTCGCCGACGCGTTCCCCTCGATCGACTTCTTCGAGAACCGGAAGCTGCCCTACGTCGTGGCGATCAACTGCTTCGACCGGCTCCTGCACCACCAGATCGAGGACGTGCGGCACGCGCTCACCATCGCGCCGTCGGTCCCGATCATGGCGTGCGACGCGCGTGAGCGCGACTCCGCCAAGCAGGTGCTGATCTCCGTCGTCCAGCACGCGATCGCGCACGATTCGGCGCTGCGCGCGGGCTGACGGTATGGCTGGCCGGACGGGATGCGGCCGTTGGGGTGAACTCCACGGGCTTCACCCACTTCGGGGAGCCTTGCCGCCGTCCGGAGGACGGAACGGCCGCCGCTGTCCGGTACCGGTGACGGCTCGGTCCGGCGTCCGCCGGTCTGACCTGCGCGGACAGCCTGCCGTGGTGGCTCGCGGGGTGAGCTCCGCCCGCGCCGTCCGGACCGGGCCGGCGCGGAGCGCGCCCGGGCGCACACGTAGGGTGCGCAGCGGCCGGCCGGTGGTCGACTCGACACTTCCGGCGGGGCGCATACGCTTGAGCGTGGGCCGTGCCGGCCACTCCGGAGTGCGGCGCGCGGCGCCGCAGGAGCAAGGAGGGGCAGTAGTGACGGCTTCCGGCCAGGGTTCGTTCGGCTGGCTCATCACGGACTTCGTGCGCCGGGTACCCGGCGCCGCGCACGCCGTTCTGGTGTCCGCGGACGGCCTGCTCCTGGCGCCGTCGGAAGGGCTGCCCCAGGAGCGCGCCGAGCAGCTGTCCGCGGTCGCGTCCGGGCTGATCAGCCTGACGTTCGGCGCCGCGCGCTGCTTCGAGGCGGGCGGGGTCAACCAGACCGTGGTGGAGATGGAACGCGGCTACCTGTTCCTGATGTCCGTTTCGGACGGTTCGTCGCTGGCGGTGCTGGCCGCGCCGACGTGCGACATCGGCACGGTCGCGTACGAGATGACGCTGCTCGTCGAGCGCGTGGGCCAGCAGATCACCCCCGAGCTGCGCGCCCAGCTGCAGGGCGGCGTGCGTGGGTAGGACACGATGAGGATTTCGGGATTCGACGATCCGGACTCCAGCGGCTGGGACGCGCTGCACCGCGGCACCGAGCGCGAGGGTTTCGATTCGCCCAGCAAGTTCGACATGTCGACGCTGTCGATGATCATGCCCAAGCGCAAGCCGGCGCGGCCGCAACCGGACCCGCAGGGCTACACCGACGAGGACACCCGCGAGTGGGGTTCGCCGTCGCCCGAAGACGGCTACGACGACGGTTACGAGCCCGGCGAGCCGGAGTGGCAGGACGAGGAGCGGTACGAGCCGGAGCCCCCGCCGCTCGAGCCGGCGTGGACGCCTCCGCGCGGCGCCCGGCCGCCCGCTCCGCCGCGGCCACCGGCCCCGCCGGCGCCCCGGCCGCCCGCACCGAGACCCCCGGTGTCCAGAACCCAGGCGGCGCCCCCGCCGTCGTGGGCCCCGCCGATCGACCCGCGCACCGGCTGGACGCCCCCGCCGGACCCGGAGACCCGCTGGATCCCGCAGCCCGAGCCGTGGGAGGAACCGGCCCGCGTCGCGGCGCCCGTCGCCCCGGCGGGTTCGCGCGTGCGCCCGTACACGCGGACGGGCGGCCGCACGAGGTCCGACCACAACCTGGCCCTGGAGGCCCTGGTCTCGACGTCCGACGACGGCCGCCGGTACCGCGGCGTGCGGTCGGTCGAGCACCGCCGCATCTGCGACCTGTGCCTGGACACGCGCTCGGTGGCCGAGATCGCGGCGCACCTGCGGCTGCCGCTGGGCGTGGTGAAGGTGCTGGTGGGCGACATGTCCGACATCGGGCTGGTGCTGATCCACCAGACGGAGCTGATCCTCGGGGACCGCTCGTCCCGCGAGTTCATGGAGCGCGTCCTGGCCGGCCTGCGGGCGCTCTAGTCCTCGACCAGCGCCGCGGACGTGATGCGGTGCAGCGAGTACCGCTCGTTGTTGTCGCCTTCGAGGATCCCGCCGCCGACCCGCACCGGCCGGACCACGCGCTGGCTGGCCGTCCCCTTCGCGTCGACGAAGCCGATCCAGACCTCACGGCGTTCCAGCGTCGCCCGCGACAGCAGCTCCAGCGTCGCCGACGTGTCCGCGCCGCCGCCCACCGGAGCCCGCACCGCCGATCCCCGCCGTCGCGCCGACGCCGCGTCGCCCGCGCGCAGGTTGGAGACGATCCGCGTCGCCTGGTCCGGCGTCAGCACCGCCTGCTCGCCCGGGCTGCGCTTGGGTCCGCGCGCCTTGGCCGGCAGCCGGCGCCCGCCGGGGCGGATGTCGACGACGCGGCCGTCCGGACCCTCGGCCGCCGGGGCGAACCCAGCGGCGCGCAGCCCGGCGAGGACCTCGTGCAGCGGGTCCGGGCTGACCACGACCGTCGGCGCGATCAGGCGCAGGTCGTGCTCCGCCGCGACCGGGTTGGCCAGCACCTCCGCCAGCAGGGCCTCGTCGTCGCACCGCAGGAACGACGCCGCCGCGCCGCCGCGCAACCGGCCGTGCCGGCGGGCGACGTCGTCGACCAGGTAGCTCAGCCCCTGCGGGACCGGCGTCGCGGACTTCTTCTTGAACAAGGCGTGCAGCTCGTCGGCGGTGCGCCCGGTGTCCAGCGCCCGCCGCACGGAGGCCTCGGTGATCCGGTAGACCGTCGCGTGCCCGGCCGATTCGACGTCCGCGACGGCGGAGATTTCCGCCGCCAGCTCCGGCTCCAGCGGGCCGGGCGCGACGACCGTCAGGTCGGCCTGCAGCAGCACGTGGTCCACCGGCGCGGGCAGCGCGTCCAGGATCGCTTCGACGGCTCCCGGCCGGTCGTCGGCCAGCAGCGCGCGCGTCGCCGTCGTGAGGCCGCCGAGCCCGACGATCCCCAGCGCGGACGCCTCGGACATCGTCCAGCGGACGGTCTCGTCCCGCAGCCGGCCGCCCCGCCGCGGGGCCCGCCAGGCCAGCACCGCGACGAGCTCGTCGACGCTCTTCACGCCGGCGCCCTCGGGCAGGTCCGCCAGTGCGGCCAGCACCCGCCGGCGCGTGACCGGGGCCAGCGGGCGGCGCAGGTCCTCCGACAGCGGCGCGATCGGCTTGTCCTTGGCGTCGCGGCCGCCGGCCATCCCGGGCAGCCGCGGCAGCTCGAGCCACGCCTGCGCGAGCGTCATCCAGCGCTGGGCGGTCGGCGACGCGAGCCACGAGTCGGTCAGCGTCGTCGGGACCCATTCGGGCACGGTGGACTCGCTGTCGGCGACCAGCCCGGCGCCGACGGCCAGCTCGGCGAGCAGCACCGCCTGCGTCTCGTCGATCTCGAGGTCCTTGGCCAGCTTCTTCAGCTCGCGCACGCCGAGGCCGCCCGACTTGAGCACCGGCGGCGGCGCCGCGGACCACGAGCGCAGCAGGGATTCGGTGTGGCGCAGGAACTCCATCGCCTCGCCGGCCGCGGCCGCGTCCAAAGTGGACGTCTGATGGGGATGGACCGGCAGCTCGGGTTCGGTGAGCGCGCCCGGCGCGAAGACGCTCCCGCGCACCGCGATGCCGAGCTCGCGCGGCAGCTCGACGGTCTGGTCGTCGCGCCGCAGCAGCAGCCCGCGCGCCAGCAGCTTCTGCACCGGCGTCTCGGCTTTGTCGAGCGTCAGGTCGAGCCCGGCGTCGCGGGTGCGGCCGATGGGCGGGCCGGCGGCGAGGGCGTTCAGGACGGCGCGCTCGTCGTCGGACAGCTCCGCGAGCCGCGCGCCGAGGTCTTCGCCGGCCAGCGACGGCGCCGACGTGCCCAGCCCGGCCGGGAACGGCCCGAGCGCCTCCCGGACCGCGGGCGGCACGCGCAGGGCGTCGTCCGGGCCCCAGGCGAGCGCCCGCGCGCGCAGCCGGGCCAGCGGCGCGGTGACGTCGGCGCCGACGAGGCCGGTGACCTCGGCGACGGGCACCGGGTCGCGGTCCGCGCCGGCCAGCAGGCACGCTTCGAGCACGGCGATGGTGACCGTGTCGAGGTCTTCGCAGGCGCGCGCGACCGAGCCGGGCGTGCCGGCGCGGGTGGCCAGCACCGTGCTGTCGGAGGGTGGCGGCGTGGAGAGGTCGCGTCGCGTGCGAAGCAGCTCTTCGAGTGCGGTGTCGGACTCCGCGCGCAGCCAGTCCGCCAAGGAGGTCGCGGGCATAGAAGGCCAGGATACCGGGCGGTTGCGCCGAGCCGCCGTGGCTCAGGCAGACTGTCTTTCGTAGAGAGCGATCACGGCTGTGGAGGACGTTGTGGCCAAGGGTGAGAAGAAGAACAACGGTATCGACCCGACCTGGCCGGGCGAAGCCGGCGAGCACCCCGTGACGGAGCTCGCGTCCGACCGCCAGGGCTCGCTGTCGCCGTTCGGTGACGTCACGTTCCCGCTCGACTCGGTGCCCTACGTGCACCCGGAGACCGAGATCAACCGCTGATCGCATAGTTACTGGTCAGTACCGGTATCGGGCCCTCGTGAGGGCGGTCACGGGAGTAGGTTCGCTCCCGTCCTGCCCGACCTTTCCCATGCGGGGGTAAGTGCCATGCCGGTTCCCGGTCCCGGATACTCGATCACCGTCCGGGTCGAGGCCCCGGCCTCGTCCAGCGCGGCGGGTGACCTCACCACCGCCGTCGGGCGCGTCGGCGGCGTCCTGACCGCGTTCGACGTCGTGGAGTCCCACTCCGACTCGATCGTGGTCGACATCAGCGCCAACGCGCTGTCGGAGAACCACGCGAACGACATCACGCAGACGCTCGACTCGCTGCCCGGCGTCAAGGTCCGCAAGGTCTCCGACCGGACGTTCCTGATCCACCTCGGCGGCAAGATCGAGGTCACGCCCAAGGTCGCGCTCCGCAACCGTGACGACCTCTCCCGCGCCTACACCCCGGGTGTCGCCCGCGTCTGCCAGGCGATCGCGAACAACCCCGAGGACGCGCGCCGGCTGACCATCAAGCGCAACACGGTCGCGGTGCTCACCGACGGCTCCGCCGTGCTCGGCCTCGGCAACATCGGCCCGGCCGCCGCGCTGCCGGTGATGGAGGGCAAGGCGGCGCTGTTCAAGAAGTTCGCCGACGTCGACGCGTGGCCGGTCTGCCTGGACACCCAGGACACCGAAGAGATCATCCTGATCGCGAAGGCGCTCGCGCCGGTGTACGCGGGCATCAACCTCGAGGACATCGCCGCGCCGCGCTGCTTCGAGATCGAGAAGCGCCTTCGCGAGCAGCTGGACATCCCGGTGTTCCACGACGACCAGCACGGCACCGCGATCGTCGTCGTCGCCGCGCTGCGCAACGCCCTGCGCGTGGTCGGGAAGAACATCGAGGACTGCAAGATCGTGGTCAGCGGCGTCGGCGCGGCGGGTTCGGCGATCATCCGCCTGCTGCTGCACAAGAACCCGGGCGACATCGTCGCCGCGGACATCGACGGCGTCGTCCACTCCGCGCGCGGCAACCTCGACGACAACCTGACCTGGATCGCGTCGCACACGAACAAGGAGCAGGTCAGCGGCACCCTGCACGAGGCGCTGAACGGCGCGGACGTCTTCATCGGCGTCTCGGCGCCCAACCTGTTCGGCGCCGAGCAGGTCGCCACGATGAACAAGGACGCCGTCGTCTTCGCGCTGGCCAACCCGGACCCGGAGATCGACCCGCTGGAAGCGCAGAAGCACGCCGCCGTCGTCGCGACCGGCCGCAGCGACTTCCCGAACCAGATCAACAACGTCCTGGCGTTCCCGGGCGTCTTCCGCGGCCTCCTGGACGCGCACGCGCACAACATCGACGACTCGATGCTGCTCGCGGCGGCCGACGCGATCGCCGACGTCGTCGACAACGGGAAGCTCAACGCGTCGTTCATCGTGCCGAGCGTGTTCGACAGCGCGGTGGCGCCGGCGGTCGCCGAGGCCGTGCGGAAGGCCGTGCGCGCCGAGCAAGGCTGAGTCATCGGTTCGGAGGACCCCGGAATCGTTCTTTCGACGGACGACCGGGGTCCGCCGGCGTCCTAGGCTGAAGCCCGACACGTTTGGGGGGAAGCCGAATGCGGAGGACTTTGCTGGTCGCGGCGGTGGCCGTCGTGGTGGCATCGGTGGTGCCGGGAGTGGCCCAGGCCGCGCCTGGTGCGGTGACGTGGGGCGCGTGCCCGGCGGACGTCACCGCGCCGGGCCTCGAGTGCTCGACGCTCGAAGTGCCGCTGGACTACCGGAAACCGGACGGCACGCGGATCGAGGTCGCGATCTCGCGGCTGAAGAGCACGAACCCGGCCGCGCGGCGCGGGATCCTGCTGACCAACCCGGGCGGGCCCGGAGGCCCGGGCCTTGACCTGCCGGCGCAGCTGAAGCTGCTCGGGTGGCCGCAGAGCGTGCTGGACACGTACGACGTGATCGGGTTCGACCCGCGCGGCGTCGGCCACAGCACACCGGTGACGTGCGACCTGGCGCCGGCGCAGCAGACGAGCAACGTGCCGCCGTACGCGTCGAACCCGGCCGACGTCAAGGCGCGCGCCGAGTACGTGAAGGGCATCGCGCACCAGTGCGGCACTTCGCGGACGGCGTCGATGCTGCCGTACGTCACGACGGCGAACACGGCCCGCGACATGGACCGCATCCGCGTGGCGCTGGGCGAGCCGAAGCTGTCGTACTACGGGGTTTCGTACGGTTCGTACCTGGGCGCGGTGTACACGACGCTGTTCCCGCAGCGCAGTGATCGCATCCTGCTGGACAGCAACACGGGGCCGAGCGGCCTGGACGTCGAGGGTTCGCGGTTGCTGGCCCGCGGCTTCGAGGACCGGTTCCCGGACTTCGCGGCGTTCGCGGCGGCCCACCCCGAGTACGGCCTTGGCACGACCCCGGCCGCGGTGAAGGCGAAGTACTTCGACCTCGCCGCTCGCCTGGACGCGCAGCCGAATTCGCAAGGCATCGACGGAAAGCTGTTCCGCCAGGTGACGTTCGGAATGCTGTACTACAACGCGACGCTGCCGTACTTGGCCACGGCGTGGCACGCATTGGACACCGGCCAGCCGATCCCCCCACCCCCGGGCGGTTCGATCCCGAACGTGGAGAACCTGCTGTCGAGCCAGCTGTACGTGGTGTGCGGCGACGCCGACTGGCCGGAGTCGGTGTGGAGGTACCAGAAGAACGTGGCGATCGACAGGGTGCGCCACCCGATGTTCGGAGCGGCGGCGGCCAACGTCTGGGCATGCGCGTACTGGCCATCGGAGCCGGTGGAGCCCCCAGTGCGGATCAGCGACCGAGGCCCATCGAACGTGCTGATGGTTCAGAACCTGCGAGACCCGGCAACGCCGTTGACGGGAGCGTTGCGGCTACGCCAGGCACTCGGCAACCGAGCCCGTCTGGTGACGGCCGACCAGGGCGGCCACGGAACGTACTTCTTCGGCACAAACACGTGCACGAACAACGCGGCAACCGCTTTCTTGGCCACCGGGGTCCGCCCGGCACGAGATTTGGCATGCGCGGCGGAGCCGGCCCAGCCGGCGCCCAGTGCGGCGATGCGTGTGCTCGGAGGTGGCTTTGGCAGGTGAGAGTGCCCGGTTGCCGGTTCGGCCGTTCTGAGCCGTTCTCCAGCCGGGCCACTGCCCCGCCGGTCCCGCGGTCATCACCGTTGACGATGACCCGCTCGCTGCTCCCACGGCGGCCGTGGTGAGGCGGGCATCTCCACCGCCTGATGGCCGGCGCTCCCCGAGAGGCGGCCGCCTCGCGCGGGGCGACTTGGCGTGCGCGACGAGACCGGGCCGGCCGGTGCCGCGTCGACGAGAGGGCGCGACCTACGAGGCGATGCTTCGGGCTGGTCACTTTCCGAGCCCCCGGAGCTGAGGCCTGGCGTGTGCGGTGGCGTCGACCGGCGCGGTCTGGATGCTCGCGGTCTCCGGCAAGGCGCCAGCCTGGCGTGCGCGGCCGAGCCCACCCACCCGGTGCCCACCGCCGCACCGTCCGCGCCCGGAAGTAGCCTCGGCTTGTGAGTGAACTCAGCCACGTCGACGAAACCGGCGCCGCCCGGATGGTCGATGTCTCCGGCAAGACCGCCACCGCGCGCACCGCGCTCGCCGCCGGGACCGTGCGGACCACCGCCGAGGTTCTCCGGCTCCTCGCCACCGACGGCCTCCCCAAGGGCGATGCCCTCGCCACCGCGCGCATCGCCGGGATCATGGGCGCCAAGCGCGTCCCCGACCTCATCCCGCTGTGCCACCAGATCGCGCTCTCCGGGGTCAAGGTCGAGTTCACCCTCGGCGAGACCGAAGTCGGCATCCGCGCGACGGCGAAGACCACCGACGTCACCGGCGTCGAGATGGAAGCGCTGACCGCCGTCGCAGTGGCCGGGCTGACCCTGCACGACATGATCAAGGCCGTCGACCCGGCGGCGACGCTCGACGACGTCCGCCTGCTCCGCAAGGACGGCGGCAAGACCGGGACCTGGGAGCGGCCGTGAAGCGCACCGCACGCGTCATCGTGGCGTCCAACCGCGCTGCGAAGGGCGTCTACGAGGACAAGACCGGCCCGGTGATCGTCGCCTGGCTGGCCGGGCGCGGGTACGACGTGCCGGCGCCGGTCGTCGTCGAGGACGGCGGTCCCGTGGGCGTCGCGCTGCGGGCCGCCCTGGCCGACGGTGTCGCTGTCGTGCTCACCACCGGCGGCACCGGCATCTCGCCGACCGACCGCACCCCGGACGTCACGCGCGCCGTCCTCGACCACGAGCTGCCGGGCGTCGCGGACGCGATCCGCGCGGCCGGGCTGCCCAAGGTGCCGACGGCGGTGCTCTCGCGCGGCGTCGCGGGCGTGGCGGGCCGGACCCTGGTCGTGAACCTCCCGGGCTCCAGCGGCGGCGTGAAGGACGGCCTGGGCGTGCTGGACGGCATCCTGGACCACGCCGTCGACCAGCTGGCCGGGGGCGACCACCCGCGGCCCGCGGCGCAGACGCCGGACGTGCGCGTCGCGCGCGCTCTGGTGACCGAGGACCTGCTGTCGGTCGAGGAGCACGCGCGGCTCGTCGAGGACGACGCGGCGGGCGCGGTGGTGACGTTCGCCGGCGTGGTCCGCGACCACGACGGCGGCAAGGGCGTCCGCGACCTGACGTACGAGGGTCACCCCAGCGCGGGTGACGTGATCGCGGAGGTCGTTGCCGATTTGTCGACCCGCTGGGCAGGCGTGCGCGCGGTGGCCGTGAGCCACCGCGTCGGTCACCTGGCGATCGGCGACGTGGCGCTGGCGTGCGCGGTGGCGGCCGAGCACCGCGGCCAGGCGTTCTCGGCGTGCTCGGACCTGGTGGACGAGGTGAAGGCGCGGCTCCCGATCTGGAAGCACCAGCACTTCACCGACGGCACGGACGAGTGGGTCAACTCGCCGTGACCCGGAAGACGGCGACGCGGTCGGCGGCCGCGG
Source organism: Amycolatopsis sp. NPDC098790 (assembly GCF_044759945.1). Taxonomy (NCBI): domain Bacteria; kingdom Bacillati; phylum Actinomycetota; class Actinomycetes; order Pseudonocardiales; family Pseudonocardiaceae; genus Amycolatopsis; species Amycolatopsis sp. NPDC098790. The sequence continues at coordinate 2,028,820 of NZ_JBIWAI010000001.1, forward strand.
CGAACTCGTCGGGGTCGGCCTCGGTGACGAGGCCGAGCTTGACGAACATCGGCACCCCGTGCGGCACCTCGCGCGGGAAGGCGCGCATGACCCGCGCGCGGACGTCGTGGTCGCCGACCTCTTCGAGCGTCACGGCTTGTTTCCGGCGCCCGTGGGCTAGCTCGCCACGGCCGGCGGCGCGGACGTTGCGCGCCCAATCGCCGTGGGGAAGCCCGGCGATCACGTAGCGCCGGCCGTCGACGGTCAGCGGCGAGACGGGGGTGGGCCGCGGCGCGCCGGACTTGCGGCCGGAGACGGTCAGGACGTGGATCGTGCCGAGCCGCAGGCCCAGGCGGGTCAGCAGGCGGACGAACCGGTTGGCCGGGCGGAGCCAGCGAGGCAGGGCTTGAGGCGTCACCACAATCCTTTCGATTATCGAAGTATTCGTGGTCACGGTAGACTCTTTCGAGTGTCGAAGCAATCTCTGGTCACGGAGGCAACGCGGGCGGCGGCGGCCTCGGGCGCGGCGAGCGACGTGGTCGACGAAGCCGCGGCGGCAGCGTTCGGGGTGAACCGGACGGACCTGCGCATCATCGGCCTGGTCGCGGCGGCGGAGACGTTGACGGCGGGCGAGCTGGCAACGCAGGCCCGGCTGAGCCCCGCGGCGACGACAACGGCGATCCAGCGGTTGACGCACGCGGGACACCTGACGCGTCGCACGGCCACGGAGGACCGCCGCCGGGCGGTGGTGGAGCTGACTCCGGAGGCGGCGAGGCTGCTGGGGGAGATCTACGCCCCGATCGAGCGCGCGGGGAGGGCGATCCTGGAGGACTACGCGGCCGAGCAGCTGGCGGTGGTCGTGGAGGTGCTGCGGCGGGGCGAGGAGATGCAGCTGAGGGAGGCGGAGCGGATCCGCGGGCTCTGACGGCCGTTCAGGCAGCCGACTGGCCTGGCGCCGGCTGAGGTCGCGCAGCCGGTTCGCAACCCGCTCGCTCGTGCGAAGCAGGCCCAGCTCAGGTGGCTTCCGCGCGGCGAAGGGCGCAGAGACCCGCCGGCAGCAAGCCAGCAGCGGTCACTCGCGCGTCACGGCGAGCCCGATGTCTCGGAGCCGCCGTCGAGAACGCAGCGAGCCCTCCACCGCCCGGGGGATTGGCGGTGGAGGGCTTGACAGTCGCGGCTCGAGGCCGGACTTACGCATCGCTGCGCGAGATCGTCACTTGGTGGCGATCTTCTGGCCGACGAGGATCAGGTCCGCGTTCGGGATGTACTTCGCGTTCAGGTCCTGCAGCTTCTGGTAGCCGCCCTGGACGTTGAACTGCTTGGCGATCTTGGACAGCGTGTCGCCCGCCACGACGGTGTAGTCACCGGCCGGGTTGGAGCTCGCCACGCCGGTCGCCGCGGGGGCCACCGGGGCCGCCTTCTTCGGGGCGACCGTGGTCTTCTTCGGCGTGGTCGACTGCTTCGTGGTGGTCTTGTGGGTGGCCTTGGGGGCCGACGAGCCGCCGCCCTTCTTGCCACAGACCGGCCACGCGCCGATGCCCTGACCCTGCAGGACGCGCTCGGCCACGGCGATCTGCTGCTCGCGGGAAGCGTTCGCCGCGCTGCCGGTGCCGCCGTAGGCCTTCCACGTGCTCTGCGAGAACTGCAGGCCGCCGTAGTAGCCGTTGCCGGTGTTGGTGTTCCAGTTGCCGCTGCTCTCGCACTGCGCGATGGCGTCCCAGTTGGTCGCCGACGCGGGGGTCGCGGCGATGGCGAGGGGCGCGCCGACCGCGATGCCCGCGATGGCGACGCGAGCGACGGTGCGGGTGGCAGCGGACATCTTGCGGTGCTTGCCTCGGTAAGACATTTGGATGCTTCTCGGTTTCCCAGCGCCTACGAACCTGTGGTGAGGGTCAGGATCGGGGTCCTGGCGCCGGCCGTCTCAGACCGGCGGGCGAGTCCGACGCACGGCGCGTCTTCGTCGTCCCCTCGTCCCTGTCCGGAAATGCTTTCGCTCGGGGTATGGGTCCGGGGATCCGTTGGACAGGGCTAGGCGCTACGGATTCCCGGTCGTGCTGGTTGGTCGGGGCCAACCGAAAAGCGACGGTACGTAACGATGGCCGTGATCGGAAATTATTCGGGGCGTGACCTACGTCACAGTAACAGCACGCAACCCCTGTCGATGCGGGTGTTTGCGCAGGTCAGCTGGCCGTTATCTGGTCGTTTCCTTGCCGAGATAAAACACGGATCGTGAGGCTTGCATCACGTGTTTTGCGCAGCGAATGGACCATTCGCGACGTCCAGGCGGCGATTGAAGCGCGCATCTTATGACTGCTCGCCGGACCACGCCAGACTTGACAAGTCTGCCTCATGTGCCCCTTGAGTCACAACAGTCCCACCTGTTCGTGGGGTTTTGCGCCACTCCCGGAACCGTGCGCCACCGTGCGGAGGCCTGGTGGAGGCAACGCACCGCGACGGACCAGGCGAAACGTGTCACCGAAAGGCTTGGCGGCAGGGCGCGATCAGCTTCTCGCGAACAGCCGGAATTGGTGACACGCCACGCCGAGGCCGGAAGGAGGTTCGCCGAGCGGTCGGCGGCGCCGCGCGAGCGGTCGCCTGTTTATAGGAAGGACGAAGTCACGTGCGGACGCGGCGGCCGGGCGAGCGCGGGCGACACGCCGACAGTTCGGCAGGGGGTGGCGGCCCGGGCAGAGCCCGGTAGAGGCCCGGCGGCTTGGCGGGGCCGGGCAGCCTCGGCAAGGTCGGTTAGCTCGGTAGGGGCTTGGCGGCTCAGCAGGGTCCCGCAGTCCGGCAGGACGGAGCGAGGCCGCCGAAGTGTCCACAGGCCGACCGTGATGTGGATGATCCGGGCCGCCACCCTCGTTTTTCGGCCTTTTCGACAGACCTGGCCGATACGCTGAAGCGGGGCTCGTCCCCCGGGATGGGTGGGGTCTGCTTTCCGGCGCCTCAGCTGGGCAAGTCGGCAGGGCTGCAGCCCAACAGGTGTCGAAGCCGGGACTCAGCCGCCCGCGAAGGGCGGCAAGACGTCCAACTCGGCGCCATCCCGCAGCTCACGCCCGAGATCCCGCACCGCAATCCCGTCCAGCAGGTAACTCGCAGCGTCCAGCACCCGCGGCAACCCCACCGGGTGGAGCCGCCGCAACTCCGTCACCGCGTCGCCCACCGAAGCGCCCGCCGGCAGCTGGACCTTCTCCTCTTCTTCCCCCGCCGCGGCTCGCGCTGACGCGAAGTACCGCACCACGATGGTCAAAGTCGACATCTCAGCCGCCGATCGCGCTCATCGGCCGGATCGGCTGGGCGAATCCGGCGTCGTTGATCTCGTGTCCCGCGAGCTTGCCCCACATCGTTGCCCGCCACGCGTCCGCAATCTCTTCATCGCGCGCGCCCGCGCGCGCGAGGGAGCGCAAGTCCGTCTCGTCGTTGCTGAACAAGCACGACCGCACCGCGCCGTCCGCCGTCAGGCGCGTTCGCTCGCACGCCGCGCAGAACGGGCGGGTCACCGAGGCGATCACGCCGACGTCGCCCGGGCCGCCGTCGACCAGCCAGCGCTCGGCGGGCGCCCCGCCCCGCGCCTCGGAGGCCGGCGTCAGCTCGAACGAGGTCGAAAGCATCGCAAGGATCTCCGCGGCGGTGATCATCTCGCCGCGGTTCCAGCCGTGCTGGGCGTCCAGCGGCATCTGCTCGATGAACCGCAGGTGGTAGCCCTCGGCGAGGCAGAACTTCAGCAGCGGCACGGCTTCGGTCTCGTTGACGCCCCGCATGAGCACCGCGTTGACCTTCACCGGCGACATCCCGGCGTCGCGCGCGGCCGCCATGCCGGCCAGCACGTGCGAGAGCCGGTCGCGCCGCGTGATCGTCTTGAAGGTCTCCGCGTCGATGGTGTCGAGCGAGACGTTGATCCGGTTCAGCCCGGCCTCGGCGAGGCCCGCCGCGCGCCCGGCCAGCCCGATCCCGTTGGTGGTCATGGACAACCGGGGCCGGGGCGACAACGCCGTGATCCGCCCGACGATGTCCTCGAGGCCCCGCCGCAGCAGCGGTTCGCCGCCGGTGAGCCGGATGTCGGTGACGCCGAGGTGCTCGACGGCGATCCGCACCAGCCGGACCAGCTCGTCGTCGGTCAGCACCTGCTCGCCCGGCATCCAGTCGAGGCCCTCCGCGGGCATGCAGTAGGTGCAGCGCAGGTTGCACCGATCCGTCAGGGAAACCCGCAGATCGGTGGCCACCCGGCCGAAGGTGTCGATGAGGTGCGGGTTCTCGGGCCTGGGCACGCGAGATGACCCTCGTGTACCGGGGACGCGAGGAAACCCGAGATCCACTGCTGTCATTACGCACAGCGTAGCTCCGGAACACGCGATCTCGTCTTCCCAAGTAGGATCCTTTGTCGAGTGAGTGGTTCAGTTGCCGAACTAACGAGGGCCTGTGACGGAAAAGACTTACCCGGTCACCGAAGACGAGCTCTTCCGCTTCGCGGAACTGGGTCGCGCGGGCAGCACGTTCACCGTCCTGCGCCACGCGCGGATCGCCGAGCGGATGGGTCTGTCCGGCACCGACCACAAGACGTTCGACCTGGTCATCCAATCGGGCGGACCGTTGACCGCGGGCCGGATCGCCGAGCTGACGGGCCTCTCGACCGGCGCTGTGACGGGCGTCATCGACCGCCTCGAGAAGGTCGGCCTGGTGCGCCGCGTGCGCGATCCCGAGGATCGGCGCAAGGTCCTCGTGGAGGTCGTGCCGGGGGCCGCCGAGCGCTTCGCGCCCCTCTTCGAGTCGGCCTTCGACACCCTCCGCGAGACGCTCGCGCAGTTCTCCCCGGCCGAGCGGAAAGCGATCGAGCGTTATCAGAATGTCATCCTCGAACAGCTGCGGGCCGAAGTGATGCACAATTCACGCCCCGCGTAGCTTTTCCTCAACTGCGGAGATAATGTCAGCGCCATGCCGCAATTTCGGTTGTCCGAGGCCGCGCGCCTGCTCGGCGTCAGCGACGACACCGTCCGGAGGTGGGTGCGCGCGGGGCAGCTGACCGCGACCGACGACGCCGCCGGCCGCAAGGTCGTCGACGGCGCTCAGCTCGCGGGCTTCGCCCGGGCACAGGCCTCCGGCCCCGAGGACCCCTCCGCCGTGGGCCGCTCCGCCCGCAACAGGTTCGTCGGGCTGGTCACCGAGGTCATCGCCGACAAGGTGATGGCCCAGGTGGAACTGCAGTGCGGGGCACACCGCGTGGTGTCCCTGATGAGTACGGAAGCCGTCCGCGAGCTGGGCCTGCGCCCGGGGGTGCTCGCGGTTGCGGTGGTCAAAGCGACCACCGTCGTGGTGGAAACACCGGAAGGATCTAGATGAAGAAGCTAGCTCTCGCCGTCGCGGCCGTCGCCCTGTTCGCGGGCGCGTGCAGCAGCTCGGACGAGCCCAGCACGCAGTCCGGCGGGTCGTCGGTCACCGCGCCCGCGCCCAAGGGCAGCGGCGACGCCGGCACCGGCACGCTCACCGTGTTCGCCGCCGCGTCCCTCACCGAGTCGTTCACCGCGCTCGGCAAGGAGTTCGAGGCCCAGCACCCCGGCGTCACCGTGAAGTTCAGCTTCGCGGGCTCGTCCGGCCTGGTGCAGCAGCTGACCAACGGCGCCAAGGCGGACGTCTTCGCCTCGGCCGACCAGGCCAACATGGACAAAGCGGTCCAGGGCGGCGTGATCGACGGCCAGCCGACGGTCTTCGCGACCAACAAGCTCGCCATCGCCGTCGCGCCGGGCAACCCCAAGGGCATCAAGTCCTTCGCGGACCTCAACAAGGCCGGCCTGACCGTCGTCACGTGCGCGCCGCAGGTGCCGTGCGGCTCGGCGACCAAGAAGGTGGAAACCGCCACCGGCGTCACGCTCAAGCCGAAGAGCGAGGAGCAGGACGTCAAGCAGGTCCTGAACAAGGTCGCTTCCGGTGACGCCGACGCGGGCCTGGTGTACGTCACCGACGCCACGTCGGCCGCGGGCAAGGTCGAGAAGGTCGACTTCCCCGAGGCGTCGGGCGCGATCAACAACTACCCGATCGCCGTGGTCAAGGGCGGGCAGAGCGCGCTGGCCAAGGAGTTCGACGACTTCGTCCTCGGCAACGAGGGCAAGACCGAGCTGAGCAAGGTCGGGTTCGGCCCTGCGCAGTAAGCGTCTCGCGAGCGGCCGGCCGGGATCCGTCCCGGCCGGCCGTTCTCGCGTCCCGTGGGTCCTCGCGATCCCGGCGACCCTCGCGCTGGCCCTCGTCGTCCTGCCGGTCGTCGGGCTGCTGGTGCGCTCGGACCTGACGCGGCTGCCGTCGCTGGTCGCCACGCCGTCGTCGTGGCACGCGCTGCGGTTGTCGCTCATCACGGCCGCTTTGTCCACTTCGGCGTGTGTGCTGCTGGGCGTGCCGCTGGCCGTCGTCCTCGCGCGGGCCCGCTTCCGCGGGGTGCGGCTGCTGCGCTCGATCGTGCTGCTGCCGCTGGTGCTGCCGCCGGTCGTCGGCGGTCTCGCCCTGCTCTACCTGCTCGGCCGCAAGGGCTTCCTCGGCATGCTGATCACGACGCTGACCGGGGAGTCGGTGCCGTTCACCACGACCGCGGTGGTCATCGCGCAGACGTTCGTCGCGATGCCGTTCCTCGTGGTCAGCCTCGAAGGGGCGCTGCGCGGCTCCGGCGACCGCTACGAGCAGGTCGCCGCGACCCTCGGCGCGCGCCCGTGGACCGTCTTCCGGCGCGTCACGCTCCCGCTGCTGCTGCCCGCGCTCGGCTCCGGCGTCGTGCTGAGCTTCGCCCGCGCGCTCGGCGAGTTCGGCGCGACGATCACGTTCGCCGGCAGCCTCGAAGACGTCACCCGCACGCTGCCGCTCGAGGTCTACACGCAGGCCGAAGTGGACATCGACAGCGCCGTCGCGCTCTCGCTGCTGCTCATCGTCGTGGCGGTCCTCGTCATCGCCGTCGCGCGGCCGCGCTCGTGGGAAGGCGGCCTGCGGTGAGCCTGACCGCCCGGATCGAAGCCGTCCGCGGCACGTTCTCTTTGGACGTCGACCTCGACGTGCCCACCGGCACGGTGCTGGCGCTGCTCGGGCCCAACGGCTCCGGGAAGTCGACGGTGCTGGGCTGCCTGTCCGGGTTGATCACGCCGACGTCGGCGGAGATCACCGTGGCCGGGCGCGCGCTGGCCGGCGTCGCGCCGCACCGGCGGGGGATCGGCCTGCTGTCCCAGGACGCGCTGCTCTTCCCGCACCTGTCCGCGGCCGACAACGTCGCGTTCTCGCCGCGCTCGACCGGCGCCGGCCGCCGCGCCGCGCGGGAGCGGGCCTTCTACTGGCTGGCCGAAGTGGACGCCGTCGCCCTGGCGGACCGGCGGCCGGGGCAGCTGTCCGGCGGGCAGGCCCAGCGCGTCGCGATCGCCAGGGCGCTGGCCGCCGAACCGGACCTGCTGCTGCTCGACGAGCCGTTCGCGGCGCTCGACGTCGACGCCGCGCCGGCCATCCGCGGCCTGCTGCGGCGGGTCCTGAAGACCGGGCCGACGACCGTGCTCGTCACGCACGACCCGCTGGACGCACTGGCGCTCGCCGACCACGTCGCGGTGATGAACGGCGGCCGGATCGTCGAACGCGGCCCGACCCGTGAAGTGCTTTCCGCACCGCGGACGGCGTTCACCGCGCGGATCGCCGGCCTCAACCTTGTCGCCGGCACCGCGGTCTCGGACGGCCTTCGGACGGCTTCGGGCGAGGTGGTCGCCGGTCTCCCGGCGGCGGACGTGGTCGTGGGGGAGGCCGCGGTGGCGGTGTTCCCGCCGAACGCCGTCGCCGTCTACCCGCACGACGGCGAGCACCGCGGCAGCCCGCGCAACACGACCGACGCTGTCGTCGCGGCCCTGGAACCGCACGGGCCGGTGATCCGCGTCCGAGCCGAGGGGGACGGCTGGGCGCACGGCCTGACCGCCGACCTGACGCCGGCCGCCGTGGCCGAGCTCGCCCTGGAACCCGGCACGGCGGTCACGCTGTCGGTGAAGGCCGCGACCGTGGCGGTGCACCCGGCCGCGGCCTCCTGAGTCACCCCTCGTGGTGGTGGCCGCCGCCCGGGTGGACGTGGAACTTCGCCACCTCCGGCGGGTGCACGACGAACGGCCGCATCATGCCCTCGTCCTCGTGGTCGAGGATGTGGCAGTGGTACATGAACTGGCCGGTGCCGCCGCCGAACTGGCCGGCCACGCTCACCCACTGGCCGGGGTTCACGATGATCGTGTCCTTCCAGCCCTCCTCGTACTTCTCCAGCGGGACGTCGGTGAAGCCGTCGATCGGCCTCGTCGTCCGTTCCGAGGGCTGGTCGAACGTCGTCGTGAACGACCGCCGGAACAGCGCCTGGAACTCCGTCAGGTGGATGTGGATCGGGTGCGCGGGCCCGCCGTTCGCGACGTGCAGGATGTTCCACACCGCCCACCGGTCGTGGTCGATGAAGATGCCCGTGGTGTCGTCGAAGAGCCGCCCGATCATCCGGAACGTCTTCAGCCCGCCGGCCGGGTCCTGGACCTGGATGACGCCCTCGCCGCCCGGGTCGGCGTCGACCTGCTCGAGGTCCCACATCTCCGGGTGACCGGACTTGTTGAGCAGGAGCGCGATCCAGACGTGGTCGTGGTCCTCCGGCAGCGTCGTGCCGTGCTGCAGCCGGATGTAGGACGGTGACACCTTTTCCGGCAGCTCGAAGGAGTCGTGCTTCGCGCGGCCGTCCACCCGGAACTCCACGAGGTCCGGCTCGATCCCGCCGAGCCGCGGGTCGGCGTTGCGCAGCTTGAGCTTCTGCCCCTTGAAGCGGCTGAAGTCGATCAGCACGTCGAAGCGCTCGGCCGGGGCGACGGCCAGGCCGTTCGCCGGGAGGGGTGCGGGCGCCGGCAGCAGGCCGCCGTCGGTGCCGATCAGGCGGACGGCATCGTTCACCGGGTTGTTGTTCTCGTCGACCAGGTTCAGCGTGTAGAACCGCGAGTTGGCCGCGTTGAGCAGCCGGAAGCGGTACCACTTCGCGTCGACGTCCAGGTGCGGCCAGATCACGCCGTTCACCAGGTTGAACGGTCCGGAGAACGGGATCATCGGGCCGTTCGGGACGTACGGGAACTTGAACAGCAGCTGCCCGGTGAGCGCGCCGGTCGCCGGGTCCGTGTCGAGGTTCCGGTCGGTGATGATCAGCGGGATCTCGCGGTCGCCGTGCGGCAGGTCGAGCGCGTCCTCCTCGTCGTCGCGGATCAGGTACATCCCGGCCAAGCCGGTGTGGACGTTGAAGCGAGTGATCGCCATGGCGTGGTCGTGGTACCAGAGCGGCATCGACGGCTGGCGGTTCTGGTACTCGGTCAGCTGCGACGTGCCCTTGAGGCCCGCGTTGTGCGCCCAGCCGTCGTTGCCCGCGTTCGTCCGCGCGCCGTGCAGGTGGACGACCGTCCAGGCCGGCAGGTCGGCGACGCCCTCGACGATCGAGTAGCCCGGCCGGTCCAGCTCACGGCCGGGCCGGCTCGTCGGGCCGTCCGTCACCGGCCCCTGAACGGCGACGAGCGGGAACTCGCCGTCGATTTCGTTCGACCACGAAATCCGCAGCTGCTTGCCGCTGCGCACTTCGATCGTCGGACCCGGGAAATGGCCCGCGTACGTCCACAACGTACTTTCGGGCAATTGCGAGTGCAGCCGCTGGCGCTTGGTCACCATCGGAATGGTGATCATTTCCCGGCCGCGGGCCCGGAAGACGGGCGGAATCGGCAGTGCGTCGAGGAACTTGGTGAGTCCCCAGTTCGGCCCGGTGATCGGCGTGGCCGCGGCCGGACGCTCGATGATTTCGGTCATTCGTTCTCCCCCTTCGCGTTCGGGGGCAGGAAGAATTGCGCGGCGACGCACAGCGCCGACGACGTCGAAAAGTATTCCCCCGAACCCCCTCGGTGGCCGGGAACGCGACTCCCCTCGCGGTACCGGCAATTCCCACTGTAGCCGTTTTCGCGGTGCACCGCAGGTGTCTCGCGCGCGTGATAGGTTCCGCGCATGAACGATCGCCGGTGGACGTACCTCTCCGACATGGACGGCGTCCTGGTCAAGGAGGAGCACCTCGTCCCCGGGGCCGACGAGTTCCTCGCCGAGCTGAAGTCGAACGGCATCGACTTCCTGGTGCTGACGAACAACTCGATCTACACCCCGCGCGACCTGCGGGCCCGGCTGGAGCGCACCGGGCTCGACATCCCGGAGGAGTCGATCTGGACCTCGGCGCTGGCGACCGCGAAGTTCCTCTCGTCGCAGCGGCCGAACGGCTCGGCGTACGTCATCGGCGAAGCGGGCCTCACGACGGCGCTGCACGAGGTCGGTTACGTCCTGACCGAGCGCGACCCGGACTACGTCGTGCTGGGCGAGACCCGCACGTACAGCTTCAGCGCCATCACGCGCGCGATCCGCCTGATCGAGGGCGGCGCCAAGTTCATCGCGACCAACCCGGACGCGACCGGCCCGAGCGTCGAGGGCTCGATGCCGGCCACCGGGTCCGTCGCGGCGCTGATCGAGAAGGCCACCGGCCGCTCGCCCTACTACGTCGGCAAGCCGAACCCGCTGATGATGCGCTCGGCGTTGCGCCGATTGGGTGCGCATTCGGAGTCGACGCTGATGATCGGCGACCGGATGGACACCGACGTGCACTCGGGCATCGAGGCCGGGCTGCAGACGATCCTGGTGCTCACCGGCATATCCACCCGGGAGTCGGCCGAACGCTATCCGTATCGGCCCACACTGGTGATCGACTCGGTCGCTGACCTGATCGGGCGGACCCTGGACCCGTTCGGCGAAGGCTGACCACCGGCCGGGTGGGCGAAGGGCTTATCGTCACCGGATGAGCAACTCCACGTACGTTGTCGGCGACGTGCACGGCCACCGCGACGAGCTGGTCGACGCACTGCGCGCCGAGGGGTTGGTGGACGACGAAGGCAACTGGTCGGGGGACGGGGACCAGCTGTGGTTCCTGGGGGACTTCGTCGACCGCGGCCCGGACGGCGTCGGCGCGATCGACCTGGTCATGCGGCTCGAGGAGCAGGCGGCCGAGGCGGGCGGCCAGGTGCAGACGCTGCTCGGCAACCACGAGATCCTGGCGCTGGGGATGTACCACTTCGGCGACGAGCCGGTGCCGTCCGACTTCGGCCCGCGCAGTTTCGCCCGCAGCTGGGAGATCAACGGCGGCCTGCTGTCGGACCAGGACCGGCTAACGCCCGAGCACATCGAGTGGCTTTCCCAGCGACCGCTGGCGGCGCTGGCGGCCGACCACCTGCTCCTGCACTCGGACACGCTGGAGTACCTGGACTGGGGGTCCACGGTCCCGGAGATCAACGAGGCCGCGGCGGACATCCTGGCCGGCTCGGACATCGAGGCGTGGTGGGACGTCTGGCGCCGGATGACCACGCGGTACGCGTTCCGCGGCCCGGACGGCGAGGAGAACGCGCAGAAGCTGATGGACGCGCTCGGCGGGACCCGGATCGTGCACGGGCACAGCGTCATCGCCGACCAGCTGGGCATCCACCCGACGCAGATCGAGGGGCCGTTCCTGTATGCGGGAGGCAAGGCGCTGGGCGTCGACGGCGGGTTGTTCGTCGGCGGGCCGTGCCTGGTGGTGCAGCTGCCGTACGAGCCGGAGTCCTGATCAGGGGATTTCGACGATCTCCTTGCCGAGCGGCATGAGCGACACCGGGATCATCTTGAAGTTCGCCACGCCCAGCGGGATGCCGATGATCGTGACGCACAGGGCGATGCCGGTGAAGATGTGCCCGATGGCCAGCCAGAGCCCGGCGAAGATGAACCAGATGACGTTGCCGACGAAGGACGCGGCGCCGGCGTCGCGGCGGTCGACGACCGTGCGGCCGAACGGCCAGAGCGCGTAGTTCGCGATCCGGAACGACGCCAGCCCGAACGGGATGGTGATGATCAGGATGCAGCAGACGACGCCGGCGAGCAGGTAGCCCAGCGCCATCCAGAAGCCGCACAGGACGAGCCAGATGATGTTCAGCAGCGTGCGCATCAGACGTGCAGCTCCCCGCTCACGACGGTGACGGCCTGGCCGGCGAGGTGGACGCGGTCGCCGTCCTGGCGGGTCCGGACGACGCCGCCGCGTGCCGAGATCTGGTGGCCGGTGAGTTCTTTGGTTTGGAGTTTCTCGGACCAGTACGGCGACAGGATGCAGTGCGCCGAGCCGGTTACGGGGTCTTCGTCGATGCCGACGCCAGGGGCGAAGAAGCGGCTGACGTAGTCGTCGCCCTTCGCGGTGACCAGCAGGCGTCCGGTCCAGGTGTCCTTGAGCTTGGCGAGGTCGGGTTCGAGGTTTTTGACCGTTTCGGCGTCTTTGAGGACGGCGAAGAGGTTCTCGACGCCGCGTCCGACGTATTCGATGTCGATGCCGGGGAGGATTTCGGAGAGGTCGTCATCGGTCGGCGTCGGCGGGTCGGAGGGGAAGTCCAGCTCGACCCAGCCGTCGTTCGCCTTGGCGCGCAGTTCGCCGCTCTTGGTGGTGTAGGTCTGTTCGCCGCCGAGGACGTGCGTGGCGGCGACGGTGGCGTGCCCGCACAACGCGACCTCGACCGCGGGGGTGAACCACCGGAGCGACTTGGGGCCTTCGTCCGTGGCCACGACGAAGGCGGTCTCGGCGTGCTTCATCTCGGTGGCGACGGCCTGCATCCAGGTGGGGTCGGCAGGCTCGTCGAGCAGGACGACCCCGGCGGAGTTCCCGGCGAAGGCCTGGTCGGTGAAGGCGTCGACGACGAAGAAGCGCATGCTCCCAATGTAGCCCGCGCCCTCGGCGTGTTGATCATTTATCAGGGAGATCCCGGGGTTGTCCCCTACGCCTCCCCGATGGTGGGCTTGACGATCTTTTCGCCGTCGGGACCGCGTTCGGGCTTGAGGTCGAAGACGTCTTCGTCGACGGCGTACTTGTTCTTGTGTTCCTTGTCGTCGTCTTTTTTCTTGCCGGCAGCGCCCGCGGCCCCGGCCGCTCCGGCGCCTTTACCCTTCGCAGCCGCGGCGGCGGTGGCGCCGCGTTCGAGCCGTTCGCCGGGCGCCTTCCCACCGGTCTTGCCCGCAGCCTTGCCTTCACCGGCGGCCTCTTTCGGGGCACCGGTGAGGCCGCCCCCGGAGACCCGCGAGCCGGCGAACCCGCTCCCGGCGCGTCCGGCGCCGGACTTGCCGCGGACGGTGTCCCCGCTGCTTCCTCCGGTGGTGCCGGCAGTGGTGCCGGGCATGGCGAGCCCATCGGGAGTCATGCGCGGGAAGGCACTGGGGGCGGGGGTGGCGCGGAAGTTCGTGTTGCCACCGGCGAAGTTGTTGCCGGTGCCACTGGTGACACCCGGCTGCACGAAGTTCGGCGGGGTGGTGCCGGGGGGTGTCACGCCGGGTGGGGTGGTGCCGCCCGGGATGTAGCTGCCACTGGTGCCGCCGATGCCCGTGGTGCCGCCTCCGATGGTGGGGGTGCCGGTGAAGCTGGTGCTGCTGGTGCCGTGGAAGCCGGAGACGGAGGTGGAGTCGTTTCCTAGTTGCGGGGGTGGGGCGTAGGTGGGTTGGGAGCTGGCGGTTTCGTGGTAGGTGCCGTCGAGGTTTTGGAGGACCTGAACGGCTTGCTGGTGAGCGGCGTCGGCTTGTTGCTGCTTGACTTGGATGCCGGCCATGGTGCTGCTCATGCCGATGAGGTTGCCGGAGTTGTACTGCTGTTTGGCCTTGTCGAGCTCGGCTTGCTGGTCGAAGCCGGTGGGCTCGGGCATGTTGGTCTTGGCGTAGTGCGCGGCGGCCGACTGCTGGGAGTAGTGGTTGCTGACCAGCTGCATCGCGTTGCCGGTTTGTTCGGTGTGGCTCGCGGTGTTCTGGAAGAAGCCGTTCGCCTGCTCGGCTGCGGGCCCCTGCCACGAGCCACCGGCAGCGGTTGCGGCGTCACGGAATTGGTTGGAGGCGTCGGCCAGCCAGTTGCCGTAGACGTTGGCCACGCGGCTGCGATCGTTGATGCCCTCGATGTCGAGGTCCTTGTGCACCATGTCGTACAGCACTTCGTGCGGGCTGTTGGCGTAGTTCTCGCCGGGTGCGGGCGAGTCACCCCGCAGGCTTTGCCCCTCCTGCAGGAGTTTCCCTTGCGCGACCGAGTAGTCCGAGGACGCTTGCTGGGTGGCTCGCTGGCCGTCGGCACCTTGGCCGTGGAGCTTTTGGGCGGTTTCCGCGTAGTAGTCACCCTCGGACTGGCGATGCTGCGCCCGGTGCGGCTGACTCATGGCAGGACTCCGTCTCAGTTCTTCGGCAGTAGCGGCTCGATCTTCGCGGCGACGTCTTCGACCAGCTGGCAGGCTTTTGCGGTATCCGAGCCCGATGCCAGCAGCACAAAAGCACGAGAGTTGGGTTTCACTTCCAGCCACACGTCGCACTGCCCGGGTGAGTTCATCGGTTCGCGTTCCATGACCGCGGGCCGCCCGTTGACGTTGCCTTCACTTGCTTGGCTGGGATTACCGACGTTTTCCTTGTACCCCCGCCCCGAGTCCAGGGAAAGGCCGATGTCCACACCTGGTGAATCGCCGGACGTCGGCTTGGTGGTTCGGCAACCTGTCTTCGGGTTCGCGACCAGTGGCTCGGCCTTGGGGTAGTCCTGGCCGGCGAGCGCTTGGTCGATGATCGTGCACGGACTCAGGCCGGCGAACGGGTTGTCGGGGTCCGTGGTCGCGCTCCCGGTGGGAGGAGTGGCCGATCCGGTCGCGGGCGTGCTGGGAGCAGCCTGACCACCGACCTGACTCGTGCAGGCCGTCAAGGCGAGTGCCGCCGCGGCGAGCGCCGCCGCGGTGCGTCGTGCGGTCACTGCTCCTGCAGACCCTTGCTGAGCTGACTGAAAGTCATGCTGTGGGCATCCTCTGTCTCGCGGTAGTTCTTGCGCGCGATCACCATCGCCTCGCGTGCTTGCTGAACCCCGTCGCGCATCCGGAGCAAGTTGGGGATCAACGATTGCTCGTCGCCGTCGGCGACCCTCACGTTGAAGGCGGCGACTGCCTTGGCGTACTCGCTGCCGCCCATCTTGGCTTGAGCCGACAGTTCTCGAACATCGAGGATCATCCGGTTGTAGCCGTCCAGGAAGAAGTCGCAGGCCTTGATGTACGCCTGGAAGCCGGCCTCGTTCACCGCGAACTGGCCGCCCTCGGCGAGCGACTTCAAGTGGTGCCCACCTTCGCTGACCCGCTTGGCGGCCTCGGAGTCGACAGGTCCGTCGACGATCCCCGAGAGGAAGTTGGCTCCCGCGTCACCCTCGCCGGGTGGGGGTGTGAACGATCCCGGTGCGCCGAACTGCGAACCGCCCATGACGCCCTCCCAGCCGTCGTCCAACCACCCTGCGTGGTCCCTTGCACTGTACTAGTGACGAACCGGCGACGTCAGTGGTTCCGGCCACGCTCCAGCAGCCACGTCCGCAGGTGAGAACCATCCGATGGGGTGAACGTCACCCGGGTCTCGTTGCCCGGTAACGACTCGCTGAACATCAGGAACCGGCCGCCCTCGTTGTCCACGAACGTCACCGTTCCCGCCGGCTTCAGCGCCCCAGACGACCGCACTGACAACTCGAACGTCCCGTACCGGTGCAACGGCCACGCCGAGAACTCCGTCGCCGCGTCGGCGTCGCGGCGGGTGCCCGGCTCGATGAACGTCAGCTCGGCCAACGGGACCGGGCGGTACGCCGGCAACATGCCGACCACTAGGTCGACCAGCCGGTCCGGGCGGGTCTGGGCGAACACGACCTCCTCGCCCGCCAGCTCCGAGAACACCCCCAGCCCGTGCCCGACCGCCGCGCGGTAGAACACCTGGCGGCCCTCCTCCGCCGCGCGGACGATGATCAGCACGTCCGGCTGGGTCCACGCCCGCAGCGTCTGCTCCACCTCGATGTCCAGCTTGTCCGGACCCGCCAGGCCGCGCGCCCGCATCGACTCCCACGACGCGGCCGCGATGCGCTCGTTTTCGAGCAGAGTCCGGCCCGGGCTGCGGATTTCGAACGGGTGCCAGTTCGCCGGAAGGCCGGTACGCCGGACCGCCGTGTCGACCTCAGCCAGGCCCAGTGAGAATTCCTCCGGCACGTCCCCGAGCGTAGCGGAACGGCCACCCCGCGCTCAGATGTCGAGCTGCCGCACGCCCGTCTCGCGGAACGTCACCCGGCCGGCCGTCGCCTGTTTGCGCAAGCGGACGATTTCGTGCGGTTGTAACCCGACCGCGACGCCGAACGCCTCCACGTCCGGGAACCCGCCCTGCCGCTGACGCAGCTCCAGCGCCTTCGCCACCTGCTCCGCCGACAACACCCGTGCGAGCTCCGGTCCCGACGCCGAATTGACGTCCAGAAGCGGCGCAGCAGGAGCCGAAACAGCGACCGGAGCAGCGGCTGGAACAGCGACCGGCGGCGGAGCCAGCGCGACGGCGTCAGCGGGCACGTAAGCCTCGATCGTGTCGTTCTGTCGCAAATCCCGGAACGCCAACCCGACCGTGAACGTCCGCGTCCCGCCGTTCGTCCGCACCGCGACCCCGTCCCGCGCCAACGACAGGATCCGCAGGTCCGACGCCACGACCGTGCTGCGCTCGTTGAACGTCGTCCCCACTGGCCGCAGCACCCGCGCCCGCGTGCCGACGGTGAACAGCGACCCGCGCCCCTCCGGGACCTCGACCGCCGCCACCACCGAGCCGTTGCCCAGGTCGTTCAGCCCGTGCACCACGGCGACGCCCTCGCGCCGCTCCAGGTGGTCGTGCGACGGCTCGTCGAACGCGGTCAGCCCGTCACCCGCCATCGGCGGCACGTCGCACTGGAAGCCGAGCAGCACCGTGCCTTGCTGCCCCGCCTGCAGCTCCGAAACCGGCCCGGGACCGAACAGCCCGAGCACCCGCATCGGCTGCCCTCCGCGCGACAGCGCGACCAAAGCGCCGAACCGCAGGACACCGTCCCGGACGACCACCTGGACGTGGAACCCGGTCAGCTGGTCGTAACCCGGCGCGACGACCTGGGCAACGCCGTCCGGCTGACTCAGATCCGGGCCGACCTGGTCGTCGGTGTACAGCTCCAGCGAGTCGCCGCTCCCGAGGTCGCTCCGCCCGACCGCGACGAACACGTCCTTGAGGAACCCGGCGTCGGTCACCGGCTCGACGTCGCTGGAGAAGAACTTCTTCCGCACCATGATCCCGAGGCGCAGGTTGTCGGCCAGAACCCGGTCGCCGCGCAGCAACCGCGCGCGGGCGCCGCGGACGGCGCGCCCCATGCTCACTTGCCCTCCGGGCAGCTCCCCGAGGCCGGGGAGGGCGACCGAGTCGTTGAGCGCCTTGCCGAACTCGATCAGCCCGACCCTGACCTCGGTCACGACGTGGCGGCCAGGGTGACGCTGATCGACTGGTCGGCGTTGACGCGCTCGGATTCGACGACCATCCCGTTCGAGGCCGCGCGTTCCTTCAGCCGCGCGAGCACCGAGCGCTGCACCTCCGCCGCATACGCCTCGTCGACGGACAGCACCAGCCGCTGGGCTTCAGCTTCGGCGAGACCGGGGCCGTCGACGTGGGCCATCTGAACGCCGTCAGGGCCGTAGACGAACGTGATCCGCCGCCCCTCCCACGCGGCGACGACGGAGCCGCCGTCGTCGGTCACCTGCGCCCGCAACCCGGTCAGCGCGCGGGAAAGGAGGTCGCGGTGGCGCATCCGCGTCCGCACGGTGACCACGCCGGCCTGCAGGTGCGCCGCGATCGTGGCGGCGTTGAGCTGGGCCAGCGCCTCGCTGCGCAGCTTGAGCGTGACACTCATCGGTGATCCCTTTCGAGCAGCGCTTCGAGCACTTCGGTGGTGGCGAACCCGTTCAGCTCGATCGCACCGTCCGGGGCGATCGTCAGTTCCAGGCGGTTCGGGGTGGTGAAGATCGACTCGTCGTAGCGGTCGGTGAGGAAGTGGAACCGCTGGTTCTCCGACCCGACCCACGGGCGCGACGGCTCCGGCCGGTCGGCCAGGAAAGGCCCGTCCACCAGCAGATCCGTCGAGTCCAGGAGTTTCGACGGCGGCAGGTCCTCCAGGACGTGCCCGGTGAACGTCATCACCGACAGGCCCTCGGAACGGACCGCGGACGCGAAGAGCCCCAGCGGCCCCGGCTGGTCGAACGGTTCGCCGCCCAGCAGCGTGACGCCTTCGATGCCGGGGATCGCCAGGACGCGCGAAACCAGGTCCGGCCACGCCAACCGGAACCCGCCGCGGGTCGTCCACGTCTGCGGGTTGAAGCAGCCGGGGCAGCGCACCGAGCACCCCTGCGTCCACACCGCGCACCGCAGGCCGGGGCCTTCGGCCGCGGTGACGTCGACGATCCGGTGCAGGTTCAGGAGTTCCATTGCGACTGCTGCTGCGACGCGGTGTTTTCGGTGGAAGCGGACGTTCGCCGGTAGTCCTCGGTGAACTCCGACGTTTCGGTCTCCGCGCCGAGCAGGTCTTCGAGCAGCGGGATGTAGTCGAGGCACTTGGACCCGGTCACGCCGTGCGTTTCGGCGCTGATCGAGCCGTCCTTGCCGATGGTGACGGTCACGCGGTGCGTCATACGTCGATCGTCCTTCCCCTCGGGGACTCCGGCTGCGGCGGGGCGACGGGCGCCTCGACGACGTCGCCGGAGGTGTCCGTCGCTGCGACGGCCCGGGTCTCCGCCCAGTTCCGGATGGCCAGGATTTCGTCGGCCTGGGTGACCGACAGCGGCACGGTCGACTTCACCGCGCGCACGAGGTCGTCGCGCCGCAGCGGCCGCTTCTCGGCGAACGCGTCGACCAGGCCGGCCAGCACGGCCTGCTCGATCTCGGCGCCGCTGTAGCCCGCGCTGACGTCGGCGAGCTCGGCGAACAGCGCGTCGTCGAGACGCAGCTCGCTCGCCACGAACGAGTCGGTGACGCGCCTGCGCAGGTGGATCCGCCAGATCGCGGCGCGTTCGGCCTCCGACGGCAGGTCGACGAAGAAGATCTCGTCGAACCGGCCCTTGCGCAGGAATTCGGGAGGCAGCGAGCCGACCTGGTTCGCGGTGGCCATCACGAACACCGGCGCCGTCTTCTCCTGCATCCACGACAGGAACGTGCCGAACACGCGGCGCGCGGTGCCGCCGTCGCCACCGCCGCCGGCGCCGGCCAGGCCCTTCTCGATCTCGTCGACCCACAGCACGCACGGCGCGATGCCCTCCGCGGTGCGGATGACCGTGCGGATGTTCTTCTCGCTGGAGCCGACCAGCCCGGCGAAGACGCGGCCGAGGTCGAGGCGCAGCAGCGGCAGCCGCCACATGTTCGCGACGCACACCGCGGACAGGCTCTTGCCGCAGCCGGGGACGCCGGTGAGCAGCAGGCCCTTCGGTGCGGCGAGGTTGTACGCCGACGCCGCCGGTGTCCAGGTGCCGGTCCGCTTGGTGAGCCACCGCTTGAGCCGGTCGAGGCCGCCGACGGCGTCGAAGCTCGTCTCCGCCGGCACGATGTCGAGCATCCCGGACCGCCGGACGGCCTGGCGCTTCTCGGCGAGGATCAGTTCGAGGTCGCTGGGGTCGAGGCCGCCGCCCTCGACGAGCGCCCTCGCGAAGGCGTTCTCGGCCTCGGGCAGCGTGAGGCCCCGCGCGGCGGCGACGATCATGTCCCGGTCGTCGCGGTCGATGCTGATCCGGACGTTCTGCCGGTGCGCGGCGACCATGCCGTCGAGCAGCTCGCCGATCTGGCGCTGGTCGGGCAGTGGGAAGTCGACGACGGTGGCGTCGTGCTCCAGTTCGGGCGGCACGGGCAGCGACGGCGAAACGAGGATGAGGCTGAGCGGCACGGGCCGGTTCTTGAACGCGGCGGCGAGCTCACGCAGCCGCCGGACGACGTCGGGATCGGGCCGGTGCCCGCCTTCGGAGACGAGCGAGGGGTGCAGGTCGGCGAAGACGAAGACGGCGGGCTCACCCCAGCCGTAGATCCGTTCGAGCGCGGCGGCCGCGCTGCGGGTCTCGCTGATGGGTGGGCCACCGGCGGGGGCCAGGCCGGTGGTCGAGGACCAGACGTAGACGCGCCGCGGTGTGCGAAGGCGCTGCTGGTCTTCGGCGACCGCGCGGATTTCCCGCAGGACCCGCTGCTCTTCGTGCGTCTCGACGACCAGCAGCGGGTAACGCGCCTGCAGCAACTGGGTCAGCTCGTCGCGGAACCCGGCCATCGATCGCCCCCCTCGAAGTCCGTTCGAACCTTACGCGCCGACGACGAGGACTTCGTAGGTCGGACTGGTGGGCGGGTAGCCGCTGTAGATGTGGGAGTTGACGACGGCCAGGCGGTTGCCGGTCTTGATCGCCGAGACCGGCTGGTCGAACAGCGGGTCGGTGATCGTGCCGTCGGGCCGGCCGTGGCTCAGGTCGCCGTCGAGGCACCACCGGGTGATCTTGTCGTCGAGCTGCACCGCCCAGAGCCGGTTCCCTTCGAGCACGAGGCTGGCGACGCTGGGTGCGTCGACGCCCGCGATCTCCTCGCTGACCCCGGTGCGCGGATCGATCTTGAACACCTTGCCGGGGATCGTCGCGGCCACGAGCAGGGTCTTGCCGGACGGCGTGGCGATGACGTCGTTCATGAAGAAGTTCCCCGGCGAACCGCCCGCCCCCGGCCCGCTCAACGGCAGGGTGCGCGGTGTGCCGAGCCGGCCGGCCACGACCGGCACGAAGAACAGCTGCGGGTGGTAGGAGTCGGTGAACCAGGCGCCCTGCGGCGTCACGACCACGTCGTTGACGTAGGACGTCTCCGGGTCGCCGAAGGTGAAGTCCGCGACCTTCGCCCTGGTGCGGACGTCGTAGACGTAAGCCTTGCCGCCGGCCGCGCCGGCGACGAACAGCAGGCCGTGGCGCCGGTCGAAGTCCACCCCGGCCGCCATGGTGCCGGGCGGTGCCTCGATGAAGCGCTCGGCCGTGCCGCGCCGGAGGTTTTCGCGGAAGATCGTGCCGGCGATGAGGTCGCCGGTGTAGTAGTCACCGCCGCCGGCCGCGGTGATGCCTTCGGCGGACGTCGCGCCGGGCAGCACGATCACCTTCGTCGCCGCCGACGCCGGTGTGGCCGGCACGAGCAGCAAGATCGCCGCGGTCAAGGCCAGGATTCTTCGCATCGGGTCCCCTCCCTTTTCGCAGGTGGATCCTGCCACCGAGCTGGCTGCCCCGGTACCGGGTTCTTAGACTCGGCGGCAGTCACCGCCGACTTCAGGAGGCACCATGCCTGACGCGCCCGCCCTGCCGAGCTACGCCTCGGGGATCTCCGAGGTCCCGCTGCTCGGGGACACCATCGGGGACAACTTCGACCGGACGGTGGCCGCCTTCGGGGAGCGGGACGCCCTCGTCGACCGGACCGCCGGGCGCCGGTGGACCTACCGGGAGCTGGCCGCCGAAGTCGACGCGCTCGCGCTGGGCCTGGTCGCGCAGGGCATCGGGAAGGGCGACCGGGTCGGGATCTGGTCGCCGAACCGGGCCGAGTGGACCTTCCTGCAGTACGCCACCGCCAAGATCGGCGCGATCCTCGTCAACATCAACCCCGCCTACCGGTCGCACGAGCTCGAGTACGTGCTCAACCAGGCCGGCATCCGGCTGCTCGTCGCGTCGGACGCGTTCAAGACGTCCGACTACCCCGCGATGGTCGACGAGGTGCGCGAGAAGTGCACCGCTCTCGAACACGTCGTCATCCTCGGCACCGGGAGCTGGGACGCGCTGCTGGACGCGGGCCGGCAGGGCGACCCGGCGACGCTCGTCGAGAAACAGGCCGCCCTCTCCGCCGACGACCCGATCAACATCCAGTACACCTCCGGGACCACCGGCTTCCCCAAGGGCGCCACGCTGTCCCACCACAACATCCTGAACAACGGCTACTTCGTCGGCGAGCTCTGCAACTACACCGAGCAGGACAAGGTCTGCATCCCGGTGCCCTTCTACCACTGCTTCGGCATGGTGATGGGCAACCTCGCGTGCACCAGCCACGGCTCGTGCATGGTGATCCCCGCGCCGGCGTTCGATCCGAAAGCGACGCTGGAAGCGGTGTCGGCCGAGCAGTGCACGTCCCTCTACGGCGTGCCGACCATGTTCATCGCCGAGCTGAACCACCCGGACTTCGCGAGCTTCGACCTGTCGTCGCTGCGCACCGGCATCATGGCGGGCTCGCCGTGCCCGGTCGAGGTGATGAAGCAGGTCATCGACCGGATGGGCATGGGCGAGGTGTCGATCTGCTACGGCATGACCGAGACGTCGCCGGTGTCGACGCAGACCCGCGCGGACGACTCGATCGAGCGCCGCGTGTCGACCGTCGGACGCGTCGGGCCGCACCTGGAGGTCAAGGTCGTCGACCCGGAGACCGGGCTGACGGTGCCGCGCGGCGAGCCGGGCGAGCTGTGCACGCGCGGCTATTCGGTGATGCTCGGGTACTGGGAGCAGCCGGACAAAACGGCGGAAGCGATCGACAAGGCGCGCTGGATGCACACGGGCGATCTGGCGATCATGGACGGCGACGGCTACCTCAACATCACCGGCCGCATCAAGGACATGGTCATCCGCGGCGGCGAAAACCTGTACCCGCGCGAGATCGAGGAGTTCCTCTACACGCACCCGGACATCCTCGACGCGCAGGTCATCGGCGTCCCGGACGAGAAGTACGGCGAAGAGCTGATGGCCTGGGTCCGGATGCGCGAGGGCGCGGAGCCGTTGACGGCGGAGAGGGTGCGCGAGTTCTGCGAAGGCAAGCTGGCGCGCTACAAGGTCCCGCGGTACGTGCACGTCGTCGAGGAGTTCCCGATGACGGTGACGGGCAAGGTCCGCAAGGTCGAGATGCGCGAGAAGTCGATCAGCCTGCTGGGCTTGGAAAAGGCGGCGGCGACCAAGCACGCCTAAACCGGCCGGGGCGGCCGGGCGTTGACCCTTCGCGGCGGAGGGGGGCGCTTCCACCCGGAAGCGACGGAAGCCGCCGGAGGGGGAGTCATGCTGTCCTGCCTGAAAAAGCCGCTCACCGTGGGGACGCTGCTCGTGGCGGCCGCGGTGGGCCTGCCGGGAGTGGCGGCCGCGGCCACCGTCGCGCCGGTCGACCTGGGCACCCTGCCGGGTGACCGGTTCAGCTCCGTGGCCGCGATCAACGCCGGCGGCACCATGGTCGGCGAGTCGTACCCGCAGGACGTGCGCCTGCGGTACCACCCGGTGAAGTGGGACCGGCAGGGCCGGATCAGCGCCCTGCCGACGCTCGGCGGCGAGCTGGGCAGCGCGGTCGCCGTCAACGACGCCGGCGTGGCCGTGGGCTGGGCCCAGGACGGGAACGGCGACCAGCACGCGGTCCGCTGGGCCCCGGACGGCTCGGTCACCGCGCTGCCGTGGGCGGGGTCTTCCGACGCGGTCGTCATCAGCCGGACCGGCGTGGTCGCCGGCGGCGGCAGCGACTCGCAGGGGACGTACGTCGCGCTGCGCTGGGCTCCGGACGGCTCGGTCACCCGGCTCGCGTCGCTGCCCGGCGGCAGGCAGGCCACCGTCACCGGGATCACCGGGGACGGCGCGCTGATCAGCGGCGACGCCGTGGACGCCGCCGGCAACCAGCACGCGGTCCGCTGGAGCGCCACCGGCGCGATCACCGATCTCTCGCCGGGCAACCAGGGCAACCCCGGCGCCACGGCGGCCGCGATCAACGACTTCGGGGTGATCGCCGGGACCGTCACCGAGGCCGGTTGGCCCGCCCCGGTGGCTTGGACGCGGGACGGCAGGCAGGTGCGGCTCGGCTGGCCGGCGTCACCGGCCTCCGCGACGCCACTGGCGATCAACCGCGCCGGGGTGGTCGTCGGCAGCGGGTACGTCGACTTCGCCGAGTACCGGGCCCTGCGCTGGACCGCCGGCGGGGTGACCGTGCTGGAGAGCGAGCGGCGTTCGGAGGCGGTGGCGCTCAACGCGTCGGGCACGGCGGTCGGCAACGTCGAATCGGTGGCGGCCCGCTGGGACGCCGACGGCACGGAGACGAACCTCGGCGCCCTGCCCGGCGGTGAGTACAGCTGGGCGACCGGGATCGCCCCCGACGGCACGATCATCGGGCGGTCCGACCTGGACTACGGCTGGCACGCGGTCTACTGGCCGGCCGGCTGAAATCCACGAGGGGCACCTGCGCGGGTGCCCCTCGTGGCACGCCTCAGGAGACCGCCGCGGCCGCTTCCGCGATGGCCTTCGCGTCTTCCTCGCCGAAGGTCTCTTCGAGGTGCTCCGGCGAGTAGTCCAGGTCGATCTGCTCCACCGGCATCCCACGCGCCGACTCGATCGCGCCCAGGCGGCGCTGGGCCCGGTCCGCCGCGTACTGGATGATCTCCTCCGGGTCGTTGTCGAACGGGACCTCCTCGAACTGGTCCTGCACCCACTGGATCATGTTCAGCGCGTGGGGCAGCAGCTCACCCATCCGCTGCTGGACCGCGTCCCACAGCGAGTCGTCCGCGGCGACGTGGCGGCGGCACGTGAACGTCCCCCACGCCATGTGGCGGCGCTCGTCGTCGCCGATGCGGCGGACCAGTTCCTGCATGCCCGGCAGGATGTCGTTCTGCGTGCAGATCAGCTGCCACGAGTAGTACCCCGTCAGCGCGAGGCTGCCCTCGATCACGTGGTTGTACGTCACGCTCGCGCGGATCTGGTTGAGCGGGCTGGGATCGTCCTCCAGCGCCCGCAGCGACTGCGGTAGCTCCTCGTAGAACAGCTTGCGGTAGTGCGGGTTTTCGGCGACGTACGGGTGGAGGTCCTCCGTCAGCCCGACCGCGTCCATCCAGCGGCGGAACACTTCCGTGTGCTTGGCCTCCTCGAAGCAGAACTGCGTCAGGTACATCTCGTCGCCGAAGCGGCCGGTCGCCGACATCGCGCGCATGAACGGCTGGATGTCCTCGGTGACGGCCTCTTCGCCGGCGATGAACTGCGCGACCAGGTACGTCGTACTGCGTTTCTGCTCGTCGTTCAGCGTGTCCCAGCCCTCGCGCTCGCGGCTGAAGTCGATGTCGGCCGGGTTCCAGAACTTCTTGTTGCCCTTGACGAACAGCCGCAGCGGGAACGAATCCCAGTTCAGCCCGCCCTTGCGCAGCGAGGAGAAGCCGGTCCGCAGTTCGGAGAGCGTGTCGGTCATCGTTTCACTCCATTGTGGACGAATTGGCGGATGACGGGTTCGAGCACGGTGGTGACGGAGTCGGCGGCCTCCGTCGCCGAGTGCGTCGGGAGCACCAGGTGTGACAGGGAAAGCCGCACGACGGTCTCCGCGAGCAGGGCGGCGGCTTCGGCCGAGAGCCCCGGTTCGAATTCGCGGTACTGCTCGGCGGCGAGGTCCGCGGCCGCGGTGAGGATCGGCTCGCCCCGGCTCGTCAGCAGCGGCAGCAGGTCTTCGCCCGCTTCGGTGCCGAGCGCCGCCGCGACCAGGCGGTTCTCCCGCGCGTGCTCGATCGTGTAGACGACGGCGTGGTGGATGCCCGCGAGCAGCCCGTCCGCCGTTTCGAACCGCTGCCGGATCCCGTCGAGGAACTCCGCCGCGGTGCGCAGCGCCACCGCCTGGGTCAGCGCCGCCTTGTTGCCGAACTCGTTGTAGACGGTTTGCCTGCTCACGCCGGCTTTCGCTGCGACGTCGGCCATCCGCAGACCCGCGTGCCCGCGGTCCGGCAGCAGGTCGGCCGCGGCGTCGAGGAGCGCTTCCCGCAGGGACGCCTTCGTCCGGTCAGTGAAGCTGGTCACACCCTCACCTTGACACAGTCACGTCCGCTGTCAAGGTGCTGTACATGATCAGCTCATGTGTAAAACTGTCGGTGGTCGCCAGTACCGTGTGGAGCGTGGGCATCACGGTGGGGTTCGACCTCGACATGACACTGATCGACGCGCGGCCGGGCATGGCCGCGGCGATGAACGCGCTCGGCGCCGAATCCGGCCTGCCGCTGGACGGTGACGCGTTCGCGGCCAACCTCGGCCCGCCGCTCGACGACATCCTGCGCGGCTTCGAGGCGCCGGAAGAACGCATCCCAGGGCTCGTCGACCGGTTCCGCGCGATGTACCCCGAAGTGGTCGTGCCGAGCACGGTCGCGCTGCCGGGCGCGGTCGAGTCGCTCCGCGCGGTGCGAAAGGCGGGCGGGCGCACCCTGGTCGTCACCGGGAAGTACGGGCCGAACGCGCAGCTGCACGTCGACGCGCTCGGCTTGGACGTCGACGAGGTCGTCGGCGAGCTGTGGTCGACGCGGAAGGCCGAGGCCCTCCTGGCGCACGACGCGCGCGTGTATGTCGGAGATCACGCGGGTGACATCCGGGGCGCCTTGGCGGCCAACGCGATCGCGGTCGGCGTCACGACGGGTCCGTGCGACCGCACGCTCCTGCTGAGCGAAGGAGCGGAGGTGGTGTTCGAGTCGCTGACGGAGTTCCCGGAGTGGTTCGAGAAGACGTTCGCCGCGGTCTCTTAGTTCTTGGCGCGAGCCTCGCGGACCAGGGCGATCAGGCCCAGCAGCAGGCCCAGCGGCGTGACGACCCCGGCGCCGACGGACAGCCAGATCGGCAGGTTCTCGAGGCCGGCGGCGAACAGGATGAACACGGTGAGCACCGCCAGCATGCCGATGCCGAACAAGCCGATGCCGACGCGCATCAGGAACGGTTTGCCGGTGGCGGCCACGGCGGCCTCCTTCGTCGCCTTACTCATGAAGCAGAGGGTATCCGGCGGTATCGACTTCTCCCCAGGGCATGTGGCGAGATACCCTTTACCCAGCGCGCCCTGGGTACGCCCCCGGGCGCGTTCGTCGTGAGCGGGACACAGAAGGACTGGTGAGGGAAGTGCCGACCGGCAAGGTCAAGTGGTACGACGCGGAGAAGGGGTTCGGGTTCGTCACGCAGGACGGTGGCGCCGACGTCTACATTCGCAAGGCCGCGCTGCCGCAGGGCGTCGAGGGGCTCAAAGCCGGGCAGCGGCTGGAGTTCGGCGTCGCCGACGGCCGCCGCGGGCCGCAGGCGCTCTCCGTCCGGCTGCTCGACCCGCCGCCGTCCGTCGCCGAGGCGCGCCGCCGCCCCGCGGAGGAACTGCACGGCCTGATCGAGGACATGATCAAGCTCCTCGAGCTGAAGGTGCAGCCGGACCTGCGGCGCAACCGCTACCCGGACCGCAAGCACACCAAGCAGATCGGCGAGATCATGCGCGCGGTGGCCCGGGACTTGGATCCCTAAAGAGCGATCCCTACGCCTCCAGCCGCAGACCCCAGACGTCGCTGGGCAGCAGGCCCGACTCGCCGGTGCTCGAGTTGAGCACGGCCGTGTACTTCTGCACGTCCACCGCGGAAATGCGGTCGGCGGGCGTCGGCGGCGTCACGGTGTAGGCGTAGCGGTCCAGCGACGTGAACGGGATCGGGTCGCTCTGCTTGTACTCGCCCTGCGGGGTGACGTACTCGTAGACGATCTGCCACGGCGCCTCGGCGACCTCGCCGGGCACGGAGATCTGCACGGGCTTGCCCGGGCGGACCTTCAGCGTGCGCGTGTCGCCCTTGGCGCTGCACGGCTGCGCGAGCTGCTGGGAGTAGTCGCACGTCAGCACCGGCGTGGTGTTGATCGTGTGGCCGTCGGCGTAGAACGTGACCTCGGCCGGGCCGGGTGCCGAGCAGCCGGCCACCGCGAACCCACCGGCCGCAAGCAGGGCCACCACCCGGGAACGTCGCATGCCGCGGAGCCTACCGGCGGGGCGCGGCGTCCCTGGGCAGGCCCTGGGCCGGGAAGCTGCCGGTCGGCTCGGGGCGCAGCGGCCGGTCGCCGCCGAGGCCCGGCACGAGCGAACCGCCGCGGCGCACCAGGTACGTCTGCGTGAGGCCGACGGCCAGCACGATCGTGATCACCAGGAAGCCGATCCAGTACGTCGGCGGCAGCAGCAGGCCCGCGCCGCCGCCGAGGCACCAGGCCAGCTGCAGCACGGTCTCCGAGCGGCCGAACGCCGACGCGCGCGACTCCTCCGGCAGGTCCTCCTGGATGACGGCGTCGAGGCTGATCTTGGCCAGCGCGCTGGCCGTCGCGCCGACCAGGCCGACGATCGCGGCCGTGGCGAGGCCGGGCAAGATCGTCGCGACCAGCGCGGCGAGCACGCAGCCCGCCACGCAGCCGACGATCACCTGGTCGGGGCTGCCGAAGTGCAGGCGCGAGCCCAGCGCGTTGCCGAGGAAGCCGCCGGCGCCCGCGGCGGCGCCGATCACGCCGAGCAGCAGCAGCTGCATGAACGGCGTCTGCCCGCTGCCCTCGGTCTGGGCCTTGACCGCGAACGCGGCGAACATCATCAGGAAGCCGGTGAGGACGCGCACCGAGCCGTTGCCCCACAGCGCGACGACGATGTGGCGCCCCAGCGGCTGGCGCCGCTTCTTCTCGGTGGGGTGCGCGGAAAGCGACGTCGGGACCTCGCCCTCGGTCGCCTCCACCCAGGCCGGGATGCGCATCGACTGCACGGCGGCGGCGACGCAGATCAGCGCCGTGAACCACAGCGCGCCGGCCGAGCCGGCGATCGCGTTGACGCCACTGGCCAGCGCGCCGAACGCGCCCGCGGCGACCAGGCCGAACGTCGTCAGCCGGGCGTTGGTCTTGGAGAGCGTGATCTCCGACGGCAGCACGCGAGGGGTCACGGCGGCCTTGAGCACGGTGAACGACTTGGACAGCACCATCATCCCGAGCGCGGCGGGGTAGAGCAGCCAGTCGTCGAAGTGCAGGGCCATCACGACGGCCATCAGGCCCTGGCCGACCGAAGACGCGCACATCGCCAGCCGCCGGCCGCGCTGCACCCGGTCGAGCGCGGGCCCGATCACCGGCGCGACCAGCGCGAACGGCGCGATCGTGATGAGCAGGTAGAGCGCGACCTTGCCCTTGCTCTCCCCGCTGGTCGCGGCGAAGAAGAGGGTGTTGGCCAGCGCAATGGCCATCGCCGCGTCGCTGGCGTAGTTCAGCATCACGGCGTAGGTCAGCGAGGTCAGGCCGGACTTTTCGGCGCCGTCGGCCTTCGTCGCGCGCTGGAAGGCGCCGACGGCCTGGCCGGTCAGCTGCCGGCTGCGCATCGCCGCGACCCGCGTGACGGTGATCTTCTTCGGCAGCTTCGGCGTGCCGCCGGGCGTCTGCGGTTCCTCGCGCGGCGGCAGGGGCGCCGGCTCCGGCGGCCGGGGCTCGCCCGCGTAGCCACCGGTGTCGTAGTGCTCGTACTCGCCGCTGCCGGGACGGCGTTCGCCCTGGTAGAAGCCGGGCGGCTCGCGACGGACCGGCTCGGTGCGGTTCGGGTCGTGCGGCGGGTAGGGCCGCGCCCCGCGTGGCGGCGGGGGTGGTGGCGGCCGGTGCCCGGTCGGCGCGGCGGCGGTCGGGGCTTCGTTGGCGTCGAAGTACGCGGCGCGCGGTGGGGCGTCGTAGTACTCGCCGCGCTGGACGGGCCGCTCCACGCGGGTGGGCGGCGGCGCGCTGCGGTGCTCGACGCGGGTGTCGTCCGCGCGCGGGGGTGCGGCGGCCTCGCGCCACGGCTTGGCCTGGCCGGCGCCCGGCTCCGGCGTCCAGCGTCGCTTCGACTTCCGGCCGCGTTGCTGCGAGCCGTCGGAGCGGGAGCCGAAGAGTGCCACGTCTCAATCCTGCCTTACCGGGGGGCGGTTCCGCCTGCTCATCCGTGCTTTACGCGTTCTTCGGGACGAACCTCACCCGGAACGTGACCGGCCACTGCTTCCCGGTGAGCAAGTATTCGTCGGTGCCCGGGACGGCCGCTATGCCATTGAGGACGTCTTCGGCGCCGGTTGCGTTCACTTGGGCGCGCAGCTGGCCAGCGTCGATCGTGCCGGTGACGTGCCCGGTGGCGGCGTCGATCCGCAGGGCGGTGTCGGTGTGCCAAACGTTTGCGTAGACGTCACCGCCGACGCATTCGAGCTCGTTGAGCTGGTCGCGCCCGACGTCGACGCTCCCGGTGACGGCGAAGGTCTCGGGGTCGCGGAAGGTGAGCCGCGAGGAGCCGTTGCTCATGACGAGCCGTCCGCCGGCCTGGTGGCAGAGGCCCCAGCCCTCGCCGTCGTACTTGACGCGGCGCAGCTCGGCGAGGGTTTTCGAGTCGCGTTCGATGGCGACGCCGTCCTGCCAGGTGAGCTGCCAGAGCGTCGGACCGAGGACGGTGACGCCCTCGCCGAAGAGGGGAGCGGGGAGGGTGGCTTTGGTCGCGGGCGGGCCGCCGGCCGGACCCGCGGTGAGCGTCGACTGCCCGGCGAGGCCGGTGCTTTCGTAGAGGACGTCGCCGGCGAACTCGAGGCCTTCGGTGAAGGCGGCGGGGTCGTGCGGCAGGGTCGAGACGACCTGGACGGTGAGCTGTTCGGGAGCGGTGTCTCGGCCGGGTTCTTGGCCGGGTTCTTGGCCGGGGGCGGCGGCACAGCCGCTCAGCGCGGCGGCTGCCAGCAGGGTGGTGAGGATCGGCGTGCGCACGATGAACAGCCTGGCACGGGCGGCGGGGAGGCGTGCGGCACAATTGGCCGCATGACGCTGCTGCTGACCCTCGACGACGGTTCCGTGCAGCGCAAGCTCGCCGATGCGGTGGAGTTCGCGCGCGCGGCGGTGCTCGAAGAAACGCCCGAGGAGCAGATCGGCACCCACGTGGGTGTCACCCGCGAGGACGCGGTCACGGCGAGTCACCTGTTCGAGGCCCAGGTCCCGGGTTACCGAGGCTGGCGCTGGTCGGTGACGGTGGCCCTGGCGGGCGACGACGAGCCGGTGACGGTCAGCGAGGTCGTGCTGGTGCCGGGCCCGTCGGCGTTGATCGCCCCGGCGTGGGTGCCGTGGGAGCGCCGGGTGCGCGCGGGTGATCTCGGAGTCGGCGACATCTTCCCGACGGACGAGAACGACCCCCGCCTGGCCCCGGCGTACCTGCAGTCGGACGACCCGGCGGTGGAGGAGGTCTCGCGCGAAGCAGGGCTGGGCCGGGTACACGTGTTGTCCCGTTTCGGCCGCACGGACGCGGCGGCGAGGTGGCACGGCGGCGAGTTCGGCCCCCGCTCCGACATGGCGCGGAGTGCACCGGACGTGTGCGGGACGTGCGGGTTCTTCGTGCCGCTGGCGGGTTCGTTGCGCGGGGTGTTCGGGGTGTGCAGCAACGACATAGCCCCAGCGGACGGCCACGTGGTGGACGTGGAGTACGGCTGCGGAGCGCACTCGGAGGTAGAGGTCGAGGTGACGTCATCGGTCCCGGTGGCGGAGCTGGTGTACGACGATTCGTTGTTGGACTTCACGCCGGCACCATCGGAGGTAGCGGAGACGGCCGCAGCCGAGCCGGAGACGGCGATCGCGGAGTCGGACTTGTCGCCGGCAGAGGTGGAGCCGGAGATCGCGGCCGAGGTGGGCGCGGTTGCGGAGCCGGAAGCGGCCGAGGCGGATGCGGTTGCTCCGCCGGCTGCGCCCGAGGCGGCGGGCGTGGTCGATGGGCTGGCCGAGTCCGACGCGGCGCAGGCGGAAGCAGCCGGCGCGGTTGCGGCTGAGCGGGGCGCGGTCGCGGAGCCGGTCGCGGCCGGCGGTGAGTCGGCGGCGGCGGAAGCGGCTGGCGTGGTTGCGGAACCAGAAGCGGCCGAGGTGGCGGGCGCGGTCGACGGGCTGGCCAAGTCCGAGGCGGCGCAGGCGGAAGCGGCTGGTGCGGTTGCGGCTGAGCCGAACGCGAACGCGGGCGCGGTTGCGGCCGAGCCCGAGGCGGCTGGCGTGATTGCGGAGCCGGAAGCGGCCAAGGCGACGGGCGCGGCCATTGAGCCGACCGAGTCCGACGCGGCGCCGACGGAAGCGCCGGCGGTCGCCGAGGCCGAAGCGACCGGCGTGGCCGCCGAGCCGGCCGAGTCGGGCGCGGCGCAGGCGGAAGCGCCCGTTGTGGCCGAGGCCGGTGTGGTCGCCGAGGTGGCGCAGACCGATGTGGCGGAGGAGCCGGCCGAAGCCGGGTCGCCGCAGGCTGAGGTGGCGGCTTCCGCGGACGCAGCGCAGTCCGAGCAGGCCGAGGTAGCGACCGCCGAGCCGGTCGCGGCGCGGGAGGATGCGGTTGCCGAGCCGCAGGCAGCGGTGACGGAGCCCGCCGCCGAGACTGCTCCGCCGACGGAAGATGAGCCGGCTCAGACCGGCGCGGCTGCCCAGCCGGACGCGGCCGAGACTCCTGTTGCGACTGACGTTCCCGAGCCGGCCGAGGCGGAGCCCACGCAGGCTGAGGTGACCGATGCGGTTGCCGAGCCGGCAGCGGGTGAGGGTGCTGCGGGTGGTTCGGTGCAGGGTGTGGGCGAGCCGGTTGTGGCTGAGCCGACTCAGGTCGAGGTGACTGATGCGGTTGCCGAGCCGGCAGCGGGTGAGCCTGCGACGAGTGGTTCGGCGCAGGGTGAGGGCGAGCCAGTTGTCGCTGAGCCGACTCAGGCTGAGGTGACCGATGCGGTAGCTGAGTCCGCGGTCGAACCGACTCAGGCTGGGGTGGCCGAGCCGGCGGCTGGTGAGTCTCCGGTGGGTGAATCGGCCGTGGCTCAGGGCGACGTTGCGCCCGGTGAGACTGCCGAGCCCGAGGCTGGTGGTTCCTCGCTGGGTGAGCCGGGGCAGGATGAGGCCGCTGCGCGTCAAGCCGAGGCGGTTGATGAGCTTCCTGCCGCCGCCCTCACTGATGCCGTTGTCACCGGGGCCGATGCACCCCCTGCCGCTGATGTGCCCGCCGGCGAAGCCGATGAGGCTCAGGCTCGGATCGATACCCCCGATGAAGCCGCTCGTGATGAGCAGCGGGATCACTGAGGCCGACGGGGCCGCCGATCCCTTTGGCACCGCGCGGCTTCGGGACTCCACCCTGCGCTCCTGGCGGGACTCGCCCACTCGGCTCATCGAGGACACCAACGTCGAGCGGGATCTGCGCGTTGGGGCCTATCGGGATCGGCTCTTCGTCGAGCTTGCGCAGAACGCCGCCGATGCCGCCATGGTGCAAGGGACTCCCGGGAAGATCCGGGTGTCCCTTGTGGACCGGGAACTCCGGTTCGCCAACACCGGTGCGCCCCTTGACTCGCGGGGTGTTGCCTCCCTTGCTTCTCTTCGGGCCTCCGGGAAGACCGGGGACACTGTTGGCCGCTTCGGGGTTGGCTTTGCCGCTGTTCGGACCGTTTCCGATGCGCCGCGCGTTGTCTCGACCAGCGGGGGTGTCCTCTTCTCCGCTGATCGGACCCGTGATGCCGCTGGCATCCAGGGCGATGTTCCCGTTCTCCGGCTTCCCTGGCCGATCGACGATGACGTTCCCGACGGCTTTGACACCGAGGTTCGGCTCCCGCTCAGGGATGACGTTGCTGGGCGCGCCCTGCTCGACCAGCTTGTCGAAGACATTGCCGACCTTCTTCTTGCCCTTCCGTGGCTGGCTGAAGCCGATGTGGACGGTCGCGGTTGGACTCGTCAAAGCCACGGTGATGTTGTTGAGATTCGGGGTCCCGAAAGGGAAACTCGGTGGCTGACTCATCGTGGTGACGTCGTGTGGGCCGTTCCGGTTGACCAGCGCGGCCGTCCGAGGCCCCTCGAAGAAGACGTTCTTCACGCGCCCACCCCCACCGACGACGGACTTTCGCTGCCCGCACGTCTTCTCGCTTCCGTTCCGGTCGAACCGTCACGTCGTCGGGCGCTCCCTGGGACTGAGCTGACCGCGTCGCTCAAGGCCGCCGCTGCCGAGTACGTTCAACTGGTCAGGCTGTTGCCTGCTGAACAGCGATTCGCGCTCGTGCCGCCGCCTGGGTTCCCTAAGTCTACTGTGGACGCTCAACTTCGCGACGAAGTGATTGCCACTCTCAGCAAAGAATCGTGGCTGTCCACTCAGGACGGCCGGGACGTCGCGGGGAGGCAAGCGAAAGTCCTAGACGTCGATGTCAAAGGGCTGCCCGAGCTGATCGCCGACGTTGTTCCCGGGCTGATCAGAGGCGCCGCGCCCGCCAGTGTGCTGAAAGCCGTTGGCGTGCAAGTGACCAGCGTCGAAGAAGTGCTGGAAACGCTCACCGGCACCTCCCGGGAACCGAGCTGGTGGCACGACGTCTACGCGGCGCTCGCGAAGGCCGTCGAGTCCCACGCGCTCGCCAGTGAACGGCTGGATGGCCTGCCCGTCCCGTTGTCCGACGGCCGGACGCTGCCGGGCGCGCGCGGGTGCCTGCTTGTCGAGGGCTCGGCCGAACTGCTCGAACTGCTGTCCGATGTGGACATTCCAGGGCTGCGGCTGGTGCACCCCGCCGCGTCGCATCCGTTGCTGGAACGGCTCGGTGCCAAGCATGCCGACGCTCGTGAGCTGCTCAACGCCGATCAGCTCCGCGACGCCGTCGAGCGCAGTGTCGAAGACGTTCGGTCCGGATTGGACGGTACGACGCTCGCGGGCGCCGTCCTCCGGCTGGTCGCCGACTGCGGGGACGACGCCCCTCGCTGGGTCGGTGCCCTCGCTCTGCCCGCCACCGACACCTGGCGACGCGCCGACGAACTCGTGCTGCCGACGTCGCCGCTGCTGGACGTCTTCGACGAAGAAGTCTTCGAGGAGGACGGCGCTCTCGACGTCCTCGACGAGGACTTCGCCGAAGACTGGCCACAAAGCACACTCGAAGCCGCCGGTGTGCTCGACTCCTTTGCTCTCGTCGAAGACGACGAGCCGCATGAACCCGACCACGACCTGCCGGACGAAGAAGCCTGGTGGGACTCGCTGTCTGAGCCGCCGTCGACGCTCGTCGCCATCCGGGACCTCGACCTCGTCGGCGATGACGCCTGGCCGGCCGCGCTCAAGCTGCTCGCCGGGCGGCCTGAAACCTGGCACGCCTTGCGCGCACCGCAGGGTCACGCGCGCTGGTGGATCGCGCAGTACGCCGTGCTCGGCGGCCTCGCGCCCACCGAGTGGCGGCTGTCGGACGCCGATCTGGCGGGGCTCTACGACGTCGTTCCGGATCTCGGGCTGAGTGACGATCTGCTCAAGACGGCCGGGGTGCGGACCGACCTCACGCTGTCCAGTGTGGACGAAGCCGCCGACGTCCTGAAGCGCCTTGCGGATCCGGATCGGACGGTCTCACCCGGACTGACCACCCGCGCCTACGACGCCGTCGCCGAGTCCGGGTTCGAACCCGGGCCGCCGGATGCCGTGCGGGCCGCCGACGGGTCCGTTGTGGACGGTGCGCTGGTCCTCGACGTGCCGTGGGTCGCCGGGGCTCTGCCGCCCGACCAGTACGTCGTCGCGCCGGAAGACGCCGACCGCTTGTCCGCGCTGCTTGACCTCCCGCTCGCCAGCACGGAAGAAGCCGAGGTGACCAGCGAGGGCGAGTACGCGCCCTGGGCCGAACTGCCCGCGCTGAAGCTCGTCGCGGATCAGCTCGGCGTCCAGTTGCCGGAGGGCGGTGTTCTGGTGCACGACCCGCTCACCGTGCGGATCCAGGGCGCCGAGCACGACGTCCAGTGGTGGTCCGACGGCCGGCTGCACGCGGCCGACACCTCCGAGGGGCTGGCTCGCGCCTTCGCCTGGGCGGCCGATCGGTGGCCCGACCGGCACCTCATCACGGCGCTGCTCGACGACCCGTCACCGCGGACGCTGCTGGCTTAAAGCGCCTAGAGCCGCTGGGCCGACTTCGAGCCCCGGCGGGCGGCGGCGCGCTGCCAGCCGATGATCGCCAGGCCGACGAACCCGAGCACGAACCCGGACAGCGCGGTCTGCACCCACAGCCCCGAAGTCGTGAAGAAGAGCACCACCAGCGCGACAGCCCAGATCGAGGTGCCTACGATCACCACCGGCGTCAGGTCGGTCAGCTTCTTGGGCAGCTCCGGCGTGTGCCGCAACGAGCCCGTAACCTCCGGTGGATTGATCGGTTCACTCACGAGGTGCAGGGTACTCCGCAGCAGCGACAGAATGGGCAGGCCAATGGCGGAGCAGGAGACGACCCGCGCCGGGACGTCCACACTGGACCGGTTCTTCAAGATCACCGAACGGGGCTCGACCGTCCCGCGCGAGCTGCGCGGCGGCCTGGTCACCTTCGTCACGATGGCCTACATCGTGGTGCTGAACCCGCTGATCATCGGCAGCTTCTCGGCCGACGACTCGGGCGCGCACAAGGACCTCCTCGGCGGCATCCTGCCCGTGCCGCAGGTCGCCGCGGTGACGGCGCTCGTCGCCGGCGTCATGACCATCCTGATGGGCCTGGTCGCGAACTACCCCTTCGCCATCGCGACCGGCCTGGGCATCAACAGCCTGGTCGCGGTCACCATCGCCCCGCAGATGACCTGGCCCGAGGCGATGGGCCTGGTCGTCATCGAGGGCGTGATCATCGTCCTGCTGGTGCTCACCGGCTTCCGGACCGCGGTGTTCCGGGCCGTGCCGGCCGCGCTGAAGTCCGCGATCGCCGTCGGCATCGGTGTGTTCATCTGCCTGATCGGCCTGGTCGACGCCGGGTTCGTGCGGCGGCTGCCGGACGCCGCGCACACGACCGTCCCGGTGGGCCTGGGCATCAACGGCTCCATCGCCTCCTGGCCGACCGCGGTGTTCGTCGTCGGCCTGCTGGTCACCGGCGTCCTGGTCGTGCGCAAGGTCAAGGGCGCGATCCTGATCGGCGTGCTGGCGTCGACCGTGCTGGCCATCGTCGTCGAGGCGATCGTCAAGGCCGGGCCGTCGCAGGGCACGAACCCGAAGGGCTGGAACCTCGGCTACCCGGCGCTGCCGGACCAGGTCGTCGGCCTGCCGAACCTCTCGCTGGTGGGCGACGTCTCGTTCGGCGCCTGGACGCGGCTGCCGATCATCACCGTCTGCCTGCTGGTGTTCACGCTGGTCCTGGCGGACTTCTTCGACGCCATGGGCACCATGACCGGCCTCGCGAAGGAGGCCGACCTGCTGCCGAAGGACGGCCAGCTGCCCAACGTCGGCAAGGCGCTGTTCGTCGAGGGCCTCGCGGGCGCGGCCGGCGGGTTCGGCTCGGCCAGCTCGAACACGGTGTTCGTCGAGTCGGCGTCCGGTATCGCCGAGGGCGCGCGGACGGGCCTGGCGAACGTCGTCACCGGCGTGCTGTTCATCGCCGCGATGTTCCTGACGCCGCTCTACCAGGTGGTGCCGGTCGAGGCGGCCGCGCCGGCGCTGGTCGTGGTCGGCGCGATGCTGATGTCGCAGGTCCGCGACATCGACTTCACCGACTACTCGATCGCGCTGCCCGCGTTCCTGACGATCGTCGTCATGCCGTTCACCTACTCGATCGCCAACGGCATCGGCGCCGGCTTCGTCAGCTACGTCGTGATCCGCGCCGCCACCGGCAAGGCCCGCCAGGTGCACCCGCTGATGTGGGTGATCGCGCTGGCCTTCGTCGCCTACTTCGCCGTCGGTCCGCTGCAGGCGGCGTTCCGCTGATCAGCCGGCGGCCTCGACCTGGAGAGCCTGGGTGAGGACGGGCAGGTTCGCCTCGAAGGCGGGCTGCGGGGCGTCGTAGCGGATGGTGATCAGCACATCGCCGGTTCCGACGCCGATCTCGCGGACCTGCCGGGTGGCGCCCTGCTTCCGGTAGGTGAAGTCCCACTCACCGGCGTCGCTCGACGCGACCGGCTCGTGCTCGGCGATCGACGTCAGCCGGTAGCCGGGATCCTGGTTCGCCTTGGCCAGCGCCCGCAGGCCGCTCACCGGGTCCTCCTGGTCGAGCGGCACGCGGTCGGTCTCGAGGACCACCCCGCTGGCCGAGTCGAGGTAGGTGGCGCGGTCGCCGACGTGGTCCGACGGCCAGGGCGGCACCGGGATCGCGAAGTTCCAGCCGCGCCCGTCGGCGACGTCGGGGAAGGTGTAGACCTCCTGGTGCGCGACCTGGGTGCTCGGCGCCGGCGATGGTGGCGGTGGTGCCGCTGCCGGTGCGTCGTCACCGCCGCTCAGGAACTGCGCCGCCACGATCGCGAGGACCGCCGCGCCGATCACGGCCGAGCCCACCAGCTTCTTGTTCATCCGACCCCCAGGTCTCGTCCTGGGGGAGACGCTCGAGCCGCGGTGGGGTTGCGGTGGAGATCACCCGTTCGCCCGAAGTTTCGTAAGGTATGCTAACTATATGTCCGGCGACACGCACGAACGCTCCTTGGCGAGCCGTCTGCGTCTCGCGGTGGTCCGGCTCAACCGCCGGCTGCGGGCACAGCGCGTCGGGGACGACCTCACGCTGACTCAGGTCGCCGCGCTGTCCACCTTGCACAAGTGCGGTGCGCTGACCCCGGGTCAGCTCGCCGCGAAGGAAGGCGTCCAGCCGCCCTCGATGACGAGGGTGATCGCCGCGCTCGAGGAGATGAAGTTCGTCGAGCGGCGCCCGCACCCGACCGATGGCAGGCAAGCCATCGTCGAGCTGTCCGAGAGCGGACGGGCCTACGTGCAGAAGGCCATCTCCGTGCGGGAGGCGTGGCTGGACCGGCAATTGGCTGACCTCGGCGACGAAGAGCGCGAAGTGCTCTCGAAAGCCGCCGAAATCATAGACAGGATGGCGGGGAACTAACCACGGTGACGGCCACGGGTAGCGAGACGAAGCGTTCCATCGAAACCACTGCTACCCGGGACACGGCCCCACCGCCGTCCGCTTCACCACCGTCTTCACCACCGTCGCCCGCCAAACGCGGCAGCATGTTCGCCTCGCTGCGCGTGCGCAACTACCGGCTGTTCTTCACCGGCCAGGTCATCTCGAACATCGGCACCTGGATGCAGCGCATCGCCCAGGACTGGCTGGTGTTCACCCTCAGCGGCAACAACCCGATCGCCCTCGGCATCGCCGTCGCGCTGCAGTTCGCGCCGACGCTGTTCCTCTCGCTGTGGGCCGGCGTCCTCGCCGACCGCGTCGACAAGCGGCGGCTGCTCACCTGGATCCAGGTGGCGGCGTGTTCGCAGGCCGTGGTGCTCGGCGTCCTCGACATCACCGGGCTCGTGGCGCTGTGGCAGGTCTACGTCCTGTGCTTCACGCTCGGCATCACCGCGTCGCTCGAAGTGCCGACGCGGCAGTCGTTCGTCGCCGAAATGGTCGGCCGGGACCAGATCGCGAACGCCGTCGCGCTCAACTCGTCGATCTTCAACATGGCGCGGATCGTCGGGCCGGCGATCGCCGGGTTCGCGATCACGTGGATCGGCACCGGCTGGCTGTTCATCGCGAACGCGCTGAGCACGGTCGCGGTGATCACCGGGCTGGTCCTGATGAACCCGGACAAGCTCTTCCGCGTCGCGGCGGTGCCGCGCGAGAAGGGCCAGCTCGCCGAGGGGCTGCGGTACGTCCGGCGGCGCTCGGACCTGATGACGGTGATGGTGCTCGTGCTGTTCGTCAGCACGTTCGGCATCACCTACTTCAGCTCGCTGCCGATCGTCGCGGCGAACGTCTTCCACACGGCCGCGGACGGCTACGGCCTCCTTTCCACGCTGGTCGCGGTCGGCACGTTCACCGGCGCGATCATGTCGGCCCGCCGCGGCACGAAGGGCCGGCCGCGGGTGCGGCTGATGCTGGTGTCCGCGTTCTTCCTCGGCGTGTTCGAGCTGATCACGGCGTTCATGCCGACGTACCTGACGTTCGGCCTCGGCCTGATCCCGCTCGGCTTCGCCACGATGACGTTCCTCAACACGGCGAACGCGCTGGTCCAGACGTCGGTCAGCCCCGAGATGCGCGGTCGCGTGATGGGGCTGTACGTGCTGGTGCTCATCGGCGGCAACCCGATCGGCGGGCCGATGGTGGGGTGGATGGCCCAGGCGTTCGGCGGGCGGTCTCCCTTCTACATCGGTGGAGCGGTTTCGGCGGTGGCCGCGGTCGTGTGCGCGGTGGTGCTGATCCGGCGGGGTGGCGTTTCGTGGCCGGTCCAGCGCGGGTTCGGGCTGCGGGTGCTCAAGCGGACGAAGGTTTAGCGGCCCAGTAGTGGCGGCACCGCCTTCCCGGCGAGCCGCTGCAGTTCGCCGGCCGCCGCCTGGGTGCCGGCGACGCGGGTGGTCTCGACGCTCCGGAGCGAGGTGTCGATGAGCCGGATCTCCAAGCCGGCACCGGGTGTCCGCTCGTGAGCGGGCCGGCCGGCGGCCGTGGTGCCGAAAGCGTGGGTGCTCTCGGGGCGGTGGACGAGCTTGGTCGACGTGTCGCCTTGGCTGATCTCGCACGAGCCGAAGGAGTCGGGCTTCACTTGGCCCAGCGGGGACGTTCGGCACCGCGTTGCACGGCACCTGGCCGGCGGTGAACGCCGGCAGGGCCAGCCCGCCGGCCGGCATGAAGACCACCGTCAGCGCGACGGCGATCAGCACGGTGCGGTCCTGGTACATCCCCCTCATGTTCACGGCGTAACCGTATCGGCACGCACCGACAAAAAATGGCGGTCCGGGACCCCGCTGTCACTCGAAAGGGTGAGATCGGGGTCTCCTCGTGAGACCTCTTGCCGGGAGAGATGAGGTTAGGCTAACCTCATACACGTCCGCTTCGTGGTGGGAGCGGCAGTCAGTTCGGGAACGGACGGAGCCCCGGCCCTGGGAACCCCAGGCCGGGGCTTCGTTCACTTCACGGCAGTGTCGGGCTGAGTTCGCCGCTCGTCAAGGGACTCTCACCCGGTGGCGTGGGCAGCCGGCTCAGCGCCAGGCCGAAGTAGACGCGGTACGCCAGCCGGATCGCCGCTTCGGAAGCCAGGACGACCTCGTGCCGGACGCCGTCGACCGTCTCGATCAGGCGGTCGCCCGAGAGCGTCACGCGGCCCTGGGACGTCGGGCGCGAGCACGTCAGCGACTTCGTGAAGTGCGACGACGGGGACGTCGCCTGCCACCAGGCCATCGGGACGAAGTCCGAGAGCGGCCGTGGACGGCGTTCCAGGCGGTACTGCGGCTTGCCGTCCTGCAGGACGTCGATGTCGCCGAGAGGCGCGTCCAGCACGAGGAACTCGCCGTCCGGATCGGACTGCGCGTCCACGCCGGCCAGGCGCAGCGGGTGCCGGGAGAAGCGGCCGAAGCCGACGTCGACCAGCCAGTCCTCGTCCAGGGAAACCACGATCGCCGCGTGGTCCAGCGGCGGGCCGAGCGTGCCGTCCGGACGGAACACCTGGGCCGCGTGCAGCGAAACGTCGTACCCCAGCGAACGCAGCAGCGCCGCGAAGAGGCCGTTGAGCTCGTAGCAGAAACCGCCCCGCCGGCGGCGCACGATCTTGCCGAACAACGCGTCTTCGGTCAGCTCGATCGGCTCGCCCAAGTGG
Organism: Amycolatopsis sp. NPDC098790; assembly: GCF_044759945.1. Lineage (NCBI taxonomy): Bacteria > Bacillati > Actinomycetota > Actinomycetes > Pseudonocardiales > Pseudonocardiaceae > Amycolatopsis > Amycolatopsis sp. NPDC098790. The sequence continues at coordinate 2,069,895 of NZ_JBIWAI010000001.1, forward strand.
ATGCTCAGGTTCTCGAACGGCACCGCGGCCAGGTGCCGTTCCTGCAGGTGGCGCAGCGTCGCGAGGTCCGGTGCCGCCGGCCACGCGACGCCGAGGCGGTCCAGATACGCGTCGACGTCCATGGGACAACTCAAACACCTCGACCGCACTCGAGGTCAAGCGAATTCAGCCGACGACGAAAACGGGGCCCTCCCGCGAAGGAGGACCCCGTCAGCGCGAAGAAGCTCAGCCGAGCAGCAGGCCGTTGCCGCCGGCGACGGCGTTGTCGAAGCGCTTGGAGATCTCGGCCCAGTTGAAGATGTTCCACAGAGCCTTGACGTAGTCCGGCTTCACGTTCTTGTAGTCCAGGTAGAACGCGTGCTCCCAGACGTCGACCAGCAGGATCGGCACGGTCGGCAGGATCAGGTTGTTGTGGTGGTCGCGCAGCTGCTGGGTGATCAGCGTCTTGCCGATCGGGTCCCAGGAGAGCGCGCCCCAGCCGTTGCCCTGGATCGTGGTCGAGACGGCGGTGAACTGCGCCTTGAACTTGTCGAAGGAGCCGAACGCCTCGTCGATCGCCGCGGCCAGCTCGCCGGTCGGCTTGTCGCCACCCTCGGGCGACAGGATCTTCCACCACACGACGTGGTTGGCGTGGCCGGCCAGGTTGAAGGCCAGCGTGGTCTCCAGGCCGACGATCGAGCCGAAGTCGTTCGCTTCGCGGGCGGCTTCGAGCTTGTCGAGCGTGTCGTTCGCGCCCTTGACGTAGGTCGCGTGGTGCTTGCTGTGGTGCAGCTCGTTGATCTCGCCGGAGATGTGCGGCGCGAGGGCGCTGTAGTCGTAGTCGAGATCGGGGAGCTCGTAGCGGGCCATTGGCCCTCCTTCTGTCTTCGACACAAGATTCCGGTATCGAACCTAGTAGCACACGCCCCTCCGCGGCGAGCGGGGGCATGTCGTGATCACCGCCTGGGATGACCGGCTCGTGGGTGGCGTACCCGAGGGTCCGCCGCCCGAAACCGAGCCTGCTACCTGGACTTAACTGGAGGTCAACGAGCTGTGAGATCACGCACGGAAGTCGTCGAGCCGCGAAGCCAGCTCCTCGAAGACGGCGACGTTGCACTCGAACGCCACCAGCGTTTCGTCGATGACCCGCGCGCGCTCGGCTTCGTCCCACGGCGCGTTGTCCAGCTTCGCCCGATAAGCGTCGCGGAACCGGGGAGCGCTGCCGATGCCGTCGAAGTGGTAGAAGAGCGTGCCCGCGTCGGCGACGTCGTACTGGCGCTCCAGCAGCCGCCGGATGGCCTGGCCGCCGGCGATGTCGCCGAGGTAGCGCGTGTAGTGGTGCGCCACGTACCCGCCCGCCCACGACGACGCTTCCTCGACCCGCGCGACGTAAGCCTGCGTGGAAGCGAGCGGCGTGATCGTCGAGCGCCAGTCCGGGCCGACCAGGTGGGCCAGGTCGCGCTCCAGGTTCGGCAGCCGGCGCAGCTCGTCGAAGACGAACTCGCCGCCGACCGGGTCGCCCGCCATGCGGTCGCTCGCCGCTTCGATGGCGCCGTAGACGAAGTAGTACTGGACGGCCAGCTGGGTGTAGCCCTCCTGCGTCAGCTCGCCGCCGAGCAGGGCACGCATGTACGTCGAGTAGTTCGCCTTCTCGTGCACCTCGAGCGTCGACGCGCGCAGGGTCGCCGAGAACGGGCGAGCGTCCGTGGTCACCGTCATGGGGCAGCCTCCCGGCGATCGATCTGACACGCTGTCAGAAAGATCGTAGGGCACAATCGCGGCTTAGGCTACCCTAAACCGCCGCTCCGACCGCTCTCAAGACGAATCGGACGGCGGCTTCGACGACGTCGTCCAGCTGCTCGGGCGGTCCGTCGACGAGCGTCCGGTTGCCGAGCGCCGCGGTGATCATCGGGATCAGGACGTCCGGGTCCTCGGCGGGCCAGCGCCCGAGGTCGACGCCGCCGGCCAGGATCGCGCGCAGCCGGTCGGTGATCGGGTCGGCGTGCGCGCTGATCCGGCGGTAGGCCGCGGGTGCCAGCGCCGACGCGAGCGCCGTGCCCGGCGGCATGTGGTACTCGGCCAGCACGCGCAGCTGCAGCCGGACGAACGTCGCCAGCTGGTCGATCGGGTCGGCCCGCGCTTCGACGGCTTCGGTCAGGCGCGTGACGTACCGCGCCGCCTCGTCCTCGACGAAGGCGACGAGCAGGCTTTCCTTGTCGGGGAAGTGGTTGTAGAGCGCGGTCCGGCCCACCCCGGCCGCCGAGGCGACGCCGGCGAGCGTGATCGCGTCGAAACCGCGTTCGTAGAGCTGGGCGCGCAGGACTTCGAAGACCCGCGTGCGGACTTCGCGCCGGTGCGCCTCCAGCGACTCACCGAGAATCTTCGGCATCGGCTCAGGCTATCGCTCAATCACCGAGCTGCCAGGTGTGCACCGGCTCGCCGGACTCCGACAGCTCCAGGTACCGCCCGAGCATGCGGTTCAGCGCCTCTTCCCGGTCGAGACCGCGTTCCTGCGCGCGCAGGACGTAGTCACGCTGCCAGGTCGCGCCCGTCCGCCGCGCGAGGCACCGCCGCTCGATGATCCCGAGGTAGCGCTCGCGGGCTTCGTCGGAGACGTCGGAGCGGCGCAGGCCCTCGTGGGCGAGCGGGAGCAGCACGCGCAGCGCCAGCTCGTCCGGCGGGATCCAGCCGATGCCCGGCCAGTACAACTGCGCCTCGAACCCGCGGCGGGCGCCTGCGTAGAGGTTCTCCTCCGCCGCCTGGAAGGACATCTGGCTCCACACCGGGCGTTCCGCCTCGGCGAGCGCGCGCTGGGCGCCGTAGAAGAACGCCGCGTTCGCGACCGTGTCGACGACCGTCGGCCCGGCGGGCAGCACGCGGTTCTCCACGCGCAGGTGCGGCAGGCCGTCCACGACGTCGTACACCGGGCGGTTCCAGCGCCAGATCGTCCCGTTGTGCATGCGCAGCTCGGTCAGCTTCGGCGCCTGGCCCGCGTCGAGCGCCTCGATCGGGTCCTCGGTGTCGGTTTCCGGGAGCAGGCCGGGGAAGTAGCGGACGTTCTCCTCGAACAGGTCGAAGATGGACGTGATCCAGCGCTCGCCGAACCAGACGCGCGGCCGCACGCCCTGGTTCTTGAGCTCTTCGGGCCGGGTGTCGGTCGCCTGCAGGAACAGCGGAATGCGCGTCTCGTGCCAGAGCGCCTTCCCCAGCAGGAACGGCGAGTTCGTCGCGAGCGCGATCTGCGCTCCGGCCAGGCACTGCGCCGCGTTCCAGTGCGCCGCGAACTCCTCGGGCGCGACCTGCAGGTGCAGCTGCACGCTGGTGCACGCGGCCTCCGGCAGGATCGACTCCGCGTAGCTGCGCAAGCGTTCGGACTGCTGCCTCGGCAGCGCGGCGCCTTCCATCGCGAGCACCGTGCGTTCGCCGCGCGCGGCGAAGATCTGGTCGTTCAGCGTGGCGTAGCGGGCCTTGTTGGTGAGCCACTTCTGGTCGAAGTGCTCGTGCTTCAACGTCGGCAGGATGCCGATCATGGCCAGCTGCGACCCGGTGTCGCGCGCCTTCGACGCCGCCGTCGCGAGGTACGCGCGGAGGTCGTCTTCGAGCTGGAGAGCGGAATCGCCGGCCAGCGGCCGCGGCGGCACGTTCAGCTCGATGTTGTGCTGGCCCAGCTCGGTGGTGAACGACGGGTCGTCCAGCGCGTCCAGCACGGCGGTGTTCGTCATCGACGGGCGCAGCTCGCGGTCCACCAGGTTGAGCTCGACCTCGAGGCCGATGTTCTTGCGGGGGAACGAAAAGCTGCCGTCGGTCAGCATGCGGGCCAACGTGTCGAGACAACGCTGCACCTTGCGGCGGTACCTCCCGCGGTCCAGCGTGTTCGGTTGAGCCGCGAGGTCCATCCCCATGACCATCCCTGCTTTGCGTCGGCGTGGAACTAGGACGTGTTTCAGGCCCCGGCGGACAACCGTTTCACAGGCGATGCAGCCGGGCTAGCGGCCAAACTGGTGCTCTCCGTCACGACGAGTTAACTGACAGCAAAATCCCCCCGTTCGTACCACTGCCGGTTCGACGTTCGGACCAGTGGGGCGCCCGGCAAGCGGGTGACAGACTGGGCGGATGGGCGTGATCCACATCGACGAAATCGACGACCCGCGCGTCGACGATTTCCGCGACCTGTCCACTGCGGACCGCCGTCCGGACCGCCCGGGCGGCAAGGGACTCGTCATCGCCGAGGGCACGGTCGTCGTGTCCCGGCTGCTGGCGTCGCGGTACCCGGTGCGGGCGCTGCTGGGCGTCGAACGGCGGTTCGCCGAGCTGGCGGACGACCTCGCCGGGCTCGACGTGCCGCAGTACGCCGCCTCCGCCGAGACGATGGCCGAGGTCGTCGGCTTCCACCTCAACCGCGGGGTCCTCGCCGTCGCGGACCGGCCGGCGCCGCTGACGGTTTCCGAAGTCGTCGGCGGCGCGAGCACGATCGCCGTGCTGGAAGGCGTCGGCGACCACGAAAACCTCGGCGCGCTCTTCCGCAACGCCGCCGCGCTCGGCGTCGGCGGCGTCCTGCTCGGCCCCGGCTGTTCGGATCCGCTGTACCGGCGCAGCGTGCGCGTGTCGATGGGTCACGTCCTGCGCGTGCCGTTCGGGCACCTCGCGGACTGGCCCGGCGGGCTCGACGACCTGCGGGCGCGCGGGTTCGCCGTCGCCGCGTTCACGCCGCGGCCGGGTTCGGTCCCGCTGCGCGAACTGCGTGCGCTCGCGCCCGGCCGGGTGGCCCTGCTGTTCGGCGCCGAAGGTCCGGGACTGACGGAAACGGCGCTGGCGGCGGCTGATCACGCCGTCCGGATACCCATGCCGGCCGGAGTCGACTCACTCAACATCGCCACGGCCGCGGCCGTGGCCTTCTACGAACTGGCGCGGGCCGACTAAGGTTCCGGTTCATGGAGCTGCGGATCCGCGGTGAGCGCGCCGTGCTGGCCGGACCGGGCGGGGAACAGGCGCGCGAAGTCGACCCGCACAAGCTCGCGATCGGCGCCGACCTGGCGCAGGCCCTGCACGAGTGGGCGCGCGTGGCGGCCGCGGTCTCGGCCGGGTCCGGGGCCGAAGCGGGCGCGGTCGTTTCGCAGCGCGGCCGTCAGCTGGCCGGCAGGCTCGCCTCGGTGATGGGCACGACCGTGCGGTTCGTGGACCCGGTGACGGGCGCCGACACGGTCGTCGAGCCGCCCCCGCGAGAGAGCGCGCCCGGCCGCAAGTTCGTCCGGACCGTGCTCGGTCCGCCCGGCCCGCCGGGGGAACCGACGCCGTGGTTCACCGGGCTGACGGTGTCGGCGTTCATCGCGGCCGTGGTCGTGGTGGCGATGCTGGCGCTGGCCTCGACGCTGGCGCGGGAGACGAGCGGCTGGCTGGCGCTGGTGGCGTCGGTCGTCGTGACCGCCGGGATCACGCCGTCGCTGTGGCTGATCCGCCGCACGCCGATCCTGCGGTGGGCCGCGTACGGCGCGGCCGGCGGTGTCGTGATCGCGTGGATCGGCGTGCTGGTCATCGCCTTCTGACGGCTAACCTGATCCGATGCGGCAGCTCGACGCGTTGCGGAAGTTGTGCCTGGCCCTGCCCGAGGCGACCGAGCGGCTGAGCCACGGCGCGCCCACCTGGTTCGTGCGCGGCAAGAAGTCCTTCGTCATGTTCCACGACGACCACCACGGCGACGGCAGGCTCGCGTTCTGGTGCCCGGCGCCGCCCGGGGCGCAGGAAGAGCTCGTGCGGACCGAGCCCGAGCGCTTCTTCCGGCCGGCCTACGTCGGGCACCGCGGGTGGCTGGGCGTGCGGCTGGACGTCGACGTCGACTGGGCCGAGGTCGACCGGATCGTGCGCGAGGCCTACCGCCAGGTCGCGCCGAAGACGCTCGCCGCGCGGGTGGACTAGCCGCGCTGCGAGCGGACCCCGAGCAGGACGTCCTCCCAGGACGGGACGATCGGGTGGTTCTTCTTGGCCTTCGGCCGCGGCTCGGCGTGGTCCTCTTCCGGGTCCGCCGGGACGCGCGGGATCTCGCGGGTGTCGTCGTCCGGGTCCGGCTCGGCGGCCGGCAGCTCGGCGTGGTCCTGCGGCGGCACCGAGTCCAGCGTCGGCTGGAACTCCGCCTCGCGGGCCGGTTCGAGGGCGCGGACCGTGCGGGGCGCGCGGTAGGCGTTCGGGTCGAGCAGGACCTCGGCGTTCTCGTCGAGCGCCATGACCGTGCCGCCGTGCGCCCCCGGCGAGAACGCCCAGTGCGCGCGGTTGTCCGACCGCCCGGCCTTCCAGCGCAGCACGACGACCCAGCGGCCGTCGTCGCCCTTCCACGAGTCCCAGGTGGCCTGCGAGTAGTCGTGCCCGCGGACACCGAAGCCGTACGCGACGACCTCGCCGAGCGTCTGCACGTCGGGACCGTCTTCGCGGACCGGGTGCGCGCTCTGCGCGAGCTCGGCGGTCCGGGACCGCTCGAGCAGGACGGGGTAGGCGTAGCGCTCGACGCGCTGCGTCGACACCCCGGCGCTCGCGGCGACCTGCTCGACGGACTCGCCGGCGCGGATGCGCTGCTGGATCTCGCGTGGCCGCATCTGGCTCTCCAACTCGATTTCGATCTGGCCGAGGCGGGTGATGTCACCCCGCGCCGCCGCGCGCAGTCGCTCATCAGCCGGGAGCAGGAAACGAGTACGGCTCGCCGGGTCTTCGAGCACGATGGACTTCCCGTCCTCGTGCAGCCCGACCACTCGCAGCGCCCGCATTGTTCTCGCCTCCCCGATCTTCTTCACCGTTGTGGGTGCCCACGTTAGAACGGCGCGTCGGCTTGACGTGCGAGGCGCGCCGAGTCCGTGTCGAACTGCCCACTGTTCACTTAGCGACTCCCGCATCATGGGTCACCCAGGTCAGCGGCTGCTGGGTGACACGCCGGACACGGTCAGTCACGATCGAGTGGATCAAGGTCGTGAGTGGGAAACAGTGTTCTAACCCTGTTCCACACTCACGAGGGCGGCAGGCGGACCGTCACGGTGAGCCCGCCACGCCGCCCGGGCTGGGCCTCGGCGTAACCCCCGTGCGCCGACGCCACCGAGCGCACGATCGACAACCCCAGCCCCGCGTTGCGCGTGTCGCCGGTCCGCTCCGAGCCCACCCGGCGGAACGGCTCGAACAGCGTCGGCACGGCCTCGGGCGGCACCACCGGCCCCGAGTTCCGCACCTCCAGGGCCGGATCGCCGCGGACTTCGACGTACACCCAGCCGCCGGCGGCGTTGTACGTGATCGCGTTGACCACCAGGTTGGTCACCAGCCGCTCGAGCAGCACCGGGTCGCCCGCCACCACGCGCGGCCGCAGGCGGGTCTCGACCGTCACGCCGGCCGCCTCCGCCGACGCCGCGGTCGCCCGGACCACCGCCGTCACGACGTCGTCGAGCCGGACCGGCGCCCGCGCCTGCAGGCCGCGGTCGCTGCGGGCCAGCACCAGCAGGCCCTCGATCATCCGTTCGCTGCGTTCGTTCGTGTGCAGCAGGTGCGTGCCGAGCTTCCGCAGCTCCGGCGCCGCTTCGGGGTCGGCCATCGCCACTTCGACGAGCGTCCGCTGCACGGCCAGGGGCGTCCGCAGCTCGTGGGACGCGTTCGCGACGAACCGCTTCTGGCTGTCGAACGACTCCGCGAGCCGGTCGAGCATGCCGTCGAACGTGTCCGCCAGCTCCTTCAGCTCGTCGGGCGGTCCCTCCAGGTTGATCCGGCGGTCGAGTTTGCCCGCTTCCAGCCGGCGCGCCGCCGACGTGATGTCGTGGAGGGGCCGCAGCGCGCGGCCCGCCATCAGCCAGCCGAACAGCACGGCCAGCGCGGCCGTCGCGACCAGCGCGATCGCCGAGCCGACGACCAGCGTGGACAGCGTCGAGGAGCGGTACTCGTCCAGCGACCCGCTGAGCAGCCGCACCGCGACGCCCGGGGAGCCGACGACCGTGTCGGCCTGGACGCCGTAGAGCGCGTCGGCCGAGCCGATCGTCGTCGAGGCGACCCGGGCGGGGTCCGGCAGCTCACTCTGCACCAGCAGGTAGTTGAGGACGACGAGGACCAGCCCGGCGAGCAGGAACAGCCCGCCGTACCAGGCCGTGAGCTTCGTCCGGACCGACAGCGGGTTCACGGCGTGCCGAACCGGTAGCCGGCGCCGGGCACGGTCTCGATCACCGGCGGGTCGCCGAGCTTGCGCCGCAACGTCATCACCGCGACGCGCACCGCGTTCGTGAACGGGTCGGCGTGCTCGTCCCACGCCTTCTCCAGCAGGTCTTCGGCGCTGACCACCGCGCCTTCGGCCCGCATGAGCACCTCCAGCACGGCGAACTCCTTCGGCGAGAGCAGCAGGAACCGGCCGTCGCGCGCGGCCTGGTGACGCGGCAGGTCGAGCACGACGCCGTCGCGCTCCAGCACCGGCGGCAACGCGGGCCGCGCGCGCCGCGACAGCGCCTGCACCCGGGCGACCAGCTCGGCGAAGGCGAACGGCTTCGTCAGGTAGTCGTCGGCGCCGAGGCCCAGGCCGGCGACGCGGTCGGTGACGTCGGCGGCCGCGGTCAGCATCAGCACCCGCGCCTCGCCGCCCGCCTGGACGACCGCGGCGCAGACGGCGTCGCCGTGCACCTTCGGCAGGTCGCGGTCGAGGACCACGACGTCGTAGCCGTGCACGCCCACGCGTTCCAGGGCTTGCTCGCCGTCGTAGCAGACGTCGACGGCCATCGAGAACCGCCGCAGCCCCTCCGCGACCGAGTCGGCCAGCAGCCGCTCGTCCTCCACCACCAGCACGCGCACCCGCCCAGTCTGCGCAGGAGGGCCATAAGGACCGCATAAGCGACGTCGCTTAGCGCGCCCGAATCCCCCGATCCGTAGACCTGGCACCCAACCGGAGGACGAAAGGAGCGAGCCATGCGGACACGGATCTTCGCCGCGGCGCTCGGGGCGGCGCTGCTGCTCGGGGGCTGCGGCGCGAAGGCCGACGACGGGTCGAAGGTCGCGTCGATCTCGACGCCGCCGAAGTCGGGCGGGCCGACGGCCGCCGACAACAGCGGCAAGAGCGACGAGGACAAGATGCGCGACTTCGCCAAGTGCATGCGCGAGCACGGCGTCGACATGCCCGACCCGAAACCGGCGGGCGACGGCAAGGGCATGGCGATCACCCTCGGCGGCGACGAGAAGGACCGGTCGAAGATCGACGCCGCGCAGAACGCGTGCAAGCACCTCATGCCCAACGGCGGCGAGATGAAGCCGCCGAGCGCCGAGGAGCTCGACAAGATGCGTCAGCAGGCCAAGTGCATGCGTGAGCACGGCATCGACATGCCGGATCCCGACCCGACCGGCAAGGGCGCGACGCGGATCGGCGGGCCGGGCGAAGACCCGAAGAAGTTCGAAGAGGCCGCGAAGGCGTGCGGCCTGGGCATGTCCGTGCACTCCGAGGCGGCGGGCAAGTGAGCGAAGTGACCCACCTCAAGCCGCGCCGTCGCGGCCGGACGCGCTGGTTCGTCGCCGGTGCCGTTCTCGTCGTGGTGCTGGGGACCAGCTCGGTCGTGGTCCTGACGCGGGTGTCGAGCGCGACGCCGGTGAAGGAGGCCGCGCCGCCCGCGGTCGAGACGGCCGAGGTCGTCAAGACCGACCTCAGCGAAGAGGAAGAAGCCGACGGCACGCTCGGGTACGGCGACGAGTCGAGCGTCCAGGGCCGCAAGCCCGGCACGATCACGTCGCTGCCCGTCGCCGGCGCCAAGATCACCCGCTGCCAGTCGGTGTACGGCGTGGACGCGAAGCCGGTGCCGCTGTTCTACGGAACGCTGCCCTTCTATCGCGACCTCGCGACCGGCGTGGACGACGGCGCCGACGTCAAGCAGCTGGAGGAGAACCTCAAGGCGTGCGGCTTCGGCGGGTTCGGCACGCCGGACAAGAAGTTCACCTCGGCGACGGCGGCCGCGCTGAAGAAGTGGCAGAAGTCGCTGGGGCTGGAGCAAACCGGCGCGTTCGGTCAGGGCGACGTCGTGCTCGCGGCGGGCGAAGTTCGCGTGTCGGCGTTGTCGGCCAAGCCCGGCTCGCCCGCCCAAGGCGAGGTGCTCAAGACGACCGGGACCGTCCGGTCGGTGCAGGTGAAGCTGGACGCGGCGAAGCAGGATCTCGCGCAGCAGGGCGCGAAAGCGTCCGTGACGATCAACGGGAAGACGACCACCGGCACGATCACCGACGTCGGGCGGACCGCCGTCGAGGGCAAGGACGCCGCCGGCCAGGACGACGGCAAGCCCAAGATCACCGTGACCGTCGGGCTGGACGACCCGACGTCGGGCGGCACGCTCGACTCGGCGCCGGCGACCGTCCGCTTCACCAAGGACGTCCACGCCGGCGTGCTGGCGGTCCCCGTCGGTGCGTTGCTCGCGCTCGCCGAGGGCGGATATGCCGTCGAGGTCGACCAAAACGGGCAGCGCCGGCTCATCGGTGTCCAAACGGGACTGTTCAGTGGCGGCAAGGTCGAGGTCACCGGCGACGGGCTCACCGCGGGCATGCGGGTGGTGACGACGTCGTGACGCCCGTGCTGCGCGTCCACGAGGTCACGCGCACCTACCCCGGCGGGGTCGCCGCGCTCGACGGCGTCTCGCTGTCGCTGGAGAACAGCGAGATGGTGGCGATCGTCGGGCCGTCCGGGTCCGGGAAGTCGACCCTGCTGCACCTGATGGGCACGCTCGACCGGCCGTCGTCGGGGCGCGTCGAGCTGCACGGCCACGACGTCGCCGCGCTGCCGGACCGGAAGGTCTCCGCGCTGCGGTCGCGCTGGATCGGGTTCGTGTTCCAGCAGTTCTTCCTCGACGAAGGGATGAGTGCGGTGGACAACGTGTGCACCGGCCTGCTCTACGCGGGGGTGCCGCGGCGACGGCGGCGCGACCGGGCGCTGGCCGCGCTCGACCGCGTCAAGCTGGGGCACCGGGCGTGGCACCGGCCGGGGGAGCTGTCGGGCGGGGAACGCCAGCGCGTCGCGATCGCGCGGGCCGTGGTGAACGAGCCGTCGATCCTGCTGGCCGACGAGCCGACCGGCAACCTCGACACCGGTACCGGCGCGTCCGTGCTGTCGTTGCTCGGCGAGCTGTCTGCGGACGGCACCACGATCGTCGTCATCACCCACGACCGCGAGATCGCGGCGGGCATGCCGCGCCGGATCGAGCTGCTCGACGGGCACCTGCGCCTCGACACCGGCCTGGTGGGTGCGCGGTGACCGCGGTGCTGCTGCCGGAGCCGGCCCGGCTCAAGCCGCCGGACGTCGTCGCGCTGGGCGCGCACGGCATGCGGACGCGGCCGGTCCGCGCGGTGCTTTCCGCGCTGGGCATCGCGATCGGCGTCGCGGCGATGGTCGCGGTGCTGGCGATCCCGGCGTCCGGCGGGCAGGCCCTGCACGACCGGCTGGCCGCGCTCGGCACGAACCTGCTCACCGCCGGGCCGGGCCAGACGCTGTTCGGCGACGACGCGACGCTGCCCGACGACGCCGTCCCGATGGCCAAGCGGATCGGGCCGGTCCAGGCGGCCAGCGGCACCGGGACGACGTCGGCGAGCGTGCGGCGCAGCGACAAGATCGCGCCGGACGACACGTCCGGGCTCGCGGTCTACGCGGCGAAGCCGGATCTGCTGGGCGTGCTCGGCGGGAAGGTGCGGGTCGGTGCCTTTCTCGCGGCGGGCAACCAGAACTACCCGGTGACGGTGCTCGGTTCCCAGGCGGCGGCCCGCCTCGGCATCGACCGCATCGACCCCGCGCGGCCGCCGCAGGTGCTCATCGGGACGCAGTGGTTCACGGTGGTCGGGATCCTTTCGCCGATGCCACTGGCGCCGGAGATCGAGCGGTCGGCACTGGTCGGCTGGGACGTCGCGAAGCGGCTGCTGGAGTTCGACGGCCATCCGTCCACTGTGTACGTCCGTGCGGAGGAGTCCCAAGTGGATGGTGTGCGGTCGGTGCTGGGCGCGACGCTGAACCCGCAGGCGCCCAACGAGGTCGAGGTGCGCCGCCCGTCGGACGCGCTCGCCGCGCAGAAGCTCACGGACACGACGTACAGCGCGTTGTTCCTGGGGCTGGGCGGGGTGGCGTTGCTGGTCGGCGGGGTCGGGGTGGCGAACACGATGGTGATTTCGGTGCTGGAGAGGCGAAGGGAGATCGGCCTGCGCCGCGCGCTGGGGGCGACGAAGCGGCAGATCCGCTGGCAGTTCCTGGCGGAGTCGGTGTTGTTGTCGGGGCTCGGCGGGCTGGCGGGGGTGCTGGCCGGGGTGCTGGTGACGGCGGGGTACGCGCTGAGCCAGGGGTGGCCGGCGGTGCTGCCGTGGGCGACGCTGGCGGGAGGTGTCGGAGTGGCGGCACTGGTGGGCGCGATCGCGGGCGCGTACCCGGCAATGCGGGCGGCCCGGCTGGCACCCACGCAGGCCCTGGCCTGAGGGCGGCACTTTCCCTACGAAAGTGGACCGGAGTCCGCACTCCGGGTCGCTTTCACGTGAAAGCTCGCACCTGGGCCCCGAGCTTTCACGTGAAAGCTCGCACGTGCACTTTCGTAGGGAAAGTGCCGCCTCCGCTACCTCCGAGGGTGCGCAGCGCGAAGACCGCACGCAGGGAGAACCACCTCCTTCGCCCGCCGGGTTGAATGATCCGTGAACCCGAGCGAAGGGGGGGCGGCCGTGGTGCGGGTCGAGGCGAACCGGCGTGACTTCCTCCGCTGGCTGGCAGCCGCCGGCGCGGGGCTCGCCACCGCGGGGATCGCCCCCGCCGTCTTCGCCCGGGAGGCCGCCGCGGCCGGTTCGGATGTCGTCGTCGTTCTCGGGGCCACCCTCATCGACGGGACCGATGGCCCGCCGCTGCCGGACGCCGCCGTCGTGCTCGTCGGCGACCGGATCGCCTGGACCGGCCCCGCCGCGCACCTGCCGTCCCCGGCCGGCGTCCGGACCGTCGACGGCCGGGGCCGGTACCTCGTGCCCGGCCTCTGGGACCTGCACACGCACGGCCTCGACCTCGAGACGGTCTTCCCGCCGCTGTACCTGGCCAACGGCGTCACCGGCATCCGCGAGATGTGGGGCTACGCCGAAAACCGCGCGACGCGCGACAAGATCGCCCGCGGGGAGCTGGCCGGCCCCCGGGTCGTCATGGGCAGCTCGATCGTCGACGGTCCCGTCTCCATGCTGGAACCGCCGGTGACGCGGGTGACGACGGCGGCCGAGGCGCGCGCCGCCGTGCGGACCGCGCTCGCCGAGGGCGCCGACTTCGTCAAGGTGTACTCCTACCTGGGCGCGGAGGCCTTCACGGCGATCGCCGACGAGTGCCGCCGGGCCGGGCTGCCGTTCGCCGGGCACTGGCCGTACCGCGTCCCGCAACCGGCCGCGAGCGACGCCGGCCAGCACAGCTTGGAGCACCTCTTCGGCGTCCCGCTCTACACGTCGGCGCACCGGGACGAGTTCGTCCGGACGCTGGCCGCGACACCGTTCGACCCGGCGGACCCGCGCGCGTTCTTCGTGACGGCCCGGGAGCTGGACCGGCGCGCGACCGAGGCGTACAGCCCGTGGCGCGCCCAGGAGTTCTTCGCCCGCCTCGCCGGCAACGGAACCCGGCTGACCCCGACGATGGTCGTCAACAAGGTGATGTGCTCGCCCGCCGACACCTACGCGCACGACCCGCGGCTGAAGTACATCCCGGGGGACGTCCGGGACAACTGGGCCGAGCAGGTGCGGATCCGCACGCCGGTCACGCCCGAGGAGGTCGCGCGGCAGGACGTCTACTTCCACGCGCAGGTGGAGCTGGCCGGCGCGGCGCACCGGGCGGGCGTCGCCCTCCTCGCCGGCACGGACTGCCTGAACCCGTACGTCTTCCCCGGCTTCAGCCTGCACGACGAGCTGGCGCACCTGGTCGACGCGGGCCTGTCGCCGCGGCGGGCGCTGCAGGTGGCCACGCGGGACGCGGCCGCGTTCCTCGGCCGGTCCGCGACCGCGGGCACGATCACCCCGGGCAAGGTGGCCGACCTGGTGCTCCTCGACGCGAACCCCTTGGCCGACATCGGGGCGGTCCGGCGGATCGACACGGTCGTGGCGGCCGGGCGGGTGTACGGCCGCGCGGCGCTGGACCGCATGCTGGCCGGCGTCGAAGCCGCGACGAGCGCGGGCGCGAACGCCAGGTCAGTGGGCTTGCCGGTGCGCAGCTGCTGCTGAGCGCCCGGTAATCTCGGCCGGTCGGAGACCTGGGTTCGAGGGGGCGCGTTGACTGGGCGGAAGCTGGCGTGGTCGCTCGCGGTGCTCGAAATCGCCGCCGTCGTCCTGGTCCTGGTCCTCAAGCGGTTCGACGGTCTCGACCTCGAGGTCTACCTCGGCGGGGCCAAAGCGCTGGCCGAGCAGGGCTCGCCGTACGACGCGTGGGTGCCGACCACGCACCAGATCCTGCTGCCGTTCACCTACACGCCGTTCGCCGCGGCCGCGTTCTGGCCGGGCACGCTGCTGCCCTTCGCCGTCACGATTAAGCTGGTCAGCATCGCGTCGATCGTCGCGACCGGGGTCGTCGCCTACCTCTACGTCGCGACGCTCAACGGCTCGCTCACCGACGCCACGAAGGTCAACGGCCGGGCGGTCGCCGCCCTGGTCGCGATCGGCGCGCAGCTCGCCGGGGCCCTGCTGGAGCCGGTGCGCTCGACGCTCGGCTTCGGCCAGATCAACGCGCTGCTCATGGTCCTGGTCGTCCTCGACGTCCTGCTCCCCGGCGACCGCCGTCGGACGAAGGGCCTGCTCATCGGCGTGGCGGCGGCGATCAAGCTGACGCCGGCCGTCTTCGTCGTCTACTTCCTCTTCCGCCGCGACTTCCGCTCGGCCGCGCGCGTGGTCGGCGGGTTCGTCGCGGCGGGGGCGCTGCTGTGGCTGATCCGGCCGTCGGCGTCGGTCACGTACTGGACGAAGCTGGTCTTCGACGCGGGCCGCATCGGCGGCGTCGACTACGTCGGCAACCAGTCGCTGAAGGGCCTGGTGACGCGGATCGGGCTGCCCGAAACCGCGGGCAACGTCGTGTGGCTGCTGGCCGCCGTCGCCGTGATGGCCGTGGTCGCGGTGGTCATCGTGCGGGCCGCGGAACCCGTGCTCGCGCTCACCGCGTGCGCGCTCGGCGGGCTGCTGGTGTCGCCGATCTCGTGGACCCACCACTGGACGTGGTGCGTGCCGGTCCTGGTGCTGGCCGGGTACTACGGCGTCCGCGCGTGGCGGACCGACCGCGTCGTGACGTGGTGGTCCGGCGCCGTCGTGGTCGCGGGCCTGGCGCTGTTCATCGTCGGCCCGATGTGGTTCGCGCCGCGCCCGGCGCCGTCGCTGGGCTGGTGGCTGGCGACGGAGTCCTACGAGCTGTTCGGCCTGCTCCTGCTGGTGCTCGCCGCGATCGCCGCGCCCCGGCTGCGCACGAAGAAGGGGGCCCTCCCCGCCGTGGCGGAAAAGGCCCCCTCCGAGGCTCCTCAGGTCAGCTGAGGCGCTCGACCACGTACTCGACGGCCTGCGTCAGCTTGGTGACGTCGTCCGGGTCGATGGCCGGGAACAGGCCGACGCGCAGCTGGTTGCGGCCCAGCTTGCGGTACGGCTCGGTGTCGACGATCCCGTTGGCGCGCAGCACCTTCGCCACCGCGGCGGCGTCCACGTCGTCGGTGAAGTCGACCGTGCCGACGACCTGCGAGCGCAGGTCCGGGTCCTTCACGAACGGCGTCGTGTAGCTCGTCTTCTCGGCCCACTCGTACAGCCGCGACGACGAGTCCTTCGTGCGCGAGGTCGTCCAGGCCAGGCCGCCCTGGCCGTTCATCCACTCGATCTGCTCGGCGAGCAGGAACAGCGTGGCGACGGCGGGGGTGTTGTACGTCTGGTCCTTGCGGGAGTTGTCCAGCGCGGTGGTCAGCGACAGGAACTCGGGGATCCAGCGGTCGCTCCCGCCGATCTCGCCGATCCGCTCGACGGCGGCCGGGGAGGCCAGCGCGATCCAGAGGCCACCGTCCGCGGCGAACGACTTCTGCGGCGCGAAGTAGTAGACGTCGAAGTCCTCGGCCTTGACCGGCAGCCCGCCGGCGCCGGAGGTGGCGTCGATCGCGACGAGCGCGTCGCCGCTGCCTTCGGGGCGGCGCACCGGGACGGCCACACCGGTGGACGTCTCGTTGTGCGCCCAGCCGACGAGGTCCGCGCCGGCTTCGTAGGCGATGTCGGGCGCGCTGCCCGGCTCGGCCTTGACGACGATCGGGTCGGCCAGGAACGGCGCGCCCTTGGTCACGGTCGCGAACTTCGAGGAGAACTCGCCGTAGGTGAAGTGCTGCGCGCGCTCGCGGACCAGGCCGAAGGCGGCCGCGTCCCAGAACGCCGTGGTGCCGCCGTTGCCGAGGATCACCTCGTAGCCCTCGGGCAGGGAGAACAGCTCGGACAGGCCCGCCCGCACGCGCCCGACGAGGGACTTGACCGGCTTCTGCCGGTGCGACGTGCCGAGGTAGGTGGAGCCGGACTCCGCCAGTGCGCTCAGCTGCTCGGCGCGGACCTTCGACGGTCCGCAGCCGAACCGGCCGTCGGCCGGCTTGAGGTCTGCGGGGATGGTCAACTCAGCGTCGGTCATGTGGCCAGTCTCTCAGGTCGGGATGCGGCTGGTGAAGGTGGTGTTGAGGTGTCCAGTATGTGAAACAAAGGGGTGTTCCGGGCACTGGGACGCCCGCCGTCGACTGTAGGCGGCTCGGCTGTACGGCGGCTTCTCGCGGCGGGCCTTGGGGGTAAAAACACGGTTTCCGCCGGTCCCGGCCGCCGGTAGGTTCCCGCCATGAACACCGTCCAGCTGCGCTTCCCGGCGCCGCCCGAGGTGCTGTGGAACGCGCTTCCCGCGGCCGTCGCGACGCTCGGCGGGTTGACCCCGTGGTACGACCGGCCGCGGGGAACCGTGTTCTTCAAGACCGGGATGACCTTCCTCAGCTGGGGCCAGAACGTCACCGCGCAGGTTTCGCAGGGAACGGAAGGCTCAGTGCTCACGGTGACGACCAGCCTGAAGTTCGGCCTGTTCGACTGGGGTGAGGGCAAGCGCCTCGCCCACCGGTTCGCGGCGGTCATCGCCCAGGTGGCCGGCACCACCGCGCTGGCCTAGGGCCCCGCTCACCACCCTGGGGGTGTGAGCGGGGCCCGGCGGGTCAGCGCCAGCCGTCGACACCGCCCGGCACCGGCGCCGCCGGGTCGTACGGCGTGCGCGTGAAGATGAACGTCGCCAGGTCCAGGTGCGTCGCCACGCCCTCGGCGTCCCGGCCCACCTCCAGCGTCTCGCCCGCGTAGTACCCGTCCAGCCCGACGTACGTGTCACGGCCCGTCGCGCGGAACCGCGAACTGCGGCCCGCCCCCTCGGCTGGGGCCAGCAACAGCAGCCCGTCACCCTGGATCCGCAGGTGGTACGGCGTCGGCCCCCAGTGCCACAGCCCGGTCAGCGCCAGCAGCGCCGGGTCGACGGCGGCCGGCTGCCACTCGGCGGGCAGCCTCGGCTCCCGCTCGTCGGTCAGCGTGATCAGGTCCAGGCAGAGCTGGGTGATGCCGACGCCGGACGTCGAGTTCGTGAGCACCAGCGCGCCCGTCTGGGCGACCGGGTCCACCAGCGTGACCGCGAGGAAGCCCGGCATCGAGCCGGTGTGGCCGGCCAGCCGGCGGCCCTGGTAGCGCACCAGCATCAGGCCGAGGCCGAAGCCCGTCGTCCAGACGTCGGTGTCGTCGACCGTCACCATCGTCCGCATCTGCTCGATCGTCTCCGGGGACAGCACGCCGCCGCCGTGGCCGCCGAGGAACGCCGTCCAGCGGCCGAGGTCCTTCGCCGTCGACCACAGCTGGCCGGCGGGCGCCATCGCGCCGGCGTCCGGGCTCGGCTCCGGCAGCAGGACGTCGGCGAAGGGGTGCACCGCGAAGCCGTCCGCGTGCGCGCCGGTCGGGTGCGGGGTCGTGCGGGTCATCCCGAGCGGGCCGAGGACCTCCTCGTCCAGCACGGACAGCCAGCCCTTGCCGCGGTGGCGCGAGACGAGCTCGCCGAGCACGCCGTAGCCGACGTTCGAGTAGTGGAACCGCGCGCCCGGCCGGTGCTTGGTCGCGCCATCGGCGAGGCTCCCGACGAGCGCGTCCCAGTCGCCGCCGGGCGTGCGTTCCCACCACAGACCGGGCGACTCGGACGTCAGGCCGGACGTGTGCGAGAGCAGCTGCGCGACCGTGGCGGCGCCGAACGGCGTGCCCGGGACGTGCTTCTCGAGCGGGTCGTTGAGGTCGACCAGGCCTTCGTCGCGCAGCCGCATGACGGCGGTCGCGACGAGGGTCTTGGTGATCGAGCCCAGCCGGTACTGGGTGTCGGTGCCGGGCGGCTGGTCGCCGACGCGCCCCCGGGCCCCGGACCAGACGATCTCCCCGTCCCGCACCACGGCGGCGACGAGCGAGGGGGCCCGGCAGGCGGCCTGCTCGTGGGCGATCCGGCGGAGCAGGGCGTGTTCGGTCGACTCAAGCATGAGGGCATTCTGCCGCGCGGAGCTCAGCCGAGCAGGTTCCGGGCCATCGCCGTCGTCACCGCGGCCGTCCGGTCGGACACGCCGAGCTTGCCGAACACGCGCAGCAGGTGCGTCTTCACCGTCGCCTCGCTGATGTGCAGGGCCCGGCCGATGTCCGCGTTCGTGCCGCCCTTCGCGACCAGCCGCAGCACCTCGACCTCACGCGCCGACAGCGGTTGCGGCTCCGGGTTGCGTACGCGGTTGACCAGCTTCCCGGCCACCGACGGCGCCAGCACCGTCTCACCGCGCGAAGCCGCGCGGATCGCGTTTGCCAGCTCCGTGCGCGACGCGTCCTTCAGCAGGTAGCCCGACGCGCCCGCTTCGACCGCGCGCAGGATGTCGGCGTCCGTTTCGTACGTCGTCAGGACGACGATCCGGCGGCCCGGCTGGTCGCGCAGGATGCGTTTCGTGGCGCCGACGCCGTCGAGACCCGGCATCCGCAGGTCCATCAGCACGACGTCCGGCTGGGCGACGCGGTCGAGGGCGACGGCTTCGTCGCCCGAGCCCGCCTCGCCGACCACCGTCAGGTCGGGTTCGGCTTCGAGCATGCCCCGCAGGCCTTCGCGGACGACGGGGTGGTCGTCGACGAGCATGACGCGGATCAAGCCGGCACCTCCAGGGTGAGTTCGGTGCCGCTCGGGCCACTCCGGACGCTCAGTGTGCCACCCACCTGCTCGGCGCGGGACCGCATGCCGCGCAAGCCGAAGCCGGTCACGCCGTCCGGATCGAAGCCCGTGCCGTCGTCCCGGACGGACAGCCGGACGGCGTCGTCCACAACGGACAGCCGCACCGAGACCGCCGACGCGCCCGCGTGCCGCCGGACGTTGTTCAGCGCCTCCTGCGCGCCCCGCAGCAGCACCACCTCGCCCGCCATGCCGATCGCCGGGAGCGCACCGTCCACTTCGTACCGGACGATCACGCCCGTCTCGTCCGCGAGCCGGTCGGCCTGACGGCGGACAGCGTCCACAAGAGACCCGGAGGCCAGGTCCGCCGGCGCCAGCGCGGCGACCATCGCGCGGGCCTCGGTGAGGTTGTCCCGCGCCGTGCGGGCGGCCAGCTCGGCGTGCCGCCGCGCCGCCGCCGGGTCGGTGTCCACTTCGGACTCGATGGCCTGGGCGAGCGTGACGATGCTGGTGAACCCCTGCGCGAGGGTGTCGTGGATCTCGCGCGCCAGCCGCTCGCGTTCGGCCGCCGTGCCCGCCTCGCGGGAAAGCCGGGACACCTCGGCCTGGCTTTCCTCGAGCTTCGCGATCAGGTCCGCCCGCGCCCGGCTCTCCTCGATGACGTGGCCGATGAACTTGCCGCACAGCACACCGAACACGACGAGGATCGCGGTCATCGGCAGCAGGATGTGCAGCACCGGGCCGCGTACCCCGTCGGCGGCGACGGACGACGCGGGCACCAGCAGGATCATGACCGTGGTGAGCACCGCGGCCGGGCGGAACGGGAGCGTCGAGAACAGCAGCGGGCAGGCCATGAACAGGATGAAGCTCGACGTCGTGTCGGCGAAGAGACCGATCCCCACCAGGGCCACCACCGCGACGGCGAACGCCCACTGCTGCCCCGTCGGCGGGTCGTCGGCGCGCACGACCCGGCGCCCCCACACCAGGTAGGTCAGCGCGAGCGCGGTGAGCGCCCCGACCGCGACGACGGCGCGCACCGGATCGGACTCGTCCAGCAGCACCAGCGTCGTCGTGGCCAGGTACGCGACCGCGAAGAGGATCTCCCAGAGCCAGTTGAACCGGTCCCAGGCGTCCTTCACTTCGCGTCGGTCCACCGGAACGTCAGCCTCGCCAGCACCGCGCCCACCACGCACCAGATCCCCAGCACCAGCGCCACCCGCGGGAGTTCCCATGCCCCAGCCATCTCCATTCCGACCGCGCCGTCCGGCAGGAACACCGACCGGAACCCCTGGCAGATCCACTTCAGCGGGAAGAACGACGCGATGTCAACCATGATCTTCGGCAGGCTCGTGATCGGCGTGACGAACACGCCGGAGATGAACTGCAGCACCAGGTACAGCATCTGCACGACGGCGACCGCGCCGGTGGTGGACTTCGCGAGCGAGCTGAGCGCGATCCCGAGCAGCGTGCACGAGACGATCCCCAGCGCGAACACCCAGAGCAGCGTCAGCCACTTCTCCGGTTCGGTCGGCAGCTTCAGCCCGAACAGCAGCACGGCGACCGCGGCCATCAGCACGGTCTGGGCCAGGCTGGACACCGCGACGAGCACCATCTTGCCGACGAAGTAGGACGCGGACGGCATCGGCGTGCCGCGAAGGCGTTTGAGCGCCCCGGTTTCCCGGTCGGCCGAGACGCCGGTCGCGATGCTGTTGAACGACGTCGAGACGATGCCGGAGCCGATCATCCCGGCCGCCAGCAGCTGCCCGGACGTGACGCCGGCGAGCGCGGTCGGACCGTCCAGGATGGACCCGAGCAGGATCATCAGGACGGCGGGCAGGGAGAAGGTGAAGACCACCTGTTCCTTGTGCCGGAAGAACTGCCGCAGCTCGGTGCCGCCGCGGGCGAGTCCCAGCGACAATGGGCCCGGCAAAGCGCCTCCTGCTTTTCGGGGGTTCCGGGTGGCGGAGCCCCCGGCCTGGGGCGAAGCCCCGGATGTCGCAGCGGTCATGCCTTGTCTCCGATCAGGTCCAGGTAGATGTCCTCCAGGCTCGGCCTGGTCACGGTCAGCCCGGCGAGCTCCCTACCCCCAGCAGAGAGCTCGGTGACGAGCTTGGTCGGGTACGCGGTGCGCTCGACGTGCGCGCCGCGTTCGTCGGTCCACCGCACGGTCGCCTCGGCGGCGGCCCGGCCCCCGAGGTTCTGCGGCGTGTCCTGCGCGACGATCTCGCCGCGCGCGATCACCGCGACGCGGTCGGCGAGCGCCTCGGCCTCGTCGAGGTAGTGGGTGGTCAGCAGGATGGTGGTGCCCTCGGCGGCGAGGTCGCTGATCAGCGTCCAGAACTGCCGGCGGGCCTCGGGGTCGAAGCCGGTGGTCGGCTCGTCGAGGAAGAGCAGCTCGGGCCGCCCGATGATGCCGAGCGCGACGTCGACGCGCCGGCGTTGCCCGCCGGAGAGCGACTTGACCCGCGCCTTCGCCTTCTCGGCGAGCCCGACCTTCTCGATCACCTCGTCGGGATCGCGCGGGTCGGGGTAGTACTTCGCGAAGTGCCGGACGGTCTCGGCGACGCTCAGCTCGGCGGCGTCGTTGGCGGTCTGCAGGACGATCCCGATCTTCGACCGCCACGCGCGGCCGGCCCTGCCGGGGTCCTCGCCGAGCACGCTGACCTCGCCGGCCGTCCGCTGCCGGTGTCCTTCGAGGATCTCGACGGTCGTCGTCTTGCCGGCGCCGTTCGGGCCGAGCAGGGAGAACACCTCGCCTTGGGCGATGTCCAGGTCGAGCCCGGCCACCGCCAGGTGACCCGGGTACTGCTTGCGCAGGCCGCGCACGCTCACTGCTGTGGTCATGGCTCACAGCCTGCTCGCGCGGCGGCTTGATCGGGAGCAACGGGCAGCTGAATCCCGGTGTCCACCGTTCGGTGGACAGAGTCGTCAGCCTGGCCTGCTTGGTTCCACGGGAAACCTCGAAAACGGTGTCATACAAGCAAAAACCTGAACTTTCGATCACGCGTAACCGCCGCGCGGGTGAACGACACTATTGACAACTTGTCTAACATGACAGAATGTCTCACAAGTGGGTGACCGCCAGCGACGGTGTCCGCCTCTCCGTCACCATCGACGGCCGGGAAGACGGGCCCACGGTCGTGCTCGTGCACGGCTACCCCGACAACAGCTCGATGTGGGGCGGGGTAGCCGCGTCGCTGACGGCGAAACACCGGGTCGTCACCTACGACGTCCGCGGGGCCGGACAGTCGGACAAGCCGTCGGGACGCGCGTCCTACCGGCTGGACCAGCTGGCCGACGACCTGCGCGCGGTCGTCGAGGCGGTGCAGCCGGCCGGGAAGGTGCACCTGGTCGCCCACGACTGGGGCTCGATCCAGACGTGGCACGCCGTCACCGGCGAAGGGCTGCGCGGCCGGGTCGCGTCCTACACGTCGATCTCCGGCCCGAGCCTGGACCACGCCGGCGCCTGGTTCCGCGCGCAGCTCACCCGGCCGACGCCGAAGCGGCTCAAGAACGCGCTGAGCCAGTTCCTGCACTCGTGGTACATCCTCGCGTTCCAGGTCCCGCTGATCCCGGACCTGTTGTGGCGCACCGGGTTGCTGGGCAAGCAGATCCAGCGCATGGAGCCGGACGCGGCGCCGCCGGACAAGTCCGACGGCCTCCACGGCCTCGAGCTGTACCGCGCCAACATGTTCACGCGGCTCTCGCGGCCCGCCCCGCGCCCCGCGGACGTCCCGGTGCAGGTGCTGGCGCCGACCGGCGACGCCTACGTCACCACGCCGCTGCAGACCGAGGTCGCCCGCTGGGTCCCCGACCTGCGGATCCGCCGGGTCGTCGGGACGCACTGGGTCACCCGCGCCAAGCCGGACGTCGTCGCGCGGGCCGCCGCCGAGCTGATCGAGTACGCCGAAACCGGCGCCGAAAGCCGGGCTCTCCGCCAGGCCCGGGTGGGTGTCGGCCGGTTCGCGCACAAGCTGGTCGTCGTCACCGGTGCGGGCAGCGGCATCGGCCGGGCCACCGCGCTCGCCTTCGCCGCCGAGGGTGCCGACGTCGTCATCACCGACATCGATTCCGCGGCCGGTGCGGAAACCTTGAAGCTGCTGGAAGACCACGGCATCGCCGAGTACACAGTGGACTCCTCGGACGGCGACGCCGTGCACCGATTCGCCCAGGATGTGCGGGAGAACCACGGCGTCCCGGACATCGTCGTCAACAACGCCGGCATCGGGATGTCCGGCCCGTTCCTCGACACGTCCGTCGAAGACTGGGAACGCGTCATCGACGTCAACCTCTGGGGCGTGATCCACGGTTGCCGCGCGTTCGCGCCGATGCTGGCCGAGCGCGCCGAGGGCGGTCAGATCGTCAACCTCGCCTCGGCGGCCGCCTACCTGCCGTCGAAGATCCTGACCGCGTATGCGACGACGAAGTCCGCGGTGCTGACGTTGAGCGTCTGCCTGCGTGCCGAGCTGGCCGCGCACCACATCGGCGTCACGGCGGTGTGCCCGGGCATCGTCAAGACGAACATCACGAACACGACCACGTTCGTCGGAGTGTCCGAAGAGGAGCAGCGACGGCGTCAGAAGGAAAGCTCGAAGCTGTACGCGCGACGCGGGTTCGGCCCGGAGGGCGTCGCGCGGGACATCCTGCGAGCCGTCGAGAAGGATACGGCGATCGCACCGTCCACCCCGGAGGCCAAGGCCGCGCTCGTCCTTTCGCGACTGACGCCGGGGCTGCTGCGGGCGGCGGCGAAGCTGGACTTGACGCCGTGAGCCGGCCGCGGCGGATGTCGCCGCAGGCGCGCCGCGACGACCTGATCCGGGCCGCGCTCGATCTGTTCGGTTCGCGGGCGCCGGAGCTGGTCACCGTGGACGACATCGTCGCGCGTGCCGAGGTCTCGCGGCCGCTGTTCTACCGGTACTTCTCCAGCCTGCGCGAGCTGCAGGTGGAGGCGCTGCGCACGGTCACCGACGGGCTGATCGACGGTCTGGCTGGCCTCGAAGAAGGCCCACCGGAAACCCGGCTGAAGGCGGCGGTCCGCGGCCTGATCGACGTCGCCGACCACTACCGCGCCGGCTACATCGCCCTGCTGCGCAGCGGTTCCGTGATCGCGACGTCCGAAACGGACGCGGCGATCGACGAGGTCCGCAACCGCGCGGTGGCCCTGATCCTGGACGCCCTCGGCGTCGAAGACCCTTCGCCGTTGCTCTCGCTGACCCTCCGCTGCTGGACCGCGGTCGTCGAGGGAGCCCTGCTGAGCTGGCTCCAGGAGCGCACGGTCCCGCGCGAGAACCTGGACACCTGGCTGGTCGACCAGCTCACGGCCATGCTCGGCGCCACCGCCGCCCACGACGAAGCCGGAGCTTTCACGTGAAAGCTCCGGCTTCGGGGCGGGGTCAGTGCTTGGTGACCAGTTCCCAGCCCTCGACGTCCTCGGGGGTGCGGGGCGCCGGGCCGATGTACTTGGCCGACGGCCGCACCAGACGGCCGGTGCGCTTCTGCTCCAGGATGTGCGCGGCCCAGCCGGCGGTGCGCGCCGAGCTGAACATCGCGGGCATCATGTGCGGCGGGACCTGCGCGAAGTCCAGGATGACCGCGGCCCAGAACTCGACGTTCGTCTCGATCGGGTGGTCCGGACGCCGCTCGCGCAGCTCCTTCAGCGCCGCCTGCTCCAGCGCCGCGGCCGCCTCGTAGCGGGCCGCGCCCAGCTCCTGGCAGGTGCGGCGCAGCACGCGCGCTCGCGGGTCCTCGGCCCGGTAGACGCGGTGCCCGAAGCCCATCAGGCGTTCCTTGCGGTCGAGGATGCCCTTGACCAGGCCCGCCGGGTCGCCGGTGCGCTCGACCTCTTCGATCATCGGCAGCACGCGCGCCGGGGCGCCGCCGTGCAGCGGGCCCGACATCGCGCCGATGGCGCCGGACATGGCCGCCGCGACGTCCGCGCCGGTCGAGGCGATGACGCGGGCGGTGAAGGTCGACGCGTTGAGGCCGTGCTCGGCCGCCGACACCCAGTAGGCGTCCAGCGCCTTGACGTGCGCCGGGTCGGGCTCGCCGCGCCAGCGGATGAGGAACCGCTCGGTGATCGAGTGGGCCTCGTCGACGCGGGTCTGCGGCACGGCGGGCTGGCCGATGCCGCGCGCCGACTGCGCCACGTAGGAAAGGGCCATCACCGAGGCTCGGGCCAGCTGCTCGCGGGCCTCTTCGTCGGTGATGTCGAGCAGCGGGCGGTAGCCCCAGATCGGCGCGAGCATCGCCAGCGCGGCCTGGACGTCCACCCGGACGTCGCCGGTGTGCACCGGCAGCGGGAACGGCTCGGCGGGCGGGAGGCCGTGGCCGAAGCGGCCGTCGACGAGGAGGCCCCATACGTCACCGAAGGTCACCTTGCCGGCGAGGTCCTCGATGTCGACGCCGCGGTAGCGCAGCGCACCGCCGTCCCGGTCGGGTTCGGCGATCTCGGTGTGGAAGGCGACGACGCCCTCCAGGCCCGGTCGGAAGCCGTCGTCGGGTTGGCCGGACGGCTGTGGCTTGCTGATCGTGGAGGTAGTCACTGTTTCGCGGAACCTTTCGGTGCGCTTTTTTCCCCGTCTTGGTGGTGGTGCTCGCGCGGACGGAATAGCGCACGGAAAGCGCGCACCATCGCACGGATGGATAGACCTTGCTCCCTCGATCGCCGGGGGGCAATCGAAAGATGCGGTGGTTTCGGTCACGATTACGAGAACGATTCAGTCACCGAGGCCGTCCGGCAGGAGAATTTTCACCACACTGTGTGACGAAGCCCAGGTTAAAGGTATGTTTCCGAACCAGGCGATGCCGTGGTCCGGGTGATAGACCTGTGCGATGCACCTCAGCCCGCAGGAGCGCGACAAGCTGCTCGTCCACGTGGCGGCCGACGTCGCGCGGAAGCGGCTGGACCGCGGCGTCCGGCTGAACTACCCGGAAGCGGTCGCGCTGATCACCGACCACGTCCTCGAAGGCGCTCGCGACGGCCGCACGGTCAGCGAGCTCGTGGCCAGCGGCCGGACCGTGCTGTCGCGGGCGCAGGTGCTCGACGGCGTGCCCGAAATGGTGGACTCCGTGCAGGTCGAAGCCACTTTTCCGGATGGCACGAAGCTCGTCACCGTGCACGACCCGATCGTGTGAAGGAGGGCCGATGCACCCCGGCGAGATCATCCCCGGCGACGAGCCGGTCGAGCTGAACCCGGGCCGCCCGCGCGTCCGGCTGCTCGTGCGCAACCTCGGCGACCGGCCGGTCCAGGTCGGCTCGCACTACCACTTCGCCGCGGTGAACCCCGGCCTCGAATTCGACCGCGATCTCGCCCGCGGCCACCGGCTGGACGTCCCGGCGGGGACGTCCGTGCGGTTCGAACCCGGCGTCGAACGGGAAGTCGATCTCGTCCCGCTCGCCGGCGCCCGGCGCGTCCCGGGCGTGCGGTCCGAATTCTCTGGAGACTTCTGAAATGCCGCAGATCGACCGCGAGCGCTACGCCGAGCTGTTCGGCCCGACCACCGGCGACCGGATCCGGCTCGCCGACACCGACCTGCTGATCGAAGTCACCGAAGACCGCTCGATGGGGCCCGGCGGCTCCGGCGACGAGGTGCTCTTCGGCGGCGGCAAGGTCATCCGCGAGTCGATGGGCCAGGGCATGGCGACCCGTGCCGAGGGCGCGCCCGACCTGGTCATCACCGGCGCGGTCATCCTCGACCACTGGGGTGTGGTCAAGGCCGACCTCGGCGTGCGCGACGGCCGGATCGTCGGCATCGGCAAGGCGGGCAACCCGGACACGATGGACGGCGTCGACCCGGCCCTGGTCATCGGGCCGTCGACGGAGGTGCTGGCCGGCAACGGCAAGATCCTCACCGCCGGCGGCATCGACTGCCACGTCCACTTCATCTGCCCGCAGCTCGTCGACACGGCGCTGGCGGCGGGACTGACCACTTTGGTCGGTGGCGGCACCGGTCCGTCCGAAGGGACCAAGGCGACCACGGTCACGCCCGGCGCGTGGAACCTCGGCCGCATGCTGTCCGCGATGGACGGTTACCCGGTCAACGTCCTGTTGCTGGGCAAGGGGAACACGGTCCGGCACGAGGCGCTGCGCGAGCAGCTCGCGGCCGGCGCGGGCGGCTTCAAGCTGCACGAGGACTGGGGCACGACACCGGCGGCGATCGACGCGTGCCTCACGGTGGCCGACGAAGCCGGCGTCCAGGTCGCGATCCACACCGACACGCTCAATGAGGCGGGCTTCCTGGAGTCCACTGTGGACGCCATCGGGGGACGCTCGATCAACGCGTACCACACCGAGGGCGCCGGCGGCGGGCACGCGCCGGACATCATCGAGGTCGTCTCGCTGCCGAACGTGCTGCCGTCGTCGACCAACCCGACCCGGCCGCACACGGCCAACACGCTCGACGAGCACCTCGACATGCTGGTCGTCTGCCACCACCTCAACCCGTCGGTGCCGGAGGACCTCGCCTTCGCCGAGAGCCGGATCCGGCCGTCGACGATCGCCGCCGAAGACGTGCTGCACGACATGGGCGCGATTTCGATGATGAGCTCGGACTCGCAGGCGATGGGCCGGATCGGCGAGGTGATCATCCGGACGTGGCAGACCGCGCACGTGATGAAACGCCGCCGCGGCGCGCTGCCCGGCGACGGCGCGGCCGACAACCTGCGCGCGCGTCGCTATGTCGCCAAGTACACGATCAACCCGGCGATCGCGCACGGCATGGAGACCGAGATCGGCTCGGTCGAGGTCGGCAAGCTCGCGGACCTCGTGCTGTGGGAGCCGAAGTTCTTCGGCGTCCGCCCGCACGTGGTGCTGAAGGGCGGGTTCCCGGCGTGGGCGGCGATGGGTGACGCGAACGCATCCATCCCGACGCCGCAGCCGGTCCTGGCGCGCCCGATGTTCGGCGCTGCGATCGGGGCGGCGCTGAGCCTGCACTTCGTCGCACCGTCCGCTTTGGACAGTGGTTTGCGCGAGACGTTCGGTATCACGCGTCCACTGGTCGCGGTGTCCAACATGCGTGCGCGGACCAAGGCGGACATGGTGCTCAATGACGCGACGCCGGACGTCCGCGTCGAGCCGGACAGCTTCGCGGTGCACGTCGACGGTGAGCTGATCGAGCCGCAGCCGGTGACGGAACTGCCGATGGCCCAACGGTACTTCCTGTTCTGATGGACCTTTCGGCGCTGATCCTCGCGGACTCCCGCTTCCCCGGCGGCGGGCACGTCCACAGTGGCGGGCTGGAGGAGGTCGTCGCGCGCAAATTGGTGACTTCGGTGCGCGATCTCCCGGGGTTCCTTTCCGGCCGGTTGCGGACGGCGGGTTTCCTGGCGGCCGTTTTCGCCGCTGCTTCGGCACATGCGGCCGCACGTTCTGTCT
The DNA here is from genome assembly GCF_044759945.1 of Amycolatopsis sp. NPDC098790. Lineage (NCBI taxonomy): Bacteria > Bacillati > Actinomycetota > Actinomycetes > Pseudonocardiales > Pseudonocardiaceae > Amycolatopsis > Amycolatopsis sp. NPDC098790. The sequence continues at coordinate 2,098,401 of NZ_JBIWAI010000001.1, forward strand.
CCAGTGGACACTGGTCCACTTTGGATGTCGAACTGGATGCGCGGACTCCGTCCTTGGGGCAGCGCGAGGCTTCACGAGCGCAGGGGCGGGGGACCGCTCGGGCCGGTCGGATCGCGTGGCCGTCGCCGGTGCTGTCGGCTTTGCTGGCCGAGACCCCGCGGCCGCACCACCCGATCGTGCTGGGGGCGCTGGTCGGCGTCGCCGGCGGTTCGCCGTACGACGCCGCGATGGCGGCCGCGTACTTGTCGGTTAGCGGGCCCGCGAGCGCGGCCGTGCGGCTGCTGGGTCTGGATCCCTTTGCGGTCAACGCCGTCGTGGCGCGGTTGGACCTTGCTTCGGTCTGTTCGGAGGCGGCCGCGGTGGCGGGAGACGACCCCGCGTCGCTGCCGTCGCCGGGGTCGCCCGCGTTGGATCTGTTCGCCGAGGCGCACGCCCGGCACCACCAGGAAGAGGTGCGTCTCTTTGCCAGCTGAGCACGGTCATGGACATTTCCACGAAGTCAACTTCGACCCGACGGCCGCCGAACCCGACCACTACGATGCGGCGCCGACGGCCGGGCGCGCGTACCGGATCGGCATCGGCGGCCCGGTCGGCTCCGGCAAGACGGCGCTGACCGCGGCGCTGTGCCGCGCCTTGGGCGACGAGGTGAACCTCGCGGTCGTCACGAACGACATCTACACCACCGAGGACGCGGACTTCCTGCGCCGGGCAGGAGTCCTGGACCCGGCCCGGATCGAAGCAGTCCAAACGGGAGCGTGCCCGCACACGGCGATCCGCGACGACATCACCGCGAACCTGGACGCGGTCGAGCGCCTGGAGGAGAAGTTCCCGGGCCTGGACCTGGTGATCATCGAGAGCGGTGGCGACAACTTGACGGCGGTGTTCAGCCGCGGGCTGGCCGACAGCCAGATCTTCGTCGTGGACGTGGCGGGCGGCGACAAGGTGCCGCGCAAGGGCGGCCCCGGCGTCACGACGGCGGACCTGCTGGTGATCAACAAGATCGACATCGCGCACCTGGTGAACGCCGACATGGCCGTGATGACGTCGGACGCGCACCGGATGCGGGGCTCGTTGCCGGTGATCACGCAGTCCCTTGTGGACACCCCGGACGCACCGGCGGTGGCCGACTGGGTGCGTTCCCTGCTGTGAAGGCCCACGCCCGCTTGACGGCGTGCTTCGACGGAACGCGCACGGTGCTGCGCGAGCTGCGGTCGATGGCGCCGTTGACGTTGTTCCCCCGCCGCGGTCGCGGGCCGACGGCGGTGGTGCACTTGGTCAACTCGGCGACTTCGCCGTTGGGTGGGGACGAGTTGCTGGTCACGGTTCACGTGGGGCCGGGGGCGTCGCTCCGGTTGTCCGGCGTCGCGGCGACTTTGGCTTTGCCCGGACTCCACGGTGAGTCGTCTTTGTCTACAGTGGACGTTGTGGTTGCCGGGGGTGGGTCGCTGGAGTACCTGCCGGAGCCGACGGTGATCACGTCGCGGGCTCGGCATACGGCGGTGTTTCGTGCTTCGCTGGCTTCGGACGCTTACCTGCACACGCGGGAGGTGCTGGTTTTGGGACGGGCAGGGGAGCGTGCGGGTTCGTTGACGAGTACTCAGGACGTGGTCCGGGCCGGGGTACCGGTGCTGCGCCAGACGTTGTCGATCGGTTCGGGGCTGGACGGGAGTTTGGCGGTGCTCGCGGGGCGTCGGGTGCTGGCGTCGGACCTGGTGGTCGGTGGGCCGGAGCTGCCGGCGGCTTCGGGTGAGTGGTGGTCGCGGACCCCGCTCGCGGCCGGTGGGTCGCTGGTGACTTCGCTGGCCCCGGATGCCGTGGCGGCGATGAAGGGGCTGACCGAGGCCGGAGCCGCGGCGTTCTGAGCAGCCCCCGTTTTCCACGCTACCGGGAGGGACCGACAGTTTCGGGTGGATCGCGCCGCTCGCCGGGGAAGGATCCCCTGCGCCCGTCCCCGGCGAGCGGAACTCTTCAGAACTTCGTGCCGAGCCAGCTCATCGCCACCGGGCCGCCCACCGACACCCCGCCGATGTGCTCCAGCAGCGGGAACTCCTGCCACGTCACCTTCGCGCCGGCGGCCTGCCAGCGGTCGCGCAACGCGGTTCCCACGCTGAACGGGATCAGCTCGTCCAAACTCGCGTGGTACAGGAACACCGGCATCGAAGGCGCCGTCGTGCCCAGCTCGTTCTGCGTCAACCGGGCCTGCCAGCGCGAGTCGTGGATCGGGTCCGGCACCGTCACGAAGTCCTTCAGGTGCGCGAACGGTGCCGCCGCACCCAGCTCGACCGTGCACGCCTGGGACACCCGGGCCACCGCCTCGCGGCCGCGGTCGTTCAGGATCGACGTGAACGGCACATCCGGGTACGCCGCCGCGAAACCCGTTGCCGCGCCCAGGATCAGGCCGAACGCCGCGCCGCCGTCGTTGGCGGCGAACACCGCGTTCAGGTCCGCCGGGACCCCGCCCGCCGCCACGCCGACCACGTTCACCGAGGGCGCGTACGACTTCTGCAGCTCCGCCGCCCACGCCGCCGCCTGGCCGCCCTGCGAGTAGCCGAACACGCCCACCGGGCCGGACGGCGACAACCCCGCCCCCGGCACCGAAACCGCCGCGCGTGCCGCGTCCAGCACCGCCCGGCCCTCCGACTGGCCCACCGCATACGTGTGCGTCCCCGGCGTGCCGAGCCCTTCGTAGTCCGTCACGACCACCGCCCAGCCCTGCGACAACGCCTGGGCCAGCAACGCGCTTTCGTTCTCGATGCCGCGCGCCAGCAGGGAAGAAGGTGCGCACTGGTCGCCGAGGCCGTGCGTCCCCGCCGCGTACGTGATCAGCGGCCGCGGGCCGCCGCGCAGCCACGGCGTCGGCGGCACCAGGAGCGTCCCCGAGACCGCGTTCGGCGCGCCCGTCGCGGACGTCGAGCGGTACAGCAGGTGCCACGCCCGGACCGGCGCGGGGAACGGGCCGACGAACACCGTCGTCGCCCGCGCGGACAGCAGGACACCGGGATCCGCGTGCGCCGCGGGGGTGAGCACCGCGAAAAGCAGCGTGACGGCGACCAGTAACCGACGAAGCATCGTTGCCTCCGGCTGTGTGGTAATCGAGATTTTCACAAGGTAGCCAGCCCGGTAGGATCTGGCAATCCCTCGGAAGGAGGAGACGACCGGTGGCTCGCACGTACGGCGGCGTCGCACCCGAGCAACGCCGCGCCGACCGCCGCGAGCGGCTGCTCGCGGCCGGCCTCGAGCTGTTCACCTCCGCCGGCTTCCGGCACACGAAGATCACCGAGGTGTGCGGCCGCGCCGGCGTGTCGACGCGGAACTTCTACGAGGAGTTCACTGGCAAGGAGGACGTGCTCCGCACCCTCCACGACCGGATCAACAGCCTCGCCCTCGACCACGTCACCGCGGCGCTCGACAAGGTCGCCGACGCCGACGCGATGACCCGCATCGCGACGTTGCTGGACGTCTTCATCGACACGGTCACCGTCGACCCGCGGCTGCCGCGCCTCAACTACGTCGAAGCCGTCGGCGTCAGCGCGGACCTCGAGGAGCAGCACCAGGTGTGGGTCGACCGCTGGGCGACGTTCATCGCGACGGAGGCCCGGCGCGCGGCCGAGCACGGCGCCGCCCCTGACCGCGACTACCGGCTGACGGCGATCGCCCTGGTCGGCGCGGCCACCGGCCTGCTGCGCGAGTGGCAGGCGCACGAGCCGCCGCTGCCGGTGGAGGACGTCGGCGCGGAGCTGCGCGCGCTGATGCTGGCCGCCATCATGCGGCCGGAAAAGATTTTGGAAATCCCGGGCAACCCCGGCGCGGCTTCGAACGTGAAGGAGTCGAGCCGGGAGGGGGACCCGGGGGGAAGCCGGCTCACGTGAGGGCCCTTTCCCGGCGGCGGACGCCGGGAAAGGGCCCGCACGGACGTTACGTGGCGCGGGTGGTCGGCAAGCCGAGCGACACGGGACCGGCCGTCCGGCACAGGTCGTGGCAGCTGTTGTCCAGCGTGCAGCACAGTGAGCAGATCGGGCCGTCCTGCTTCGCGCAGTCGGCGACGTCCGGCAGTTCGTACGGGTCGCCGCAGACCGAGCAGGTGTGCGTCGCGCGCGGATCGGCGTCCGGGGTCAGGACGGTGTTCTCCCGCGCCAGGTAATACTTCCCCTTCGTTGCCACGGCCAGCGCCGGCACGCCCGCGATCGCGATGACCAGCGCGAGCAGCGGGCTGAACGCGGCGAGGAACGGCCCGAACGCGCCGAAGTACGCCACGATCGACACCGCCGACGCGACGACCATCGAGCCGAACCCGACCGGGTTGATCTTGTGCAGGTAGGCCCGCTTGAACTCGATGTACCGCGGCGAGAGCCCGAGCGGCTTCGCGATCACCAGGTCGGCGCACACCGCGCCGATCCACGCGATGGCGACGTTCGAGTAGAAGCCGAGGATCTTGTTGAGGAACCCGAACGCGCCGAACTCCATCAGTGCGAGCGCGATCCCGCAGTTGACCAGCACGTACCAGACGCGGCCGGGGTGCTTGTGCAGCACGCGGGAGAAGAAGTTCGCGAACGACAGCGAGCCCGAGTAGGCGTTCGTCGTGTTGATCTTGATCTGTGAGACGACGACGAACAGCGCGGCGAACGTCAGCGCGACCGGGCCGAGCGCCGGCTTGACCGCCTCGAGGTACGGCGCGATCGGCTCCAGCGCGTGCGTCTTCCCGACGACGCCGAGCGCGAGGAACGCGAGCAGCGCGCCGCCGATCTGCTTCGCGGCGCCGAGGATCACCCAGCCGGGACCGGCGGCGAGCACCGCGGCCCACCACGACCGCTTGTTCTCCGCCGTCTTCTCCGGCATGAACCGCAGGTAGTCGGCCTGCTCACCGATCTGCCCTATCAGTGATAGAGCGACACCCATGCCAAGCCCGAACCCGATCGCGGAGAACCCGGAGCCGGCGCCCTCGGTGCCCCCGAAGTGCGCGAACTCGGCGAACTTCCCGGGCTTCCGGACGAGCACGACGACGAACGGCAGCACCAGCCCGGCGATCCACAGCGGCTGCGTCCAGGTCTGCATCTTCGCGACCGCGCCCATGCCGTAGAGGGCGAAGGGCAGCACGATGAGCGTCGCGAGGAGGTAGCCGATCGGCAGCGGGATGCCGAGGGCGAGCTCGAAGGCCTGGCCCATGATCGAGCCTTCGAGCGAGAAGAAGATGACGGTGAAGCTCGCGTAGACGAGCGACGTCAGCGTCGACCCGAAGTAGCCGAAGCCGGCGCCGCGGGTCAGCAGGTCCATGTCCACTCCGGACTTCGCGCAGGCGGCCGCGATGGGCACGCCGGTCACGAAGATGACGACGGCCGCGGCGAGGATCGCCAGGACGCCGGAGGTGAAGCCGTAGGAGAGGACGATGCTGGCGCCGATGGCGAAGTCGGCGAGGTAGGCGATGCCGCCCAGCGCCGTCGTCGCGACGACGAACGGCGACCATTTCCGGAACGAATGCGCGGCGAAGCGCAGTGAGTAGTCCTCGCGGTTCTCGTTCGCCGCGAGCGGGGCGTACCGGCGCTTCGCGGTCTCTTCGGCGTTCGACAGGGTCTCGGTCATGCCTGCCTCCGGGGTGGTGGGGAACGGGCCGAAGGTAGGTGCGTCCTGTATCGATCCTGGTCCGGCGGGTAACGCGCGGGTTACGGCTTGTTGTCCGGTGGTTACGCGGCGGTGGTGGCGGGTGTCACCGTTCAGTGGGTTCCGCCGCAGCTCGGAAGGCCCTAACGTGCCTAGAGCCGAAGTCGACTGATGCCCCGACCGGGCGTGGAGGTTTGGCGATGATGCCGGAGATCGAAGACGCCGTGGTCCGCCTGCCCGGGATGCGGGTGGCGTACGACGGGGCCGCGTTCGACGAATCCGCACTGGCGGCCACCTGGACCGATCAGCTGCAGGGCTGGCTGAACCAGGCCGTCGGAGCCGGGATCGCCGAACCGAACGCGATGGTGCTGGCGACGGCGGACGCCGAAGGCAGGCCATCGTCCCGCACGGTCCTGTGCAAGGGCCTCGACGACCGTGGCGTGGTGTTCTACACGAACTACACGTCGTCGAAGAGCCACGACCTGACGGCGACGCGCTACGCGTCGGTGACGTTCCCGTGGTACGCGTTGCACCGCCAGGTCCACGTCCGCGGCGAGGTCGAGAAGGTCGGCGTCAAGGAGACGGCGGAGTACTGGGCCCAGCGGCCGCGCGGGTCCCAGTTGGGGGCTTGGGCGTCGCCGCAGTCGCGAGTGGTCGACGGCCGGCGGGCGTTGGACAACGCGTTGAGCGGCATCGAGCGCCGGTTCGCGGACGTGGAGCAGATCCCGGCGCCCCCGCACTGGGGCGGCTGGCGGATCCGGCCGGACCTGGTCGAGTTCTGGCAGGGGCGTGAGGACCGGATGCACGACCGGTTGCGGTACGTGCGGAACGACGACGGGTGGAACATCGAGCGCGTGGCGCCCTAAGCCGCACCTTGTGCACAGCCCGGCCGTGATGTGGACAACCACGTCACGGTCGCGGCTTTTCCGGCCTTTGCGTCGGTGGGTACCGATACGCTGGACAAGGGCACGCCCCCAGGGAGGGCGGGGCGTCGCTGGGGCTGGGGCGCTGCTTGACTGCCGGCACTCGTCCGGGCGACGGAAATCACGCGACCCCAGGTAGTTAGCCGAGCTAAACTATTCCGTTGTGACCTCTGAGCCCGAGACCCTGCCGCCCCGGTCGGGCCGCGTGCGCACCCTCCTCGGCCGGATCATCGTCGACACCCGGCCTCTCAAGATCCCCGCCTTCCGGCGCCTGTGGCTGTCCACTGTGGTCACCGCCGTCGGTACCCAGCTGACCGCCGTCGCCGTGCCCAAGCAGGTCTTCGACCTCACCGGGTCTTCCGCCTACGTCGGCCTCACCGGGCTCGTCGCCCTCGTTCCGCTGCTCGTCTTCGGGCTCTGGGGCGGCGCCGTCGCCGATGCCGTCGACCGGCGGAAGCTGCTCGTCGTCACCAACGTCCTCGTCGCGATCACCTCCGCCCTGCTCTGGCTGCAGGCATTTCTGAACTTCGGCTCCGTCTGGCTGGTCCTCGGCCTGCTCGCCGTCAACCAGGCCCTCTTCGCGATCAACATGCCCACGCGCGGCGCCGTCGTCGCGCGGCTCGTGCCGGACGAGCTGCTGCCCTCGGCCAACGCGCTCAGCTCGACCATGTCCACCTTCGGCGCCGTCTTCGGACCGCTGCTCGCCGGCGCGCTCATCCCCGTCCTCGGCCTCTCGACGCTCTACCTGATCGACGTCGTCGCCCTCACCATCACCCTCATCGCCGTCTGGCGGCTGCCCGCGCTCCCGCCGCTCAACGGCCCGTCGCGCCGCGCCGGCGTCAGCGACGTCATCGACGGCTTCAAGTACCTCGCCACCAAGAAGGTGCTGCTCGCCTCCTTCGTCGCCGACATCATCGCGATGGTCTTCGGCATGCCGCGCGCGCTCATCCCGGAGATGGCCGAACGCACCTTCGGCGACCCACCCGGCGGCGGCCCCGCGCTCGGCTGGCTCTACGCCGCCCTGCCCGCCGGCGCGATGCTGATCGGTCTCTTCTCCGGCTGGCTGACGCGCATCCCGCGCCAGGGCGTCGCGGTCGTCGTCGCGATCTGCGCGTGGGGTGCCGCGGTGGCCGCGTTCGGGCTCGCGCACTCGCTGTGGCTCGCCGTCGTCTTCATGGCGCTCGCCGGCGCCGCGGACATGGTCAGCGCCGTCTACCGGATGGCGATCCTGCAGGTCGCGACCACCGACGAGATGCGCGGCCGCCTCCAGGGCGTCTTCACGGTCGTGGTCGCCGGCGGCCCTCGGATCGCCGACCTCGTGCACGGCTGGGGCGCGGCCGCGTTCGGCACCGCGGCCGCCGCGAGCGTCGGCGGCGTGCTGGTGATCGTCTCCGTGTGCGCGTCGATGTTCCTGCTTCCGGCGTTCTGGCGGTACCGGGCGCCCACGGCGTGAGCCAATCGGACTAGGGTGCCCGATATGCGTATTCTCGCCGTCGCCCTGGTCGCCTGTGCCGCGTTGACCGCCTGCTCCTCGGGCGACGAGCCGTCGAAGGCGCCGTCGTCCTCGAAGCCGTCCGAAGCGCCGAAGCCGAGTTCGAACGCGGCCGCCGCGTCGCTCGACCCGTGCAAGCTGCTGCCCGCCGCCGCCGTGTCGAAGGCCCTGTTCCTGGACAACCTCCAGGCGGTCGCGGGCCCGGTGCAGGACAACGCGGCCAACGGCGGCAAGGCCCGCAGCTGCGAGTACCAGCTGAACGGCAAGGCCGCGGGCGCGCTCGCGGTGACCCGCTACGAGGGTCGCCAGGCCAAGCCCACCGACATGGTCGCGTCCATCAAGAAGGCGAAGGCGGGCGCGCAGGACGTCGCCGGCTTCCCGGACGGCGCGGTCTACTACGTGGACGAGCAGAAGTCGGCCACGCTCGCGGCGGCCGAGCTGGTGCAGGGCACGCCGGTGCTGATCAACTACACCGGCCCGGCGAAGATGACGAAGGAGCAGCTGGCCCCGCTGGTCAAGACCGCCCTCGACGCGAGCTGACGCTCACCGGCGCAGCGCGGCCAGCTCCACCGGGCTGTGCGCGGAAAACACCCGGACCTCGTCCTGGTGGTCGCGCGCCAGCTCGTGCAGTCGCGTCAGGTTCTCCAGCCTCGGGCCGCGCAGCGTCTGGACGATGTTCTGGAACGCCGTCAGGCCCGGCGGGCAGTGCGGTGCCACCGGGTCCAGCTGGCCGTGGAAGAAGTACGCGTCGCCGGCGTGCAGGAGCCAGCCGGCGCCCGTGTCGACCGCCACGCCCGTGTGGCCGCGCGTGTGGCCCGTCAGCGGGACCAGCAGGATCTGCTCCGGCAACCCCTTCAGCGACCGGACCGCCTCGAAGCCGAACCACGGCTCGCCCAGCTCGTCGTACGTGCTCCACAGCGGCCGGTGCGCGAACTGCGCCGCCCGGTAGCGGTTCTTCTCCGCCGCGTTCGCCGGTGCCGTCGCCGCGCGGTGCTCCTCCGCGCGGACGTGCACGACGGCGTTCGGGAAGTCCGCCAGGCCGCCCGCGTGGTCGACGTCGAGGTGCGTCGCGATGACGTGCCGGACGTCGGCCGGGTCCAGGTCGAGGGCCTTGATCTGCGCGACGGCCGTCTCGGCGGCCGCGGGCTTCGCGCCGACCATCGCCAGGAACGGCCGGCCGAGCCACTCGCCCGGCCGGACGACGCCCTGGGTGCCGAACCCCGTGTCGACCAGCACCAAGCCGTCGCCGGTCTCGATCAGCAGGCAGTGCGCGACCAGCTCCGCCCGCCGCAGCAGGCCGGGCTCGCCGTCGAGCAGCTTGCCGCCCGCCGGGTGCATCGATCCGCAGTTCAGGTGGTGCACCTTCATACTCTGCTCCCGGAGTTCAAACGGCGGAACGCGGTCTCGTCGTGCGCGGCGAAGACGGTCACCTCGTCGCCGTGCTCCTGAACAAGCTGGCGCAGGCGCCGGTGATTGTCCAGCCTGGCGCGCTTGACCGTCTCCATGCGGCCCTCGAACCACTTCAGGCCCGGCGGGCAGTGCGGATCGGCGGCGACCTGGCCGTGGAAGAAGAACGAGTCACCGGCGTTGAGCAGCCAGCCGGCGCCGGTGTCGACGGCGACCCCGGCGTGCCCGCGCGTGTGCCCGGACAGCGGGACCAGCAGGATCTCCGGGCCCACGCCGTCGAGCTGCCGGACGGCGTCGAAGCCGAACCAAGGCTCACCGCTGTCCGCATAGGACGTCCACTGTGGACCGTGGGCGAACTGGATCCGGCGGTAGCGGCCGCGCTCGGCGGCGTCGCGCGGTTCGGTGAACGCCCGCAGCTCTTCGGCGTAGACGTGCACGCGGGCCCACGGGAAGTCGATCAGCCCGCCCGCGTGGTCGAGGTCGAGGTGCGTCAGCACGATGTCGCGGACGTCCGCCGGGTCGAACCCGAGCGCGCGGATCTGCGCGATCGCCGTCTGCGAAGGGTCGGCGACGGGGTTGGACTGGCGGACGAAACCCGCGCCCAGCCAGGCGTTCCGGTCGACGGCGGCCGGCGTGCCCATGCCGGTCTCGACGAGTACGAGGCCCGTGTCCGTCTCCAGCAGCAGGCAGTGGCAGACCATGGTGGCGCGCCGGAACAGGCCCGGCCGCCCGTCGATCAGCCGGCCGCCGAGCGGGCGCATGGTGCCGCAGTTCAGGTGGTGGACGCGCATCAGGACAGCTCCCGGTCGAGGGTGGCGTGCAGGTGGGTGGCGACGGCGCGCAGCGGCGCGAGGTCGCGGCGGGTGCGGGCCAGCAGCAGCCCGCCTTCGATCGCGGCGAGCACGACGGTGGCCAGCTCGTCGGCGCGTTCCGCCGAAAGCCGTTGTCCGGCAAGGTACCCGCGCAGGATCTCGTGCCACGACGAGTAACCGTCCACACAGGCTTCGCGGATCGGCTCGCTCTCCGCGGCGGCGTCCAACGCGACCGTCGCGAGTGGACAGCCGCGCTGGAAGTCCGACTCGGTCAGGAAAGACGCCAGCGCTTCGACGGCCCGGTCGATCGCGGTCACGGCGTCGGGCGCGTCCCGGAGGACGGCTTCGAGCAACGCGCCGGTGCGCTCGCCCGACAGCCGGACGGCTTCGGCGGCGAGCTGCTCCTTGCCGCCGGGGAAGTGGAAGTAGAGCGACCCCTTCGGCGCGCCGCCCGCCGTCGTGAGCTGGGTGAGGCCGGTGGCGTGGTAGCCCTGGGTCTGGAACAGGTCGGCGGCGGTGTCGAGCATCCGCTGCCGCGTGCCGGTGCGACGGACCATGGCGCCGACTGTAACTCAAACTATGACGACCGGTCTAGTTACATTCTGGATCGGTAAGGTCGTCCCCATGGGCAACCCGACCGGTCAGCAGTTCGAGATCACCCGCGGCAACGCGCGCGCCGTCGTCACCGAGATCGGCGCGGGCCTGCGCGCGTTCGAAGTCGGCGGAGTGCCGTACGTCGAGGAGTTCCCCGAAGACGCGAAGCCGCCGAAGGGCGCCGGGCAGGTGCTGCTGCCCTGGCCGAACCGGACCAAGGCGGGCAAGTGGACGTTCCAGGGCGAGGAGCAGCAGCTCGAGATCACCGAGGAGGCGCGCGGCAACGCCATCCACGGCCTGACCCGCCACCTCGAGTGGGAGCTGCTGGAGCACGCGGAGTCGTCGATCACCCTGGCCGTCGACGTCGAGGTCCAGCCGGGCTGGCCGGTGCCGCTGCGAGCGACCGTGACGTACGAGGTCGCGCCGCGCGAGCTGACCGTCACCCACGAGATCCGCAACGAGGGCGAGCAGCCGATCGGCGTCGGTGTCGGCACGCACCCGTACTTCCGGATCGGCGACGTCCCGACCGACGAGCTGACGCTCACGCTCCCCGCGAGCCGCGTCCGGCCGTACCTCGGCGACGAGCAGATGCCGTACGCGCCGGAACAGGACGTCGAGGGCACGGAGTACGACTTCCGCTCGGGACGGGTCCTGGCGGGCGTCGACCTGGACACGGCGTTCGGCTCGCTGTCGCCGGCGGACGACGGCCAGCACCACTTCGTGCTGTCCCACGAGGACCAGCAGCTGGTGGTCTGGACCGGCCCGGACTTCCGCTGGGCGCAGGTGTTCACCCCGGACGACCTGGTCGGCCGCGGCCGCGCGGTCGCGATCGAGCCGATGACGTGCCCGGCCGACGCGCTCAACACGGGCACGGACCTGATCGAGCTGGAGCCGGCGTCGTCGTGGTCGGGCAGCTGGGGCATCCGCCTCCGGTGATCCGCCTGGGGGCGGCCGACGCGGGCGAAGTGCTGACGCTCCAACGCGCGGCGTACGTGACGGAGGCGCGCGCCCACGACGACTGGGAGTTGCCGCCGCTGCTGGAAACCCTCGACGAGACGCGGACGGCGTTGGCGGGGTTGTCCTGGGGGATCCGGGAGGCGGGCCGGCTGGTCGCGTCGGTGCGGTTGACGGTGACCGGTTCGGTGGCGGTGATCGGGCGATTGGTCGTCGCGCCGGACCGGCAGGGGTTCGGGCTGGGTGGGTCGCTGCTTCGGCACGCGGAGTCGGCCGCCCCGGCCGAGGTGACGCTTTTTCGCCTGTTCACCGGGTCGAAGAGCGTCGGTCCGCTGCACCTGTACGCCAAGCACGGGTACCGCGAGACGCACCGGACGCCGGAGAACAACCACGAACTGGTGCACTTGGAGAAGGCCCGTGTGGAGGCGCCCGGCGCAGTTCGTTAGCGTGGCGAACTATGGCGAAGGCAATTGTCGGGGGCTATGTCGTCCCCATCGACGGTGATCCCATCGACGGCGGCACGGTCCTGATCGACGGCGGCAAGATCGTCGCCATCGGCACCGAGGCCGATGTCGACATCCCGGAAGACGCCGAACTGGTCGACGCGGCCGGCACCTGGGTGCTGCCCGGCTTCATCGACGCCCACGCCCACCTCGGCGTCCACGAGGACGGCGAAGGCTGGGCCGGCAACGACACGAACGAGATGACCGACCCGAACGGCGCCCGCTTCCGCGCCATCGACGGCATCGACCCGTACGAGCCCGGCTTCGACGACGCCCTGGCGGGCGGCGTCACGAGCGTCGTCATCAAGCCCGGGTCGGGCAACCCGATCGGCGGCCAGACGATCGGCGTCAAGACCTGGGGCCGCAGCATCCTCGACATGGTCTTCGCGGAGCACGTCAGCGTGAAGAGCGCGCTCGGCGAGAACCCGAAGCGCGTGTACGGCGACAAGAAGCAGACGCCGTCGACGCGGCTGGGCGTCGCGGCGATCCTGCGCGAGGCCTTCACTAAGGCCCGCAACTACCAGGCGAAGCGCGCGCACGCCGAGTCCGAGGGCAAGCCGCACGAGGTCGACCTGACGATGGAAACCCTGTCGAAGGTCCTCGACGGCGAGCTGTACTGGGACCAGCACGTCCACCGCGCGGACGACATCGTCACGGCGCTGCGGCTGGCCGACGAGTTCGGCTACAAGCTGGTGATCAACCACGGCACCGAGGGCCACCTGATCGCCGACCTGCTGGCGTCTCGCGAGGTCCCGGTGATCTTGGGCCCGCTGTTCACGACGAAGTCCAAGGTCGAGCTGCGCAACCGGACGCTGCGGTCGGCGGGCATCCTGGCCCGCGCGGGGGTGAAAATCGCGATCACGACGGACCACCCGGTGATCCCGATCAACTTCCTGGTCTACCAGGCGGCACTGGCGGTCAAGGACGGCCTCGACCCGGTGACGGCGCTGCGGTCGCTGACGATCAACCCGGCGTCGATGCTGGGGCTGGACGAGCAGATCGGGTCCCTGAAGCCGGGGCTGGACGCCGACGTGGTGCTGTGGAGCGGTGACCCGCTGGACGTGATGAACCGCGCGCTGCGCGTGTTCGTGCGAGGCGACGAGGTGTACCACTTCGACGAGTCGCTCGGTGAGGGCGTGTCGAAGGACCGGCGGTACCGCGAAGCCCGTTGAGTTTCGGACGGCACGCCGGTAACCGGGCGGTTCCGGCGTGCCGTCCGATCAGGTTCAGTCGAGGAGGGCGTCGAGGTCGATCTTGACCGGGAACGGGACTTCGGTGGTGAAGGTCCCGGTGACCGGTGGGGCGTCTCGGTAGCCTTGGCAGGCGACCAGGGTGACCGGCTCGGTGAGGTCGACGATCCAGTAGTGCGGGATGCCCGCGTCGGCGTACTCGTCGTGCTTCACGCGGTAGTCGGTGCGCCGGGAGTGCGAGGTCGCGATCTCGACGACCACCGTCACGTCGGTGGTACGGATCGGGTCACCGGCTGCCCGATCGAGGATCAGCAGGTCCGGACGGCGGGAGAAGCCGGGCTCACCTTTCGGCGCCAGGTCGAGGTCCAGGTCGGTGCCGAGGACGAACGCGAGGCTGTGCGGCAACTGGCGTTCCAGCTGCCCGGCCAGCCGGCACGCGGCGAGGTTGTGGGTGCGGCCGGCGCCGGGCGAGGGTACGACGCGGCCTTCCACCAGTTCGGTGAAGCCGCGGTCGGTCTCCCCGAGGGCTCGGTACTCCTCTGTGGACAGCAGCTGATCGGGCATGGGAAAAACGGTAGCTGTCGCATGAGCGGGACAGGGGTCGCTCGACCGGGTCGGGTCAGTCGAGGAGGGCGTCGAGGTCGATCTTGACCGGGAAGGGGACGTCGGTGGTGAAGGTCCCGGTGACCGCGGCGGCGCTTCGATAGCCCTGGCAGGCGATCAGCGAAACCGGCTCGGTGAGGTCGACGATCCAGTAGTGCGGGATGCCGGCGTCGGCGTACTCGTCGCGCTTGACCCGGTAGTCGGTGCGCGTCGATTCCGGCGACACGACCTCGACCACCACCGCGACCTCGTCGGCGGGAAGCATCTCGTCGTCACCTCGCGCGAGCACGGCTCTGTCGAAAACCGTCAGGTCGGGCCGGCGCGAGAAGCCGGGACGATCGGCAGGCGCCAGCCGCAGGTCGATGTCGATGCCGGGGATGATCCTCAGCTCGGGTGGCAACTGCGGATCGAGCCGGTTGGCCAGCTGAAACGCAGCCCGGTTGTGCACCGCGCCCGGGCTGGGTGACGTCACCACCCGGCCCTCCACAAGTTCGGTGAAGCCCACCTCGGTTTCGCCGACCGTGAGTAACGCTATCTGTACCGAGCGTGTGACGCCCTTCCCTCAACCGGCTAAGCCTTCTTCAGCTCCCGGGCAATGACCATCCGCTGGATCTGGTTCGTCCCTTCGAAGATCTGCGGCACCTTCGCCTCCCGCATGTACCGCTCCACCGGGAAGTCCCGCGTGTACCCCGCCCCACCCAGCACCTGTACGGCGTCCGTGGTCACCTTCATCGCCCCATCGGTCGCGACCAGCTTCGCGATCGACGCCTGCCGCTGGAACGGCAACCCCCGGTCACGTCGCCGGGCCGCCTCCAGATAGCAAGCCCGGGACGACTCCACCACCGCCGCCATGTCGGCCAGCAGGAACTCGACCCCCTGGAAGTCGATGATCGGACGCCCGAACTGCGACCGCCCCTTCGCGTACGCCACCGCTTCGTCCAACGCCGCCTGCGCCAGGCCCACCGCGCACGCCGCGATCCCGAGCCGGCCCGAACTCAACGACGACAGCGCGATCCGGAGCCCGTCACCCGGCGCACCCAGCAACCGCGACGAAGGCACCCGGGCGTCGGAGAAGACCATCTGAGCCGTCGGCGACCCCGTCAGGCCCATCTTGCGCTCGCGCGGGGCCGCCGAGAGACCGTCGGTAGCGGAAGGAACCAGCAGGCACGAAATCTCCGAAGCGCCCGTCCGGACCATCGTCGTGTAGAAGTCCGCCACCCCCGCGTGCGTGATCCACGCCTTCGTTCCGTTGACGACGTAGTCCGAACCGTCGAGACGCGCGCGGGTCGCCAACGCGGCCGCGTCCGAGCCCGCCTGCGTCTCCGACAGCGCGTACGCCCCCAGCAGCGACCCCTCCAGCATCTCCGGGAGCCACTCGGCGCGCTGGACGTCCGTGCCGTACTCCGCCAGCGCGTAGCAGGACATCGTGTGCACCGACAGGCCGACGCCGACCGTCATCCACGCCCTCGCGATCTCCTCCAGGACCTGCAGGTACACCTCGTACGGCACCTCGCCGCCGCCCCAGCGCTCCGCGTACGGCAGCCCCAGCAGGCCGGACTTGCCCAGCAGGCGGAACTGCTCGCGCGGGAACTGCTCGGCCTCTTCCGCCGCTGCCGCTCGCGGCGCCAGCTCGTCGCGGGCGATCTCCCTGGCCAGCGAGACCAGGTCCTCGGCCTCCGAAGAAGGCAGCAAGCGTTCGGCGGGCATCGTTGTCCTCCAAAGCGGTACTGAAAACAGTACTGTGGGCCCGCTCAGAGTACAGTACGACGGGCCTGGGGTGGCCGGAAGACGTAGGAGATAGTGAGCCGATGCCCCCCGAACCCCGCCGACGGCCGACCGCGCGCCAGCGCGCCCTGCTCGGCGACCTCGAGGCACTCTTCCTCGCGGAGGGGTTCGCCGATTTCACCCTCGACGACCTCGCCGGCCGCCTCCGCTGCTCGAAGTCGACGCTCTACGCGCTCGCGCCCAGCAAGGAGCAACTCGCGGTCAAGGTCGTCACGCACTTCTTCCGGGGCGCCGGCGAGCGGATCGAGGAGCGCATCGCCGGGATCGACGACGCCCGCAAGCTGATCGGGGAGTACCTCGCCGGCGTCGCCGAGCACCTCAACCGGGCGTCGCCGGCGTTCATGCGCGACCTCGCCGAGTTCGGGCCGGCCCGCGAGGCCTACCAGGTCAACAGCCGGTTCGCGGCGAAGCGGCTCGGCGAATTCATCGACAAGGGCGTCGCCGACGGCGTCTTCCGCGACGTCCACGCCCGGCTCGTCGCGGAGATGACGAACCTGATCATCGAAGGCATCCAGACCGGGGTGCTCGGGCGGCGGATCGACGTCTCCGACGCCGAAGCGTTCACCGCCCTGGGTGAACTGCTGCTCGGCGGGCTGAACAAATAGCGGACAGGAATTGTCAGCCCGAACTCCATTAAACTCCCCGCGTGATCGTCGTAGGCGGAGAAGCTCTGGTCGACCTGGTACCCGGCGGCCCTCTGGATTCCACTGTGGACGGTGGGTTGCGCGCGCTGCTGCCACGGCTCGGCGGTGGTCCGTACAACGTCGCGCTCGCGGCCGGGCGCCTCGGCGTGCCGGCGGCGTTCCTCTCGCGCGTGTCCACCGACCGCTTCGGCGACGCGATGGTCGAGCGCCTGCACGCTTCCGACGTCGACACGTCGTTGCTGCAGCGCGGTGACGAACCGACGACGCTCGCCGTCGTCGCCCTCGACGCGAAGGGCGCCGCGCGCTACACGTTCTACGTCGAAGGCACGGCGGACCGGCTCGTCGCGGACCCGGGACCGCTTCCGGAGAACGTGACCGCGCTCTCGCTCGGCACGCTCGGGATGGTCCTCGAGCCCGGCGCGTCGGCGTACGAGGCGATGCTGCGGCGCGAGGCCGCGCGCGGCGTGCTGACCGTCCTCGACCCGAACATCCGCGAGGCGCTGATCACCGACCCGGCCGCCTACCGCGCCCGGTTCACCTCCTGGCTGCCCGACGTTCGCCTGCTGAAGATCTCCGACGACGACGCCGCGTGGCTCACCGGCGGCGCCGACCCGGTCGCCGCCGCGAAGACGTGGGTCGAGTCCGGTGTGGACGCCGTGGTGCTCACCCGGGGGGCCGACGGCGTCGCGGTGATCACCGCCGCAGGTGAGCTGGCCCACGTCCCGTCGCGCAAGGTCACCGTGGTCGACACCATCGGCGCGGGCGACACCGTCCAGGGCGCGCTGCTGGCCTGGCTGCACACCCACGACGTCACCGACCTGGGCTCCCTCGACGCGGGCGCGTGGCGCGAAGCACTCGGATTCGCGGCGAAAGCGGCGTCCATCACGGTTTCGCGCAGCGGTGCCGAGCCGCCCACGTCCGCCGATATGGCCGCCGCCGTGTGAACCTGGTCCCAAAGGGGCACCCAGGAGCAACGTCACCGCTGCGCGAAAGCACGTTTCTCGACTAACGTTGAGGGGCATTCTTCATACCCCAGCGGGGCGGTGTGCAGCGAGGCGCCAGTGTTTCCTCGCGTGAACACGTGGCTACCTGTGGAACCCGCAGGCGCCGCCGACCCGTGCCGAACGTGAGAGGGACTTGCATGTCCGACGCGACGACTGCGGGGCAGTCCGGCGGCGAAACCGCGAAGCTGACCCTGCCGAGTGGCGAGCACGAGTTCAAGATCGTCCACCCGGTCGAGGGCGCGCCCGGGATCGAACTGGGGAAGCTGCTGGCGCAGACGGGGTACATCACCTACGACCCCGGGTTCGTCAACACCGGCGCCGCGTCGTCCGCCATCGCCTACATCGACGGTGACGCCGGAATCCTCCGCTACCGGGGCTACCCGATCGAGCAGCTGGCCGAGAAGTCGACCTTCGTCGAGGTCTCCTACCTCCTGATCTACGGCGAGCTGCCGACCGAGGCCCAGCTGGCCGACTTCACCGAAAAGATCCAGCGCCACACGCTGCTGCACGAGGACCTCAAGGCGTTCTTCAGCGGCTTCCCGCGCGACGCGCACCCGATGCCGGTCCTGTCCAGCGCGGTGTCGGCCCTGTCGACCTTCTACCAGGACTCGCTCGACCCGTTCGACGAGCCGAACGTCGAGCTGTCGACCATCCGCCTGCTCGCCAAGGTCCCGACCCTGGCGGCCTACGCGTACAAGAAGTCCGTCGGGCAGCCGCTGCTGTACCCGGACAACTCGCTCGGCCTGGTCGAGAACTTCCTGCGGATGACCTTCGGCTTCCCGGCCGAGCCGTACGACGTCGACCCGGACGTCGTGAAGGCGCTCGACCTGCTGTTCATCCTGCACGCCGACCACGAGCAGAACTGCTCGACCTCGACCGTGCGCCTGGTCGGCTCGTCCGAGGCGAACCTGTTCGCCTCGATTTCGGCCGGCATCAACGCCCTCTTCGGCCCGCTGCACGGCGGCGCGAACGCGGCGGTGCTCGACATGCTGGAAGGCATCCAGAAGGACGGCGGCGACGTCGCCAAGTTCGTCGAGCGCGTGAAGAACAAGGAAAAGGGCGTGAAGCTGATGGGCTTCGGGCACCGGGTCTACAAGAACTACGACCCGCGCGCGAAGATCATCAAGAACACCGCGGACGAGATCCTCGGCAAGCTGAAGGGCGGCGACCAGCTGCTCGACATCGCCAAGAAGCTCGAGGAGACGGCGCTTTCCGACGACTACTTCGTCGAGCGGAAGCTGTACCCGAACGTGGACTTCTACACCGGCCTGATCTACCGGGCACTGGGCTTCCCGACGAAGTTCTTCACGGTGCTGTTCGCGCTGGGCCGGCTCCCGGGCTGGATCGCGCACTGGCGCGAGATGATCAACGACCCGGCCACCAAGATCGGCCGCCCGCGGCAGATCTACACCGGCTACGCGTCGCGGGACTACGTCCCGATGTCCGACCGCTGAGTCACCCTGGTCAGCGCCCCGCCGTGCACCCGCACGGCGGGGCGCTTATCGTTGGGCCGCGTGACCAAAGAAGCGCCCGTCGTCCTGTGGTTCCGCCGCGACCTGCGGCTGGGCGACCACGCCGCCCTGCTCGAGGCGTCCAAGCACAGCAAGCACGTTCTCGCGCTGTACGTCCTCGACGAGGCGCTTCTCAAGCCCGGCGGGGCGCCGCGTGAAGCCTTCATGTACGGCTGCCTGGAGAAGCTGAACGAGCAGCTCGGCGGCCGGCTGATGCTGGTCCGCGGCGAGCCGGCGACCGAGGTCGTGAAGGCGGCGAAGAAGATCGGCGCGGCGGCGGTGCACGTCAGTGCCGACACCGGCCCGTACGGCCGGCGCCGGGACGCTTCCGTGGCGAAAGCGTTGGCGGAGAACAACATCGACTGGGTCGAGACCGGATCGCCCTACGCCGTGACACCCGGGCAGGTCACCAAGCCGGACGGTGATCCCTACCGCGTCTTCACGCCGTTCTACCGGGCGTGGACCGGACGCGGCTGGCACTCGCCGGCCGACACCGGACCGTCCCTTGTGGACTGGGTCGAGCCGCCGCGTTCGCTGAAGATCCCTCGGACACCGCGCGTCTCGGCGACGTTGCCGGAGCCGGGTGAGCAGGCCGCGCTGGAGGCCTGGCACGACTTCCTCGACGGCCCGATCGAGACGTACGACGCCGACCGCGACCGGCCGGACCGCGAGGGCACCACGCGGCTTTCGCCGTACCTGCGTTGGGGGAACATTCACCCGCGGACCATCCTGGCCGACCTTTCCGGTGATGAGCGGGTCGGCGCGAAGTCGTTGCGCAGCGAGATCTGCTGGCGCGAGTTCCACGCCGACGTCCTGTGGAACCGCCCGGAAACCGCGCGGAAGAACTACGACAAACGCTTCGACGGTATGAAGCACGACGACGACCCCGAGGCTTTCGAGCGGTGGTGCGCGGGCAAGACGGGCTACCCGATCGTCGACGCCGGGATGCGGCAGCTGCTGGCCGAGGGCTGGATGCACAACCGCGTCCGGATGGTCGTCGCGAGCTTCCTGGTGAAGGACCTGCACCTGCCGTGGTGGCTCGGCGCGCGGCACTTCATGAAGCACCTCGTGGACGGTGACCTCGCGTCGAACCAGCTGAACTGGCAGTGGGTCGCCGGCTGCGGCACCGACGCGGCGCCGTACTTCCGGATCTTCAACCCGACGACGCAGGGGGAGAAGTTCGACCCGAACGGCGACTACGTCCGCAAGTACGTGCCGGAGCTGCGTTCGGTGCCCGGGAAGGCGGTCCACCAGCTGAAGGACCGCCCGGCGGACTACCCCGAGCCGATGGTCGACCACGCCCACGAGCGCCAGGTTTCCTTGGAGCGGTACGGCAAGATCACCTCGTGAGTGAGAAACAGGGTTAGAACCCTGTTTCCCACTCACGAGCGTCAGCCGCGCAGGGCCTCCCGCAGCTTGATGCGGCTGCCGATGCGCAGCACGCTGTTGCCGTAGATCTTGCCGCCCAGCCAGGTCAGCACCGCGACCAGCGCGATCGTCAGCCCCAGCGAAAGCGCGATCTCCCAGCCCGCGGCGGCGCCGGTCGAGATCCGGGCCGGCATGAGGATCGGCGAGAGCAGCGGAATCAGCGACAGCACCTTCGTCCCCGAGCCGGACGGGTCCTGCAGCAGCAGGTTGATCCCGGCGATGAATCCGACGATGAGGATGATGTTCAGCGGCGAGACCACCGACTGCGTGTCCTCCTGCCGTGAGACGAGCGACCCCAACGCGCCGTAGATCGTGGCGTACAAAAGGAAACCGAGCAGGTACCAGAGCAGGCCCCACAGCAGCGTGCCGGTGGCGAAGCCGGACAGGGAGAAGACCCCGGTCGCCGACGCCGCGGCGAGCCCGGCCGCGCCGAGGATCACCAGCTGCGTCAACCCGACCAGCCCGAGCCCGATCACCTTGCCCAGCAACAACTGCCACGGCCGCACGCTGGCGAGCAGGATCTCCACGACCCGGCTGGACTTCTCCTCGACGACGCCCTGGGCGACCATCATCCCGTAGGTGATGATGCTGATGTAGAGCAGGAACGCGACGATCAGGCCGACGACGAGCCGTTGCGTCTGGTCGGCCGGCTCCGGCGAGATCGGGTCGTCCTGCACGTGGGTGCCGTCGACCTGAGCCATCACCTCGGCCGGCTCGAGCTGCGCGGACGACAGCACGCCGTCGAGAACCTGTTGCTGCGCAACCTGGTCGAGCACCTTGCGGAGCTGATCGTCCAAAGAGGACTTGTAGGTGGCGGTCAGCTTCGCCGCGCTGCCCGAGACGAGCGCGTCGAGGTCGCCGTCCTCCACCTTCGCGCGGCCCTCGGCCGGGTCGGTGACGGTGACCGTGTCGACGTGCCGCCCGGACTGCGCCGCCGCGACCTGCAGCTGCCGCGCGATCCCGGTCGCCTGGCCGGTGAGCCCGACCGTGCTCTTGTCGGCCGAGCCCGCCAGCGACGTCTGGAATCCGACGTACCCCAGCAGCAGTACCAGAAGCACCACGGTGCCGACGACGAACGAGCGCGTGCGCAGGCGCGTGTTCAGCTCGCGCTTCATGACGAGCCAGACGGCCCGCCGTCCGCTCAGCTTCCTCATCGCTGGACCCCTTCTTGTGACACGGCGTCGCGGAACAGCTCGGTCAGCGACCGGCGACGGCGGCTGAACTCGGTGACCGGCCCGGTCGCCAGCGCGGCGGCGAGCACGGCCTGGTCGTCGGCGCTCGGGTCGAGGTCGAGAACCGTGGTGACGCCGTGGTTTTCCAGGACGCGCACGCCGGGCAGGCCGGCGGCCCACCCTTCGGGCGCGGCGGGCGCGGTGACGACGAGCTTGCTGCGCGCCCCGGCCGTCAGCTCATCGACCGTGCCGACGGCGACCATCCGGCCGGCGCGGATGATCCCGACCCGGTCGCAGAGCCGCTCGACGAGGTCGAGCTGGTGGCTGGAGAACACGACCGGCACGCCGGCCGCGGCCTTCTCGCGCAGCACGCCGCTCATGACGTCGACGGCGAGCGGGTCGAGGCCGGAGAACGGCTCGTCGAGCACCAGCACGGCCGGGTCGTGCACCAGCGCGGCGGCCAGCTGGACGCGTTGCTGGTTGCCGAGGCTGAGCTTCTGGACCTCGTCCTTGCGGCGGTCGGCCAGCCCGAGCCTGGTGATCCAGTTTTCGGCGTTGCGGTGGGCTTCGTTCGCGGTGAGGCCGTGCAGCTCGGCGAGGTAGACGAGCTGCTCGAGGACCTTCATCTTCGGGTAGAGGCCGCGTTCCTCGGGCATGTAGCCGATGTGGGTGCGCGTCTCGTGGGTGATCTTTTCGCCGTCGAATCGGACCTCGCCGGCGTCGGCGGCGAGGACGCCGAGCGCGATCCGCATGGTGGTGGTCTTGCCGGCGCCGTTGCTGCCGACGAACCCGAACAGCTCCCCGGCGCGGACGTCGAACGTGACGCCGTCCAGCGCGACCTTGGCGCCGTAGCGCTTGGAGATCCCGTCGATCTCCAGTGTCCCCTTCATGCCATCCCCTCTTCGAAGTCCTCGGGGTCGTCGTCAGGCAGTGCCCAGCCCAGGATGATCGTGGGGATGGTGGTGCCGGTGACGAGCAGCGCGGACAGCATCATCGCCCCGCGGAAGCCGCCGTTTTCGGTGTCGGCCACCAAGATGCCGTAGATCATCGCGGCGATCATCAGGTAGCTCAGGATCTGGAAGCCGATGTAGGTGACGCGGTGGCGCCATTCGCGCTCGCGTTCGTCCAGCAGCCGCGAGAAGCCCCCGCTCATCCGGCCGGTGAGGATCCGCAGCAGCACGAACGCACTGGCCCCGACGAGCATGCTGCTCACCCAGACGGCGCCGTAGACCCAGTCGTCACCGGTGGTGAAGACCAAGGCGCCGGCGACCAGGCCGAGATCCCCGGCCGCCACGACGACGGCGAGGGTTCGGCGGTGCTTCCGGGTGCGCCAGCCGGGCAGCCGCTTGGCGTGCCGGAGTTCCCGTTGGTCCATCTTGTCCAGCTGGCGTTCCCAGTAGGCGGCGAGTTTCGTGGTCATGCTCCCCCCTCGCGGTAGACCTGGGTGGACAACGGCGTGAACGGTTCGCGGCTGAACACCGCTTCGACCGGCAGGTCGAACACCGCGCAGATCCGGAAGGCCAGGTCCAGGCTCGGGTAGTGGTCGCCCCGCTCGAGGGCGCCGATGGTCTGCGGGTTGACTTCGACGGCGTTCGCGAGCGCGGCGCGGCTCAGGCCCCGTTCGGCCCGGAGCACGGGAAGCCGGTTGAAGATCGGCAGCTCCTTGCCGCGTCTGACCGGACTCATGAACGTACTGTTGCAAAAACACAACGAGTCGTCAAGTTAAGTGCACATCAAGTCGAGTTGGCGCTCGGGCTGTGTCCCGCGCTGCACTCAACTGCCGTGTTCGCTGGCACGGGTATCCACAGGTCGGCCGTGATGTGGACAGGTGGGCCGCCGCGGTGCTCGGAATGAGCCTGCTGTCGGTGGTCGCCGATAGACTGGACGTGGGCACGCCCCCCAGGGAGGGCGGGGGTCTGTCGTGCGGGGTGGCTGGTTGGCAGCTCAGGCGAGGCCGGCTAGCGACTTGTCGACAAGCTCCGCGACCCGCGCCCGCGCGGCCGCCGCGTCCGTTGGGATCAGTGCCAGCCGGGTGCGGCGCTCCAGTACGTCCGCCACGTCGAGCGCTCCCTCGTTGCGGACCGCCCACACCACCTCGGCCGCCGTGATCTCCGCTCCCGGCGCCACCGGCTCGGCGAACTCCGCGTCCAGCTCGCCCAAAGCCGCCACCCGCGGCGCCTCCGTTCCGTACCGGCCCACCAACCGCGGCGATGCGTCCACAAGGGACAAGCTCGACCGAGGCGCCGCCCCGAGCAGGGGCAATCGCGCCGTTCGGCACGGTGAAACGCCGAGGCCGGCCAGCTTCACCGCCGCGTCGACCGCGTCCTCGGCCATCCGCCGGTAAGTCGTCAACTTTCCGCCGACCACCGTCAGCAACCCGTCCGAACCCGCCAGGACGGCGTGCTTCCGGGACAGGTCCGCCGACCGTCCGCCGCCCTCGACCAACGGCCGCAACCCCGCGAACGACCCGGCCACGTCGGCGCGAGTCAACGGACGGGCCAACACCGAAGACGCCAACGACAACAGGAAGTCCACATCGGACTCGGGAACCACCGGCACGTCGGGGATCGGTCCGGAAACCGGCTCGTCCGTCAGTCCCAAGTAGACGCGCCCGTCCGGCTGGGGGAGCAGGAACACGAACCGGTTCGTCTCGCCCGGCACGCCGATGTTCAGCGACGTCGTCCCCATCGGGACCGTCCCCGGCGCCAGCACCAGGTGCGATCCCAATGACGGTCGCAGCCGGACCGAGCCGGTCAGCGTTCCCGCCCACACGCCCGTCGCGTTGATCACCTGGCGGGCGTGGATGTCCACAGTGGAACCGGAAACGCCGTCGACCACCGAAACCCGGTCCGCTGTCAGCGATGTGGCCGACAACCGGGTCAAGATGCGGGCTCCGAACGACGCTGCCGTTCGTGCCAGGGACACCACCAATCGCGCGTCGTCGACCAAAGCGCCGTCGTAGGCCAGCAGGGCGCCGCGCAAACCTCGCGGGGAAAGTCCGGGTGCCAACGCCAACGCCTCGGCGACCGGGATCGACCGCGGCCGCGGCAGCACCGACGACGGGGTTCGCGCTGCCCGGCGGAGGCCGTCGCCGGCACGCAAGCCCGCCGCCACCAAAGCCTGCTGTGCGCGGGATGTGCTGGGGTACAACGGGAACAGCTGCGGCATCGCGCGCGTGAGGTGCGGGGCCGTGCGCGTCATCAGGATGCCGCGCTCGACCGCGCTCTCGTGTGCGAGGCCCAGCTCGCCGTGTGCCAGGTAACGCAGTCCGCCGTGGACCAGCTTCGACGACCAGCGGGACGTCCCGAACGCCAGGTCGTGTGCCTCGACCAGCGCCACCGACAGCCCGCGCGAAGCCGCGTCCAGGGCGATGCCCGTTCCCGTCACGCCGCCGCCGACCACGACGATGTCGACGCGCTCGCCCGCCGCCAGCTCCGCGAGCTCCCGTTCGCGGCGCCGCGCGTTGAGCGAGCCGGACGTCACGGCTTCAGCGCCGCGTTGAGCACGTGCGTGAACTCCGCCAGCAGCGCGTTCTCGCCGACGTCCGCCGTTGCCGGGCGCAGTGAGAACGCGAAGGACTGGACCACCAGCAGTACCGACCGGGACTGCGCCGCGACCGGTGCGCGCCGGATCGAGCCGTCCTGGTGACCGGCCTCCAGGAGCTGGTGCAGGGCCTGCTCGGCGAACTTCTGCGTCGCGCCCAGACGCTCCACGATGTACGGGAGCACCAGCTCGGGGTCGACGTCGAGCAGGGTGCGGAACAGCGGGTCGGCCGACAGCGCGCGGACGCCGGCCGACGCGATGAGCACGAGCCGCTCGCGGCTGTGCGCGGCGTCGGCCCCGCGCTCGCTCGCCGTGCGCAGCAGCCCGCTGAACTCGCGGGTCATCAGCGCCGCGAGCACGCTGCGGACATCGGGGAACCGGCGGTAGACCGTCATCCGGCTGACGCGCGCGGTGCGGGCGATTTCGGCGAGTGTGGTGCGGCGCACACCGACGGCCAGCACGCACGAGCGCGCGGCGTCGAGCAGCACGTCATCGGCCACGCGCGTCGCCGTCTGGCGGTTGCGGGTGTCCGCGAGCGCGGACGATCCCGCGGTCGAAGTGGTGTGACGTTTCACGTCCATGTGTCACACTGTATCGGTGAACGCGCTCATTGACCACCGCCTCCGCCGGTCCTGGACCCCGGAAGCCGCCGACGCCGCCCGGCTGCCCGCGCGGGCGGCCAAGTGGCTTGAACAGCGTATAGGCCAGGCGGCTTCCGGTGCTGCCCCAGCCGGGAATTTGCCGGTGGAAATACCGTCACCGAAACTGGACGAATCTGCTGCCGCAGCGTTGTCGAAAGTGGTCGGTGCGGAAAACGTGCTGGTCGACGCCGCGGCCCGCCTGGCGCGCGCGACCGGACTGTCCTACCTCGACCTTCTGCGCCGCCGTTCGCCCGGCGCGGACTTCCCGGTGCCCGACGCGGTCGTGCTGCCCGCGGACCCGGACGAAGTCCAGGCGGTGCTCGACGTCTGCGTGACGCACGACGTCGGCGTCGTGCCCTTCGGCGGCGGGACCTCGGTCGTCGGCGGTGTCGCGGCGCTGCGCGGCGACAAGGCGTCGGTGATCGCGCTCGACCTCGTCCGGCTCGACGCGCTGGTGTCGGTCGACGCCGAGTCGCGCATCGCCGTCCTGCAGGCCGGCGTCCGCGGGCCCGAGGCCGAGCGCCTCCTCGGCGAGCACGGCCTGACGCTCGGGCACATCCCGCAGTCGTTCGAGCGCGCCACGATCGGCGGCTTCGCGGCGACGCGCTCGGCCGGGCAGGCGTCGTCGGGCTACGGCCGGTTCGAGGACATGGTCACCGGCGTGCGGCTGGCCACCCCGCGTGGCGAATGGAAGCTCGGTGTCGCGCCCGCGTCGGCGGCCGGGCCGGACCTGCGCCAGCTCGCGATCGGCAGCGAGGGCGCGCTCGGCGTGATCACGGAGGTGTCGCTGCGGGTGCGTCCGGCGCCGCCGGTCCGCCGCTACGAGGGATACGCCCTGCCCGGCTGGGACGCGGGCCGCGAGGCCGTCCGCGACCTCGCGCAGCACCACGCGCTCGCCGACGTCACCCGGCTGTCCGATGTGGACGAGACCGAGGTTTCGCTGGCGCTGAACGCCGGCCTCAAGACGGCGGCGCTGCGCCGGTACCTCGCCGCGCGCGGCGTGCCGCACCCGTGTTTCCTCATCGTCGGCTGGGAAGGCACCGCGCACGACGTGGCGCTGCGCCGCCGTGAGACGACGCGGCGGCTGAAGGCGGCGGGTGCTGTGCGCGTCGGCAAGGCGCTCGGCGAGTCGTGGCGCCACGGCCGGTTCGCCGGTCCCCGGCAGCGGGATGCGTTGCTGGATCAGGGAGTCTGCGTCGAGACGCTGGAGACCGCGGCTTACTGGTCCAATGTGGACGAGCTGCGCGACGACGTCCGGGCGGCGCTGACGGCGTCTCTTGGGCGCGCGATCGTCATGTGCCACATTTCGCACGCGTACGAGACGGGCGCGTCGCTCTACTTCACGGTGCTGACGGCCCGCGACGAAAGTGACCCGATAGGACAGTGGCAGCGCGCGAAAGCGGCGGCGTGCGAGGCGATCGTCGGCCTGGGCACGATTTCGCACCACCACGCCGTCGGTGTCGACCACGCGCCCTACCTGCAGGCTGAAATCGGCTCACTGGGCGTCGAAGTGCTGCGCGCGGCGAAGTCCACAGTGGACCCGAGCGGCATCCTCAACCCGGGTAAGCTGGTTTGAGCACTTCGCAGGGGACGCCGTGGCCGTCCGCGGCGACGCCGTCGAGCTTCGCCGCTTCAGCCTGCGGGAGGTCGGTGGTGCGCACGGGCTTGCCGTCGACGAGCAGCGGGTAGCGGATCGGCGCGGCGCCGACGTACGTGTGGACCTCGGTCAGCCGGGTGCCGTCTTCGAGCGTGATGTCGGGTTCGGTCAGCCGGGCCAGGTGGTAGCGCGTGCCGCGGCCCTCGCACCGGTCGAGCACGGCCAGCTGGTCCGGCGTCACGAACCAGATGGCGTGGTCCTCGACGCCGTCGAGCGCGGTGAGGGTGGCCGGGCGCTGGTCGTCGACCACGCGGAAGCCGGCGGCCCACACGGCGGCGAGCCCGGCGCAGCGTGCGTGCGCGACGACGACCGGGCCTTCGAGGCCGAGCCGCGCGCGCAGCCAGGTGATCTTCGACGGGTTCGCGTTCGAGCCGTAGGCCAGCACGGCCATCCGGTCGCGCCAGCCGTTCGGCGCGGTTTCCAGGGGGTGCCCGACGCCGTCGACGTGCACGAACGAGTGGCCCGGCCGGGTGCCCGGGTAGGGCTCGGCCGGGTACTCGTCGTCGGTGAAGAGGGTCAGAAGGTCACCACGCTGCGCAGGACGTCGCCGTGGTGCATGCGCTCGAAGGCCTGCTCGACGCCGTCGACGCCGATGCGTTCGGTGACGAACTTGTCGAGCGGCAGCCGGCCCTGCAGGTAGAGGTCGACGAGCATCGGGAAGTCGCGGCTCGGCAGGCAGTCGCCGTACCACGACGACTTGAGCGAGCCGCCGCGCGAGAAGAAGTCGATCAGCGGCAGGTCGTTCAGGCGCATCTCCGGTGTTGGGACGCCGACGAGGACGACGGTGCCGGCGAGGTCGCGGCCGTAGAAGGCCTGCCGCCAGGTCTCCGGGCGCCCGACGGCGTCGATGACGACGTCCGGGCCGAAGCTGTTGGTGGCGTCCTGCATGGCCTCGACGACAGCTTCTTCGCTGAGCCCGCGACTGTTGACGGTGTGCGTCGCGCCGAAGTCCTTCGCCCAGCCGAGTTTCCGGTCGTCCGTGTCGATCGCGACGATGGTCGTGGCACCGGCGAGCTTGGCGCCGGCGATGGCGGCGTCCCCGACCCCACCGCAGCCGATGACGGCGACCGAGTCACCGCGGGTGACGGCGCCGGTGTTGATGGCGGCACCGAGCCCGGCCATGACGCCGCAGCCGAGCAGCCCGGCGACCGCGGGTTCGGCTTCGGGATTGACCTTCGTGCACTGTCCGCTGTGGACGAGCGTCTTCTCGAGGAAGGCGCCGATGCCGAGGGCGGGCGACAGCTTGGTGCCGTCTTGGAGGGTCATCGGCTGGGCGGCGTTGAAGGTCGAGAAGCAGTACCACGGCTTGCCGCGCTTGCAGGCCCGGCACGTGCCGCAGACGGCGCGCCAGTTGAGGATGACGTAGTCGCCGGGCGCGAGATCGGTGACGCCCTCGCCGACGGCTTCGACGACCCCGGCGGCCTCGTGGCCGAGGAGGAACGGGAACTCGTCGTTGATGCCGCCTTCGCGGTAGTGCAGGTCGGTGTGGCAGACCCCGCAGGCTTGGACGTTCACGACGGCCTCGCCGGGACCGGGATCGGGCACGAGGACGGTTTCCAGCGAGACGGGCTCGCCCTTCGCCCGCGAAACGACCCCCTGCACCTCGTACGGCATGCGAATCCACCTTCCGGCTTTGCTGGATGTGCCCGCAGCTAATCACGGATCACGCTGGGATGGCGACATCCGCATGAGTGAGTCTTGGTGGGTTGGGCGCAACAGGTTGCGTCTTGCGCAACTCTGCTGACCCAGTCGGCGACGAGTTCGAAGTCGTGGCCGGTGAGTCCGGTGCCGGCGGCGACGGTGACCAGCAAAGCCGGCCCCGGGTGGTGGCCCGCGACCCAGGTCCGGTCGGTGTCGGTGGTTTCGTCGTCGATCCAGGCGAACGGGCCTCCCGCCGCGTGCTCGACGATCCGCCGGGTCTTCCAGTGCGCTCCCGGGCTGGTGTCTTCCTCTGGGAAGTCGAGCACCGGCAGCTGGGGCAGGCCCAGCAGCGGGGCGACGACTTCGTTGGCGTCCTCCAGCCACGTGGTGGCCCAGACGAGGTCGCACCCGAGCGCCAGCAGCCGCGGACCGAGGCGCGGGTCGAGCCGGGCGAGCAGGGGATTGCCCAGGTCGGTGTCCGTGAAGTGCTCGTACTCGCCGGAACTCCGCCCGAACGGGATCAGCGGGCCGTCGACGTCGAGGAACAGCAGTGGGCGGGGCATGGCTCCCGCAGTTTGGCACGAGCGCGTGCCTCCGGCCCCCGGTTTCCAGCTTATCGGCCGGCACCGACAGTTTCGGGCGGCTCCGGCAGCTCCATCGCCGCCAGCCTCGCCGGGTCGGCCACCGCCGCGATGCCCGTGATCCGGCCGCCCACCACCGTGAACGCCACCACCGACATCGGCCTGCCGTCCGCGTGCCACGCCACCACGCCCGGCAGCCCGCCCACCAGGACCTCCTGGCCGCCCGCCGCCGCTCCGATGCGGGCTCCCGCCGCTACGTTCGTGGCCCCCAGGACCACCACCACGCCGTCCGGGGTGTCGACCGTCAAGCGGACCTCCGGGTCCAGGACCCGCAGCAACTCCTCGAAGTCGCCGTCTCGGGCCGCTCTCAGGAACGCGTTCACCACCTCGCGTTGCGACTTCCCCGCGCCCGAAGGACCCACCGGTGTGCGGACCTTCTTGCGCGCCCGGCTCGCCAGCATCTTCGTCGCGCCCGGGGTCTTGCCGAGGATGCGGCCGATCTCCTCGAACGGCACCGCGAACAGGTCGTGCAGCACGAACGCCAGCCGCTCGCCCGGCGCCAGGGACTCCAGGACCACCAGCAGCGCCAGCCCGACCGAATCCGCGAGCGCGACGTCGTCCTCCGGCGCCGGACCCTCGTCGACCGCCACCACGATCTCGTCGTAGGGCGCCTCGGGACGGGACCGGCGCGAGCGCAGGACGTCCAGGCTGAGCCGGCCGACCACCGTCGTCAGCCAGCCGGCGAGGTTGTCGATCGCCGCCGCGTCCTGGCGGGACAGCCGCAGCCACGCCTCCTGGACCACGTCCTCGGCGTCCGCGTGCGAACCCAGCACGCGGTGGGCGACCGCGCGCAGCCGGTCGCGCTGCGCCTCGAAGACCTCGGTCATCGTGTCGGGCATGTCGTTACCTTCCTCGGTTCCGCTCCGTCATGGGGATGACGGATCCGGACCACCACAGGTAACAGCAGGAGGAACGATGGAACCACGGCTCACGGACTCGGGCGACCCCGAGGTGTTCGGCGCGATCCAGCGGATCGTCAAGGCGGTGCAGGACGGCGGCGTCGACCCGCTGCTGCTCGACCTGGTCCACCTGCGGGCCAGCCAGATCAACGGCTGCAGCCCGTGCGTCTACGGGGGCATCCAGTCGGCGAAGCGCCGCGGGGAGACCGACGAGCGGCTGCACAGCGTCGTCGCGTGGCGCGAGACGCCGTTCTTCACCGAGCCGGAGCGGGCCGCCCTCGCGCTGACCGAGGCCGCCACCCGGATTCAGGACGGAGAGCCGGGCGTGACCGACGAGGTCTGGGCGGCCGCGGCCAAGCATTTCGACGAGAAGCAGCTGGGTGCGATCACCCTGAACATCGCGCTCACCAACTTCTTCAACCGCATCAACCGCACGACGAAGCAGCAGGCGGGCAAGGCCTGGTGAAACCCGGCGGGGCGCCACCCCGGCGCCCCGCCGGATCCCGGTCAGGCCGGGGTGATGATGTACGCGATGCCGCCCGGGCCGCTCGCCACGGTCCCGTCCGCGCGGTAGCGCTTCGTCCGCTGCCAGATCTTCTCGAACTGGTCGCGCTTGTACACGTTGCGCACGCGGTCGTTGCTGCTCGACGCCGGGTCGTTCGCGATCACGTCGCCGTCCTTCGTGAAGCCGACGACCACCATGATGTGGCCGGCTGTCCCGTAACCCGCGCCGTCCAGCTCTTCCGACAGGAACGACTGGGACGTGATCACCGGGATGCCCCGCGCGATGTAGTTCTCCAGCTCGTTCAGCGAGTGCAGCCGCGTGATGTGACCGCGCAGGCCGCGCGAAGCCGCGTATGCCGTGTTGAACGGCCAGTTGCCCGTGCCGTCGTACGCGTGGTCGTACGTGTAGCGCGCCGCGAACGCCACCGACGGGTCGACGTAGTCCGCCGGGATCCAGGACATCTCCGCCGCCGACGGCTTCTTGCCCCAGTACTCGGCCACCATCTCCGTC
This sequence comes from Amycolatopsis sp. NPDC098790, assembly GCF_044759945.1. Classification (NCBI taxonomy): domain Bacteria; kingdom Bacillati; phylum Actinomycetota; class Actinomycetes; order Pseudonocardiales; family Pseudonocardiaceae; genus Amycolatopsis; species Amycolatopsis sp. NPDC098790. The sequence goes on from NZ_JBIWAI010000001.1 coordinate 2,130,055, forward strand.
GACGTCGGGCTGCACCACGCTTCGCCGCCCCCGCCGTACTGCGGGAACTGTCCCTTGTGGAGGTTCTGCGCGTACGCCGGCACCTTCAGCTCGATCCCGGTGGCGCGGCCCGGCTTCGTCGTCTGGACGTCGAAGCGGTCCGGCACCGCCGAAGTCATCGCGCCCAGCGACGTCACCGACGGCGTCGCGTGCGAGCCGGCTTCGCGGTAGAGGTTGACCCGCAGCTGGTACGACTTCAGCGTCACGCCGGTCTTCATGACGAGCGTGTCGACGTCGACCGCCGCGTTCGCGTCGTCCTGGCCGTCGACGCTGGTGCGCAGGATGTCACCGTCGCCGCTGGCCCAGCGGCCCATCACGTACCACGCGGTTTCGACGCCGGCCGACGTCCGGCCGCGCGCCTCGACCTGCAGCCACGTCTTCGCCGGCGTCCGCGCGTTCCAGGACGCGACCAGCTGCGTCGCGCCGAAGCCCTCGCGGTACTCCGGCGACGTCCACTGGCCGTATTCGTACGTTCTCGTCGTGCCCAGTTCCGGCTCGGTGTGCTCCACCGTGCCGGCCGGGCGCGTGATGCGGAGGCCGTCGCGGGTCAGCGCGAGCCCGGCGAAACCGCCTTCGTGGAAGCGCCCGCCGTTCCATTCGTGGTAGTCGATCGCCTCGTCGTCGTGGGGCCGGGCGGGCGCGGCCTCGGCGACTTGCGCGGTTACAGCTGTTAACACGACTACCGACAATAAGGTGAACAACTTGCGTACGCGCATCCCGGCTCCCTGATAGACCCACCCAGTAGCCAGGGATTTTCGCCGCTCCGGCCGGGTCTGTAAACAGGTACCTAGAGGACGGCCTGGGTCTGTGTCACTTTCGCGACCAACTTGCCGTCGTCGTCGTGGATCTCCGTCTCCACCACGACGAACTTGCGGCCGGCGTGCAGTGGTCTGGACGACGCAACGGCGTAGCCCGAACGCACCGCGCGCAGGAAGTTCGTCTTCGACTCGACGGTCGTCGTGCCCTGGCCGCCTTCGGGCAGGTTGAGGAACGCGCACACGGCGCCGGTCGAGTCGGCCAGCGCCATGAGCGCGCCCCCGTGCAGCGCGCCGCCGAGCGTGCAGAGGCTTTCGTCCCACTTCAGCCGGCTGCGGACGAGCTCGCGCCCGTGCTCCAGCACCTCCACGCCCAGGCGCTCGGAGAACGGCATGGAACGGTGGAAGAGCTGCGTGCCCTCGGGATCGGTCATGCGGTCACTGTGCCGCACGCCCGGCCCGAGGGCGATTACCTCGCGCGTAACGCGCTCAGCTCAGCGGGTTGACGAGCAGCAGTTCCGTGTTGTGGTCCGCGGGGTCCCCGACGCGGCCGAGGTCGGTGTGGATGTCGTTGTACGACAGCTCGCGGTAGAGCGACGCAAGCGCTTGCGGCGTCCGGGAACCGTAGTCCACGGCGTACGGGGCTTCCGCCTCGATCAACGTCGTGAACAGCGACAACGTGCCGTCCGCGTTGTCCGCGACCTCGACGATCCGCGCGTGCTGCGGGAAGTCGATGTGCGACGCCGTGTTGATCTCCCAGAAGCCCTGTTGCGGCGTGTTCCCCGCGTGCGGCGTGATCTTGTTGAGGTGCGTGTGGCCGTTGACCCACGCCAGCACGTTCGGGAACCGCTTGAGCAGGGCGACGAACGCGTCGCCGTTCAGACGCGGGTCGAGCAGGTGGCGCGAGTCCGGCAGCAGGTTGGTCATCGTGCCGCTCGTGTGGTGGCTGAACAGCAGGAACAGCTCGTCGGTGACGTCGTGGACGACCTTGCGGCCGAAGAAGTCGTAGTACGTCGAGCTGCTCCGCTTCAGCGTCGACTCGACCCAGTTGTACTGCGCGAGGCCGATCGAGCCGTCGGCGAACCCGGCGTCGGTCGTCGTGTCGAGGCTGATCCCGGTGATGCCCGGCGCGATCCGGAACGTGTAGTAGACGTTCTTGCCGTCGGCGTTGGCGCTGGTGAAACCGTGCCCGACCGGGCCGGGGCCGGTGTTGGCCGCGTCGAGGTGCGCCTGGACGAACTGGCCGGTGGTGAACGGGCGGCGCCGCGCGTCCGGCGTCACCTCGCGGATCGTGCCCGAGCCGCCGAACAGCTCGGCGACCGGGACGCTCGAGCCCTTCTTGATGGCGTCGGCGAGCTTCCTCGAAGTGCTCTCGTCCTTACCGATGACCTTGTATCGGCCGGTGTACCAGGCGTCGATGCCCGGGATCTGCGCCGGCAGCGAGCCGACGATGCTGTCGTCGTGGTTGCCGAACGTGCAGAACCACGGGACGTCGAGGCCGGGCGCGGTGAACGTCCCGATGCCGGCTTCGAGCAGGCCGGGCAGCTGCGGGAAGCCCTTGGCGGAGTAGTCGTCGCCCACGCCGGGGATGGCCGGGTTCCAGAACGCCTCGTTGCCGGAGCTCTGCACGCCCTCGTAGGCGTTCGTGGCGCCGGAGTTCGGCGTGACGCTGCCGCCGTTGAGGACCTTGAGGAACCAGTCGAGCTCGATCAGCTCGTGGTTGTCGGTGTTGTCGCCGGTGGTGACCATGAGGTCGAACGGCCGTCCGGTGAACGGGCCCTGCCGCACGCTGTTGACGCGCTCGACGAGCGCGCTGGTCGCGATCGTGCCGAGCGCTTCCTGCGGCCGGTGCGCGGAGCCGATGAACGGGTGCAGGTACTCGAAGCGCGCGGGGCTTTCGGTGTCGGTGATGTGCAGGTCGGTGAACTGCACGAACGCGCTGAGCGCGCGGCGGCGGTCGTCGCGCCCGGACTTCGGCGTGGCGAGGTCGCTGCGGACGACGAGCGGCCAGCCCGGGCCGCCCTGGAGCCGGGTGTAGGCCGGGCCCGCGGTGACGGCGGCGGCGGCCTGCTCGAGCGTGGTGCCGGACGTGGTGACCGAGCGCGTGCTCGTGAGCCGCAGTGCGCGGTCGAGGGCGTTCGCGGTGGGCGTGCACAGCAGCAGTCCGAGACCGGCGGCGCCCGCGGTGGCGACGGCGCGCCGGGTGAGTTCGGCCATGGTTGTTCGCTCCCCAGTCTTCTCGGTTGCCCAGCACCGTGCCGGACGTGGGTGGACGCGGGGTGAACGTGAAAAACATTCACCGTGACAGTTCAATCCACCCTGTCACAGGCTTCGGGGTGGGGTGTACCGCCGAAGGTCGTGGTCATTTCCGCCGCTGGGCGAGCCCGTCGAGAATGACTTCGGTGCCGAGTGCGAACAGGTCGTCGGCGCCGAGCTTGGTGAACCCGAGTGCGCGCGCGTTCGGGTAGTTCTTCAGGTTCTCCTGGAAGGCTTTCGCGGCTTCGGGGTCCGGTTTCCCGGGGCGCTCGACCGACGCGAGGACGTGCGCGGTCAGCAGCCGCGCGATGCCCGCGGTGTCTTCGGGGGTGAAGCCGGCTTCGAGCAGGATCCGGGCGGTCTGCTCGATGTGGGCGAGCCGGTTCGGGCCGGGCGGGCGTTCACGCAGGAGTGTCGCGGCGTCGCGGTGCTTCAGGACGATCGCGCGGAACTGGTGGAGGCCCTGCTCGAGCTGGTGGCGCCAGTCCCGCGTCTCGTCGATGTCGAACGCGTCTTCGCAGACGGCTTCGGCGAGCAGGTCGAGGAGCTGGGCCTTGTCCTTGACGTGCCAGTAGAGCGTCGGCGAGCTGACGCCGAGCCGCGCGGCGAGCCGCCGGGTGCTCAGCTCGGCGAGGCCGACCTCGTCGAGCAGGGCGAGGGCGGCGTCGGTGATCTGTCGGCGATCGAGCGTCACCCGGCGCACTCTATCAGTGATAGAGTGGTCTCTATCACTGATAGAGGGGGACGTGATGCGCTGGTGGATTGCGGGGTGCTCGCTGGTCTTCGCGATCGGTACGGCACTGCAGAACTTCGTGGTGATCGACGCCGAACTGGTCGCGCGGGCGGCATCGCTCGCGGGAACGCCGGTCTCGGACGGCTTCCTGACGGGCCTGCGCCTGGTCGGCGACGTCTACCTGGTGGGCAACCTGCTGGGGTTGCTGGCACTCACGGGGCGCCCGTGGGTGTTCTGGCTGGTGCTGGCGGTGAACGCAACGCAGGCCGCGGGCGTGTTCGCGATCCCGCCATCGGTGTGGCGGGCGACGGTGGACTTGTACGGCTGGGTGGGGCTGCTGCCGTCGGTGGTGACCGACGGCGGTGCGCTCGTGCTGACGGTGGTGCTGGTCAGCAGGCGATTCCGCACGCGGTCCCGGCCGCGGCGAACAGACCGAAGAAGAACAGCATCACGATCAGCGCGGGGATGACGGCGACGATCCCGCAGACCAGGCCGGCGATGCCCATGCCCTTGCCGGTGTAGCCCGGCCGGTCGGCCTGCACCATGCCGCCCCACGACAGGCCGATCGCCAGGAAGCCGAGGACCAGGTCGACGAACGGGATCCAGAAGGTGACGAGCGCGATGATGCCGACAACCATGCCGGCGACCGCCATGCCGCTGGTCATCAGCGGTTGGTAGGCGGGGTACGGCTGGGCGCCGTACATCGGCTGGGGACCGTAGGCCGGGTACGGCTGGGTCACGTACGGCTGGACCGCGTACTGCGGCGCCGAAGGCGGGTACACCGGTTCGGCCGGGGCAGGGAACTGCTGATCCGGCTGGTAAGGGTCGTAACTGGTCACCGTGCACCCACTTCTGTCCGTCCCCAGCGAAGTCGCCCGGACGGTGCTGCACGTTACTCAGCCCGTCAGGCCCGACTCCGTCACCCCGCGGACCAGGTACCGCTGCAGGAACGCGAACAGCAGCACGATCGGCAGGATCGACACGGCCGCCGCGAGGAACAGCAGGTTGAGCTGCGGGTTCTGCGCCGTCAGCAAACCGGACAGTGCCACCTGGACAGTCCACGAATCCGGCGACTGCGCGATGATCAACGGCCACAGGAACGCGTTCCAGCTGCCGATCACCGTGATCACCGCGATCGCCGCGAAGAACCCCTTCGAGTTCGGGACCACGATCCGCCAGAACACGCCCCAGCGGCTGAGCCCGTCGACCCGGCCGGCCTCCTCCAGCTCGCGCGGGAAGTCCAGGAAGTACTGGCGGAACAGGAACACGCTGAACGCGCTGAACAGCCCGGGGATCACCAGCCCGCGGAAGTCCGACAGCCAGCCCAGCGACGAGACCACCACGAAGCTCGGCACGAACGTCACCGACGTCGGGATCATCAGCGTCGCCAGTACCGCGTAGAACACGAACCGCGAGTGCCGGTACGGGATCCGCGCCAAGCCGTAGCCCGCCAGGGAGCAGATCACCAGCAGGCCGAGGGTTTGCAGGACCGCCACGATCGCCGAGTTCAGCAGGCTGCGCGCGAAGGGGACGTCGTCCGAAGAGAACAGCTTCGAGAAGTTCTCCCAGTGCACTGTGGACGGGAAGAACGTCCATCCCGGAGCGGTGATTTCCGCCCGCGACGACAGGCCGTTGCGCACCAGCAGGTAGAACGGCAGGAGGAAGAGCACCGCCGCGACGACGAGCGCGGTCCAGCGCAGGACGGCCTTCACGACACCCGTCCGAAGCGGAAGACGCGGCCCTGCAGCAACGTCACCAAGGCGATGATCAGCGCCAGGATCACCGCGCCCGCGCTGCCGCGGCCCAGGTCCTGGCCGCCCGAACCCAGCGACGTGTAGTACAGGTACACCAGCGGGGGCCGCGCGAACGGCGGATAGCCGCGTGAATCGCCCATGATGTTGTAGAACTCGTCGAACGCCTGGTACGCGTTGATCAGGTTCAGCAGGAGCACCGCCACCGCCGTCGCGCGCAGCTGCGGCAGCGTGATGTAGCGGAACACCTGCCAGCCCGGCTTCGCGCCGTCGAGCCACGCTGCTTCGTACAGGTGCCGCGGGATCCGTTGCAGCGCCGCGATGAACAGGATCATGTAGAACCCGAGCTGCAGCCACAGCCGTGCCGTCACCAGGACGATCCAATACAGCGGCGGGTCCACCGTCCCCGTCCAGGCCACCGGCTCGACGCCGAACACCGACAACACGCTGTTCGCCAGTCCATATCGGACACCCGAGAACAACGACGTCTTCCAGATCAGCGACGCCACGACGTACGAGCACGCGAACGGCAGGAAGAACACCGACCGGAAGAACGCCCGCGCGAACCGCAGCTGGTTGACGCCCAGCGCGAGAGCCAGCGACAGTGCGAACGTCAGCGGCACGATGAACACCGCGAACACGCTGAACGTCCCCAGGCTCGACAGGAACGGCTCGTCGGTCAGCATGTGCCCGTAGTTGCCGAGCCCGACGAACTCCGTCGGCGTCACCGTGTTGCGCGCGTCGAAGAAGGACAGGTACGCGCTCCAGCCGATCGGCAGGTACGCGAACACCGCCAGCCCCAGCAGGAACGGCCCGACGAACAGCCAGAACGCGCGCGCGTCGCGCCGCTTCACCCGAACAAGCGCTTCAGCTCGGCCCGAGCCACCTCGACCGCCGTCTTGGTCTGCGCGACCGGGTCCGCCCCCTCCTTCGCGATCTTCGCGACCGCGTCGGACAGCGCCGTGTTCGACTGCTGCGTCCACACCGGACCGCCGACGAGGTGGCCGTTCTCGCGGACGAACCGGGCGGCGTCCGCGGCCGGGCCGGACGCGAGGCTGCCCGCCTGGCCCACCAGGCTCTGGCGCGCCGGCACGTGGAAGCCGAACTTCGTCGCGAACTCCAGCTGGTCGTCGGTCTTGTCGACCCACAGCCACTTCACGAACGCCTTGGCCTCGGCGACGTGCGCGCTCTTGGCGTTGACCATCGCGCCGTACGCGCCGACCGGCACCGACGGCGCGCCCGTCGCGTCGAGCCGGGGGAACGGCAGGACGCCGAAGTCGTCGTCGAACGCCTGCCGGATCTTCGGCACGTTCCACAGCCCGGTCCACTGCATCGCGGCGAGCCCGTCGACGAACGCGCCCGGGTCCGACCAGTCCGCCGGCGCGCCGAGCAGCAGGGACCCGTTGGCGTTCAACGTGTGCAGCTTCGCCAAGGCGGTCGCCGCGCGCGGGTCGTCGAAGCCGACTTCGCGGTTGCCGTTCTTCAGGTAGTCGAGGCCCGCCGACCACAGCAGCGGCCCGGTGAGGACGCCGACACCGCCGTCGTTGCCGGCGAAGAAGCCTTTGACGCCGTCCTTCGACAGCTTCGCGGCCGCGTCGATCAGCTCGTCGACCGTCTGCGGCGGCTGGACGCCGGCGGCCTGCAGCAGGCTCTTGCGGTAGAAGAGCACCTGCGTGTCGACGGCCTGCGGGATGCCGTAGACCTTGCCCTCGACCGTCTGCGCGGCCAGCACGGCCGGGCTGAAGTCGTTGCGGACCGGCGCGATGACGTCGTCGAGCGACACCACCTGGTTCTGCCGCACCCAGTCGATCTTGACCTGCGCCTCGAAGACGTCCGGGACGGCGCTGTTCTGCAGCGCGGTGACGATCTTCGAGTCGTAGTCGCCGGGGTTCCACTGCACGTTGACGCTCGCGCCCGGGTAGCTCGCCGCGTACCGCTTGACGGCTTCCTGGACGCCGTCCTCGCCGTACGCGTGGTACCACTGCTGCAGCGTGACCTTCGGCGCGTCGGACGGCGGCGGGCCCGCCGAGTACGCCGTCGACGGCGGCGCGGTGCCCTGCCGTCCGGTGTTCGACCCGCAAGCCGCGGTCAGCGCGCCGACTCCCGCCAGCGTCAAGAACGTGCGCCTGTTATGCATCCCCAGAACCCCTCCGACGTGCTCTGAAGGCCACCATGAGGGAGGTAGGTTCCCCCATGGTGGCCGTTCCAAGCGTGCAGACTCGCCGGAGATTTACCCGTTAGAGCTGGGCGATGTCGAGCTTTCCCTCGGAGTAGGACGCGCGGATCCGCTTCTTGTCGAACTTGCCGACGCTCGTCTTGGGCACTTCGTCCACGAACGTCCAGTTCTCCGGCAGCTGCCACTTCGCGACCTTGTCGCTCAGGAAGTCGCGCAGCTCCTCGGGTGTGGCCGTCTGGCCCTCCTTGAGCACGACGGCGACCAGCGGCCGCTCGTCCCACTTCTCGTCGGGGATGCCGACGACCGCCGCCTCGGCCACCGCCGGGTGGCCCATGACCTGGTTCTCCAGGTCGACCGAGGAGATCCACTCGCCGCCGGACTTGATGACGTCCTTGGCGCGGTCGGTCAGCGTCAGGTAGCCGTCGGCGCTGACCTTGCCGACGTCACCGGTGCGCAGCCAGCCGTCGTGGAACTTGTCCGGGTCGACGTCGGAGCCGCCGTAGTACGAACCGGCGATCCACGGGCCCTGGACCTCGAGCTCGCCGACGGCGTCGTCGTCCCAGGGGAGCACCGCGCCGTCGTCGTCGATCAGCCGGGCGCGCACGGACGCCGGGAAGCGGCCCTGCGTGTAGCGGTACTTCCAGGCGTCCTCGCCGGTCGCGCCGGCCGGCGGGCGGGCGACGCTGCCCAGCGGCGACGTCTCGGTCATGCCCCAGGCGTGCAGGATCGACACCTTGTGCTTCTCCTGGAACGCGTGCATCAGCGACGGCGGCACCGCCGACCCGCCGACGACGACCTCGCGCAGGTGGGAGATGTCCTGCGGGTGCGCCTCGAGGTGGGCGAGCAGCCCCTGCCAGACGGTCGGGACCGCGCCGGCGAACGTCGGCTTCTCGGCGGCCAGCATCGCGGAGATCGGCGCCGGCTGGAGGAAGCGGTCGGGCATCAGCAGTGACGCGCCGACCATCAGCGCCGCGTAGGGCAGGCCCCACGCCATCGCGTGGAACATCGGCACGATGGCCAGCGCCTTGTCGCTTTGCGCGAGGTTCATGCTGTCGCTCATGCAGACCTGCATCGAGTGCAGCCAGATCGAGCGGTGGGAGTAGGCGACGCCCTTGGGGTCACCCGTGGTGCCCGAGGTGTAGCACATCGCGGCGGCGGAGCGCTCGTCCACGTCCGGCCAGTCGAAGGTGTCCGGCTGCTGGGCCAGCAGGTCGGCGTAGGCGTGCACCTGGACGCCGTCCGGTGCTTGAAGGGCGGCCGCGTCGCCGTTGGCCACGATGACGTGCCGGACGGTCTTGAACTCCGGCAGCTGCTTCGCCAGCAGCGGGACCAGCGTGCCGTCGACGATGACGACCTGGTCCTCGGCGTGGTTGGCGACGAAGGTCAGCTGCTCGGGGAAGAGCCGGATGTTCAGGGTGTGCAGCACGGCGCCCATCGCCGGGACGGCCAGGTAGGCGGCCATGTGCTCGGCGTTGTTCCACATGAACGTGCCGACGCGCTGGTCGCCCGTCACACCGAGGCTCCGGAGCGCGTTCGCCAGGCGGGCGGCGTTGCGGCCGAGGTCGCCGTAGGTCTCGCGCCGGGCTTCTGAACCGGTCCAGGTGATGACTTCGCTCGCCGAGTGCACCGACGTGCCGTGGCGGAGCAGGTTGGCCAACGACAGCTGGCCGTCCTGCATGGTGCTCAACATGGTCGCTCCCGGGGGTCGTTCGCCGGTGGACTGGGGTTGCGCCGACTCTAGTGCGGATCGGGTGAAGCGGGCATGGTCGACAACGGCTCCGTTCGGTCACGGTCGTCGCGCGATCGGGGGACGACCGGACGATGATCAAGATCATCAATTTTTACGCTTTTCCTTATAGGCGAGGAAATGCACGACGTAACGGAGGCTTCACTTCCGGGTGAGTCTGGCCACTCCGCCCGCTTCTTGGGAGCGTTTCCGCAGGCCGGAGCGGGTTGCCCGGTATCACCTCCGGGGGTAATAAGTGCGTGTCGGTTGCACGGCCGCGAAGCCGGTGGCGTTTACTGGGGCCGTGGCAAGAGACGGCTGAGCAGCGCTTGCAGGAGCAAGCACTCAGAAAAGCTGTCGGCCGCGAAAGCGGAGACCTGAGAGGAAAGGACACTACGTTGGCTCTGCCTACGTTGACTCCGGAGCAGCGCGCCGAGGCCCTGGCCAAGGCCGCCGAGGCTCGCAAGGCGCGTTCGGAGCTGCTCGCGTCGATCAAGTCCGGCAAGGAGAGCATCGAAAAGGTGCTCAAGCAGGCCAAGGAGAACAAGACCATCGGGAAGACGAAGGTCACCCAGCTGCTGAAGGCCGTTCCCGGCCTCGGCGCGGTGAAGGTCGCCGCCCTGCTCGAGCAGGCCGGCATCGACCCCGACCGGCGTGCGGCCGGCCTGGGCGAGCGCCAGCGCGAGGCGCTCATCGACGCGCTCAAGTAGCTCGTCGTCAGGAGCTCCCGCGAGGGGAGTGTCGCTCGTGACACTCCCCTCGCGGATCTCCCGAAGCCTGGGACGCTGGAGTCGTGAGTTCTCCTGATCCGGCGACCCCGGTACTCGACCTCGCCGCCCGCTACCAGCGAGGCGACTTCCTCTTCACCACGGCCCAGCGCGCACTCCTCGCGCAGGGCGTGCTCCGGACCGTCACGGACACGGACCCGCGGCAGCTCGCCGCGGCGATCCCCGGCGTCCTGGCCTCCACCGGAGCCCCGCTGGCCGTCGGTGTCCTCCCGTTCGACACCGGGCCCGACACGAAGGTGCCGGGCCACCTCGTCGTGCCCCGGACCGTTCACCGCGCCGAGGGAGCGCCTTCGTTCGCGCGTGAGGTCCTGCCGGCGCCCGCGCGGGTGCGTGCGGTGCCTTCGCCCGCGCAGCACATGGCGGCCGTCTCGGCGGCTGTTGACGCGCTGGGCTCGCGGGGCCTCCGGAAAGCCGTGCTGGCCCGTGCGCTGGACCTCGAATTCGTCTCGCCGGTGTCCGCCGAGCGCGTCGTGCGCAACCTGGCGGTCGGCAACCCCCGGCACTTCACGTACGCGGCCGAGCTGCCCGGCGGCCGCACGCTCGTCGGCGCCACGCCCGAGCTGCTGCTGCGCCGGACCGGGCGCACGGTGTTCTCGTCACCGCACGCGGGCTCGATGCCGCGTTCGGCCGACCCGGTCGCCGACCGCGCCAACGGCGAGGCCCTGCGGACGTCGCGCAAGGACCAGCTGGAGCACGCGGTCGTGATCGACTACCTGGTCGAAGCGCTGCGGCCGTTCTGCCGGACCCTGGAGGTCCCGGCCGAGCCGGAGCTGGTGACGACGCCGGCGATCTGGCACCTGCGCACGCCGATCACGGGCGAGCTGGCCGACCCGGACGTCACGGCCCTGGACCTCGCGGCGGCCCTGCACCCGACCCCGGCGATCTGCGGCACCCCGACCGACGGCGCCCGCGAGCTGGTCCAGGAGCTGGAGCCGTTCGACCGCGACTACTACGCGGGAGCGGTCGGCTGGGTGGACGCGTCGGGCGACGGCGAGTGGGCGGTGGCGATCCGCTGCGCCGAGATCGCGTCGACGTCGATGAGGCTGTACGCGGGCGGCGGCATCGTGGCGGCGTCGGAGCCGCAGGTGGAGCTGGACGAGACGACGGCGAAGTTCCGGACGCTGCTGACGGCGATGGGCCTGGAGGACAGCGTCTAGGGGGCCCAGAGTTCCTCGGTCACCGACAGCTCGTCGGTGGTCAGGACGGCGATGGCCGCGCGGTAGCCGTCCGCGGCCTTCAGGTCGACCAGGCGCGTGCGGGCCGGCTCCAGCGCCGGGTCGCCCGACTCGACCAGCCTCGCCGGTTCGTCGAAGCGGGAGAACGTGATGCTCTTGAGCGGGATGCGCAGGCCCTTGCCGGTGGCCTTCATCACCGCTTCCTTGCGTGTCCAGTAGACGAAGAACGCGTTCGCCTTCTCCGCGTCGGTCAGGCCGGTCAGGTGGGCCGCCTCGGCCGGGCTCAGCGCGTACTCGATCAGGCCGTCGTCGGCCTTCCGGGTCGCCGTCTCGACGTCCAGGCCCACCGGGACCGACGGCGTCGCCGCGACGCCGATCAGGTCGCCCGAGTGGGAGATCGACAGCGTCAGGTCGGCACCCGGGACGTGCGGCCTGCCGTGCTGCTTGCCGCAGTCTTCGCAGGTCGCGTCGAACTTCACCTGGTCGACGGGGGTGCCGAGCCACTCCGCGGCGACCGTCTTGGCCAGCACGCGGCCGGTGAGGAAGCGGCGCTTGTCCGCGTCCTGCCGGTACGCCTCGAAGCGGCCTTGCTCGACGTCGTCCAGCAGGCGCAGGAAGCGCTCTTCGGCGGGCAGCGGGGACGACCAGCGGACCACGATCTCCATCACGCCCCCGATCCTCCCGGGCGCTCACCCCGTTGTCACGAATTCGGGGAGAGGTCTGGGGTAATCCGGCTCATAAGAGGTACCCTGGGCTAAGCAAGCGCTTAGCCAGTGTCGGAGGAGCAGCTCACCCATGGATTTCTCTCTCAGCACCGAAGAACGGGAAGTGCGCGACTGGGTCCGCACGTTCGTCCAGCGGGAGCTGATCCCGCTCGAGCAGGAAGTCCTGCGGCGTGAGCGCGCGCACCAGCCGGGGTTGACCGGCGAGGAGCTCAAGGACCTCCAGCTCAAGGCGAAGGAGTCCGGTTTCTGGGGCGTCTTCACGCCGGAGGAGTACGGCGGCATGGGCCTGTCCGCCGTGATGGCCGCGCTGCTGGAGGCCGAGCTCGGCCGGACCTTCGTGCCGTTCCGCTTCGGCGGTGCCGCGGACAACATCCTGTTCCACGCCAACGAAGAGCAGAAGCAGACCTACCTGCTGCCGACCATCTCGGGCGAGCGCAAGTCGTGCTTCGCCATCACCGAGCCGGGTGCCGGGTCGGACGCCAAGGCCATCCGGACCACCGCCCGCAAGGACGGCACCGACTGGATCATCAACGGCGAGAAGACCTTCATCACCGGCGGCAACGAAGCCGACTTCACGATGGTCTTCGCGATCACCGACCCCGAGAAGGGCGCGAACGGCGGCGTCACGTGCTTCCTCGTCGACCGCGAGGCCGGCTGGAAGTCCGAATACATCGACACCATGGGCGAGTGGGGCCCGGCGTCGCTGATCTTCCAGGACGTCCGCGTGCCGGAGACGCAGATCCTCGGCGAGGAGGGCCGCGGGTTCGAGCTCGCCATGCAGTGGATCGGGCAGGGCCGCTACCTCCTGCCGGCGCGCGCGATCGGTTCGTGCGAGCGGCTGATCTCGATGGCCATCGAGCACGCCAACACGCGTGAGACGTTCGGGCAGAAGATCGCCGAACGCCAGGCCATCCAGTGGATGATCGCCGACTCCGGCGTCGAGCTCGAAGCGCTGCGGTGGCTGGTGCTCAACGCCGCCTGGCAGGTCGACCAGGGCGTCGACTCGCGGCACGCGCAGTCGATGGCGAAGCTGTACGGCGGCCAGAAGGCCAACGAAATCGTCGACCGCGTCCTGCAGATCCACGGCGGCATGGGCTACACGCGGGAGCTGCCGGTCGAGCGGTGGTACCGCGAGCTGCGGCTGCTGCGCATCTACGAAGGCACCGACGAGATCCAGCGCCGCACGATCGCCCGCAACCTGCTCAAGGGGCACGTGAAGGTCGGCGGCGTCCTGGGCTGAGTCCGCCCCTGAAACGCGTGAAGCCGTCAAGGCCGCCTTCTCCGGCGGCCTTGACGGCTGTTCGGCTGCGTGCTGCTTACTGCTTGTTGCGAATGGCGATCGGGACGCCCGCGAGGTCCTCTTCGTTGCACAGGAGCTTCACGTCGTAGTACGGCGAACCCTGGCGGTCGTCGTAGTCGAGGTGGATGGCCAGGACGTCGAGCGGCTCGCCCAGCCATTCCTGCGCCTGCCGTAGCCACGCGGAGCACCGCTCCAGGGCGGTGGGGAGATCGTCATCACGGAACTCGACGGGGCGATAGGGGACATCCTGCACCTGATCGCGGGGGTGTGCCGGCGCCGGGAGGCCCGGCGCGAGACCCGAGTCGTCCAGTTCCAGTTGGATCGTTTCCTCAGTCACCCTTCGAGCGTCCCCCACGCGCGCCGTCTGGGCAAGGCGTACACAGGTAAAAGCGCCGCTAAACGGACATGCCCCACTCTTTCGCGACGATTTCGCGGCAGCGTCGCAAGTCGGCTACACCGGGCGGGGACGTGCAGCCCAGCGCCCTCGAGACCAGCTCCGCGTAGTGCTCGGCGAGCTGGTCCAGCGCCAGCGGGCCGCGCGGGGAATACCACCGGGCGACGCCGCTGCACATTTCCAGCAGTGCGAGCCGGGTCACCGCCGGGTGTTCGGTGTGGAACACCCCCGCCGCCACCCCTTCTTCGATCGCCGCCGCCCACAGGTTCTCGTAGGCGTCCCGCAACGCCACCACCGGTTCGCGCGCCGACGGGGACAGCACGTCGACTTCGTTGTCCACCACCCGGGTTTCGGCCGGGCCGACCGCGTGCGCGAGCACGTGCAACGCGACCAGCGTGCGCAGCCGGTGCACCGGGTCCGGGCTGCCGGCCGTCGCCTCGCGGGCGGCGTCGAGCAGGCGGTTCAGCGCCGTGTGCATGATTTCCGCGAGCAAATCCTCCTTGGTGCCCATGTAGTGGTACAGGCTCGCCGACGAAAGTTCGGCCTCCTGCGCCAGATCGCGGATGCCCGTGCCGTGGAAACCCTTGGTGGCGAACAGCTTCACCGCCGCCGCGCGGACGCGCTCCCGGCTCGTCACAGCCATGCCGCCGCCTTCGCGTCCCACGACCCGGCGCGCGGGTCGGCCACCTTCCGCAGCTCGCCCTTGGCGACGCGCTCCGACGGCGTCATCGGCAGCTCGTCGGCGAACGCCCAGAAGCGCGGAACCTTGAAGTACGCCAGCTTTTCCGAGCAGAACTCCGCCAGTGCGGCGGGTTCCGGACGTTCGCCGTCGCAGACGACGTACGCCTTGATCTCCTCGCCGCGCAGCTCGTCCGGTACCGCGACGACGGCGGCCAGCCTGACCGCGGGGTGCAGCAGCAGCGCGCGCTCGACCTCGTCGGCGGAGACGTTCTCGCCGCTGCGGCGGATCATGTCCTTGGTGCGGCCGACGTAGTAGACGCGGCCGGTGTCGTCCATCCACGCGAGGTCGCCGGTGTGGAACCAGCCGTTCTCGAACGCTTTCGCCGTCGCGGCCGGGTCGTCGTGGTAGCCGTGCATCAGGCCGATCCCGCGGAGCAGCAGCTCGCCGGTTTCCCCGCGTGGCAAGGGTTTCCCGTCGGTGCCGGCGATCATCGCCTCGCGGTCGCGGGCCGGCCGGCCGATGCAGCCGGTGCCGACGGTCTCGTCGTGGTCGGCCGCCGTCATCCGGATGTCGCCGCCGGTTTCGGTCATCCCGAACGCCTCGTACCACGGCACGCCCCAGCGCTGTTCGAGTTCGGCGTGCAGCTCGTGCGGGATCGCCGACGCGCAGATCGCGCGGACGCGGTGGTCGCGGTCGGCCTCCGACGGTTCCTGGCGCAGCAGCAGCGTCGGCATCAGGCCGAGGCAGTAGAACCAGGTGACGCCGTGCTCGCGGACCTTCGCCCAGAACGTGCTGGGGTGGAAGCGGTCCAGCACGACGAGGGTGGCGCCCGCGGCGAGTCCCAACGCGACGTTCCACTGTGGATCGATGTAGTGGAACGGCTGCGCGGTCAGCAGGACGTCGTCCTCGCCGACGGCGGGGAAGTCGGTCGCCAGGCCGATCGCGAGGGTCGTCCAGTAGCGGTTGGGCAGGACGCAGCCCTTGGGCGCGCCGGTGGTGCCGGACGTGTACTGGATGTTCACCGGAAGTTCGGGCACCGGCGCGAACTCCGAGCTTTCACGTGAAAGCTCGGCCCCCAGGTGGGAGCTTTCACGTGAAAGCTCCGCGGGGGTGAGCACCTCGGCCGCGTCGATCCGGCCCAGCAGGGCGGTGAACTCTTCGGCGGCGACGACCAGTTTCGCGCCGGAGTGCCGCAGGACGTGGGCGCCGTCGAACTCCCGGTAGTTCGTGTTGACCGGCACCAGCTGCGCGCCGATCTTCGCCAGTGCCAGCCAGGTCAGCGGGAATTCGGGCTGGTTGCGCAGCATCACGGCGACCCGGTCGCCTTCGCCGATGCCGCGCCCGGCCAGCGCCGCGGCGATCCGCGAGCTTTCGCGGTCGACGTCGGCGAACGTGAAGGTCTGGTCGAGGTGGTCGAACACCCACGCCGTGCGCTCCGGCCACAGCTCGGCGGCCCGCGTGACGAGCTGCGCCAGCGTGCCGATCTCGGCGAGCGGGGTCATCCCCGGCTCCGGAACGCTTCCGTCGACGCGGCGACGGCGGCCGAGTGCTCGGTGATCAAGGCGTGGCTGACTTCGAGTTCGAGCGCCGGTTCGACGTCGATCGGAGCGTCGAGGACGCGCTTCGCCATCGCCGCGGCCGCCGGTGGGTGTTCCGCGATCCGCTTGGCCCAGCTCAGCGCCTCGGCTTGGAGCTGTTCGGCGGGGACGGCGGCGTTGACCATGCCCAGCTCGGCGGCTTTCCGGCCGTCGAAGCGCTCGCCGAGCAGCAGGAGCTCCTTCGCCTTCAGCGGGCCGACGAGCAGCGGCAGCAGCCGCGACGCCGCGCCGGTGACGCTCAGGCCCAGCGAGACCTCCGGGAACGCGAAGACGGCGTCCTCGGCGGCCAGGATCAGGTCGCAGCCGAGCGCGAACTCCGCGCCGGCGCCGATCGCGTAGCCGTGCACCGCCGCGATCACCGGCTGACGCAGCCCGCGCAGCCGCCGCGTGACGTCCTGGAGCCGGTCCAGCCGAGCCCGCGAATCACCCTCGGGGGTGGGTTCCTTGAGGTCGTGGCCGGCGCAGAAGGCGCGGCCGTTCCCGGACAGGACGACGACGCGCGCGTCGCTGCGGGCGGCCGCGTCGAGGGCGGCGAGGAAGTCGTCGACCAGCAGGGCGGCGACCGCGTTCAGCCGCTCCGGGCGGTTCAGCCGGATGTGCGCGATGCCGTCCTCGACGGCGAAGTCCACGGTGGGCATGAGGGCGATGCTAGACGTTCGATCGATCGATCGATAGCCTCGGAAACTATGCAGGTCGACACGGTCTACGAGAACACCACGGTGTGGACGGGTGCGGGCGTGACCAGCGCCATCGCCGTCCTCCACGGCCGGGTGGTCGCGCTGGGAGATGACGCCCTGTCGCTGTCCGCGCGGGAGCGGGTCGATCTCGCCGGCGGGTTCGTCGTGCCCGGGTTCCACGACGCCCACAACCACATGGCGTGGTTCGGCATGGGCCTCGACGACGTCGCACTGGGCGGCTGCCGCAGCGTCGAGGAGGTCTACGACGCCGTCGCCGCGCGCGCCGCGACGCTGCCGCCCGGGAGCTGGGTGGTCGGCAGCGGGTACGACCAGAACAAGCTCGCCGGCGGGCACCCGGACCGGCACGGCCTCGACCGCGCCGCGCCGGGGATGCTCGTGCGGCTCAAGCACACGTCCGGGCACATGACCGTGGTCAACTCGGCCGTGCTCGACCAGCTCGACCTGGCCAACGTGCCGGTCGGCGGCGACGTCGTGCACGCCGGCGGCTCGCCGACCGGGCTGCTGCGCGAGCAGGCCCAGCTGCTGCTGCGGCCGCTCACGTACCCGACGCCGGTCGCGCAGGTCGTGCGCGGGCTCGAGCGGGCGTCCGAGCGGTACCTGGCCGAGGGCATCACCAGCGTTCAGGAGGCCGGGATCGGTGGCGGCCTCGTCGGCGAGACCCCCGCCGAACTGGCCGCCTACCAGGAGGCGCGCGACCGCGGCGTCCTGCGCGTGCGCAGCACGGTGATGGTCGCCGCCAGCGTGCTCCACGACCTGCCCGACGACGCCGGCTTCGGCCTCGACCTCGGCCTGCGCACCGGCCTCGGCGACGAGTGGCTGCGCGTCGGCCCGATGAAGTTGTTCGCCGACGGCTCCCTGGTCGGGCGCACCTGCGCGATGCACGACCCCTTCGACGGAGAGCCGGACAACCGCGGCTACTTCCAGGTGCCCGAAGACGCGCTCACGGAGACGATCCGCCGCGCCCACGAGGCGGGCTGGCAGATCGCGACGCACGCGATCGGCGACCGCGCGATCACCGTCGTCCTCGACGCCTACGAAGCCGCGTTGGCCGCTTCGCCGCGCACGGACCACCGTCACCGGATCGAGCACTGCGCGGTGCTCCAGCCGGCGGAGCTGACCCGGCTCGCCTCACTCGGCATCATCCCGTCACCGCAGGGGCGGTTCGTCAACGAGCTCGGCGACGGCATGCGTGCCGCGCTCGGCGAGGCGCGCGTCCCGTGGTGCTACCGGCTGCGCAGCGTCCTCGACGCGGGTTGCGTGCTTCCGGCGTCGTCGGACCGGCCCGTCGTGAACGGCGCGCCGCTGCTCGCGCTGGCCGACATGGTGCGTCGGCGCACGGCGTCAGGCGCCCCCTTCGCACCGGAAGAGGCGTTGACGCCGGAGCAGGCGTTGCGCGCGTACACGTACGGTTCGGCGTACGCGACCTTCGCCGAGCGTGACCTGGGCACGCTCGAACCCGGGAAGCTCGCCGACTTCGCCGTGCTGTCCGGATCGCCGCTCGAAGAGTCCGCTTTGGACGGGCTCACCGTGCGAGGCACCGCCGTCGGCGGCGAACTGCGTTATCAAGCGTGATGACTCACTTCCTTCCCACGAACTCGAGTGCTTCTTCGGCCAGCGCGGACCAGGGCTGCGTCGACCCCGTGTCCAGCGCCAGCCATTCCTTCATCGGGGTGCCCTTGTTGGCGTCGAAGCGCACGCCGTGCCCGGCTTCGACCAGCGCGTCGACCCTCGGCCGGGGCAGCTTCAGCACCAGCTGCCCGCGGACGAACATCGCGAAGATCCGGCCGTGCGCGCGCAGTGCCGTGCGCCCGAACCCACCGGTCGCGCCGGGTGGCGTGATGCCCGCGCGTCCGGTGAACTCGTCGACCAGGTCTTCGAACTTCTCCTCCGGTGACATCGACCACCTCCGAGCCCGACAGTAACGACCACCACCGACAAAAACGGGAGGCGAGATGCCCGTCCGCGACGCCGTCTTCGAAGACGTCGACGAGATCTGCGCGCTCATCGAGGAGCACGCCGTCTACGAGGACAACCACGACCTGAAGCTCGACCGCGCCGAGATGAGCGGTCACCTCTTCGGGCCCGATCCGAAGGCGTGGGTGCTGATCGCGACCCCGCCCGGCGAGCCCGGCACGGTCGCCGGCTTCGCGTTCTGCAGCTGGAACTTCTCCACGTGGGAGGCCCGGCCGGGGATCTGGCTGGACGACCTGTTCGTCCGGCCGGCGCACCGGCGCTTCGGGCTCGGCAGCGAGCTGCTCGACGAGCTGCGCACCCGCACGAGCGGGCGCGTCGAGTGGGACATGCAGGCGGGCAACGAGAAAGGCGAGGCGTTCTACGCGCAGCTGGGCGCGGAGCCGGTCCCGGGCTGGATCCGCTACCGCTGGCGGCCGTGAGCTTTCACGAGAAAGTACGTAGCACCGTAAAGTATGCGGCATGGGAGATGGTTCGGTCCGGAGGTCCTCGTCGGTCGAGGACTACGTCCGGGTGATCTACGGCCTGGTCGAGCGGGGTGAGGCGGTCACGAACACGTCGCTCGCCGGCCGGCTGGAGGTCAGCCCGTCCTCGGCGTCGGGGATGGTCACCAAGCTGTCCCAGCTGGGTCTGGTCACCCACGTGCCGTACCGCGGGATCGAGCTGACGGCCGACGGCCGCCTCTTGGCGCGCTCGGTGCTGCGCCGGCACCGGCTGATCGAGACGTACCTGGTGTCCGAGCTCGGCTACACGTGGGACGAGGTCCACGCGGAGGCGGACGCGCTGGAGCACGCGGTGTCGGACCGGCTGGTCGAGCGCATCGCGGCGAAGCTGGGCAACCCGGTCCGCGACCCGCACGGCGACCCGATCCCGGCCCCGGACGGCAGCGTGGAGGAGCTCGCGGTCCGCATCCTGGACGACCTCGAGCCGGGCGCGGTGGGCGAGATCGTCCGGGTGTGGGACACCGACCCGGAGCTGCTTCGCTACTTGACGGAACACGCGATCAACCTGGGCGAACGCATCGAGGTCGTGGAGCGGCAGCCGTTCGGGGGGCCGATGGTGGTCAAGGTCGGGTCCCCGCCGGATGCGGCCACCCACGCCATCGGCAAGGAGATCGCGCAGGCGCTGTCGGTCACCCTGCGCTGAGAGACGTACGCGCGAGTGACGTCGTGGAGCGGATGTGGTGACATGCCCGCCGCCGCGACCATGGGCGCATGAAACCCTTCCGCTTCGGTGTCGTCGCCGGGTTCGCGCCGGATCTGACCTCGTGGACCGCTCAGGCCGAGCGGGTCGAGAAGCTCGGCTTCGACACCCTGCTCGCCACCGATCCCGTCGGGACCGCGGACCCCTTCGTCCTCCTCGGGGCCGCCGCCGCGGTCACCATCGACCTCACCCTCGGGACCTTCGTGCTCGCCGACCCCTTCCGGGACGCGCGTGCCCTCCGCTGGCAGGTGCAGACCCTGCACCAGCAGACCGGCGGTCGCTTCGAACTCGGGCTCGGCGTCGGGCGGCCCGGGGCGCAGGCGCACACCGAAAACCTCGGCCGGGAGTTCGGCGGACCGGGTGAGCGCATCACACGGATGGCCGAGACCATCGCCCTCCTCAAGGAAACCGCGGACCGGCCGCGGCTGGTGCTCGCCGGCGGTGGGCCGAAAATGCTGGCGCTCGCCGCGCAAGAAGCCGACACCCTCACCTTCACTTGGGCGCCCACGACCAGCGAAACCGAAGCCGAGTCCATTGTGGATCGATTCCGTAAGCTTGCTGACGAACGGTTGCCGGACATCGAACTCGGGCTGAACCTCATGGCGATCGGGGACGCGCCGTCGCCCGGGATCGCGCGGTGGGCCGGGGTCGACGTGCCCGAGCTCGCGGCCGCCGACGCCGTCACCGTGTTGCCCGAAGATCCAGGTCAAGCGGCGGAAAGGCTTCTCGGCTGGCGGGAACGGTGGGGGATTTCCTACGTCACGATCAACTCGGGCTACGCCGAACCGTTCGCCGCGATCGCCGCGGAGGTGCGGCTCGCAGGTGGGTGAGGGCCCTTCCGATCTTGCGAAGCTGGGCCTACGCTCCAATTTTCGTACTCGGGAGTGCTTCGGAGCGTTGTGATGACCGGTCAGCGAACTCGCACCATCGACCGGGGGGAGCAGGCGGAACTGGGTCACCTCCTGGCCGCCGGGCCGTTCGACGTCGCGTTGCGCGCGGCGATCAGGGCTCGCGGCCTCGGCCTCGACCGGATCCGCTATCGCTTGCGCGGCAGGGGAACCACGGTCAGCCTGGCCACCCTCAGCCACTGGCAGTCCGGGAGGTGCCGGCCCGAGCGGCCGGAATCGTTGGAGGCGTTGCGGAATCTCGAGGACATCCTGAACGTGCCGGACGGCTCGCTCAGCAGGCTCCTCGGCCCGCCGCGCGGCAGAGCGCGGTTCCACGCTCAGCCGCCGCCGCTCAACTGAGAGGCTTGTTCGGGCTAAGCCGGCGCTACGGCACGCGCGCCGCGCTGGGCTAGTGCGGCTTGCGCCGGATGACGGCTGAATAAGTCTCTCTGCGGTACCAAAGGAAAACCGCTCACCTGAGCACCCGTAGGCTCGGGTCCATGCGAGCTGTCGTCATGGAGGAGTTCTGCGTCCCGCCGGTCGTGCGGGACGTGCCGGAGCCGGTGGCGCCGCCCGGTGGCGCGGTGATCGAGGTCGACGCCACCGGCGTCTGCCGCAGCGACTGGCACACGTGGCAGGGCCACGACACCGCCGTGACGCTGCCGCACGTCGCCGGGCACGAGCTCGCCGGCCGGCTCGTCGCGCTCGGCGAGGGCGTGCGGGGGTGGGAGCTCGGCGCACGCGTCACCGTGCCGTTCGTCTGCGCGTGCGGCAGCTGCCCCCAGTGCGCCCGCGGCGACCAGCAGATCTGCGACCGCGAGTTCCAGCCCGGCGCGACGCACTGGGGGTCCTTCGCCGAGCGCGTCGCCATCGAGCACGCCGAGACGAACCTCGTCGCGCTGCCGGACTCCCTCGGCGCCGCCGAAGCCGCCGCGCTCGGCTGCCGCTTCGGGACGGCCTTCCGCGCGGTGCTGCGGCAGGGCCGGGTCACCGCGGGCCAGTGGGTCTCGGTGTACGGCTGCGGCGGCGTCGGCATCTCGGCGGTGCTGCTGGCCGTCGCGGCGGGGGCGAAGGTCGTCGCCGTCGACGTCTCGCCGTCGGCCCTGCAGCTCGCCGCGAAGTCCGGTGCCGCGCTCACCGTCGACTCGTCGGCGTTCGACGGCCCGGAAGCCGTCGCCGCGCACGTCCGCGAGCTGACCGGCGGCGGCACGCACGTGTCGCTGGACTGCCTCGGCGCGCCGTCGACGTGCGCGGCGTCGGTGGGCAGCCTCCGCAAGCGCGGCCGGCACGTCCAGGCCGGCCTGATGCCGCCCGCGCAGGGCGTCGCGCCGATCCCGATGCACCGGGTCATCGGCGGCGAGCTGGAGCTCGTCGGCATCCACGGGCTGCAGGCGCACGAGTACCCGGAGCTGCTGCGCGTCGTCGAGACGGCCGGCATCGACCTCGCCGCGCTCATCGGGCAGCGGATCGGCCTCGACGACGTCCCGGCCGCGCTGGCCGCGATGAACGACCCCGTGCCGGCGCGTGCGGGCGTCACCGTCGTGACTTTCCGTGACTGATCCGCGCCGCCCGGGTCAAGTGACCGCTTCGTAGCTGATCCACGCTGGTCTTGTGACATTCAGGTGTGGGAACGTCTAGGCATGGTGGCCCGTAGCGAGGGGATTCGGCCGCAGGAGCGCCCGGTTGGTCCGTTCGGGCGGCTCCTGCGGCTGTTCGCTATCGCGGGCGTGACGTTCCGCGGTCACCGGGTCGTGCCTTCGACGATCACCGAACGTGTCCGGCGGGAGTCTCCGGCACAATCGAGGTGATGGACGCCCTCCTGCCGCGCCCGCGCGCCGAACTCGCGCCCGGTGCCGTCCACGTGCCCGACTGGCTCGGCTTCGACGAACAGCGCGAGCTCGTGGCGGCCTGCCGCGGCTTCGCCGGCTACCGCCACACGCGGCTGCCCAACGGCGGCGTGATGTCGGTGAAGTCCGTCTGCCTCGGCTGGCACTGGTATCCGTACGGCTACTCGCGTACGACCGGCGAAGGGACGCCGGTGCTGCCGTTCCCGGACTGGCTCGGCGACCTCGGCCGCCGCGCGCTGGCGGAGGCGTACGGCGAGCCTTCGGAGGACTACGAGCCGGACATCGCGCTGGTCAACTTCTACGACGCCACCGCGAAGATGGGGCTGCACCAGGACAAGGACGAGCGCAGCCTGGCGCCGGTGGTCTCGTTCAGCCTCGGCGACGCGTGCGTGTTCCGCTTCGGCAACACGGAGACGCGCGGCCGGCCGTACACCGACGTCGAGCTGAGGTCGGGCGACGTGTTCGTGTTCGGCGGCCCGTCCCGGCTCGCCTACCACGGGGTGCCGAAAACGCTGCCGGGCACGGCGGACCCGGCACTCGGCCTGACCGGGCGGTTGAACATCACGCTGCGCGTCTCGGGTCTCTAGTCCTCTGTGGACTCTTCCTCCGGCACGACGATCAGCCGGACGGCGACCGCGCGCGAGCCCGGCGGGTGGTGGCCCGGCTCGGTGACGTACTTCCAGAGCAGCGTCTGGTACTCCTCGACGAACGACGTGATCTGGTCCTTCGTCAGGGTCAGGCCGCCGCGGTGGATCTGGGTCCAGCCCTTCGCGTCGTCGTAGCCCGCATACGCCCTGGTGACCAGGCCGAGGTCGTGGCTCATCTTGAGCGCGCCGAGCTTGCGCGCGGCTTCGCGCTCGTCCGGCGTCATCTCGAGGCCGGGCGGGGTGTAGATGTCCTTCATCAGTGACCGCCACCAGCGTTCGCGGCCGGTGGAGCGTTCCTCGATCTCCGCGATCAGCTCGAGGTCGGCGAGCCGGCGGAGGTGGTA
The DNA here is from genome assembly GCF_044759945.1 of Amycolatopsis sp. NPDC098790. Taxonomy (NCBI): domain Bacteria; kingdom Bacillati; phylum Actinomycetota; class Actinomycetes; order Pseudonocardiales; family Pseudonocardiaceae; genus Amycolatopsis; species Amycolatopsis sp. NPDC098790. The sequence goes on from NZ_JBIWAI010000001.1 coordinate 2,153,750, forward strand.
GGAGGTCGTCCCGGTGCTCTCGCCGAGGGCCTTCGCGACGCTCGTCGAGTTCGCTTCGCCGTGTTTGCCCAGGTAGGACAGGATGTCGCGGCGGACGGGGTTGGCCAGTGCCTTGTAGAAGGCCTTGAGGTCCGCGCCGGTGAGGACGCGGCGTTCGGGACGGTCGACCATGGCCGGAGCGTACTACAGAGACTGTTTGCAAAGAATCTCTGCAATCGCTACCGTGGTCAGCGAACGGGGGTTCGCGATGAAAAAACTCTTCTGGGCGGCGGGGCTGTGCCTGCTGCCGTGGATCGCGGTACTGGGGACGACGCTGCCGGACGTCTACGCGGCTCAGCACTGGCGGCTGGCGTGGACGGGCTTCGACGCCGCCGAGGCGATCGGCCTGCTGCTCACGGCGTGGCTGCTCGGCCGCGGCGACCCGCGCACGCCGTTCGCGGCGATCGGCACGGCAACGCTGCTTCTCACCGACGCCTGGTTCGACGTAGTCACGGCCGGCGATGATGTCGTGTTCTCGCTGCTCATGGCGGGGTTGGAGGTGCCGCTGGCGCTGGCGTGCCTGTCGGTGGCGATGCCGCGACCGGCGGCGGTCCAGGCGCATGTCTGAGCTGAGCCCGCGGTTGCGCGACGAGATCGACGACCAGGTCGCCGAGGCCCTGGACGCCTACCTCGCGGAACCGGGACGCTTGCCGCGGGTGCGCACCTGGCCGCTGTGGCTCGCGATCACCCTCACCAACATCGCGTGGCTGCTGGTGGTCGTGAGTGAGAAACAGGGTTAGAACACTGTTTCTCACTCACGACGCGGGACGGAAGGTCACTGTCTGGCCGGGGCGCAGCTGGGCGGCGACGTCGAGGTCGGCCTCCTCGACGACCGCGATCACCGGGTAGCCGCCCGTCGTCGGCGAGTCCGCGTGGAACAGGATCGGGCGGCCCGACGGCGGCACCTGCACCGAGCCCGGCACGCACGCCTCGGACGGCAGCTCGTCATGACGCACCCGGGCAAGGGGCGGCCCGGTGAGCCGGATGCCGACGCGGTCCGAGTCCGGCGAGACCGTGTACACAGTGGACAGCAGCTCGTCCGGCGAGACGAACCAGTCTCGACGTGGTCCCGGCGTCACGCGCAGAACGGGAGACAAGGGCAAAGCCGCGCGCGGAGCCAAGTCGACCACCGGGAACGCCGAAGGAGCGCCCACCGGCAACAGCATCCCGGCCGTCAGCGGCGGCGGGCCGAGCTTGCCCAGCGTGTCCGTCGATCGCGAACCCAGCACCGGCGCCACGTCGATGCCGCCGCGCACCGCGACGTAACAGCGCAAGCCCTCCGATGCCATGCCCAGCACCAGTTCGTCGCCCGGCCACAGCGTGACCGGGCCGTTCATGCCGCCCGGCGAGACCGCGCACGCTGCCCCGGTCACCGCCACCGTCGTGACGGCCGAAGCGCGCAAGACCAGACCGCCGAGCGTCACTTCCAGCGCCGCGGCTCCCAAAGGGTTGCCGACGAGCCGGTTGGCCAGTTCGTACGACGCGCGGTCGGCGGCGCCGGACCGGGAGACGCCGAGCGCCGCGTGGCCGGGGCGGCCGCGGTCCTGCACCGTCGTCGAAAAGCCCGGTCGCACCACCTCCAGCTTCACGACCGCACCGCCTCGAACCGCACGCGCGTGCCCGGCGGCAGCAGGTTCGGCGGGTCTCGCTCGACGTCCCACACCGGCACGTCCGTCCGGCCCAACAGGCGCCAACCGCCCGGTGACGCGCTCGGGTAGACCGCGCTGTACTCGCCCGCGATCGCCACCGAGCCCGCCGGGATGCGCGTCCGCGGCGTCGACCTGCGCGAGACGTGCAACGCCGGGTCCAAACCGGACAGATAGGCGAACCCCGGCGCGAACCCGCAGAACGCCGAGACGTACGAACCCGCGCTGTGCCGGGCGATCACCGAATCCACGGAGATGCCCGCCGAAGCCGCGACGTCGGCCAGGTCCTCGCCGTCGTACACCACCGGCACGACCACTTCGTCCGATGTAGACACCATACTGTCCACAGGGGACACTTCGCGCAGCACCGCGCCGAGCCGGTCCGCGTCCGTCACCGCGGGGTCGAAGCGGACCAGCAGCGTCCGGGCTGCCGGGACCAGCTCCTCGACGCCGTCCACGGACAACCGCGTCAGCGCCGCCTGGAAGCCCAGCACGTCCTCGAGCTCCACCAGCACCGCGCGCCGTCCGCACGGCAGCAGCCGGACGGTCATCCGGTGAACGCGCCCAGCTCGATGCCGGCCTCGATCAACGCCGCCTCGATCCGGCGGGCCAGCTCCACCGCGCCCGGTGTGTCCCCGTGCACGCACAGGGAATCCGGGCGCACGTCGAGCTTGGTGCCGTCCGCGGCGACGACCCCGCCGGTCGCCATGCCGATCGCGCGTTCGGCCACGGCGTCGGCGTCGTGCAGGACCGCGCCGGGCTGCTTGCGCGAGACGAGCCTGCCTTCCGCGGTGTACGCCCGGTCCGCGAACGCCTCCGCGTACGCCACCACGCCCGCTTTTTCCGCCTGCCGCTGCATTTCCGAGTTCGGCAGGCAGAGCAGCGCGAGCGCGGGGTCGTACCGGCGCAGGCCGTCGACGATCGCCGCCGCCTGTTCGACGTCGACCGCCGCGGTGTTGTACAGCGCGCCGTGCGGCTTCACGTACGTCACGCGGCTGCCCGCCGCGCGCGCGAACGCGTCCAGCGCGCCGATCTGGTAGAGCACCTCGTTCGCCAGGTCGTCCGGCGCGATGTCGAGCGCGCGCCTGCCGAACCCGGCCAGGTCGTGGTAGCCGACGTGCGCCCCGATCGCGACACCGCGTTCGGCCGCCAGGTCGCACACCCGCCGCATCACCGACGGGTCGCCGGCGTGGAAGCCGCACGCGATGTTCGCGCTGGTCACGATGTCGAGCATGGCTTCGTCGTCGCCCATCTTCCAGGCGCCGAAGCCCTCGCCGAGATCGCTGTTCAGATCCATTTCAGCCCACCCGGTATTCGCTGTCGAGCCGGTCCGTGATGAACATGTACCCCGGCGCGTGCGTGATCGCAAAGGGAGGCCGCGACGCCATCAGCGCCGCCTGCGGCGTGACCCCGCAGGCCCAGAACACCGGGACGTCGCCGGGGCGCGCGTCCACCGGGTCCCCGAAGTCCGGCCGGGACAGGTCCTCGATGCCCAGTGCCCGCGGGTCGCCGATGTGCACGGGCCCGCCGTGCACGGCCGGCATCGCGCGGGTGACCCGGACGGCGTCGTCGACGCGGTCCTCGGGGATCTGCCGCATCGACACGACCATCGGGCCGAACAGCCGCCCGGCGGGTTCGCACTGCCGGTTCGTCACGTACATCGCGACGTTGCGGCCCTGGTCGACGTGCCGCAGCGGAACGCCCTCGGCGGCCAGGGCCGTCTCGAACGTGAAGCTGCAGCCGATCGAGAACGCGACCATGTCGCTGCGCCACAGCCCGGTCGCGTCGGACACCTCGCCGGCCAGCACGCCGTTCTGCCAGATCCGGTAGCGCGGCAGGTCGGTGCGCAGGTCCGCGCCCGCGGCGAGCCGGGTTTCCGGGTCGCCGGGGTCGGTGACGTCGAGCAGCGGGCACGGCTGCGGGTTGCGGGTGCAGAACAGCAGGACGTCGTAGGCCCAGTCCTCGGGCACGGCGATCAGGTTGGTCTGGGTGAAGCCGTTGGCCCAGCCCGTGGTGGGGCGGGCGGTGCCGCGGCGGAACGCTTCGCGCGCTTGCGCCGGCGTGAACGTCGCGGGTTCGTCCAAGGTCGTCATGAGAATCCCCCTCAATCGACGAGTTCGATGCCCCGGGTCTCCGGGAGTCCCAGCAGCGCCAGCACGGCGATGCCGTAGCCCAGCGCGCCGAACACGATCGCGCCGCCCGCGCCGAGGAAACCCACGACCGTCGGGAAGATCGCGCCGACCGCGCGGCCGAAGTTGTACGTGAAGCCCTGTCCCGTCCCGCGCAGCGCCGTCGGGTACAGCTCCGCCAGGAAAGCGCCGAAGCCGCTGAAGATCGCGGACATCGAGAAGCCGAGCGGGAACCCGAGGACGAGCACGAGCCCGTTGGCGCCCTTGGGGATCTGCGTGTACGCGACGATCAGCGCGGCCGAGAGCAGCGCGAACGTCAGGAAGGTCTTCTTGCGCCCCATCAGGTCCGTGAGGTAGCCGCCGCAGACGTACCCGACGAACGCGCCGGTGATGAGGAACGCGAGGTAGCCGCCGGTGCCGATCACGGTCAGCTCGCGCGTCTTCTTCAGGTAGGACGGCAGCCACGTCGAAATCGTGTAGTACCCGCCCTGGACGCCGGTGGCGAGCAGCGCGGCGAAGAACGTGGTGCGCAGCAGGTCGGCCTTGAAGATCTGGCCGAGGGTGCCCTTCGGGCGTTCGGTCTTGAGGCGTTCCTCGGCGCGCGGCGCGTCCTTGACGCTCTTGCGGACCCACAGCACGAGCAGCGCGGGGATGACGCCGGTCCAGAACATGATCCGCCAGGCGACGTCGTCGCTCGCGACGCTGAACACGACCGTGTAGACGATCACCGACAGGCCCCAGCCGACCGCCCACGCGCTCTGCACGAACGCCACGGTCCGGCCGCGGTACTTGGCCTGCGAGTACTCCGCGACCAGCGCGGCGCCGGCCGCCCACTCGCCGCCGAAGCCCAGGCCCTGCAGGGCGCGGAACACCAGCAGCGTCTCGAAGTTCGGCGCGAAGCCGCAGAGCACGGTGAAGATCGTGTACATCGCGATGGTGATCTGCAGCGTGCGGACGCGGCCGATCCGGTCGGCCAGCATGCCGGCGCCGACCCCGCCGACGGCCGACACGACCAGCGTCGTCGTGCCGAGCAGGCCGGCTTCCCCGCTGGATATGCCGAAGTACGCGGTGATCGCGGCCAGGCCGAGCGGCAGGGTCTGGTAGTCGAACGAGTCCAGCCCGTATCCGCCGAAGGCGCCCACGAAAGCGCGGCGCCCGCGTTTGCCGAGCGTGCGGAACCAGTCGAACGGCCGGGCCTCGGTAGCAGTTGTCGCAGTCATGGGGCACCTCCTGGCCAGTGTCTCATCGTGGCGTGCCTCACACAGTAGAGATTGTTGAACAATTCCACAAGACGGCAATTACATCGTCCTCAGTGTGACGGGTACCATCGTGGGCGTGGTCATCGAAGACAGCGGGCTCCCCGGCCTGGAGGCCGACCGGGGCCTGGTCAGCCGCCAGAGCACGGCCGAGCGCGTCGCCGGCGTCCTGCGCAAGCGCATCGCCGAGGGCTTCTTCCTGCCCGGCGGCCGGCTGTCGGAGCAGGACATCGGCAACGCGCTCGGCGTCTCCCGCAACACGCTGCGCGAGGCGTTCCGGCTGCTCACGCACGAGCGGCTGGTCGCCCACGAGCTCAACCGCGGCGTCTTCGTCCGCATCCCCAGCGTCGAGGACGTCGTCGACATCTACCGCGTCCGCAAGATCATCGAGTGCGCCGCGGTCCGCGGGGTGACGGCGAAGCCGGCGAACTTCCAGCGGATCAAGGAGAAGGTCGAGATCGGCGACGAGGCCGCGCGCACCGGGAACTGGAAGGACCTCGGCACCGCGAACGTGTGGTTCCACCAGGAGCTGGCCGCACTGTCCGGCAGCGAGCGCGTCAACGAGCTGGTCGGGCGGCTGACCGCCGAGCTGCGGCTGGTCTTCCACATCATGGCCGAGCCGCGGCGCTTCCACGAGCGCTACCTGCCGCGCAACCACGAGATCCTGGACCGCCTCGAGGCCGGCGACGGCCCGGGCGCCGAGCAGCTGCTGATGAAGTACCTCGAGGACGCCGAGGAACAGCTGGTCGGCGCTTATGCGGACCGCGCCGAAGCGGCCCGGGCCGCGGTCGCGGCGGAATAGCTACGACCGGCGGCGCACCATCTCGGCGATCCAAGCCGGCGCGAACGGCGACGTGCAGTTCGGCGGCGTCGGGTAATCCTTGAGGACTTCGAGGCGTTCGCCGATTTCGACGGCCCGTGCGCGGTGGCCTTCGTGCTCGATGCCGATCTGGGCCAGGCAGTGGTTCATCGCCCACTGCAGCCGGTCCGGGGCGTCCTTCATCTCCTCCTCGATGACGTCCAGGAGGCCGTCGAGGTCTTCGGGGTGCGTCGCGACGCGGTCGGTGGTCAGCGCCCAGCCGGCGCTCGCGACCACGGGATCCGGATCACTGAACCACTTCCGGCGCAGATCTTCGGCGTGCGGGCTCTTCTTCACCACGTAATTCACGAGCCAGTCGTGGACCTTGGGCGTGCGCGCGGTCCGGAGCATCGCGTCCAGCTCGTCGCGGTCGAACGCTTTCGGGCGGCAGATCAGCGTCGCCAGGAGCTTGGCCGCCGTGTCGTCGGTGGCCCAGAGTTCGCGCGCGAGGTCTTGCTGCGTCTTCAGCCGCTTCGCGACCGCGCGCAGCTCGGAGAGGTTGACGCCGTGGTCGTCACCGTGCTTTTCGTTGACCGCGCGGGCCTTGGGGTCGTCGAGGGCGGCCAGCTCGGCTAGCACGTCGTCCACTGTCGGTTCGGGCACGGCGGCCAGTCTACGGCTGCCCGTTCGGGCACCCCGGCATTTTGACGGTCCCCAATTCGCCTCCGGCTCGCTAGCCTGCGAAAGCGGTTTCGCCGCCGGAGACCCCCAGCGGCCGGCGGAACCCACCGCTGCCGGGCCGGGGCCTCCCCAGTGCCACGGCCCGGCAGCCCTTCGAACGCACGAAGGCCCGGCCGGAGCCGGGCCTTCGTCGTCCTGCCGGGGTCAGCCGGCGTAGCGGGCGAAGATCCTCGTGAAGTCCCACGCCTGCTGGGAAACACCCGAACACGTGTCGTCGTTCGGGTAGGCGCCCGGGCACGGGCGGTCGCGGTTGGCCGACCAGAACGTCAACCGGGCCAGGTGGTGCTGGTTCGCATAGGCCAGGATGGTCGTGAAGTCGTTCAGCGTGACCGTCTCGTTGTTGTCCGTGATGCCGTTCATCGACGAGATGCCCATGTGCCGGTAGGCCGTGTCGTCGTCGTAGCCGTAAGCCGACTTGACGACGTTCTTGAGCCCCTCGGCCGCGCGCTGGGTCAGCGTGCCCATGTTCTGGCCGGCGCCGCCGAAGTCGAACGGCATGATGACCCAGCCGTCGACCGTCAGTCCGGACTGCGCCGCCCGGTTCACCAGGCTGTTGTCCGGACCGGACTGTCCGGTGCCGAACGTGACGTACAGCTTGATGCCCGGGTTGTTCGCCCGCACCGTCTTCAGCGCGTCGACCGTGCGCTGCTGGACGGTCGGGTTGCTGTAGGCGTCGGCCTCGATGTCGATGTCGATCGCCTTGAGGCCGTAGGCGTTGATCACCTTCTGGTAGCCCGCCGCCAGTTCGCCCGCGCTGCCGCACGACGACTCCAGCTTGTTGCCGGAGTAGCCGCCGAACGACGGGATGACGTCGCCGCCGCCCGCGCGGACCGCGTTGATCGTGTTCTGGTCGACGCCGCCGGTGAGCGCCCGGCCGCCGTCCCACATCGGGTTGCAGTAGCCGTTGGACAGGATGAACGCCAGCGTGAACCACTTGACGCCGGTGGCGTTCTGGATCGTCTGCGGGCTCGGCGGGTTGCCCCAGCCGTTGTAGAGGTACGGCGCGACGGCCATCACGCCTGGCCCGGTCGGCGGCGGGGTGGTGCCGCCGGACGGGAGCGTCCACTGCTGGTTGGCCGTGCTCGCGCACGTCCAGATCTGCAGCCGCGTCCCGTTCGCGCTGGAGTTGCCGGTCGCGTCGAGGCACTTGCCCGACCCGGTGTTGACGAGGTTCTTCGCCGCGTTGGCCGTCCACTTCTGGGCGTTGGAGCCGTTGCAGTCCCAGAGCTGGATCGTGGTGCCGTTCGCGGTGCCCGCGCTGGTGACGTCCAGGCACTTGCCCAGCGCCTGCAGGGACCCGTCGGAGCCGACTGTCCACTGTTGAGCGCCCGAGCCGTTGCAGTCGTACAGCTGGATCGCGGTGCCGTTGGCGGAGCTCGCCGCGCTGACGTCGACGCACTTGCCGGCGATGCCCGTGATCGGGCCGGTCGCCGCCTGCGCGACGCCCGGGGCGAGCACCAGCGCCGATGCTGCTGCTACGAGAGCACCGAATGCTGCGAGTTTCTTCATGCGGGCACGTTCCACTTCTGGTTGGCGGCGCCGGTGCAGGTCCAGATCTGCAGCCGGGTGCCGTTGGCGCTGGAGTTGCCGGTCGCGTCGACGCACTTGTTCGAGCCCGCGCCGACGAGGTCCTTGGCCGCGGTGGCCGCCCACCTCTGGTTGGCCGTCCCGCCGCAGTCCCACAGCTGCAGCTGCGCACCGTCCGCTGTGGACTGTCCTGTCACGTCGAGGCACTTGCCGAGCGCTTTCAGGGTTCCGTCGGTGCCGACCGTCCACTGCTGCGCGCCCGAGCCGTTGCAGTCGTAGAGCTGGACCGCCGTGCCGTTGGCGCTGTTGGCACCGGCGACGTCGAAGCACTTGCCGCCGAGACCGGTGATCGGGCCGGTCTTGCCGGTGGTGCCGCCGTTGCCCTGGTTGCCGTTCCACGTGAACGTGGCCGACGTGTGGCCGGGCAGCGTGTAGGTGAAGGACGAGTTGCCCCAGTTCACGCGCACGCTTTGGTTGCCGGTACTGGTGTTGTACGCGATCAGCGCCTTCGAGCCGTCCGGGTTCTTCCAGGCGACGTTGCGGACGGTCGAGTTGTCGTTCGAGTCGATCCGGTACGCGCCCGGCTTCACGAACTTCGTCAGGTGGCCCATCGTGTAGTACTCGACGGTGTAGTCGACCTGGCCGTTGCGGCCGTCTCCGTTGTGGACGGTCACCAGCCCGGTGCAGGTGTCGCAGCCGCCGTTGTGCGGGTTGTGCGCCTGGTCCATCGCCAGGCTCCACTTGGTGACCGTGCGGCTCCAGTTGCGCGTGTAGTCGACGATGTTGGTCATGTCCTCGGCCTGCTGGTTCGACACCCAGGTGCCGCCGGAGTGCTCGGTCGAGTACGCGTTGACGCTCGGGTACTGGTTGTGCACGGTCGTCTGCTGCGAGACGTTCCCGCCGTACCCGTGCCACGCCATGCCCCCGAAGTTCGGGTGGCTGCGGATCGCGGCGTCGTCCATCGTGGGCGCGGCGAAGGACTGGTACTGGTCCCAGTTCCAGTCGAGGGCCAGGACCTTTGTGGACAGACCGGCGTTCTGCAGTGCGGGCAGCAGGTTGTTCTTGGTGAAGTACGCCAGCCCGGCGCCGTTCCAGTTGGTCGACGGGTAGCTCGCGCAGCACGTCGGTTCGTTCTGGACGGACAGGTAGTTGATCGGCACGCCGGCGGCCTGGTAGGCCTGGACGTACTTGACGAAGTACTGCGCGTAGGCCGGGTAGAACTGCGATTCGACCCAGCCGAGCAGGTAGCTGTCGTTGTCCTTCATCCACGGCGGCGCGCTCCACGGCGACGCCATGACCTTGATCTGCGGGTTCAGCTGCAGCGCCTGCTTGGTGAGCGGCAGGACGTCGGTCTGGTCGTGCGCGATGGAGAACTTCGTCAGGTTCGGGTCGGTCTGCCCGGCCGGCACGTCGTCGAACGTGTAGCTGTAGCGCGCGATGTCCGACGCGCCGATCGGGTTGCGCAGGAAGCTGATGCCGATGCCCGCGTTCGGGTCGAACAGCTTCTGCATGACCTGGTTGCGGGTGCTCGCGCTGAGCAGGTTGCTCGAGTTGAGCAGCCACGCGGCGGAGTCGGTGAATGACGCGCCGGCGCCCTCGAACTGCTGGTACGTCGTGTTTTCGTTGACGTTGATGGTCTGGCCGCCGGTCCCGGTGCCCGCGGCGAAGCTGATCGGCGTCTGCTGCTGCAGGCCGCGGGTGACGTTGACGCCCTTGGCGTCGTCGGTGGTGGTGAGCCAGACGTTCACGGTCTCGCCCGCGGCCTGTGCTGGGGCGGCGAGGGTGGCCGCGGCCAGCGCGGTCACGCCGAGCAGGGTGAGCAGTTTCTTCATGGCAGCGTCCACTTCTGGTTCGCCCCGGTGCCGCAGGTCCAGATCTGCAGCCGGGTCCCGTTGGCACTGGAGTTGCCGGTGGCGTCGAGGCACTTGCCGGAACCGGCGTTCACGAGGTTCTGCGAGCCGTTGGCCGACCACTTCTGCGCGTTGCTGCCGTTGCAGTCCCACAGCTGGATCGGCGTGCCGTTGGTGGTGCCGGCGCTGGTGACGTCGAGGCACTTGCCGAGCGCCTTCACGGTTCCGTCGGTGCCCACCGCCCACTGCTGGGCGTTCGACCCGTTGCAGTCGTAGAGCTGCACGGCGGTGCCGTTGGCGTTGTTCGCGCCGGCGACGTCGACGCACTTGCCGCCGACGCCGGTGATCCGGCCGGCGTTCTGGGTGGGCGGGGTCGTGGTGCCGCCGGCGAACTGCGTCGCGACCTGCTCGCCGAGGCTCGTGGCGTTGGCGTGGTTTTCGATCGGGTTGACGTGCGTGTTCGGGAAGACGATGTACGTCACCGGGCCCTCGGTGCCGCCGTTGGACGGGTCCGGGTTGATGCCGAGGTTGACGGCGGTCGCGTACGACGCCTCACCGATGATGCTCGTCGGACCGGTGTCGCCGACGACGGCGTAGGTGACCTGGTTGTTGTAGATCACCGCCACGACGGAACCGCCGTCGATGCCGTAGTTCCGGTAGTCCCAGGTGGACGTCGGCTGCGGGAGCACGATGTACGGCAGCTGGGCCGCGTTGAGCGGCTGGTCGGTCGACGTGTGGAACGCGGTGTCGGGGTAGAAGCAGCAGTCGGTCTGCTCGTTGCACTGCGACGTGCGGACGCCGTCGCAGTCGATGTCCATGTCGGCGGTGAAGAACACCGCGCCGTTGGCCTGGCAGACGGGCACGGTGGCCGCGCCGCCTTCGTCGAAGGAATACTTGCCGTTCGAGATCTGTTGGCACGTCTGTGTTTTCGCGAGCAGCTGGCTCGCGGACGGACCGGCCTCGACGGCGGCTTGGGCGGAGCCGGAGGTCAGGGAAGAAAGCGCTAACAGGGCACACCCCATTAGCGCGACGAAAATGCGTCGCACTGGGATTCTCCTCGTGGGGAAAGGAAAGGGGGCCGGGTAGGCGGGCCGGGCGGGGCCCGCCTACCCGGGGGGATGGATCAGGGAGTGGTCCACTTCTGGTTGGCGCCGCCGCCGCAGGTCCAGATCTGCAGACGGGTGCCGTTCGCGCTCGAGTTGCCGGTGGCGTCGAGGCACTTGTTCGCGTTGGGGTTCACGATGTCCTTGGCGCCGGAGATCGCCCACTTCTGCGCGACGGTCCCGTTGCAGTCGTAGAGCTGCACCGGTGTCCCGTCCGCGGTGCCGGCGGCGCTGACGTCCAGGCACTTGCCGAGGGCGCGGATCGTGCCGTCGCTCGCGATGGTCCAGTTCTGCGCCGCGTTGCCGTTGCAGTCGGTGATCTGGATCGGCGTGCCGTTGGCGGAGTTCGCGCCGGCGACGTCGACGCACTTGCCGCCGATGCCGGTGATCCGCCCGGTGCGCCCGGTCGGCGGGGTGCCGCCGCCGACGTCGTTGGTGACGTGGACGTAGTCGACGACCAGCTGCTGCGGGAACTGCGTGCTGCTGTTCGGGTCGCCGGGCCAGTACCCGCCGACGGCGAGGTTGAGGATGATGAAGAAGTTGTGGTCGTAGACCCAGCGGTTGCCGTTCAGGTCGGACGGCGTGCGCGTCTGGTAGAGGTTGCCGTCGACGTACCACTTGATCTGGTTGGGCGACCAGTCGACGGCGTAGGTGTGGAAGTCGTCGGAGAAGTTCGGGCCGTTGTAGGCCGCGCCGATGCCGCCGGAGCCGGAGTAGCCGGGGCCGTGGATGGTGCCGTGCACGGTGTTCGGCTCGAACCCGACGTTCTCCATGATGTCGATCTCGCCGTCGGTCGGCCAGTTGCCGCCGCCGAGCATCCAGAACGCCGGCCACATGCCCTGCCCGCGCGGGAGCTTCATGCGCGTCTCGAAGTGGCCGTAGGCCTGGCTGAACTTGCCGGCCGTGTTCATCCGCGCGGAGGTGTACTCGCAGCGGCCGTACCAGCAGTTGTAGTTGCCGGGGTTTTCCTTCTTGGCGGTGATGACGAGGTGGCCCTGGCCGTCGAGCTGGGCGTTGTTGGTGCCGGAGGTGTAGTACTGCCGCTCGTGGTTGTTGACGTTGTCGCCGGTTTCGAGCTGCCACTTCGAGCCGTCGACGGCGGACCCGGCGGGGCCGTTGAAGTCGTCGGTGAAGGTGGCGGCGGCTTCGGCCGCCACTGGGGTCAGGACCTGCTGGCCGAGGAGGAGCAAGGAGGCCGCGGCGAAGAGCGCGGCTGTTCTCTTTCTGGCTTTGCCGGCTTTTCGGGCTTTTTGGAACGAGGTGGACATCGTTGTCGCCTCTCTCACCGTGGGGGGAACGGCGTTCCGCGCGCAGCACGGAACGCGGGGAGGGGGAGGTGGCCTCGCATGCCGGGGCGGCGGCAGGCGCGACCGTTTCGCCGGCGCTCGCGGTCCGTGGGCGGGGTGGGACTTGGCGAGCGGCGACGGGTCTTTGTTGTGTCTGGCAACAAAGTATGCATGGTCCAGACAAGCCGGGCAACCGTCGGACGGTCATTTTTTTTCAACCCGAATTAAGGGTGAGGAGGTGGCGGAGAGGGTTGCTTGCGGTGGGTCCCGGTGAGTGGGGCATGGGTGGTTGGGGTGGCCGTCCACAGGGATGGCGAGTTGTGGACAACCAGGGTCGGCCGGGTGGCTCTCCGGTGGTTTCGTCGGGGGGGGCTCGATACGCTGGAGCGGGGCGGATCCCCCGGGAGGGTGGGCGATGCTCGGCGCGGCGATGCTCCGGGGGGCTACTTCTGGCACCTCGAAGCCCGTCCCGGTTGGTTGCCCCTCCGGCACCCCGAAGCTGTCATTGTGACTACGGCCGGCAACACCGCGTCAAGGCGGGAAAGATGCCTTGACCCGGTGCTGCCGGCCGTGTTCTGGCTTCGGATCGGGGTGCGGGGGAGTCTGGGTCCTCGTCGGTGCCTGTTTCCTTGTCCCCTTGCGTCTGGCGTTCTGGCGTGGGTTGCTTGCCGAGATCCCCTTGGTCTGGCGTGGCTCGCTGTCCGCTTCAGGCCGCGTCTGAGTCTGGTGCTCCTGGCTTTGCGATCTTCGAAGTTGCTCCCTGCTCCAGCAGGTCCGCCACCGGGAGCGTTGCCGCTCCTGTTGCCACCGCGTCCAAGCCCAGGGAGCCCAGCTGGATCGATGTCTGGCTGAACGGGTGCCTCAGCGCGTGCTCTCCTGCCGCCGAACGGATTCGAGGCAGCAACTGCTCGCCCAGCGCCAACCCTGCCCAGCCGCCGATCACTATGCGCTCCGGGTTGAACAAGTTGATCAAGTTCGCGATCCCCGCGCCCAGGTAGCCGGCCGTTTCGTCCAGTACCCGGGCCGCCGTCTTCGAACGGGGGGCCGCCTCCAGCAGTGCCGCGAACTGGGCCTGCTCGTCCTCGCCCGGGACCTCTTTCCCCCGCACCTTCCGGTACCTCGCCAGCACCCCGCCCGCGCCGATGTACGCCTCCAGGCAGCCCAGCGCGCCGCAGCGGCACTGGTTTCCTCCGTACGCGATCGTTGTGTGGCCCCACTCGCCCGCGCTGCTCGTCGACCCTCGGTACGTCGTTCCGTCCGTCACCACCGCTGCTCCGACGCCCGAGCCGATCAGGGCTATCACCGCGTGGCGCGCCCCTCGGCCCGCGCCGAACCACATCTCCGCCTGGCCCTGCGTCTTCGCCCCGTTGTCCACGAACAGCGGGAGCGACACCCCCGCCTCCTGCAGCAGCGATACCAGCGGCACCGCGTCCCAGCCCACCGTTGGCGCGTGGACCAGCACCCGTGATCCCTGCTCGACCGTGCCCGGTACGCCGATTCCGACCCCCAGCACGCTCGCGTCTTCGAAATCCGCGAACACCTCGCGCAGTCCCGACGTCACCTGCTCGACCGCCGTTGCCGGGTCCGGGGCCTTCGGGAGGGGGTGGTCGACCGTCGCCAGGCGGGTCATCGCCAGGTCGAACAGCTCCACCTTGACGCCCGTCTCGCCGATGTCCACGCCTGCGACGTAGCCGTACGCCGGGTCGACGCGCAGCAGGACCCGGGGCCGGCCGCCGTCCGATTCCACCTGGCCCGCCTCCGTGATGAGGCGCTCCTCGCCCAGTTCGGCCGTCACGTTGCTGACCGTTGCCGCACTCAATCCGGTGAGCTGGCTCAGTTCGTGCCGCGACAGCGGGCCGTCGAAGTACAGTTTCGACAGCAGCAGGGAACGGTTGTGCCGCCGCAGATCACGGACGGTGGTGCGCTTGCTCGCCATGGGCAACCCATCTGAAACTCTTACCGGCTGCGACCAGGATGCCTGATCACCGTAAGTTGTGGCTATGTATTAAGTGGTGAACTAAGTCCCGAACCCATAGTGACATGGGCAGCGTCTGGCAGAATCCCCCAGGTGACCCAGGTGGTACGCCAGACAACTCGAGACCTCCGGCGGCACAACCGCGCGGCACTCCTGTCCTCCCTCTACCTCCGCGGTCCCGTCAGCAGGCTGGAACTAGTAGCTGAATCGGGACTGTCGGCCGCCACCGTTACCAACGTCGTCTCCGAGCTCATCGCCGACGGCGTCGTCGAGGAAGCCGGCTCGGTCGAATCCGACGGCGGGCGGCCGCGGACGCTGCTCGCCGTGAGGCCCGGCTTCGGGAACGTCGTCGGCGTCGACGTCGGCGAGACGCACGTCGAGGTCGGCCTGTTCGACTGCGCGCTCGGGACGCTCGGGACGGTGCGCCACCCGCTCGTCGGCACCCGGCTCGACCCGGACGAAGTGGCCGGTTTGGTGCGAACCGGCATCGCGGAAGTGCTCGAAGGGGGCGAACCGGACGCGGTGTTCGGCGTCGGCATCGGCGTACCCGGCGCCGTCCGCGACGGCGGGATCGTGCACGCGCCCACCCTCGGCTGGCGCGGTGTCGCCTTCGCTGACCTCATCCACCCGCACATCCAGGCGCCCCTCCACCTCGACAACCGCGCCCGCACCCTGGGGCAGGTCGAGGCCTGGCGCGGGGCCGGGCGAGGCGCCGAACGCGCCATCGTCGCCCTGCTCGGCGTGGGCGTCGGGGCCGCCGTCGCGACCGCCGGGCCGTCGCACCCCGGCATCACCACCAGCGAGTGGGGCCACACCGTCGTCAAGGCGGGCGGGGCGGCCTGCCGGTGCGGCTCGCACGGCTGCCTGGAGGCCTACGTCGGCACCGAGGCCGTCGTCCGGCACTACGCCGACCGCGTCGGCAAGCAACCGGTCATCGGGGACGAAAGCGACAACGAACTGGCCCGGATCGTGGCCGAGGCCGACGTCGAGGGCCCCGCGGCCGACGTCCTCGCGGAGACCGGCGAGTACCTCGGGATCGGCATCGCGAACCTGATCAACCTGCTCAGCCCGGACCGGGTGGTGCTCTCCGGCTCGGCGGGGGCGATCATGGGGCAGGCGATCCTGCCCGCCGTGCGCGACGCGGTGGGCCGGCACGCGCTCGGCTACCTCGCCGGGCGCACCGAGGTCGTCCTCGGCAGCCTCGGGCTGGACGCCGTCGCGCTCGGCGCGGCGACGCTGCCGATCGCGGAACTGCTCGCGAACGGCGGCCGGACCGGCTGATTCCCTTGCATCGCAAGGAGTAATCACGGCGACAGGTCCAGACCGCCAGTTCTTTTAGTACTTAAACTTAGGTACAAAACGTTACCGCCGTGTTATTGACGTGACCCGAGTCACCCGGGTTGACTTCTGGGCGTCGTTCGGTCGCCGGCGGTCGGGGCTCGCTACCAGTCGACACTTACGCACGTCGTCGATGACTAGGAGGAACGATGCGAGTCAAGCGCTCCATCGTCGCAGCGCTGGTGGCCGTCATGGCCCTCGGAGGCCTGACAGCGTGTTCGGGCGGCAGTTCGAACGCCGCGCAGAGCAACCCGGACCAGGTGCTCAACGTGGGCAAGCCCGACGGCCCGCAATCGGAGAACAACAACCCGTTCCTCGAGACGTCCGCCCTGTCGAACATGGGGTACCGGTGGATGATCTACGAGCCCCTCGTCATGCACAACCGCGTCAAGCCGCAGGAGCCGGGCAAGCCGTGGCTGGCGACCAAGTGGGACTGGTCGGACAACTACAAGAAGCTGGTCCTGACCGTCCGTGACGGCGTCAAGTTCTCCGACGGCCAGCCGATGACCGGCGACGACGTCGCCTACACGTTCCAGCTGCTGCGCGACAACAAGGCGCTGAACGTCGACGCCGTGCCGTACAAGGACATCGCCGCGGCCGGCAACCAGGTGACGCTGGGCTTCGAGACCTCGCAGTTCGTCAACCAGCTCAAGATCCTGCAGACGCTCGTCGTGCCGAAGCACGTGTGGCAGTCGGTCAAGGACCCGGCGCTCGACACCGTGAAGAACCCGATCGGCACCGGGCCGTACACGCTCAAGTCGTTCACGCCGCAGACGATGATCGTCACCCGGCGCGACACCGGCTACTGGCAGGAAGCACCGAAGGTCAAGGAGATCCGCTACACCTCCTACACCGACAACAACGCGCAGGTCGCGGCGCTGGTCAGCGGGGCGTCGGAGTGGAGCTTCGTCTTCATCCCGAACTACAAGGCCGTCTACACCAACAAGGACCCGCAGCACTACAAGTTGTGGTTCCCGGCGCAGCTGGCCGTGCACGGCCTGTGGTTCAACACCGAGAAGGCCCCGTGGAACGACGCGAAGCTGCGTCAGGCGGTCAGCAAGGTGATCAACCGCGACGACATCTTCAACCAGGGCGAGGCCGGCTACTTCTACCCGAAGAACGACCAGATCACCGGCATCCCGACGCCGGCGGGCGACTCGTTCATCGCGCCGGAGTACAAGGGCAAGACGGTCCAGGTCGACGTCCCGGGCGCGAAGTCGCTGCTGACCGGCGCGGGCTACAAGTTCAACGGCGACAAGCTGGCCGACCCGAGCGGCAAGCCGGTCACGATAAAGCTGACCGTCCCGTCCGGCTGGTCGGACTACATCACCGACCTGGAGATCATCAAGGACAACCTGGCGCAGATCGGCATCACCGCCACGGTCGAGAAGATGAACCAGGACGCGTGGATCAAGTCGGTCGACACCGGTGACTTCGAAGGCCTGATGCACTGGACCAACGACGGTGCGACGCCGTACGACATGTACCGCGACGTCATGGACGGCAGCCGCTACAAGCCGACCGGCCAGGGCGGCATCAACGGCAACTACGGCCGCTTCAAGAACGACGAGGCGACCAAGGCGCTCGAGACCTACGCCAACGCCGAGGACGACGCCGCCCGCACCGCCGCCATGGCGACGCTGCAGAAGATCATGATCGACCAGCAGCCGATGGTCCCGACCTCGGCGGCCAACTCCGGTGGCGAGTACAGCACGAAGAACTGGGTCGGCTGGCCGGACGAGGCCAACCCGTACGGCCCGGCGCAGCCCACGCTGCGCAACGCGCTCGACATCGTCCTGCACCTGAAGCCCGCGGCCTGATGGCGGATTCAGTGATGACGGAACACGGGGACGGCCGCGGCGACGCGGCCGCCCCCGCCCCCTCCGACCCCATCGCCGTCGGGTCGGAGGGGGACCTCCCCGTCGTTCTCGAGGCGGCGGGACTCACGAAACACTTCCCGGTCCGCCGCAAGGGCCGGGCCGCGCTGACCGGCCCGCGCCGCGCGGTCCAGGCCGTCGACGACGTCACCTTGACGCTCCGGCGGGGCCGCGTCACCGCGCTCGTCGGCGAGTCCGGCTCGGGCAAGTCGACGGTCGCCCGCCTGCTCGCGGGCCTCTACCCGCGCACCGGTGGCGACATCCGGCTGCACGGTGAGACGGTGAACATCAAGCACGGCCGGACGTTCCGCGCCTACGCCCGGCGGGTCCAGATGATCTTCCAGGACCCGTTCGCGTCGCTGAACCCGGTGCACACCGTGCGCTACCACCTGACGCGGGCGCTGAAAATCCACGGCCGCGCGGGCGACGACCTCGAAAAGTCGTTGCACGACCTGCTTTCCCGCGTCCAGCTGACGCCGCCGGAGCGGTACATCGACAAGTTCCCGCACGAGCTGTCCGGTGGGCAGCGCCAGCGCGTCGCGATCGCGCGGGCGCTCGGTGCCGACCCGGAGGCGCTGCTGGCCGACGAGCCGGTGTCCATGTTGGACGTCTCCATCCGGCTCGGCGTGCTGAACCTGTTGCGGGACCTCAAGGAACGGCTGCACCTGGCGATCCTGTACATCACGCACGACATCGCGTCGGCGCGCTACTTCGCCGACGAGACGATGGTGATGTACGCCGGCCGGATGGTCGAGGGCGGCGACAGCGAGACCATCACGCAGCGCCCGGCCCACCCGTACACGCGGCTGCTCATCGACTCCGCTCCCGATCCCGACCGGCTGGTCGGCGGCGCGGCCGAGCTCGACCCCGGCGAGGTGCCGGCCGAGCGCGGGGCGGGCGAGCCGCCGAGCCTGATCGACCCGCCGTCCGGCTGCCGGTTCCACCCGCGCTGCCCGGTGGCGATGGAGCGGTGCAAGACCGACCTGCCGCCGCGGTTCGAGGTCGACGACGCGCCCGGTCACTGGGCCGCGTGCTGGCTGTACGACGGGGCCGCCCGATGAGGTACCTGCTGCAACGGCTGGCCTTCTACGTCTTCACGGCCTGGGCCGCCGTCACCATCAACTTCTTCATCCCGCGGATGATCCCGGGCGACCCGGTGCAGTCGCTGATCGCCAAGAACCAGGGCATGATCAGCCAGGACGCGGTCCAGTCGCTGTACGTCCTCTTCGGACTCGACAAGAACGAAAGCCTGATCTCCCAGTACTTCGACTACTGGGGCCAGCTCTTCCGCGGCGACCTCGGCGTGTCGTTCACGTTCTTCCCGTCGCCGGTGTCCGACCTGCTGAGCGACAGTCTGCCGTGGACGATCATCCTGGTCGGCATCACCACGATCGTCGGCTTCGCGCTCGGCACCGGGCTCGGCGTGGTCGCCGGCTGGAAGCGCGGCTCGTGGGTCGACGGGCTGCTGCCGGTGACGACGTTCCTCTCGTCGATCCCGTACTTCTGGCTCGGCCTGATCGCGCTGACGCTGCTGGCCGGCCCGGGCAGCTTCTTCCCGTCGTCCGGCGGCTACGACCCCGGCACGGTGCCCGGCTGGGACGGCACGTTCATCGGCAGCGCGATCCAGCACAGCCTGCTGCCCGCGCTGACCATCCTGATCAGCTCGATGGGCAGCTGGATCCTGGGCATGCGCAACATGATGGTCACCGTCGCGTCGGAGGACTACGTCACGGTCGCGCACGCCAAGGGCTTGCCCGAACGCCGGGTGATGGTCGGGTACGCGGCACGCAACGCGTTGCTGCCCAGCGTGTCCGGCTTCGCGCTGGCGCTGGGGTTCATCGTCGGCGGCACGCTGCTCGTGGAGATCGTCTTCTCCTACCCGGGTGTCGGCTACCAGCTGTTCCAGGCGGTCGGCTCGCAGGACTACCCGCTGATGCAGGGCATCTTCCTGATCATCACGCTGTCGGTGCTGGTGGCCAACCTGTTCGCCGACGTCGCCTACCTCGCGCTCGACCCGCGCACCCGGAAGGAGGGCTGACGTGGCTGTACCCGCGGCGGACGTCAAAGCCGCCCAAGCCCTCCCCGTCGACGCCGTCGTGCGCCGGAAGCGGTTCCGCTTCCTGACCGGCGGCAAGACGGTCACCGGGCTCGCCGTCATCGTCTTCTTCGTGGTGATCGCGGTCATCGGCGACTGGATCGCGCCGTTCGACCCGTCGGCGCGCAGCAACGACCTGATGGAAGCGCCGTCGGGACGGCACTGGTTCGGCACCACCCACCTCGGCCAGGACATCTTCAGCCAGGTCGTGGTCGGCACGCGCAGCGTCATGCTCGTCGGGCTGACCGCCGGGATCGTGGCGACGATCCTCGCCGTGCTCGTCGGCGTGACGTCCGGCTACCTCGGCGGGACGCCCGGTGAAGGGCTGTCCGCACTGTCCAACGTGTTCCTGGTGATCCCGGCGCTGCCGCTGATCATCATCATCGGCAGCGCGGTGCCCACCGGCGGCGACTACCTGGTGGCCGTCATCATCGGCTTCACGTCGTGGGCGTGGGGCGCGCGAGTCCTGAGAGCGCAGACGCTTTCGTTGCGAGGCAGGGAATACGTCGAAGCCGCGCGGGCGACCGGCGAGTCGACGTGGCGGATCATCTTCTTCGAGATCCTGCCGAACCTGACCGCGGTGATCGCGTCCAGCTTCGTCGGCACGGTGATCTTCGCGGTGATGTCGGAGATCACGCTCGCGTTCGTCGGCGTCTCGGGACTGTCCAACTGGAACTGGGGCACGATCCTGTTCTGGGCGCAGAGCCAACAGGCCCTCGCGCAGGGCGCGTGGTGGTGGTTCGTGCCGGCCGGGCTGGCGATCGCGATCCTCGGCACGGCGTTGTCCCTGCTCAACTTCGGCATCGACGAGTTCGTCAGCCCGCGGCTGCGCGGCAGCGGCAAGGCCCGCGTGCGCGGCGCCGACGGGAAGACGCACCGCATGCGGGTGGGCTTCACGCCCGTGCTCGGGCGAGAGGAAAAGCCATGATGGACCCGGTACTGGAGATCAAGGGCCTCGACGTCGACTACGGCGTCGGCGACGAGGCCGTGCGCGCGGTCCGGGACGTGCACCTGACGCTGCACCGCGGCGAAGTCCTCGGCCTGGCCGGGGAAAGCGGCAGCGGGAAGTCCACTTTGGCCTACGGGCTGACGCGGCTGCTTGCGCCGCCGGGCGTGATCCGCGGCGGTCAGGTGATCTACCACCCCGCGGACGGCGAACCGTACGACGTCCTCCGGTTGACCGACAAGCAGCTGCGCGGCTTCCGGTGGGCCGAAACGTCCATTGTGTTCCAAGGCGCGATGAACTCGCTCAACCCGGTGCACAAGGTCGTCACGCAGCTCGTCGACGTCATCAAGGCGCACGAGCCGCGGTCGACTCGCGAGAGCCGGGTGGCGCGGGCCCGTGACCTGCTCAAGCTGGTCGGGATTTCGGCCGACCGGCTGGAGGCGTACCCGCACCAGCTGTCCGGCGGCATGCGCCAGCGCGTGATGATCGCGATGGCGCTGGCGCTCGAACCGCGGATCGTCATCATGGACGAGCCGACGACCGCGCTCGATGTCGTCATGCAGCGGCAGATCCTGGGCCAGCTCGTGGAACTGCGGGAACGGCTCGGCTTCTCGGTTCTGTTCATCACGCACGACCTTTCGCTGCTGGTCGAGTTCTCGGACCGGATCGCGATCATGTACGGCGGCCGGATCGTCGAGCAGGCGCCGGCGTCGGCGCTCTACCGGGACGCGCTGCACCCGTACAGCTTCGGCCTGCTGAACTCGTTCCCCGCGCTGCGCGGGCCGCGCCGCGAGCTGGCGGGGATCCCGGGGTCGCCGCCGGACACGCGCGGGATGCCGGCCGGCTGCGCGTTCCACCCGCGGTGCCCCAAGGCCTTCGAGCCGTGCGACTCGAAGGTGCCCGTGCTGGGCTTGCCCGGCGGCGACGCTTCGCGGGAAGTGGCTTGCTTCCTGCACCCGGTCGCCACCCCCTGAACGCCGTCTGTCCTATCCGGTCCCACCTGGAGGAGACCCGCCTTGACCGAGACCACCGCCGCGACCGCCGAACAGCAGGCGCTGATCGACTCGCTGCCGCCGGACTTCCGCTGGGGCGTCGCCACCGCCGCGTACCAGATCGAAGGCGCGGTCGCGGAAGACGGGCGCACTCCGTCCATTTGGGACACCTTCTGCCAGGTCCCGTGGGCGATCGACAACAACGACAACGGTGACGTCGCCTGCGACCACTACCACCGGATGCCGTCGGACATCGAGCTGGTGCGCGAACTGGGCGCGGACACCTACCGGTTTTCCGTGGCGTGGCCCCGGGTTCAGCCGCGCGGCCGCGGCGGCGTCAACGAAGCCGGGATCGGGTTCTACGACCGGCTGGTCGACGAAACGCTGAGCCGCGGGATCACGCCGTGGCTGACGCTGTACCACTGGGACCTCCCGCAGGAGCTGGAGGACGCGGGCGGCTGGCCGGCGCGCGACACGGCGTACCGGTTCGCGGACTACGCGATGCTGGTGTTTGACCGGCTTTCCGACCGCGTCCGGCATTGGACGACGTTGAACGAGCCGTGGTGCTCGGCGATGCACGGGTACGTGCACGGCGTGATGGCGCCGGGGCGGCGTGACTACGCGGCGGGACTGCACGCGGTGCACCACCTGCTGCTGGGCCACGGGCTCGCGACGCAGCGGATGCGCGAGGCAGCGCCGGCCGACACGGAGTTCGGCATCACGCTGAACATGTGCACGGCGGACCCGGCGACGGACTCTCCGGAGGACGTCCGCGCGGCGAGGCAGGCGGATGGCCTCGGCGTCCGGATCTACCTGGACCCGCTGGTGCGCGGGGAGTACCCGGAGGACGTGGTGGACGACCTGGCGTCACGCGGGGTGCGTCTCCCGATCCAGGACGGCGACCTTTCGGTGATCTCGACGCCGCTGGACTTCCTGGGCGTGAACTACTACTTCGGCCAGCAGTTCTCGGGGGTGGACGAGAACGGCTCGTCGGTGGACGACGAAGGCGTCCCGGCATCGCGGCTGGTCCCGTTCGGCGAGCCGACGACGGCGATGGGCTGGGAGATCCTGCCGGGCAAGTTCACGGAGTTGTTGACGCGCTTGGGTCGTGATTACCCGGGCTTGCCGATGTACATCACGGAGAACGGCTCGGCGTTCGACGACGACCCGGACTCGTCGGGGTTCGTCCGCGACGAGCAGCGGACGGCGTACTTGGCGTCGCACATCGCTGCTGTCGCGGCGGCGCGTGAGGCGGGTGCTGATGTGCGTGGGTACTTCGCTTGGTCCCTTTTGGACAACTTCGAGTGGGCGTACGGGTACGCGAAGCGGTTCGGGTTGATCCGGGTGGACTACGAGACGCAGGAGCGCACGATCAAGCAGAGCGGCTACTTCTACCGCGACACGGTGCGGCGAGTCCGCGGCAGCTGAGCGGGGTCACTCGATCGGGGGTGGGGTACACCCCACCCCGGGTCGGTGGTTCGCACCATGGTTCGCGCCGCTCGTCAACCCCTAACGTCGGATGGGACGGATCCCGACGACGGAGGGGAATCATGGCAGTCCGAACTGCGGCCCGGCCCGTACCTCAGACGGCGCGAAAGGCCTGGTGGCGACGGCCCTGGATCGGCCCGTTGGCCCTGCTCGTGCTGGCTTTCCTGTCCTTCTCGCTGCCCCCGTACCTGGCGCTCGACCCCGCGCAGTCGCGGGTGCCGCAGCCCGATGGCTTCCCGGCGCACTACTGGTTCCTCGTCGGGCACGTCGTCTTCGGCTCGATCGCCATGGGTGGCGCCGTCCTGCAGATCTGGCCCTGGCTGCGGCGGACGCACCCGGTGATCCACCGCAACGTCGGCCGCGCGTACGTCTTCGCCGGCGTGCTGCCCTCGGGGCTGATGGCCCTGACGATCGGGTCGCAGAGCCCGTTCGGCCCGGTCACGCGCGTCAGCGACGTGCTCGCCGCGGTGCTGTGGATCGGGTGCACCATCGCCGGCTGGCGGGCGGTGCGCGAGCGGCGCTTCGGCGACCACCGCAAGTGGATGATCCGCAGCGTGACGCTGACCTTCTCGATCATCGTCAACCGCGTGATCTCGCCGATCGCGATGATCATCCTGGAACCGCAGATCCCGACCACGTTCGGCGGCAGCGAGCTGGCGTTCAGCCAGAGCGTCGGGGCGATCTCGTCGTGGGGCGGGCTGGCCTTCGCGGTGATCGTCAGCCAGCTGATCCTGGAGCACCGGCCCGCGCGGAAACCCGTCGGTGCGCGATGACGGCCACCCTGCCGGACGCGAGACCGGCGGCCAAGGCTTGGTGGCGGCGGCCGTGGGTGGCGCCACTGGCGCTGCTGGTCGCCGCCTTCCTCGCCTACTCGGTTCCGCCCTACCTGACGCTGGACCCCGCCCAGTCCCGCGTGCCCGCGCCGCCGGGGTTCGCCGCGCACTACGGGTTCCTCGTCGGGCACATCCTGTTCGGCACCATCGCCATCGTCGGTGTGATCCTGCAGGTCTGGCCGTGGTTGCGGCGCACGCACCCGGTCGTCCACCGCCGGGTCGGCCGCGTCTACGTCTTCGCCGGCGCGATCCCGTCCGCGCTCCTGGCGCTGACCATCGCCCTGGCGAGCCCGTTCGGCCCGGCGGCCGGCGTGCTGAACGTCGTCGCGGCGCTGCTGTGGCTCGGGTTCACCGTCGCCGGCTTCCGCGCGGTCCGGCAGGGCCGGTACGCCGACCACCGCCGGTGGATGGTCCGCAGCTTCGCGATGGCGATGAACACCCTGCTCAGCCGGGTCTACGCGCCGATCGCGTTCCTGACCCTCGCCCCGCACTACCCCGACCAGGCGGTGCTGTTCCAGACCGCGTCGACGCTGGCCGGCACGATGAGCGTGCTCACCTTGCTGCTGCTCAGCCAGTGGTGGCTGGACCGGCGGCCGGTGAGGGATCGGGCCGGGGTGCGGTGAGGGCTGTGCTGTCGGGCGCGAGGCCGGGCGAGACGTGGGGTTGCCGGTGGTGGGCAGGGTGAGGCTGGGGGTCGAGTGCTCAGCCGGTGGTGGCTGGACCGCCGGCCCGTGAGGGAGCGGGCCGGTGCGGTGAGGCCGTGTTGCCGGGCGGGAGGCCGGGCTAGACGTGGGGTCGCGGGTGGCGGGCAAGGGTGAGGCTGAGTGCTCAGCCGGTGGTGGTTCGACCGGAAGCCAGCCAGCGGGCGATGATCGTCCGCTGGATCTCCGAGGCCCCTTCGTAAATCCGGGGCGCGCGGACCTCGCGATACAAATGCTCCAGCAGGTGCCCGCGTCGCAAGGCGCGGGCGCCGTGCAGCTGGACCGCCGAGTCCACGACGAACTGCGCGGCCTCCGTCGCGAACAGCTTCGCCATCGCCGCGCGGCCGCCCAGGTTCTGCTCACCCGCGTCGTACGCTCCCGCCGCCGCGTAGACCAGCAGCCGCGCCGCCTCCGTGCGCGTTGCCATCTCCGCCAATGCGTGCGCCACCGCCTGCTGCTTGATCAACGGGCCGCCGAATGCTTCACGTTGACTCGTATACGAAACGCTGGCGTCCAGCGCTGCCTGGGCCATTCCGACGGCGAACGCTCCGACGCTCGGGCGGAACAGGTCCAGCGTTCGCATCGCCACCGCGAACCCGCGGTTCTCCTCGCCGAGCAACTCCTCGCGCCGGACCTCGACGCCGTCGAACGTCACTGTGCCGATCGGGTGCGGGCTCACCAGGTCCAGGTGCTCGCCGCCCAGGCCCGGGCGGTCGGCCGGGACGACGAACGCGCTCACCCCGCGCGAGCCCGCTCCCTGGGTCGTGCGTGCGAACACCGTGTAGAAGTCGGCCTCCGGGGCGTTCGAGATCCACATCTTCGAGCCCGTCAAGCGCCAGCCGTCGCCGTCGGGTTCCGCGGCCAGGGACAGCGCCGCCGCGTCCGAACCCGCGTCCGGCTCCGTCAGCGCGAACGCCGCCACCGCGTCGCCGGCCGCGACCGCAGGCAGCCACTTCGTGACCTGACTGTCCTGTCCGGACTGCAAGATCGGGTAACTTCCCAAGCCCTGCAACGCGAGCGCCGTCTCGGCCTCCGTGTTCACCGTGGCCAGGTTCTCCCGCAGGATGCACAAGTCCGTCGCGGCCGCTTGACGGGAAGGCGATCCCGAAGCGACGCCGGGGAAGAGCCGAGCGAGCAGCCCGAGCGCGCCCATCTCCTTGAGGAGCGGCCGGTTCACCGCACCCTCCACACCGGACTCGGCGAGCGGACGCAGCTGCTCCGCGCCCAGCCGGCGGACCTCGGCGGCGAACGCCTGCTGGTCGGGATCGAGGGTGAAGGTCATGACGAGGCTCCCGGACGCCAGCGGGCATGGGCGGTCCCCGTCGGCCCGGAGCGGACGAGGTCGAGACGCGGTTCGGGCCCGTCGCTGCGGCCCGTCTGTGGCTTGCGGCTGCCGGCGGCGAACGGCTTCGGCCACGGCATCGGGTACCCCTGCTCGGCCGCCGCGTGCAGAGTCCACTGTGGATCGTAGAGGTGCGTGCGGCCCAATGCGCAGAGGTCCGCGCGGCCGGCCAGGATCAGCGAGTTGACGTCGTCGTACGACGAAATCGCACCCACGGCGATCACCGCGATGCCGTACTCCTGCCCGATCTCGTTGCGGATCCGGTCGGCGTACGGTGTCTGAAAGCTGCGGCCGTACTGCGGCTTCTCCTCGCTGACGACCTGGCCGGTCGAGACGTCGATGCCCGCGGCCCCGTGGGCAGCGAACGCGCGCGCGATCTCGACAGCCTCGTCGGCGTCGACGCCGCCCTCGCACCAGTCGGTCGCCGAGATCCGGACCGTCATCGGCCGCTCGGCGGGCCAGACCGCGCGCACGGCGTCGAACACTTCGAGCGGGAACCGCAGCCGGTTCTCCAGTGAGCCACCGTAGGAATCGGTCCGCTGGTTGGTCAACGGTGAGAGGAAGGACGACAGCAGGTACCCGTGCGCGCAGTGCAGTTCGAGGACGTCGAACCCGGCGCGGGCGGCAGCTTTCGCGCACGAGACGAACTGCGAACGGATCTCCGCGAGTTCCGATGTGGACAGTTCACGCGGCACCTGGTTCCGCGACGAGTACGGCAAAGCCGAAGGTCCGCAGACCTCCCAGTTGTCCGACGGCAACGGCTCGTCGATGCCGTCCCACATCAGCTTCGTCGAGCCCTTGCGGCCCGAGTGTCCCAATTGGACACCGATTCGAGAAGACGACTGCGCGTGCACGAAGTCGACGACGCGCTTCCACGCCGCTTCCTGCTCGGCCGTGTACAAACCCCCGCAGCCAGGCGTGATCCGGCCTTCGGGGGAGACGCACACCATCTCCGTCATCACCAGCCCGGCCCCGCCGAGCGCCTTGCCGCCCAGGTGCACCAGGTGGAAGTCACCCGGAACACCGTCCACAGCGGAGTACATGTCCATCGGGGACACGACGATCCGGTTGGGCAGCTCGAGACCACCCAAGGAGAACGGCTGGAACATCGGCGGCCGCGACGTCGTCCCCAGCGACCGCGCGAACCAGTGGTCCAGCTCGGCCGCGAACTCCGGGTCGCGCAGGCGGAGGTTGTCGTAGGTGACGCGGCGGCTGCGGGTGAGGATGTTGAACGCGAACTGCGGCGGCTCCTGGTGGGCGTACTGCGCGATGTTCTCGAACCACTCCAGGCTGGCTTGCGCGGCACGCTGCGTCGACGTGACGACCGGCCGCCGCTCCAGCTCGTAGGCCTTCAACGCCGCCGCGACGCCGTCGTTTTCGTGCAGGCACGCGGCCAGCGCGAGCGCGTCCTCCATCGCCAGCTTGGTGCCCGAGCCGATCGAGAAGTGCGCGGTGTGCGCCGCGTCGCCGAGCAGGACGATGTTGTCGTGCACCCACGTCTCGCAGCGCACGGTGCCGAACGAAACCCACTTCGAGTTGTTCGCCATGATCCGGTGTCCACTCAGGACGTCGGCGCACAGCTCGCGGATCAGCGCGATGGACTTCTCGTCGCTTTCGCCGGGCGGGAGCGACGTCGCCGCGATCGGCCCGAACGTCCGCTGCCAGACGTCCTCCTGCACCTCGAGGATGAACGTGCTGCCCTCGCGGCCGTACGGGTAGCCGTGGATCTGCATGATCCCGGCCGGCGTTTCGAGGACGTAGAACTTGAAGGCGTCGAACACGAGGTCCGTGCCCAGCCAGATGTAGCGGCAGCGGCGGGTCTCGACGCTCGGCCGGAACGTCTCGGCGTGCCGGGCCCGGATCGCCGAGTTGACGCCGTCGGCGGCGATCACCAGGTCGTAGCCCGAGAGGTCGGCCGGCGCCTCCTCCTGGAAGTGCAGGCCGACGCCGAGTTCGGCGCAGCGGCTCTGCAGGATGCCGAGCAGGCGCTTGCGGCTCATCGCGGCGAAACCGTGGCCGCCCGAGGTGGTGACCGTGCCGCGGTAGTGGACGTCGATGTCGTCCCAGCGCGCGAACTCGGCCTTCATGGCCTCGTGCACGGCCGCGTCGGCGTGCTCGATGCCGCCGAGCGTCTCGTCGGAGAACACGACGCCGAAGCCGAACGTGTCGTCCGGCGCGTTGCGTTCCCAGACGGTGATTTCGTGGCCGGGACCCAGCTGCTTCGCGAGCGCGGCGAAGTACAGACCCGCCGGGCCGCCACCGATGACCGCGATACGCACGTCGTCGAGGATATGTCGTCAGCGGTACGACCGTCAATAACGCGAAAGATGGCGTACGGTGTGCCGCATGGAACGCATCAACCCGCCGGAGCTGGGCAAGCCGTCCGGGTTCTCGCACGCGGTGGTGGCCGAGGGCCGGGTCGTCTTCCTCGCCGGGCAAACCGCGCTGGACGCGTCGAACAAGATCGTCGGCGACGGCGTCGTCCAGCAGTTCGAACGCGCGCTCGGCAACCTGCTGACGTCGTTGCGCGCGGCCGGCGGAACTCCGGAAGACCTGTGCAGCGTGACGATCTACATCGTCGACATGGCGGACTACCGCGCCCACGCGCGCGAGATCGGCGCGGTCTGGAAGCGGCTCGCGGGCACCGAGTACCCGGCGATGGCCGGCATCGGCGTCTCCCGGCTGTGGGACGAAGAAGCCTTGGTCGAGGTGCAGGGCTTCGCGGTCGTCAGCCGAAGTTGATCGACTTCGCGACGAACGCGCGGGCCGGGTTCTCCAGCTGCGCGTGCAGCTCGAAGAACAGGTCGGCCGCGCGGATGCCGGACCAGTCGCGGGGCAGGAACTCCGCGGGCAGGCCGGGGTCGAGGTAGGGCATCCGCCGCCAGCCGGTCAGCACCCGGACGTAGTCGGCGAAGGCCTGCTCTTCGGTCACGGACCCGCGGCGCAACGCGGGGCCGTGCTCGTCGAGGAACGTCGTGTAGAGGTCGTCGAGCCGGTCGAGGTCCCACCAGTCGCGGACCTTCGCCCGGACGTCGCCGAAGGCCAGGTGGTCGGCGCGGAACAGGTCGGCGTACCCGGCCAGGCCGAGCCGGGTCAGCGCCTCCTCGGTCGCCGCGTGCAGGTGGGCCGGCGCGATCCAGACACCGGACGCGGCCGTGCCGAAACCCATCCGGGCGAGCTGGGTGCGCAGCAGGT
This sequence comes from Amycolatopsis sp. NPDC098790, assembly GCF_044759945.1. Taxonomy (NCBI): domain Bacteria; kingdom Bacillati; phylum Actinomycetota; class Actinomycetes; order Pseudonocardiales; family Pseudonocardiaceae; genus Amycolatopsis; species Amycolatopsis sp. NPDC098790. The sequence goes on from NZ_JBIWAI010000001.1 coordinate 2,182,908, forward strand.
GACGCTTGTGGCGCTCGGTCTCCGGCACCGAGAACACCGCGAGCAGCCAGCCGTCGGCCGGGGTCGCGCGCCCGCGGCGGAAGATCCGCTCGTCGCCCTCGCGCAGGATCTCGCGGGCGTCGTCGGACAGCTCGTATCCCGCCGTCGCGCCGCGGCGCACCGCTTCGAGGATCCCGCGCCGCTTCAGCCGGGAGATCGACGAGCGCACGGCGGGCTCGTCGACGCCGACGGCGGCCAGCAGGTCGATCAGCGAAGCGACCGAGAGCCAGCCGCCCTCGGTGCGCGAATAGAGGCCGTACACCGTCACGATGAGCTGGCGAGGCTGGGCCGCACGGCCGGAGCCGTCCAGCTCGGTTGCCTCGGGTACGGCCGTCATCGCGCCACGATAGCAACTCCCGCCGGGATCGCTCCGCTACGATTTCGCCGCGATGCTGCCAGCCACCAAGGGGATCTTCGACCGGCTCACCCGCCGCGGCCGCCTGATGACCAAGCGGACCTGCGACCGGCAGGGCCACGTCCTGCGCGAGGGGCGGTTCCTGTTCCGGACGCCGACCGCGTGGGAGTACGCGGCCGCCGTCGCGTGCGGCAGCGACCCCGCCGCCCAGCGGTGGCTCGGCTGGCAGGCCGACTCCATCGTGGCGAGGGGCGCGCGGGCCGACGCGCTGCGCGTGGTGCCTGGGACCGGCCCGGACTGGGTGTCGCCCGATCCGCAGTCGGTCGACCTGGTGATGATCGACGTCGAGGCCAACCGGTGCGTCGGCCTGGTGAGCGTGCACACCGGCGAGGACGGCGGCCCGGAAACCGGCGGCTACCTCGCGCCGGACTACCGCGGGCGCGGCAACGGCCGGATCCTCTTCGCGGCCGGTCTGACGCTGGCGCACGAGCACCTCGGGCTGCCGCGCGTCCGTGCCGGCGCCGAGGTCGGCAACATCGCGAGCGCGCGTTCGCTGCAGGCGGCGGGGCTCGCGCGCGTCGCCGGGCCGCCGACGTACCGGCTGCCGGACGGCCGCGTCACCGAGGCCTGGTGGTTCGAGCACGCCGTGCCGCGGGTGACGCGGTGCGGTGGTCCGCAGGCGACGTGGTTCCCGGCTTCCCTCCTGTAGAAGCTTCGGTCCACGCCGACGTTTTCCGTGGCTACCTTCGCCGCATGACTTCGCTTTCCGCCCCGGTTCCGCCTGTTCCCGCCGACGTTCCGCCGGGGAGCGTCGCCTGGCTGCGGGCTTCGGTTTCCCGGTTCAGCAACGGTCCCGATCACGCCCGCCGCCGCGCCCTCGCCGTGTCGGCGCTGGCCGAAGTGGACCCGGAAGTGTTGCGGCGCAAGGCGTCCGAAGCCGCCGGCGACTCGCGGCTGATCGTCGTCGGGGTGCTCGCGGGGGAACTGGGCCTTGCGGTGGTGCCTTCGGACGTCGTGGCGGTCGCGGCCGTCTACCACCCGCACGTGCCGTCGTCCGCGGAAGCCGAAGCCGCGCTGGGCCGGCTGGTCGCGGCCTGCGGTGGGACCGGCGAACTCGCCGCCGCGCGGATCAGCCTGCTCATCCAGGCTTGCGAAGCCACCGCCGGGCTGATCGGCAACGCGCTTCCGTTGGTGCGGGCGGGAAAGCCGCCCGAGGAAGCCGTGGCGGAAGTGCTGCGCGTGGACCCGCCGGTGGCGCACACCCGGCGCCGGGTCGACGGTGAGGACGTCCTGGTGCCGCTGGCCGGGACGCCGTTCGGCGCGGGCCCGCGCGAGTGCCCGGGGCCGGCGCACGCGATCGCGCTCGCGACCGGCGTGCTCGCGGCGACCCGCGGCTGACCCGCGGCGGGGTTCTGCTACTAATTACGCCTTCATCTTCTTGGGGGAAGGCGCGGGAATTGCTGTACATGAACGGTCTGCTCGGCATCGTCACGCTCGGGCTGTGGATCTTCTGCCTCGTCGACGTGATCACGACGGACGAGTCGTCCTGCCGCAACCTGCCGAAGGGTTTGTGGCTGCTGGTCGTGCTCGTCGTGCCGCTGGTCGGGTCGATCGTCTGGCTGGTGGCGGGCCGTCCGCAGCAGACGATGCGGGCGCGCGGGCCCTACGAGCGGAACGTGCCGGCGTACCCGGAGTACGACCGCCCGGGCCGGTTCGCGGCCGGGAACCCGGATGACGACGAGGAGTTCCTCCGCAAGTGCCGCGAACGCGCGGAGGCGCAGCGCAAGCTGGCCCGCGAGAAGCGCGCGGAGGACTGACCCCCGATGACGTGAATGACTCATTCATGTCGCCAGACGACATGAATGAGTCATTCACGTCGTTTCAGCAGGCCGGGCCTTCGCACGTCCCGCGTTCGTAGGCCTCCAGGGTGGAGATCACGACCTGGCGCTCGGCCGGCGTCAACGGCGCCAGCGCGTCGCTCCACGCCCTGGCGCCGCGCGCCAGCCACTCGTCGACCGCCGGGCGCTTGTCCGGCGTGATGCTGACGATCGTGCGGCGGCGGTCGGCCGGGTCCTCGTCGCGGTTCAGCACGCCCTGACGGCTCAGGTCGCCGACCATCAGGCTCGCCGTCGTCGGCGCGACCTCGAGGCGGCCGGCCAGCTCGGTGACCGTCATCGGGCCGTCGAACAGCAGGTACGACAGCAGCGAGAGGTGCCGCGGCGCGAGCGCGCAGCCGTTCAGCTCCTCCGGGACCGGCGTCCGCTTCGCGCGGCCCACCAGACGCGGCATCAACAGCAGGAGCCGGCGCACGCCGTCCTCGACACTCGGTCCGGCCTCCGTTGACACCGCCTGCCTCCCGTCGGTAGCTTTGTTTGCAAAGCAAACGCTTCGCGTGTCCCGACCCTACCTCGGGACACGAACGAGCGTACCGGCCACAACCAGGGGATCCCATGACTACGCCAGCCGACATGAACGACTTCAACACCCAGGTCGTCGAGGAGTTCCGGGCCAACGAAGGCAAGGTCGGCAACTACTTCGAGGGCAAGAACGTGCTCCTGCTCACGACGATCGGCGCGAAGAGCGGCCAGGAGCGCCTGTCGCCGCTGGTCTACACCCGCGACGGCGACCGCCTCGTCATCGCCGCGTCCATGGGCGGCGCGCCGAAGAACCCGGCGTGGTTCCACAACCTCGTCGCCAACCCGAAGGTCACCGTCGAGGTCGGCACCGAGACGTTCGAGGCCACGGCCACCGTGGTCGAGGACCGCGCCGAGCGCGACCGCCTGTACGCCGGCATGGTCGCGCACGCCGAGGGCTTCGCCGACTACGAGAAGAAGACCACGCGGCTCATCCCGATCGTCGTCCTCGAGCGCTGACGCTCAGCCGAACCGCCCCGCCGGGTCGTACTTCGCCTTCAGCTGCTTCAGCCGGGCGCGGTCCCCGGCGGGGAAGGCCGTCGCCAGTTCCTCGGCCGAGTGCGCGCCGTAGAGGAACGGCAGCAGCCGGCCGGTGGACCACGGCGCCAGCGCGTCGAACAGCTTCGCGTGCGCGCGGCGGATCGGGTCGACGTCGTCCTCGACGACCGACAGCGCCCGCACCACGAACTGCGCCGCCGAGTCCCAGCCGACGCCGTCCGTTCGCCGGCGGGCCAGTTCGCCGCCCAGCCGGTCGATGATCAGCACGGTCTCCGGGGTCGCGTGCTCGACGACCGCCGCCAGCATCGCATCGTTCAGGACCTCCACGGTCGCGTTCGTCCCGTGGTACGGGTGCGGGTGCGGCGGGTCGCTCGCGATCGACCCGGAATCCGTGTACGGCAACCGCTTCAGCGTGTCGAGCAGGACCGGCGCGGCGGCCCGCAGCGGCTTGACGAGCTCGTCGCCGTCCTCGCCGAGGTAGGCGATCCGGACGTTCGCGACGTGCTTGCCGCGGATCGGCTCGGGCAGGAACGGCAGGCCGGGCAGGGCGACCACCGCGATCGACGTCGTCAGCTCGTCGGGCGCGGTCACCGCCCACGTCCGCCACGCGCGCAGCACCGCGGGCAGGTCGGCGGCGTCGAAGTAGAGGCCGCCGCCGTACAGCTCGGTCACCGGGACGAGGCCGAACTCCAGCGCCGTCACGACGCCGAAACCGGCGCGGCCGCCGAGCAGCGCCCAGAACAGCTCGGACCCCGGGGTGACCGTGCGGAGTTCGCCGTCGGGGGTGACGACGTCGATGGCCTGGACGTGGTCGGCGGCGCGGCCGTAGCGGCGGGCCATCAGCCCGAAGCCGCCGCTGAGCGTGTAGCCGACGACGCCGACGTCGGGCGACGAGCCGCTCAGCGGGGCCAGCCCGTGCTTCGCGGCGGCCTCGATCACCGCACCCCAGCGGACCCCGGCTTCGACGCGCGCGGTCTGCTTTTCGGCGTCGATCTCGACGCCGGTCATCCGGCGGGTGCTGATGAGCAGGCCTTCGGTGCCGGCGTTGAGGCCGTGCCCGGTGGCTTGGACGGCGACGTGCAGTTCGTGCTCGGCGGCGTAGTTCACGGCGTCCTTGACGTCGTCCGCGTTCTCGGCGGCGACGACCACTGCGGGCCGCGTCGGGATGGACGTCTGGAAACCGGCGATCTCTTCGGCGTAACCGTCGTCGCCGGGGCGGAATGTCTGCATGTCTCCAGCTTCGAGCCGCCTTGATCAGAAGTCCAAGATCTAGGTTGTCTGGCGACTAGAATTAGTGCTTATGGAACTGCACCAGCTCGCATACTTCGTGGCCGTCGCGGAGGAAGGGAACTTCACGCGCGCGGCGGAACGGCTGCACGTCGCCCAGCCCGGGGTGAGCGCGCAGGTGCGGCGGCTCGAGCGGGAGCTGGGGCAGGAGCTGCTGGACCGGTCGGGCCGCACGGTCCGGCTGACGGACGTCGGCGCGGCCGCGTTGCCGCACGCGCGGGCGGCGCTGGCGGCGGTGAAGGGGGTGCGCGAGGCGGTCGACGAGCTGGCCGGGCTGGTCCGCGGCCAGGTCGCGATCGGCGCGGTGACGTCGGCGGGGCCGGTTCGCCTGCCGGACCTGCTGGCCCGCTTCCACGAGCGCTACCCGGCGGTGGAGATCACGCTGTCCGAGGCGAACTCGGACACGATGCTGGCAGCCCTGCGCGAAGGCCGGCTCGACCTGGCGGTGGTTGGGCTGGCGACGGACCCGCCGCCGGGAATCGCGACGCAGGTGCTGATCGACGAGCCGTTCGTGGCGGTGACGTCGGGTGTGCTGGCCGACCGGGCCGAGGTGGCGATCGCGGACCTGGCGGGGCTGCCGTTGATGGCGTTGCCGAAGGGGACGGGTCTGCGCACGGCGTTGGACGCGGCGTTCGTGCGGGAGGGGTTGGTGCCGCGGATCGCGTTCGAGGCGGCTGATCCGAACGTGCTGGTGCAGCTGGCGATGCGCGGGTTGGGGGTGGCGGTGGTGCCGGAGTCGCTGGGGCGGTTCCACGAGGGGGAGCTGCGGGTCGTCACGCTCAGCGGGCCTGGGCTGCGGGGCGTGCTGGCGTTGGCTTGGCGGACCGATGGGCCGCTCAGCCCGGCGGCTCGGGCGTTGATCGCGTTCGCCCGGGCCAGTTACCGCTCCTGAGGGCGGGATTCGGTGGCTCCGGCGCCGGCTTGGCGAGCTGGTCGGTCCGGTCAAGGCCGGTGGGGGCCTGCAACCGTGGCCGCGGCCGTTCACGAGTGAGTCGCCAGCAGCTCAAACCCGGGTTGCGGGGCGTGCTGGCGTTGGCTTGGCGGACCGATGGGCCGCTCAGCCCGGCGGCTCGGGCGTTGGTCGCGTTCGCCCAGAGCAGCTACCGCTCTTGACACGTCGTCAACAGTGTCGTTCCCTGGAGGACGTGACCGATACCGCGCTCGAGGACGCCGTGGTCGGGGCGGGGCTGCTGGCCGGCACCGCCAACGTGATCATGCAGCTGGCCCGCGCGCCCGTCGGGTACGGCGTGCTCGAAAGCAAGGTCGACAGCGGGAACCTCTTCCGGCACCCGCTCAAGCGGACGCGCACCACGCTCACCTACCTCGCCGTCGCCTCGATGGGCACCGATGCCGAACGCGCCGCCTACCGTCGCGGGGTCAACGCCGCCCACGCGCAGGTGCGGTCCACCGATGACAGCCCCGTCGCCTACAACGCCTTCGACACCGACCTCCAGCTCTGGGTCGCCGCCTGCCTGTACAAGGGCTTCGAAGACGTCTACCTCGCCTTCGTCGGCGGGCAACCGGCCACCTTCTACCGGGACGCCGCGCGGCTCGGCACCACGCTGCAGGTCCGCCCCGAGATGTGGCCCGCCGATCGCGCCGCCTTCGAGGAGTACTGGGCCGCCGGGGTTGCCGCCACCGGCATCGACGACACCGTCCGGCGGTACCTCACCGACCTCGTCGACCTGCGGTACCTGCCCTCGCCTGCCGCCGCGCTCGGGCGGCGGTTCAGCCGGTTCGTCACCACCGGCTTCCTGCCGCCGCAGTTCCGCGACGAGATGCGCCTGCCCTGGACGGCCGCCGACCAGCGCCGGTTCGAGGGGTTCCTCGCGAACGTCGGCCGGGTGACGCGGGTGCTGCCCGGCCCAATGCGGCGGTTCCCCTACAACCTCTGCCTCTGGGACCTGCGCCGGCGGCTGCGCACCGGGCGGCCGCTGGTCTGACGCGCCCCGTTAGAGTCTCGGCACCGCCACCCGAGGGGATCCCATGACGGTGCTCGAAACCGACGTCGCGTCCGAAGGAACCACGACCGCCCGCCGCGTGCCGCTGATCGTGGTGTCCGTGGTCCTCGTGGCCGTCTTCCTCGCCGGCGCCTGGGCCGCGTGGTTCCTCACCATCGACGACGCCTTCATCAGCTTCCGCTATTCGGCGAACCTCGCGGCCGGCCACGGCCCGGTCTGGAACGTCGACGGCCCGCGCGTCGAGGGCTTCACCAACTTCGCCTGGGTCGTCTGGTCGGGGCTCGGCGCGTGGCTCGGACTGGCGCTGCCGCTGTTCACCAAGGTGACGTCGCTGCTGCTCGGCCTCGGCACGCTGTACCTGCTCATCCGCGAAGGCCACCGCCGCGCCGGGCTCACCGGCGTGCTGGTCGGCGCCGGCGCGTACGTCGTGTTCCTGCCGACGTACTTCCACATCACCGCCGGGCTCGAGACGGCCGCGTTCGCCGCGGTGCTGCTGCGCGTGGTCGTGCTCGGGCTGCGCGTGCTCGCGAACGAGCGGGTGCGGACGTGGGAACCGCCGGTGCTGCTGCTCCTGCTCGGCATGCTCCGGCCGGAGGGCGTGCTGGCCGCGTTGCCGGTCTTCGTCGTGTGGTTCTGGCGCGAACGCGGGACCCGGCGCTGGGTGTGGACCGGCGCGGCCGTGGTCGTCGGCGCCGCGTACTTCGTCTGGCGCTGGCGCTTCTACGGCCAGCTGCTGCCCAACACCTTCTACGTCAAGTTCGGCAACCTCGACTCCGGCTGGGTGTGGACCAAGCACACGACGCTGCTGCTCCTCCCACTCCTGCTGCTGACCCTCTCGCTCCTCGTCCGGAAGACGACGAGGGCGGCCGGCGGGCTCCTGGTCGTCACCGTCGCGGTCACGTACCTGACGTACGCGGTGTCCGGCCCGACCATGGACTACCTCGACCGCTTCGCCGACCACGCGATCCCCGTCCTCTGCCTCGGCGCCGGGATCGCCGTCGGGACGCTGACCCAGCGCGTGGTGGGCGCGGTGCTCGGGCTGGTGGCCGTCGGCTGGTCGGCCGTCGCCGGCGCGACCGCGCCCGACCTCGGCGTCATCGCGAACTACGGGCCCGACCTGCAGCGCGCGCACGTCGCGATCGGGCAGGGCCTGGCCGAGGCGGACGTCCCGGCGCCGGCCCGCAGCCTCGCCGTCACCGACGCCGGCGCGATGCCGTACTACAGCGGCTGGACGTCGATCGACTACATCGGCCTCAACGACGCGGCGATCGCCCGCGGCGCCGACCCGACGCAGGTCGTCATGCAGGCGCGGCCGACGGTGATCGTCGTGACCGCGAACGGCCCCGAGCCGGTCGGCACGCGCTACGGCTTCGACTTCGCGAAGGCGACCGCGGGCTACGAGAAGGTGGCCGCGGTCGAGATGCGGGCCGGGTACTGGCAGGACGTCTACGCGCTGCCGCAGTACGCGTCGACCGTCGGCGAGCACGTCCGCCAGCGCGCCGACGCCGCCCGGCAGGTCAACGACCCGGATCGGATCGACGACTCGGTCGACCGCTGGCTCGACCGGCTCCGGAGCCAGCTGCCCTTCTGAGAGTTGACCGCTTCGCGAAGGGGCGCGAAGGTGGGCCGATGAGCGACGAGGTTCGTCACGGTGTGAAGCTGAGCAGTCTCGACCAGGAGGTCTTCCCCGGCGCGGGCGTGACCAAGCGGGAGTGGGTGGACTACCTCGAAGCCGTGTCCGACCGGATGCTGCCCGAGCTGCGCGACCGGCTGCTGACCGTCCTGCGGGTGCTGCGCGGGCAGGGCCCGTTCATGCAGAAGAACCTGCCGAAGTACACGCCGGACTGGGTCGAGCGGGTCAGCGTCTGGGCCGAGACGTCCAAGCGGGACGTCCACTACGCACTGTGCAACGACCTCCGCACGCTCATCTGGTTCGGCAACCAGCGGGCGATCGAGTTCCACACGTCGCTCTACCGCGGCGAGCCCGGCAACGGCCCGACGCACCTCATCCTCGACCTCGACCCGCCCGAGGACGGCCCGTTCTCCCTCGCCATCGGCGCCGCGAAGCTGGTGCGCGAAGCCCTGCGCAACGACGGCCTCGACGGGGCCGTGAAGACCAGCGGTTCCAAGGGCGTCCACGTGTTCGTGCCGCTGGCGCCCGGCCAATCCACGGAGGACATCGCCGCGGCGACGCGGGCGGTCGCGGCCCGCGCCGAGCGCATCGACCCGGCGCTCGGGACGACGGAGTTCGTCAAAGATCGCCGCGAGGGCAAGGTGTTCCTGGATTCGACGCGCGCGGGCGGCGCGACCGTCGTGTCGGTCTACAGCCCCCGCCACCGCCCGGGTGCGCCGGTGTCGTTCCCGGTTCCGTGGGCCGATCTCGACGGCGTCAAGCCCGCGGACTTCACGGTCCGCACGGCCGCGGCGCAGCTCGGCGACGGTGTGGACGCGTGGACGGCGGAGATGCCGGAGCCGTTCGTGCTGCCGGAGGACCTGGTGGCGGAGGGGCACACGATCCCGATCGCCCGGGTGGTGGCGATGCACGAGGGCAAACGCCGGGCCCGGGCCGCGCGCGAGTCGGGCTAAGCCGCCTGGTTGTGGCCGCGCCAGGCCGGGCCGTGGAGGCGCCGCGGGAGCTGGACGATCGCGACCGGCCGCTGCTCGGCGACGCGGTGGCGGGCCAGCCAGACCGTGTCCCGGCCGAACGACCACACCAGCGACACCAACGCCGCCACGACCACCGCGAACGCGAGGAACCCGGGAAGCAGACCGGACACCGCCACCAGCAGCACGACTCCCTGCACCGCGGCGACCGTCTTCCGGGCCATGCTCGGGTACAGCGGCGCGGTCAGCCACGGCAGCGCCCAGGAAGCCGCGACGAACGCGTACCGCATTAGGCCGATCGCCAGCACCCACAGCCCCAGCGAACGGGACACCTGGACGCACAGGAGCAGGATCAGGAACGCGTCGACCTCCATGTCGAACCGCGCGCCGAACTCGGACGCCGTGCCCGTGCGGCGGGCGACCTGGCCGTCGAAGCCGTCCATCGCCAGGGCCACCGCGACCAGGCCGACCAGCCACCAGAGGTGGTGGCCGCCGTCGGCGATCAGCTCGGCCGCGCAGCCGACCAGCACCGCGCGGGCGAACGTGATCCAGTCCGCCGGGCCGAACTTCCCGCGGCCGCTCTGCCGCAGCCCCCAGGCCGTCAGCAAGACCAGCGCGAGGCCGTACGCGGCCCCGGTCGCCCAGGCGAGCGGGGAGAGGAAACCGGCCCCCGCGGCGAGCGCCCACGCCGGGACCGAAGAGCGTAGGAGAAGTCCGTTCTTGATCATCTTTCACTCCGCGAATCGGCACGGCTGCTCATAAGGTGGCGGCGACACCAGCCTCCGGTCGCCTGCGAAGGAGAACACGTGGAACAGGCTTTCTGGGTTCAAAGTCCCGGCGAAGGCGCGCTCCGGCCGGTGGACCTGCCCACCCCGGGAGAGGGCGAAGTTCTCGTCCGGACGCTGTGTTCCGGCGTCTCCCGCGGCACCGAAACGCTCGTCTTCCGCGGCGGCGTCCCGGCGAGCCAGCACGACGTCATGCGCGCGCCGTTCCAGGAGGGCGAGTTCCCCGGCCCGGTCAAGTACGGCTACCTCAACGTCGGTGTCGTCGAGCAGGGCCCGGCCGAGCTCAAGGGCAAGACGGTCTTCTGCCTCTACCCGCACCAGACCGCGTACGTCGTCCCCGCGAGCGCCGTGACGCTCGTGCCGGACGCCGTCCCGCCCGGCCGCGCGATCCTCGCCGGCACGGTCGAGACCGCGGTGAACGCCGTCTGGGATGCGAAGCCGAAGCTCGGCGACCGGATCGCCGTCATCGGCGCCGGGATGGTCGGCTGCAGTGTCGCGAAACTGCTACAGGGCTTCCCGGCCACCCGCGTGCAGCTGATCGACGTCGACCCGGCGCGCGCGGAAATCGCGGAAGCGCTCGGCGTCGAGTTCTCGACGCCTGAGAACGCACACGGTGACTGCGACCTCGTCGTGCACGCGAGCGCGTCCGAACAAGGCCTCGCGAAAGCACTGGAACTGCTCGCGCCGGAAGGCACGGTCGTCGAAATGTCCTGGTACGGCGACCGCCGGGTCAGCGTGCCGCTCGGCGAGAACTTCCACTCGCGACGGCTGACGATCCGCAGCAGCCAGGTCGGGACGGTCGCGCGGCCCGACCGCGACTACGCCCAGCGGCTCGGCCTGGCCCTCGAACTGCTGACCGATCCGGCGTTCGAAGCGCTGGTCAGCGGCGAGTGCATGTTTGAAGATCTTCCAACCGTGTTACCCCGGTTGGCCGCGAATGAACTTTCCGCCCTCTGCCTCCGTGTTGTCTATCAGCCGCAGTGACCACGTCCACCCGAACGCATCGGAGGTCTTGGTGTTCAGCATCACCGTCCGTGACCACGTGATGGTCGCCCACAGCTTCCGCGGGGAAGTCTTCGGTCCCGCGCAACGCCTGCACGGCGCGACCTTCGTGGTGGATGCGACGTTCCGCCGCGCCGAGCTCGACGAGGACAACATCGTCGTCGACATCGGCAAGGCCACGGAAGAGCTCGGGGCGGTGCTGAGCGACCTGAACTACCGCAACCTCGACGACGAGCCGGTGTTCAAGGGCATCAACACCTCCACCGAGTACCTCGCGAAGGTCATCGCCGACCGCCTCGCCGACGCCGTCCACGCCGGTCGCCTCGGCGAAGGCGCGCGCGGCCTCGAAGGCATCGCCGTCTCGCTGAAGGAATCGCACGTCGCCTGGGCGAGTTACGAGCGTGCGCTGTGAACTCCCTGTACGTAGTGCTCCCGGGGGACGTCGACGACGTGTCCGTCCCGTCCGGCGGCAACACCTACGACCGGCGGATGTGCGACCGGCTCGCCGAGGCCGGCTTCGACGTTCACGAGATCGCCGTCTCGGGCAGTTGGCCGCGCCCGGACACCGAGGCCCGCGCGGTCCTCGGCCACCTGCTGTCCGCGCTGCCCACCGGGTCCGCGGTCCTGCTCGACGGCCTGGTCGCCTGCGGGGTGCCCGAGGTGATCGTCCCGCAGGCGCGCCGGCTCTCGCTGTCGGTGCTGGTGCACCTGCCGCTGGCCGACGAGACCGGCCTGCCGCCCGCGCTCGCCGCCGAGCTCGACGCGCTCGAGCGCGAGACGCTGCGGGCCGCGAGCTCGGTCGTCGCGACCAGCGAGTGGGCCGCGCGCCGGCTCGTCGAGCACCACGGGCTCGCCCCGCACCGCGTGCACGCCGTGCCGCCGGGCGTCGACCCCGCGCCGCCCGCCGTCGGCACCGACGGGATGTCCCGGCTGGTCTGCGTGGCCACCGTGACCCCGCGCAAGGGCCAGGGCCTGCTCGCCCAGGCCCTGGAAACCGTCGCCGACCTGCGCTGGACCTGCGAGTGCGTCGGCGGGATCCGCCGCGAGACGAAGTACGTCGAGCGGCTGCGCGAGCACCGGCTCGGCGCCCGCTTCACGCTCACCGGCCCGCGCACGGGCGCCGCGCTGGCCGCGACCTACCACACCGCCGACCTGCTCGTTCTCCCTTCGCGCGCCGAGACCTTCGGCATGGTCGTCACCGAGGCCCTCGCCCGCGGCGTGCCGGTGCTGACCACCGACGTCGACGCGCTGCCCGACACCGTCGGCGTCGCGCCGGACGGCTCGGTGCCCGGGATGCTGGTGCCCGGCGACGACGTCGAGGCGCTCGGCGCCGCCCTGCGCCGCTGGCTCACCGAACCCGATCTGCGGACGCGCCTGCGCGCCTCGGCGAAGCTGCGCCGCGCGACCCTCACCGGCTGGGACGACACGGCCCGCCGGATCGCCGACGTCCTGCAGCGGCAGGAGGCGGCGGCATGAGTGAGTTCGCCCCGGACTGGCTCTACCTGCGGGAACCCGCTGACGCGGCGGCCCGCGCGGGTCAGCTCCTCGAACCCCTGCGCGAGTTCCTGCCCGCCGACTTCACCGTCCGCGACCTCGGCTGCGGCACCGGCTCGCTCGGCCGCTGGCTGGCCGCCCGGCTGCCCGGCACGCAGCACTGGATCCTGCACGACCGCGACACGGCGCTGCTCGACCACGCCCGCGCCGCCCTGCCGGGTGCGGCCCTCGACGGCAGCCCGGTCGACGTCGTCGCCGAGCAGCGCGACGTCACCGCGTTGCGGGCCGCCGACCTCGCCGGGACGTCGCTGGTCACCGCGTCCGCCCTGCTCGACCTGCTGACCCGCGACGAGGTCACGGCGCTGGCCAAGGCGGTCGTCGAAGCCGGCTGCGCGGCGCTGCTGATGCTGTCGGTGACCGGCCGGGTGGAACTGTCGCCCGCCGACCCACTCGACCCCGCGATCGCCGCCGCGTTCAACGCCCACCAGCGCCGGATCACCGGCGGCCGCCGGCTGCTCGGCCCGAACGCCGTGGACGTCGCCGCGACCGCATTCGGCCGGCTCGGCGCCACGGTGGTGCGGGCCGAAAGCGCCTGGCGGCTCGGCCCCGACCAGGCGGAACTGCAGCGGCAGTGGCTCGAAGGCTGGGTCGGCGCCGCCGTCGAGCAGCTGCCGGAGCTGCGTCCGGTCGCCGACGTCTACCTGCAGCGCCGCCTCGAGATGGCCACGGCCGGCGAGCTGCGCGCGGTGATCCACCACGGCGACCTGCTGGTCCTGCCGCCGAGCCTGGAGGTGGCGGCGTGAAGCGCGCGCTGGCCTGGCTGCGGATCCTCGGTGCCTTCGCCATCCTCGGCGTCCTCGTCTGGCAGCTCGGCAGCGACGCCTTCCTCGACGGCCTCGGCCGGATCAGCACGCCCGGCGTCCTCGCCGCGCTGGTCATCGGCTTCGCGACGACGGTGTTCAGCGCGGGCCGCTGGCAGATCGTCGCCACCCGGCTCGGCCTGCGGCTTTCGCTGCGCACCGCCGTCTCCGACTACTACCGCGCGCTGTTCCTCAACGGCGTGCTGCCCGCGGGCGTCCTCGGCGACGTCCACCGCGCGGTGCAGCACGGCCGCGACTCCGGCGACGTGCCGCGCGGCGTGCGTGCCGTCGTCCTGGAGCGGACCGCCGGCCAGCTCGTGCTGATCGCGTCCGCGGTCGGTGTCGTGCTCTTCGCCCCGGACGTCGTGCCCGGCGCGTTCCGCGAGGTCGTGACGGTCACCGGGGTGGTCGTCGTGCTGGCCGCCGTCGCCGCGGTCGTCGCCGGCCGGGTGTTCGGCGGCCGCTGGATCCACAGCGAGTCGAAGGTCCGCCGCGGCTTCGCCGTCACCCTCGCCGACCTGCGGCTCGGCCTGTTCACCCGCGAGACCTGGCCCGGCGTGGGCTTCCTGTCGGCCGCGACGCTGGCCGGGCACCTGACGCTGTTCGTCGTCGCCGCCCGTGTCGCCGGGGTGGACGCGCCGGTCTGGCAGCTCGTGCCGCTGATGGTCCTCGCGCTGCTCGCGATGGGCCTCCCGCTCAACGTCGGCGGCTTCGGCCCGCGCGAGGGCGTCTGCGCCCTGCTCTTCGGCGCGGCCGGTCTGGGGGCCGCCCAAGGTGTCACCGTCGCCGTCGTCTACGGGGTGCTCACGCTGGTCGCGAGCCTGCCCGGCGCCGGTGTCCTGCTCGTCCGGAGCGTCGCTGGGGTGCGCCGGACGGCACTTTCACGTGAAAGTGCCGCACGACCAGCCCGGCACTTCCACGTGAAAGTGCCGGGTTAGAGAGGTGGAGACCATGACCGCAAGCGAAATCATCGGGGATCTGCCGCACCGGGCCGTGGTCGAACGGGTCGTCGAGACCCGGCTGCCGACCCGGCACGGGACGTTCCGCGCGGTCGGCTACCTGGACCGGGCCGGCACCGAGCAGGTCGCGCTGGTGTACGGCGAGATCTCGCCGCTCGGCGCACTGACCCGGGTGCACAGCGAGTGCCTGACCGGCGACGTCTTCGGCTCGACGCACTGCGAATGCGGCGATCAGCTGGCGGTGGCGCTGGACCGGATCGTCGAGGAGGGCTCGGGCGTGCTGGTGTACGTCCAGGGCCACGAGGGCCGCGGCATCGGCCTGCTCGCGAAGCTCGAGGCGATGCGGCTGCAGCAGGACGAGGGCCTCGACACGGTCGACGCGAACGTGGCGCAGGGCCTCCCGGTCGACGCCCGCGACTACCACGCGGCGGCGGGCATCCTGACCGACCTCGGCATCCGCTCGGTGCGGTTGCTGTCGAACAACCCGGAGAAGGTCGAACAGCTCACGCGCTACGGAATCCGGATCAGCGAGCGGATTCCGCTGCTGGTTCCGCCGAACCCGGAGAGCCTGCGGTACCTGCGGACGAAGGCCGAGCGGATGGCCCACCTGCTGCCGCACCTATCCGGCGCTTAGCGCCTCGAGCACGCCGGCGAAGCGCTGGACCAGCGTGTCGAGCACGACGTGCCCCTTCGCCGCGGTCGCCAGCGACGGGCGGCCGACCACCCCCGACTCCGTGTACGCCCGCAGGCCCAGCGTCAGCAGGTGGTCCCGGTCGGTGACGTGGTCGGCGTCCTCGTGGCCGGGCCGGACCAGGTGCGGGTGGGCGTGCAGCAGGATCGACGTCTCCAGCTCGCCGGCGTGCATGTCGTCGTCCAGCGACGTCCGCAGGCCGGCGGCGGTGTGTGCGGCCTGCCAGTCCGCGACGCCGGGGTACAGCGCCATCGCGCCGCCGGCTTCCTGGACCACATTGGACAGTACGTAGTTGCCGCCGTGCCCGTTGACCAGCACGAGCCGCTCGACGCCGGACGCCGTCAGCGACGCGGCGACGTCGGTGACCACGGCGTGCAGCGTGCGGGCCGAGATGCTCACCGTGCCGGCCCACCCCGCGTGCTCGTGCGAGCAGGAGATCGTGATCGGCGGCAGGTGGAGCACCGGGTAGGCCTCGGCGACGGCTTTCGCGAGCGTCGCCGCGATGACCGTGTCGGTGGAGAGGGGGAGGTGCGCGCCGTGCTGCTCGAAGCTGCCGACCGGCAGCACCGCGACCGACGCCCCGCGGGCCTGCTCCTCGACGGTGGTCGCGAGCGGGAAGAGGTCGGTCATGAGCACGTCCCTTCACTTAGGTTGGAATCATGAGCGAGCATGCCGCACTACTCGACGTCGCGCGCGAAGCCGTGGCGAAGGCGACGGACATCGTCCGGTCGCGCCCGAGCTTTTCCGTTTCGGCGAAAGGTGATCGCGACCTGGTGACCGACGTCGACACGGCGGTCGAAGACGCGCTGCGGGAGTTCCTGACGGCCGAGACGCCGGAGATCGGCGTCCTCGGCGAGGAACGCGGCCGCAGCGGCGACGGCGGCGGCCGCTGGTGGGCGCTCGACCCGATCGACGGCACCGCGAACTTCGCCCGCGGGATTCCGCTCTGCGGGATTTCCCTGGCGCTGGTGGACGGCGAGCACAGCACGGTCGCCGCGATCGCGCTGCCGTACCTCGGCGTCACGTACACGGCCGCGCGCGGCGAAGGTGCTTTCGCGAACGGAGAGCGCGTACGCGCGTCTGCCGCGACGGACATGTCGGACGCGATGATCGCCGTCGGCGACTTCGCGATCGGCCGGCTGGCGGAAGAGAAGAACGCGACGCGCCTGCGGCTGCTGTCGGACCTCGGCGCGCGGGCGCAGAAGATCCGGATGCTCGGCACCGCGGCGATCGACCTCGCCTGGGTGGCGGACGGAAAGCTCGACGCCGCACTGATCCTGTCCAACAACCCGTGGGACACGATGGCCGGCGTGCTGCTCGTGCGGGAGGCCGGCGGGGCCGTCGTGGACCGCGACGGCAGCGAGCACACGGTCGGTTCGTCGTCGACGATCGCGGTCGGCGCGGGGCTGCGCAAGGAGATCGTGGACGCACTTGATCGGGCGTACGGGGTTGTTCGTTAGGATTTGCGGGTACACGGTGGGCAGCGCCACAGCGCACGATTGCGCTGCCCGTCCAAGGTTTTCGGCTACGTTGGTACCGGCCGGCGGATGATCCTGGCATGCTGGCCGGATCTCGTCGGCACACTTTTTGAGAATGGTGGATGCTCGTGGAAAGTCGCCGGATCCGCGATCGGTACCGGCTGCTGGAGCCGATCGGCGGCGGCGCGATGGGCACGGTGTGGCGGGCGCAGGACGAAATGCTCGACCGCACCGTGGCGATCAAGGAACTCCTGCTCCCGCACGACCACGACGAGAGCCGCACCGAAGAGGCGAAGAACCGCGCGATGCGCGAGGCGCGGATCGCCGCCCGGCTGCAGCATTCCCACGCGATCACCGTGTTCGCCGTCCTCGAAGAGGAGGACCGGCCGTGGTTGATCATGGAATACCTGCCGTCCAAGAGTTTCGCGGTCGTCGTCGGCGAGGAGCCGGCTTCGGTGGACGACGCCGTCCGCGTCGGCGCGCAGATCAGCTCGGCGCTGGCCGGCGCGCACCGCGCCGGGATCGTGCACCGCGACGTGAAGCCGGCCAACATCCTGGTGTCCGAGGACGGCACGGCGAAGATCACCGACTTCGGCATCTCCCGCGCGATCGGTGACGTCAAGCTGACGGCCACCGGCGAGATCGCCGGAACGCCCGCGTACCTGGCGCCCGAGGTGGCCCGCGGCGAGGACGCGGACTTCGCCGCCGACGTCTTCTCGCTCGGCGCCACGCTGTACGCGGCGGTCGAGGGCAAGTCGCCGTACGGCACGGCGGACAACCCGATCGCGTTGCTCTACAAGGCGTCCAGCGGGGAGATCGAGCCGCCGGAGAAGGCGGGCCGGCTGACCCCGCTGCTGCTGCGGATGCTGGCGACCGAACCGGCCGAGCGGCCGTCGATGGACGAGGTCGAGCGCGAGCTGCGGGCGCTGCTGCCGGACGCGGAGCCCGGTGAGTCGGTGCTCGCGGAGACGATCCCGGAGACGGAGGCCGCCGCGGTGTCCGCGGTGCCGACCGTGCCGGCGACGGTCGCCGTGCCGCCGTCCGGCGAGGTCGCCGCGGTGACGCCGGGTGCGCGCAAGGGCCTGATCGCGGTCGGGGCGGGCGCGGCGCTGCTGTGCGTCGCGGTCGTCGTCGCGATCCTGCTGGTCGTGCGTCAGAAGCCGCCGACGGACACCGCCGCTCCGCCCGCGTCGCCGGAGACGTCCAGCCCGGCTTCCGTGACACCTTCGACGACGCCGTCACCCGCGCCTTCGGCTTCGCGGACGCCGACGACCACGGCTCCGCCGACGTCACCGTCGGTTTCGCCGGTGTCCTCGACGAAGACCGCCGTTCAGGCGATCCAGGACTACTACGCGTTGCTGCCGGAAAACCCGGCGGAGGCGTGGAAGCTGCTGACGGACCGGTTCCGGGCGTCCCGCCACCAGACGTACCAGACGTACACGAGCTGGTGGGGGCGGTTCAGCTCGGTCAAGGTCACGAGCGCCAGCGAAGCCGGCCCGAACCGGGTCACGGCGCGCGTGGTCTACAGCGACGGCCAGTCCGAGAACGACACCTTCACGATGGTCCAGGTGAACGGCGTTTGGATGATCGACGCCCAGAGTTGAACCGTTCAGCTCTCGGCTGCGTGTGACGGGTGTGCCGTCCCGCCGTCGATCCACGCTGGAGGTTGAGCGATGAGGCCTGCCGACCCGATGGTGTTCATCCTCCCGGCAGTGCCGCCGGCGAGCGACACGTACGACAAGCGCATGTGCCAGAACCTGCCTGCCGTCGGCCAGCCGGTGCTGGAGCTGCCGATCGTGGGCGACTGGCCGGAGCCGGACGCGACGGCCCGCCGTCGCCTGGCGCGGTCGCTGGCCGCGTTGCCGGACCGGACGGTGGTGCTGCTCGACGGCGTGATCGCGTCGGGCGTGCCGGAGATCGTCGTCCCGCACGCGCGGCGGCTGCGGCTGGCGGTGCTGGTGCACCAGGCCCTCGCCGACGAGCCGGGCCTCGACCCGGCGCACGCGGCGGAGCTGGACGCGTGCGAGCGCGAGACGCTGCGGATGGCCGGGATGGTCGTCGCGACGAGCCCGTGGCTGGCCCGCCTGCTGATCGACCGCCACGACCTCGACCCGGGCCGCGTGTACGTGGCCAAGCCGGGCACCGACGCGGCCCCGCTGGCGGCGGGCGCCGACGGCGTGTCGCGGCTGCTGTGCGTCGGCGACGTGACCCGCCGCAACGGCCAGGACGTGCTGGTCCAGGCCCTCGGCGAGGTCGGCCACCTGGCGCTGTCGTGCGTCATGGCGGGGTCGCTGGAGGTGGACCGCGGGTACGTGGACGAGCTGGGCTGGTCGATCGAGCGCCTCGGCCTCGGCGGCCGAATCACGCTGGCCGGCGACGCGGTCGACCTGGGAGCGGCGTACAACGCGGCGGACTTGCTGGTGATCCCGGCCCGAGCGGCGGTGTCGGGCATGTTCGTCGCCGCGGCGCTGGCCCGAGGAATCCCGGTACTGGCCACCGAGGTCGGCGGGGTGTACGACGCGCTGGGCGTCGACGCGGACGGCGAGATGCCGGGAGTGCTGGTGGAGCCGAACGACCCGTACGCACTGGCCGACGCGCTGCACCGCTGGTACGCGGACCCGGAACTGAGACGGTCGTTGCGAACGGCGGCGTTGGGCCGGGGCAGTGCGTTGGAGGAGTGGGACGTCGCGGCGCGGCGGTTGACGGAGGCATTGTCGAGGTTGGCTTCGGAGCCGCGGATCGTCGCCTGACGCTTGCCGCGCTGCTGCTCACCGCGGCGTCGACCGTGGTGCTGGGCATCCAGGAGATCCCGAGCCGGGCGTCGATCGCGCTGCCGATGGTCGCGCTGGTCACCGTGCTCGGCGGGCTCGAAACGTTCTTCAACTGGCGGTCGCGCTGGCAGGAGTTCTTCGACCGCCACCACGTGACGTGGGCCGACGCCAGCCGGCAGTGGGTCGAGTTCCGCCGGCTGGACCGGCCACCGCAGTCACCCGAAATCCGCGCCTGACCGATTCCTTTCGCCGCCCGCGCCGGTCAGCCACAGTGTGACCGTGGATTTCGAGCCCTACCGGCGTGAGCTGCTGGCCCACTGCTACCGCATGCTCGGCACGCCCGACGAGGCCGAGGACGTCGTGCAGGAGACCTACCTGCGCGCCTTCCGGGCGTATGACCGCTTCGAGGGCCGGTCGTCGCTGCGGTCGTGGCTCTACCGGATCGCGACCAACGCCTGCCTGACCGCGCTGGAGCAGCGGGGACGGCGGCCGCTGCCGTCCGGGCTGGGCGCGCCGGCGGCCGATCCCGATGCTCCGCCCGTTCCGGCCGAGCCCGGTGACCAGTGGCCGCGCCCGATACCCGATGCCTTGATCACGTCCGCGGCGGACGACCCGGCGGAGATCGCCGTGGCCCGCGACGGCGTCCGGCTCGCTCTCGTCGCCGGGCTGCAGCTGCTCCCGCCGCGCCAGCGCGCGGTGCTGATCCTGCGCGAGGTGCTGGCCTTCCCGGCGGCCGAGGTCGCGGAACTGCTGGGCACGTCGGTCGCGGCGGTGAAGAGCATGCTCCAACGGGCCCGCGCGACCCTCGACACGGCCGGCGAAGTCGGCGAGCTGACCGAGCCCGACCAACGCGAGCTCCTCGACCGCTACATGAGCGCGTTCATGAACTCGGACCTGGCGGCCCTGGAGCGGGTCCTCCGCGACGACGCGGTGATCGAGCCGGTCCCGTCCCGGACCTGGTTCGCCGGGAAGACGACTTGCGTCGCATTCTTGCGACACGTAATGGGCGAGCCGGGCGAGTGGCACATGACACCGACCCGCGCGAACGGCCAACCCGCGGCGCTGGCCTGGTACCGCGGCGAGCCGTTCGGGGTGGCGGTCCTGACCCTGGGCAAGGGCGGCATCGCACGGATCACGGTGTTCGGCTTCCCTGACCTGGTGGAGCGGTTCGCCGGGACGGACCCGGCGAACCGGACCATCACGCCAGGGTGAGCGCGTAGATCTCGACCCGCGGGTCGTTCGGCAGGCTCACCGACTGCAACGTCTTCGCGGAATCCAAAGCCGCCGAAATCCCGAACAGCCGGACCGGTGGCCCGTCGACCCCGCTGCCCGCCTTGATGCGGTGCGGCATGTCGAGCACCACCGACGCACCCGACCCGGCCCAGTCGGCGAACGTCACCGCGAGGTCGGCGCTCGTGCCGTCCGTGTAGTGCGCCGTCAGCGTCGTCGACACCGGGCCGTTGTGCGACGACCCGACCAACCGCAAGGAGCCGTGCTGACCCGCCGGCAGCAGCAACGACTGCCCGCGGGCCTCCACGAAGTTGGGCGAAGTCCCCGAAGCGTCCGGAGCCGCGTACGTGACGCCGTCCCAGACGACCGGGCCGGCCGCGGGCAGGAGCGAAGCGTCGTAGCTCCAGCCGCCGCCGTCGAAGTTGCCCTCCGTGGACGCCGCCACCGTCGCCGTGCCGTCGTGGTTCAAGTCGCGGCCCAGGTCCACCGCGCACGACGTGCCCGGAACGCAAGCCGACGGCGTCCGGACCTCGACCGTCGCCGACCGGGTGACGCTGTTCGCGCCCAGCCCGGACACCTTGACCTGCACCGGGTACGTGCCCAAAGCGGTCCCGGCCGGCACCGAAACCGTGATCGGCACCGTCTTCTGCACCGGCAGCCGCCCCGACCAGATCAGGTCGACCGGCTGAACCCGGACCTTCCAGCCCGCCGGCGCGGTCGCGGAGACCGTCACCGGCTGCAGCAGCGGGTTCTGCGCGACGACGTCCAGGTCGAGGTGCACCTGCTGCGCCGAACCCGCCGGGATCACGACGGACGTCTGCCGCAGCGACGCGTCGACGTGCCGCCGCAGGTCACCGGCGGCCTTGTTCACCGACGGCGGCTCCGACCCGACCCCCCACGAGGACGGCTTCGACCCGAGCTTGTGCGAAAGAACCCCGCCGTGCGCCACAGCGGACCAATCGAGGGACGTCTCCCGGACGTTCCGGCCGTTCAGCGACACGCTCTGCACGTACCGGTTCGCGTCGGAAGCCCCCGGCGCGTTGACGGTCAGCGTGCCGCCCTGCGACCGCCCGTACTGTCCGATCCGGACGGTCGCCGACTCGAACTGCGGGCTCGACAGCGCGAGGAAGTTCGCGCCGCTCATCGTCGGGTACAGCCCGAGCGACGAGAAGACGTACCACGCCGACATCGTGCCGAGGTCGTCGTTGCCGGTCATGCCGTCCGGGCCGGTGGTGAACAACGTCATCGCCGCGCGGACGACCGTCGCCGTCTTGGCCGGCGCGCCCGCCCACAGGTACATGTACGGCGCGAGCAGGTCGGGCTCGTTGTTCGGGTTGTAGGTCGCCTTGCCGTAGTAGTCGTACGGGCTGGAGATCCAGTCGTTGCGTGCCGTTCCGGCGGGATCGGAAAGCAGCTTGTCGTAGGCGAAGAAGGAGTCGAGCCGCTTCTCGGTCGACTTCTTGCCGCCCATCAGCGAGACGAGGCCGCTCGGGTCCTGCGGCACGAGCCACTGGTACTGGTAGGCGCCGCCCTCGTGGAACTGGTGGTCGGCGTCGACCGGGTTGTACGGCGTGAGGAACGTGCCCTCAGTCGTGCGCGGGCGGAACTGCTGCGTCGAGGAGTCCCACAAATTGCGATACCACTGACCGCGGTCGGCGAACATCTTCGCGTCCGCCTTGTGGCCGAGCCCGCCGGCCATCAACGCCAGCGCCGCGTCGGCCGCCGAGTACTCCATGGTCGCCGACGCCGGGTGCTCGCAGTCGTTGTCGCCGCCCTTGGCCGCGCAGTCCTTGCCGAGCTCCAGGCCGCTCGGGATGTACCCGCGGTCGTTGTAGTAGTTGACGCCGGACCGCCCGTTGTAGGGCGAATCGGCCGGCGGCGTGCTCGTCGCGTTCTTCTTGAGCAGCGCGTACGCCTCTTCTTCGTGCCCGGCGAGCAGGCCCTTCGACCACGCCTCGACGAGGAACGGCGTCACCGGGTCGCCGGTCATGATGTTGGTTTCGCTCTCGGCCAGCGCCCACCTCGGCAGCCACCCGCCGTCACGCCCGATGGCGACGACCGACAGTGCGACGTCCCGCGCTACCTGCGGTTCCAGCATCTCGAGGAGCTGGTTCTGCGGCCGGTAGGTGTCCCAGAGCGAGAAGTTCTGGTACGGCGTGTAGCCGCTCGCGGTGTGCACCTTGCCGTCGAAGCCGGTGTACGCGCCGTCGGTGTCGCCGGCCAGGTTCGGGTGCAGCTGCGCGTGGTAGAGCGCGGTGTAGAACGCCGTCTGGCGCTCGGTCGTGCCGCCGGCGATCTTGATCGCGCCGAGCCGGTCGGCCCACTGCTGGTGCAGCGCGGCGCGGGTGGCGTCGAAGTCGTAGTTCGACGTCTCCGCGGCGAGGTTCTTCCGCGCGCCGTCGAGGCCGGTGTAGGACAGACCGACCTTGAGCACGACGTCGTGGTCGGTGGTCGCGTCGAAGCTGGCCCAGGCGCCGTTGCCGCCGGTGCCCGCGGCGTCGCGGCTGTCCGGCGTGCGCGTCGAGTCGCGCCAGGTGCCGAACGACGTGAACGGCCGGTCGAACGTCGCCGTGAAGTAGACGGTGTGCTCGTCGTGGCCGGCGCAGAACCCGCCGGCCTTGACGCGGCCTTCGAGGGTCCGGTCGCCGACGACGTGGATCTCGGAGTCCTTGACGGACTGGTTGGCCTGACCGGTGTTGAACAGGACGTTCGCCTGCCCGGTCGAGGGGAACGTGTAGCGCTGCCAGCCGGTGCGCGCGGTCGCCGTCAGCTCCGCGTTCACGCCGTACTTCTTGAGCCCGACGCGGTAGTAGCCCGGCTCGGCGTGCTCGTCGTCGTGGCTGTACTCGGACCTGTAGGCGTTCTTGTCAACGTTGTCGACGGCCCCTGTCGTCGGCATGATCGGCAGCTCGCCCATGACACCGCAGCCGACGCCGGACAGGTGCGTCTGGCTGAAGCCGTAGATCGCGTTCTGCAGGTAGTCGTAGCCGCCCTGGCCGCCGGTGTCCGGGCTGACCTGCACCATCCCGAAGGGCGCGCTCGCGCCGGGGAACGTGTTGCCGAAGTTCTGCGTGCCGACGAACGGGTTGACCAGGCCGACCGGATCCACCGGCGCGGGCGCGGCCTGCGCGACGGCGGGCGCCAGGCCGGCGACCACCACCCCCGCGGCCACCGCGGCGGCCATCCGTCTGCTCTGCGACCACATGGGCGCACCTCCCAGGAGATGACAACGTTGTCAGAAGCGGACCATCGGTCAGGCCCGTGGTTCGGACAGCAGCTTTCCACCTCGATGGGCGTTTGAGAAGACCTCAGCCGACGGCTTCGCGCAGTAACCGGGCGGCCGGCTCGACAGCGTTGTCAGCGAGGTTGCCGTAGCCGAGCACCAGCGCGGGCTCGCCGGGCGCGACGCGGTAGTCGTCGAGATCGGTCACCTTCACGCCCTTCGCGCGCGCCTCGCGCACGACGACCGCCGCGTCCCGCTCGAGGTGCAGGACGAGGTGCAGCCCGGCCGCGACCCCGGACAGGCGGACGTCTCCTAGAGCGTCGACGAGCCGGTCGCGCCGCGCGCGGAACCGCAGCCGCGCGGCCCGCAGGTGCCGGTCGTAGCCGCCGCTTCCGACGAAGCCGGCGAGCGCGAGCTGGTCGAGCACCGGCGGCGCGTGCCCTTCGACAGTCCACTGTGGAGGGAGTGCGACCCAGCCGAGGCCGAGCGCCGGGCTGAGCGTCTTGCTGACCGACCCGAAGAGCGCGACCCGCCCCGGATCGGTGCCCTGCAGGGTGCCGACGGGCCGCCGGTCGTAGCGGAACTCGGCGTCGTAGTCGTCCTCGAGGACCAGCCCGTCGACGTCCCGTGCCCACGCCATCAGCTCCGCCCGCCGCCGCGGCGAGAGGACGGTGCCGGTGGGGAACTGGTGCGCGGGCGTGACGAGCGCGGCCCGCGTCCCGGCCGGGATCCGGCCGACGTCGAGGCCTTCGCCGTCGACCGGCACCGGGTCGATCGCCATCCCGGTGTTTGCGGCCGCACGTCGCAACCGCGTCCAGCCGGGGTCTTCGACGGCCAACCGCGTGACGCCCTTTTCGAGCAGCGCGCGGCAGACCCGGGTCACGCCGTCGGTGACGCCGCCGCAGACCACGACGTCGTCCGTCTCGGCGCCGCGGACCCTCCGCAGGTAGCCGGCCAGGGTGGCGCGCAGCCGCGGGTGCCCGGCCGGATCGGGCAGGCCGAAGTCGGTGTGCGGCACGGTCGTGAGCACGCCGCGCACGGCGTCCGCCCACCGCTGCCGGGGGAAGTGCCGCAGGTCGGGCAGCCCGGGTGCGAGGTCGTACCGCGGCGGCTCGACCGGCGCCGGCCGCTTCGCCGCGACGGCGTCCCCGACCCGGCGGACGCGCGTGGCGGAGCCGGCGCGCCCGTCGAGGTACCCCTCGGCGACGAGCTGGGCGTAGGCCTGCGTGACGACCCACCGCGAGCACCCGAGGTCGGCGGCGAGCTGACGGCTCGGCGGCAACGCGGCGCCGTCTTCGAGCCCGCGGATCGTCCGGCGCAGGGCCCGGGTCAGCTGTTCGTGTTTCGGTCCCGGTCCGCTCAGCTCCAGCTGGACGCCCCAATTGGTCTGTGATCCGGCCACGGGATTGGACTGTAGTACCGGACCGATTCACCTTTAGGTTGGTGGCATGAAGAAGGTGGAACTGGGCAGGACCGGTCAGCGCGTGAGCCAGGTGTCGCTGGGCTGCATGACGATGGGCACGTCGACCGACGAGCCGACGTCGGCCCGCATCCTGGACGCGTACCTCGACGCCGGCGGCGACTTCCTGGACACGGCGAACTGCTACGCGTGGTGGGCGGGCGAGCAGTTCGCCGGCGGCGAGAGCGAGTCGCTCCTCGGCAAGCTGCTGCGCGGCCGCCGCGACCGCGTGTTCCTGGCGACGAAGGTGGCGGCGGGCATCACGGACCTCCCCGCGGCTCGTGCGGCGTCCCGGCCGGACGGCACGACGGACTGGGAAGCGCGGGAGCGCACATACGAGGGCGCGAGCGCCGCGGTGATTTCCCGAGAGGTGGAGGAGAGCCTGCGTCGCCTGGGGACCGACCACCTCGACCTGTACTACGTGCACGTCGACGACCGGCGCACCCCGCTCGAGGAGACACTGTCCGCTTTGGACGGTCTGGTGCGGTCGGGCAAGGTGCGGTACCTCGGCTGGAGCAACGTCCGCACGTGGCGCCTGGAGCGCATCCGCTCCCTGGCGCTGGCCAACGGCTGGGCGTCCCCGGTGGCGGTCCAGGTGCAGCATTCGTACCTGCGTCCGACCGGCGCCGACGTCCCGTCGATCGCGGGCGGCGAGCTGCTGGACTGGCTGTCGTCGCACCCGGACGTCTCGCTGGCCGCGTATTCCTCGCTGCTGCGCGGGATCTACGACGACGCGACCTACCGGGAGTCCACGCAGATCTGGCGCGCGTATGCCGGTCCGGACTCGGAAGCGCGGCTGGCCGCGGTGGCCAAGGTGGCTTCGGAACTGGGCGCGTCCGGCAATCAAGTGGCCTTGGCTTGGTTGGTCCACAAGGGAGCGATTCCGCTGATCGGCCCGCGCACCTGGGAGCACTACGAGTCGATCGCGCCGGCGTTCACCCTGGAACTCTCGGACGAACAGATGTCCCTTTTGGACACTGCCTGATCAGTCCAGCAGGCGCTGTTCCTTGGCCACGGCGACCGCTCCGGCGCGGGTGTCCACTTCGAGCTTCGCGTAGATCCGGCTCAGGTGGGTCTTGACCGTCGCCTCGCTGATGAACAGCGCCCGGGCGATCTCCTTGTTGCCCAAGCCTTGGGCCAGTTGACGCAGGATGTCGCGTTCGCGGCCGGTGAGCGACGGCCGCGGCGCGCGCAGCTGGGCCATCATGCGGTCGGCGACCGGCGGCGACACCGCGGTGCGCCCGGCCGCGGCCGCTTCGATCGCCGCGTACAGCTCGGTCGCGGACCCGGCCTTCAGGAGGTAACCGGTGGCCCCGGCGGCGATCGCGCGGCTGATGTCGGCGTCGGTGTCGTAGGTCGTCAGGACCAGGATCCGGGGCGCTCTGGGGGTGCTCCGGATCCGCCGCGTCGCTTCGATCCCGTCGATGCCGTCGCCGAGCTGGATGTCCATCAGGACGACGTCCGGGCGCAACGCGTCAGCGGTGGCAACGGCTTCCTCCCCGCTGGCTGCTTCCCCAACGACGTCGATGCCGTCGGCGCCCGCCAGCAGCGCGCGCAACCCGGCGCGCACGACGGCGTGGTCGTCGCACACCAGGACGCTGATTCTCACGAGGCCTCCAGCGGGATCGCGGCCGAGATGACCGTGCCCTGACCGGGCGCGGACTCGACCGTCAGCCTGCCACCGAGCTGCTGGGCCCGGACGCGCATGGCCGGGAGCCCGTGTCCTCGCTCGCTGCCCGGCGCCGGTTCAGCGAACCCGCGTCCGTCGTCGGCGACGTCCAGCACGACCTGGTCGTCGAGGTAGGTGAGCGTGAGCACGACACTGCCGGCGTCCGCGTGCTCACGCGCGTTGGCCAGCGCGCCCTGGGCGATGCGGACCACAGTGGACTGGACGCGCTCCGGCAGCGGCGGCTCGGCGCCGTCGATGCGGACTTCGACCGGCAC
This sequence comes from Amycolatopsis sp. NPDC098790, assembly GCF_044759945.1. NCBI lineage: Bacteria > Bacillati > Actinomycetota > Actinomycetes > Pseudonocardiales > Pseudonocardiaceae > Amycolatopsis > Amycolatopsis sp. NPDC098790. The sequence goes on from NZ_JBIWAI010000001.1 coordinate 2,209,962, forward strand.
CCCGGCCCGGCCGGCGACGGCCCGCAAGGCCTCTTCGAGCGTGGCATTGGCGAGATCGGCGGGCGCCAGGTCCTGGACGAGCCGCCGCGCTTCGGACAGGTTGGCCGCACCGACGCGCTCGGCGGCGCGCAAGTGCTCGCGGGCCAGTTCGGGCCGGTCCCACGCCTGGTCCGCGGCCTGCAGCAGCATCGCCTGGCTCGACAGGCCCTGCGCGAGCGCGTCGTGGAGCTCCCGCGACACGCGCCCGCGTTCGGCCAGCACGCCGGCGCGTCTCTCCGATTCGCGCAGCCGCTCGGCCTGGCGGCGCATGTAGGTGATCACCGCGGCGGTGACCACGGCGATCGCGATCGGCACGATGGTGAGGTTCGGGTCGAAGCCGTCGGCCAGCCGGTTCTGCGAGACGACCACCAGCGCCGTGATCACGCCGACCAGCGCGAGCGCCTGCCCGGTCGGCAGCGTGCGCAGACCGGTGACCAGCAACGGGATCGCCGACCACGCGAAGCTGGGAGCGAGCACCACCAGCACCACCCACAGCGCCAGGACGACGGTCAGCCACACGAGGTGCCGGCCGACGACCAGGCCGGCGCCGTACGCGACGACCAGGGCCGCGGTGAACCCGAGCACCCACGGCGCCAGGGCAGTGCCGTCGTGGCGCGTGAGGTAGCGGACCGCCGAGCCGAGCACGAGCAGGAAGAACGCCGAGTGCATGGCCGCGGCGAGCCACCTCGCGTCTTTCATGCCGTCCATGCTGGCTCCCTCCTCGTCCGGCACCAGCGTCGACCCGGTCCGGAGGCCGCGCATCAGCCGATCGGATGACCCCGGTGTCAGCCGGGACGACGACCGGAACCACCCGGTTCCGGGGTGAAGCTGGAGCCATCAAACCTTCGCTGACCAGGAGCACATCATGAACTCGACCCGCATCCGCATCGCCGCCGCTGTCGCCGGGCTCGCCGCCGTCGGCGCTGTTTCGTTCGCCGCTGTCCCGGCCACCGCCGCGCCGGCCGCTCCCAAGAGCGTTGTCCAGACGTCGCACCTGTCGATCGCCGCCGCTTCGAAGGCCGCTCAGGCCGCATTGGACGCCGCCGGCAAGGCCGGCCAGCACGTGTCGGTCGCCGTGGTGGACCGCGACGGCAACACCATCGTGACGCTGCGCGGCGACGGCGCGGGCCCGCAGTCCTACAGTTCGGCGCAGGAGAAGGCGTTCACGGCGGTGGCGTGGAACGCGAAGACGTCCGAACTGGTCGGCCGCCTGCAGCAGGCCCCGACGCTGAAGGACATCGACGGCACCCTCTTCCTGGCCGGCGCGGTCCCGGTGACCGCGGGGTCGACGCCGATCGCCGCCGTGGGCGTGGCCGGTGCGCCGTCGGGTGCGCAGGACGAAGCGTTCGCCCAGGCCGGCGTGGACGCGCTCGGCAAGTAGCGTGTCCAGGGTGTTGATCAGTGATGTCCGCCCCTGGGGCGGCGAGCGCAGTGACGTCGAACTGAGCGGTGACCGGATCGCGGCGGTCCGTCCGCACGACGCGTCGGCTCCGGCCACTGTGGACGGCCGTGGCCGGTTGCTGTTCCCGGCGTTCAGCGACGTCCACGTGCACCTGGACTCGACGCGGATCGGGCTGCCGTTCCGGCCGCACACCGGCGGCCCGGGCGTGGTGGCGATGATGACGAACGACCGCGAGAACTGGCGGTCGGCGGAGGTCCCGCTGCCCACGCGGGTCGCCGGGACGCTCGAGCGGATGATCGCCAACGGCACCACGCGGGTCCGCAGCTACGCGCAGGTCGACGTCGACTGCCGGCTGGAGAAGCTCGACGCCGTGCTGGCCGCCCGGGAGCGGTTCGCCGAGCAGGCCGAGGTGCAGGTGATGGCGTTCGCGCAGGCGGGCATCCTCCGCGAGCCAGGCACGCTCGAACTGCTCGATGCGGCAATGCGTTCGGGTGCGACGGTGATCGGCGGCATCGACCCGTGCACGCTGGACCGCGATCCCAAGGGGCACTTGGACGCGGTGTTCGGCCTGGCCGAGAAGCACCAGGCCGAAGTGGACATCCACCTGCACGAGCCGGGGCACCTCGGCCTGTTCTCGACCGACCTGGTCATCGAGCGCGTCCGGGCGCTGGACATGCGCGGCAAGGTGACGATGTCCCACGCGTACGACCTGGGCTCGATCTCCGAGTCGGTCAGCCGCCGGGTCATCGACGACTTCGCCGCGCTGGACATCGCGATGACGACCGTGGCGCCGTCGGCCTCGGGTCAACTGTCCCTTGTGGACCTGATCGCTTCGGGTGTCCGGATCGGACTCGGCGAGGACGGCCAGCGGGACTACTGGAGCCCATACGGCAACTGCGACCTGCTGGACCGGACGTGGCAGCTGGCGTTCACGCGCGGCTTCCGCCGTGACGCGGACATCGAGCTGGCGCTGGCGGTGGCCACGATGGGCGGCGCGTCGATCATGAGCCACGACGTCCCCCGGCTGGCCGGTGTTTCCGACCGACCCGGCTTGGCCGTCGGCGACCGCGCGGACCTCGTCCTGGTCGACGGCGAAACGCCGGCCAGTGCGGTGATGGACCGGGGCAAGGACCGCACGGTCGTCCACAATGGAGTGGTCGTGGCGGACGGCTTGTCGGTCGTCAAGCGCTAGCGAGCAGCGCGGCGATGCTGGGCTTGTGTTCGTCGCGCCGCCGCCACGTCATGGTGACGTCGGTGGTCTCGCCGGCCAGCGGAACGGCGACGGCGCCGGGGTGGTCGACCATGGCGGGCACGATCCCGCAGCCCATCCCGGCGGCGACGCACCGGCCGAGGGCAGCGAGGCTGCCGACCTCGGTGTCGATGACGGGTCCGTCGAGCCGGTCCAGCATCTCCCGGAAGCCGCACCCCTTCGGTGTGGCCAGGAACCCGACCCCGCGGAGGTCTTCCGGCTGGATTTCTTCCTTCGCTGCCAAGGGATGACCGGGCGGCACGATGACGACGAGCGGTGCTTCGCCGACCTTCCGGCTGGCGAAGGCGGGATCGCCCGGCGTGTCGCCGAAGGTGAAGCAAACGTCCATTTCGGACTCGCGGACGCCGCGGTACAGCTCGCCGCGGCCGCCCTCCTTCAGCGTCAGCCGGACGCGCGGCCACCGCGTCCGGTAGTCGCTGAGGATGCCCGGAACCCAGTGCGTGCACAGGGTTTCGAGCGCGCCGATGGTGAGATGGCCGTCGGGTTCGCCCCGCTCGTCGTCGACCGCGGCCTTGGCTTCCTCGACGAGTTCGAGCACCTGGTCGGCGTAACCCGCCAGGCGCTTCCCGGCGGCGGTCAACGTCCGGCTGGTCCGGTCGAAGAGCTTGGCGCCGAGTTCGGCTTCGAGGGCCTGGATCTGTTCGCTGACGCTGGACTGCGCGTAGTGCAGCTCGGCGGCGGCCCGGGTGAGGTTGAGCGTCCGCGCGACGACGCGGAAAGTGCGCAGGTGGCGCAGTTCCATGTGATCCCCCATCGGCGTTCCCGATACCCGCCATCGTAACTGCCTGCTTCCGCTGGTGTCACGGAGAGTCCAGGGTTTCCGGTGTGGCAAGACTTCTCACGGGCCTCTCGCTGGGCTACTTCCTCGTCATGCTGGACACGACGATCGTGACGGTGGCGTTGCCGTCGTTGTCCTCGTCTTTGGCCGAGCAGCAATGGGTTTCGAACGGGTACACCCTGACGTTCGCGGCGTTCCTGCTGACGGCCGGAGCGTGGTCGGACCGCTTCGGCGCCCGCCGCGTGTTCTTCACGGGCTTGCTGTCGTTCGCCGTGCTGTCCCTGTTGTCGGCGTTTTCCTGGTCGCCGGTGGTGTTGATCGCCCTTCGCGCGCTGCTGGGCTTGGCGGGTGCATTGCTGGTGCCGTCCTCGCTGTCCCTGATCGCTTCGGCCTATCCCTCGCCTTCTGCCCGCGCAAAGGCGATGGGCGTGTGGGCTGCGGTGAGCGGAACGGGCCTGGTGGCCGGCCCGCTGCTGGGCGGCGTCCTGACCCAGGCGTTCGGCTGGCGCGCGATCTTCCTGGTGAACGTCCCGGTGGCGCTGGTCGCCCTCGCGTTGTCCCGGTCGGCCCCGCCGACGCCGCCCAAGCCGGGCCGGGTCGACTGGGTGGGCCAGGTGTCCACGGTAGTCGCTTTGTCGACAATGACGTACGCGCTGGTGGAGTCGGCTTTCTGGGTGCTTTTGGTGTCCCTGGCCGCGGCGGCGGTGTTCGTGGCTTCGCTACGGCGTCCGGACGCGATGCTGCCGGTGTCGTTGCTCTCCCGGAACCTCCTGGCGGGCGCGATCGTGAACTTCGGCTTGTCGGGCGTGTTGTTCGTGCTGTCGCTGTATTTTCAGCAAACGCGCGGGTATTCCCCGTCGGCGGCGGGCTTGGCATTCCTGCCGTTGACGATTCCGACGGCGTTCAACCCGATCTTCACGGGCCGTTTGGTCGCCCGGATCGGCCCGCGGGTCCCGGCGATATCGGGTTTTCTGCTGATGTCGTCGGGCGCGCTACTCCAGGCGTTCCTCCCGGATTTCTCGGTGCTCGCGTTGGCGCTTCTCGGTTTCGGCGTCTCGTTGGCGATCCCCTCGCTGCTGACGGCGGTGGTCGGCTCGGCACCGCGTGAGCTGGCGGGAATCGCGGGCGGAGCACTGAACGCGTCCCGCCAAACGGGCGCCGTCCTGGGGGTGGCGGTCCTGGGCGTCCTCCTGAACGCGACGTCGACGACAACGGCCCTCGCCGCGGCCGGCGCACTCCTTTTCCTCGGCGCTCTGCTGTTTCCTGTTTCCTGTTGAACAGGAAACAGGAAACGCCTTGTTGCACTCATTCGTGTGACGAATCCTGGGTGCAGGGCCGGAACTTCCTCCGGAATCCCTGGTCAAACCCCATTCCCTTGGAGGATTCGTCATGTCCATGCCCAAGAAGCTGGCCAAGATCGGCGGCCCCGTGCTCGCGCTCTGCATCATCGCCGCGGCGCCGATCATCGGTGCCACGACGGCGTCCGCGGACGGTGGCGGCAGCACGCCGCCGCCGTCGACCAGCACCCCGCCGCCGGCGGGCACCGACGGCAACCCCTGGCACGGTTGACGCGCTCGCCGGGCCGGCCGCGAACCCGGCCGGCCCGGTGTCAGGCGCAGGCGCAGTCGAAGGCCGCGCGTGCTTCGCGTACTTCGTCCGCCTCCGGCAAGCCGAGTTCGGCGAACGCGGTTTCGGCCGCGTCCCAATGCTTGCCGGCACGCTCGTGCTCACCCATCGCGTGCAGTGTTTCCGCGACACCGCGGTGGGCCCGGGCCTGGTAGGTGCGGTTCCCGTCTCCGACAGCCAAGTCCAAAGCCGCTTCGCACGCCGTCAAAGCGTCTTGCCGCGCGCCCCGGGCCAACGCGGTCGCGCCGCGGTCGAGGTAGAGCTGGGTGCGCAGGTCGGCGTCCGGCACGTTCGCCGCCACCTCGCGCGCCTTGTCGTGGTAGCGCACCGCCTGGGTGAACCGGCCCTGCTTGCGGTGCACGTTGCCGATGTTGTTGAGCGCGTAGGCCTCGACGCAGTGGTCGCCGACCTCGGCGGCGTGCCCGTGCGCCTCCGTGTAACTGGCCAGCGCCTCCGGAAGCAGATCGAGATGCTCTTGCACGGACCCCAGGTTGTTCACCGCGTGCGCCAAGCCCTGCAGGTGCCCGATCTCGCGCAGCAGCCGCGCGGCCGCCGAATGCTGGCGCAGCGCGACGTCGAGGTTGCCGTGCAGCTCGTTGAGGTAGCCGAGCATGCTCAACGCGTGGGCCTCGCCCCGCCGGTCTTCGCTCTGCTCGTACTTCTCCAGCGCGGCCTCGAGGTGGGCGATCGCCTGCTCGTGCTTGCCCAGCTCCATCGTCGGGATCGCGAGCGCGCACAACGTCGCCGCCTCGCCCCGCGGGTCGCCGAGCCGCCGCCACTTCGGCAGCGCCTTGGCGGCGTGTTCGAGCGCCTCGGCGAGCCGGCCGCTCCGGTCGTTCGCGGTGGCCAGCCGGAGCAGGACGTGCGCCTGGCCGTAGTCGTTGCCGGGGTCGGCCGAGACGGTCTCCCACGCGAGTTCGAGGGTGCCGATCCAGTCTTCGAACTGGTTCGTCGTGTTGAAGTAGCGCCACAGCAGTACGGCCAGCCGCCAGGTGTGCTCGGGCAGGCCGTGCCGGGCGGCGTAGCGGATCGCGGCCACGAGGTTGTCCCGCTCGGCGACGATCCACCGCAGGCCGGCGGCTTCGTCGGCGAACGCCGGCGTCACCGGGCAGGAGCGGTCGGGCGCGGGCAGCTGCGCCCGGTCGAACGGGTACGCGGCGCCGACCGCGGCCGCCAGCGTCACGAGGTAGAAGTCCAGCAGCCGCACCAGCGACTGTGCGGACGCCGGTTCGAGGGCGGCGAACTCCTTGAGCGGGTCGAGCATCTGGTACCGCTCCGGCGCGGCCTCTTCGAGCAGGCTGACCTCGTGCAGGTCGTCGAGCAGCCGCCGCGCCTCGCCGACGTCGCAGCCGGCCAGCGCGGCGCCGCCCGCGACGCCGACGTCCGGCCCGGGCAGGCTCCCGAGCAGCCGGAACATCGCGCGCTGCGGCTCGCCGAGCTGCTGGTAGGACGCCCGGACGGCGGCGATGCCGTCGTCCTCGCCCCACGGGCCGTCCTCTTCGAGCAGGTGCAGCAGGTGCGCCAGCGGCCACCGCTCGTGCCGCCGGAACAGCGCGGCCGCCACCCGGATCGGCATCGGCAGGTAGCCGCAGCGCTTGACGACCAGCGCGACGTCGCCCGCCCGCCCGCGCACCCGCGCCGGGCCGGCCAGCGCGGTGAACAGCTCGGCCGCCTCGTCCGGCGGCAGCGGCGAAAGCCGGACCGGCTCCCCGACGTCGCCCATGCGGCGGCTGGTGACGACGGCCAGGCAGCCGTCGGCCTCGGGCAGCAGCGGCCGGATCTGCTCCGGCGACGCGGCGTTGTCCAGCACGACCAGCGTGCGCGTGCCCCACAGCGTCGTCTGGTAGAGCGTGGCTTTCCGGCCGACGGTGGCCGGGATCTGTTCGGCGGGCACGCCGAGCTCGACCAGCAGCTCGGTGAGCGCGTCGCCGACGCTGGTCTCGGAGACGCCGGGAGTGAAGCCGTTGAGGCGGGCCAGCAGCTGGCCGTCGGGGAAGCGGTCGCGCAGCCGGTGCGCGGCCTCGACGGCGAGTCCGGTCTTGCCGACGCCGGGCGCGCCGCTGACCCAGACCGCGGACCGTCCGGCCGCGGCAGCCACCTCGATCGCCGCGAGTTCGGCGGCCCGCCCGGTGAACTCGCCGGGTCGCGAAGGCAGCGAGCTGGGCGGTTCCCCGTGTTCGGCGCGCGCGGCGAGGTTGCGCAGCACGGGACCGGGCTCCATCCGCAGCCCGCCGAGGGCGGCGCGGGTGCTCTCGAACACGCGCAGCGCGCCGACCTGGTCACCGCCGGCGAGCAGGGCACGCATGAGCAGCCCGGCGTGCTTCTGGCTGGCCGGATCGGACCGCACGAGCGGCCGCAGCCGGTCGCGTGCCGAGCGGTGGTCGCCGGTGTCCAGCTCGAGTTCGGCGAGGTCGCCGACGGCGTCCGGCAGCGTTTCCTCCGGGACCACGACCTCCGGCCCGCCGACGCGGTCGATGTCGATGTCCTCGAGGAACCGGCCCCGCCACAGGCCGACGGCCTCCCGCAGCAGCTCGACCTTGCGCCGCGGGTCGCCGGCCCGGCCCGCCTCGGCGCGCAGCCGGTCGAACCGGACGGTGTCGAGCTGGTCGTCGCCGAGCCGCAGGAGGTAGCCGGTCGGGGTGGTCTCGATGCCGACGCCGACGTCGCGCAGCCGTTTGACGTAGCTGCGCACCAGGGTGGGCTTGGCTTCGCGGTCGGCCCAGACGATCTCGGCGAGGCGGGGGCTCGACACCGGCTTGTTCGCGTTCAGGAGCAGCACGACGAGGACGAACCGCTGCTGCTGGTCACCCAGCGGCACCGGCGCGCCGTCGTGCCACGCCTCCAGCGGGCCGAGCATCCGGAACTCCACGCAGCCTCCCCGGCGTCAGCTTGCTTTCCCCCGTTGATGTCGCGCAATCGGCCGTTGGAGTTTCGGTAATCCGCATTTCTTGCACGTTCGATACACGCGGGGTTGCCAGACTCCGCCGGTCGAATCAGGGGTGAAGGAGAAACCGGTATGGGGTCCGACGTGTTGCCGTGTTACGTGGCGTGCGACGTCTCGCTTTCGATGGCCGACCACCTCGAAGAGCTGAACCACGGCCTGCGCGAGTTCCGCGGCGCGGTGCACGCGGACGCGTCGATCACCGACCGGGTGCTGTGCAGCGTGGTCGGCTTCGGGGAGAAGCCGGTGCTGGTCCAGCGGATGCTGCCGATGAACGGCCTGGCGGACCTCCCCGCGCCCGGGGCGTGCGCGGGAACCAACTTCGGCCCGGTGTTCACGTTCCTGCGGTCGGTCATCGACGAAGACCTGGGTTTGCTCGCGGCGCACCGCGTCCGGGTCCACCGCCCGATGGTGTTCTTCCTGTCCGACGGCCAGCCGACGGACCCGGTGACCTGGCCGCCGGCGTTTTCGGTGCTGTCGGATCCGGCCTGGTCCCACCGCCCCCGCGTGGTGACGTTCGGCGTCGGCGACGCGGACGAAGAGGCCCTGGGCCGCATCGGAACGTTCCGCTGCTACTTGAGCCGCGACGGCGTCCGCCTGGGAACGGCGCTGATCGCGTCGGTGATGCACGTTCTGTCCACTTCCGGTCCACCGCCCGCCCGCAGGCTGTCCACAAGGGGGTGCTGACGATGGAGACGCACTGAAGGAGAAGGACAGTGGAGAGGGCGGAGCTGGTCCAGGAGCTGAAGACGCTGCGCAAGGGCCGAGGATTGGCAGGCCGTCTCGACGGCCGAGTGGGGCCGTCCTTGAGATCGGCGTGCGCCGTGTCGTCGGACGACGGCCAGGTGGCGATCCGGGAGAAGGTGTCCGGCCGGCTGTCCGAGCTGGCGTCTCAGTTACCGGACGACCTGCGCTTGGCGGCGCTGGCGGCCTTCGCGATTTCCGCGGAGGCACGCCAGCCGCTTTACCAGGACAGGGTGCGGTGGGCCGCTTTGAAAGTCGACCGAGACCCACGGACGGTCCGCCGTCGCGTGGACGAGGCGATCGTGTTGCTGGCGGAGCTGGCATCGGCGTCCTCTTTACCGCCTTCGCCATCCGACCGGTGGCACACGTCGTCGTTGTCGATCGCTTGCGTGGTGGACGAGCTCCTGGTCTTGGAGCGGCGTCGGATCGTGGCGGATCAGGAGGGTCTCGAGTTCCTTGACTTGGCGGTGTCGCTGCCTGCAGGCCGGCCCCCGGTCACTGTTTTGTACGGCGGTTCGCTGGTCGATCGCGGGATGGAGACGTCGTCGAGGTGGGGGTACGGGCTGGAGTTGCCGCGGCCGCTGTCCCGAGGGGAGTCGTGGGAGTGCGCGATGCTGTTCCGGCCGCCATCGCTGCGGCCGTACATGGTTTCCGTCCCGCGGCAGCCTTGTGACTCGTTCGACCTGCGGGTTCGGTTCGGTGGGGCGCCTCCTGCCGTTTGGGCTTTGGAAGGGGCGTTCCAGCGGGACGTGTCGGACCCGGGGTACCAGGGGCGTCCGGAGACGGTGGACTCGTCGGGGGAGGTCCACTTGCGATTCCGCGGGCTGACGCCGGGCCTGGCGTACGGAGTCCGCTGGGCGACTCAGCCCTGAGCTGGCATACTCTCTGCGATTGATCAACTACGCTAGGGAGTAGTCCGTGGCGTTCACGGTGGACACGTTCCAGATCGGGCTGTACGGAGGGATCCTCGGCAACCACCACGGCGACGCGAAGGCTGCCGAGGGATTCGCCGGGGCCAACCTCCAGATCGGCGCACAGCCGGGGCTGATCGCCGAGCTGGTCGGCAGCCACGAACAGGCCAAGGGCGAAATCGTCAAGGCACTGACCGGCCTCGCGTCGGTGTGCGAGGCGAGCAGCGCGGAACTCGACCGCGTCCGGCAGATGTACGACCGCGTCGACCAAGGCTCGGCCGAGCGGCTGGACCGGACTTTTCCCGACCCCGGAAGCCCGCCGCGGATGCCGTCGGTGCCGGGGCTGCCCGCGGACACCAGTACACAGGCCGTTCGCCAGATCTCCCACCCGGCGGAACGGTTGAAGCCTCCTCAGGCAGCCGACTTCACCAACCCCATCCGGCTCGTGAACGACTTGGGCAACCTGATCAGCGCGGGCTACTGGACGCAACAGTTTTTGGACGCAACGATCCAGGTCAACCCGGTCGAGGAGTTCTCGAACTGGGTTGCGGGCGACTGGGAGCAGTTCGCGAAGGCGTCGGACGCGCTGAACTCGTTGTCCCTCTTCTGCGGTGACCTCGCGTACGACGTGAAGACGAACATCGCCACCCTGCTGACCAGCTGGACGGGCAACGCGGCCAACGAGGCCTCCGAGTACTTCGGCGGGCTGGCCGGCACCGTCGACGGCTACGCGGCAGGCCTCGGCACCCTGCGCGACAAGTACCGCGAGGCGGCGCAGGGCGTCTGGGAGGTCTCCGAAACGATCAACGACATCATCCAGGACATCTTCGACAGCATCTTCTGGGGCGCGGTCGAGTTGGCGGCGGGCGGCGTGCTGTCCGAGACCGTGGTCGGCCCGGTCGTGCTCTGGAGCCTCGCCGCACTGGAGTGCAAGAACGTGGTCGACGGCTGGAAGCAGATGACGAACCTGCTGATGAACGTCCAGAACTCGATCCGCCTGATCCACGGCGGCATCCTCGACGTCATCGGCTCCGGCGGAAGCTTCGAAGCCCACCCCCTGCCCGCCGGCTACGACCACCCGGGAGCCTGACCATGTCACCGGAATTTTCCGCAGACCCGGTGAAGAACCGAGCCCGGCAAGCGTTGTTGACCAAGCTGGCGGCATCGACGGCCAACCCGGCCGTGGCGGAGATGGCCCGCGAACTGTTGGCCGGCAACGTAACGCCGCGCGGGATCATGGGCGCGAACCTGTACGCGGACGTGCTCGCGGGAGGCACGGCGCGTTTCACCGAGTGGTACGGCGGCCTGTCCGAAGCCGAGAAGGACGCGCAGGCCGAAGCAGGCCGGAATGCGATGACGCAGCTGGCATCCTCGGAGGAGGAGCCGCCGCCCCGCCGAGTGCGTCCGGACGACGACGAAGACTTTTCCGAGGTGGACTGGCTCGATGGCTGACCCACGAAACGGCTCACCGCTGTTCGACACGGACGCCATTCTTCGCAAGGCGTATTTCGGCGTCTGGCTCCTCAGCGTCGTATTCGCGGGGTTCGCCATTTGGGGCATCGTGCGTTATCCGCACTGGTCGTGGGCGATTCCTATTGCGTCGGCCGTGATCGCGCTGGCCGCGAATCATCGATTGCGGACGGCGAATCGCCGCGGAGAGACCGTATTGCTCGGCGCGGCGACGTTGCTGTTCGTCGTGCTCTCCGGCGTGATGCTCGGTGTCGCGCTGCGCTTGGCTCGTACTTGAAGGCGCCCCCGGCAGGATTCGAACCTGCGACACCCGCTTTAGGAGAGCGGTGCTCTATCCCCTGAGCTACGAGGGCTTGTGTACCCGCACAGGCTACCTGACAGCCGGTGCACAGAGGGGTTGGGCCTATGGGTGGTCTCCGGATCGAGCGTCGGGCACTCCGCGGATATGACCTGTCACCTAGTGTAGACAGATAGTCGAAGGCTGCGCCGCGGGCGGCGGTCGACCTCCTCGATGGCTGTCCGGCTCTCGGCACTACCGTCCTCGGCATTCGGAAGGACGGCAGCCGGAGTGCGGACCTACTACGACGAGGATGACTACGAGGGCTACGAGGCGGGGCAGGACCTGCTGGTCCGCCGCTTCACCACTTGGGCGGCCGCGCAGGGGCGCGAGATCGACCCGTACGCCGTCATCTCGGCGCTCCAGTTCCGGCACACGTCGATCGATGGGCGGCTCGCCTATTGGACCGCCGCGCTCGTCCGGGATTTCCTCCTCTCATACGTGCCGCGCACGTTGTCGGCCACCGCTGATGACGCCCTGCTCGTGCCCGGGACTTTGCTCCTGTTCCTCCGGTACCTGCACGAGACCGAGCTGGCCGACCCCATGGGCGAGCCCTTTGCCGACATCGAGGACGCCGTTGCGAAGGCGGCGTCCGAGTTTCCGGCCGCCATGGCTGACGAGCGCAACTTCGGCGTCGGCAAGTACTGGGCGATGACCGCCATCCGGAACGGGGTCGATCCTGCCGACTCCGATGCCATAAACGTCTTCCTCGCCGAAGTCCGCGAGGGGAAGTACCCATACGACGCCGGTCTGCTCGTTGACCTCGCCGCCAGGCACGTCGATGAGCAGGATGGGCGGGCGCTTCCGCAGCTGCCGGTGTCCTTGCCGGCGGAGGCGGAGCTAGTCGACGCCGCAGAGCGCTCCTCGCTTGTGGTCAAGCTGCGGAAATTCGTCGAATGGGTGGGTGACGGCCGAGCCTTGACCGGTACCGGCACCCTCAAACTCGCCGACGCCCGCGAGCTCGTGTCGCTACTGGATACCGGTGACCGGCTCGAATGGGAACTTGGTGGCGCGGTCCAGCGTGTCCGCAGCACCGCCGACCTGCCGGACCTCAGCATCCTGTTCGAAATCGCGAAGCGCGCGCGGGTCGTGCGGGTGGTCAAGGGCAAGCTGGTTCGGGTGGCGAAAGCGGCGCCGCTGGTGAAGAACGCTCTCGCCTTGTGGGCGGCAGCGTTCGACACGCTCCCCGAGAGAGGCCTGCTGGTCAAGGAGGGCCCCGGCTACGCCGTGTTTTGCTCGACGACTGTCTCGACCTCGTGCTGCCGGACGTGCTCAACGCGGTAAACGGCATGCCGGAGCCGATACCCGTGGTGCGGCTCGCCGAAAGCGCCTGGCTGGCCAGTCTGGAAAGTGCTTACCTCGATCTCGACCCGTCGACCGAGCCGATGTGGCGGGACGGGTTCGGCGGCGAGTTCCGGCGGTTGCTCACCAAGCTGGCCGAATTCGATGTGGTCGAGCTGACCACGGGACCGACCGACCCGATGTACACCATGGACCTCGTGCCGGAGAACCCCGAGCTCTCACCGGATGTCCAAGGCCGATTGCGGGACGCTCTCGACGCGCCGTCGCTCGACCTAGTCACCCTCACCCCGCTGGCGACCTGGGCGGTCCGGGAACGGCTGCTGCGAGAGGGCCGGTTCGCGCCGGTGGTGGGTGAGCTCGCCGCCGCCGCTCCCGCGGCCATGCTGGGCGTCGTCACGGAACATTTCAGTGAAGAGGCGGCCGCGGCCGAGATCGGCGGCTGGCTGGCCGCGCACGGTGGCCGGGACGCGGGCCTGGCGCTGCTGATGGACGCCGTCCGCCGGTGCCCGTTCCGGACGCGCGCGTCCGTCATGCTCGGGATCCTCGTCGATTCCCTTCCTGACGGCGGTGTGGTGCTCGACGGTCTGCGTGCCGACCCGGGCTTGGGTCCGATCGCCACGCAGCTGCTGGTCGAGCGCGGAGAACTGGCTCTCGAAGACTTGGACGCGGGCGAAGGTCTGCTCGGCATCACCGAACAGTTCCTCGGCCTGCTGGAGACGGCCGGGCCGGAAGCAACAGCTGCGACGTTGGCCGAGTTGCCCGCCGCCGAACGTGTGCACCTCGCGGAAGCGATTTCCGCGTCGGGCCACCCGGACGAGGTAGGGCTCGCGGAGCTGGCCGAAGTGTTCGAGCAGGTTCGCGGCTGATCCGACTCTCGTCGTCACCCAGGTGAGTGGTTCTTGCCCGCGCCCGGCAGTCGGGATACACCCTGCCGGACGGCCCACCTCACCTGACCTGGACGGACCAGTGCCTCACCTGGTCGTGTCTGGTTTCGAACTGCTGAACAACAGTAGGTAACCTTCGTTAACGGGACGCGGGGAGCCGCCTCCTACTGGCTGTTGCGGAGGGCTTCGTTGATCAAGCTCATGTTCGCCGACGACGAGGAACTGGTGCGCTCGGGGTTGCGCGCGATGATGTCCGGGGCTCAGGACATCGAGATCGTGGGCGAGGCCTCCGACGGCAGATCCGCAGTGGAAGTTGCCCGGCGGTACCACCCCGACGTCGCCTTGCTCGACATCAAGATGCGGGCCCCTGACGACGGCATTCGCGCCCTGCGGGCCATCCTCGCCCTTCCCGATCCGCCCACCGTTGCCATGCTGACCACCTTCGACATCGACGAATACGTCAGCCTCGCCCTGCGGCTCGGTGCCAACGGCTTCCTCCTCAAGGACATCGATCCGGCCGCTCTCCTGCGAGCCGTCAGGGACCTGGCAAGAGGTGGCGCTGTCCTGGACCCGGGGGTTGCCGCGCGGATGGTTCAGTCCCACCGGGACGAACAACGCGCTGCTCAGCCTGCCCGGAAGCTGCTCGCCTCACTGTCCGAACGCGAGCGCGAGGTCGTCGCTCTCATCGGGCAGGGCCTCTCCAACGCCGAGATCGGCGGGCGCCTGCACCTCTCCGAAGCCACCGTCAAGGGGTACGTCTCCGCCGTGCTCTCGAAGATCGGCGCCGCCAACCGCGTGCAGGCCGCTCTGCTGGCCTACCGCGGGGGCCTGCTCGACCAGTAGATGCTGCTCACGGCGCTGGAGTTCCTCGGGCTCGTCGCCTTCGCGGCGTCCGGGGCGCTCGCCGCCGTGCGGGCTCGGCTCGACGTCTTCGGCGTCGTGGTCGTCGGGCTCACCACCGCGCTCGGCGGCGGGGTCATCCGGGACGTCCTGCTCGGCATCCACCCGCCGACCACCTTGCGGAACTGGCCCTACCTCGCCGTCTGCGCCGTGACCGCTCTGGTCGTCTTCGCCTTCCACCCGCAGGTCGCGCGGCTTCGGCGGGGCGTGCTGCTCGCCGACGCGCTCGGGCTCGGCGTCTTCGCCACCGCCGGGACGACCATCGCCCTCAACGCCGGCGCGACCGTCTACGCCGCGTGCCTGATCGGGATGACGACCGGCATCGGCGGTGGTGCCGTGCGCGATCTGCTGCTCCGGGAAATCCCCCTCGTCCTGCGGAAAGAGATCTACGCCGTGGCCGCGCTGGCCGGCTCGGTGCTGGTCGTCGTCGGTCACGTCGTGCGACTTCCGGAGGGGCCGGTCACCGTGGTCGCGGCCGCGGGCGTGGTCGCCATCAGGATGATCGCGCTCTGGCGGCACTGGAACGCGCCCGTCGCGCGGGCGCCGGAGTGAGGATTCTCTTTGTTAGTTCTGTGTGTGTTCTTAGGCGAGTCTCAGCACGCTGAGTAAGACTGACGCCATGCGCATCCTTGTGGTGGACGACGACCGCGCCGTCCGTGAGTCGCTCCGGCGGTCCCTGGAGTTCAACGGCTACCAGGTCGAGCTGGCCAGCGACGGTGCGCAGGCCCTGGAGGCGATCATCGCCGACCGGCCGGACGCGATGGTCCTCGACGTCATGATGCCCCGGCTCGACGGCCTCGAGGTGGCCCGCCGCCTGCGCAGCACCGGCGACGACCTGCCGATCCTCGTGCTCACCGCGCGCGACACCGTCTCCGACCGGGTGTCCGGGCTCGACGCCGGCGCCGACGACTACCTGCCGAAGCCGTTCGCGCTGGAGGAGCTGCTCGCCCGGCTGCGGGCGCTGCTGCGCCGCGCCGTCCCCGAAGGCCAGAACGGCCAGGCGTCGGAGATCCTGTCCTTCGCGGACCTGACGCTGGACCCGGGCACGCGCGAGGTCCGCCGCGGCGGCCGCGAGATCAGCCTGACCCGGACCGAGTTCGCACTGCTGGAACTGTTCCTCTCCTACCCGAAGCACGTCCTCACGCGGGGCCGGATCCTGGAGGAAGTATGGGGTTACGACTTCCCGACGTCGGGCAACGCGCTGGAGGTCTACGTCGGCTACTTGCGCCGCAAGACGGAGGCCGAGGGGGAGCCGAGGCTGATCCACACCGTGCGGGGGGTGGGGTACGTCCTGAGGGAAACCCCACCGTGATCGACGACGGCGAGCCCGGTGACCCCCGCGGCACGCGCTGGGGGACGCGCCGGTTCTCGCTGCGCGGCCGGGTGACGCTGCTCGCCGCCGCCTGCGTCGCCGGCGCCGTCGCGCTGGTGTCGCTCGGCGCGTACATGGTCGTGCGCAGCAACCTCTACCAGCAGCTGGACGACGGCCTCATGGCGCGCGCCCAGGCGGCCGTCGCGTCGCCGCAGGTGCAGACCGAGCTGCGGCAGGTGCCTGGTGCCTTCCTGGCCAGCGCCGACCTGCAGATCGGGCAGCTCAACGCCGCGCCCGACGTCGCGCACGCCGTGATGACCTACCCGCTGTCGAGCTCGGCGCCGCCGTTCGACCAGCGCGAGCTCGCCGTCGCGAACGGCGACTCGCCCGAGTCGATGCGGACGGACTTCCGCACCGACAGCCGCGTGGTCGCGCTGCCGTCCGGGCACGGCGAGGCGATCGTGCTGGCCCAGTCGATGGGCCCGACCAAGCGGACGCTGAACGAGCTCGCGCTGGTGCTGTTCCTGATCGGCGGCGCAGGCATCCTGGTCGCCGCCGCGGCGGGCACCGCCGTCGCGCGGGCCGGGCTGCGCCCGGTCGACCGGCTGACGTCGGCCGCCGAGCGCGTCGCCAAGACCGGCGACCTGCGGCCCATCCCGGTCAGCGGCGACGACGAGCTCGCGCGCCTCACCACCAGCTTCAACACGATGCTCGGCACGGTCGCGGACTCGCAGGAACGCCAGCGCCAGCTGGTCGCGGACGCCGGCCACGAGCTGCGGACGCCGTTGACGTCCCTGCGCACCAATCTCGAACTGCTGCTCGCCGCGAGCAAGCCGGGCGCGCCGCCGCTGCCGGACGAGGACCGCGTCGACATCATCGCCGACATCAGCGGCCAGCTCGACGAGCTGACCCAGCTGATCGGCGACCTCGTCGAGCTCGCGCGCCAGGACGAGCCGCGCGAGCGCTTCGAACGCGTCGAGCTGGTGGAGGTCGTCGAGCGCGCGCTGGACCGGGCGCGGCGGCGGGCGGGGGAGATCAACTTCGACGTCTCGCTGCAGCCGTGGGTGCTCACCGGCGACAACAGCTCGCTCGAGCGCGCGGTGCTGAACCTGCTGGACAACGCGGTGAAGTTCTCGCCGCCGGACGCGACGGTCTGGGTGCGGCTCTACCCGCTCGGCGACGGCACGGCCGTGGTCGAGGTGGCCGACGCCGGCCCGGGCATCGCCGATGAGGACCTGCCCAAGGTGTTCGACCGGTTCTACCGCTCGTCGGAGGCGCGGACGCTGCCCGGCTCCGGGCTCGGCCTGGCGATCGTGAAGCACGCGGCCGAGCGGCACGGCGGAGCGGTGTACGCCTCGCAGGCGCCCGAGGGCGGCGCGCTGATGACGATCCGGCTGCCGGGGGCGCCCGGCTGATCCGGGGCCGCCTGGCACCCGCGGTACGCCGCCGCGGGTGCCGGTTCACTGTTGCCTGTTCGCCCGGCCCGTGGTGGTGTTGTTCAACTCGGGTGCGGCGCCTCCGCGCTGACCTGTTGTTTCGAAGTTCACCCACGCCGATCCTGCGAATCCTGTGTTGAATCGTGTAGGATTTTGTGTGGTTGACGACGGAGACGGAGTTGAACGGTGCTGGCGCGTCAGCGACAGGCGGTGATCCTGGAAGAGGCACGGCGGACCGGTGCGGTCCGGGTCAGTGACCTCGTGACCAGGCTGGGCGTGTCCGACATGACGGTGCGCCGCGACCTCGACGTCCTCGCCGGGCGCGGGCTCGTCGAAAAGGTCTACGGCGGCGCCACCTCGGTCGTCGGCAAGAGCACCGACGAACCCGGCTTCGAGGCGAAGTCCGTGCGCCAGCGCGCGCAGAAGGAGGCCATCGCCGAGCTCGCCGCGACGCTCGTGCGGCCCGGCACCGCGATCGGCATCTCCGCCGGCACCACCACCTGGACGCTCGCCCGCGCGCTCGACGCCATCCCCGGCCTCACCATCGTGACCAACTCGATCCAGGTCGCCGACGTGCTGCGCGGGTCGACGCAGCCGGACCGCACCGTCGTGCTCACCGGCGGGGTGCGGACGCCGTCGGACGCGCTGGTCGGCCCGGTCGCCGTGCACAGCCTGCGGTCGCTGCACCTCGACGTCGTCTTCCTCGGCGTGCACGGGATGGCCGACGGGCCGGGGTTCACGACGCCGAACCTGACCGAGAGCGAGACCGACCGCGCGCTGGTCGAGGCCGGGCGCAAGCTCGTCGTGCTCGCCGACCACACCAAGTGGGGCACCGTCGGGATCTCCACGATCGCCGACCTGGACGAGGCCGACGTCGTCGTCACCGATGACGGGATTCCCGACGAGGCCAAGGAAGTACTCGCCGAACGGGCGGGGGAACTCATGATCGCCGAAACGGCGGAGACGGACGAGGCCCAAGAAGCGTGAAGCGCACCGTACGACACCTGGCCGACGGCCGGGAGATCATCTACTTCGACCAGCCCGGCGCGCCCGACCGCGTCGCCGAGGACACCCGCGACCTGCCGCCGGTCGCGGCGGCGTCCGAGATCCGGCTGGACCCGCTGACCGGTGAGTGGGTCGCGATGGCCGCGCACCGGCAGACGCGGACGTACAAGCCGCCGGCGGACCTCTGCCCGCTGTGCCCGAGCAAGCCGGGCAAACCGAGCGAGATCCCCGAAAGCGACTACGACGTCGTCGTCTTCGAGAACCGGTTCCCGTCCTTCGCCGAGGATGTCATCGGCGAGCCGTCCACTGTGGACGGACTCGGGCTGGTGCCGGTGCGGCCCGGGCGCGGCCGCTGCGAGGTCGTCTGCTTCACCAGCGACCACGAGGGCGCTTTCTCGCGGCTGAGCCCGGAGCAGGTGCGAGCCGTCGTCGACGCGTGGGCCGACCGCACCGCCGCACTGTCCGAAGTGCCCGGTGTGGAACAGGTCTTCCCGTTCGAGAACCGCGGCGAGGAGATCGGCGTCACGCTGTCGCACCCGCACGGGCAGATCTACGGCTACCCGTTCGTCACGCCGAAAACCGAGCGGATGCTCGACGTCGCCCGCGCCTACCAGGCCGAACACGGCCGCCCGGTGCTCGGCGACGTGCTGGCCGCCGAGCGGAAGTCCGGCGCGCGCGTGGTGGCGTCCGGCGAGCACTGGACGGCGTACGTGCCGCCGGCGGCCCGCTGGCCGATCGAGGTCCACGTGGTGCCGCACCGGCAGGTCGCGGACATCCCCGCGCTCACCGACGCCGAGCGTGACGACTTCGCCGCCGTCTACCTCGATGTCCTGCGCCGCTGCGACGCGCTCTACGACCGGCCGCTGCCGTACATCGCGGCGTGGCACCAGGCGCCGGTGCGCCGCGACCGCGAGCTCGGCTGGCTCCACCTGGAACTGTTCTCCGTGTTGCGCTCCAAGGACAAGCTGAAGTACCTGGCGGGGTCCGAATCGGGCATGGCGGTGTGGGTCAACGACGCGACGCCGGAGCAGATCGCGGAAAAGCTCCGCGCGGCGGGTTGATCCGGCCATACTCATCTCCGATGCACAGGTTCGGCTCAGGAACCTCTCAGGACCATCGCGCAAGGTGAGGACATGACCGAGAACGACCCCAGCGCGCACGACCCCGCGGCGCCGCGGCACCCCGAGACCGGCCACCAGGCGGCTCAGGGCGGTTGGGCGGGGAGCCCGTACGGTGACCAGGCCGCCACGCCCGAGTCCGGCGGCACGCCGCAGTACTCGGCGCCGGAGCCGTCCTACCACGCGGTGACCGGGGCCGATCCGTCGTACGCGGCGTCGAACCCTTGGTCCGCGCAGGGGGCCGCCTCGGGGCAGACCCAGCAGAGCGTCTACCCGAACCCGAACCCCTACGCGCAGCCCGGCACGGCCGCCTACGGCACGCCGCCGGCGCCGCCCGCGCAGCCGAAGCGGTCCGGCGGCAAGCTGCTCGCCGGCGTCGCGCTGGTCGCGCTGCTGGTCGGCGGCATCGCGGGCGGTACGGTCGGGTACTTCACCGGCGGGACGTCCGGGCCGGCCAGCAACGCTCTCGACGCGCCGAAGCCGGCCCAGCAGACCGGCAACGCGCCCGCCGGCTCGGTCGAGTCGGTCGCGCAGAAGCTTTCGCCCAGCGTCGTCGAGCTGCAGGTGAGCGGGCAGCAGGGGGCAGGCGAGGGCTCCGGGTTCGTCATCAGCACCGACGGCTACATCCTGACCAACAACCACGTCGTCGAGGTCGCCGCGAACGGCGGGCAGATCCAGGCCGTGTTCCAGGACGGCAAGAAGGCCGCCGCCAAGGTCGTCGGCCGCGACCCGACGACCGACATCGCGGTCGTCAAGGTCGACGGCGTCAACAACCTGACCCCGGTCGAGATCGGCCGGTCCGACGACCTGCGCGTCGGCCAGTCGGTCGTCGCGATCGGCTCGCCGTTCGAGCTGGCCGGCACGGTCACCTCGGGCATCGTCAGCTCGCTGCACCGGCCGGTGCGCGCGGGCGGTGGCCAGGGCGGCCAGGAGACGGTGATGGACGCCGTCCAGACCGACGCGGCGATCAACCCGGGCAACTCGGGTGGTCCGCTGGCGAACATGTCCGGCCAGGTCATCGGCATCAACTCGGCGATCTACAGCCCGCAGTCGGCGTCCGGCGGCCAGGGCCAGGGCGGCTCCGAGAGCGGCAACGTCGGCATCGGCTTCGCGATCCCGATCGATCAGGCCCGCCGCACCGCGGACACGATCATCAAGACCGGCCAGGCGGTGCAGACCTACATCGGCGCGCAGGTCACGGACGCCCCGCAGGGCGGCGCGAAGCTCGGCGCCATCACGGCCGGCAGCCCGGCGGAGAAGGCGGGCCTGAAGTCCGGCGACATCGTGACGAAGATCGACGACCGCAACATCGACACGTCGGACACGCTGGTAGCGGCGATCCGCACCCGCGCCCCGGACGAGAAGGCGACGTTCACGCTTTCCGACGGCCGCACGGTCGAGGTGACGCTCGGCGGCCAGCCCGTCCCGGCCAACTAGTCCCTTCCAGACGCTCGGCCGCCCTGGTGCGGCCGAGACCAAACATCGGCTCGACCCCCGTAGCTTCGGGGCCGGACCCCCAAGGCCACGCGCGACCCAGGCACTTCGATGCCGGTCGCGCGTGGCCGCATTTGTGGGTGGGGTCAGGGGGCGGGGCGCGGACTGGGTTGGCGGCCGGTTCGCTTGTTGGTGAGGTGGCCGCGCGCCGGTTGAGTCAGCTGGAGGGGCCGGGCGCGCGCCGGGTCGGATCAATTGGCGGGGTCGGCTGCGCGCCGGTTGGGCCGGCCGGCGTGCGAGGAGGGGCGGGGCGCGGGCCGGGCGTGTCTGGTGGCTCGGTCGGTGTGGCGAGAGGGGCGGGGCGGGGGCCGGGCGTGTCTGGTGGCTCGGTCGGTGTGGCGAGAGGGGCCGAGCGGGGGCCGGGCGTGCCTGGTGGCTCGGTCGGCGTGGCGAGAGAGGCCGAGCCGGTGCCGGACGGGTCGCTTGGCGCCCCGCGAGGGGCGGGGCCGTTGTCGGGTGGCGCGGCCGGCGTGCGGGGCCGGTCGGTTGGTGTGCCAGGAAGGTCGGCTGGTGTGCCTTGCGGGCTTGGCAGGTCGGTGCGCGCGCCGGGCGGGGCTTTGCGCGGGCCGGCGCGGATTACCCGGCGGGCGAGCGGTGCCAGCGCGACCACGAGCCAGACCGCGGCCAGCGTCAGCGCCAAGCCCAGCGCTGGGTTGCCGTCGTGGAGGCCCGGCATCGGTGGGGTCCCATACGGGCGCCACAGCAACGGGAACGCCACGATCAGCAGCAGGCCCGTGATGACCGTCCCCGCCACCACGGGGACCCGCCACGGTCGCGGGACTACCCGGGACAGGACGATGCCGAGCACCGCCGTCAGCGGGGCGACCACGCCGTCGTTCAGCAGCGGGCCGCCTACTATCCAGCCCACCGTGCCGAACACGTCCGGGCGCAGCGGGAACGCGTACTCGATGAACAGCGCCACACCCCACGCCAGCGCCGCGAGGCCCGGCAGGACGAGCAGCGTGCGAGCGGTCTTCACAGCGCCTCCAGCTTCGTGACCCATTTCGTCTGCAGCACGCCCGGCCGGTTCGGGGCGATGATGCGGCACGGGAAGCCGTGGTCGAGGTCGAGGACCTCGCCGTTCAGCGCCAGGGCGAGCAGCGTCAGCTCGTCCTTCGTGTGCTCGCCGGGCAGGACGCTCACCCCGTACAACCCGGCACGCTCCGAAGAGGACACCCGCACCGCCGTGCCCGGTGCCACACCGACGGCTTTCAACAGCGCCGGCAGGGAAACTCCGCGCCAAGTCGCCGACTGGCTCCAGCCCTCCACGCACGCGATCGGCAGCTCGGCCGTCGTCTGCGGGAGCGCGCGCAACTCGTCGAGCGTGAACTTCCTTGTGGAAGAAGGAGTTACCACCGACAGCCGCCACGACGCCGAATAAGTGACGCCTGCAGCCGCCGCGGTGCGGTTCACCGGGAGCCCCTGCGTTCCTTTGCTCGTTTTCCAAGCCAGGCCGGAAACTCCGCGCAGGAACGGCACCGTCGCGCCGGCCGTGGCGATGACCGCTACTCCCGTCGCGAGGCCCGTCGTGCGGAGGAACCCGCGCCGGGACAGCCCGGCGGTCGATGGCTCCTCCTCAGGCGCGCCGCGGGTCAGCGCCCGGCGGATGACCGGCAGCTTCACCGCGACGTGCACCAGGATCGACCCGATCGCCAGCCACGCCACCGCGTAGTGCACCTGCGGGAAGTAGAAACCCCACGGGTAGTTCTGCGCGACGTTCAGCAACCCCGTCGTCAGCTCGAAGAACGCCGCACCCGAGAGCACCAGGATCGACAGGCGCTCGAGTGCGTGCGGCAACGAACGGACGAGCGGACGGCCGAACAGCTTCGGGTAGACGCTCCACAGCTTCGCCAGCAGCAATGGGATCGACGCGATGCCGGAGATCACGTGCAGCCCCTGCGTGACGCGGTAGAGGCCGACCGGGCGGCTGGGCCAGAAGAACCACTCCGGCGGGTGCTGGATCAGGTGGCTGATCAGCCCGGTCACGAAACAGGTCGTGAACGTGACCGCGAGCGCCAGGCCGATCTTCGACGTCACGCGCTCGTCGTGCGCCGGTGCCTTGAAGTGGTCTTCACGGGGAATCGGCAGCTTCACGACCGCTCCAATCGCGCGAACCAGCGGTGGCCGTGCCGGGTGGTCCAGGCGACGCGCAACCCGGCGCGCGCGGCGACTTCGGCGATCGCGTCCACGCCGACCCACGCCCAGGTGAACCAGGCGACGTCGGCGTGCCCGGGCCGCAGCCGCACTCGTTCGTGCCGAAGACCGAGTCCCGGCGGCTCCAGTTCGACGAGGACGTCACCATCGGCGGCGATCAGCTGAGCCGCGCGGCGCAGCAGGGTGATCGGGTCGCCGCCGATGCCGATGTTGCCGTCGGCGAGCAGGGCGTGCCGCCACCGTCCTTCGCCGGGTACGCGGTCGAAAACGTTGCGGTGCAACGCACTCCCGCCGCGTCGCCGTGTGAGCCGGACGGCCGTGCGCGAGCTGTCCACGCCCAGCGCGACGACCCCGTGGCCGGCCAGGGCCGCGGTGAGTCGGCCGGGACCGCAGCCGATGTCCAGCGTCGGGCCGGTGCAGGCGTCGAGCAGCACCTCGTCGCCGTCGGACGGCGCGGCCCAGCGCTCGACCGGCAGCTCCACCCGCTCGCCGTTCGCCAGTTCGAGCCAGCACCGGTTACCGAGCAGGCCGTGGTCGAACTCGCTGCCGAGAAGCGCCGTCTTCATGCGACCGCCTGCCCGGGCACCGCCGCGACGGCCCGGGCGAACCGGCCGTCCGGGCACAGCGCCGCCACCGCGCGAGCGTCCGCCATAGTGTCCACATCGGACAGTTCCGCTGCTCGCCGCGGCCGCAAGCCGCACGCCGTGAGCGCGCCCAGCGTGCGTTCGCCCGTGTCGTCGCGGGACATCGGGACCCCCGCGAGGACCTGCGCGTGCCGCGGGTCGGCGAGGCCGAGCGCCCACCAGCCGCCGTCCTCGGCCGGGCCGAGCACCGAGTCGTGCCCGCCGTCCACGATCGGCGCGGCCGCCTCGGCGAGGGACTCCGGCGTGACCTGCGGGGTGTCCATGCCGATCTGGAGGATCGGCAGGCCCGCGTGCACCGCGGCCGCGTCGGCGTGGGCGTGGGCCAGGCGCGCCCCGAAGTCCCAGCCCCGCTGGGGAATCGTGGTGACGTGGCGCAGTGCCGCCCCGATTTCGGTGGCCAGCGCGGCGGCGCCGAGGTCGCCGGTCATCGCGACGACCGGCGCGGCGCCGGGGACCGCGCACACGGCGTCGAGCGTGTCCAGCAACGCGGCCGCGGCGATCCGCGCGGCCTGCGCCGGGGTCGCCGGCGGGGTCAGCCGGGTCTTGGCGAGCCCCGGCACCGGCGCCTTGGCCACGACCAGCAGCACGAACCTCGCCGTCATCGCGCCAGCACCCGCCCGAAGTCGCGGACCGCGCGCAGCGTGCCCCGCACCGAGCCGGAGACCTTCGACTTCGTGCCCTTGGCGCGCTCGCCGTAGCGGACGTCGAACTCGAGCACCCGCCACCCGGCGCGCTGGGCCTTGACCAGCAGTTCGAGCGGGTAGCCGAACGCGCGATCCGTGACGTCGAGGCCGAGTAGCGCCCGCCGGTCCGCGGCACGCAGCGGCGCGATGTCCCGCACCGGCAATCCGCGGCGGCGCAGCAGCCGCGCCAGCACGACGTTGCCGGCCCGCGCGTGCCACGGCCACACGCCGGGACCGGTCGGCACCCGGCGTCCGACGGCCAGGTCGGCGCCGCCCTCGACCGCGGTCACCAGGCGCGGCAGGTCGCGCAGGTCCAGGGAACCGTCGGCGTCGGCGAAGCACACGATGTCCGCGGTGGCGGCTTCCAGGCCCGTGTGCACGGCCGCGCCGTAACCGCGGCGCGGCTCGTGGACGACCTTGGCGCCGAGTGAAGCCGCTACTTCGGGCGAGCCGTCGGCCGAACCGTTGTCGACCACGATCGCGCGGTAGCCCGGTGGCAGCCCGGCCAGCACGTCGGGGAGGGCGCCCGCTTCGTCGAGGCAAGGGAGGACCACGTCCACTCCTGAGTCAGTCACGCGCCGACCGTAAGTCCGGCGTGGACTGTGGAAAACCCTTGCGCTCCTTACTGAATCATGACGAGTGACGAGTTCTTACCGGGTCGTTACGGCTGTCTCACCCGGCCCGTGGAACGCCGCTCGCGGACTTATGGTGGACAGCGATGAGCGAGCCGAACCCGGCAGCCCGGCTCGCCGAGCCGCCTGCCCGTGAACCCGAACTCACGGCACCCGATCGACCTCGGCGACGCGCCCGCCGGGCCGATCTCCTCGCCGTCGCGGCGGCCGTGGTGCTCGTGGCCGCGGCCGCCGCGGTCGGCGCCTACTACAACCGGCCGGGCTCCGGTGTGATCATCTTCGTGTCGGCGCCGCCGCTGTTCGCGGACTGGCTGCCGCACGTCGGCCCGGGCTCGGTGTTCGCCGTGCTGGTCGCGGCCGCGGTGGTGCTGTACGGCCCCACCCTGGCCGCCCGGCTCGCGTGGCGCCGGGCGCTCGCCACCGGCTACCTGGCCTCGCTCGCCTGGATCTTCTCACTGGCCATGGTCGACGGCTGGGCCCGCGGCTTCGCCGGGCACCTCACCATTCCGCAGGAGTACCTCCACGAGGTCCCCGGCATCACCGACATCCCGCGGATGCTGCGGGAGTTCTCGTCCCGCATCCTCGACTTCCAGCCGAACTCGTGGACGACGCACGTGTCCGGCCACCCGCCGGGCGTGACGCTCGTGTTCGTCTGGCTGGACCGGCTCGGCCTGCACGGCGGCGCCTGGGCCGCGACGGCCGTCGTGCTCGCCGGCAGCCTGGTCGCGGTGGCCGTGCCCGCGACGGTCGCCCTGCTCGGCCGGCCCGACGCGGCGCGCGCGGTGCTGCCCTTCGCCGTCCTGACGCCCGGCGCGGTGTGGATCGGCGTGTCGGCGGACGGCCTCTTCGCCGGGGTGACCGCCACCGGCCTGGCGCTGCTCGCCTTGTCCGCGCGCGGGTTCGGCCTCGGCCGCCGCTACGGCGTCCCGGCCGCGCTGGCGGCCGGGGTGCTGCTCGGCTTCGGGATCTTCCTGTCCTACGGCCTGGTGCTGCTCGGGCTGCTCGCGGTGGCCGTGGCCGTTCTCGGCCGGCAGTGGCGGGCTGCTGCCTTGGCTGCCGCCGCTGCCCTCGCCGTGGTCGGCGTCTTCGCCTGGGCCGGTTTCTGGTGGCTCGACGGCTACCACCTGGTCGTCGAGCGCTACTACCAGGGTGTCGCGCTGGTCCGGCCCTATTCGTACTGGGTGTGGGCGGACCTGGCCGCGGTGACCGTCGCGCTCGGTCCCGCGGTGATCGCCGCGCTCCGGCGCGGCCTCGCCGACGCCTTCCTGCCCAGCCCGCGTCGAACCCTGCTCGCCGATCCGGTGCTGCTCCTGGGCCTCGCCGCCCTGCTCACCATCGTGTTCGCCGACGTCTCGGGCCTGTCGAAGGCCGAGACCGAACGGATCTGGCTACCGTTCGGGGTGTGGTTGCTGCCGCTGACGGCCCTGCTGCCGCGGCCCGGGCGCCGGTGGTGGCTCGCCGCCCAGGCGGCGACGGCCCTGGCCGTCAACCACCTGCTGCTGACCGGCTGGTGAGGGAGACGTGATGAACGATCAGGCCGGGCGCGTGCTCGTGGTCGACGACGACGAGACGGTCCGCGACGTCGTCCGCCGCTACCTCGAGGTCGCCGGGTTCACCGTCGACCAGGCAGGCGACGGCGCCGACGGGCTGGCCAAGTTCGCCGCCCACGAGCCGGACCTCGTCGTCCTCGACGTCATGATGCCCGGCATCAACGGCCTCGAGGTGTGCAAGCGGCTGCGCCAGGTCAGCCAGGTGCCGATCGTCATGCTCACCGCCCTCGGTGAGGAGGAGAACCGGATCGCCGGGCTGCAGCTCGGCGCCGACGACTACGTCACGAAACCCTTCAGCCCCAAGGAACTCGCCCTCCGCGTCGCGTCCGTGTTGCGCCGCGCGCGGATGCCGCGCCCGGAACCGGCCGCCGCCGAGCTGGCGGACGGCAACCTCTGCTTGCAGATGACCGCCCGGACCGCGACGCTCGCCGGGCGCGAACTGCCGTTGACTTCGCGGGAGTTCGATCTGCTGGCGTTCTTCCTCGCCCACCCCGGTGTCGCCTACTCGCGCGCGGACCTGCTCGAGAAGGTGTGGGGCTGGGACTTCGGCGACCAGTCGACGGTGACCGTCCACGTGCGACGGTTGCGCGAGAAGATCGAGCGGGACCCGGCCAAGCCGGCCCGGGTGGCGACCGTGTGGGGCGTCGGCTACCGCTACGACCGGGAGCAGCCGTGATCGAACCCGGTGAGTCCTTCGCGGAGACGCTGACGCACCTTTGGCACATCCTGCCGCTGGCGCTGCTCTTCTCCTTGCCGATCGCCGCGCTCGGCGGCGTGGTGCTCTACCTCCTGCGCCGCGGTTCGCTGGCCACCACGCTCACGGTGCTGGTGCTGATCCCGGTGCTCTCCACGCTGGTCGGGGTCCTGGGCGTCAGCGGGTTCATGTTCACCCCGGCGCTGACCACGATGCTGCTGGTCTGCCTGCTCGTCGCCGTGGTCACCGTGCCGGCGGCGATCATCCTGGGCCGGGCCATCGCGCGCCGCAGTGTGTGGGAGCGGGAGGCGCGCGACCGCGAACGCGCGGCCGAGGCGTCGCGGCGCGAGCTGGTCGCCTGGATCAGCCACGACCTGCGCAGCCCGCTGGCAGGTATCCAGGCGATGGCCGAGGCACTGGCCGACGGCGTGGTGTCCGAACGCGACGAGGTCGCCGACTACGCCCAGCGGATCAGCGGCGAGACCACCCGGCTGTCCGCGATGGTGGGCGACTTGTTCGAGCTTTCGCGGATCACCGCCGGTGCTTTGGAATTGACCATGTCCGCGGTGCCGCTGCGGGACGTCGTCAGCGACGCCGTCGCCGCCCAGTCGCCGGTCGCCGAGCGGAAGCGGGTGCGGGTGCTCGCCAACGCGTCGACCTGGCCGGTCGTGACCGGGAGCGACCCGGAACTGGCCCGGATCGTGCGGAACCTGGTGTCGAACGCGATCCGCCACACCCCGCCGGACGGGACGGTCGCGGTGCAGATCGGCGTCGACGGCGACGAGGCCCTCCTCGCCGTCGACGACTCCTGCGGCGGCATCCCGGACGACGAGATCACCCGCGTGTTCGACGTCGCCTTCCGCGGGACGCAGGCCCGCACGCCCGAACGCGGCGGGACGACCAGTGGTGGCGGGCTTGGGCTGGCCATCACCAAGGGGCTGGTGGAGGCGCACCGCGGGAAGATCGGTGTCGCCAACCACGGGCCCGGCTGCCGGTTCGAGGTCCGGCTGCCGCTGGCGATGTCCTAGACGGCGCGGGGCGTGCGGTCCGGACCGAGCCTCAGGAACTCCATGCCGGGGAAGTGGGCCGCCGCGATCACCGTGTTCGTGCCCGCGATCTCGGCCAGCCAGCGCTGCCGGGTGCGGGCCGCCTCGTCCGGGTCGAAATCTCCGATGAACCGGACGCGGTCGTCGCGCAGCTGGACCGGGGTGTGGATGACGTCGCCGAGCAGGACCAGCCGCTCGTCGCCCGCCTCGACGTCCAGCGCGTAGTGGCCGGGGGTGTGGCCCGGCGTGTGCCGCGCGGTGATGCCCGGGGCCAGCGCGACGGCGTCGCCGTGAATCGCCTCGATGCTGCCCTCCGCCCGCACCGCCTCCAGCCCGACGCGGCTCCAGTCGTCGTGGGGCAGCCCGTCGATCAGCGGCCGCCAGTCCGCGGCCCCGTGGACGATCCGCGCCCGCGCGAAGGCCGGCGCGCCTTCGGGTGCCAGCCAGCCCACGTGGTCGGCGTGCAGGTGAGTGACGAAGACCGTGTCGACGTCCTCGGGGCGCGCGGCGGCCCCGGCCAACGCCGTCAGGAGGTCGCCTCCCACCCCCATCGGGGCCGGGCCGTCGCCCGCCGGGGCCATGCCGTCCGGGTAGTCCATCTCCCGCGGGCCGAACCTGGCGTCGACCAGGATCGTCCGGCCCTGGCCGCGGACCAGGAACCCGCCGACGGGCACGTGCACCGTGCCATCGGGGTCGAGGACTCCGGAGTGCTCGGCCGGGTCCAGGCCGGGGAAGAACGGGGCCGGGAGCCGGACGAGCCCGTCGGTCAGTGCCTCGATCGTGTAGTCGCCCACCATGATCCGCTGCATGACCTTGCCAAGTTCGATCGCGATCGAACTATTCCCCGGGTCACACCGGAGCGCGGAGTTCCGCCGTCGCGAAGGCGGTGATGCCCTCCTCGAAGCCGATCTCGGCTGTGAAGCCCAGCAGTTCGCGGGCGCGGGCCGGGTCGGCGACTACGTGGCGGACGTCGGCCGGGCGGGCGCCGCCTGCCACCTCCGGTGCCGGGCCGGCGCAGGCGCGCGCCAGTTCCACCGCCAGCTCGCCGACCGTGTGCGGGGTGCCGGAGCACACGTTGAGCGGCGTGATCTCGCCTTCCGGGCCGGGTGTCCTGAGCGCCAGGACGTTCGCCCTCGCGACGTCGTGGACGTGTACGAAGTCGCGCTGCTGCCGGCCGTCTTCCAGTACTCGCGGTGCTTCGCCGCGCAGCAGGGCCGAGCGGAACAGCGAGGCCACCCCGGCGTACGGGGTGTTCTGGGGCATCCGCGGGCCGTAGACGTTGTGGTAGCGCATCGCCCACACCGTGCCGCCGGTCTGGCGGGCCCACGCGCCGGCCAGGTGCTCCTGTGCCAGCTTCGTCGCCGCATACGTGCTGCGCGGGTTGAGCGGCGCGTCCTCGGGCACCAGCCGCCAGCTCAGCTCGGTGCCGCACGCCGGGCAGCGCGGCTCGAACCGGCCGGCGTCCACATCGGACGCCCGACGCGGCGACGGCGGGACGACGCCGTGGTCCGGGCACTCGTAGCGGCCTTCGCCGTAGACGACCATCGACGACGCCAGCACCAGCTTCCGCACCCCGGCCGCGTGCATGCCGGCCAGCAGGACCGCCGTGCCGTAGTCGTTGTGCAGGGCGTACGACGGCGCGTCGGACGGGTCGACGCCGTGCCCTACGACCGCCGCCTGGTGGCAGACCGCGTCGACGCCGTCCAGCAGCTCGGCGACGATCTCGGCGTCGGTGACGTCGCCGCGCAGGAACCGGTGCCTGCCGGTGTACGAGGGCGGGGTGCGGGAGCCGTGGGCCGTCGGTAGGAGGTTGTCGAGCACGACGACCTCGTCACCGCCGTCGGCGAGCAGATCGGCGATGTGGGACCCGATGAACCCGGCTCCGCCGGTGACCAGTACGCGCACACCGGCCACGCTAGGGGTGTCGCGCCGGGCCCGCTCACGCCCCGGGTGGCACGTCACGGAATCGTCAGAACTCACCCGGCACCTCCCGGCGGCGGGAGGGCGAAACCGACTACGGTGGCGGCATGGAACGGAGTGCACAACGGCTGGGCCGGGCCCTCGTGGTCATCGTGGACGATCGCGTGGCGCACGGCGAGCACGAGGACACCACTGGCCCGCTGGTCACGGAGCTGCTCGAAGAAGCGGGCTTCATCGTCGACGGTGTCGTGGTCGTCGAGGCCGAGACCGCGGGTATCCGCAACGCGCTCAACACCGCCGTGATCGGCGGCGCCGACCTGGTGATCACGGTCGGCGGCACCGGGGTGCTGCCGCGTGACCGGACTCCGGACGCCACCTCCGGTGTGCTCGACCGGCCCCTGCCGGGCATCAGCGAAGCCATCCGGGCTTCCGGGCTGGCCGCGGGCGCGGTCGACGCCGGGATTTCGCGCGGGCTCGCCGGGGTTTCCGGCAGCACCCTCGTGGTGAACCTCGCCGGGTCGCGGTCCGCGGTGCGCGACGGGATGGCGACGCTGACCTCGCTCGTGCCGCACGTGATCGACGAGCTTTCGGGTCTCGAAGAGGTCTGATCCTCCGCTTGCCGGGCCGGGGGTGACGGGTCGTCGCTCCCGGCCTGCGGCATGCCTGGGCGCTTGACGTTCGCTCTGGAGTTGTCAATCAACGCGTCGTGGGAGACTGGGGGCATGTCCGGCCCCCAGCGTGATCCCCAGACGACCAGCGACCAGCGTCGGCGGGTCGACGAGATCTTCGGGGACGTCCTGCCCGAGACGACCTCCGACGAGCGGGACGTCGAGCGGCGTACCGGGCTCCCGGACGACTGGTACCGGGAGAACCGGCCGCCGCACCACGACCGCTGACCTGCTCAATCGCGGCCGTTGTCGCGCTGGGACTGGGCGCGCAGCAGGTCGCGGATTTCGATGAGCAGCTCGACGTCCGTCGGCTCCGACGGGCCCGGCTCCTGGCCCCGCTTGCGCCGTTCCTGGATCTTCTTCACCGGCAGCACGATCACGAAGTAGATCACCGCCGCGACCAGCACGAAGTTGATCGCCGCGTTGATCACGCCGCCGAAGTCCAGGAACGTGGCCTTGTTGTTCTCGAAGATCTGGTAGCCGAGGCCCTGCGCGGCGTCCGTGCCGCCGATCGTGCTGATCAGCGGCTTGATGAGGCCGTTGGTGAACGCCGTGACGATGGCCGTGAACGCCGAGCCGATGACCACCGCGACGGCGAGGTCGACGACGTTCCCTCGCATCAGGAAGTCTTTGAAACCCTTGAGCACTGGTACTCCTCACGAACGGGGACGGTGCGAGCTAGCGGAGAGTAACCGTTACCGGTCGCTCCAGTGAAATCGCCGCCACCCTCGTCGCCACCGCCTCAGGGAGGCGCAGCAGCACCAGTGGCCCCTTCGCCGCGGACGGCTCCCGGTGCCCGACCGCCACCACCGTCGCCCCGCCCGCCAGCACGGACGACGGCACGCCCGGTTCCGGCGCCGCGACGACGTCGACGTGCCCGCCGGGCTCCAGCAGCTCGGCGACGCCGGCGTCGGCCAGGCGCACCGGGACCGTCGCCGTCGCGGGATCACCCGCCCCGGGGATGGTCGTCGCCAGCCGGACGTCGGTCAGGGGTTCGCCGGCGCGGACAGCACCCGCCAGCAGGCGGCCGTCGACGCCGTTGACCGCACCCAACGCACCCGCCGGACGCGCCGAATCAGGAAGGTCGGCCAATCGGACGTCGGAGGCGCGCAGCGCCGAGCCGGAAGGAAGGTCGTGCGCCGCGACGACGGTCGGGGTCGTCGGCGCGCCCCGCGCGGAACCGGGGTACACGAACAGCGCCAGCCCGCCTATCGACAGACAGGCGGCGAGCCAGCGGCGGAGCAGCCGCGTCCGCCTGCCCCGCAGCCGGGTCAGGTCAGGTAGGTCGAACTTCGCCAGCACGTCCACGGTGCCCCCTCGGCCGGATCGGGTGCGGCGGTGTGCCGCACGAGATCGACGTTAGGGAAGCCGGATGGGCCGCCGGAAGGGCCACATCCGGCACCTGTGGACAACTGGGGTGTTGTGGATAACTCCGCGCCTCAGGAGGCCGCGGCGGTCGTCTTCGTCGTACCCGAGGAGGAAGATGCCGAGCTCGTGTCGGACTTCGTCTCCGTCTTGGTCTCGGTCTTCGCCGGGGTCGACGCGGTGCTCGACTTGCTCGAGTCGCGCGAATCGGTGCGGTAGAACCCGCTGCCCTTGAAGACCACGCCGACCGAGCTGAAGACCTTGCGCAGCGCGCCGGAGCACTGCGGGCACACGGTCAGGCTGGGGTCCGAGAACGACTGCACGGCTTCGAACCGGTGGTCGCATTCTTTGCAGGCGTACTGGTACGTAGGCACTGACGGCTCCTTTGCTGGCACTCATCCGACCAGAGTGCTAACCCAATTGTGCTTGAAAGCATTCCCCGAAAGCAATTCCTCGTTGCTCACATCGGCAGCTCGAGCACGCCTCGACCCGGCGTCAAGGCCCCGCTCATGCGCACGTCGTGAGGTTCGCCCGGCAGCCGTTCGACCAGCTCTTCGTCCCGGACGACGGCCAGCAGCGCCGCACCGGGCGCCGCGAACACCAGCGAGCGATCGTAGTGGCCGGCGCCGCGGCCCAGCCGGACGCCCCGGTGGTCGACGGCGAGCGCGGGTACCAAGATCAGCTCCGCGGCACCCACAGCCTCCGTACCCAGGCGTTTTCCGCCCGGTTCGCGGATCCCGCGGAACCGGCTGGGGACCAGATCGGCCTCGCCCGTGTACTCGGCCCAGTCGAGCGGATCCGCCCGCGACACGATGACCGGCAGCAGCACGCGCGCACCGCCGGCCGCGAGCGCGTCGACGAGCGCCGTCGTGCCCGGTTCGGTGCCGAACGGCAGGTACGCGCACACTGTGCCGGATGTGACCTTCGACACCGCGTTGACCAGCGCCGAAGCCTCCTGGGCGTGCGATTCGGCGGTCTGGTCCGCCCGCGCGCGGGTCAGCCGGTCACGCCACTCCGCCTTGCTCAGGTGCTCATTGCCCAGCGCGTGCATGACCTCACGTTAGGCTTTGCGCCCATGACGGGCGCCGCAACCTCCCAGACGTTCAGAACCGCCATCGTGCCGGCCGCCGGCCTGGGAACACGCTTCCTACCGGCGACGAAGGCCGTGCCCAAGGAACTGCTGCCGGTGGTGGACACGCCGGGGATCGAGCTGGTCGCGGCCGAAGCCGCCGCCGCGGGCGCGGAACGCCTGGTCATCGTGACCTCACCGGGCAAGGACGCCGTCGTCCGGTACTTCGAGAAGCAGCCCGAGCTGGAGCAGAACCTCGAGGCCAAGGGCAAGGACGCGCTGCTGGAGAAGGTCCGCCGCGGGTCCGACCTCCTCGCCGTCGAGACCGCGATCCAGGAGCAGGCCCTCGGCCTCGGCCACGCCGTCGCCCAGGCCGAGCCGAACCTGCGCCCGGACGACGACGCCGTCGCCGTCTTGCTGCCGGACGACCTGGTGCTGCCCACCGGCGTGCTCGAGAAGATGAGCGACGTCCGCGCGCAGTTCGGCGGCAGCGTGCTCTGCGCGTTCGACATCCCGAAGGCCGAGATCTCGCCGTACGGCGTCTTCGACGTCACCGACACCGGCGACGAAGACGTCAAGCGCGTGCACGGCATGGTCGAGAAGCCGAAGCCGGAGGACGCGCCCTCGACCTACGCGGCGGCCGGTCGCTACCTGCTCGACCGGGCGATCTTCGACGCGCTGAAGCGGATCGAACCGGGCAGCGGCGGCGAGCTGCAGCTGACCGACGCGGTCGCGCTGCTGATCACCGAAGGGCACCCCGTGCACGTCGTCGTCCACCGCGGTGGCCGCCACGACCTGGGGAATCCGGGTGGTTTCCTGCGCGCCGCGGTCGACTTCGCGCTTGAAACGCCCGAGTACGGTCCATCTTTACGGGCGTGGCTGACGGAACGGATCGGGACAGAACGCCCATGACGGAATCGCTCGACGCGGCACCGCCCGAAGTGGCCGGGGACGAAGCCGAGCTGCGCTCGGTCGACGCGCAGATCTCGATGACCTTGGAAGCCGCGGTCCGGCCCCAGCCGGTGCGCGTGGCGATCTCCGAGGCCCAGGGGCTGCTCTGCGCCGAGGAGGTCGTCGCCGAGCACGCGCTGCCCGGGTTCGACCAGGCCGCGATCGACGGTTACGCCGTGCGCAGCGTCGACGTGCGCACGGCCGGGCAGGAGCCGGTGCAGCTGCCGGTCGTCGGCGAGATCGCGGCGGGTTCCCGCCAGCCGCGGCGCCTGCAGCCCGGCCAGGCGGTGCGCGTCGACACCGGCGCGCCGCTGCCGACCCTGGCCGACGCGGTCGTCCCGCTTGCGTACACCGACGGGCACCAGGCGAAGGTCACCGTGCACCGCTCGGTGCCGTCGGCGGGGTACGTGCGCCGGGCGGGCGAGGACGTCCAGATCGGTGACGTCGCGGTGCGCCGCGGCGACACGATCGGCTCGGCGCAGGTCGGCCTGCTGGCCGCGGTCGGCCGGGCGAAGGTCCTCGTCTTCCCGCGGCCGCGCGTCTCGATCGTCTCGGTCGGCGACGAGCTGGTCGACATCGACCGGACGCCGTCGGTCGGGCAGGTCTACGACGTCAACTCCTACGCGCTGGCCGCGGCCGCGCGGGACGCGGGCGCCGAGGTCAGCCGGGTCGGCATCGTGCCGAGCGAGCCGAAGCGGCTGCGGGAGATCGTCGAGGGCCGGCTGCTGATGTCGGAGATCGTCGTGGTCGCGGGCGGCGCCGGGGGCGCCACCGGCGACGAGGTCCACGCCGCCCTGTCCGACCTCGGCCGGATCGACATGACGCGGGTCGCGATGCACCCCGGCTCGGTGCAGGGGTTCGGCAGGCTGGGCCCCGACTCGGTGCCGACGTTCCTGATCCCGGGCAACCCGATGAGCGCGCTGGTCGTGTTCGAGGTCCTGGTGCGGCCGCTGATCCGGGCGGCGCGCGGGACGCGCAACCCGCACCGGCGGATCGTCGGGGCGCGGCTGCTGTCGCCGATCACCTCGACCGAAGGGCGGCGCGGGTTCCTCCGCGGCCAGCTCCTGCGCGACGAGGCCAACGGCGAGTACCTCGTCCAGCCGCTAGGGCAGTCCGGGGCGCACCTGCTGGCCTCGCTGGCCGAGGCGAACTGCCTGATCAACGTGCCGGAAGAGCTGACCGACGTCCCCGCGGGCGAGCAGGTCCAGGTCACCTTCCTGGCGCAACGGGCCTGATGAACTCCGTGTCGGGCGTGTCCTACCCGGTCGAAAGCCGGCACCCGGGCTGGCCGGCCCGGCTCGGCCCGCTGCGGGTGCCCGCCGGCGTGGTCGCGATCCGGCCGGTGCGGCTGCGCGACGCGGGCGAGTGGAGCCGGATCCGGCTCCGCGACCGGGCGCACCTCGAGATGTGGGAACCGACCGGCGTCGGCCCGTGGCCGGAACGCAACGCCTTTTGGTCGTGGCCGTCGCAGTGGGCCGCGCTGCGTTCGCTCGCCCGGCGTGGTCAGTGCCTGCCGTTCACGATCACCCTCGACGGTCGCCTTGCGGGCCAGATCACTGTGGGTAACGTCATCCGGGCGTCGCTGCGGTCGGCCTGGATCGGCTACTGGGTGTCCTCGGAGGTGGTTCGCGGCGGGGTCGCTACGGCCGCCGTCGCACTGGTCACCGACCACGCCTTCGCACTGGCCGGACTGCACCGGCTGGAGGCCACCGTGCGGCCGGAAAACGCCGCCAGCCTGCGGGTTCTCACCAAGGCGGGCTACCGCCAGGAGGGCCTGTTCGAGCGGTACCTCGACGTCGCGGGCGGCTGGCGGGACCACTACTGCTTCGCCATCACGCGCGAGGAGACCGGGGCCGGCCTGGTGTCGCGGCTGGTCGCATCAGGACGCGCCGACTACACCTGAGGGTGATTACCCACCCGGAGCAGTGAGCGCGTTACCACATGCTGTGAGTTTCACCTAATCCGGTGAGGCATTTCCGTGATCGAAACCGGCGAGCCTCCGCCCGATCTGTTACTCCTGTGACTAGCGTGATTTCAGGTGGAAGGATCGGGGGAGGTGACGGGAGATGCCCAGCTCCGTGATCATCGTCGCGCTCGCCGCGGCATGGCTCGTCGTTCTCGTGCCCATGGTCGCGCGAAAGCGGCAGCAAGTGGCCCGCACGGCCGACTCCGCGCTCGCGGCCAGGGTCGTGCGCAGTGGACGCAACGAAGACCGGGAGGAATTCGCCATGTCCGAGGAGACCGTGAAGTCCCGGCCGTCGGTCGAGGACGACCTCGCGGAGCTGGAGGCCGAGCTCGAAGACGACCTCGACGAACCGGAGCCCGACCCCGAGCCGCTGCCGCAGCCGTCCCGGGCAGAGCGGGCCGAACGCGAGCGCGCGGCCTACCGTCCCGGTCGCGGCGGCTTCGACCCCGAAGCGGCCGAGATCGCGGCGCGCGCGAAGTACAGCTTCCGGCAGCGGGTCGTCGTCATCCTGCTGGTGATCGCGGTGGCCACGGCGGGCATTGCGGGCTTCCTCGTGCCGCTGGTCTGGTGGGGCCACGCTCTCGCCGACGTCGTGCTCGTCGGGTACCTCGTGTACCTGCGCCGGCAGGTGCGGATCGAGGAGGAGATCCGGCAGCGGCGTCTTGCTCGCTTCAACAGCACGCGGTCGCCTCGGCGTCCGTCTCCGCCGGCTTCCGAAGACTCCTACGCGGCGGTTGAAGAGCCGGTCGAGGACGTCGAGGACGTGGACGTCGTCGAGCCGGTCCGGCGCGAGGTGGTCGAGCGCCGTCCGTCGCCGACTTCACGGGTGCGTCGCAGCGCGGTGGTCGTCGATCTGGACGACGAGGACCCGGCGTTCGAGGAGCTCGACGAGCCCGGGACCGGGCCTTATCGGCGGGCCGTCGGGGAGTGACCCCCCGTGGTCGGTGCTCGTAGGGCACTGATACGCTCTACGAGCACGAACAAGGGGCTGTAGCGCAGTTGGTAGCGCGTCTCGTTCGCATCGAGAAGGTCAGGGGTTCGATTCCCCTCAGCTCCACGTTCTGAAGGCCCGTACCCGCGAGGGTGCGGGCCTTTTTCGTGCGTGACACCCGTGTCAGGCGTCGTGTCAGTCTTGGGTCAGGTTCGTGTCAGGGCGGGCCTTCACAGTTCCTCCCATGACCACTTCGGCGATCACCGCCTCCGGCCTCCGGAAGGCCTACCAAGACAAAGTCGTCCTCGACGGCATCGATCTCGATGTTCGCGCCGGGAGCGTTTTCTCCCTTCTCGGGCCCAACGGGGCCGGGAAGACCACCACCGTCAACATCCTCACCACGCTGACCCAGGCCGACGGCGGGACCGTTCACGTCGCCGGGCACGACATCGACGCCGAGGCCAAGGCCGTCCGGAAGGCCATCGGCGTCACCGGGCAGTTCGCCGCCGTTGACGAACTGCTCAGCGGGCGGGAAAACCTGCAGCTCATGGTCGATCTCAGCCCCGCCAAGAACAGCAAAAACGTCGTCGACGACCTCCTCGAGCGCTTCGAACTCAGCGAGTCCGCGCAGAAGCCCGCCTCCACCTACTCCGGGGGCATGCGGCGGAAGCTCGACCTCGCCATGACGCTCGTCGGGGATCCGCGCATCATCTTCCTCGACGAGCCCACCACCGGCCTCGACCCGCGCAGCCGGCGCACCATGTGGTCCATCGTCAAGGACCTCGTCGCCGACGGCGTCACCATCTTCCTCACCACCCAGTACCTCGACGAAGCCGACCAGCTCGCCGACAAGATCGCCGTGCTGGACCGGGGGCGGCTGGTTGCTCAGGGCACGCCCGACGAGCTCAAGCGGCAGATCCCCGGCACGCACGTCCGGCTGCGGTTCACCTCCGTCGCCGAGCTCGACGCGGCCGCGCGGGTCATCTCCGAGTCCACCCGGGACGACGAGTCGCTCACCCTGCGGGTTCCCGGCGACGGCGGCACGAAGTCGCTGCGCACCCTGCTCGACCGGCTCGACGAGTACGCCATCAGCGCCGAAGAGTTCTCCGTCCACACCCCTGACCTCGACGACGTCTTCCTCGCCCTGACGGGCCACACCACGGAGGTTCCCGCGAAATGAGCGCCCAGACCGTCATGTTGCGACGCAACTTCAAGCACATCGCCCGGAACCCGACTTCGGTGTTCAACGCGGTCCTGATGCCGATCGTGATCATGCTGATGTTCGTCTACATGCTCGGCGACGCGTTCGACGTCGGCGTGAACTACGTCGACTACGCGACGCCCGGGCTCATGCTGCTGGCCGTCTGCTACGGGCTCGGCGCGACCGCGACGTCGGT
The DNA here is from genome assembly GCF_044759945.1 of Amycolatopsis sp. NPDC098790. Classification (NCBI taxonomy): domain Bacteria; kingdom Bacillati; phylum Actinomycetota; class Actinomycetes; order Pseudonocardiales; family Pseudonocardiaceae; genus Amycolatopsis; species Amycolatopsis sp. NPDC098790. Next base: position 2,248,601 of record NZ_JBIWAI010000001.1, read on the forward strand.
GAACTCCGACATGACCAAGGGCATCATCAACCGCTTCAAGGTCATGGACGTCTCGCGGGGCGCGGTGCTGACCGGGCACGTCGTCGCCAGCGTCCTGACGAACCTGGTCGCCATCGCCGCCCTCGTAGGCGTGGCCTTCGCGCTGGGCTTCCGGCCGAACGCAAGCTTCTTCGACTGGCTCGGTGTGCTCGGCATCGTCGTGCTGCTGGCCTTCGCGGCCGGCTGGCTGACCGTCGCGCTGGGACTGTTCGCGAAGTCGCCGGAGACGGCGGGGCTGGCCTCCGTGCCGCTGGTCATGCTGCCGTTCTTCAGCAGCGCGATCGCTCCGGCCGACAAGATGGGACCGGGCCTGAAGCAGTTCGCGGAGTACCAGCCGTTCACGCCGATCATCGAAACCGTGCGCGGGCTGCTCAACGGCACCCCGTCGACCGGTTACGCGATCACCGCCGTCGCCTGGTGCCTCGGCATCGCCCTCGCCGGCTACTTCTGGGCGCGGTCGCTGTTCAAGAAGCGAGCGTGACCTCGGCGAGCTCCCGCCAGTCCGTCCGCGCCCCTTCCGAAGCCGCCTCGGTGAACCCCTCGTCACCGAGGCGGTTTCGCGTGGCCTGCTCGATCCGGGCCAGGTCCGGCCGGGACCGGTCCGGCAGGCCGCGCACGCCAGCGCTCGCCGCCAGCAGCCGCGCGGCCTGCTCGTAGTCCTCGCGCCGCAGCGCCAGATCCGCGATGCCGACGAGGACCTGCGCGAGCAGCGGCGGGTGGCCCACCTCGGCCGCCGCGGCGAAGGCCGCCGCACGGTGTTCGAGGGCTTCGCCCGGATCCTCGGTGAGGTACCCGAGCAGGTCGTGGACCACCGCGCGGACCTGGGCCCGCTCGGCCGCGGTGCCCAGCATCGCTTTCGCGACGTCGAGCTGGCGGCGGGCCTGCGCGTGGTCGCCGCTCCAGCGGGCGAGCTCCGCCTTCGACAGGGCCAGCTCGGTCAGCGCCTCCGGCCACGCGACGCGCTCCGCGGACCGCTGCGCCTCCGCGATCGAAGCCGCACTCGACTCCTCGTCCCCGGCCAGCCAGTACAGCTGGGCCTGCCGCGCCCGCATCCGCACGACGTCCTCGACGGCGCCGACCTCGGTGACGATCGCGACCGCGGCCTCGTAGTGCTCGCACGCTCCGGCGAAGTCGCCGCGCATGGCGATCAGGTCGGCCAGCTCGGTCTGCGCGAACGACGTGCCCCACCGCTCGCCGAGCGCACGGAACTCGGCCAGGGCCGTCTCGAAGTACGCGGCCGCGTCCTCGCCTTCCCGGCCGAGCTGGATCCGCATCTTGCCGAGCTGCAGCCGGGCCAGGGCGCGAACCCACGGGTCGTCGTCGGTGATCAGCGGCTCCCACGTCGACTCGAACGCGTCCGGGACTTCCACCATGCGCTGCAGTGCGGCGACGAGCGACACCGCCGGGTGCCGGTGCGGCAGGCGCGCCGCGATCTCGTGCACCTGGCGAATCCACTCGACCGCCTGGTTCTGGTCGCTTTCGCGGCCCGCGGTCAGGAACCCGGTGACGAACGCGTAGACCGTCGCCCGCGTCTCGTCGGCCACCTCGCCCGGGACCGCGGTGGCCGCCATCAGCAGCTCGTTGCCCTCGAACTTGTGCCCGGCGAGCCACCAGTACCAGCCGGCGCCCGCCGCGAGCCGCATCGCCCCGGCCGCCTCACCCGCCGCCAGCGCACCGCGCATCGCGGCGGCGATGTTGTCGTGCTCGGCGTCGAGGGTGGCGAGCCACGTCAGCTGGTCGGCGCGGCGCAGGTGCGGCTCCGCGGTTTCGACGAGCTCGGTGAAGTACGCGAGGTGCGCCTGCCGCGCCGACTCCGTTTCCCCCGCTTCGGCGAGCCGCTGTGAGGCGTACTCCTTGATCGTGCCGAGCATCCGGTAGCGCGGCGCCTGGTCGCCTTCGGTGACCACCAACGACTTCTCGGCCAGCGCGGTCAGGATCTCTTCGACGGCGCCGGTCCCGCAAACCCGCTCGGCCGCCTCCAGGCTCGCCCCGCCGGCGAACACCGAGAGCCGGCCGAGGACGGCGCGCTCGTCGTCGGAGAGCAGTTCCCAGCTCCAGTCGATCACCGCGCGCAGCGTCCGGTGCCGCGGCAGCGCCGTGCGGCTGCCGCCGGTCAGCAGGTGGAACCGGTCGTCGAGCCGGTTGGCGAGCTGTTCGAGCGACATCGTCCGCAGCCTCGCCGCGGCCAGCTCGATGGCCAGCGGCATCCCGTCCAGCGCCCGGCAGACGCGGGCCAGCGTCGGGGCGTCGGCCACGAAGTCCTTGCGCACCGCGCCGGCCCGGTCCCGCAGCAGCCGGACGGCCGGGGCTTCCTCGATCTTCGCGGGGTCGGCGTCCTCGGCGGGCAGGACGAGCGGCGCGACCGGCCACAGCGCCTCACCGGTGATGCCGAGGGGTTCGCGGCTGGTCGCGAGGATGCGCAGCCGGCGGCACTCGCCGAGCACCCGGTGGGCGAAGGCCGCCGCGGACTCGATCACGTGCTCGCAGTTGTCCAGGACCAGCACCATGTCCCGGTCCTGCAACGCGGCGATGACCCGGTCGGTGGGGTCGGCCTCCGGGGCGTCGCCGAGCAGGGCGTCACGGAGCTTGAGCGCGGCGAGCGTCGCCTGGGCCACGTCGCCTTCGGTCGGCGCGAGCTCGACCAGCCAGGCGCCGTCCGGGGCGTCGCCGAGCAGCGTGCGCGCCGTTTCGGTGGCCAGCCGGGTCTTGCCCGAGCCGCCCGGCCCGACCAGCGTGGTGAGCCGGTGCCCGGTGACGAGCCCGCGGACGGCGGCGACGTCGTCGTCCTTGCCGACGTAGCTGGTCAGCTCGGCGCGCAGGTTCGTCTTGCGGGGCTCCTCGCGCCGGGTCAGCTCGCCGCGCAGCAGCGCGACGTGCAGGGCGGCCAGCTCCGGCGACGGGTCGACGCCCAGTTCGTCGGCCAGCGTCTCGCGCGTGCGCTCGTAGACGCGCAGGGCCTCGGTGTCCCGGCCGGTCGCGACCAGGCCGCGCATCAACGCGCCGACGAGCCGCTCCCGCGCCGGGTGCGCGGCCACCAGGTCGGTGAGCTCGGTGACGACGCCCTGGCCGAAGTCGGTTTCCGCGTCGAACCGGTCTTCGAGGGCGGCCAGCCGGAGCCCTTCGAGCCGGGTGACCGCGGCGTCGAACGCGGCGCTCTCGGTCAGTCCGACGTCCTGCATGGCACCGCCCCGCCACAACGCCAGCGCCTCACGCAGCTGCCGGACGTCGTCGCCGGCCTGGCCGACGAGCCGTTCGAACCGCACGGCGTCGACGGCGTCGGGGTCCACCACCAGCCGGTAGCCGGCCGGGCGGCCCTCGACCGCGCCGTCCGGCAGCACCTTCCGCAGCCGGGAAACCAAGCGCTGCAACGCGTTCGCGGCGTCGGCCGGCGGCTGCTCGCCCCAGATCCAGTCGACGAGCGTCGCCTTCGGGACCACCCGGCCCGGCTCCAGCGCGAGGGCGATCAGCAGTCCGCGCAGGCGGGCGCCCGGTACGTCGGCGACGACGCCGTCGTCCGCGCGGACTTCGAAGGACCCCAGTAACCCGATGTGCACGCGGCCGATCATGCCACGGGCGCGGCGGTGGCCGGTCCGTGTCAGCGCCGTGTCAGGCCCGGCGGCGATGGTGGTCGCACAACCACCACGAAAGGACCTCCGATGAGCGACATCCCGCAGGGTCTGCCGATGGAGCGCGACGCGGGCCCCTTCGACCCGCCCCGCGAGATCACCCGGCTGCGCTCGACGCGACCGGTGAGCCCGATGGTTTTCCCGGACGGGCACGAGGGCTGGCTCGTCACCGGCTACGAGGCGGTGCGCCAGATGATGGCCGACACGCGGTTCAGCTCGCGGCTGGACCTCGACGTCGTCCACGTGCCGTACGAGACGCCCGGCATGCCCGTCCCGACCGAGCCGTCCCCGCAGCTGCCGGGCATGTTCATCGCGATGGACCCGCCCGACCACGGCCGGCTGCGCAAGCGCCTGACCGGCGCGTTCACCGTCAAGCGGATGAAGCAGCTGGAGGAGCGCATCGCCGAGGTCGTCGAGGAACAGCTGGACCACCTGGCGCGGCTGACGCCGCCGGTCGACCTGGTGGCCGAGTTCGCGTTGCCGGTGCCGTCGCTGGTGATCTGCGAACTGCTCGGCGTCCCGTACGACGATCGGGGCGACTTCCAGGTCAACTCGGCGCAGTTCATGGTCCGCGACCAGACGCTCGAGCAGAAGATGGGCGCGTACATCGCGTTGAACACGTATCTGTCCGAATTGGTCACGCGGAAGCGCTCCTCGCCGACCGAGGACATCCTGTCCGACTTGGCGCGGCACGAGGACCTGACGATCGAGGAGCTGACCGGGGCCGCGTTCCTGCTGCTGATCGCCGGCCACGAGACCACGGCGAACATGCTTTCGCTGGGGACGTTCGCGTTGCTGGAACACCCGGCCGAGCTGGCTTCCCTTCGCTCTGAGCCGGAGTTGATGCCCGGGGCGGTGGAGGAACTGCTGCGGTACCTGTCCGTGGCCGACATCTTCTTCCGGTACGCGACGGAGGACCTTTCGCTTGGGGGTGAAACGATCCCGGCGGGCTCGACAGTCGTCGTGTCGTTGCTGGCGGCCAACCGGGACCCTTCGCGGTTCGAGAACCCGGACGTCTTGGACTTCCGGCGCAACGCCCGGGGGTTGCTGTCGTTCGGGCATGGCGTTCACCAGTGTCTCGGGCAGCAGCTGGCGCGGATCGAGATGCGGGCCGGGTTCGAGGGGCTGGTGCGGCGGTTCCCGACTTTACGGTTGGCCGTTGCCGCTGATGAGGTGAAGCTGCGGACCGACATGAACATCTACGGGGTGCACGAGCTGCCGGTCACCTGGTGAGCCCGCGGCGGCCGGCTCGCGACCCCATGGGCGGGTCTTCCGACCGCCAGTTCGCCACCGGGCGGCACACCAAGGCCTCCGACGTCCTCGCGTATTCCAAACTTCGCAGGTAGTAGGAGTACCGGCTCAGGTCACCAAGTCGATGGTGTTCGGCGAGAGCGCAAACAAGGTGCTCGCTTTCCTCGAGCAACGCCAACCCGTCCGGCAGCTCGGCTCGGCCGGCGTCGGCGGGCTCGGCGATGAACGGGTTGGCGATGACGATCCCGGAAACCCACTCGGTCGGGTCGTCGGCAACGAGGCCGGCGGGCCCGACCAGGTACGCGAGTGGTCGGACGTCGGCAACGAGGGGACGGGACTCGCGGCTTCTGGTGACCGATCGATCGCCACGCGGTCGCCAGTACAGGCCTTCGTGGACGCCGATCGACCGGCACAAGTGCACGAGCGGTGCGCTGTCGAGCGGTATGCCTTCGAGCTGGAACGAGAGGGTGATCATCGTCGCTCGGCGCGATCGGTCGGCTGCGAGGTTGGCGGTCAGCGTATAGAAACCACCGTCGCACCGGTCGAGGTAGCAGATTTCCTCGCTGTCATAGGCGCCGGGCGTCTTGGCGCGCTGGTCCCACCGCGGCAGCTGTTCGGCGAACGCCGCCGAACCGAGGCCGTGCCAGTTCCGGTTCGCCTGTTGCACGCTCCACCGCGCGTCCGGTGTCGCCCACCCGAGAGCAGCCAGCTTGCCGACGAGTTCGAGCAGTCCGTATTCGTCGAGGCCCCTCGGTGCCACGTCGAGTGTGACGCCGTAGCCGTCGGCTGCCACCCAATCGATGTCCGGGAGCTCGTGCGCGAAGACGAACTGCCCGAACTCTCCGGCGCATTCGATCACCTGGCTGCGCTTACCGTCGGATTGCATGAACTGAAGGTTCGCTACGGGCAGGCCGATGTGCCGTGTCTTCGGCCGCTTCGCGTCGGGCTCGTCGAGCAGTACGGTGCCGTTCGTCAGCAGCGCGTCCCTCTTCCGCCACAACAGCTCGGAAAGGGGAACCAGCCCGATCGCGGCCAGGCGGAGCTCGTCGCCCGAGATCAGCAGGACAGGTTGGCTCCGGTGTTGCTCGACGTCGGATACGACAGAACCGGTGAAGCCCTCGAAGCTGATGAGGACGCCGACTACTCGCCGCTCCGTTCGTCTGAGACGCGAGCGGAGACTGTCGATGTCGTCGATGTCGGCTTTGGTGCTCCGCCATTTGCACTCGATCAGGTAGATCTCGCCATCCCTGGTCGCCAGGACGTCTGTCTGCCGAGGCCGGGCTGTGCGCGGGTTCCTGGTGACCTCGAAATGATGTTGCCGGAACATCTCGGCCGCGAACTCTTCGAGGTCGCGGCCCCGTTTTGCCGGATCGTCGAGCTTTTGCAGGGCATCGAGCCACTCTTCCAGGGCGTTCCTCACCACGGCATCATCCCGCTCATGGACGCGTCCGGCCTCTCATCCACAGGACGACGTCCAGGCACCTCAGCAAGCTGATGTCGTCGATGCCGCCCGCCTCCTTCCGCAGTTCCTCCACCGCACGGGCTCTCGTCGGGTCCGTGTGGAACCAGGTCCACAAGCAGTGCCACGGGCTTGCCGGGGCCTTCAGCACCGTCCGGACCTGGCTGTCGTACACCGGCGTCAGGTGCGGGCGTTTGCGGGCCAGCAGCTTCGACGCCGTCACCGGGCGGTGGTTGCCGCCGCACTGGCGGAACAGCTCCCACAGGCGGTGGGCCGGGGCTCCCGGTTCGTACGTCGACCACGGGGCCTCGTGCATCGGCAGGTCCGGGGGGATCTGCTCCAGCAGCTCGCGGATCCGGAGCGCGTGCGTCATCGTCGCGTCGATGGCCACGTTCGCCAGGCTGGTGATGCTCAGGAAGTTGAGCGCCAGGACGTCGGCTTCGGTGACCGTGTTCGCGACCGATGGTTCGTCGCCGCCGCCGGCGTAGCGCTCGAACCAGCGGCCCGTGCAGTCGTCGAAATACTCCCTCAAAGCCGTCAACGACTTGTCGCGGTGCCGGCCGCGGACGCATTCGTCCACCAGGTCGTGCTGGTCGGCGTAGTCGGGCATGGCGGGCTCCCCTCATCGCCGAATGAGGGTCGCGGCCGTCCGATCTACCGTTACGGCAGGGTTCTGAGCCAATTTCCCACCACGCTGAAGTACAGCGGGGCGTTTGGCGCGTAGTTGATCGCGTGGCCGTAGCCGTTCAGGATGTACGTCTGCAGCTGCGAAGTGCCGAAGAACGGCGCTTCGGACGCCTTCAACGCCGCGGGCGACGAACAGTCGCTGCCCAGCAGCCCGCAGAAGTTCGGGTCGTCGCCGACCACCAGCAGCACCGGAGCCGTGATCTGGCGGGACACCGGGATGACCACTGTGGTCAGGGTCAGGCTGTCCACCGCTTCGGTCGCCGCGAAAACGTCCTTTGTGGACTCGTCGTAGGCGAGCGCGCCGGCGTCGAGCGGACCCGGCGTGTGGAACGCCCCGTAGCGGGTGCCCGGGTCGGTCGTCAGGTAGCCCACGTCGCGGCCGGGCGTGGCCGGGTCCAGCGGGGCCGGGTGCATCTGCGCCAACGTGGGGACCACCGAGACCAGGTTCATCCGGTGCGTCATCCCGGTGACGAGCACGCCGTCGACGTCGCGGTAGCGGCCGGCCTCGATCATCGCCATCGCCGAGCCGATCGAGTGGCCGCCGATGACGACCTTCGCGAAGCGGGGACGCACCGCCTGGACCACCTGGTGCGCCGCCGTCGCCTGGACGGACGCGCTCAGCAGCGTGCTCAGCGGCTTCGAGCTCTGCCCGGTGCCCAGGCGGTCGAGCGCGAGCGTCGCGATCCCCGCGTTGTTCATCGCCAGGCGGAACGACCGGGTCTGCGGGGTGTAGGCGATGTCCCAATAGGACGCGTTGTACGTGCCGCCGGGGACCAGGACCACCACGGTCTTCGCCCCGGGCGGGGCGCACAGGCGGCCGTGCATCGTCTGCGGCAGCAGGGCCACCGTGACCGGGACGTACAGGTCCTCGCAGGTCGCCGCGTGAGCCGGTGCGGGTACGAACAGCGAGGCCGCGAGCAGCGTGAAGACAGCACAAATTCGGCGTAGCAAGGGGAAAGCCTCCTACTGGTGACGGGGGACAGCCGTCATGGGCAGGCTGTCCGGGTACGCGGCGGAGGTGAACTTCACGCGCACCGGCCGGCCCGGGAGCGGGACCAGCCGCCAGCGCGCGGCCACCGTGGCCACCGTGATGACGATTTCGTTCTGGGCGAAGCGGTTCCCGATGCACTGCCGCCCGCCGGCGCCGAACGGGATGAACGCGCCCTTGGGCAGCCGCGCCGCCCGCTCCGGCTCCCAGCGATCGGGGTCGAACCGGTCCGGGTCGGGGAACGACGCGGGGTCGTGGTGCAGGGCGTGCGGGCTGACGATCACCTCGGCACCCGCCGGGATCCGCGTGCCGCCGAGGTCGACCTCCTCCAGCGTCCGGCGCATCAGCATCCACAGCGGGTAGCAGCGCAGGACCTCGTCGACCACCTGCCGGACGTAGGTCAGCCGCGGCAGGTCGTCGACGGTGACCGGACGGCCGCCCAGCACCTCGTCGACCTCGGCGTGCACCCGGGCTTCCACGTCCGCGTGCCTGCCGAGCTCGTGGAACGTCCAGGCCAGCGCGAGCGCGGTCGTCTCGATGCCGGCGGTGAGCAGGGTGAGCACCTCGTCGCGGGCCTGCTCGTCGGTCATGCCGGCCAGCAGGAGCATCGAGAGCAGGTCGCCGTGGTCCACGCTCTCGGTGCGCCAGTCGCGGATCACGTCGACGACGATTCCCTGCATCCGTCCGATCGCTTCGTCGAACCGCCGGTTGCCGGGCACCGGCAGGTTTTCGACGAACTTGGGCGACAACGCGCGAATCATCCCCTGCTGGATGATCAGGTAGATGGACCGCCGGGCTTCGTCGACCGCCTGCTTCCCGATTTCCGTGTGGAACAACGCTTCGCCGACGATCGTCACCGCGAGCTCCTGCAGGTCCTGGTCGAGCGGACGCACTTCGCCCGGTCGCCACGAGTCGCTCAGCTCGGTCGCGGCCCGCCGCATGGTTTCGGCGTACGCGGCCAGGCGGTCGCGGTGGAACGCCGGCTGCATCAGGCGCCGCTGCCGGAGGTGGAAGTCACCGTTCGAGAGCACCAGGCCGTTTCCGACGAACGGCTTGAACTTGTCGAACATGACGCCCTTGCGGAACTTCGGCCCCGCCGTGACCAGCACTTCGTGGGCCAGCCGCGGGCTGGTGACGAAGTAGGCGGGCATCGGGCCGAGGTGGAGTTTGACGATTTCTCCGTGTTCGTGCAGGGAATCGGTGAATGCGAAGCGTCGTCGCAGCAGTGCCGGAGTGTGCCCGAGAAAAGGCCACCGGCCCGGGGCTTCCGGGACGGTCATGCGGACTCCTCGTTACGCCATTGTGTGGATTTCCCAAGGAGACGGCCTACGGTAGGCGCGTCCGGCCGAACGGGACAGTGCCCGATCGGGTGGTGTGGCCTCACGCGGATGGCGCAGTCACCGGTCGTTCGGGAATCGCTAAGCTCTTTCCGGTCCGACGCGGCTGAGAAGGTGTTTCTCGTGACACGATCACCGGAATGGGTTCCACCGGGTGTCGATATCTCCGTGCCCAGCATGGCCCGAACTTACGACTTCATGCTCGGCGGTGGCCACAACTTCGCCGTCGATCGCGCGGTCGGCGAGCAGATCGAACGCGCGATGCCGGGCCTGCGCGACGCGGCGCGCGTGAATCGCGCGTTCCTCGGGCGCGCGGTGCGGTTCATGACGGACAACGGGATCCGCCAGTTCCTCGACATCGGTTCGGGGATCCCGACGGTGGCGAACGTCCACGAGGTCGCGCAGGCGCAGGACCCGGACTGCCGCGTGGTGTACGTCGACCGCGATCCGGTGGCGGTCGCGCACAGCGAACTGATGCTCGCGGGAAACGACCGCGCCGCGATCGTGCAGGCCGACATGCGGGATCCGGAGAAGATCCTCGATTCGCCGCAGGTGCGCGGCCTGCTCGATCCCGAAAAGCCGATCGGGCTGCTGATGTTGTTGATGTTGCACTGGGTCCCGGACGAATCCGGGCCGCTCGACCTCGTGGGCCGGTACGGTTCGGCGCTCGTGCCGGGCAGTTTCCTCGCGATCACCCACGTCACCGGCGACCACCAGGGTGAAAACCTCGAAGAAGCGACGGACGTGATCAAAGAAAGCCGCAGTCCCGATCAAGTGACGCTGCGGACGCACGCCCAGGTGTCCGCCCTTTTCGCCGGTTTCGAAATCGTCGAACCGGGGCTGGTGGGCTGCGGGGAATGGCGGCCGTCCGGGCCGGCGGACATCTCCGCGGCGACCGAGATGAACATGCTGGTCTACGCCGGCATCGGCCGAAAGAGCTGAACGGGCGCCGCACATGCCGATGATCGAACAACGACCGGAACAACCGGCGGGGCCGGACCCGGAACGCGCGCGGACCGTGCTCGCCCGGAAATGGGCTTACCTGCTCAGCGGCGTGACCGTCGTTTCGCTGAGCCGCGAACTGCTCGACGAGGAACTGCGCGGAATGCTGGACACGCTGGTCGAGTCCCTGCGGGGCACGTCCGCGGACACCGCGCCCGCCGAGCGGATCGGCGCGCGGCTGGTGGGGCTCGGGTACGTCGGCGAGCCGGGGCTGCGGTGCACGCTCGACGTCCTCGGGAAGGGCCTGCCGTCGCTGCCGGAACTGCGGACGGCGGACCGCTTCGTCGAGCGGATCGTGGTGGCGCTGGGCGCGCTCTCCTGCGGATTCCTGCTCGCGCACGAGCGGAGTGTGCTGGACCAGCAGGAGATCATGCACCTGTCGCTGCTCAAGGCGGTGCGGGACGCGCAGTGGAACCTGAAGCAGAGCGAGGCGCGCTTCGAACAGGTCGTGACGTCGTCCGCGAGCGGCATCGCGCTGGTCTCCCTCGACGGCCGGATCGTGCGCGCGAACGCGGCGCTGGCCGAGATGCTCGGCCACCCGGCGGGCGAGCTGACCGGGACGCAGCTGGCCGACCACGTGCACCCGGAGACCGTCGCGGTCCTCCGTGAGGCCATGGCGGAGCTGGTCGCCGACGGCAAGGAGCGGATCCGGCAGTCCCAGCGGCTGCTGCGCAAGGACGGCGACGTCGCCCGCATCTCGCTCACGGCGTCGCTGCTGCGCGACGCCGAAGACCGGCCCGGTCACTTCGTCGTCGTGGTCGAGGACGGCACCGAGCTGATGCTGCTGCAGGGCGAGCTGAGCCGGCAGGCCCTGCACGACGTGCTGACCGGGCTGCCGAACCGCCAGTACTTCGGCACCCACCTCGAAGCGGCGCTGCGGCGCGCCGACCCGGACTACGGGATCACGCTGTTCCACGTCGACCTCGACGCGTTCGGCATGGTCTGCAACAGCCTCGGCCGCCGCGTCGGCGAACAGCTGCTGGTGCACTTCGCCCAGCGGCTGAAGTCCGTGATGGCGCGGGAAAAGGCGATGATCGCGCGGTTCCACGCCGACGAGTTCGGCATCCTGGTCGAGAACTCCGCGACGACGCCGGCGATCGACGCCACCGTCCGCGCGATCAACGACGAGCTCGCCGAGCCGTTCTTCGTCGACGGCCACGGCCTCGCGCTGTCGGCCAGCGCGGGTGTGGTCCACCGGCCCGCCAAGAGCATCGACCCGGGGGAGCTGCTGCGCGCGGCCGACCAGACGCTGCGGCGCGCGAAGGTGCGGCGGCGCGGCCAGTGGAAGATGTTCGACCGCGACGCCGACGCGGACGACCGGCGGACGCAGGCGCTGGCCGTGGGCATGGCCGGTGCCTGGGAGAACGGCGAGATCGCCGTGCGCTACCGGCCGCTCGCGCGGCTGGCGGACGGCGAGGTCGCCGGGTACGAGGCCCGCCTGCACTGGGACCGGCCGGGCGCCGCGGCCCTGCCGCACGAACGCTGCGCGGAGCTCGCCGAGTCGACCGGGCTGGTGCTGCCGCTCGGGGACTGGCTGCTGCGCGCGGCGGCCCGGCAGGGCGAGTGGTGGCGCCAGCGGGCGGGTTCGCGGCTGCCGGTGGTCGCCGGGCTCACCGGCCACCAGATGACGGACGAAGCACTCGGCACGCGCGTGACGCGGCTGCTGTCGGACACCGGCCTGCCGCCGGAGCAGCTGATGCTCGGCGTCCCGGTCGGCGCGCTGAAGGTGTCCGGCGTCCTCGACAACGTCGCCGCGCTCGCCGGCCTCGGGGTCTGCGTGATGCTCGACGAGTTCGGGCTCGGCCCGGACGACCTGCGCGCGGTCGAGGACCTGCCGGTCGGCATCGTCCGCGTCGACCGCCGGCTCGCGGAGTGGCAGGCGTGGTCGGATTCGACGTTCCTGAGCGCGCTGGTCCCGCTGGTCCGCCAGGTCGGCGCCACGCTGGTCGTCGACGGGATCCACACCGAGGACCAGGCGCAGTGGTGGGGCACGGCCGGCGCGGAGCTGGGCACGGGCGACTACTTCGGGGTCGCGAGGGCGCCGGGCGAGCTGGCCTTCGTCTGAGCGGGTCGGCGCGTCAGGCCGACGGCGACCAGCACGATCGCCATGCCACCGAGCACGCGTGGGGACAGCGGTTCGCCGAGGAAGAGCGCGCCGAGGGCGACGGAGACCACCGGGAGCAGATAGCCGACCGTCGCCGCCGCTGTCGGGCCTTCCTCCGTGAGGACCTGGTAGTTGAGGTAGAAGGTGACGCCGGTCCCGAACACGCCGAGGATCGCCACGGCCACCACCGCCGTCACGGTCAGGTGCGGGGCCGTGGCCGGCACCGGCAGCGCCAGGGCGGTCAACGCGGTCGCCGTCGTCAGCTGGGCGGCCGACACCGCGAGCGGTGCCCCGCCGGGCGGCAGTTTCCTTGCCATGTAAGCGAACGCGATCGCGTAGCTGAGGCCGGCGCCGAGCAGCGCCAGCGCGCCCGTGCTCAGCAGCCCGGACTGCTCCCAGGGCGCGAAGATCACCAGCACGCCGGCGAACCCGAGGGCCAGCCCGAGCAGCCGCGCCGGGCCGAGCCGGCGGTCCGTGCCGAGCAGGACGCCGATCAGCAGTGACCACAACGGCGTCGTCGCGTTCATGACGCCCGCGATCCCGGAGTCCACCGTGCTTTCCCCGATGCCGAAGAGCGCGAACGGCAAGGCGTTGCAGAAGAACGCGGCGACGACCAGGCGGCCCCACGTCCGCCGGTCACGCGGAAGCCGCTGGCCGGCCGCGAAGGCCAGGACCAGCAGCGTCAGCGCGCCGAGGGCGCAGCGGACCAGCGTGAGGTGGACGGGGCTCAGCCCGGTCAGGGCCAGCTTGATCCACAGGAAACCCGAGCCCCACAACAGAGCCAGTACAGCTATTCGCGTCACGTGATCCACGGTGCCCAAGCGAACCCGTCAGGACAAGTGAAGAGTTCTGGACTGATCGTTAAGGTCTGCTACAGCTTTCGGGCGCCAGAGCCGGTCGCCGAACAGCGCCAGGGCTGCCGGGAGCAGCACGCCACGCACGAGCGTCGCGTCGAGGAGGATCGCGAACGCCATCCCGAGCCCGAGCATCTTGTACTCGATCGCCGCCAGGCTCAGGAAGATGCTGAACACGCCGGTCATGATCAGTGCGGCGCTCGTGACGACGCCGGAACTGCGCGCAGTGCCCTCCACGATCGCGTCCCGCGCCGAGGCGCCCGCCTGCCGTCGTTCGCGGATCCGGCTGAGGATGAAGACGTGGTAGTCGGTGCTCAGCCCGAACAGCAGCACGAAGAGGAACATCGGGAGCCAGCCGAGGACACCGCCGTAGGGTGTGAAACCCAGTAGTGGCGCGAGAAAGCCGTTCTGGAACACGAGTGTGAGCACGCCGTACGCCGCGCCGACCGACAGCAGGTTGAGCAGGATCGACACCGCGGGCACCGCGACCGACCGGAACACCACGAGCAGCAGCACGAACGCGAGCAGCAGGATGAATCCGAAGACGTACGGCGCCCGCGCGAGCACCTGCGCGGTGAAGTCGTGCGCCTCCGCCGTCCGGCCCGCCAACGCGTAACCAACGCCGTCCAGCCGGCCGATCGTTTGCGGCAGCAGGGTTTCCCGCAACGTCGTGAGCGTGCGGCTCGCGGCTTCGTCGTTGCCGGTGCCGCCGAGCGGGATCCGGACGACGAGCGCCCGGTCGACCGGGACGACGACGGCCGGTTTCGGCGTGCCCGCAGTGAGTTCCCCGATGGCTTGACGGACCGCGGGTGTGTCGACCGGGCCGCCGTTTTCGTTCCACAGGACGACGTGCGCGGGCATCGTCACGCCGGGAAACGCTTCCTGGACGCGCGCGGCCGCGTCGATCACCGGGATCGTGCGCGGCAGGCTTTCCGTCGGTGCGGGGTCCTGCAGGCGGATCCCCACGGCGGGCAGCGCGAGCAGAACCAGTGCTGTGGCGGCGATTCCGCTCCAGAGCGCCGGACGGCGGGTGACGACCCCGGCCACCGCCGCCCAGAACCGCGAGCGCGTCCCGCGGTTGCCGAGCCACGGGATCCGGCCGCGGTCGACGCGGTGCCCGAGCAGCGAAAGCGTCGCCGGCAGGACCGTCACCGCGGCTAGGACGGCCAGCCCGACGACGAGGATGGTGCTCACCGTCAGGCCCTGGAGGTTGTCGAGGCCGGTGAACAGCAGGCCGGTCACGCACAGCACGACGGTCAGTCCCGACACGACGATCACGTGCCCGGACGTCCGGGCGGCGATCCGGATCGACTCGTCGACGCCGTGAGCGCGTTCCTCTCGCACCCGGCGCAGGAAGAACAGCGAGTAGTCGACGCCGACCGCCATGCCGATGAGCAGCGTCATCGCGGAAGTGGCGCTGTTGACCGGGATCCAGTTGTCCACAAGGGACAGGAAGCCGAACGCGGCGGCCACCGTCGTCCCCGCGAGCAGCACCGGGATCGCGGCCGCGACCAGCGAGCCGAACACGACCAGCAGGATCAGCACGGTGATCGGCAGCGAGCGCGTTTCGGAGCGTTTGATGTCCTCCTTGATGCTCTGGTCGACCGCGCCGGACACGCTGAGGTCGCCGGCCTGGGCCAGGTGGGCGTCCGGGTGCCGCGCGGCGACGGTCCGGACCGCGGCGCTCGCGGTCGCGAGGTGGTCCCGGATTTCCGTGCCGGTACCGGGGATCCGGAAGGTGACCAGCCCGGACCGGCCGTCGGCGGAGACCTGCGCGGGATCGTCGAGCGGGGAACGGATGTCGGCGGCGCCGGCCGTCTTCAAGGTCGCGACCAGGTCGGTGACGACGGTGGTTTCGCGGGGAACGAGGACGTTTTCGAAGAACGGTTCGCGCGTGGCTTGGCGGTCGAGGACGGCTTGGCCGGCCCCGGCGTCGCCGGCGGGGCTCGAGCGCGCGTCGGTGCCGGGGACGAACGTGCCGACGGCCCAGGCGAAGACGACGAGCGCCAGCCAGCCGAGGATCGCGGCGGCGCGGTGGCGCACCGACCAGTTGGTGACGCGTTCGACCACCGGGGGTTTTGCGGGCAGCATGAACTAAAGTCCTTCCGTGAAGGAGTGATCCGATGAGAGCTCGCCCTCGGGCGAGTGGGTGCTTCTTCCTCCTGGGCCGCCGAGTTGCCGCTCGGCGGTCCAGGGCCTCAACTCAGTCGACCTCCCTGAGCACGTGTTCGATGGACCGCAGCCGGTCCTGGACGTCCTTCAGCTGCCGCCCGGTTTCCTCCTGGGTCCGGACGGCTTTTTCGGCCAGGTTCCGGTATTCGCTTTCCCGGGCGAGCGCGGCCTTGGCGCGCCAGGTCGAGGCCAGCTGCACGATCGCGATCGACAGCACGACGGTGATCAGGACGAAGACCCCGGTCACGCCGATGATCTCCTGCCACTGGTGCCAGTTCATGTCCGTCCCTCCTCGCCGTCCCCCTGGACGGACTCCGGTGTGGTCAGCGTCGGCACGGCGGCCGCGATCGTCTCCGGCGTCAGCACGACGGAGAACGGGGTGAGCTCGTAGAACCGCAGCGTCTTGCCGTCGTCGCCGACCTCGAAGCTCGCCTCGACCAGCCCGGCGGCTTCGAGCTTGCGCAGGTGCACCTGCAGCAGCGCACGGCTGATCCGCAGCTCGCGCGCGAGCTTGCTGACATAGGTGCGCTCAGCGCGCAGGGCGGCGACGATCCGCAGCCGGTGCGGGTTGCCGAGGGCACCCAGCTGCCGCAGGAGCTCGTCGCCCGTGGTCCACATGCCAACAAAAGTTAGCAGGTGGGTCGACGAGGGGATATCAGGGTGATCCCTGGTTTCCCATCCTGCGGGCTCGGCCTCCTCGCCGATCGGGCGGACCGACACGATCAGCTTGCGCAGTCCCTTTTCCGCGGCCCGCGCCTGAGGAACCGCTCGCAGGTGATCATCCGGCCGCTCGCGCCCTGGTAGACGAACTGGCCGCCGACGTCGCCGAGGCCCAGCGCCGCGTCCAGCAGATCGGGGCCGGAGGCAAGATCGACAACGCGCATGCGCTCAGTGAAGCGAAAAATCACCGGCCGGACACCGGCGACCGGGCGACGCGGGGTGCTGGGCGACGGTCAGCGCAGGGCCTTGAGCCGGCGGGTGAGCGCCGACGGGTCGAGGTTCGCGCGCGTGCCGGCGTCGTGGCCGTCGAGGTAGCCGCTGCCCGACAACCGGCGGGGTGCGGCCGAACGCAGGTCGCCGTACTCGGCGTCGAACGCGTGCTGGACCATCTGTGCGCGGTCGCGGACCACCAGCTCGGCCGACTTCCCGGCGCCGGGCATCGCCGTGCGGACCGCTTCCTGCTCGGCCTGCGTCAGCCGCTCGTGCACCGCGCGGGCGAAACCGTGCAGCCAGGTGCGCCGGTAGGCGGCGAGCGACTCGCCGGGGAAGAACCCGTCCGGCCGGACGCGCGTCAGCTGCGTGCTCGCCTGCAGCAGCAGGCTGGTGAACAGCAGCTCGACCCGGCCGAGGTCTGACCGGTAGCCGAAGACCGTGACGCTGTCGACCTTCTGGCCGTAGCGGTGCAGCAGCGTCCGGCAGCGCAGGGGGTAGGCGACCGAGGTCAGCAGGCTCGCCTTGTCGCGGCTGTAGGGGTCGTTCATCGGGATCTTCAGCGTGCCGATGTCGTCGGAACTCGCCCCGGACGCGGCGAGCATCGCCTGGTCGATCCCGTACCGCGCGACCAGCTCGGCGGCCTTCTTGTTGTAGGCCTCGGCCTCCGCCTCGGTGACCGCCGGGTCCTCGGCCTTCGCCAGCAGCTTCCGGATGCGCTCGAGCTGCGGGTCTGACTCGGTCATGGAGGGAGGGTATTCGATCAGGTGTTCGGACGCGCGCACCGGGGTCGGCGTGTCCTGGAACACTGGACGGACGACCGGAGGGGGCCCGGCGAGCCCCGCTGCCCTTGGCGGAACTGGTGGGGCGGTGGACGTGGTCCTTGCCCGGCATCGGGCCTGCCGAGCGCTGGGTGGGCTGGCGCGGCGGCGACCTCGTCGCGCTGGCCCAGGTGCATTTCCTCGAAGCCGAGAACAGCGAGATCGGGTTGACGCACGTCGTCGTGCACCCGGCCGCCCGGCGGGGCGGGGATCGGCGGCGCGATGCTGCGCGCGGTGCTGCCCGCGCTGCGGGAGCGAGGCCGGCGGGTCGTCGAGGGCTGGGAGGTCGTCGCCGGCACCGCGGGCGAGCGGTGGGCCGCGGCCATGGGGTTCCGGCCGGTGCGCACGATCGTGCGGCAGGAACTGGTGACCGCGGCAGCCGACCGGTCGCGCTGGGACGTCCCGGTCCCGGCGGGCTACCGGCTGCTGCGGTGGACCGGTGCCGCGCCGGACGCCGTGCTCGGTTCCGTCGCCACCGTGCGGGACGCGATGCACGATGCTCCGCTCGGGGAGTCGGGCTACCGCTGGCCGGAGTGGTCGCCCGCGCGGGTGCGGGCCGCCGAAGCCGAGGCGCGGGCCCAGGGCCTCGAACAGCGGGTCGTCGTCGCGGTCGAGGAGCGCACCGGGGACGCCGTCGGCCTGACCGAAGTCTGCGTGCACCCGCGCCGCCCGGACTGGGGGTACCAGCGCGACACCGCCGTGGTGGCCGCGCACCGGGGGCGGGGCCTCGGCCGGTGCGTGAAGGCGCACATGGCGCGGTGGCTGCTCGACGAGCGTCCCGCGGTCGCCCGGATCAGCACCACCACCGGCGCCGACAACGCGCACATGATCCGCGTCAACCGGGAAGTCGGCTACACGACGCTGCCGTCCATGATCGCCGTGCAGCGGGACGTCAACCCAAGTACGCGTCCAGTGTGACGGCGAGCGCCGACTCCGGCGAAGGCGCGAAACTCGCTCCCGCCAGCCCGCCCCACAGCCACAGCTGCGCCAGGCCGTGCAGGGCCGCCCACAGCGATGCCGCGACCAGCCGCAGGTCGGCGCCCGAGCGGGCGAGCGGGGTCGGGACCGCCGCCACCAGGACCGCGAACGTGTCGAACACCGCGCTCGCCGCCGCCGAGAGGGCCGGGTCGTCCGCGTCGATCAGGTCCCGGCGGAACATCAGCTCGAACATCGCCGGGTTGGCCAGCGCGAAGTCCAGGTAGCTGTGGCACGCCGCGGTCAGCCGCTCCCGCGGTGTGTTTCCCGGCAGCGTGTCGCGGCGGGCGAGCAACTCCGCGTACCCGCGTGTCGCCACCGCGGACAGCAGTTCGGCACGGCCGGAGAAGTGCCGCAGCGGTGCGCCGTGCGAGACGCCGGCCGCCTTCGCGATCCCGCGCAGCGTCACCGCGTCGACGCCGCCGTCGGCCAGCAGCTCGGAGGCCGTGTCGATCAGGCGTTGCCGGGTGCCCACGCTTCATCCCGGGTCATGGGGAGCAGGTCCGGGCGCTTCGGGAAGAAGCCGTCGCCCGGCTGGCGGCCGATCATCCGGTTGCGCGTGCGCGACACCGCGACCGGCAGGACCTCGCGCAGCAGCCAGTGCACGTCGGCGCGCCAGCTGCCGGGCGCCGCGACGCCGGGCAGCGGTTCGAGCCACGCGGGGTCGTGCGCGACGCCGAGCAGGCCCAGGACGTACGCGGCGAGCCGGCGGTGGCCGTGCGCCGACAGGTGCAGCCGGTCGGCGCCGAAGTACCGCGAGTCCGTGACGGCCTGGTCGGGCCACAGGTCGATCAGCAGCGCGCCGTAGCTGACGGCGGCCTCGCGGATGGCCTCGTTGAGCGCGACGATCCGCGGCCGCATCCGCTGCCCGAGCGGCATCCGGTGGGAGACGTCGCTGAGGGTGAACGTCACGACGACGGGCGAGATCTCCGTGCACGCGCGGACGGCGGCGTCGACCCGCCGGGCGACGGTCCGCGCGTCCCAGCCACGGCTCATGACGTCGTTGCCGCCGCCGAAGAGGGCGACGAGGTCGGGTGCCAGGCGCGTCGCGGCCGGGATCTGCTCGGGGACGATCTGGTCGAGCCGCCGGCCGCGGACGGCCAGGTTGGCGTAGCGGAAACCGGGCTCGTCCTGGGCGAGCCGGGCGGCGACGAAGTCGGCCCAGCCCCGGTAGGCGCGCTGGTCCGGGTACGGGTCGTCGAGTCCTTCGGCGCAGCTGTCGCCGAGGACGACGAAACGGTGGTAGCTCATTCCGATCTCCGTAACCCGTGGTTCACCTTGCCGACACTGTTTATCAAACTTGTGTAGACGGTGTCTACTTGGGTCGTCACAAACAGGGGGCCCGGTTCGTCGGGGTGGCATGACACTCGAATCGGAAGTCGCCCGGCACCTCGGCAAGATCATCGACGGGCTGCGGGCCAAGGACCTCGACGCGCTGCGGACGCTCTACGCCACGGACGTCGTGTCCTTCGACGTCGAGCCGCCGCTGCAGCACGTGGGGGTCGACGCGAAGCTGAAGAACTGGGCGAAGGTCTTCGCCCTCTTCGACGAGGTGGACTACGAACTGCGCGACCTGACCGTCACCGGGGAAGGCGGCCTGGCCGTCGGGCACGGCTTCGGCCGGGTCAGCGGCACCCTCGGCGACGGGACGCCGGTCGAGGGCATGTGGGTCCGCGCCACCTTCGTCCTGCGGAAGCTCGACGGCGCCTGGGTGATCGTCCACGACCAGGCGTCGGTGCCGTTCGACATCGCGACCGGCAAGGGCGTGACCGACCTCCAGCCGTGACGTTCAGGCGAGCCGGGCGCGGTGGGCCGACACGGCGGCCCGCCGCGGGTCGGCCGCCGGCAGCGTCCGCAGCAGGGCGTCCAGCACCGCGAAGTCGTCGACGCCGCAGGCGGTTTCCCAGAACGACCACAGCACGCCCGGGTCGCCGCTGTTGAGCGCCACCTGGCGCACCTGGGCCGTGAGCGTCTCGCGTTCCTCGCGGATCGCGGGCGCCTCCGACTCCGGCAGCAGCGGCCCGCGGAACAGGCGCAGGACGTCGGACGGCGTTCCGGTGCGCAGGCGCGCTCGCGCGGTGGCGAAGTCGGCGTCGACGTCGGCCGCCAGCCGGTACGGGCGCGTCTGCACCACCGAGGCGCCCAGCTGGGAACGCAGGCGGTGGATCTCCGCGCGGACCGTCACCGGGTTGCCGGTCTCGCCGTAGAGCTGCAAGGCCAGCCGTTCCGCCGAAAGCCCGTTGGGGTGCAACGCCAGCAGCGTCAGGATCTCAGCATGCCGCAAGGTCAACGGGACTTCGCGACCGTCCACAGTGGTCACGTGCGGGCCGTCCGACAGGTACTCCAGCCGCAGCCGTGAGCGTTGACTGCCGCCACCGGAAGAAAGCCGGAGCAGGTAGCCCTCTTCGAGGGGCTCCACCGTGGCGAGCCGTCCGTCGGGCAGGGCGACCGTCCCACCACCGCGTCGGATGTCCACTGTGGACGGCAGCAGGCACGACTGCGCGGCCAGCACCCGGCCACCGGCGGACAGCAGTGCGCCGGGGCGGCCGCGCAGGGCCTCCAGGTGCGGCATGTTGACCCGCCGCAGGCGTTCGTCGCGGATCGCGAGCTGGGCGCGCAGCTGGCCCTCGGCGAGCTGGGCCGTGGCCGTGACCAGCGAGATCATCGCCGGGTGGACCGTGCGCAGCGGCCCGCTGACGTCGATCGAGCCGAGCAGGACGCCGGTCTCGGGGTCGCGCACGGGCGCCGCCGCGCACGTCCACGTGTGGTAGCGCCGGACCAGGTGCTCGGCCGAGTGGATCTGCACCGGCTCGCCGGTCGCCAGCGCCGTGCCCATGGCGTTGGTGCCGATCGCCGCCTCGCTCCACCGCGTGCCTTCGACGAGCCCGACGCGGTCGCCGCGCAGCAGCTGGCCCGCCGCGCCTTCGCGCCACAGGATCAGGCCTTCGGCGTCGGTCACAATCATCACGTGCTCGGCGTCGTCGGCGATGCTCACCAGCATCTGCCGCAGCACGGGCAGCACCGGCGCCAGCGGATGGGCTTCACGCAGGGCGGCCAGCACGTCGGCGTCGTAGACGAACGGCGCTTCGCCCTCGTCCGGGTCGACGTGCGCGGCGAGCGAGCGGTCCCAGGAAGCGGAGACCACAGAGCGTGGCGAACGCGGGCCCGGCACACCGGCCAGCACGGCCTCGCGGACGTGCTCCAGCAGCCGCGCGTAGGACTCCGGGTCGCGCAGCATCTCCGGTTCGGGCGCCTCTGCCACGTCCTCCAGCGTAGAGAGCCGGCTCACAGCGGTGCAACGCGCTTGCAACGTTGCCGAACCTACGTTCTGCGGCACCAGCCCCACCGTCACTCCGAGCAACGAGGCAGGGAAGATGGTCCAGTACGCCGCACCGAACACCGAAGGCAGCGTCGTCAGCTACGAGTCGCGCTACGACCACTACATCGGCGGCGAGTACGTCCCGCCCGCGAGCGGCCAGTACTTCGAGAACCCGACGCCCGTCACCGGCAAGACCTTCTGCGAGATCGCCCGCGGCACCGCCGAGGACGTCGAGAAGGCGCTCGACGCGGCCCACGGCGCGGCGCCGGCGTGGGGCCGGACCTCGCCCGAGGAACGCGCGAACACCCTGCTGAAGATCGCCGACCGGATGGAGCGGAACCTCGAAGCGATCGCGGTCGCCGAGGCGTGGGAGAACGGCAAGCCGGTCCGCGAGACCCTGGCCGCCGACATCCCGCTGGCCATCGACCACTTCCGCTACTTCGCCGGCGCCCTGCGCGCGCAGGAGGGCGGCATCTCGCAGGTCGACGAGAACACCGTCGCCTACCACTTCCACGAGCCGCTCGGCGTGGTCGCGCAGATCATCCCGTGGAACTTCCCGATCCTGATGGCGGTCTGGAAGCTCGCGCCGGCGCTGGCCGCGGGCAACGCGATCGTGCTCAAGCCGGCCGAGCAGACGCCGGCGTCGATCCACCTGCTGTTCTCGATCATCGGCGACCTGATCCCGCCGGGCGTGGTCAACATCGTCAACGGCTTCGGCGTCGAGGCGGGCAAGCCGCTGGCGTCGAGCAACCGCGTCCGCAAGGTCGCCTTCACCGGCGAGACCACCACCGGCCGGCTGATCCTGCAGTACGCCAGCGAAAACATCATCCCGGTGACCGTCGAGCTCGGCGGCAAGAGCCCGAACATCTTCTTCGACGACGTCGCCGCGCGGAACGACGACTTCTACAACAAGGCGCAGGAAGGCTTTGCGCTCTTCGCTCTCAACCAGGGCGAGGTCTGCACCTGCCCGTCCCGCGCGCTGATCCAGTCCGGCATCTACGACAAGTTCCTCGGCGACGGCGTCGAGCGCGTCCGCAGGATCAAGCAGGGCCACCCGCTCGACACCGAAACGATGATCGGCGCGCAGGCGTCCAACGACCAGCTCGAGAAGATCCTGTCCTACATCGACATCGGCAAGCAGGAAGGCGCCGACATCCTCACCGGCGGCGTGCGGTCCGACCTCGGCGGCGAACTGTCCGGCGGTTACTACGTCGAGCCGACCGTGTTCGCCGGCGACAACAAGATGCGGATCTTCCAGGAGGAGATCTTCGGCCCGGTCGTCTCGGTGACGAAGTTCGACGACTACGCCGACGCGCTGAAGATCGCCAACGACACGCTGTACGGCCTCGGCGCCGGCGTCTGGTCGCGCGACGGCAACACCGCCTACCGCGCCGGCCGCGACATCCAGGCGGGCCGCGTCTGGGTGAACAACTACCACGCCTACCCGGCGCACGCGGCCTTCGGCGGCTACAAGGCGTCCGGCATCGGCCGCGAGAACCACAAGATGATGCTCGACCACTACCAGCAGACGAAGAACCTGCTCGTCTCCTACTCCGACCAGGCGCTCGGGTTCTTCTGATGACGCAACGAGTCGACCTGACACCGGCTGCCGCGGACCTGCTGCGGCAGTTGGTGTCGCTCCACGGGCCGGTGATGTTCCACCAGTCCGGCGGGTGCTGCGACGGCAGCGCCCCGATGTGCTACCCCGCAGGGGAGTTCCGCATCGGCGCGTCGGACGTGTCCCTCGGCGAGCTGGCGGTCGAGGGCATCGAGGACGTGCCGGTGTGGATGTCCGGGCCGCAGTTCGAGTACTGGAAGCACACGCACCTGACGATCGACGTCGTGCCCGGCCGCGGGAGCGGGTTTTCCTTGGAGGCGCCCGAAGGCGTGCGCTTCCTGATCCGCTCCCGGCTGCTCACCGACGAAGAGTCGGCGGCGCTGAACCGATAGCGCCGAACAACGCCGTGGCGAGCACCAGCCCTTCCCGGGCGACCGGGGCGAGCAGGTGCTCGTCCGGCGCGTGCTGCAGGCAGCCCGGGTAGGAGTGCGGCAGCCAGAGCGTCGCCAGGCCGAGGACGTCGGTGAAGACGTGGTTGGGCAGGCCGCCGCCGAAGTTGGGCAGCAGGGCGACGGGTTTCTCCGCGACCGCGTCCAAAGTGGACTTGGCCCAGCCCACCCACGGGTCTTCGACCGGCGTCCGGCTGGCGAGGAAACGGGCGTCGGCTTCGACGTCGACCATCGGAAACCCCTGCGCGGCAAGGTGTTTCCGGATGGCCGGTGCGATGCCGTCGACTTCGGTGCCGGCGACGTACCGCAGCTGCAGCACGGCGCGGGCGCGGCCGGGGATGGCGTTGACCGGGCGGTCGGCGTTCCCGGCGTCGAGGGCCAGCACTTCCAGGGTGTTCCAGCCGTAGAGCCGCTCGGCGGGGCTCAGCTGCGGGTCGCCCCAGCCTTCGTCCGGTGCGTCGACGACCACGTCGGCCAGCGCGGCCCGCACGTTGTCCGGTAGTTCGGGTGGCAGCAGTTCGGGCACCTGGATGCGGCCGTGGCCGTCGACGAGGCTCGCGATCGCCGCGGCCAGCGTCGTGGCCGGGTTGCGCAGGATGCCGCCCCAGTTCCCGGAGTGGGCGGCGTCCGGGCGCAGGTCGGCGTCGAGGGTGATCCGGACGCCGCCGCGGGCGCCGAGGAACAGCGTCGGCGTCGCCGCGTCGAGGCGCGGGCCGTCGGAGGCGATGAGGACGTCGGCTTTCAGGAGTTCCTTTTGCTGCGACGCGAATTCCGTGAGCCCCGGTGAGCCGATCTCCTCGCCCGTCTCGAAGAGGAACTTGAGGTTGAAGCCGAGTTCTCCGTTCGCCGCGAGCAGCAGGCGCAACGCCGTCAGGTTGATCAGGTGCTGGCCCTTGTTGTCTGCGGTGCCGCGGCCGTACCAGCGGTCGCCGTCCGCGGTCAGCGTCCACGGGTCGAGGCCGTCGCGCCACTGCCCGGCTTCCCCGACGACGTCGGCGTGGCCGTAGCAGAGCAGCGTCGGCAGGTCTGCTCCTTCGGTGCGGACGCCGACCAGGAACGGGCCGCCCGCCGGATCCGGGTTCGGGTGCTGGGACACCTCGCAGCCGAGGCGGGTCAGCGCCGGCGTCAGGACGTCGTCGAGGTACGCCTGGATCGCTTCGCGGCCTTCGGGCGCGTCGCTCACCGTGGGGTAGGCGACGAGCCGGGCGAGTTCGGTGAAGAACGCGCCGGAGTCGACGTGGGCGCGGGCCTGGTCGAGCAGTTCCATGACCGCCAGCCTAGAGGGCGAAAACTATACGAACGGTCGTGCTATCTTCGGGGGTATGAACGTCGACAGCGTCTACGTGGGCGAACCGAGCGTCCTGGGGTACCGGCGGGAGCTGCCGGTGCTGAGCGGGATCACGAAGGCGCTGGTCACGGCGCCGGAGCTGAAGCTGACCGAGCTGAACCTCGACGGCGACCGGCAGGCCGACCTCACCGTCCACGGCGGCCCCGACAAGGCGGTCTACGTCTACCCGGCCGAGCACTACGCGACCTGGCGCGAGGAAGGCTTCGAGGTGTCGACGGCCGACTTCGGCGAGAACATCTCGCTGTCCGGCGTCACCGAGGACGACGTGCGGATCGGGGACGTCTGGGCCTGGGGCGACGCGCTCGTGCAGGTCTCGCAGCCGCGGTCGCCGTGCTACAAGCTCGCCATGAAGACCGGCCGCAAGGACATCACGCCGGCGATGATCGACTCCGGGCGCAGCGGCTGGTACCTGCGCGTGCTGCGGCCGGGCACGGTGCCGACGTCCGGCGCGGTCGAGCTGGTCGAGCGCGCGGACGGGCCGACGGTCGCCGAGGTCTACGTGATCACCTTCGCGAACTACGGGCAGCTGCCGCCGGAGCACGTCGAGCCGGCGCTGGAGTTCGCGGACCGCGTGCTGGCGACGCCCGCGCTGGCGGAGCAGTGGAGTGCGGGAGTCCAGTCCACAGTGGACCGCTGGCGGGCGCGGCGTGCCGGTTGACGGCCGGGTCGCCCGCGGCGACGCCACCCGCCGCCTGGTGCTGCGCCGGGCGGCCGACGTCGCGTCGGTCGACGGTCTCGACGGGCTGTCCCTCGGCCGGCTGGCCACCGAGCTGGAGCTGAGCAAGAGCGGCGTGTTCGCGCTGTTCGGCTCCAAGGAGGAACTGCAGCTCGCGACCATCGAGGCCGCGTTCGGCATCTTCGAGGCGCACGTCGTGACGCCTTCCCTGGACGTGCCCGCGGGACTGCCGAGGTTGCGCGCGATCTGCGAAAACTGGCTGGAGTACTCGGAAAAGCGGATCTTCCCGGGCGGCTGCTTCTTCTTCAACGTCGGCGCCGAGTTCGACGCGCGTTCCGGCCGGGTCCACGACGCGGTGGCGGCGGCGAGCGGCTCGTTCGCCGGGTTCATCCGCGAAACTTGCTCTGAGGCGGTCTCCCTCGGTCACCTGGACGCGGACCCGGAAGTCCTGGCGTTCGAGCTGCACGCCCTGGGTCGCGCGGCCAACGCCGACGCGGTCCTCAACGGCGGGACGCAGGCATACGCCCTGGCCAGACGAGCCATCGGTGCAAGGCTGTCGTGAGTGAGAAACAGTGTTAGAACACTGTTTCTCACTCACGACAACGGGACCACTTGCTTACTTCCAGTCGACCTGGGGACTGCGGTAGAAGCCAATGCCCTGGACCACCCAGCGCGGGCTCTGCTTGGCGAGGCGCAGCCGGTAGGCGTCCCAGTTGTGGGTAGCGCGAGGAGACCAGCCGATCTCCGCGATCCCCGGCAGCCGCGGGAACGCCATGTACTCGATGTCGGCACTGGTCCGGAGCGTCTCGGTCCACAGCGGCGCCTCGACACCCGCGATCTGCTTCTCACCGACACCGGTCACCAGCGACGCGGGATCCCAGTTGTAGCCGTCGCGCACCTCGATCAGCGCGGCCCAGTCCTGACCCAGCGGCGTCGAAGGGTCGTACTTCATGTCCAAGTACGCGTAGTTCGCCGGCGACATCAGGATTTTGTTGCCCCTCGCCGCCGCGGCCGCGACGGACGCGTTGTCGCCGCCGAAGTCCCAGTACTGCGGAATCGCCGAAACCGGCAGCTCGGACTTCGCGATCTCGTGCCAGCCGGTGACCTTCTTGCCGTACTTGGCGACGATCGGCTGCACCTTCTGCTCGAACGCGATGTAGTCCGCGGGCGGCGTCGAGTGGGCCTCGTCGCCGCCGATGTGCAGGTACTGGCCCGGCGTGATGGCCGCCAGCTCGCGGACGACGTCCTCGACGAACTTGTACGTGATCGGCGAGGAAATGCACAGCGAGCTGTAGCCGACCTCGGTGTCCGTGCGGACCGGGACGGCCTTGCCGTCGCAGTTCAGCTCCGCGTACGTCGACTGCGCCGCGTTCGTGTGACCCGGCATGTCGATCTCCGGGATCACCGTGATGTGCCGCGAAGCCGCGTAAGCGACGATGTCCTTGTACTGCGCCTGCGTGTAGTAGCCACCGGGGTCGCCGTCGACCGCGGTCAGGCCGCCGACCGTCGCCAGCTTCGGCCAGCTCTTGATCTCGATGCGCCAGCCCTGGTCGTCCGCGAGGTGCAGGTGCAGCGTGTTGATCTTGTACTGGGCGATCTGGTCGATGTACCGCTTGACCTGGTCCGGCTTGAAGAAGTGCCGGGCGACGTCGAGCATCGCGCCGCGCTGGCCGAAGCGGGGGTAGTCGAGGATCGTGCCGCCCGCGACCGTCCACGTCCGGTGCTGGACGCGCTTCGCGTCGATCGCCGACGGCAGCAGCTGGCGCAGCGACTGGACGCCCTCGAAGAGCCCGTCCGCGGTGTTGGCCTTGAGCGAGACGCCGTCGCGGGCGACCTTCAGCTCGTAACCCTCGGTGCCGATCCGGGAGTCGTGGCCCAGCTGCAGGGAAATCGCGGGGACACCCCAAGCACGCGGCACCACCGGCAGCGGGTAACCGGTGGCCGGACGCAGCAGGCCGCGCAGGTAGTCCGCGACCTGGCCGGCGCCGCGGCCGGCGGTGATCACGGTGAACGGCGTCAGCTTGAAGCCGCCCCGCGGGTCGGCCTTCGCCGAGACGGGCGCCGGGACGACGTCGGTCACGCTGCGTTCCGGGGCGGCCGGCGCGGCCACCGCGGCAGCGGGGACGCCGACGGCCGTGAGACTCACGATCGCCGCGGTCAAGACGGCTCTGGACAAGCGCATCAGGGCACCTCCGGTCGGGGACTCCTCCCAAAGGTACAGACCAGCGTGGCCATTTGGAACAGTCCTTAACGAAGGGCCGCGCGGATGGCGTCCAGGACGCTCGGGTCCTCGATCGTCGACGGCACGGCCTCGTCGCGGCCGTCGGCGATCTCGCGCATGGTCTTGCGCAGGATCTTGCCCGACCGCGTCTTCGGCAGGGCGTCCACAATGGACACGTCGCGGAACGCGGCGACCGGCCCGATGTCCCGGCGGACCAGCGCCACCAGTTCGTCGCGCAGCTGCTCCGCCGGGATGTCCGCACCCGCCTTCAGCACGACGAACCCACGCGGCAGCTGGCCCTTGAGCTGGTCGGCGACGCCGATGACGGCGCACTCGGCGACCGCCGGGTGCGAAGCGAGCACGGCCTCCATCGACCCGGTCGACAGCCGGTGCCCGGCGACGTTGATGACGTCGTCGGTGCGGCCCATGACGAACAGGTAGCCGTCCTCGTCGAGGTAACCGGAGTCGCCGGTCAGGTAATGGCCGTCGTAGCGGGAGAGGTAGGCCTCGCGGTAGCGCTCGTCGTCGCCCCACAGCGTCGGCAGCGAACCCGGCGGCAGCGGCAGCTTGACCGTGATGGCACCTTCGCGCCCGGCCGGCAGCTCGTCGCCGGCCTGGTCGAGGATGCGGACGTCCCAGCCGGGCACGGGCTTGGTCGCCGACCCGGCCTTGACCTCCATCGGCTCCAGGCCACGCGGGTTGGCCGCGATCGGCCAGCCGGTCTCGGTCTGCCACCAGTGGTCGACCACCGGCGTGCCGAGCTTCTCGTGCGCCCAGTGGTAGGTCTCCGGGTCGAGCCGTTCGCCGGCCATGAAGAGCGTCTTGAACGCCTTCAAGTCGTACTTCTCCAGTTCGCGCGCGTCCGGGTCGACCTTCTTGATCGCCCGCAGCGCGGTCGGCGCGGTGAACAGCGCCTGGACGCCGTGTTCGGCGACGACTCGCCAGAACGCGCCCGCGTCCGGCGTGCCGACCGGTTTCCCCTCGAACATGACCGAAGTGGCCCCCACCAGCAGCGGCGCGTACACGATGTAGGAGTGCCCGACGACCCAGCCGACGTCGGACGCCGTCCACCAGACGTCGCCGGCGTGGACGTCGTAGACGGCGTCCATCGAGTAGGCGAGCGCGACGGCGTGGCCGCCGGTGTCCCGGACGACGCCCTTCGGCTTCCCGGTGGTCCCGGACGTGTAGAGGACGTAGAGCGGGTCGGTGGCCGCGACCGGCACCGGGTCGGCCGGCGTGGCGTTCGCCGCCAGCTCGCGCCAGTCGAGGTCCCCCTTGGCCAGCTCGGCCGGCGCCTGCTCGCGCTGCAGCACGACGACGTGGTCGGGCTGGTGCCCGGTCATCCCGAGGGCCGCGTCGATGATCGGCTTGTACTCGACGACCCGCGTCGGCTCGATGCCGCAGGACGCCGCCAGGATCACCTTCGGTTTCGCGTCCTCGATCCGCGCGGCCAGCTCCTTCGGCGCGAAGCCGCCGAAGACCACCGAGTGCACCGCGCCGATCCGCGCGCAGGCCAGCATCGCGATCGCCGCTTCGGGCACCATCGGCAGGTAGATGATCACGCGGTCACCCTTGGTGACCCCGAGCGAGCTGAGCGCGCCGGCGAACCGCGCGACCGTGTCCCGGAGCTCCTCGTAGGTGTAGGTGCGTTGCCGTCCGGTCACGGGAGAGTCCCAGATCAGTGCGGCCTGGCCGCCGCGGCCGGCCTCGACGTGCCGGTCGAGCGCGTTGTACGAAGTGTTCAGCTCGCCGTCCGGGAACCACCGGTAGAAGGGCGGGTTCGAGGCGTCCAGGGCGCGTTCCGGCGCCTTCGTCCAGCTGATCCTCTCCGCCTCGGCCAGCCAAAACGCTTCCGGGTCCGTCAGGCTGCGCCGGTAGGCCTCCGAGTACGCGCCCATGCCCGCTCCCTCGCGTCGATCGTCCGCACCGGCCCCCATCATGGCGCGGGAGCGGCGGGCCCGCCGGATTCCGGGCACGCTGAAGACCCGGCAACCTCCTGGCGCCCGGCTGCGTCCTAAGCTGGACCGCGGGGAAATGCCGCGTGACGGTAAGAAGTGAACACGGACAGTGAGGGGATCCGGCGGTGAACGGACTCGCGAGCGCGTTGCTCTCGCTAGCCCATTCCTTGTTCGGCCCGGGCTTCTGCCCCGGCGACTGGGTTTGGGCCACGAGTGCGGCCGGCGCGCTCGTCGCGCTGATCCCGCCGGCCGGCGCGCTGGCCGTGTCGATCATCCGGAAGGGCACCGGCAACCGCTACGACGCCACGACGCTCGGCGTCTTCGGCGCGATCGGCCTGGTCAGCGCGCTGGTGCTGCCGTGGCTGCTGTCCAACGGCGTGTCGGGGGTCTTCCGGGCGGAGTTCGCGGGCGAGAAGTCCGGGCTGTCCAAGGCGGAGACGGCCACGTTGACCAGCGGCTTCTGCTGGGTGGACGACCAGAAGCGGTACCTGGGCGGCGGCCAGACCGTCTACGACGTGCTGTTCTCCCGGAACGGGAGCGACCTCCCGTTCTTCGTGTACCTCCTGGCGTTCGCCGTCCTGGGCGCCGGCTCGCTGCTGTTCGTCATGCTGCAGGGCCGCACCGCCTTCCGCCGCGGTCCGAAGTGGCCGTCGCGGTTCTTCTGGATCCCGTTCGCCGCGATGCTGGTGTTCAGCGTCGGCATGGAGGCGAACACCGCGCTGCACTTCTGGCTCGGGTTCCTGCCGTTCAGCGTGCTGGGGCTGATCCCGGTCGCGATGGTCGGCCCGCCGCCGTGGTCGGTGATCAACCGGCCGGACGCGCCGCCGCGCCGTGAGGAGCCGCAGGGGCCGCCGCCGTCGCAGGTCCAGCCGCGCCCGACCCCGCCTCCGCCACCCCCGCCGCCGGTCAACCGCCCGTACCCGAAGACGGCGCTGGCGGCCGCGCCCGAACCCCCGCCGATGGCCGGCGCGCTGGCCGCGGCCCCGGGCCCGATCCCGCCGCCGCCCGGCTCGCGCAACGCCGGCGGCAGCCGCTACCGGCGCGTCAAGCAGCTCGGCGCGGGCGGGTTCGGCACGGTCTGGCAGGCCGTCGACACCCAGCTCAACCGCACGGTCGCGCTGAAGATCGCGCACGCACCCGACCGCGACACCGCCGAGCGCATGCAGCGCGAGGCCCGCGCGCTGGCCGTGGTCAGCCACCCGAACTGCGTCAAGGTGTACGACCTGGCCGAGGAGCCGGACGGCCTCGCGCTGGTCATGGAGTACCTCGAGGGCCGGCCGCTGGCCGAGCTGGTCGACGGCCAGGGCCCGCTCGACGACGTCGCGGCCGGCCGCCTGTGGGCGACGATGGCGGGCGCGCTCGCCGCGGCGCACGAGAAGGGCGTCCTGCACCGGGACATCAAGCCGTCGAACGTCATCCTCGACCCGAGCGGCCTGGCCCACCTGATCGACTTCGGCATCGCCCGCAGCCAGGGCGACTCGAAGATGACGGCGACCGGGATGATGATCGGCACGCCGGACTTCGTGGCCCCGGAGCAGGCGATGGGCTCGGCGGCTTCGCCGGCGTCCGACGCGTGGCAGCTGGCGGCGACGATCAGCTACGCCCTGTCCGGCCAGCCCCCGCGCGGCACGCGCGAGACCCCGATGGCGGCCCTGATGGCCGCGGCTCGCGCGGAACCGGTGTCCCGGCTGCCCCAGCGCAGCGCGCACGCGCGGCTGCTGGCGGCTTCGCTGGACCCGGAGCCGCGACGACGTCCGACGCTGAACGCCGTGCGGCGCGAGGTCGAGGGCTGGCTGTCGCGGGCGGGCAAGTCGGCCGACGGGCCGGTGACGCGGGTGGTGCCGCGCCAGCCGGGGAACCAGCTGCCCCGCCGTTAACCGGGCTTCACGGCCGAGAAGATCACGAGCTGCTTCGGCTCCAGCTGGACGTCGACCTGCTCGAAGCCCGCCTTTTCGAGGCGCGCGGGGAACGTCGCCGCGTCGACGACGTTCATCGTGTCGCCGATGTGCAGCAGGCGGAACCGCAGGTTGAGCTGGCCGTCGCTGCCGCAGTACGTGCCGCCCGGGCGCAGGACCCGCGCGGCCTCGGCGAAGATCGCGTCCTGCAGGTCCTTGGTCGGCACGTGGTGCAGCATCGTGAAGCAGACGACGGCGGAGAAGCGGCCGTCCTCGAACGGCATCTCCGCACCGCTGCCCTCGACGACGTCCGCGCGGTCGCCGTACTTCGCCCGCAGCAGCTCGCTCGACGCGTGGTCGATCTCGAGAACCGTCAGCTTCGGGACGGCCTTGAGCAGCACGTTCGTGGTGGCGCCGAAGCCGGGTCCGATCTCGAGGACGTCGTCGCCGAGGTCGCGCTTCTCGAGCCACGGCGCTAGGCGTTCTTCGACGGTGGCCGCCCACTTCTCCGAGCTGCAGATCTTGCGGTGGATCAGGTTCATCGGCATGCGTCCGACGCTATTTCGGCGCGCTGGTGGCCGGTAGCCGATAGCCTGCCAACTGATGTCGCGAAACAGCCAAGCCATGCTGCTCGGCGAGGTCGACCTGCCCGCCGGCACCTGGTTCCCCTGGCACGAGCACCCGGTGCACCAGCTGGTCTGGTCGGCTCGCGGCGTCGTCGCGGTGAAGGTGGGCGACGCGGGCTGGGTCCTGCCGCCGACGCGGGCGCTGTGGATGCCGGCGGGTGTCCAGCACCGCACGGGCGCGCTCGGCCGGGCGGCGCTGCGCGGCATCTACGCCGACCCCGCGCTGTCCCCGGTCTCGTGGCCGGCGCCGCGGATGGTGGTGGTCCGGCCGCTGCTGCGCGAGCTGCTGGAGTACCTGACCGGCGACGGCGTGGCCCCGGACGCCCGCCTGCGCGCCGAAGCGGTGGCGTTCGACCTGCTGGAACCCCTGGACGTGGTGCCGATCGTGGTCCCGTCGCCGGCCGACCCGCGCGCCCGTGACGTCGAACGCGCGGTGGTCGCGAACCCGGCCGACCCGCGCAGCCTGGCGGAGTTCGGCCGGGACGTCGGAGCCGCGGAGCGGACGCTGGCGCGGATCTTCGTCCGCGAGTGCCGGATGCCGTTCGGGACGTGGCGCACGCAGGTGCGGCTGCGTGCGTCGCTCCCGCTGCTGGCCCAGGGGACACCGATGGAGACGGTGGCGCACCGGGTCGGCTACAGCTCGGCGAGCGCGTTCGTGGCGGCGTTCCGGCGCGCGGTCGGCGTCACGCCCGGGTCGTACTTCGCGGGCTGAGCTACCGCCAGGACGGCAGCCAGCGTTCGGCCTCCCACTGGCCCGTCGTGATCGCGACGCCGTTCAGGATCGGCCACAGCCAAGCGAAGTTGGCCACCACCAGCCCGACGTACAGGCTGACCACGAGCAGACCGGTCCCGCGTCTCTCGAACCCGCGCCGCGCGCTGCCCAGGATCTGGCCGAGGCACAACGTCAACCCCAGCACCAGGAACGCGGCCAGCGGCGTCGCGTAGAAGAAGTACATCTGGCGGTCGATGTTGGTGAACCAGAAGACGTACCCGCCGAGGTAGCCCACCAGCACGGCCGCGTAGCGCCAGTCCGCGCGGAACACCGAGCGCCACACCGACCAGCCCAGCATCGGGATCGCCAGCCACCACATCGCCGGCGTGCCGATCAGCATCGTCGCGCTCACGCAGCGGGCCTCGCCGCAGCCGGTGACGTCGCCGTCGTAGCTGTAGAGCATCGGGCGCAGCCCCATCGGCCACGTCCACGGCTTCGACTCCCACGGGTGCGGGTTGTCCTTCGGCGTGACCAGCGTTTCGTGGAAGTGCAGGACGTTGCCGGTGTAGTCGGCCAGCGACCGCAGCGACGCCGGCACCCAGGACCAGAACCCCGGCGCGATGTCCTTGATCTCGGTGTAGTGCCGGTCGGTCGCCGTTTCGCTCGCGAACCACGCCCAGTACGCGCTGAGGTACATCAGGAACGGGATGAGCAGGATCGCCCAGAGTGCCGGGAGCACGTCCCGGCGGATCGTGCCCAGCCACGGCCGTTCGACGCCGGCCGCGCGCCGCGCCGCGACGTCGAAGAACACGCACAGCAGCCCGAACGCGACGATGTAGTACAGCGCCGACCACTTGACGCCGAAGGTGAGCCCGATCATCAGCCCGGTCGCGAACCGCCACCAGCGGAAGCCCAGCTTGGGACCCCAGACGGACTCGTTGACCCAGCCCTCGCGGACCGCCGTCGCGAGCCGTTCGCGCACTTGGTCGCGGTCGACGAGCAGGCAGGCGAACGCGGCGAGCACGAACAGCGCGATGAAGATGTCGAGCATGCCCATGCGTGACTGCAGGTGCAGCACGCCGTCGCTGATCACGAGGATGCCCGCGATGCCGCCGAGCAGCGTCGAGCGCGTCAGGCGGCGGGCGATGCGGATGGTGAGGAAGACGATGAGCGTGCCGGCCAGCGCGGGCATGATCCGCCAGCCCCAGCCGTTGTAGCCGAACAGCCATTCGCCGATCGCGATCAGCTGCTTCGCCAGCGGCGGGTGGACGACCAGCTCGTAGCCGTAGTTGTCCTCGTAACCGCCGTTGCGCAGCATCTGCCACGCCTGCGGGACGTAGTGCTTCTCGTCGAAGACCGGGCTGCCCTTGTCCGTCGGCACGCCGAGGTTCTGCAGCCGGACGATCCCGCCGATCACGGTCAGCACGAGGGTGACGACCCAGCCGCGCAACCGGTCGGTCGGCATGCCGCGGCCGAGCAGGGTCACTTCGCGGTCGGTCGGCGGCCGGAGCGCCTCGAGGGGGTCCGGCCGGACGCTCTCGTCGTCGGCACGGGTCAGCACGGCGGTCACGGGGGCGATCCTACGGGCGCCGCGGGGCGTGCGTCGTCGGGATCCGCTGATCAGCCTAGGCTGGCCGGGTGAGTTCCTCGCTCGTTCCCGGTCGCCTGGTGCTGGCCGCGACCCCGCTCGGCGACGTCCGCGACGCCTCACCGCGGCTGGCTTCGGCACTGGCGGAAGCCGACGTCATCGCGGCGGAGGACACGCGCCGCCTCCGGTCCCTGGCATCGGCGCTGGAGGTGACCCCGCGCGGCCGCGTGGTGAGCTTCTACGAGGACGTCGAGACGGCGCGCCTGCCCAAGTTGCTCGAATCGTTACGCGCGGGCGAGACGGTGGTGCTGGTGACGGACGCCGGTATGCCCAGTGTGTCCGATCCGGGCTTCCGTTTGGTTGCGGCTTGTGTCGCTTCGGACTTGCCGGTCACGTGCTTGCCGGGGCCGTCCGCGGTGACGACGGCGCTCGCTTTGTCCGGGTTGCCGTGCGACCGGTTTTGTTTCGAGGGGTTCGCGCCGCGGAAGCCGGGGGAACGGTCGCGGTGGTTGACGTCGCTGGTGTCCGAGCCGCGGACGGTGGTGTTCTTCGAGTCCCCGCACCGGGTGGCATCGCTGCTGGCCGACGCGGCTTCGGTGCTGGGGGCGTCCCGTCAGGCGGCGGTGTGCCGGGAGTTGACGAAGACGTATGAAGAGGTGAAGCGGGGGTCGCTTTCTTCGCTCGCCGAGTGGGCCGCGGAGGGGGTGCGCGGGGAGATCACGGTGGTGCTCGCGGGGGCGGAGCCGCGGTCGGTTTCGGTGGCGGACTTGGTGTCGGAGGTGGCTTCCCGCGTAGAGGCCGGCGAGCGCTTGAAGTCCGCGGCCGCTGAGGTTGCCGAGGCCGCTGGGGTGTCCAAAAAGGAGCTTTACGACGCTGTGCTGGCCTCGCGGGTCAAGTGAACGATCGTGGAGCTTGAGCTTCAGCGACACGACTGGCCGTCGCTGTCTTCGTCCTACGGCAACTCGTCGCTGGTCCCGGACGCGATCCGCGACCTTCGGTCGGCGGGCAGCCGGTCCGACGCCGAACACGCGCTTCGCCGGCTGGAACAGGTCCTGCCGGGGCTCGCCGAGGTGACCGTCGCCGCGGCTTCGGTCCTCGTCCACGCGTTGTGGGGCTGCAGTCCCTTCTCGATCGACCTGGTGCTGGGCGTGCTCGCCGACCTCGCCGCCGGGGTATACGAGGACCAACCGCCGAACGAACGGGAAGTGGTCCTCCGCCGCGAGGTCTTGCGGGAAATCGGCCGCGGTTTCGCGGCGTATGTCGAGATCGTGGAGTCCACCGACGTGGACGACAGCCGGACGGCCTGCATCGACTTGGTCGCCGCGTGCGGTGAGGCCGACCCCGGCCTCCGCGAGCGCGCCTGTCACGTCCTCGGCGCGCTGCTGGAGATGGAGCGGTTCGCCCGATATCGAGAGCTCATCGAGGCGTCGATCGAAGAGTTGCGCGCCGCCTAGTCAGGTCAGCAACGCCGTCACCGCGGCATGCGCCTTTTCCGCGTCCGGCGCGTCCCCGGTGATGACGTCCGTGTACACGAACGACTCGCCGATCCGCACCAGCAGGTAAGCCAAGTCCGGCACTGGCAACGGCGGCTCCAGCCGCCCCGCCGAGACCTCGCCCTCCAAAAGGGACTGCAGCTCCGCCGTCGTGCGCTGTTGGCAAACGCTTGCGCGGGTCGTCAGCAGCCGCAACGCCCGCTCCGGTTCCCGGCGCAAGAAGTCCCGGAACGGCGGGGACTCGTTCGCGAACCGGACATACCCGCTCACGAAGTCCGCCACCCCAGCAGCGCCCCGGCCGACGCACGCGGGCCACAGCCGGGCGATGGAGGCGGACGAGAGAGACCACAAGATCTCCCCGAGCAGCAGATCCCGCGACCCCACCCGCCGGTGCAGCGTCGCGCGGCTGATCGACAGCGCCTCCGCCAGCTCGCCCATGTCCACCCGGCGACCGGCCAGGAACCAGTCGCGGGCCAGGTCGAACGCAGCCGAGTGAGACATATGCCAGAATGTCTCACATCGAGCGGCCGACGGCGAGAGGGAAACGCAGATGCGCGCAGTGCAGGTGACCGAGTTCGGCGGACCCGAGGTGCTCACCCCCGTCGAGCTGCCCGATCCCGTGGCCGGCCCCGGTGAGGTCCTCATCGACGTCGAGCGCATCGGGGTCAACTACGCCGACACCCACCAGGCCGAGAACTCCTACCTCGCGCCGTCGAAGCTGCCGCTCGTTCCCGGTGGTGAAGTGGTCGGCAAGACCGGTCAAAAGCGGGTCGTCGCCCTGCTCAACGGTGGTGGCGGGTACGCCGAGAAGGCCGTCGCGCCCGAGGCGACCACCTTCCCCGTTCCGGACGGCATCGACGACCTCACCGCGCTGTCCATGCTGGTCCAGGGCACCACCGCCTGGGTCCTGCTGCGCAAGAACGCCCACTTGGAGAAGGGCGAATCGGTCGTCGTGCACGCCGCTGCCGGTGGCGTGGGGACCGTTGCCGTCCAGCTCGCCAAGGCCTGGGGCGCCGGCCGCGTCATCGCCACCGCCAGCAGCGACGAGAAGCGCGCTCTCGCCCTCGAACTCGGGGCCGACGTCGCCGTCGACTCGCGGGCCGAGGACATGACCGCGACCCTCATCGAGGCCAACAACGGCCGTCGCGTGGACGTCGTGCTCGACATGGTCGGCGGGACCACCACCGACCAGAGCATCGCCGCGCTCGCGCCGTTCGGGCGGCTCGCCTTCTACGGCATGGCCGGCCGGGAGAACCCGAAGCCCGTCGAGATGCGCAACCTGCTCGGCCACAGCACCACCATCAGCGGCATGTGGCTGCCGCACGTCTTCCGGCTGCCCGGCAACGTCTTCGGGACCGCGCTCACCGAGCTGTTCGACCTGGTGATCCAGAACAAGCTCAAGGCCATCCCGGGCGGCGAGTTCCCGCTGTCGGACGCCCGCGGCGCGCACGAGGCCCTGCGCTCCCGCAAGACCGTCGGCAAGCTACTGCTCGACCCCGGCAAGTAGGCGTTCCAGG
The DNA here is from genome assembly GCF_044759945.1 of Amycolatopsis sp. NPDC098790. NCBI lineage: Bacteria > Bacillati > Actinomycetota > Actinomycetes > Pseudonocardiales > Pseudonocardiaceae > Amycolatopsis > Amycolatopsis sp. NPDC098790. The sequence goes on from NZ_JBIWAI010000001.1 coordinate 2,286,206, forward strand.
GGTGCCGCCTTGTGGAGGCACTCCTGCCACTCCGCCTCCGGGTCCGAATCGGCCGTGATGCCGCCGCCGACGCCCAAAGACACCTCGCCGGCGGCGATCTCGAACGTCCGGATCGCCACGTTCAGCTCCAGCCCCGCCGCCGGCGACAGCAGCCCGATCGCACCCGTGTAGACACCGCGTCCGCAGGGTTCCAGCGAGGCGATCAGGTCCAGCGCGCGGATTTTCGGCGCGCCCGTGACCGAACCCGGCGGGAAAGAGGCCGAAAGCAGATCAGCGTCCGAAACGGACGGTCGCAGCGTCCCCGTCACCGTCGAGTCCAGGTGCCAGACCCCCGGCGCCGGCCGGACCCGCAGCAGCGACGGCACGGTCACCGACCCCACCTCGCACACCCGGCCGAGGTCGTTGCGCACCAGGTCCGTGATCATCACGTTCTCGGCGACGTCCTTCGCCGACTGGCGCAACAACAACGCGTTCCCGTCGTCGTCAGGGCCACGTCGGGGGAGCGTCCCTTTGATCGGCGTCGAGCGCACCGAACGCCCGTGCCGCGCCAGGAACAGCTCCGGCGAGAAGGACACCACCGAGCCCCACGCACCCGAAAGGAACGCTGCCCGACGCGGGTCCATCGAGGACACCCCGGCCGCGAACAAACCGGCGGCGGACCCCGAAAACGACCCCGTGAACCGGCTGCAGATGTTGGCCTGGAACAACTCCCCGGCTTCGATCGCGTGCACGCACGCCTTCACCGCGTCCCGGTGCTCCGACGGCAACGGACGCCGCAGTGGCCCGGCGGTCCACGGCGAACCAGGCGCAGCAGTGGTCAGCAATGACTCCATTGTGGACACCGAAGGGCCGCCGCCGTCCACTGACTCCAGGTAGCACGTGCCCGACGAGGACCACCGCAGCACGTGGTCCGCCCAGCCCCACGCGGCCGGCGGGAGCGAGCCGGAGTCGTCGTACGCCAGGTACCCGAACCACCCACCGCCGATCACGCCCGGTGGCGCGTCGACCTCCGGGCAAGACGGGAAGCCGCCGGGAGAAACCACGAGCGAAGGCGCGAGCACCGCCCGCGAGGAAAACCAGTCACCCGACAGCATCGCGGGCGGCGGCAGCCCGCGCGCACGCGCGTGAGACGCCAGGGTCGAAAAGGCGCGCGCGGGCGTGACGTCCGTCCGGAGTGCCCTGCTCGTCACGCGCATGGCGACATACCACCACACGTCAGAGCAGCAGGTCACCCAATGTGAACGGGTACACGACGGCGTTCTGCTCCACCGGCCCGTCGACGCCCCGGACGTCCGGGCCGTACGCGTGCTGGTGCACGCCGAGCCGCGAGTGGAACCAGCCCGGCCTGCCGGGGATGCCGTTGTGCCGGATCAGCCACAGCACGACCTCGCTGTCGGCCCAGCGGTCCGGGTGCAGCCGGTGGGACCAGCAGTCGTGGTCGGCGTAGACGAGCACCCGCTCGATGCGCGCCGCGTGCCGGACGTGCTTGATCCACGTCTTGATGAACCGGTCGTCCACGCTCGGCGCCGCCACCTCCAGCGCCGGCGCCAGCGACCCGGGCGCGAACGCGCCGAGCCTGCTGGCCGTCCGGACGAAGTGGTCGGCCTGGTCGTGCGCCGCGCCGGGGCGGGCGTAGTGCCGGCCGCCGACGTGCAGGCCCGCCTCCTGCGCGCCGGCCAGGGAGCGCTCGGCCGCGGAGCTGGTCCAGTTGACGTTCTCGCTGATCGTCACCGACACGAACCGGGTCTCCGCGCCGCGGACGGCGTGCCAGTCGGTCACCCGCTCCCGGTGGGACAGCGAGATCCCGCGTTCGCTCTCCGGTTCCGTCACAGTCCGCCCCCGGCACGTCGGTGGAGAGCACACCATACGTCGCCGGAGGCGGACCCGCAGTGACAACCCGCTGGTTGATCAGGCCGTTCCGATCAGGCGCTTTCCTTTTGGAACGTCCGGGTGCCCCACCACACGGACACCACCGCCATCACCAGCACCACGACACTCCCGGTGAACAACGCGTCCACCGTGAAGTCGCCGCGGAAGGTGTTCCGCTCGACGTCCACCACGTGCCGGAAGGGGTTGATCTGGGAAACCGTGTACAGCCACTTCGGCGCGACGCCCGCGGTGATCGGCAGCAGGATCCCGGAGAGCAGCAGCAGCGGGATGAGCACGGCGTTGAGCAGTGCGGGGAACGTCTCCTCGCTCTTCAACGTCAGCGCGAGCGCGTACGAGCACGACGCCAGCGACACCGCCAGCAGGAACACGATCACCAGGCTCAGCAGCACCCCGCCGACCGGCGCGTCGAGGTCGAACGCCAGGTACGCCAGCGCGATGATCAGCAGCGCCTGGACGACGGCCTGCAGCGCGTTGGCCAGCACCTTGCCCAGCAGCAGCGCGCCGCGGCCGACCGGCGTCACCCGGAACCGCTCGACGACGCCGGAGCGGTAGTCGGCCAGCAGCCCGAACCCGACGAACGAGCTGCCGAACAGCGCCAGCTGCGCGATCAGCGCCGGGGTGAGCAGCATCCAGCCGTCCACTTCGGACAGGCCCTGGGCCTGCATCGCCTTGACCATCAGCGGCCCGAACAGGAACAGGTACAGCAGCGGCTGCATGATCCCGATCATGACCCAGGTCGGGTTGCGCAGCGCCGCCTTCATGTCGCGGCGGAAGATCAGCCAGGTGTCACGCAGCACGGCTGCCCTCCTCCGCTTCGCGCAGGGAGCGCCCGGTCAGGGTCAGGAAAACGTCGTCGAGCGTGGGCCGGTGCACCTGGACCGACAGCATCGGGATGGACTTCGCGTCGAGCGCGCGCAGGAGCTCCGGCAGCGCGACGTCGCCGCGCGGCACCCGGAACCGGACGACCCCGCCGTCCGCGGACAGCTCGTGCGCGCCCGCCAGCCGGCCCGCGATCTCGGCGGCGTCGGCGCGCTGCTCCGGGTCGACGCCGACCTCGACGCGGTCGCCGTTGACCCGGGCCTTGAGCGCGTCCGGCGTGCCCTCGGCGACGATCCGGCCGTCGTCGATGACGATCAGCCGGTCCGACAGCGCGTCGGCTTCGTCGAGGTAGTGGGTCGTGAGGAAGACCGTGACGCCCTGTTCGGCGCGCAGCCGGCGGATGTGGTCCCACAGGTTGGCGCGGCTCTGCGGGTCGAGCCCGGTCGACGGCTCGTCGAGGAAGACCAGGCCCGGCGAGTGGATCAGCCCGAGCGCGATGTCGAGCCGCCGCCGCTGCCCGCCCGACAGCGTCTTCGTCAGCCGCTGGTCCAGGCCGGTCAGGTCGAACTGGTCGGCGAGTTCGGCGCCGCGCGCGACGGCGTCGGCCTTGCTCATCCGGTAGAGCCTGCCCTGCAGTTCGAGCTCGTCGGCGACCTTGGTCTCCGGCGAGCTGCTGCCGCCCTGTGCGACGTAGCCGATGCGCTTGCGCACGCCGAGCGGGTCGGCCAGCAGGTCGCGGCCGCCGACGGTCGCGGTGCCCGCGGACGGTTTCAGCAGCGTGGTCAGCATGCGCAGCGTGGTCGTCTTCCCGGCGCCGTTCGGCCCGAGGAACCCGACGAGCTCGCCCGCTTCGACGTCGAGGTCGACGCCCTTGACCGCGTGTACTTCGCCCCCAGTGCGGCCCTTGCGGCGGAACCGCCGCTCGAGACCGCGTGCCGTGATCATGAAATCCCCTCTCGAGGGTAGTCAAGCTTGACTAGCTGAGGCGCACACTGTGCCCCAGCAGGGTGCGCTAGTCAAACTTGATTACTCCGAGGCGCGGGACGGTGGCTCGCCGAACGCGTCGCCGGACTCGCCGGCCATCACGTACTCGCCCGCTTCGAGCCGCTCGATCAGCGCCGCCAGCCAGGTGAGGCTCGCGTCGGTGATCCCGCCCCACAGCCGGTACAGCTCGCCCACGTGCTCCGGCGTTCCGAGCCCCACGTTGACCTTCAGCTCTTCGAGCATTAGCCCCGCCTGCCGCTGCTCGGCCTCCAGGTGCACCAGCCGGTGCCGGAGCAGGTTGATCACGCGCGCCCGGGGCAGCGTGGTCATCAGCGAGATCGCCGCCGACAGGTCGGGGTGGTTCAGCGAAGGGTCGGACAGCGCCTTCGACAGCAGCACCTGGTACTCCTGCTCGCCCTCGGCCGTCAGCCGGTACGCGGTCCGGTCCGGGCCGCCGTCGCCCGGCTCGACGTCGACCTGCTCCAGCAGGTCCTCGGCGGTCATCTTCTTCAGCGCGTGGTAGATCGACCCGGGCTGGACGTTCGCCCACTTGTCCGCCGACCAGGTCAGCAGCTCGCGCCGCACCTGGTAGCCGTGCGCGCGGCCGTACATGCGCACCACCCCGAGCACGAGCAACCGTGTCGCCGACAACCGGGCCTCCCTCTCGACAAAGCGCGTGACGCCCTCCGTAGGCTAATAAGGTATGAGCACCCCTGTGTTGACCGCGGTGGCCTGGCCCTACGCCAACGGCCCCCGCCACATCGGCCACGTGTCCGGATTCGGCGTCCCGTCCGACGTCTTCTCCCGCTACCAGCGAATGGCCGGCAACCGGGTGCTCATGGTGTCCGGGACCGACGAACACGGGACCCCGATCACCGTCCAGGCCGATAAGGAGAACTCGACCCCGCAGCAGACGGCGGACAAGTACACCCGCCAGATCGGCAACGACCTGCAGGGCCTCGGCCTGTCCTACGACCTGTTCACGCGAACCACGACGGGCAACCACGCCGAGGTGACGCAGCAGATCTTCCTGGCGCTGCACCGCAACGGCTACGTCGTGCCCAAGACCACGCGCGGCGCGATCAGCCCGTCCACCGGCCGCACGCTGCCCGACCGCTACGTCGAGGGCACCTGCCCGATCTGCGGGTACGACGGCGCGCGCGGCGACCAGTGCGACAACTGCGGCAACCAGCTCGACGCCGCGGAGCTGATCAACCCGAAGTCGCGGATCAACGGCGAGACGCCGAAGTTCGTCGAGACCGAGCACTACTTCCTCGACCTGCCGGCGTTCACCAAGACCCTCGGCGACTGGCTGGGCACCAAGACCGACTGGCGCCCGAACGTCCTCAACTTCACCAAGAACCTGATCGACGACATGCGGCCGCGGCCGATCACCCGCGACCTCGACTGGGGCGTCAAGATCCCCCTCGACGGCTGGCGCGACCAGCCGCTGAAGCGGTTCTACGTCTGGTTCGACGCGGTGATCGGCTACTTCTCGGCCAGCGTCGAGTGGGCGCGCCGGTCCGGGAACCCGGACGCGTGGCAGGAGTGGTGGAACAACGCCGACGCGCGGTCCTACTACTTCATGGGCAAGGACAACATCACCTTCCACGCCCAGATCTGGCCGGCCCTGCTGTTCGGCCACAACGGCGAGGGCGACAAGGGCGGCGAGCCGGGCAAGTACGGCAAGCTGCACCTGCCGGACGAGATCGTCTCCAGCGAGTTCCTCACCATGAGCGGCTCGAAGTTCTCGACCTCGCGCGGGCGCGTCATCTACGTCGAGGACTTCCTGCGCGACTTCGGCCCGGACACGCTGCGGTACTTCATCTCGGTCGCCGGCCCGGAGACCCAGGACACCGACTTCACCTGGGACGAGTTCGTCCGCCGGACCAACTTCGAGCTGGCCAACGAGTGGGGCAACCTCGTCAACCGGTCCATCTCGATGGCGCACAAGAACGTCGGCGCGATCCCGCGCCCGGAGGCCCCGACGGCGGCCGACGAAGAGCTGAAGGCGTTGTCGCGCAAGGCGTTCGACACCGCGGGCGCGCACCTGGCCCGGTCCCGCTTCAAGCTGGCGGCGAGCGAGGCGATGAAGGTCGTCACCGCGGCGAACAAGTACATCTCCGACCAGGAGCCGTGGAAGCTCAAGGACGACCCGACGCGGCGCGACACCGTGCTGCACACCGCGCTGCAGGTCGTCTCCGACGCCAACACGCTGCTGACGCCGTTCCTGCCGCACTCGGCCCAGAAGGTGCACGAGGCACTCGGCGGCACCGGCGTCTGGGCCGCCCAGCCGGAGCTGCGCGAAGTGGAGGACCTCGACATCGACGGCCGGGTCAACCCGATCCTGACCGGCGACTACGCGGCCGAGCAGGCGAAGTGGGAGTCGAAGCCGATCGAGGTCGGCAAGCCCCTGCAGAAGCCGTCGCCGCTGTTCACCAAGCTCGACCCGGCGCTCGGCGAGACCGGCCCGGAGTGGGCACCGATCGTCAAGGAGTAAGAGGTAGTGCATGGGTGACGAGAAGCGCGAGCTGCCGCCGGTCCCGGACCGGCTCCCGGTGTCGGTGGTGGACGCGCACACCCATCTCGACGCGTGCGGTGCGGTCACCGCGGCCGACGTCAAGGCCGTGGTCGACCGCGCCGAGCGCGCCGGCGTCGCCCGCGTCGTCACGGTGGCGGACGACCTCGCGTCGGCCCGCTGGGCCACCGAGGCGGCGACCTGGGACCGGCGGGTCTGGGCCGCCGTCGCGATCCACCCGACGCGGACCAAGGAGTTCGGCGAGGCCGAGAAGGCCGAGGTGGAGCGCCTGGCGGGCCAGGAGCGCGTGGTGGCGGTCGGCGAGACCGGCCTCGACTACTACTGGGACTACTCGCCGCACGACGCCCAGCAGGAGGCGTTCCGCTGGCACATCGACCTCGCCAAGCGGCTGGACAAGCCGCTGATGATCCACGACCGCGAGGCCCACGACGACGTGCTGCGCATCCTGGCCGAAGAGAATGCGCCGAATGCCGTAATTTTCCATTGCTTTTCCGGGGACGCGGAAATGGCCCGGAAGTGCGTCGACGCGGGATACGTCCTTTCCTTCGCGGGAACGGTGACGTTCAAGAACGCGAAGGGGCTCCACGAGGCGGCCCGGCTCTGCCCGGCGGACCAGTACCTCGTCGAAACCGACGCGCCGTTTCTGACCCCCCACCCGTTCCGTGGGCGGCCGAACGAGCCGTTCGGCGCCGCTTACACCGTCCGTCACCTCGCGGCGCTCAGGGGCGAAGCTGTCCACGAAGTCGCCGAAGCGGTCCGGACCACCGCCGAGCGGGTCTACCGACTCCCCAGTGTCACAACGGGTTGAACGCATTGCGACATCGGGGTTCCTTGATCGTCCACCTGATGGAGTGACGGGGATCACGACACTCCGGGGGGTGTTTGCGCAACCCGCCGCGACCCGTTACTGTCCCGTGATCGTGCCGGTCGGGCCTGCGCTCAGCAGCTTCCGATCGTCACGCCCAGTCGTAGAGACGGCGCCCCCGACCGCCGTCTCGTGAAAGGGAACGATCCCCGGTGACAGGTAGCAGACAGGCTGGAGCGCGCTCCGCCGTCCTCGAACGCAGTTATTTCGAGGACACCGCGTATGGCCAGCTCGACTTCTCCGACGACCCGAACATCACGCAGCAGGACATCCTCGCCGCGCTCGGCCCGGACGCCGACGCGATGATGGCCGAGATCGACGTCGACGTCGACGAGCTGATCCGCCTCATCAACGCGGAGACGACGTACCTGCCGCCGATCGTCATCCCGGACGGCCTCGACGAGGACCGCACCGCTTCCCCCGAAGCGCGTCGCGCGGCTCTGGACGAGGGCCTCCGCCAGACCACCAAGGTCTGGAAGCGCCGCTTCCTCAAGGGCGCCGTCCTCAGCGTCATGATCAGCGTCGCCGGCGGCGGCGCGGCCGCGCTGGCGATGAACAAGAGCATCACCGTCGACGTCGACGGCCAGCAGACCACCGTGCACTCGTTCGGCGACACCGTCGGCGAGGTGCTGGAGGACGCGGGCCTGTCCGTGGGCGCGCACGACTCGCTCTCCCCGTCCCCGCAGGCGGAGGTCGGCGACGGCGGCGTCATCAAGCTCGAGCGCGGCCGCCAGCTGAAGATGATCGTCGACGGCGCGGAGCACACCTCCTGGGTCCGCGCGACCCACCTCGGCGACGCGCTGTCCCAGCTCGGCATGACCGCGATGGACAAGCCCGGCACGTGGATGTCGATGCCGAAGGACGGCGAGCTGCCCCTCCAGGGCGCGACCGTCGAGATCAAGACGATGAAGAACATCACCCTATACGACGGCGGAAACGCGCCGAAGCAGGTGAAGACGACCGCGGTCACGACGCAGGAGTTCCTGGGCGAGTACAAGCTCACCCTGGGCCCGGAGGACCAGGCCGAGGGCGGCCTGGACGTCAAGCTGACCGACGGCGCCGAGGTGCACATCAGCCGCACCGGCGTCTCGACGGTCGTTCAGAAGGAAGCCATCGACCCGCCCGAGCAGCGCGTCGACGACCCGGACCTCGCCAAGGGCAAGACCTCGGTCGAGGACCCCGGCACGCCGGGTGAGAAGGAAGTGACCTACAAGGTCACGCAGAAGAACGGCAAAGAGGTCGGCCGGGAGAGCATCTCCGAGAAGGTCATCACCCAGCCGAAGCCGAAGATCGTCCACGTCGGCACCAAGCAGGCCCCGACGCCGGCGATCGGCGACGGGTCGGCGTGGGACCGCATCGCGCAGTGCGAGTCGGGCGGCAACTGGGCCATCAACACGGGCAACGGCTACTACGGCGGCCTCCAGTTCGACAAGCGCACGTGGGACGCCTACGGCGGCGACCAGTACGCGAACCTGCCGAACCAGGCGTCGCGTGAGCAGCAGATCGCGGTGGCGGAGAAGGTCCGCGACGCTCGCGGCGGCTACAGCGCCTGGCCGGTCTGCGGCAAGAAGGCCTGAGTTTCGCTTCGGAACGGCCCCCGTCCTTCGTGGACGGGGGCCGTTTCGCGTGCGCGAGGGACCTCATCGGTAAGCTCTGCCGGTGGTTGAACTGCTGGGACCTGCCGAGATCCGCGGGCTGGCGGCCGAGCTCGACGTGCGGCCGACCAAGAAGCTCGGGCAGAACTTCGTGCACGATCCCAACACCGTCCGGCGGATCGTCGAGCTGGCGAACGTCACCGAAGGCGACGTCGTCCTCGAGGTCGGGCCCGGGCTCGGTTCGCTCACCCTCGGGCTGCTGGCCACCGGTGCGCACGTCGTCGCCGTCGAGATCGATCCCAAGCTCGCCGAACGGCTGCCCAAGACCGTCGCCGAACGCGGCCCCGAAGCCGCGGACCGGCTGACCGTCGTCGGGGCCGATGCCCTGCGCGTCACGCGCGAGCAGCTCGGCGAGCCGACCGCGCTCGTCGCCAACCTGCCCTACAACGTCGCCGTCCCCGTCGTGCTGCACCTGCTCGCCGAGGTGCCCTCCCTGCGCACCGGCCTCGTGATGGTCCAGACCGAGGTCGCCGACCGGATGGCCGCCGGCCCCGGCAGCCGGATCTACGGCGTCCCCAGCGTCAAGCTCGCGTGGTACGGCCCGGCGCGCAAGGTCGCCCCCGTGCCGCGGTCGGTGTTCTGGCCGGTGCCCAACGTCGATTCGGCGCTCGTCGCCTTCGAACGCGGTGACGCTCCGGCGTCGGACGACCGCGATCGGCTCTTCGGCCTCGTCGACGCCGCCTTCTCACAGCGCAGGAAGACCCTCCGCGCCGCGCTCGCCGGCTGGGCGGGCTCCGCCGAGCGGGCCGGGGAACTGCTCACGGCCGCCGGGATCGACCCGAAGACCCGCGGCGAGCAGCTGGACGTGCACGACTTCGCCCGGATCGCCGCCGTCCGTTAGCAGGTCCACAGTGGAAGTCAACGCCGCCGGGTGAAAATACGCCTCTTGCCGCGTGATCTCGCGATTCGGACACCGCCACTCGTGTGATCTGGGCCAACGGGCTTGCGTTCGCTCCTCGGGATCGGTTTTACTCAGTACGTCCATCCCGAGCGACTGAGAGACCTGGCTCGCCGAAGTCGCAGCAACCACCCTCCGCAGGGCAGGTGCTACCGCCAGGACCGATGGAGGCCGTTTCCGATGAAGAGGGTAGCCCGCCCCCTGCTCCTGACCAGGCGTCGCGTTGTCGACGAAGGCCGCCGCTCCGTGACCGCATGTCGACGCTCCCACTGAGCTTGTCGTAGCCGGTCCACCTCTTCTTCACGCACCGTCCAGTTAGGACGGACTCTGCTTGCGGCCGGGCGCCTCCGAGTGAGCGCGCCCCGTTTTCTGGAGCCTTCGTGATCACCGTCGAAAACCTGTCCAAAACCTTTGCCACCAACGGAAATTCGGTCGTCGCCCTGCGGGACGTGAGTGTCGACGTCCAGGCCGGCTCGCTCTTCGGCGTGGTCGGCCCCGCCGGTTCGGGCAAGTCCGTCCTGGCCCGCTGCATCGCGCTGCAGGAGCGGCCCGACCGCGGCGTCGTCCGCCTCGACGGCCTGAACACCGGCACCCTCGACGGCCGCCGCCTCCGGGAAATCCGCCGTCAGCTGGGCGTCGTCTCGACGAAGCCGGAGCTGATCGCCGAGCGCACGATCGCCGGCAACATCGCCTCCCCGCTCGAGCAGCTCGGCATCGACGGCCCGCAGCGCCGCAGCCGCGTCGGCTCGCTGCTCGACCTCGTCGGCCTGACGCAGCGCGCGACGCAGCGTCCCGGCGAGCTGTCGGAGGGTCAGCTCCGCCGCGTCGCGGTCGCGAAGGCCCTCGCGGCGGCGCCGGCCGTGCTCCTGGCCGACGACCCGACGGCCGGCGTCGACCCGGAGGAGGCCGGCTCGGTCCTCACCGTCCTCGACCGCGCCCGCGCCGAGCTGGGCACGACCGTCGTGATCACTACGCCGGACGCCGGCGTGGTCCGCCGGGTCTGCGACGACGTCGCGGTGCTCGAAGACGGCACGGTCATCGAGCGCGGCACGGTGCTCGACCTGATCTCGAACCCGGCGAGCCGCACCGCGCAGGCGCTGCTGCCGGCCATCGAGACCACCCGCGCGCAGTCGTCGCGCTACGACCGCTCGGTCGACGTCGTGCTGGTCGGCTTCGCGTCGGTCGGCGCGCTGCTGCCCGAGGCCGCGGGCCGCTTCGACGTCGAGTTCGCCACCATCGGCGGCGGCCTGACCCGCATCGGCGACACCCCGGTCGGCCGCTTCCGCCTGGGCGTCCGCGGCGAGCGCGCCGACGCGGCGCTGGCGTGGGTCGCCGAGCGCGGCGGCCACGTGACGCACACCGCGCGCGGCCCGCAGGGCGTCGCGGCCGCCTGATCCAAGCGCCCCAATGTGGCCTTGGTTGCGTCTGACGCACCCAAGGGGCCCTTCGGTGCGTCAGACGCACCGAAGGCCACATTGGGGCGTTTTCGCGGGCACGTAGGCTGGTCGGGTGCTCGCCGTAGTTCCGCCTCCAGTCACCGTCCGGGTCCCGGCCAAGGTCAACCTGCACCTGGCGGTCGGCGACCTGCGCGAAGACGGTTACCACGAGCTGGTGACCGTGTTCCAGGCCCTGTCGCTGACCGACGAGGTGACCGTCGCCGTCACCGAAGAGCCGGGCCTGGAGATCTACGGCGAGGGCGAGGGCTCGGTCCCGACCGGTCCCGAAAACCTGGCCTGGCGCGCGGTCGAAGCGCTGTCCGCGCACGCCGGGCGGACCGGCGACCCGAAGGTCCGCGTGGTGCTGCGCAAGGGCATCCCGGTCGCGGGCGGCATGGCGGGCGGCAGCGCCGACGCGGCGGCGACGCTCGTCGGGCTGGCGAGCCTGTGGAACCTCGACGTCACGCGCGACGAGCTCGCGGAAATCGCCGCCGGCCTGGGCAGCGATGTCCCCTTCGCGCTTTACGGCGGCACGGCGCTGGGTACCGGACGCGGAGAACGGCTCGTCCCGGTGCTGTCGCGGCACACCTTCCACTGGGTGCTGGCCTTCGACGAGCAGGGCCTGTCGACGCCGAAGGTGTTCGGCGAGCTCGACCGGCTGCGCGTGGACGGCAACCCGCCGCGGATCGGCTCGCACACCCCGGTCGTCGAGGCGCTGGCCTCGGGCGACCCGCGTCAGCTGGCGCTGCTGCTGGGCAACGACCTCCAGGCGGCGGCGGTTTCGCTGCGGCCGGGCCTGCGCCGCACGCTGCGCGCGGGCGTCAACGCGGGTGCGCTCGCCGGCACGGTCTCCGGTTCCGGCCCGACGTGCGCGTTCCTGTGCGAAGACGCGCAGTCCGCGGTCGAGGTCGCCGCCGAGCTGTCGGGCGCGGGGGTGTGCCGCACGGTCCGGGTGGCGCACGGCCCGGTGCCCGGCGCCCGCGTCGTCGGCGGTGACGACGCGCCGCGGCCGGCGCCGCCGCGCGTGCACGCCTGATCGTCCACGTTTGATTGTCCACTGTGGACTTCTGTTGATGGGGAAAGGATCCGGATGGCCAACCTGGTCAACCTGGAGGCGGTGAGCAAGTCCTACGGGGTTCGCCCGCTCCTGGACGGCGTGTCGCTGGGTGTCGCGGCCGGGCAGCGCATCGGCGTCGTCGGCCTCAACGGCGGCGGCAAGACGACCCTGCTGGAAGTCCTTTCCGGACTCGCCGAGCCGGATTCCGGGCGGGTGAGCCAGGTTCGCGACCTGCGGATGGCGGTCGTCACCCAGCGCACCGAGCTGCCGGAGGACAGCACGGTCGGCGACGTCGTCCTCGAACGCTACGGCGCCGAGCACGAATGGGCGGCCGATGCCCGCGTCCGGTCCATTGTGGACGGCCTGGGGATCACCGCGATCGGGCTGGACACGCCGACCGCGAACCTCTCCGGCGGCGAGCGGCGCCGGGTGTCCCTGGCCGCCGCGCTGACCGGCGAGCTCGACCTGGTCGTGCTCGACGAGCCGACCAACCACCTGGACGTCGAAGGTGTCCGCTGGCTGGCCGACCACCTGCTCGCCCGCCGGATCGCGGTCGTGGTCGTCACGCACGACCGGTGGTTCCTCGACACCGTCGCGACGCTGACGTGGGAGGTCGCGAACGGCCGCGTCGAGCAGTACGAAGGCGGTTACGCGGACTGGATCTTCGCCCGCGCCGAGCGGGCGCGGCTGGCCGCGACGGCCGAGGAGAAGCGGCAGAACCTGGCGCGCAAGGAGCTGGCGTGGCTGCGCCGCGGCCCGCAGGCGCGCTCGTCGAAGCCGCGCTACCGCATCGAAGCGGCCGAAGCGCTGATCGCCGACGTGCCGCCGCCGCGCGACTCCGTCGAGCTGCAGGCGTTCGCCAAGCGCCGGCTCGGCAAGACGGTGCTGGAGCTGGAGGACACGACGTACGCGGTGGGCGAGCGGACGCTGCTCGACCACGTCACGTGGCGGATCGGCCCGGGCGACCGGATCGGCCTGGTCGGCGTGAACGGCTCGGGCAAGACGTCGCTGCTGAAGCTGCTCGGCGGCGACGTCGAGGGCTCGACCGGCCGCCGCGTCGAGGGCAAGACGGTGGCGCTCGCGCACCTGCGCCAGGAACTCGACGACCTGCCCGGCGACCTGCGCGTGCTGCAGGCGATCGAGCAGGTGGCCGGGCGCGTGGTGTTCGGCAAGCAGGAGATGACGGCGTCGCAGCTGGGCGAGAAGCTCGGCTTCCCGCAGGCCCGCCAGTGGACCCCGGTCGGCGACCTGTCGGGCGGCGAGCGCCGCCGGCTCCAGCTGTGCCGGCTGCTGATGGCCGAGCCGAACGTCCTGCTGCTCGACGAGCCGACGAACGACCTGGACATCGACACGCTCCAGCAGCTGGAGGACCTCCTCGACGGCTGGCCGGGCACGATGGTCGTGGTGTCGCACGACCGGTACCTGGTGGAAAGGGTGTGCGACACGATCGTCGCGCTCTTCGGCGACGGCCGGATCACGCACCTGCCGGGCGGCATCGAGGAGTACTTGAACCGCCGCGCGGCCGTTCAGCCGGTCACGGGCCCGGCGCCGTCCGCGGAGAAGGTTTCGGCGAAGAAGTCGGCGGCGGATCTACGCGCGGCGCAGAAGGAATTGGGGCGGCTGGAGCGCAAGCTGGACCAGCTGCACGCGAAGGAGGAGAAGCTCCACGCGTCGTTGCTGGAGGCGGCGACGGACCCGGCGAAGCTGATGGAGCTGAACGCGGAGCTGAAGGGCGTCCAGGGCGAGATCGAGGACGTCGAAGGCCGCTGGCTGGAGACGTCCGAGCTGCTGGAGTGACACCTGTTCGCCTGCTGGCACGCAGTGCTGAACCCGTGCCAGTAATGTCTGCCTCATGAGCAGGTTCGTGGACACGCTCGTCGCCACCGCGGCGGGTCGGGGTCAGCAGCGTGGCATGGTCACCGGGGAGCCCAGGGAACCCGTCCGGCGGACCTGGGGTGAGGTGCACGAAGAAGCCCGGCGGATCGCCGGTGGGCTCGTCGCCGCGGGGTTCCGGCCGGGGACCGCCGTCGGGGTGCTGGCCGCCGCGCCCGTGTTGATCGCGCCCACCGTGCAGGCCGTCTGGCTCGCCGGGGGCAGCGTCACCATGCTGCACCAGCCCACTCCGCGCACCGATCTCGCCGAATGGGCCGAGGACACCGTGCGCGTGCTCGGGATGATCGGCTCGGACCTCGTGCTGCTGGGCGAGCCCTTCGACCAGCTCGCCCCCGTGCTCGAAGAAAAGGGCATCGGGTTCCAGCTCATCACGGACCTCGCGAAGGCCGAGCCGCTCGCGGACGTCGTCACCACCGACGAGGGCGACACCGCACTGCTGCAGCTCACCAGCGGCTCGACCGCCGACCCCAAGGCCGTGCGGATCACCTACGGGAACCTGTACTCCAACGTCAAGGCCATGGTCGACCGCGCGGAGTTCGACTTCGACGTCGACGTCATGGTCTCCTGGCTGCCGACCTTCCACGACATGGGCATGGTCGGCTTCCTGACCGTCCCGATGACCTTCGGCGTCGAGCTCGTCAAGATCACGCCCGTCGAGTTCCTTTCCGGGCCGCTGATCTGGCCGGAGCTGATCACCAAGTACGGCGGCACCACCACGGCGGCGCCGAACTTCGCGTACGCCATCGTCGGGCGCCGGATGGCCCGCGTCGACGACGACAACGCCTACGACCTCTCGAAGCTGCGCATCGCCCTGAACGGTGCCGAGCCCATCGACGAGACCGCCGTCCAGACCTTTGTGGACGCCGGCGCGCGGTTCAAGATGCCCGCGGAATGCGTTTTCCCGGCCTACGGCATGGCCGAGGCGACGCTCGCCGTGTCGTTCGCGCCGCTGTTCACCGGGCTCACGCTGGACGTCGTCGAGGCGGACGCGCTGGAGGCCGGCAACCGCGCGGTGCCCGTGCCCGAGGGCGACCCGCGGCGCGGCACCGACGACGTCCGGTCGTTCGCGCTGCTCGGCCGGCCGCTGGACGGGCTCGAGGCCGAGATCGTCAACGACGCCGGCGAGCGGGCCGGCGACCGCGAGGTCGGCGAGATCCGGCTGCGCGGTGAGGCCGTCACGCCCGGGTACCTGACCATGGAAGGCCCGGTCGCGACCCAGGACGACGAGGGCTGGCTGAACACCGGCGACCTCGGCTACCTCGTCGACGGCCAGATCGTCATCTGCGGCCGCCGCAAGGACGTCATCATCATGGGCGGCCGCAACCTGTACCCGACGGACATCGAGCGCGCGGCGACGTCGGTCGACGGCGTCCGGGCGGGCAACGCGGTGGCCGTGCGGCTGGACGCGGGCAGCCGCCGCGAGCGGTTCGCGGTGGTCGTGGAGTCGAAGCTGGCGGGCGACGCCGAGGCCGAGAAGAACCTGATGAAGCAGGTCTCGGCGCGGGTCCGCGACGCCGTGGACATGCGGCCGTACGCGGTGGTCGTGCTGCCGGCGGGCAGCCTGCCGAAGACGCCGTCGGGCAAGGTCAAGCGCGCGGCGACGGCCCAGCAGTTCGCCGACAAGATCAAGAAGAACGCCGACGCCTAGCGCGTCACTTTCACGTGAAAGTGCCCACCTGGAGGCGGCACTTTCACGTGAAAGTGCCGCTTAGCGCTGCTGGACGCGGGCGGCGCGGATCGTCGGCGGGTTTGCTCGCGACGCCGTGGCTTCGGAAGGTGTGCGGGCCCCCGGGAGGTCCGGCGCGTGGCCCGTGCGGGACGCGAGCTGGTCCTCCACCCGGTCCAGGAAGTCGTCGACCTCGCGCTCGTCGTAGCCGCGCTTGCCGATCAGCGGCTTCGCGAACACCACGTGGTGCACTTCGGCGGCGGTCAGGTCGTCCTCGTCGGCGATCGTCTTGGCGATGCGCCGGACGAACTCGTCGACCTCGTGCTTCGCGTAGCCACGGCGGCCGATCGGGGCGTTACCGAAGGTGACCTCGGCGAGGTCTTCGGCGGTGAACGACATGGAACTCTCCGATTCCGGGGTTAGGCGGTGCGAACTCCCGTACACCGTCCTAGCCCTGGGACGGGTTCCCCCGGAAGAGTCGACCCCGAAGCTCACCCCGACGGGCGGGCCGTATCCGCCATCGAGTGAGGCGGGACTACCGAGCGCTGTGTGGCCGGTTTCACACCGTCGTCAGCCGCGGCCGAACCACTTCCGGGGCCCCGGCGGCGGGCCGTCCTCGACCGCCGGGCGCGGGTTGCGCAGCGCCACCAGCGCCGCCTCGGCCTCGTCGAGGAACAGGTCGACCTGGGCCTGGTCGTAGGCGCGCATGCCGACCGGCATGATCGTGAACTCGACGTAGTGGATGTCGTCGGCGGTCAGGATGTTGCGGCCGGAGAGCGCCTCGGCGATCAGGTCGAGGAACGCGTCGACCTCGTCCTCGTTGTAGCCGCGCCGGCCGAAGCGGGGTTTGCCGAACGCGATCGCCCGGACTTCGTCAGGGGTCATGGGGTCACCTTGCCACCGATGTCAGCCCGCATGGAAGGCGTTCTGCGCGGCCGCGAGACCGGTGCCGACCAGCGCCTCGGTCGCGTCCGCGCAGCGGTCCACCTCGAACGGGAGCTCCTTGCGCTCGACCGTCGAGAAGTCCTTCAGGACGAAGTCCGCCGGGTCCTGGCGGCCGGGCGGGCGGCCGATGCCGCACCGGACCCGGTAGTAGTCGCGGGTGCCCAGCGACTTCGTGATCGAGCGGAGCCCGTTGTGGCCGTTGTCGCCGCCGCCGAACTTCAGCTTCAGCGCGCCGAAGTCGACGTCCAGCTCGTCGTGCACCACGACCACTCCGGTCGGCGGCACCTTGTAGAACCGCGCCGCGCCGACCACCGGGCCGCCGGAGAGGTTCATGTACGAGCGCGGCTTCACCAGCACGACGCGGCGGCCGCCCAGGCGGCCTTCGAGCACCTCGCCGCCGGACTTGTGCGTCTTGAACTTGCCGCCGATGCGGGCGGCGAGCTCGTCCAGCACCATGAAGCCGACGTTGTGCCGGTTTCCGGCGTACTGGGGTCCGGGATTGCCGAGGCCGGCGAGCAGAATCAGCTCGCCGGCCCCGGGTACGTCTTCGGTCACGCGGTAATACTATTCGGCGGCTTCGGCCGACTCTTCGCCCGCTTCGGCGGCCTCGTCGTCGGCCTCTTCACGCTGCGGCTCGTTGACGGCGACGACCAGCGACTCCGGGTCGGTGACCAGGGTGGCGCCCCGGGGCAGCTCGACCTGGCCGGCCAGGACCTGGCTGCCGACCTCGAGGCCCTCGATCGAGACCTCGAACTGCTCCGGGATGTGCAGCGCCTCGACCTCGACCTGCAGGGTGTCGACGTCCTGGTTGACCAGGCCGCCGGGGCCGGGGGTGCCGGAGACGACGACCGGGACGTCGACGACGATCTTCTCGCCGCGCTTCACGACCAGCAGGTCGACGTGCTCGATGTAGTTCTTCAGCGGGTGCACGACGATCGTCTTCGTCAGCGCGAGCTCGTCGGAGCCCTCGATGGCGAGCGTGATGACGGCGTTGGAGCCGTTCTCGCGGACGACGCGGGCGAACTCGATGGCCGGCAGCGCGAAGTGCCGCGGGTCCGAGCCGTGGCCGTACAGGACGGCCGGGATCTTGCCGGCGCGACGCGTGCGACGCGCGGCGCCCTTGCCGAACTCGGTGCGCGGCTCGACGGACAGACGTACCTCGGACACGGTGTGGCACTCCTTCAAATCACGAACATGGTGCGGGAGACAGCATGCTGCGGCGGGGGATGCTTCGTTTTTCTGTTCAGGCGGTTGCGGCGGCGAGTTTCAGGCGTGCACGACAGCCGGGGCTACTCGAGCCGCCGCGTCGATCACGCCGGGCACCCCAGAAGGGCCCCGCCTCGCCGAGACAACCTCAAGAGTGTAAACCAACCTCATCACGGTGGGTTGCGGCGGGGGCCCGGCCCAGGCTAGAACCCTCCTGAACCCCGGTGCGTGACGACACAAATCCGGTGGCGGGACTTCACCGGCCGAGGTGTCCTCGGGTACAGCGGAAGAGCAGGGGGCGGAAGATGCGGGCTCGACGGGCCACGACGGCGGCGGCGGTGCTGCTGCTGGGCGGACTGCTGGCGGGCTGCCAGGTGGCGGTCCCCGGTGCCGCCGGGGTCTCCGCGGCCGGGCAGCAGACGGCCGACCGGCGCGCCGAACAGCGCTCCGCGGTCGACGCCGCCCTCACGGCGCTCGGCCAGGCGCCCGCGCTCGCCCTGAAGTCGGCGACCAACGGCGCCGAGCAGCAGTTCCGCGTCACCCGCGGCGGCAACGCGCTCGGCGGGCTGCCGCTGGAGGGCCGCGTCGTCCAGGTGACCGCCGCGGCGGGGCAGTTCTACCTGCAGGCCGACGCCGACTACTGGAAGTCGCACGCCATCGACGAGGGCACGCAGTTCGGCACGAGCTGGGTGCGCTCGCTCGGCTCCGAACTGCCGCTCGACCCCGCCGCGCGGTTCGCCCCGAAGGCGCTGGCCGACGGGCTGCGCAAGGCACTGGCCGGCCTCGACCGGCTGGGCGACCCGGTCAAGGCGAAGCTCCCGGACGGCACCGAGGTCTACCAGCTCGGTGCCGCGCCCAGCGTCCTGCGCGTGACGACGGCCAAGCCGAACCGGGTCGTCAGCTTCGCCCCCGCGCTGCTCGACCCGCAGGCCGGCCCGAAGTTCGGCACCGAGTTCCGCGTCGGCCCGCTCGCCGGCGACGCGCTCAAGACGTTCCACACCGACCTCGACAACACCGTCGGCGGGCTGGGCCAGCCGTTCGAGGGCCTGGTGCAGGCCAGCGCCGTCGTCACGAACGACAACCTCGACTGCAAGGACTTCGTCGGCTCCTGCACGACGACCGTCGACGTCTCCAACAGCGTCGTCGGCTCGCCGTCCGGGGGCGGGAAGAGCGTCGTGCACATCAACCTCTCCGTCGAGGTCAGCGCCGACTCGCTCGGTGCGCAGACCTGCACGGCGGCGGCCGACGCCGAGCCGTACGCGACGGTCAAGATGTCCTGCACGGTCAAGTTCAAGCTGCCGAACCGCACGGCGAGCTACCAGGTGCTGTCCAAGCCGAACGCGACCGCGGAGGTCCGCGCGGCCCTCGACGTCAACGCGGTGAAGCAGCAGGTCGCGGCGGAGTTCGCCGGCCTGGGCGGCTGAGCTGGACACCTACCCCGGGGTGCGTTGCTTTCGTTGCAGTACGTGATCTTCCGTTCTTAGCATCGGCTGCGTACAGCCGAGACGAACGGAGAATCAGACATGGCCAAGCTGGTCATTTTCGGGGGGACCGGGTACGCCGGAAGCCGGATCGGCGCCGAGGCGGTGCGACGCGGCCACGAGGTCGTCGGCGTCGCGCGCAACGCGGGTTCGGCGCCCGAGGGAGTCGACGAGCGGCGGGGTTCGCTGCACGACGAGGAGTTCGTCGCGGGCCTGGCGAAGGACGCCGACGTCTTCGTGGTCGCCACGCCGGCGCGTGCGATCGACGGCAAGAAGCTGATCGAGGCCGTGCCGTCGCTGGCCCGGATCGCGCGCGAGAACGGCGTCCGGCTGTCCTTCGTCGGCGGTGCGGCGAGCCTGCTGGTCGCCGAGGGCGGCCCGCGGCTGTTCGACACCCCGGAGTTCCCCGACGAGTACAAGGACGAGGCCGGCAGCCACGCCGAGGTGCTCGGCCTGCTGCGCGAGCAGCCCGAGGGCCTCGACTGGTTCTACGTCAGCCCCGCCGCCGAGTTCGGTGCCTGGACGCCCGGTGAGCGCACGGGCGCCTACCGCGTCGGCGGCGACGTCCTGGTGACCGACGAGAACGGCAAGTCGCACATCGGCGGCGACGACTTCGCGACCGCGTACGTCGACGAGATCGAGCAGCCGAAGCACCACCGCGCGCGCTTCACCGTCGCTTACTGAAGTTCTTTCAGCACTGGCGCGAAGGTCTCGAGGAACGGCTCGAAGACCGTGATGTAGGTGAAGCCGTAGCGCTCGCGCCGCGCTTCGAGCTGCCCGGCGATCTCCTCGACCGTGCCCAGCAGGAGCTGGGGCGCGTCGAGGAGCTCCCGGGCGTCGGGGACGGCGCTGCGCTCGGTCTTCTCGTGCCACTGCGCGGCGGCTTTCTCGCGGTCGTCGGTGACCTCGACGTGCTGAACGAGCATGTTGTACTCGACTTCGCGTTTCGCCTTCGCGCGGAAGTACGCGACGCGTTCGTCCATGGCCTCGGCGTTGTCGAGCTTGAAGGTGCCCGGCGGCTTGCCCGGTTGCTGCCGGAGCCCGGCGAAACCGACGATGTCCGCGTGCTCGGCGGCCAGGTCCAGGACGCCGTCGCTGTTGCCCGCGATCAGCAGCCGCGGGTGCTCGATGCCTTCGTCCTCGAAGTGTTTCCGCAGGTGGCCGAGGCTCTCTTCGAGGTAGCCGATCCGGGTCGCGGCGTTCTGCCAGGGGAGCCCGGCGTTGTCGAACTCGGCTTTCATGTGCCCGGCGCCGAGCCCGAGGTCGAGGCGGCCGTCGAGCAACGCGGCCGTCGAAGACGCTTCGCGCGCGAAGAGCGCGAGGTTGTAGAAGGGCACATTGGACACGAGCGTGCCCAGCCGCGGCCGGTCGGTGACGGCGGCCGCCATGGCGAGCACCGGGAACGGTGCGAACCGGCCGGTGCCGAGGTGGTCGGGCACGGTGATGGCGTCGTAGCCGAGCTCCTCGGCGCGACGGCACTTGGCGATCCAGGCGTCCCGGCTGCCGATCTCGCGGAAGCTGACGCCGAACTTGAAGTTCCCCATGCCGGCGACGCTAGCGCCGGGAACCACCGCCGGGCGCGGAGTTCGCGCCCGGCGGACGGGTTCAGGCGTTGCCGTCGAAGAGGGACGTCACCGAGCCGTCTTCGAAGACCTGCTGGATGGCTTCGGCGAGCATCGGCGCGATCGACAGGACGGTCAGCCCCTCGAAGCGCTTCTCCTCCGGGATCGGCAGCGAGTTCGTCACGATGACCTCGCGCGCCTTGCACTGCGAGAGCCGCTCGGTCGCCGGGTCCGACAGGATGCCGTGGGTCGTCGCGATGACGACGTCCGCCGCGCCCTCGTCGATCAGGGCCTCGGTGGCCTTCACGATCGTGCCGCCGGTGTCGATCATGTCGTCGATCAGGACGCAGAGCTTGCCCTCGACCTTGCCGACCACGCGGTTGGCGACGGCCTGGTTGGGCTTGTCCGGGTCGCGCGTCTTGTGGATGAACGCGATCGGCCGGTCGCCCAGCGTCTGCGCCCACTTCTCGGCCAGCCGCACGCGGCCCGAGTCCGGCGAGACGACGGTGATGTCGGCGTTGCCGTAGGTCTTCTTGATGTGGTCGGCCAGCACGGTCTGCGCCATCAGGTGGTCGACCGGGCCGTCGAAGAAGCCCTGGATCTGCGCGGTGTGCAGGTCGACCGTCATGATCCGGTCGGCGCCCGCGGTCTTGAACAGGTCCGCGATCAGCCGCGCCGAGATCGGCTCGCGGCCCTTGTGCTTCTTGTCCTGGCGCGCGTACGGGTAGAACGGCATCACGACGGTGATCCGCTTCGCGCTCGCCCGCTTGAGCGCGTCCACCATGATCAGCTGCTCCATCACGTACTCGTTGATGGGCGTGGTGTGCGCCTGGATGACGAAGGCGTCAGTGCCGCGTACGGACTCCTCGAAGCGGACGAACAGCTCGCCGTTGGCGAACGTGTGCGCCGTCTGCGGGGTGATCGTCACGTTGAGGTGCTGGGCGACCTCTTCCGCGAGCTCCTGGTGCGCGCGCCCGGAGAAGAGCATCAGGTTCTTCTTCGGCGTACCGGACTTCGGACTCATGCTGGCGACTCCCCGTCGGTTCCTGCTGCTGACTCGGCGTCGAGCGCGGCCTGGGCCGCTTCCGCCGCGGGCGTACCCGGCCTGCGCCGGATCGCCCAGCCTTCGATGTTGCGCTGCGGCGGCGCCGACACCGCGAGTGTGCCCGGGGGGACGTCCTCGCGGATCACGGCACCCGCTCCACTGTAAGCGCCGTCACCGACCTGCACCGGAGCGACGAACGTGTTGTCCGCTCCCATCCGGACATACGACCCGATAACGGTCCGGTGCTTGTTCACGCCGTCGTAGTTCACGAACACGCTGGAGCAGCCGATGTTGCTGTGCTCGCCGATCGTGGCGTCGCCGACGTAGGTCAGGTGCGGCACCTTCGTGCCGGCGCCGATGTCGGCGGCCTTCGTCTCGACGAACGCGCCGAGCTTGCCCTTCTCGCCCAGCTTCGTGCCCGGCCGCAGGTAGGTGAACGGCCCGACGTTGACGCCGTCGCCCAGCTCGGAGTCGGAGCCGTGCACGCGCACCACGGAGGCGCGCGCGCCGATGGTCATGTTCGTCAGGGTGCTGTCCGGCCCGACCGTCGTGCCTTCGCCGACCGTCGTGGTGCCCTTGAGCTGGACGCCGGGCTCGATGACGACGTCCCGCGAGAGGGTCACGCCGGCGTCGATCCAGGTCGTGGCCGGGTCGACGACGGTGACGCCCTCGCGCTGCCACCGCTGCACGATCCGGCGGTTCAGCTCGGCGCCGAGCACCGACAGCTGGACGCGGTCGTTGACGCCCTCGGTCAGCCACGGGTCGTCGACGACGAGCGCGCCGACGTGCAGCCCGTCGCCGTTCGCGATGCCCAGGACGTCGGTGAGGTAGAGCTCGCCCTGTGCGTTGTCGGTCGAAAGGCGCGAAAGGCCGTCGCGCAGGACAGCGGCGTCGAAGGCGTAGACGCCGGAGTTGATCTCGGTGATCTGCGCCTGGTCGGGGGTGGCGTCCTTGTGCTCGACGATCCCGGTGACCTTGCCGGTGCCGTCGCGCACGATGCGGCCGTACCCGGCCGGGTCGGCGACGACGGCGGTGAGCACGGTGACCGCGTTCTTCGCCTCGGTGTGCTCGTCGAGCAGGGCGCGCAGCGTCGTCGTGTCGAGCAGCGGGACGTCGCCGTAGCTGACGATCACCGTGCCGGTCAGGTCGGCGGGCAGGGTCGCCAGCGCGCAGGACACGGCGTGGCCGGTGCCCTTCTGCTCTTCCTGCACGGCGGTGCCGACCGCGCGCCCGAGGGCGTCCCCGACCCGCGCGAGGTGCTCGCCGACGGCTTCGCGGCCGTGGCCGGTCACGACGACGAGGTGCTCGGGACCCAGGCCGGCGGCGGCCCGGACGGCGTGCTCCACGAGGGGCCGCCCGGCGATCGGGTGCAGCACCTTCGGGGTCGCGGATCGCATGCGGGTGCCCTCACCCGCGGCGAGGATCAACGTGCTCAGCGGGCCGGTCAACGGCGCTCCCAACGGTTACCAACGTGTGGCTTCTGTCGGGACACGATCCTAACTGGGCTCCTCAGGCTCCCACGCGGGGTCGGTGGGAAGGCCTTCGCTCGCCCACGCACCCGCCGGGTCGGCGGCCATCGAGTTGGCCGACGCCACCTGGTTGCCGCCGCCGCGTTTCGCCTGGTACATGGCCGCGTCCGCGCGTGCCAGGACCTGCTCGCCGCGCTCCTGGGGGCGCAGCGAAACGAGCCCGATGGACAGCGTGACGCCGTGCGAGAGGTGGTGCGGCAGGTTCGACACGGACTTGACCGCGCGGCCGAGCGCCATCTTCGCCGCGGACGCCGGCGTGCCCGGCAGCAGCACGATGAACTCGTCGCCGCCGTAGCGCGCCACGAGGTCGTCGCCGCGCAGGGCGTCACGCAGCGTGCTCGCGACGACGCGCAGCACGTTGTCGCCTTCGGCGTGGGACTGCTTGTCGTTGACGCCCTTGAAGCCGTCGAGGTCGACCAGCGCGACCGCCAGGGGCTGCGCGTCGGCCGACGACGCCAGCTGGCGCAGCTTCTCGTCCAGCGCGCGCCGGTTCGGCAGGCCGGTGAGCGGGTCCTGCAGCGCCTGCTGGGTGATCGCGCCGTGCTCGGCCGACAGCCGTTCGTGCTCGCGACGCGCGTTCAGCGTGGCGATCTGCGACTCGCGCAGGCTCCACATCTCGTTCTCGAGCCGCCGCGCGTAGTCGATCAGCGACTCGCTCGCGCCGGACGCGTAGTCCGGCGTGGTGTCCAGCCGGGCCAGCTCGCGGGCGATGTTCAGCCGCATCGACGGCTGCGAGGTGTCGTCGGTCAGCGACTCGCGGGCGTGCCGCAGGACGTCGAGGGCCTCGTCGCGGCGGCCGGCCTGGTCGAGGCAGCGGGCCAGCGCGATGGCGACGATCTCGCGCTCGCCCGGGTAGCCGGTGCCTTCGTGCAGCGCCCGGAGCCGGTCGATCTGGTCGGCGCTCGGGCTGTGCAGCGCCTGGGCCGAAGCGAGGACGCCGACCTGGTCGACGGCCGCGACGCCGGCCTTGCGCGGGAACAGCGACTCGGTGAACGGGCCTTCCGCGGCCACGGCCATGGACGCGGCGGTGCGGAACTTCTCGGCGCTCTCGTCGTACTCGTCGATGCGCTCGAGCCGCAGGCCCCAGCCCAGCAGCATTTTGACGCGGTTCATCAGCTGCAGCGTGATCTCGTGCGGGCTCGCGCTTTCGCGGATCGCGCTCGCCGCGCGGCCGATGACCTCCTCGGCGGCTTCGTACACGCCGAGCTGGTTCAGCACGATCCAGCAGTCGTTCAGCGTCGACCACAGCATCCGGTTCCACTGGCGGATGCCGACCTGCCGGTTCGGGATCGCGGAGTCGTCGAGGATGGCCAGCGCGCGGGCGATCTCGGTGAGCGCGGGGTCCTCCTGCGCGGCGATGACCAGCCGGCGGCCGCGCAGCGCGTGCGCGTCGGCCCGCAGCAGGGCGAGGCCGTGACGCCGGGTGTGCGCGAGCATCTCGTCGAGCCGCGGTTCGGCCTCGGCCGCCAGGCCCTTGGTGATCAGCCGCGCGATCGCGGACGCGCGCAAGAGCTGCGCGACCATCGTCGGCTCGCCGCGGCGCTGGGTCTCGTCGAGCAGCTCGTCCATCAGCTCGACGATCTGCAGCTGCTGGGTGTACTCCTGCCGCTGGACCGCGGCGATGAGCTCCCGCGCGCGCCCGACCAGCCAGGCGTCGGACATCTCGGCCAGCGCGGGACGCCTGGCCGCACCGGGGTCGGTCGCCTCGTCGGTCAGCGCCAACCTCCCGGTCTCGTGGGTTCGGGTCCTTCTGCTGCTCCGCCGCCAGGATTCGAACCTGAACTGTCAGAACCAAAATCTGAAGTGCTGCCGATTACACTACGGCGGATCGAACCTGGTCAGGATAGCGACGATCGGGTGTCGTCCGCGCGGGGGATGCGTTACGGGGCCGTCCGCCGGGTACCCCACTCCGCGGTGCAGGCACTCCCCAGCCGCCGAAACCTCCTGTACCGTAACTTACGGCATCGTAGGTTAGGTCACCCTTCGCAAGGGCGCCCGCGTAGGAAGAAGTGAAGCGTATGACGGCCACGCTCGACCGATCTCAGCCCGCCGGGGAGCCTTCGGCTCCGAAGGGGCCCAAACCCGTCACCGAAGGCACGCGCGGTATCGGCGTGCAGCTGTCGGTGTACTTCGGCGTGATCGCGCCGCTGGTCGCACTGCTGGTCGCGGTGCCCTTCGCGTGGGGCTGGGGACTGAGCTGGGTCGACGTCGCCATCTTCGTCGTGTTCTACGCGATCAGCGGGCTCGGCATCACGGTGTCCTACCACCGCTACTTCACGCACGGCTCGTTCAAGGCCAAGCAGTGGCTGCGCGTGTTCATGGCCATCGCGGGCAGCATCGCCCTGCAGGGCCCGGTGATCACCTGGGTCGCCGACCACCGCCGCCACCACGCGTTCTCGGACCGCGACGGCGACCCGCACTCGCCGTGGGCGTTCGGCACCTCGCCGTGGGCCATCGCGAAGGGCTTCTGGCACGCGCACATGGGCTGGCTGTTCGAGCGCGACCAGACCAACGCCGAGCGCTTCGCGCCGGACCTGGTCAAGGACCCGGCGATCAAGAAGGTCGACGACCTGTTCTGGCTGTGGTCGCTCATCAGCCTCGCGCTGCCGGCGCTGCTGGGCGGGCTGATCTCGTGGTCGCTGTGGGGCGCCGTGACGGCGTTCTTCTGGGCTGGCCTGGTCCGCATCTGCGTGCTGCACCACGTGACGTGGTCGGTCAACTCGATCTGCCACATGATCGGCGAGCGCCCGTTCGCGGCCCGCGACAAGTCGGCGAACTTCTGGCCACTGGCCATTTTCTCGTTCGGCGAGTCGTGGCACAACCTGCACCACGCCGACCCGACGTCCGCGCGTCACGGCGTCAAGCGCGGCCAGATCGACATCTCCGCGCGGCTCATCTGGATCTTCGAGAAGTTCGGCTGGGTGCACGACGTCCGCTGGCCGACCCCGCAGCGCCTGGCCCGTATCGCGACGGAAAAGGGCTAGTCAACTAGGCTGCCACGGTGGCGGGGAGACGACGTTCGAAGCGTGAGCAGCAGGTCACCGGGGCACGTCCGGTAGCCCCGGTGACCAGGGTGCGGATGACCGGAACCGAGCGGCGCCAGCAGCTGCTGAACGTGGCGCGGGCGCTGTTCGCCGAAAAGGGCTTCGACGGGACGTCGATCGAGGAGATCGCGCACCGCGCCAACGTGTCGAAACCGGTGGTGTACGAACACTTCGGCGGCAAAGAGGGCATCTACGCGGTGGTGGTCGACCGCGAAACGCAGCTGCTGCTGGACCGCATGGTGTCCACGCTGCACGGCGGCCACCCGCGCGTGATGCTCGAGCAGGCGGCGACGGCTTTGCTGTCGTACGTCGAGGATTCGCACGACGGCTTCCGGATCCTGGTGCGGGATTCGCCGGTGGCGAGTTCCACCGGGACGTTTTCGACGGTGCTGAACGACATCGCCAGCCAGGTGGAGCACATCCTGGCTCAGCAGTTCGCGGCTCGGGGGTATGACGAGAAGCTGGCCGCGCTGTACGCCCAGGCTTTGGTGGGGATGGTCGCGTTGACCGGGCAGTGGTGGCTGGACGCCCGGAAGCCGAAGCGGGACGAGGTTGCGGCTCATCTCGTCAATCTGGCTTGGAACGGGTTGTCGCACTTGGAGCACAAGCCGAAGCTCCGGCTGGGTTAGCCGAGTCTTTCGGAAGAACCGCGCGGCAACGCCTGAAGGGCGAGCTTCCCGAGCAGCGCGGTCAGCGCGGCTTCGAACTCCAGTGAGTTGTCGGACTCGCCGGAAACGGCGTGCGTGAGCTCGTGCAGCAGTGTCGCGCAGTACTCGGCGGCACCGGCCAGCCGACTGCGGTGGATCACGATCCGGTTTTCGGCCGGCTCCCACAGGCCCACGGTGGAGTGCCCGGTTTCGTCGAGGCGCATGGTCTCCGAAATCACGATGTCCGGTGCACTCGACTGCCGCGGATCGACGTCCGCGAGCCGCAGGACAGCGTCGGTCAGTTCGTAGACGGACCGTTCCCGGTGCGCCAGCTGATCCGCACTGACCAGCGAGAAGGTGAAGCTGTCGTTCCACGTCGCGCGGTAGCGGCTCAGGTCGAGCAACGGCCGGCCGGACAAGTCGACCTGCTGACCGAGCTTCGCCGACACTTCCCCGGGCACGGTCACCAGGCGGTATCCCTCATCGACGGCGTAGCGCAGCTGCGGGGCGCCTTCCTGCAGCTCCGACGGCGTCACGAACACGACCTTTTCGTGGCTCGCCAAAACCGTGCACGCGTGCACGGTGATCTCGCGCCAGCTCAGCTCGTCGTGCATTCGTCCGGTCGCGAATTCGGCCAGATCGCCGGCCAGGGGAGACGCGACCCCGGTCGACCGGCACTGCCTGAGGATCGCCTTGACGCGATCGGTGTACGCGGATCGGCCGACGTTGCTGCGCTCGCGGTTGAGAGCTCGCCGCAAGGGCGCGTTGATGTCCGTGATGTTGTAGGAGAACAGGAAGTTGGGTTCCTCCGCAACGAGGAGCCCCTTGACGTAGATCCGACCGGGAGCCGCGGGAGAAGCCCGTTCCAGGACTTGGCCGATCGGGGTGGTTTCCAGCGGGTGGTCGCCGCTGTAGCGCAGGAAGAACTCCTTGGCCGCGGCCACGTCGTCGTCGGTGACGCCGTGCAGCACGACGTCCGTGCCGGTCCGGCGGGGATCGGCCGCCCCGCGGATCACGGCGTGCAGAGTCCGCACGTCGGCGAACGTTTCCTTGGCACGTTGGCGGGTGGTGATATCACCGTGCGCGGAGCGGATCTCGACGCCGACGTCGTGCCTGTCGAAAACGGCGAGCGCGTCCTTCAACCCCATGCCGAACTGGCCGATCACGGCGCCGGAACGGTGTTTCTCGTCGTTCTCCTTCTGCGTCAGGTGCGTGTAGCGCAGTCCTCGGCCGAAGTCGGCCACGTGCCACGCGCCCGCGGGGTCCTTGGTGATCACCGGCTCGGCGGTCTTCGTGAGGGTGTGTTCGTCGAGGGCGTTGGCGATGATCTCGCGGATCGCGAAGGCGACCGGCCAGTGCTCCAGCACCCGTTCGATGTTGAGGTCGAAGAACTGCTCAGCACCGTCCATCGCACGATTGTGCCCGACAAGCCGCTTGGCCGGGCCTCAGCGAAGCCGGCCGTCCTCGTGGAGGTGGTCGAAGATGATCTGGTCCACCGCCGACACCTCACCGCGGTTCGCGTACGCCAGCCAAGCGATCTCTTCGATTTCGCTGCTGGCGGCCAATGTTCCGGCGTACTCCGCCGTGTAGCAGGTCATCCGGACGACCGTGCCCGGGTGGCCGTGCGCCTCCGCTTCGAACACGCCGACCCGATCGACTCCTCCGCGATCGTCACGTCGAGTTCCTCGCGGATCTCGCGGACCAGCGTCTCGGCGTCCGATTCGCCCGGCTCGCGTTTGCCGCCCGGGAGGTAGTACACCTCCTTGCCGCGCGATCGCGTGCTCAGGATCCGGCCGTTCGCCAGGTGCAGCCAGGCGATCTTGTCGATCACCGCAGCGCGCCGGTCGCGTGGAGGTGGTCGAAGATCAGCTGTGCCACCAACGACACCCGCGGCCGGTCCTCGTATCCCAGCCACGCGATCTCCTCGATCTCGCTGCTCGCCCGCAGCGTTCCCGAGTACTCCGCCGTGTACGCCGTGGTGCGGACCAGCGTTCCCTCCGCGTGGCCGTGCGCTTGGCCCTCGAACGTGCCCGCCGGCTTCACCGTCGAAAGCGTGATCTCCACGTCGAGCTCCTCGCGGATCTCGCGCACCAACGTCTCGGCGTCCGTCTCGCCCGGCTCGCGCTTGCCTCCCGGCAGGTAGAACTTGTCCTTGCCCCGTGAGCGTGCCGCCAGGACCCGGCCGTCTGCCACCTCGATCCACGCCACCTTGTCGATCACGCCAGGACCTCGTCCGTCGTCATGACCGTGCCCAGACGGGGGAAGATCTTCGTGATCGCGTTCTCGTGCGAAATGTCGGACAGCGCCGTCATCGCGTCCGACACCGCGACCGTGTCGTAGCCGTGGTCGGACGCCGCTCGCAGCGTCGACTCCACGCCGAACTCCGTGGCGATTCCGCCGAAGTACACCGTTTTCACGCCCTTGCCGCGCAGGAACTCGTCGAGGTCCGTGTTCGCGAAGCCGCCGATCGTGTACTTCGTGACGATCTTGTCGTCCTGCGCGTCGAAGACGAGGTCGTTGCCCGGCGGGTTGTCCGGCCGCGACACCTTGACGATCACCACCGGCGCTCCGGCCTCGCGGAACGCCGTCCGCAGCCGCAGCGCGTTCGCGACGACGGCTTCGCCTCGGTGCGGCGTGGTCGGCAGCGCGACGATCCGCTCCTGCAGGTCGACGAGCACGAGCGCGGACGTGGCCGGATCGATCTTGGTCATGCCCCGATCCTAGGCACTAGGGTCGGGGCCATGGGGAACAGCAGGGAAGTAGTGGTCACGGGCGGCGGCACCGGCATCGGGTACGCCGTCGCGGCGGCGTTCGCCGAGGCCGGCGACCGGGTGACCGTCACCGGGCGCCGCGAGCAGGTCCTCGCCGAAGCCGCGACGCTCCTGGGCGCGCGGCCCGTCGTCTTCGACGCCGCCGATCCCGCGGCCGTCGAGTCCGCACTCGGGGAGTTGCCCGGGCGCGTCGACGTCCTCGTCAACAACGCCGGCGGCAACACGGACTTCCTCGACGCCGACGGCGAAGGGCTCGCCGGCTTCGCGGCCGCGTTCGAGCGCAACCTCCGGTCCAATGTGGTCAGTGCCGCCCTGGTGACGCACGCGCTGCGTGAACGTCTCGCCGACAACGCGCGGATCATCACGATCGGCTCGATCGCCGCCCGCACCGGCGCCGGCTCGTACGGCGCGGCGAAGGCCGCGGTCGAGGGGTGGAACGTCAGCGTGGCCCAGCAGTTCGGCCCGCGCGGGATCACCGCGAACGTCGTCGCGCCCGGACTGGTCGGCGAGACGGAGTTCTTCCACGGCAAGCTTTCCGACCGCCGTCGCGAGTGGCTGATCGGGAACACGATGAACAAGCGACCGGGCACGGTGGAGGACGTCGCGGCGGTCGTGACGTTCTTGGCGAGCCCCGCCGCCGGGCACGTCACCGGACAGGTGGTGCACGTCAACGGCGGGGCTCACCTGGGCAAATAGGACAGACTTGGAGGCCGGTCCCCGATCGTCAGGTCGGCGATGACGATCGAGGACCGGCGCGGGTGCTGCCGCGGGAACGCTATCTTCGGACCGCGTCCAACACTCGTCGGGGGCGGGCGAAAACTCTTGGTGCACACCATGTTCCGCGATCCGCGACCCCGGCGGAAGTGTCCACGGCATTCCACGGCCGTGGGTTTCTCATGATCAGGCGGGCGTGACCTTCAGCAGCTTGTCGTCCGTGCCGTCCGAAGTCGTCACGTACAGGGTGCCGTCCGGACCGCTGCGGACCGCGCGCAGGCGGCCGAACTTGTCGTCGAACTCCGGCGGGAGCGAGACGTCCAGGACCTTGCCCGCCGCGTCCAAGTGGTACAGCAGCAGCTTCTGGCCCTTCAGCGCCACCACGACGAGCGCGCCGTCGTTCGGGCCCCACTGCGCGCCCGTCAGGAACGCGTTGCCGCTGATCGCCTCGGTGATCTCACCGGACGTCCACAGAGGACTGACCGCGTCCGGGAAGCGCTTGAGGTCCGTCATCGGCACGCTCTCGTCGTAGCTCGAGTCCGTGCCGCCCTTCGACGGGTCCCAGCCGTAGTTCGCACCCGGCTTGAGCAGATTGACCTCGTCGTCGAAGGTCGGCCCGTGCTCGGCCGTGATCACCTGGCCGCTGCCCGGCCGGATCGCCACGCCCTGGACGTTGCGGTGGCCGTAGGTGTAGATCAGCCGTTCGTGCGCGTCGGACGAGGTGATGAACGGGTTATCCGGCAACGGGTCGCCGGTCTTCGCGTCCAGCCGCAGCACCTTGCCGCCGAGGGAGTGGCGGTCCTGGGCGATCGACGCACGGGCCGTGTCGCCCGTGCCGACCAGCAGCGCGCCGTCCGGCGCGAACGTCGGGCGGCAGCCGGAGTGCCGGCCGCTCGGGTTCACCGGCAGCCCGGTGAGCAGGTCCTTGACGCGGGACGCGCTCGCGCCGTCTTCGGCGAGCTTCCACGTGACCAGCCGGATGTCGACGGCCTTGCCGCCCTCCTGGTGGTCCTGGCAGGTGATGAACTCGCGGCTGGTCGCGAAGTCGGGGCTGATCACCATCCCGAGCAGCCCGCCTTCGCCCTTGGCGTAGACGTCGGAGAGGTCGGCCTTGACGTCGGTCGCCTTCCCGCCGCGGACCAGCGCGAGCTTGCCGGGCCGCTGGGGCACGAGGATGCCGCCGTCGGGCAGGAAGCCGACGTCCCAGCCGTGCTCCAGCCCGGCGCTCACCGTCTCGACCTTGAACTTCCCGGTCGACGCCGGGGGCGTGGACGCCGGCGGGACGCTTTGGATCGGCTCGCTGGCAGCACCCGAGCACGCCACGACCAGCAGGGACACGGCACCGATGAGACCCAGCACACGTCGCATACGGCCCATCCTGCCATCAAGCGGTGAAATCGCCGTGCGACGCGACCGCCGTCAGGAAGTCCAGATCGCGTGAACCCGGGATGTAGTGGCCGGTGCCCGGCACGAGGTCGACGACGGCGCCGGCCGCTTCCAGGCGCCGCGCGGTCGTCGCGGAGTCCACCATGGCGTCGTCCGCGCCCGCGACGGCGTACACCGGCATGGTCAGCCGGCCCAGCGCGGCGTCGCCGAAGACCGGGAACGGGCCGGTGCGGTACCGGTAGTGCGCCGACACCAGCAGCTGGTGCTCGACGATCGGCGACGTCTCCGGCTCGCCGATCGTGCTCGCCACGGACTTCCGCCGTCCCTTCTCGCCGAGCAGCGACAGCAGCACCGCCTTGACGACGAACCCCTTCTTCATCGGGCCGAGGCCGATCGGGCACCGCAACGCCAGCGCGGCGACGCGCTCGGGCCGCCGGGTCGCATAGTCGAGCGCGAGCCACCCGCCGAACGACGAGGTCAGGAACGCCGCCTGCGGGAGGTCGAAGTAGTCGAGCACGGCGTCCAGCCAGCGCGCGTACCGGTCGCTGTCCAGCGGCGGCCGCGTCTCGGCGCTCAACCCCGGCTCGCCGATGATGTCGACCGCGTACACCCGGAACCGCTCGGTCAGCGACGGGACCCGCGGCGCCCACTCCGCCGCGTTGCTGCCGGAGCCGTGCAGCAGCACCAGCGGCGGGGCGCCGGCCGGGCCCGCGACCACGACGAACGTCTCGCCTTCGGGCGTCGGGACGCGCACCTCCTCGCGGGCGCCGGGCCACGCCGTCAGCGCATCGAGGTAGCGCTCACGCAGGAGGCGCGCGCCGGCTGCGGACTTGTAAATCGTCATGCAAAGTACTCTATCCTTCCCTAACAAGTGGATAAATGAGGAGTTATTACGATCCTGGTCGCACCAGCCCGGACTCGTAGGCGAAGACGACGGCGTGCACCCGGTCGCGCAGCCGCAGCTTGCCGAGGATCCGCCCGACGTGCGTCTTCACGGTCGTCTCGCCGATGTACAGCTTCGCCGCGATCTCGCCGTTGGACAGCCCGCGCGCGATGAGCCCCAGCACGTCCTTCTCGCGCTCGGTCAGGACGTCGAGCTTCGCGACGTCGACCGGGTCGCGGTCGTCGGCGAGGTAGCGGTCGAGCAGCCGCCGCGTCACCGAGGGCGAGACCATCGAGTCGCCCCGCAGCACGCCGCGGATCGCCACGAGCATCTCCTCCGACGGCGCGTCCTTCACCAGGAACCCGCTGGCCCCGGCGCGCAGTGCGGCGTAGGCGTACTCGTCGAGGTCGAAGGTCGTGATGATGAGGACGCGCACGTCCGGCAGCTCGGCGCAGATCCGTTCGGTCGCCGCGACGCCGTCGAGCACCGGCATCCGGACGTCCATCAAGATCAGGTCCGGCCGCAGCTCGCGCGCCTTCGCGACGGCTTCCTCGCCGTTCGCCGCCTCGGCCGTGACGACGAGGTCGTCTTGGCTCTCGACGATCATCCGCAGCCCGACGCGCACCAGCTCCTGGTCGTCGCAGAGCAGTACCCGGGTGGTCATAGGTGCACCGCCGGGTTCGCGTGCGGTCGGTGGTGCGGCCCGCGGGAAGGTGCGAGACCGGACCGCGGCCTCAGCGCGGGTCGGGGCGGGCTGTCGCCTGGCGGCAGGCAGTGGGTCGGGAGTCGGCCGCCGAGTTCGCATGGCGGCGGGGCAGCGACCCGGACGTGGCCGGCCGACCGTCGACCGCCCTCCGCTTGAGCCCGCATCCTGGCCCTCATGACCCCACCACCAGGCTCGCGCGCACCCGGTACCCGCCATCCGGCAACGGCCCCGTTGACAGCTCGCCGTGGTACATCTCCACGCGCTGGCGCATCCCGGCCAACCCACGCCCCGATGATGGCAACGCCGGCGCCGGTGGGGACTTGCCGCCCGTGTTCGTCACCTCTATCCGGATCTCCTCCGGGGCGAACGCGACTTCGACGCGGCCGGTCGCGTCGGACGGGGCGTGCTTGATCATGTTGGTCAGTGCCTCCTGGACGATCCGGTAGGTCTGCAGTGCGGCGCTCGCGGGCAGGCCGGTCGCGTCGCCGGTGACGTCGAGCGTGACCTCGCGGCCGGCCTGCTCGACGAGCCGGCGCAGCTCGTCGGCGGTCGGCTGGGGACTGCGTGCCTCCTGGCCGGCGTGCAGGACCTCCAGCAGCCGCCGCAGTTCCGCGAGGGCGTTCCGGCCGGTGCGGCCGATCGTGTCGAGCGTGCGGTCGACGGCTTCCGGGTCGCGGTGCCGGGCGAGCTTCGCGCCCTCGGCGTTCAGCACTATCACGCTGATGCTGTGCGCGAGGACGTCGTGGAGTTCGCGCGCGATCCGCGTGCGCTCCTCCGCGACTGCCGCTCGCGCCTGGGCTTCGGCGCGCTTGTCCTCCTCTGCGGTGAGCCTTTCCTTGCTGCGGAAGAACTCCCCGAGTGCCCAGGCGGCGATGTGCAGGGGCCAGATGCCGACGATCGTCGCCGTGGGGTTGTCGGTGTACGTCCCCCAGGCGAACCCCCATTGCCAGCCCAGCACGAAGATCGCCACCGCGATCACCGCGGCGAACCGCCGCTGCCCGAGCTTGACCAGGTTGAACAGCACGACCGCCATCGCCAGCTCGGTGCGGCCGCGGTCGTACGCCCAGATCTCGTTGACGTACACCACCACCGCCCCGGCGATGACCAGCACGGCGACCGTCCGCGGGAACCGGCGCCGCACCAGGAGCGGGAGCAGGAACAGCATCGGGATCGCGCGCGTCGTCCACGGCTCCTCGCCCACCCAGTTCGGCGCGAGGAACACGAAGACGGCGTACAGCGGCAAGTCCACCGTCCACCGGTGTCTCCGCACCCACATCACGAGTCGTTCCACGCCACCGAACGTAGCGCCGGGAGCGGGTCCGGGTCGTCATCCCTTCGGTCCGACCGTGTCCTCCCTTGGGAGGACCTGACCGGGCGAGCCGGCGGATTCGCGGCCACCCCGGCCGTTCCTAGCGTCGGAAGCATGTCGATCACCAGGGAATTCCTCCGCCACCCGATGCTGACGGGCGCGATCGCGCCCAGCTCGCCGCGGCTGGCCGAAACCATGACGGCGGGCCTAGGCCTGGAACGCGCGGCCCGCGTCGCCGAGCTGGGACCGGGCACGGGCGTGTTCACCGAAGCGGTCCTCGCGCTGCTTCGCCCCGAAGCACGCCTGACCGCCTACGAGATCAACCCGCGTTTCGCGGACGTACTTCGCGAGCGGTTCCCGGACCTGGACGTCGTCACGGGCTCGGCCGAGCACCTCGCGCTCGACGGCGTCGACGTCGTCGTCTCGGGCCTGCCCTGGACGGCCATGACCGCGGACCGCCAGCGCCGCATCCTCGACGCGGTCACGGGAGCGCTGACCCCGAACGGCCGCTTCACGACCTTCGCGTACGCCCACGCGGCCTGGACGCCACCCGCGCGTCGCTTCGCCGCTTCACTGCGAAGCCGTTTCGCCGTCGTGGAGCGCACTTCGGTCGTCTGGGGCAACCTGCCACCCGCGTTCGTCTACCGCGCGGCGCTCCCGGTGGCGGTGGGGAGGACGCGGGATGGACAGCCTGCTGCGGCCACTGCTTGACGCGCCCGCGCCGGTCGTCTACCTCGTCTGCTTCGCGATCATCGCGGCGGAAACGGCGTTGCTGCCCGGGATCGTGCTGCCGACGTTGTCGACGTTGCTGCTGATGGGTTTCCTCGCCGAACGCGGCACGCTCCACTTCGGACTCGCGTTGCCGGTTGCCGTGCTCGCGGCCGTCCTCGGCGACCAGCTCGCGTATCTGGAAGGGCGGCGCCTGCGCCGGTCCCGGCTCGCCCGCCGCGTCGGCCAGGACCGCTGGGACCGCGCGGAAGCGGCCGTCGCGCGCTACGGCGTCCCGGCGGTGATCGCCGGCCGCTGCCTGGCCGGGCTGCGGACGCTGGTGCCGCGCGTCGCGGGCTCGGCGGCGATGCCGTACCGCCGGTTCGCGGTGGGCAGCGTGTGCGCGGCGGTGCTGTGGGCGAGCGCAGAACTGCTGGCTGGTCACGTCACCGCGCTGGTCGTCTGAAGGCGTTCCGCGGTTTCGGCGTCCGCGGGCAGGAACGTCTCCAGCTTCAGCTCCGACACCGTGACGTCGGCGGCGGTCGCGAACGTCGTGATCGCCGTGATCAGCCGCAGCTCACCGGCCGAAGTGGACAGTCGCACCGGGACGGCGAAGCCGAGGTGGCCGTCCGTCGGCGGCCGTTGCGGCGGCAGGTAGGACTCCAATTCGGCGAGCTGCGCGGCCAGCCGGTCGTCCGGGGTGCGGGCCAGGTCGTTGCGGAGACGCTCGAGGATGTGCCGCGCCCAGTCGTCGAGGTTCCGCACGCGCGGCGCCATGCCGTCCGGGTGCAGCGCGAGCCGCAGCGTGTCGACCGGTTCCTTCAGCAGCTCCGCCGAAACACCCTCGGTGAGCAGGGAAAACGCGTCGTTCTTCGCGACGAGCAGGCCGTAGCGGTCGACGACGATCGCCGGGTACGGGCGGTGGCCGTCGAGCAGGCGCCGCAGCCCGTCGAGCACCGGCCGGATCGCCGGGTCGTCGAGCCGCGTTTCGGGGTACGTCGGCGCGTAGCCGGCCGCGTGGAGCAGGCCGTTGCGTTCGCGCAGCGGCAGTTCGAGGGACTCGGCGACGCGCAGCACCATGCCGCGGCCGGGCAGCGAGCGGCCGCTCTCCATGAAGCTGACGTGCCGCTGCGTCGTGCCCGCGCGCAGCGCCAGGTCGAGCTGGCTGAGGCGGCGCCGGGTGCGCCAGTCCTTGAGCGTCGTTCCGAAGTCCACGGGGTTCATCTTGCTCGGGCGCGCCATTCCCCGTGGGGAATTGAAGGCATACCCGGGTTGGGTGACGCTTCCGGCATGACGAAATTCGGCCTGGTCGTGCCGACCTACCAGCCCATCCTCGACGCCGGGCGGACCGCGCCCGAGCTGGTCGACGCCGCCGTCTCCGCCGAGGAGCTCGGCCTCGACTCGGTGTGGGTGGGGGACACCCTGGCGCGCGCCCCGCTCGACGCGTTCACTGTTCTGGGTGCTTTCGCCGCACGGACCTCACGGGTGACATTGGGGACGTCCGCGCTGCTCCCGGCCTTGCGCGACCCGGTTCTCTCGGCGAACCAGCTGCTGTCCCTCGACCTTTTGAGCGGTGGTCGCCTCACGGTGGCCGTCGGTGCCGGTTTCGCCGGGCGGAGTGAGCCGGAGTTCGCGTTCGTGGGGGTGCCGTGGGCCCGTCGCCGGGCACGGCTGGACGACATCGTGGGGTTGTGGCGGGCGGCGTGGAGCGGCGCGGATTCCTTCCACGGCGAGGTGCTGCACTACGACTCGCTGCCTTCCTTCCCCGCGCCCGCACGTGTGGGCGGGCCGCCGGTGTGGCTGGCGGCGTACACACCGGGGGCGATTTCGCGCATCGGACGGCTGTACGACGGCTGGCTGCCCTACCCGCCGGATCCCGCGGACTACGTGTCCGGACTGGCGCAGATCCGCGCGCTTGCGTCACGCCCGGTGACCCCGGCGCTGTTCGCGACGGTCCTGGTGGAGGACGACCTGGATCGCGGCCGCGCGCTGCTGGAGGAGTACTGCCAGCGGAACTACGGGATGCCGGCGGACTTCGTCCAGGGGATCCAGATGCAGGTGACGGGCTCGGCGGCGGAGGTGGCGTCGAAACTGCGTGAGTACAAAGGGGCCGAACACGTCCTGCTGCGGATCGCGAGCACGGACCCGAAGGTGTTCGACGAGCAGCTCCCGAGGCTGGCGGAGGTGGCGAACCTGCTGCGTCACCAGCCGTGACCGGAAACTTGTCGGGGGTGGCACGTAGGCTGGGACCGTGACCGACGCTCCACTGTCCGGACTCCTCACCGCCACCCTTCCCGACCCGGCCCTGCGCGGCGTGGTCGAGCGCGCCGGCGCGCCGCTGCTCGAGCTGCAAGGCCCGATCGCCGCCCGGCAGCTCGTCGCCGCCGCGCTCGCCGCCGACGAGGGCGCGGCCAAACCCGTCCTCGCCGTCACCGCCACCGGCCGCGAGGCCGACGAGCTGACCGCGTCCCTCGGCGCCCTCCTCGGCAAGGGCAGAGTCGCCGACTTCCCCAGCTGGGAGACGCTCCCGCACGAACGCCTCTCGCCGCGCGCCGACACCGTCGGGCGCCGGCTGGAGGTGCTGCACCGGCTCAAGTCCGAAGACGACACCCTGCGCGTCGTCGTCGCCACCGTGCGCAGCCTCATCCAGCCGATGGCGCCGGGCCTCGGCTCGCTCAAGCCGATCGACCTGGTCGTCGGCGAGGAAGAGCCTTTCGAGGAGCTGCTCGAACGGCTCGTCGAGCTGGCCTACACCCGCGTCGACATGGTGGAGAAGCGTGGCGAGTTCGCCGTCCGCGGCGGCATCCTCGACCTGTTCGGCCCGACCGCGCAGCACCCCGTCCGGGTGGAGTTCTGGGGCGACGAGGTCAGCGAGATCCGCGCGTTCGCGGTGTCCGACCAGCGGTCGCTGCCCGGCGAGATCCCGCGCGTCACCGCGCCGCCGTGCCGGGAACTGCTGCTGACCGCGCCGGTCAAGGAGAAGGCCGCGGAGCTGGCGAAGACCTACGAAGCCGACGCCCACCTGGCCGAGATGCTCACCAAGCTCGCCGACGGCATCCCCGTCGAGGGCATGGAAGCGCTCATCCCGGTGCTCTGCGAAGGCGAGCTGGAGCTGCTCACCGACGCGATGCCGATCGGCACGCACGTCCTGCTCACCGACCCGGAGAAGATCCGCGCCCGTGCCGCCGACCTCGTCCGCACCGGCCAGGAGTTCCTCGAAGCGTCGTGGACGACGGCCGCGGCGGGCGGCCAGGCCCCGATCGACCTCGGCGCGTCCGCCTACCGCGGGCTCGACGAGATCGCGTCCCACGCCCAGGACACCAAGCGCGCCTGGTGGACGCTCACCCAGCTGACCAGCGAAGACCCGGACGTCTACCGCGTCTCGGTCGAGGCCGCGCCGTCGTACCGCGGCGAGCTCGAGCGCGCGATGACGGACCTGCGCGCCCACACGGCGTCGGGCGGCACGGCGGTGCTCGTCGTCGCCGGCCAGGGCACGGCAGCGCGCGCGGTCGAGCAGCTGTCGAGCGCCGACGTCCCGGCGACCCAGGCCGGCGACGGTCTTTCGAGTGCGCCGGCGCCGGGCATGGTCACGGTCACCTGCGGCGGCCTCACCGACGGCTTCGTCTCGCCGGAGCGCGCACTGGTCGTGCTCAGCGAAGCGGACCTCACCGGCCGCGGCGCGGGTGCCGGAACGTCCACAAAGGACTTGAACACCAAGATGCCGTCCCGGCGGCGCAACGCCGTGGACCCGCTGGCGCTGAAGGCCGGCGACTACGTCGTGCACGACCAGCACGGCATCGGCCGGTTCGTCGAGATGGTCCAGCGGACGGTCGCCGGCGCCACCCGCGAGTACCTGCTGCTGGAGTACGCGTCGTCGAAGCGCGGCCACCCGGGCGACCGGCTGTTCGTCCCGACCGACCAGCTCGACGAGGTCTCCCGCTACGTCGGGGGCGAGCTGCCCACGCTCAACAAGCTCGGCGGCTCGGACTGGAAGAACACCAAGGCCAAGGCCAAGAAGGCGGTCAAGGAGATCGCGGCCGAGCTGGTCCAGCTGTACGCGGCGCGCCAGGCCGCGCCCGGGCACGCGTTCGGCGCGGACACGCCGTGGCAGGGCGAGCTGGAAGACGCCTTCCCGTTCACCGAGACGAACGACCAGCTGGCCGCGATCGACGAGGTCAAGGCCGACATGGAACGCGGCGTCCCGATGGACCGCGTCATCTGCGGCGACGTCGGCTACGGCAAGACGGAGATCGCCGTGCGCGCGGCGTTCAAGGCGGTGCAGGACGGCAAGCAGGTCGCGGTGCTCGTGCCGACGACGCTGCTCGCCCAGCAGCACCTGAACACCTTCCACGAGCGCATGCGGTCGTTCCCGGTGACGATCAAGGGCCTGTCCCGCTTCACGAACAAGGCGGAGTCGGACGCGATCCTCGAGCAGCTGGCCGGCGGCGAGGTCGACATCGTCATCGGCACGCACCGGCTGCTGCAGACGGGCATCCGCTACAAGGACCTCGGCCTCGTGATCGTCGACGAGGAGCAGCGGTTCGGCGTCGAGCACAAGGAGCACATCAAGGCGCTGCGCACGCACGTCGACGTGCTCACGATGTCCGCGACGCCGATTCCGCGAACGCTGGAGATGTCGCTGGCCGGCATCCGCGAGATGTCGACGATCCTGACCCCGCCGGAGGACCGCCACCCGATCCTGACGTACGTCGGCGCGTACGACGACAAGCAGGTCGGCGCGGCGATCCGGCGCGAACTGCTGCGTGACGGCCAGGTCTTCTACGTCCACAACCGCGTCTCCTCGATCGAGAAGGCCGCGCGGCGGATCCGGGAGCTGGTGCCGGAGGCGCGGGTCGTCACCGCGCACGGGCAGATGAACGAGGAGAAGCTCGAGAAGATCATCCAGGGCTTCTGGGAGAACGAGTACGACGTCCTGGTGTGCACGACGATCGTCGAGACCGGCCTGGACATCTCGAACGCGAACACGCTGCTCGTCGAACGCGGCGACCTGCTGGGGCTCGCTCAGCTGCACCAGCTGCGCGGCCGCGTCGGACGTGGGCGCGAGCGCGGGTACGCGTACTTCCTGTACCCGCCGGAAGCGCCGTTGACGGAGACCGCGCACGACCGCTTGGCGACGATCGCCCAGAACACCGAGCTGGGCGCGGGCATGGCGGTCGCGATGAAGGACCTGGAAATCCGCGGCGCGGGGAACATCCTCGGGGCGGAGCAGTCCGGGCACATCGCGGGCGTCGGGTTCGATCTGTATGTGCGGTTGGTGGGTGAAGCGGTCGACGCGTTCCGCCGGCACGCGGGCGCGGAGCCGTCCGAAGAAGAGGAATTGGCGGAAGTCCGCGTGGACCTCCCGATCGACGCGCACATCCCGCACGACTACGTCCCGGGCGAAAGGCTGCGGCTGGAGGCGTACCGCAAGATCGCGGCGGCGCCGGACACGGAGGGCCTGGACGCGGTCCGCGAGGAGCTGATCGACCGGTACGGCCAGCCCCCGGCCCCGGTCAACCGGCTGCTGTCGGTGGCGCGCTTCCGGCACACGTGCCGCGAGGCGGGCGTGACGGAGGTGGCGGTCCAGGGCACCACGATCCGGTTCGCGCCGCTGCCGCTGGCCGACTCGCAGATGGTGCGGTTGAAGAGGCTGTACCCGAAGGCGGTGTTCAAGGCGGTGACGAACACGGTTTCGGTCCCGAAGCCGACCGAGGGCCCGGCGGGTGGCCGGATCGGGGCGCCGACCTTGCGGGACGAAGAGCTGTTGGACTGGTGCACGAAGCTGCTGACGCAGCTAACGAAGAAACCTGCGGCGGTGTAATAGGCGTTGGACACCCGCGCCGGTTCGGGCGAACTGTCGTCGTGGCTGCTGGAATCGCGCTCGTGGTGATCGTACGTTCGCCCCATGGAGGACAAACGGGGGCCGAACATCCGCGGCCGGCAGCTCGGGGAGCGGCTTCTCCGGCGCATGGCCGAACGGAACTGGGGCGTCCGTGAGATGTCACGGAAGCTGGACATGAGTGCCCAGTGGGTGTCGTCGGTGACCCGCGGGCTCCATCGGCCCGATCCGGTGCATTTGGCGCGCTTCCTGACGATCCTCGGGTTCCGCGGTGCTGAATACCGCGAGCTGATGGCGCTCGGGGAAGAGATCCGCAAGCCAGGGCTGCTGGAGAGCTACGCCGGCAGCTGGCAGGTGCAGACCCTGGCTTGGCACGAGGAACGCGCCACCGAGATCGCAGCTTTCCAGGGCGTTATCTTGCCGGGACTTCTGCATACCGCAGATTACGCTCGTTGCCTGATGGTCGAAACCGGCAACGTTGCATCGCCGGACGGTATCGATGAGCGAGTGTTCGCGCGTATGGCGCGGCAGCTGGTGCTCACTCGTCGCCCGATGATCGAGTTTCGGTTCTTCATCCACGAGTTCGCGCTACGCCTGCCGGTCGGTCGCGAGGACCGCTCGGTCATGCGGGGACAGTTGGCCCATCTGCTCCGGGTCTCGGCCCAGCCCAACGTATCGATCCGCGTGGTGCCCGCCAGAATCGGTGGTCATCCGGCCATCTCGGGTCATTTCAAGCTCATCGAATCGACCGAATTCGAGCCCGTGGTCTACATCGACCAGGAAATATCGTCGCTCTTCCTCGAAGCGCCGGACGAGATCGCGGTCTATCGGCAAGTGGTGGCCAGACTCGGCGATGCGGCACTCGATTCGGCGCAATCGGAGGCGTTCATCGCCGATCTGGCGGAATGACCTGGCGCGAACTCCTCAGCCGACTTCGCTGAACATCGGCGGCAAACCCTCCGCCAACCCCATCCGCACCGACTCCACCGGCACCGGAACCGCCCCGGCACCAGCCATCGGCAGCGGCCGGGGCCGTCGCGGCATCCGGGACCCCGCACCCCCACCCCGCCCCGGGTACACCAACAACCCCCGCACCGGATCCGGGACCGCGTCCAACGCCGCCGTCACCACCGGCAGCCCCCGGAACGCGTCCCGGCGCGATTCCGACGCGAACTCGATCTCCAGCACCACACCCCAGCGGTGTTCGTGCCAAACCCACTGCTCAGCGCCGTTCGTCAGCGCTGCCTCCGTGAGGGCGTCGCCGTGCGCCAGGCGCCACAACGTTGCCGAGGACTTGCCGTCGAACACTTCGATCGTCAGCCACTGGTCCATAAGTCGACATTAGCGCCGCGCGTAGCCCGTGGGTGTTGCGTTTCGGGTGCGATGGTGTGAGAGGGTATGGCCTGTGATGCGGATCATGGGGCGCCCTCGCGCGCTGGTCGCGGTCGTTTCCGGTGCTCTGCTGCTCGGCGGCCTGGCGGGCTGCGGCTCGGGCCCCAGCCAGGTCGGCAGCGCCGTCATCGTCGGGGACAGCTCGGTCTCGCTCGACCGCGTCCAGTCGATGATCGACCAGGCCGTCCGCGAACAGCCCTACGGCCAGAAGCTCGCCCGCGAGCACAAGCTCGACCAGCTCGGCCGCGAGATCGTCCGGCAGTCCGTCCTGCACGAGCTCACCGAGCGCGCCGCCCGGAAGGAAGGCCTCGTCGCCGACCAGGGGAAGGTCGCCTCGCTCGTCGCTCAAGAGAAGTCCGCTCCGGTCACCGACACCGGGCAGGGGGACTCCGTCGCCGTCACGCAGATCGTCTCGAAGCTGCGCGACGCGAACGAGGTCGCCCGCGACGTCGTCCTCGAAATGCAGCTCGCCGAGAAGTACCTGCCGAAGCTGTCCGTCGGCGCGGACTACGTCGGCATCGCCGCCACCAGCGAGACCGACCCCGAGGCCCGCGCCCGCGCGTTCGCCTACGCGCAGCAGTTCGCGGCCGACCCCGGGAAGATCCAGGCGACCGTCCAGCAGGCCGGGCAGGAAGCCCAGCAGGCGCAGCAGACCGGCATGCCCGGCGCGGGCGGCTTCTCCGACGCGGGCATGACCGAGCTCTTCGGCGCCGCCCAGTACCTCTCGCTGGCGCAGACGCCGCTCTTCGGCTCGCCGGCGAACAGCGTCGTCGCGTTCCAGGCGCGGATGCCCGCCAAGCCGGACTGGTACATCTTCGTCGTCCGCAGCCGCGGCACCGACAAGGCCGTCCCGGCCGACCAGGAAGCCCAGAAGCCCACCGACCAGCAGCTGACGTCCATCGGCACCCGGCTGCTGCAGCCGTACCTGGCCGACGCCGGGCTGCGCGTCAACCCCCGCTACGGCGTGTGGGATGTTGTCGGCATGAACCTCGCGCCGAACCAGGACGCCACGAAGGGCCTCGTCGTGCCCTTGCGCGGTGCCGCACCCGCCCAGCAGTGAGCACGGGTGT
Source organism: Amycolatopsis sp. NPDC098790 (assembly GCF_044759945.1). Taxonomy (NCBI): domain Bacteria; kingdom Bacillati; phylum Actinomycetota; class Actinomycetes; order Pseudonocardiales; family Pseudonocardiaceae; genus Amycolatopsis; species Amycolatopsis sp. NPDC098790. The sequence continues at coordinate 2,330,145 of NZ_JBIWAI010000001.1, forward strand.
CGTCGTAGTCGTCCGCGGGGCGACGCTGCCCGCCGCGGCACTGAAGATCCTGCGTGACTCCACCGCCGTGTACGCGGCGACGGACATCGACGCGAGCGTGTTCGGCATCCCCGCCATCACCGAGGCACCCACTCTGAAGGACGTCGTGCTGCTCGCCGGGTCCCGGGACGAACCCGCGGCCTCGCTGCTCATCGCGACCGGCGCCGACGTCATCGAGACACCGGCGCCGCCGCTGGTCGAGGCCGCCGAGGTGATGGACCGGCTCCGCTCGCCCGGCGGCTGCCCGTGGGACGCCGCCCAGACGCACGATTCCCTCCGCCAGTACCTCGTCGAGGAGACGTACGAGCTGCTCGACGCCATCGAGTCGGGCGACCGCGAAGCCCTGCGCGAGGAGCTCGGCGACGTCCTGCTCCAGGTGCTGTTCCACGCGCGCGTCGCGGCCGAGGACCCCGCCGACCCGTTCGGCATCGACGACGTCGCCGCCGAGCTCGTCGCGAAGCTGGTCGGCCGGCACCCGCACGTGTTCGCCGACGCCGATGGCGTGCACACCGTCGAGCACCAGAACGTCAAGTGGGAAGAGCTGAAGCAGCAGGAGAAGCAGCGCAAGTCCATTGTGGACGGCGTCGCGCTCGGTCAGCCGGCGGTGGCGCTGGCCGGCAAGCTCGGGCAACGCTCCGGGCGCGCGGGCATCCCGCTCGACCTCTTCCCGGCCGGCACCGGCGCCGCGGCCCAGCTGTTCCGCATCGCGGCGACGGCGCGGCGTGCGGGCGTCGACCCGGAGGGTGAGCTGCGGGCGATCGCGAAGCAGTTCGCCGAAGACATCCGGGCCGCCGAGCAGGCCGCGCGCGACGCCGGCCTGGAGCCGACAACCCTGGAGGCCGACGGCTGGCGCAAGTTCTGGCCCTCCCACGACTGAGCCGAAGCGGAACTTTCCCTATGAAAGCTCCCACCTGGGGGCGGAGCTTTCATAGGGAAAGCTCCACTGTGACGCAGCACACAGTCGGGTGAGAACCGTTGGCGGGTGCCCGGCGTCTTGCCTGGTGTGAGGAAGCTGCCGCTGGAAGACGCCGACGAGGAACACCTCGTCCGGCGCACGGCCAAGGGCGACCGCGCGGCGTTCGAGGAGCTGTACCGCCGCACGGCGCCCTGGCTCGCCGTGCGCCTGCGCCGCCGGTGCGCGGACGAGCAGGTCGTCGCCGAAGTCATGCAGGAGACGTTCCTGGCCGTCTGGCGCGCGGCGGGCTCGTTCGCGGGCGCCGCGGCCGGCGGCAGTGCGGTCGGCTGGGTGTGGACGATCGCCGCGCGCCGGCTGGTCGACGCGTTCCGGCGCCGGGCGCACCACGCCGAAGTGCCGGCGGAGGTGGCCCTCGACGTCGCGCCCGTGCCGGCGGCCGAGGACGTCGCCCTGGCGACGGCGATCGGTGACGACGTCGGCGACGCGCTGCGCGACCTCGCCCCCGAACTGCGGCAGGTGCTGCAGGCGATGGTGCTCGACGGGCTGACCGTCCGCGAGACCGCCGTGCTGCTCGGGCTGCCGGAAGGGACCGTCAAGACCCGTGCCCGCCGGGCGCGGATCGCGATGCGGGAGGCACTGTCATGACCCATGCGTCGGACGAGCTCATCGCCGGCTACGCGGCGGGCGACGACCTCCCGGGTGATCGGCTGTGGGGCCTCGAAGCCCACCTCGAGACGTGCCCGGCGTGCCGGGCGCGGCTAGCGGCGGTGGCGCCGGTGCAGCCGGTCGTGGCCGCTGTCTGGGACCGGATCGCCGTCGACCTGCGGCCGCAGCCGCGGCCGTCCCGGCGGCGGTGGCTCGACACGTGGGTCACCCCGGCGATGGTGCCGTGGCTGGCGATGATCGGGCTGGTCACGCTGGTCGCGGTCGTGCTGGACCAGGTCTGGCACGTCGCGCTCGACGACGTCACGGGCGTGCAGCTCTTCGCGCCGGTGCTGCCGGTGCTCGGGGTGGCGGCGTCGTGGGCGCGGGGGCTCGACCCGGCGTACGAGGTCGTCGCGGCGACGCCGCGGGCCGGGCTCTACCTGGTCGCGCGACGGACGGTGGCGGTGCTCGCCGTCGTCCTGCCGGTGCTCGGCGTCGCCGGGTGGCTGACCGGCACCGCGCCGGCGCTCTGGCTGCTGCCGAGCCTGGCGTTCACCACGGGAACGCTCGCGCTCGGCGGGCTGATGGGGATCAGCCGGGCGGCGTACGCGCTGCTCGGCGTGTGGGTCGCGGTCATCGTCCTGCCGAGCCTCGCGGCTCCGGGGCGGGCTTTCGCGCTCAGCATCGGGGCAGTGCCGGTGTGGGCGGGGATCTTCGCGCTGACCACGGTGGTCGTCGTCCTGCGCAGGGCGGCGTTCACCCGGCTCGGCGCGCACCACTAGGGAGGAAGAGATGCGGGCAGTCGGAGCCGGCGAAGTCGCGCCGTCGACCTACGCCTGGGAGATCCAGGCCGAGGCGCTGAAAGTGCGGGTCGGGCGGCGGAAGATGGCGGTGGACGGGCTGGACCTGTCCCTGGGCAAGGGGGTGCACGGCCTGCTCGGCCCGAACGGGGCGGGCAAGACGACGCTGATCCGCGCGCTGGCGACGGTGCTGCGGCCGGCGTCGGGCACGTTGACGCTGCTCGGCGGGACCGGACAGCGCGCGCTGCGTCGCCGGATCGGGTACCTGCCGCAGAACTTCGGGTACTACAAGCGGTTCACGGTCCGCGAGTTCGTCGAGTACCTGGCGTGGCTGAAGGAGATGTCCAAAGAGGACATTCCGGGGGCGGTGCAGCGCGCGATCGAACGGGTCGGCCTGGCCGACCGCGCGGACGACCGGATGAAGACGTTGTCCGGCGGCATGGTGCGGCGGGTCGGGATCGCGCAGGCGATCGTGAACGACCCGGACATCCTGCTGCTGGACGAGCCGACGGCCGGCCTCGACCCGGCCCAGCGGGTCCGGTTCCGCGAGCTGGTCCAGGAGCTGGGACGGGACTCCTGCGTGCTGATCTCGACGCACCTGGTGGAGGACGTCGCGACGGCGTGCACGGACGTCGTGCTGTTCGCGGAGGGGAAGCTGGTGTTCCAGGGGACACCGGACGAGCTGGCCGCGGCCGGCACCGCGGAGCACGTGGGGGACAGCCCGATCGAGCGCGGGTACTCGGCGCTGCTGGACCACCGGCCGGGTCAGGGGGCGTGGTGATGGTCCTGCGCATCGAACTGCGGCGCTCGATCGCGCCCTGGGCCGGGCTGGCGCTGCTCGTGGTGGCGCTCGGCTTCCTCTTCCTGCTGTCCGGGCCGTGGTGGAAGGTGCCCGCGCCGTGGACGGCGAACACGACGACCACCGCGCTGTGGCTGCGGTTCCTGCTGGTGTTCCTGTGGCCGATCGCCGTCGGCGCCGGGGCGATCCAGGGCATGCGCGACAGCCGCTCCGGCATGGTCGAGCTGCTGGCGACGACGTCCCGACCGGGCTGGCACCGAGCGATCCGGCTGGCAGGCGCGGTCGGGGCGCTGAGCGGGCTCGCGTTCCTGCTGGTGTTCGGCGTCGGCCTGGCGGAGGTGCTCGGGCACGGCGGGTTCGTGTCCGCGGGCTTCCTGCCGGTCGTGCTCGTCGGCCTGCTGGCCGTCGTGGCGGGGAGCTGGGCCGGCCTGGCGGTCGGCAGGCTGCTGCCGCACCCGCTGACCGCGCCCGCGCTGGCCGTGCTGTCACTGGTGGGCTCGATCCTGGCCTGGACGTCGCTCGAAGGTGGCGTGCTTTCGGTGGAGTACAACCGGTTTGGTGTGCTGGCGCCGGTTCTCGGGCAGCCGCGCGGCGCGCTGGTGACGACGGCGGCTTCGGTGGACGCCGGGCAGCTGGTGTGGTTCGCGGGGCTGGCCGCGACGGGGTTCCTGCTGCTGGCGGCGAACTCCGTGCGGGCCCGGCTCCTCGGCCTGCTCCCGGTGGTGGCCGGGGCCGCGATCGCCCTGCCGGTCTTCCCGGCTTCCGGCGACGGGCTCCTGGTACCGGACAGCGTCGCCGCCCAGAAGGTCTGCGACGGGCCGATCTGCGTCACCCGGGCGCACGAAGACAGGCTGGCCGCGTTGGCCGTGCCGGGCCGGGAAGCGCTGGCCATGCTGGCGAAGCTGCCCGGCGCGCCCACCCGGATCGAGGAGGAGACCGCGCCGAACTCCCTCGCGGGCCCGCCCGCCCGTGACCCCGGCGTCGTCCGCCTGGACTTCCAGCGCAACGACGTCCTGCTGACGGCGAACGCGGACGACCTGCGGCTCGCGGTGCTGTCCGGCGCCGGGTTGCCTTCGTGCGGCCATCCGTACGGCGGCAGCCTCGCCGACCTGGGGGCCCGGATGATCGCGGGGGCGTACTTCACCGGGGAGCTGAAGCCGTTGCCCGAGTACGCCGGGCGGTGGTACGCGAGCCAACCCGGCCCGGTCACGCAGGCGTGGGCGGACTTCCGCGCGCTGCCTCGGGAGGTTCAGTTCACCCGGATCGTCGCGCTGCGCCAGGCGTTGCTGACCTGCCAGGGCGACCCGCTCGACACGCTGGTGCCGGGGTACCGGCGATGAGGTGGGCGACGCTGTACGCGCGTTCGCGGCAGGTCCCGGCGGCGGTCACGGCCCTGCTGCTCGCGACCGCCGGGCTGTGGTTCCTGGCGCGGGACTCGTGGTCGCCGCTGCCGGTGATGCTGACGCTGACGGCGGGCATCGCGGTGGCGGCGATCGGGCTCAGCGGCCAGGACCCGGACCTCGACCGCACCGCGGCGCTGCCGTGGCCGATCCGGCGGTTCGCGCACTTGGCGCTGATCGGCGTGGCAGCCGGGGGCGCGGTGCTGGCGGTGCAGCAACTGGGCTCGACGACGGTCGACATGTCGATCATCCTGCGCGACACGGCGGGGCTGCTGGGGTTGGCGGGTTTGGCGGCGACGGTCGCGGGCGGCCAGTTCGGGTGGACGCTCCCGTTGCTGTGGGCGGCGGTGACGCCGTTCGTGCCGGACGACGGCACGACGACGAGCGAGGTCGTGTCCTGGCTGGTGCAGCCGGCGGGGACGTCGGCGGCCATGTGGACGGCGCTGATCGCGGCGGTCGCGGGAGTGGTGGCGTACACCGCTTGGGGAGGTCGGCGCTGACGCCGTTCCGCCGCACGGAAAGCCGCGGCCGCCACGGGAACCCCCGGTGCCCCGTGGTGGCCGCGGCCGACCGGCGTGTCACACGTTGCGGATGTTCGTCTCCAGCTCCAGCGGCTCGCGATCCCAGTCCTCGACCCCGAAGGCCAGGATCCGCTCGGGCCGGATCCGGATCACGGCGTCGTCGAAGTGGCTGTCGCCGAGACCGACTCCCGTCAGCGCCTCCGCGTGGCCGCGGATTTCCAGGCAGCGCACGCGCCACGGGTTCGTCGAGGGCAGGTCGTCGACGACGAACGCCACTCGGCCGTTCTCGCGGACGTTGCGGAACTTCTTGCTGCCGCTGAGGTTGTGGCCGGTGACGTCGATGGCCTTCTCGTCCGGGTTGTACCGGAACCCGACCGGGTTGACCTGCAGCGTTCCGTTCGGCTGCTGGGTCGCGAGCCGGCCCAGCGGCTGGGCGTCGAGGTACTCGAGCTCTGCTTCGGTGAACATGGCACCAGCCTTCAACTTCAAGGGAGGTTGAAGTCAAGCCTCGGCGCGAACCGCGAAGCGATCCGTTCGTGGGCGGGACCGTCCGGGTGGAGCTCGTCCGGCAGCGGGAACTCGGCGTAGTCGTCGGGTCCGTACAACGACAGCCCGTCCACGTAGTGCAGAGCCGGGTCCGAACGCTGCGCCACGATCTCCGCCAGCACGTCGCGGATCACCTCCAGGGTGAGCTTTCCGTCGCCCGGTTCACCGGTCGCGCGGAAGCGCACGACACCCGACGCCAGCGCCTCGTGGTCGAAGTCGCCCGGGCCTGGAGTCTTCTCGTGGATCGGGCAGTACAGCGGCGAGACGACCAGCAGCGGCGTCGACGGGTGGCCCTCGCGGATCGTGTCGAGGAACCCGTGCACCGCCGGGCCGAACGCGCGCAGCCGCATCACGTCCGCGTTGACGACGTTGATGCCGAGCTTCACGCTGACCAGGTCCGCCGGGGTGTCGCGCAGCGCGCGGGCGGTGAACGGGTCGAGCAGCGCGTTGCCGCTGAAGCCCAGGTTGACCAGCTCGACGCCGGCCGAAAGCGCGGCCAGCGCGGTCCACGTCGTCGACGGGCTCGCCGCGTTCGAACCCTGGCTGATCGAACTTCCGTGGTGCAGCCACACGCGCTCGGCCCGGGAAGCGGGCGTCACCGGAGCGTCGGTGCGCAACGCGACCAACGTCGTCAGTTCGTTGTGCGGCAACCAGATCTCGACGTCCTTGTCGTGCCCGGGCAGGTCCGCGAACCGCACGCCGGCGGGCGCGGTCGCCTGCGCGGCGAGCTTGCCGTCGACCAGCAGGTCGTAGACGCCGTCCGGCCGCGGCGGCGCGCCCGGGTACTCGATCTTCGTCGGCAGCGTGTCGAGTTCGATCAGGCGAGCCGTCGTGCGGAACCGCAGGCGGACGCCGGCGGGCTGCGCCTCGGCCATCGCGAGCCGCGGGTCGGTGTTCTGCGCCCGCGCGCGGGCCGGCAGGCGGTGCGGGACCAGGCCGCGCGGGGTCTTCTCGAGCTCGAGGGCGCCGCGGACGAAGTCGTCGAGCGGGGTGGTGATCATGAACTCGGCCAATCGCGGAGAAGGGAATCGAGGACGTCGAGGAGGCGGGTCCAGCTATCGGGCGCCGCGGGCGGGCTGTGGTCGAAGCCGCCGTCGGCTTCGAGGGCGACGAACCCGCGGACGAAGCTGCCCAGGAGCCGGACAGCGTGCGTTTGGTCCGGCCCGGTCAGGTCGTAGCCGCGCAGGATCGCGCGCATCAGTTCCGCGTGCCGCACGCCCGCGCTCGCCGCCGCGGTTTCGGCGTCGAGCCGCAGCTGCGCCGCCGCGAACCGGCCGGGGTGCTCCCGGGCGTAGTCGCGGTGGACGTCGGCGAACGCGATCAGCGCGTCCCGTCCGGACCGCCCGGCCAGCGCGACGGACGCCCGCTCGGCGAGCTCCTCCAGGGCCAGCAGCGCGATCCGCGTCCGCAGGTCATGCGCGTTCCTGACGTGCGAATACAGGCTCGCGACCTTGACGTCGAACCGGCGCGCCAGCTCCGACGGCGTCACCCGGTCGAAGCCGAGTTCGTCGGCCAGCTCGGCGCCCGCGCGGACGAGCCGCTCGGTCGTCAGTCCGGCACGCATCATCGTCTCCACCTCCTAAAGCCAATGTAGATTTACCTAAAGGCTTTAGGCAAGGAGATAATGGGTGACATGCGCCGCCAAGCCGTCAGCTCGTCGACGATCGCGTCGATCGGCTACGACCGGGAGGAGCACCTCCTGGAGATCGAGTTCGTGAACGAGAGCGTCTACCGGTACCGGCTGGTGCCGGAGTCGGTGTTCCGCGACCTGATGGCGTCGCCGAGCCACGGGCGGTTCTTCAACACCCGGATCCGCGACCGGTACCCGACGGAACAGGTGGACTAGCGCCGGTCAGTTCTTCTTCAGCTCCTCGGCGAGCATCACGATGATGCCGCTGGGGCCGCGGACGTAGGTGAGCCGGTAGATGTCCTCGTACGTCGCCACGCCGCGAAGCGGATGGCAGCCGTGCCTCGCGGCGATCTCGAGGGCTTCGTCGAGGTTGTCGACGGAGAAGCCGACGCGGTGCATGCCGATCTCGTTCGGACGAGTGGGCTCCGACTCGATCGCTTCGGGGTGGATGTACTCGAAGAGCTCGACGCGGCCGTGACCGTCCGGCGTCTGGAGCATCGCGATCTTGGCGTGGTTGCCGTCGAGGCCGACGGCGGTGTCGGTCCACTCGCCGCTGACCGTGTCGCGGCCGACGACGGTGAGCCCCAGGTCGGTGAAGAAGGCGATCGTCGCTTCGAGGTCGCGAACGGCGATGCCGACGTTCTCAAGTTTGATGGCCATGCCGTGCATGCTATCGACGACGCCCAGCAGCTCTTAGGCGAACAGCCCGTCGCCCCAGTAGCCGGTCTTCGAAACGCCCGGCGGCACCGCGAAGTGCGCCGAACCGGTGTGCTGGACGTACTCCATCATCGCGTCCTTCGAGGACAGCGCCTGCTGCATCGGGACGTACTGCGAGCGCGTGTCACGGTTGAACGCCAGGAAGAACAGCCCCGCCTCGAGGTGTCCGACGCCGTCCGAGCCGTCGACGAAGTTGTAGCCCCTGCGCAGGATCCGCACCCCGTTCAGCGCCTGGTGCGACGCCAGCCGGACGTGGGCGTCCGCCGCGATCAGGGGCTCGCCGCCCGCGCCGCCGACGTCGAGGTCCAGCTCGTCGAACTCCGCCGTCTGCCCCAGCGGGGCGCCGGTGCCCTTCGTGCGGCCGACGATCTGCTGCTGGCCCTCGAGGGTTTCGCGGTCCCACGTCTCGATGTGCATCCGGATCCGGCGCGCGACCAGGTACGAGCCGCCCGCCATCCACGGCTGGCCGTCGGCCGCCGTGGCCCACACCTGGTCGCGCAGGAAGTCCGTGTCCTCGGACTTGATGTTGTTGGTGCCGTCCTTGAAGCCGAACAGGTTCCGCGGCGTCGCCTGCGCCCGCGAGGTCGACGAGCTGCGGCCGAAGCCGAGCTGCGACCAGCGGACCTCGGTGACGCCGAAGCCGAGGCGCACCAGGTTGCGGACCGCGTGCACCGCCACCTGCGGGTCGTCCGCGCAGGCCTGGATGCAGAGATCACCGCCGCTGCGGGCCGGGTCGAGCTTGTCCTTCGGGAACAGCGGCAGGTCGATCAGCTGCGGCGGCCGCTTGCCCGCCAGGCCGAACCGGCCGTCGAACAGCGACGGCCCGAACCCGATGGTCAGCGTCAGGTTCGACGCCGGCAGGTCGAGCGCCTCGCCGGTGTCGCCGGGCGGGGCGTACTGGCTTCCGTCGACCGCGCCGCCCGCCACGACCTCCTGGCCCGCGGTCATCCGGCGGGCCGCGTCGGTCCACGTCTTCAGCAGCTGCCGCAGCTTCTCGCGGTCCTTCGTGGTGACGTCGAGGGCCGCGAAGTGCAGGTTCGCCTGGGTCGGCGTGACGATGCCGGCCTGGTGCTCGCCGTCGAAACCGACGACGTTCACCGCCGCCTCGGCACTGCCCGTCGCCTTGTCGATCCCGATCCCGGCGGCGGCCCCCGCCCCGGCGAGCGCGACCCCCGCGCCCGCCAGGCCGAAGAGCTTCCGCCGCGAAACCCGCGTGCCCTCCGCCGACGTCACTTCGACACGACCTCCGCAACCTTGCTCAGCGGCTCGCTCAGCGCGTCCACGGCCGAAGCGAACTCCTTGACCTGGTCCTGGGAAAGATCCGTGTAGAGCTTGAAGCCGTCACCCGCGCGCTGCTTGTCGAGCAGACCCTGGACGTTCGCGAACTCCTTGTCCAAAGTGGACACCAAAGCCGGGTCCTTCGCCTGCAGGATCGGCCGCAGCGAGGTGATCGCGCCCTTCGAACCGTCCACATTGGCCTGGAAGTCCCAGAGGTCGGTGTGCGAGAACGTCTCCTCCTCGCCGGTGATCTTGCCGGTCGCGACCTCGTCGAGCAGGCCCTTCGCGCCGTTCGCGAGGTCGAGCGCGGTCAGTTCGAGGGTCTTCGTCTTCGCGACCAGGTCCTTGACGTCGGTCAGCAGCTTGTCCGCGATCTGCGGGCTGTCGGCCTGCAGGCCGCTCTTGAACAGGTCCTTCTCCAGCCGGTGGAAGCCGGTGAACTGCTGGCCCGGCTCGAGGTCGGCCTCGCGGACGTCGATGGCCGGGTCCAGGTCGCCGAACTTCTCGGCCACCGGCTCGATGCGCTCGTAGTAGACGCGGGTGCGCGCGTACGCGGCCTTCGCCTCGTCGACCTTGCCCGCCTTGACGAGGTCGACGAACTTGGCCGTCTCCTCTTCGAGGGCGGCGGTGTTGTTCGCGACGTAGTCGGCGTAGCTCTTGGTGGCCTGGGCCTTCTGCGCGTTCGCGTCGTTCTGCTTGGGCGCGCCGCCGGTGACGGTGAAGTCGCCGCGGATGCCGTTGCCTGCCATGCCGGGCTTGCACGCGGTCTGGTACTTGCCGGCGTCGGCGACCTCGACGATCAGCCGCCGGTTCAGGCCGGGCGCGATGTTCTCGACCTCGCCCATGATCCGGTCGCCCTCGGCGTAGAGGTAGAACTCGGTGACCTTGCTGCCCTTGTTGGTGATCTCGAAGGTGACGTTGCCCGCGTTGGCCGTGGTGGCCGAGACCTCGCACGCGGTGTCGGACGCCGAGACCTTGATCGGGCCGCCGTCCGCCGCGGCACCGGCGGTGTCGCTCTTGCTGTCGCAGGCGGACAGCGCCACCAGGGCGGCGGCACTGGCCAGCACGGCCAGCGGGGTGGTCTTGCGCACGGTCACTCCTTCGAGGCGGCCGCGGCGGCGGGCGCCGGCGCGGTCTTCTTGCTGGGCTTGAGGAACAGCGGCAGCACGATGACGACGTAGGCGACCCAGGCGATGGCCTGCAGGACGGTCGTCTGCTGCGAGTAGTTGAAGATGCCCTTGAGCAGGGCGCCGTACCAGGACGTCTCGGGCAGCGTGCTCGACGCGTCGAAGGCGAGCGTGTTGATGCCCGGCAAGAAGGCGGCCTCCTGCAGGTCGTGCAGGCCGTAGCCGAGCACGCCCGCGGCGACGAACACGAGCAGGACGCCGGTGATCGTGAAGAACTTGCTCAGGTTGAAGCGGACGGCGCCCCGGTAGAGCAGCCAGGCGAGCACGACCGCGGCCGCGATGCCGATGGCGAAGCCGATCAGCGGCTGCACGGTGTCCGACTGCGCGGTCTGGACGGCGGAGTAGAAGAACACCGCGGTCTCGAGCCCTTCGCGCCCAACTGCGAGGAACGACAGCAGCAGCACGGCGGCCGGGCCGACGTCGAGCGCGTCGTCCATCTTGCCGCGCAGCTCGGCGGCGATGCTCTTCGACGCCTTGCGCATCCAGAAGATCATCGCCGTGACGAACACGACCGCGACGATCGAGAGGCTGCCGCCGAGCAGCTCCTGGTGCTCGAAGGAGAGCTGGGCAGTCGTGTAGGTCAGGACCGCGCCGACGGCGACCGACAGCAGCACCGCGGCGCCGACGCCCGGCCACACCCAGCGCAGCGCGTGGCGCCGGTCGGTCTTGACCAGGAACGCCACCAGGATGCTGACGACCAGCGCGGCTTCCAGGCCTTCGCGCAGCCCGATCAGCGCGCTCGAGAACAACACCGGTCCGCCTCCCTGGGTTTCTGCCTTCCGAGATGGTTTTAGGTAAGGCTCACCTGTAAGTCCAGCGCGTGTTCGCCGGCTCGAAACGATGCAATCGGACAAACAGGGCATCGGTTCGAAGTTAGGTTAGGGTAACCGCAGGTCAGGGGCCTGCGCGTCGACTCGATAACGAAATCTGTGACGTCGCTGGCAGCGGGCTTGTTTTAACCATCCGCTTGCCTGACCAGGCTTCCGGGTGACCCCCTTGAGTGGCTCCGTAACCTGATCGGGTGGCCGATACCGCTCAGCCGACCGTCACGCCTCCGTCGTCGCCTCCGGGCGGTCCGCCGAGGCGGTACGTCAGCCGGATCGCCCTCGCGCTGGGACTGGTGCTCACCGGCGTGATCCTGGTCGTCACGATCGGTGTCCGGAATCCGGACGCGCCCGCGGCGGCGCCGCCGGCCCAGCCGGCGCTGGCCATCCCGGAGCAGCGCCCGCAGCCCGGCGCCGAGTCGCCGCGCGCCGGGCTCGCCGCCCCGGTCGACCGGCCCGCGGTGTCCGATCAGGCCGAACTGGACGCGTGGGCGACGCGCGTCGCGGACAAGACGCACCTGCCCCCGCGCGTGCTCGCCGCGTACGGCCGGGCGGAGATGTGGATGCAGCGCCAGAAGCCGACGTGCCACCTGTCGTGGGCGACCCTCGCCGGCATCGGCCGGGTGGAGACCGAGCGCGGGGACTTCGACCTCTCGGCGATCGCCGCGAGCGGCCGGGTCGTCAAGCCGGTGGTCGGGCCGCCGCTGGACGGTTCGCCGGGCGTCCCGGCGGTGCACGACACCGACGGCGGCAAGCTCGACGGCGACAAGTCGTGGGACCACGCGATCGGCCCGCTGCAGTTCCTGCCGTCGACGTGGAAGAAGTACCAGGAGCGGGCCAACGGCGACGGCGGCGCCCCGGACCCGCAGAACGTGGACGACGCGGCCTTCACGGCGGCGCGGTACCTGTGTTCGGGCGGCGACGACCTGGGGACGCCGGCGGGGTGGTGGCGGGCGATCCTGTTCTACAACTCGGGAGTCGCGTACGGCCAGGACGTGTTCAGCGCGGCGGACGCCTACGCCGAAGCGAGTGTCGCGCCTTAAAGCTCGCGGTCGGCGAAGAACGGCGTCACGGCCATCAGGACCAGCAGCAGCAGCCCGGCGTAGGCGCCCAGCGTGACGAAGATCGACATTTCCGGTTCCTCCCTGGTAACGGTCTGGAACCAGCTTCGCGTCCGGAGGGGTCGCGCGGATCGGCCGAGGGGCCCGCGTTGATCGGCCGAAAGTCTGATGCCGCCCGGGCCGTTCGGCCCTGGCGTCAGGTGTCGCGCAGGGCGATGTGCGCCTTGACCTCGCTGATCGCCTCGAGGTACTCCGGCACCGGGTTCATCGCCGACGCCATCCGCATCTGGGCCAGCGCCTCGACGAACCGGCCGAGGCGCTGCAGCGTCCGGCCGAGGATGAACCGGGCGTAGTGGTCGGTTGGGTCCAGCTCGAGCACCCGCGTGAACGCCTGTTCGGCGCGCCGGAGCTGGGCGGAGTGGAAGTACGCGCGCCCGGCCAGGAGGTGGACCGACGGCTTGTCCGTCTCGGTCTCCAGCAGGGGCTGCAACGCCTTCAGCGCGTCCAGCGGACGGCGGCGGCCGACCAGATCCTCAGCCTGGCGGAAGGCGTGGAACCGCGACTCCTCGGGAGGCTGCGAAGCAGCTGCGGCGTCCGTCATGGTCATCCCACGTTACCTCGGAAGAGGGGGTTGCACACGCCGCCGATCGGGACGTGATGGACTGTGCCGCCATGAGCAGCCCGTACCGGGGCCTGGCGCCCTACCTCTACTACGCCGACGCCACCGAGGCGCTCGCCTGGCTGACCAGGGTCTTCGGGTTCACCGAGGAAGTCCGGTTCTGCGACGGCGCCGGCGAGGTGTTCCAGGCGACGCTGCGCGCGGGTGAGGCGCGGATCCAGATCGCCGGCGTCGGTCCGGACTACTGGCAGGCCAAGGGCGTCGACGGGCCGGTCGGCCAGCTCAACATCCTCTACGTCGACGATGTCGACGACGTCTACGAACGCGTCGAGACGGCACTCGGCGACGAAGGCGAGCTCGACCCGCCGCAGGACCAGCCCTACGGCGCCCGCGTGTTCACCGTCGCCGATCTCGGGGGCAACAGCTGGACGTTCTGGCAGCAGACGTCCGAGACCGTCGAGCTGCCGCCGGGCTGGCAGGCCGTCCGCGGCGGTGAGTCCTCCAACGGGTGAACAGCCATGACGGCTAGGCTGGGCGCGTAATCGCAGGCAAGACGCACCGAGGAGCATGGCGTGGCTCTCATCGAGCAGGTAGGCGCGCGCGAGATTCTGGACTCGCGTGGCAACCCGACGGTCGAGGTGGAGGTGGCCCTCGACGACGGCACGCTGGCGCGGGCCGCGGTCCCGTCGGGTGCGTCGACCGGTGAGCACGAAGCGGTCGAGCTGCGGGACGGCGACACCGGCCGCTACAACGGCAAGGGCGTCGAGCGCGCGGTCGCCGCGGTGCTCGACGAGATCGGCCCGGAGATGGTCGGCATCGAGGCCGTCGACCAGCGGATCGTCGACCAGAAGCTGGTCGACCTCGACGGCACGCCGGCGAAGTCCCGCCTCGGCGCGAACGCCATCCTCGGCGTCTCGCTGGCCGTCGCGAAGGCCGCCGCGGAGTCGGCCGAGCTGGAGCTGTTCCGCTACCTGGGCGGCCCGAACGCGCACGTGCTGCCGGTGCCGATGCTGAACATCCTCAACGGTGGTTCGCACGCGGACAGCAACGTCGACGTGCAGGAGTTCATGATCGCGCCGATCGGCGCGGAGACCTTCCGCGAGGCCCTGCGCTGGGGCGCCGAGGTCTACCACTCGCTGAAGTCGGTCCTGAAGGGCCGCGGCCTTTCGACCGGTCTGGGCGACGAGGGCGGCTTCGCGCCGAACCTGGCGAACAACCGCGAGGCGCTCGATCTGATCCTGCAGGCCATCGAGAAGGCCGGCTACACCCCGGGCCGCGACGTCGCGCTCGCCCTCGACGTCGCCGCGACGGAGTTCTTCGCCGACGGCGCGTACACCTTCGAAGGCAGCAAGAAGAGCGCGGAGCAGATGTCGGCCTACTACGCCGAACTGCTGCGCGACTACCCGCTCGTGTCCATCGAGGACCCGCTGAGCGAGGACGACTGGGACGGCTGGGTCACCCTGACCGCCGAGGTCGGCGAGAAGGTCCAGATCGTCGGCGACGACCTGTTCGTCACCAACCCGGACCGCCTCGAGGAGGGCATCACCCGCCGCGCCGCGAACGCGCTGCTGGTGAAGGTCAACCAGATCGGCACGCTGTCGGAGACGCTCGACGCGATCTCGCTGGCGACGTCGTTCGGCTACAAGTCGATGATGAGCCACCGCTCGGGCGAGACCGAGGACACGTTCATCGCGGACCTGGCGGTCGCCACCGGCGTCGGCCAGATCAAGACCGGTGCCCCGGCCCGCGGCGAGCGGATCGCCAAGTACAACCAGCTGCTGCGCATCGAGGAGACCCTCGGTGACGCCGCCCGGTACGCCGGCGAGCTGGCCTTCCCGCGGTTCAGCGCCGAGGGCTGAACCTGCGATGGCGGATCGGGGCAGGACGACGCGCGGTCGTCGCGGAGGCGGCGGGGCCTCGCGGGCCGGCGGGGCTTCGCGTGCCCGCCGCCCGGAGGCCGCGCGCGCCGGGAGCCCCGGTTCCCGGCCACCCCGGACCGCCGACGGCACGACAGCGGCGCGGCGCCGCACCGGCGACGCGGACACGACCCGGGCCCGGCTGCGCCGGAGCCTGGCGGCGAAGCGCGCGTCCGGTGCGGCGAAGGTGCTCGGCATGTCCACCACCCGCCGCGCGGCGGTGGTGGCGATCGTGGTGTGCGCGCTGGCGTTCACCATCGCCGTGCCCCTGCGCACGTACCTCGCCCAGCGGACCGAGATCCGCGAGCAGCAGGCGCAGCAGGCCCAGCTGCAGCAGACGGTCGCCGAGCTCCAGGGCCGCAAGGCGGAGCTGAGCGACCCGGCGCAGATCGAGGCGGAGGCCCGGCGGCGGCTGCGGTACGTCAAGCCGGGCGAGACGCCTTACATCGTGCAGCTGCCGGAGGACAAGGCCCCGGACGCGGCACCGCAGCAGGGACAGCAGCCGGCCGCGGCGGGCTCCTGGTACGAGAACCTGTGGAACCAGGTCTCCGGCGGCTGAACTAACCTTGACCGCGTGAACAGCACGCAGCAGCACCGGTTCGAGCCCGTCACCGACGCCGACCGCGAGACCATCGCGGAGCAGCTCGGACGGCCGCCGCGGGCGTTGCGGGCCGTTGCCGCGCGGTGCCCCAGCGGCCACCCGTCCGTGGTGCAGACCAGCCCGCGGCTGGAGAACGGCACGCCGTTCCCGACGCTCTACTACCTGACCTGCCCGAAGCTGAACTCGATGATCGGCACCATCGAGGCGTCCGGGCTGATGAAGGAAATGACCGAGCGGCTGACCACCGATCCCGAGCTGGCCGCCCAGTACCAGCGCTGCCACGAGACCTACCTCGCCGAGCGCGACGCGATCGAGCCGCTCGGCCACCAGGTCACCGCCGGGGGCATGCCCGGCCGCGTCAAGTGCCTGCACGTGCACGTCGCCCACTCGCTCGCGGTCGGTCCCGGCGTGAACCCGTTCGGTGACGAGACGCTCGAGCTCCTTAAGTCGAACGGGTGGCCCTCGGGGGACTGCGCCGCGTAACGCTCGCGGCTTGTGAACAGATAACTGGTCTGGGTGAGCGAAAACCCCATTCGGTTCTCTCGAAGGGGTGAAACCTCGCGTCGGGTACGGCAGGCTGTCACCCGGGCGTGGTGACCGATCCGGCCAGGAGGGCTCTGAGACATGCGCGTGTGGCGGCTGCCTGACGCAGTCGGGAGTCACGCCCGAAGATTCGGGCTCCGCCACCGCACCGCGTTCCCCCTGATCACCGGCATCCTCGCGGTGATCCCGGCGCTGGCGGCCGGTGGCGGCACCCTCGGCTGGCTCGGCGGCACCGGTGACCACACCCGCGACGCCGCCCTGAGCCAGGGCTACGACCCCGGCAACGCCGCCCTCCAGCAGATCGCCGTCGACGGCACCCTCCCCGGCGCGCCCACCCCGCTGCCGCTTCCGGCGTACGAGCTCCCCGACGGCCCCCTCGGCATCCCGGCCACCGCGCTCGCCGCGTACAAGAACGCCGCCGACATCCTGGGCCGCGAGCTGCCCGCGTGCCACATCGACTGGGCCCTGATCGCGAGCATCGGCCGGATCGAGTCCAACCACGCGCGCGGCGGCTATGTGGACAGTGCGGGTACCACCCGCGAACCGATCCTCGGCCCGCAGCTCAACGGCCAGGGCGGGTTCGCCGCGATCCCGGACACCGACCAGGGCCTGCTCGACACGGACCCGGTGTGGGACCGCGCGGTCGGGCCGACGCAGTTCATCCCGGCGACGTGGAAGGGCTACGCGTCCGACGGCAACGGCGACGGCAAGTCCGACCCGAACAACATCTTCGACGCGGCGCTGGCGACCGGCCGGTACCTCTGCTCCGGCGGCTTCGACCTGTCGAACCCGGACCAGCTGCGCGGCGCGATCTACCGGTACAACAACTCGGACACGTACGTGAACACCGTGATCCTGTGGGCCGAGGCGTACCGGAACGGGATCATGCAGGTGCCGGACAGCACGGTCCCGGTCGGCGCGCCGAACGCGGCGGCGCTCCCGGCACCGCCGGCCGTCCCGCCGCCTCCGGTCCCGACGACCACGCCGCCGGCGCCCACGACTACGCCAAGCGTTCCGGGCTCGACTTCGACCGGCCCGACCACGTCGAAGCCGGCCTGCACGCCGCCGACCACGACGGTCACGACCACGACCGAAACGTCGACGACGACCACCCCGCCGCCGTCCCCGACGACGACCGGAACCGGCGAGACCACGCCGAACCCGACGACCACGCCGCCGCCCCCGACGTGCGGGACGGTCACCTCGGTGACCACGACCACGACGACCACGACCGTGGGGCCGCCACCCGCCGGTTAGGGTGATCGCATGCCTCGTGTTGCCGCGATCGACTGTGGGACCAACTCCATCCGCCTGCTCGTCGCCGAGCTGACGCCGCGTCACGACGGCACGGTCGACCTCCGCGACCTGCACCGCGAGATGCGGATCGTCCGGCTCGGCCAGGGCGTCGACGCCACCGGGCAGCTGGCTCCCGAGGCGATCGAACGCACGCGCGCCGCGCTCGCCGACTACACGATCGCCGCGCGGCGCAAGGGCGTCGAGAAGGTGCGCATGGTCGCCACGTCCGCGACCCGCGACGCGAAGAACCGCGACGACTTCTTCCGGATGACCCGCGAGACCCTGGGCGTCGAGGCCGAGGTGATCACCGGCGACGAGGAGGCGCGGCTGTCCTTCACCGGCGCGGTGGGCGAGCAGGACCCGGACGACGGCCCGTTCGTGGTGTCCGACGTCGGCGGCGGCTCGACCGAGCTGGTCCTCGGCACGTGGGACGGCCGCAAGGCCGAGGTGCTCGCGGCGAAGTCGGTCGACATCGGCTGCGTCCGCATCACCGAGCGCGCGCTGAAGAGCGACCCGCCGGCCGCGGAGGAGATCGCCGCCGCCCGCGACCTGGCCGGCAAGGTGCTGACGGAGGCGTTCGACGTGGTCGACGTCGCCCGCGCTCGCACCTGGGTCGGCGTCGCCGGCACGGTGACGACGCTGTCGGCGATCGCGCTGGGGCTGCCGGAGTACGACAGCGAGCGGGTCCACCTGTCCACTTTGGGCCCGGCGGACATCGACCGGCTGGCGTCGCGCCTGCTGTCGGAGAACCACGCGCAGCGAGCGGCCAACCCGGTGATCCACCCGGGCCGGGTGGACGTGATCGGCGGCGGCGCGGTGGTGGTCCAGACCCTGGCCGAGCAGTTGGCGGCCCGCGGCGGCCCGACCGAGCTGGTCGTCAGCGAGCACGACATCCTGGACGGCATCGCCCTCTCCCTGGCCTGACCGACCGGGCGCGTTCGCGGGACGCCTTTGTGGGCGGTCCCGTGGCGCCGACCAGGCCGGGCATCGATGGCGGTGCGCGGCGCGTGGCCTGGCACCGCCGTGGTCCGGCACCCGGCCGACCTTCGCCCTCTCCGCGGCTTGACCGACCGCCACCCACGTCATGAAAGGGTCGTTCATGTCGCCGGACGACATGAACGACCCTTTCATCTCATCCGGCGGGTGCGAAGTGCCTGACCGACCGTTCGGCCACCCCAAAAGACTTGCGCCACAAGGGAACCGTGGGTGAGCGGGCGATGACCACCTGTCCGCGCTAGGCCGTCCGGAGTATCCGGATTCCTACGTTGGTTGTGCTCCAACCAGGTGGTCCCGACGACCGTCACACATTTGCAACACCGCAGTCCTGTGATCACCTTCACCGCCCCCGCTAGCGTGCGTCTCACCTTTCGGACAGACGGAGATGGAGGGGACATGCGTCGTTCGCGCAGGCTCTGGGGACCCACGGTGGTGATGACCTCGCTGGCGCTCGCGCTCACCGCGTGCGGTGGCGGCTCGGGCAGCTCCGCGGGCGCCGGCGAGACGGACCCGGACGGCACGGTCAGCGTCTACGGCACCGAGCCGCAGAACGCGCTGGTCCCGACCAACATCAACGACCTCGGCGGCACCAAGGCGCTCCAGCCGATGTTCGCCACGCTGGTCGGCTTCAAGGGCGCGGACGCCAAGCCGTTCAACCTGATGGCGGACTCGATCACCACGACCGACTCCAAGGTCTACGACATCAAGATCAAGCAGGGCTGGAAGTTCCACGACGGCACCGAGGTGAAGGCGCACAACTTCATCGACGCCTGGAACTACGGTGCCTACGCGCCGAACGGCCAGCTCAACACGGACTTCTTCTCGAACATCCAGGGCTACGCCGACGTGCACCCCGCGGACGAGAACGCCAAGCCGGCCACGGACAAGATGTCGGGCCTGGTCGCCAAGGGCGACTACGAGTTCCAGGTGACGCTGACCTCGCCGTTCTCGGTGTTCGACATCAAGATCGGCTACCAGGCGTTCGCGCCGCTGCCCGACTCGTTCTTCAAGGACCCCAAGGCCTTCGAGCAGCACCCGATCGGCAACGGCCCGCTGAAGTTCGTCTCGCGGACGCCGAACCAGGACATCAAGCTCACCCGCAACGACGACTACAAGGGTGAGGACAAGGTCCACTTCAAAAACCTCGACATCAAGATCTACTCCAGCCAGGAGACCGCCTACCAGGACCTGCTGAGCGGGCGGCTCGACTTCATGGAGGCGCTGCCGCCGTCGGCGGTCGCGGGCGGCAAGTACAAGGCCGACCTCGGCGACCGGCTCGTCACCGGCCACCTGCTCGGCGTCAGCACCATCGCCGTGCCGTACTACGTGCCGGGCTACGACAACCTCGAGCTGCGCAAGGCGATCTCGATGTCGATCGACCGCGCGCAGATCACCAAGACCGTCATGAACGACACCTACGTGCCGCTCGACGGGTACGTCGCCCAGGGCATCACCGGTGCGCGCTCCGGCGTCTGCCAGTTCTGCAAGTTCGACCCGGCGGCGGCCAAGGAAGCCTTCGCGAAGTCCGGCTTCAAGGGCAAGCTGACCATCGCGTCCAACGCGGACGGCGGCCGCAAGGAACCGCTGGTCGCGGCGTGCAACAGCATCAAGAACACCCTCGGCGTCGAGTGCGACTTCGTGCCGGCCACCGACTTCGGCCAGTGGCGCAGCATCGTCACCGGCAAGAAGCTGACCGGCATGGGCCGCTCGGACTGGTCGGCGGACTACCCGTCCATCGAGGACTTCCTCAACCCGATCTACAAGACCGGCGGCTCCTCGAACGACTCGTCGTACTCGAACCCGCAGGTCGACGCGCTCCTCGCGCAGGCGGACGCCACCGCCGACAAGGACGCCGCGGTCAAGCTGTACCAGCAGGCCGAGGACCTGATCGCGAAGGACCTGCCGTCGATCCCGACGTGGGACGAGAAGGGCGTCGCGGCGAAGTCGAAGAACCTCAAGTCCGCGGCGCTGGACTTCCGCCGCATGCCGGACTACCCGTCCATCGAGGTCCTGAAGAAGTGACGCGCTGACCGACCGCACCCACCACACGCCGTCGTGAGCGGGAAACAGGGTTAGAACACTGTTTCCCGCTCACGACGGCCGGCGCGCACTAGGAACGTCATGACCCGTTATGTCCTGCGACGGCTGCTCCAGCTGATCCCCGTTTTCTTCGGCACCACCTTCCTCATCTACGTCCTCGTCTGGGCCGTGCCCGGCGACCCGTTCTCCGGCAAGTGCGGCCAGACCGCCTGCCCGCAGGCGTACATCGCCCAGATGACGGAGAAGTTCCACCTCGACGACAACCTCTTCGTCCAGTACTTCAAGTACCTCGGGAGCCTGTTCACCGGCGACTGGGGCGAAACCTTCAACGGCACCTCGGTCGGCGAGCTGATCGCCACGTCGTACCCGATCACGTTGCGCCTGGCCGTGATCGCCGTGGTCATCGAGGCCCTCATCGGGCTCACCGCCGGCGTGCTGACCGGCCTGCGCGGCAAGGGTTTCCTCGACAACCTGGTCCTCGTCTCGACGACGTTCCTGATCTCGCTGCCGGTGTTCGTCACGGCGATCGTGCTGCAGCTCGCGCTGGGCAGCAACGGGCTCGGCCTGATCGAGGCCAGCGTCTCCGACGACCCGAGTGTCGGCGAGCTCATCGTGCCCGGCATCGCGCTCGGCAGCCTGTCCATGGCCTACGTGGCCCGGCTGGCGAGAACGAGCATCGCCGAAAACCGCCGCGCCGACTACGTCCGGACGGCGATCGCGAAGGGCCAGCCGCAGAGCCGCGTCGTCGGCGTCCACCTGCTGCGCAACTCGGTGATCCCGGTGCTCACGTTCCTCGGCACCGACCTCGGTGCCCTGATGGGCGGCGCGATCGTCACCGAAGGCGTGTTCAACATCAACGGCCTCGGCGGGCTCATCTTCCGCGGCATCCAGAACCGGGAGAGCGCGACCGTCGTCGGCGTCGTCGTCCTGCTGGTGCTGGTGTACCTGCTGATGAGCCTGATCGTCGACCTGCTGTACGCCGTTCTCGACCCGAGGATCCGCTATGACTGACCCGAACCTGGTGGGCGGCGGCGGTGCCGACGCGGCCGAGCTGTCCCGCATCGACGACTCCGGCACCGGCCCGCAGAAGCCCCGCAGCCTGTGGAGCGACGCGTGGCGCCAGCTGCGGCGCAAGCCGGCCTTCGTCGCGTCGGCCGTGATCATCCTGGTCATCGTGCTGATCGCGATCGCGCCCGGCCTGTTCAGCTCGCGGGAAGCGGGGTTCAGCGACCTCACCCACGCCAACGAAGGCCCGTCCGCGGACGCCTGGTTCGGCTACGACAACCAGGGTTACGACGTCTACGCGCGCACCATCTACGGCGCCCGCGCGTCCCTGCTGGTCGGGGTGTTCGCGACCCTGCTGACCGTCCTCTTCGGATCGCTCATCGGCATCTTCGCCGGCTACTACGGGCGGTTCGTCGACAGCGTCCTGTCGCGCTTCGGCGACATCTTCGCGGGCCTGCCGTTCGTGCTCGGCGCGATCGTCATCCTGACGACGTTCAACGCGCCGGGCTCGAACCCCGGCGCGGTCACCATCATCGTCCAGGTGGTCTGCTCCATCGCCGTGCTGAGCTGGCCGGTGGCCATGCGCATCATGCGGTCGGCGACGCTGGTGGCCAAGCAGCTCGACTACGTCAAGGCCGCGCGCGGTCTCGGCGCGAGCACCCCGCGGATCATCTTCCGGCACCTGCTGCCGAACACCCTCGCGCCGGTGCTGGTGTACGCCACCATCGCGCTCGGCGCGTTCATCGGCGCCGAGGCGACGCTCGCCTACCTCGGCATCGGCGTGCGCCCGCCGGTGATCTCGTGGGGCGTGATGATCAGCGACTCGCGGGACTACTTCCGGGTGGACCCGCACATGCTGCTGTTCCCCGGCGCCTTCGTCACCCTGACCGTGCTGGCCTTCGTGATGCTGGGTGACGGCATCCGCGACGCGCTCGATCCGAAGTCGAGGTAGATCCCCTTGTCCGACAACGAACTCCTGCTCGAAGTAGAGGATCTGCACGTCGAGTTCCGCACCTCCGACGGCGTGGCCAACGTGCTCAACGGCGTCGGCTATTCGGTGCACGCCGGCGAAACCCTGGCCGTGCTGGGCGAATCCGGGTCCGGGAAGAGCGTCACCGCCCAGACGGTGATGGGGATCCTCGACATGCCACCGGGCGTGATCACCGCCGGTGCCGTCCGCTGGCGCGGCGAGGACCTGCTCACCGCGTCCGACGAACGCCGTCGCGAAGTCCGTGGCAGCGAGATCGCGATGATCTTCCAGGACGCCCTCTCCGCGCTGAACCCCGTGTTCACCGTGGGCTTCCAGATCGAAGAACAGCTGCGCGTCCGGCTCGGCATGTCCAAAAAGGACGCGCGCAAGCGCGCGATCGAGCTGCTCGACATCGTCCGCATCCCGGCCGCCGAGCGGCGGATCAAGGACTACCCGCACCAGTTCTCCGGCGGCATGCGCCAGCGCGCGATGATCGCGATGTCCCTGGCCCTCGACCCGGACCTGCTCATCGCCGACGAGCCGACCACCGCGCTCGACGTCACCGTCCAGGCCCAGATCATGGACCTCCTGGCCGAGATCCAGGCCGAACGCAAGATGGGGCTCGTGCTCATCACACACGACCTCGGCGTGGTCGCCGAGGTCGCCGACCGGATCGCGGTGATGTACGCGGGCCGGATCGTCGAACAGGCCGACGTCGTCGAGCTGTTCCGCGCGCCGGCCCACCCGTACACCGCCGCGCTGATGGACTCCCTGCCCCGGCTCGACCTCAAAGGACAGACGCTGGAAACCATCAAGGGCCTGCCGCCGAGCCTCCTGGACATCCCGCCGGGCTGCCCGTTCCACCCGCGGTGCAAGCGGGCGGAAGCGCGGTGCAGCGAGGAAGTCCCGCCGCCGCACGGCATCGGCTTCGGCCGGACCAGCGCGTGCCACTTCGCCGAAGAGGTGGTGAACTCCCGTGCCTGAACCCATTCTGTCCGTCGCGGAACTCCAGAAGTACTTCCCGGTGCGCACCGGCGTCCTGTTCAAGCGCACGATCGGCCAGGTCAAGGCCGTCGACGGCGTCTCGTTCGACCTCATGCCGGGCGAGACGCTCGGCGTTGTCGGCGAGTCCGGCTGCGGCAAGTCCACTTTGGCCCAGGTGCTGATGCGTCTCGAAGAACCCACCGGTGGCACGGCGAAGTTCGAAGGCCGCGACATCTTTTCCATGCGTGGCAACGAGCTGCGCAAGCTGCGGCGCGAGATCCAGATCGTGCTGCAGGACCCGTACACGTCGCTGAACCCGCGGATGACCGTCGGCGACATCGTCGGCGAGCCCTTCGAGATCCACTCCGAGGTGGCGCCGAAGGGGTCGCGCGCGACGAAGGTGCAGGAGCTGCTGGAGGTCGTCGGCCTCAACCCCGAGCACCTCAACCGCTACCCGCACCAGTTCTCCGGCGGGCAGCGCCAGCGCATCGGCATCGCGCGGGCATTGGCGTTGCGGCCCAAGGTGATCATCTGCGACGAGCCCGTGTCCGCATTGGACGTCTCGATCCAGGCGCAGGTGATGAACCTGCTCGGCGACCTGCAGACCGAGTTCGGGCTGTCGTACGTGTTCATCGCGCACGACCTGTCCGTGGTGCGGCACCTGTCCAACCGGGTCGCGGTGATGTACCTCGGCAAGATCGTCGAGATCGGGACGGACGAAGAGATCTACGAACGACCGTCCCACCCGTACACCCAGGCGCTGCTGTCGGCGGTGCCGGTGGCCGACCCGGCCGTGCGCGGGCAGCGGCAGGTGATCCGGCTGACCGGCGACGTGCCGAGCCCCCTGGATCCCCCGTCCGGGTGCCGGTTCCGCACGCGCTGCTGGAAGGCGCAGGACAAGTGCGCCACCGAAGTCCCGGAGCTGGTGCCCAGGACGGACGGCCACTTGTCAGCTTGTCACTTCGCGGAGCAGAAGTCGGTTGTTCCATAACGTACGTTTGGCCGTTGTACGCGCAATGTCCGGTCTATACGGTGCAGGAACCGCTTTCCCGAGGAGGAGAATCGTGAAGAGACCCAGGCTTCTCGCCGCGGCCGTGGCCGTCCCGCTGTTCGGGGCGATCTCGGCCGTCGCGGTCCCGGTCGCGTCGGCGCAGCCCGCGCTGTCCGGCCCGGCGACCGAGTTCACCGTGCTCGCCAAGGACGTCCGGAGCATCGGCGCGACCCAGCAGGCCATCAAGGCCGCCGGCGGCACCGTGCTGGAGACCAACACCGCCGTCGGTCTCATCAAGGCCAGCGCCCCGGCCACCGGGTTCACCGAGCGCGTCTCGGCGAACCGGGCCGTGTTCGGCGCGGCCAAGTCGCAGGTCATCGGCTCGCTGCCGAAGAACGGCAAGAAGGTCAAGAACGACAACGTCGAAAAGGAAGGCCGCCGCACCGCGTCTTCGGCGAAGAAGGCCGCCGCGGTCGGGATGGACCCGCTGGACGATCAGCTCTGGGGCCTCAAGTCCGTCCGCTCCGACCTCTCGCGCACCAAGCAGGCGGGCAGCAAGCAGGTCAAGGTCGGCGTCATCGACACCGGCATCGACGGCACGCACCCGGACATCGCGCCGAACTTCGACGCGGCCGACTCGCGCAACTTCACCAAGGACATCCCGTTCGACGCCAACGGTGTCGAGGTCGACGGCGCGTGCGAGTTCCGCGGCTGCGTCGACCCGGTGAACCACGACGACGGCGGCCACGGCACGCACGTCGCCGGCACCATCGCCGCCGCGGCCAACGGCTTCGGCGTCTCGGGCGTCGCGCCGAACGTGACGCTGGTGAACATCCGCGCCGGCCAGGACTCGGGCTACTTCTTCCTGCAGCCGACCGTCGACGCGCTGACCTACGCCGGCGACGCGGGCATCGACGTCGTCAACATGTCGTTCTACACCGACCCGTGGCTGTACAACTGCGCGGCGAACCCGGCCGACTCGGCCGCCGAGCAGGCCGAGCAGCGCACGATCATCGAGGCGACCCAGCGCGCGCTGAACTACGCGCACCGCAAGGGCGTCACGATGGTGGTCGCGCTGGGCAACCAGCACACCGACCTCGGCGCGCCGCAGCCGGACACCACGAGCCCGGACTACCCGGCCAACTCGACGCACCCGCGCACGATCGACAACGCCTCGTGCCTGAACCTGCCGGTCGAGGGCAACCACACGATCGGCGTCGGCGCGTTCGGGCCGTCGCAGGCGAAGGCGGACTACTCGAACTACGGCACCGAGCAGATCTCGGTTTCCGGGCCGGGCGGCTACTTCCGCGACGGATTCGGCACGCCGTGGTTCCGCACGCTCGAGAACGAGATCCTCTCGACGTACCCGAAGAACGTGGGTGTGGCCGCCGGCAACATCGACGCGAACGGCAACGTGACCCCGGACGGCGTCGAACTGGGCATCCAGAAGGCGACGGCGGCCGACGGCCGGGTCGGCTACTACCAGTGGCTGCAGGGCACGTCGATGGCGACGCCGCACGCGACGGGCGTCTCGGCGCTCATCGTTTCGCAGTACGGCAAGAAGTCCCACGGCGAGTTCGGCCTGGACCCGGACAAGGTCCAGCGCGTGCTCGAGGGCACGGCGTCGGAGATCGCGTGCCCGGTCCCGCGCACGGTGGACTACGTGGACGAGGGCCGCGGCCCGGAGTTCACGGCGACGTGCGTGGGAGACCCGTCGTTCAACGGCTTCTACGGGAACGGCGCGGTGGACGCGTACGCGGCGGTGACGCGCGGTTCGCAGTACTTGAAGTAGGGATTCCGCAACGGACGGCCCACCTCCAGCCGGGGGTGGGCCGTTCGGCGTGCGAGGGTGCTTTCCCGCCGCCGAACGGTTCTTCGGGCGCGCCTGAGCAACCTTTCCCGGACCTCGCGCGTGTCCGACGGGACGAGGGGGAGGTTTCGGGTGGACGTGCGTGAACCGGCGCTGCCGGTCGGTCCGTGGTTGCCGGGGGAGCCGACGGCCGGGGAGGTGGCCGCCGCGCGGGCGTGGCTCGCCCGGCGGGGGGTGCGGGTGTGGCTGCCGACCCGGCTGCTCTCGCTGAGGCTCGGCTCCCGGGAGTGGGCCGCCCGGACGGTGTCGCCGTGGTTCGGGGCCGGCTACGTCCTCGTGCTCTTCGTGAGCAGCATCCTGCGGGAGGTGCCCGGCCGGCTGGGGCTGCTCTTCATCGCGTTCGCCGTCGTGCTGGCGATCCGCTCGCGGGAGGGCCGTCGCCGGGAAGAGGTCGCCGAGCGCTGGGCGGGCACCGGCACCCCGCCCGCACCGCGGGACGCCGTGCGGCAGCTGGGCGGGTGGTTCCTGACCGCCACCGCGATCACCTTCGCCGGGGGCGCTGCCCTGTGCGCGGCGATGATCGTGCTCGCCCCGGGCGTCGACGCCTTCGCCCAGACCGCCGCGCTGGCCGCGGGTGCCGGAGTCACCGTCGCGGTCGTCGGGCGGATCCTGCGGGCCCCGGTCATCGCGGAGGACGCCGCCTCGCGGGCGGTCGACGCCCTGCTCCGGGCCCACGACGCCTACCGCCACGCACCGTCGGCGGTGTTCGCCATCGCGGCGCTGCCCGTGACGATGGGTGCCGGGCTGCCCGGCTGGCTCGAGTGGACGGCGGTCGCGTACGCCGTGGTGGCACTGGGCACGCAGCTGACCGGCTGGCTGGTGACGCGCCGCCGCGAGCTGCCGCCGGGCTTCTACGGCCGGTAAACCTCACCGGTGCTTCGCGCGTGTACGACGGGACAGGGGGAGGCCCGATGTTGGTGCTGACGGCGGAAGAGCGAGCGGCGTCGAGGTGGCTGAAGCGGCACGGCGTGACCGTGGCCGAGCCCGCGACGCTGCTGACCGCGCGGCTGAGTCCGCGCGGCGGCAAGGGCGTGCCGGAGGCGTTCGTCCCGGTGGCCGTCGTGACGGTGGTGAACTGCGTCGCCCTCTTCGGCTACCCGCTCCTGCGGCTCCTGCCCGGGGTGGAGGGAGCCGACCTGCCGGCCGGCTGGGCCGTGACGTTCGGGGCCGCGCTCTTCCTGACGGCGATGTGGCTCCACCGGCGCGCCGGCGACCGCCGGGCGGCGCTGCAGCTGGGGACCCGGCGCCTGGACCGGCCGCGGCCGCCGTGGCACGAGGTGGTCGGCGGCTGGTACGTGACGTCGCTGGTGGTCACCTTCGGCGGGGGCGCCGCCCTCGGCGTCGCGCCGGCGGCCGCCGGTTCGTTGTGGGGTGTCTTCTGGCTCGGCCTGCTCGCGATCGGCGCCGTCGTGAACGCGGTGATCCTGACCGGGGTGATCCGCCGGCCCGTCCTCGCCGAGGACGAAGGTTCGCTGGCGGTCGACGTCGTGACGCGGCTGGAGGACGTCCGCCTGGCCCTGCCGTCGTTGTTCGCGGCGCCGGTGGTCGTCGACCTCGTCGCCGAGAACCCGCCGGGCAGGCCGTGGCTCATCGGTTACGTCGTGCTGGCGGTCGCGACCAACGTCGTCGCGCTGTTCGCCCAGCGCGCCCGGACGCCCGCGTTGCCCGCGGAGGGCTGCTACGGGGTGCCGGCGTGAGCCGCGCGGCCGAGCGCGCGACGGCGTTGCGCTGGCTGGCGAGCCGCGGACAGCGCGTCGCGGCACCGACGCCGTTCATCGACGCGCTGCTGGCCACGCGCCACCTGAGGGGCCGCAGCTTCGGGTGGCTGCTGGTGTTCGGCGTGCCGGTGTTCTTCGGCGCGGTCGCCTTCATGGACTTCTTCGGCGCGTACACGAGCACGGCGGTGTACTTCGGCTGCCTGGTCGTCCAGCTGACGCTGTGGCGGTCCGTCCGGTCCGCGCAGAGGCAGCTGGCTCGGCACGTCCAGCCGTGGCCGGGCCCGGCCGCCCGCCCCGGCGGCTGGTTCGTCGCGGCGGGCGCACTGGCCTACGGCGGCGGCGCGGCGCTCGCGCTCTCCCTGGTGGCGACGGCACCGGCGTTCGCCACCGGCCGGCTGGTCCTGGTCGGCGTCTTCGCGCTCTGCGGCGTCGTGATCGTGACGAGCGTCCTGCGCCCCGGTGCTCGCCGTGGACGACGCATCGGCCGCGGTCTACCGGGGGCTGCAGGCGGAGAACGTCCACGTGGCGTCGCCGGCCCTGGTCGCGGTCCCGCCGGTGCTGGACGTGGTCACCGAGTCCCCGCTGCCGCGCGCGTACGCGCCGCTCCTGGTGGCGTACGCGGTGGTGGTCGTCGCCGCCGAGCTGGTCGCGTACGTCCGGGGCCGCCGCCCGCTTCCCCCCGGCCACTACGGCGACCCGCTGCCGCGGGGGTCCGAGGCCGGCCGGGCGCCCTCGGACCCCCGCTGACCTCAGCGGTTCGAAGCCTTCTTGACGAACTTCGCGAGGTCCTTCGACTGCTGCAGCCGCGTCGGCTCGTGGACGTACATCATGTGCCCCGCCGGGTAGTACGCCGTGTCGATGTTGTCGCGCAGCTCCTCCGGGATCTGCAGGTGGGCCAGCACGTGTTCGGCCGCGTAGTAGGCCGTCGCGCCGTCGTAGTGGCCGAACGCCACGTGGACCCGCAGGTGCGGGTTCGCGCGCATCGCCGCGCTCACCGAGTCGGCCACCGACACCGAGCGGCCCTCGAAGTCCGAGTACGACCACGCCTTGAACGTGTCCTCGTGGATGAGCTCGTACGGCAGGTCGTTCTCGTACCCGAGTTCGGCCCGCACATAGTGGTTGAACGACGCCGCGTACGCGCCGATCACCCGGGAGATCGACGGGTCGTCGCTCATGTGCTCGCGGCCGCCGTCCGGCTCCCACGTCGTGAACCGGCCGTCCATCCGGCCGACCGTCAGGCCGCGGTCGCGCAGCAGCTCGGTGAAGAACCGCACGTGCTCGATCCGCAGGTTCACCCGGTCCACATAGGACTCGGTGAGCCCGGTCAGCGACGCCAGCGTGGCGACCGCCTCGGCGCGGTCCTGAGTGGACAGCCGCGCGCCGCGCGAAAGCACGTACGGCAGGTCCTTCGAGGCGAAGTCCTCCGCGTCGGCGAGGACGTCGTCGAGCGGGCGCTCGCCGTGCAGGCCGTGGTAGTGCGCGATGGCCGCGTACGTCGGCACGTACAGCGAGTACGGCAGGTCGTTGCCCTCGGTGAACCGCAGCGTGCCGAGGTCGAGCACCGACGAGATCAGCAGCAGGCCGTTGAGGTAGAGCCCGTGCCGCTCCTGCAGGTGCGCGGCCAGCCCGGCGGCGCGCAGCGTGCCGTAGGACTCGCCGGCCAGGAACTTCGGCGACAGCCAGCGCTGGTGGCGCGACACCCAGAGCCGGATGACCTCGCCGACCGACTCGATGTCGCCCTTGAAGCTGTGGAAGTCCTTGGTCTCGCCGCCCTCGGACGCGCGCGAGTACCCGGTCGACACCGGGTCGATGAAGACGAGGTCGCTGTGCGCGAGCAGCGTCTCGGGGTTGTCGGCCAGCCCGTACGGCGGCGGCACGAGGTCGTCGACGTCGCCGGAGAGCACCCGCCGCGGCCCCAGCAGGCCCATGTGGAGCCAGATGCTCGACGAGCCGGGGCCGCCGTTGAAGGCGAACGTCACCGGCCGCGTGCCCGGGTCGGCGTCGTCGAGGGTGTAGGAGGTGATGAACACCTCCGCCTTCGCCTTGAGGCCCTCGGACTTGCCGTCCTTGACGATCTCCTTGCGGAGCACGATCCGGCCCGCCTTCGCCGTGTACGCGAGCTTCTTGCGCTTCACGGTGAGCGTGTGCTGGGTCGTGACGATGTCGTCGGTCGGCTCGGCCGGGATCTCCGTCGTCTTCTCCGCGGCCTGCTTCTCGGGGGCCTCTTCGGGGGTCGTGTCCGCCATGGCCCCAACCTAGTTGTGGCAGGGTGACTCGGTGCACACCGGGGACTGGCCGAAGACGGCCGTGGAGGCGCTTGCCGTGCAGGAGCGCCGGCGAGGCAGCGTCGACCTGACCGACGACGGCCCCGAGCTGCCGCCGACGGTGACCGGCCTCGACGTCGCCTACGGCGAAGACGACGTCATCGCCGCCGCGGTCGTCACGCTGGAGACCGCCGGGCTGACGGTCGTCGAGGAGCGGACGCACCGCGCGAAGGCCGCCTTCCCGTACGAGCCCGGCCTGTTCGCCTTCCGCGAGCTGCCGCCGCTGCTGGCCGCGCTCGAGCGCCTGGAGCGCGAGCCGGACGTCCTGGTCTGCGACGGCCACGGCCTCGCGCACCCGCGCCGCTTCGGCTTGGCCTGCCACCTCGGCGTGCTCACCGGGCTGCGCGCCTTCGGCGTCGGCAAGACGCGCTTCGTCGGCTCGTACGATCCTCTGGCCGAGCCGCGCGGCTCGTCGGAGCCGCTGGTCGACGCCGGGGAAGAGGTGGGTGCGGTGCTGCGGACCCAGGACGGCGTCAAGCCGGTGTTCGTCTCGGCCGGCCACCGGATCGGCCTGGCCCACGCGTGCCGGCTCACCCTGGCGCTGACCCCGCGGTACCGCCTCCCCGAGACGACGCGGCAGGCCGACCGGCTCTCCCGGGCGGCGCTGAAATGAGGACGTTGGCCCAGCTCGACGCGGCCGTAGCCGGGTGCCGCGCGTGCCCGCGGCTGGTGACCTGGCGCGAGGGCGTCGCCGGCACCAAAGCGGCGTTCCGCGGCGAGGAGTACTGGGCCCGCCCGGTGCCCGGTTTCGGGCCGCCGGACGCCTCCCTCGCCGTCGTCGGCCTGGCGCCCTCGGCCCACGGCGCGAACCGCACCGGCCGGATGTTCACCGGCGACCCCTCCGGCGACTTCCTCTTCCGGGTGCTGCACGAGGTCGGGCTCGCGTCGCAACCGACGTCCGAGCGGCTCGGCGACGGCCTGGAGCTGTACGGCACGCGGCTCGTCTCGCCGGTGCGCTGCGCCCCGCCGGAGAACAAGCCGACGCCGGCCGAGCGCGACACGTGCCGTCCGTGGCTCGCCGAGGAGCTCACGCTGTTACGTCCGACACTGCGCTCGATCGTGGTGCTCGGGGCGTTCGGCTGGCAGGCGTTACTGCCCGTGCTCGCCGCGGCCGGTTGGCCGGTGCCGCAGCCGCGTCCGGCGTTCGCCCACGGCGCGGTTCTGGAGCTGGGCGACCTGCGTGTTTTCGGCTGTTACCACGTCTCGCCGCGCAATGTCCAGACTCACCGCGTGACCCACGCCATGGTGGCGGACGTCTTCCGTGCCGCGACCTCGGTGACGGGGGACGACTGAATCGTTACGGAAACCGCAGCGACGCTGGTCACAGCGAGATGGGGTCCCCGAGCGAGGCGCCCGCGAAGGTGTCACCATGAGGACATGGCTGCTGCGAAGTCGAAGTCGGAACCGACTCGGATCCTCGTCCTCGGTGGTGGGTACGTCGGGCTCTACACGGCGTACGGCCTCCAGAAGATGCTCCGGGCCAACGAGGCCTCCGTGACCGTCGTTGACCCGCAGCCCCACATGACCTACGCGCCGTTCCTCCCGGAGGCCGCGGCCGGCGCGATCGAGCCCCGGCACGTGGTCGTGCCGCTGCGGCGGGTGCTGAAGCGCTGCCACGTGCTGACCGCGCGCGTCACCAAGATCGAGAACGACAAGAAGTCCGTCACGGTCGAGGCCGCCGACGGCCACATCGAGCAGCTGGGCTACGACGTCCTGGTCGTCGCGCTCGGCGCCGTCGCGCGCATCCTCCCGATCCCGGGCCTGGTCGAGGAGGGCATCGCCTTCAAGACCATCGGCGAGGCCATCTACCTGCGCAACCACATCATGACCAAGCTCGACGAGGCGGCCAGCACGCTCGACCCCGAGCTGCGCAAGCGCCTGCTGACGTTCACCGTCGTCGGCGGCGGGTTCGCCGGCATCGAGGCGCTGGCCGAGCTCGAGGACATGACCCGGTTCGCGGTGGAGAACTACTACCCGAACATCAAGGTGTCCGACGTCCGCTGGGTGCTCGTCGAGGCCGCCGGGCGGATCCTGCCCGAGGTCCGCGAGACCCTCGGTGTGTACACGGTCGAGCAGCTGGAGAAGCGCGGCATCGAGGTGTACCTGTCGACGGCGGCGAAGTCGTTCGAGAACGGCCACGTCGTGCTTTCGGACGGCACGGAGTTCGACACCGACACGCTGATCTGGACGGCCGGCGTGAAGGCCAACCCGGTGCTGGCCAACTCGGACCTGCCGCTGGACAAGCGCGGCCGCCTCGAGGCGACCGCGGCGATGCAGGTCGTGGGGCACCCGGAGGTGTGGACCGCGGGCGACAACGCGGCGATCCCGGACCTCTCGCGCACGGAAGAGGACCCGACGGCGACCTGCCCGCCGAACGCGCAGCACGCGGTCCGCCAGGCGACGCTGCTGGCGAAGAACATCATCAAGGTCCTGCGCGGCGGCAAGCCGAAGGACTACTACCACAAGAACCTCGGCGCGGTGGCCAGCCTCGGCCTGCACAAGGGCGTCGCGGACGCGCTGAACCTGAAGATCAAGGGCTTCCCGGCGTGGCTCTTCCACCGCGCGTACCACCTCAAGGCGATGCCGACGTGGAACCGCAAGATCCGCATCCTGTTCGACTGGATCCTGGGCGGGCTGTTCCGGCGTGAGGTGATCTCGCTGGGCCAGATCAACAACCCGAAGGACGAGTTCGCGCGCGTCTCGAAGTCCTGACGTTCTTTTTCGAAAGCCCCCGGCCCCCTAGTGGCTGGGGGTTTTCGTCGTTTTCGGGGCTATTGCAGGGAAATGACCGGCTGTGTGCCGGTGAGCGACATGGTCTGGACAACTGGGCCGGTGAGCGGGTAAACCCTTTCTTCACAACGCGGAATAAGTCCGCTCCGGCTCCTCTCCCCACGGTCCCCCTTGGAGCTCTGCCATGTCCTTTTCCCGTACCAAAGCAGCACTCGTGGCGGCGTTGCCCGTCGTCGCCGCGCTTGCGCTGACCCCGTCCACCGCCGCCGCGGCGGGTGGCGCTTTCCCCGCCCACTACGCGGCGCCGTACCTGCAGATCAGCGACGCCGACGCCGGCCAGATGGCCGCCGACATGAACGCGACCGGCACGAAGTTCTACACGCTGGCGTTCCTCACCCCGCAGTCCGGCTGCACGCCGGTCTGGGAGGCGAACGGCACCGGCGTCGGCTCGTTCAAGACGCAGATCAGCGCCCTGCAGGCGGCGGGCGGCAACGTGATCCCGTCGTTCGGCGGCGCGGAGGGCGGTGAACTGGCCCAGACGTGCACGAACACGGCGAGCCTGACCGCGGCGTACGCCAACGTCGTGAACACGTACGGCACACCCCGCCTCGACTTCGACATCGAGGGCGGCGTCCTGAACGACACGGCGTCCAACCAGCGCCGCAACTCGGCACTGGCGGCGCTGCAGCAGCAGAACCCGGCGGTCCAGGTCGACTACACGCTGGCGGTCGACCCGACGGGTATTCCGGGCAACGAGCTCGACCTCCTGCGCGACGCGAAGAACAAGGGCGTCAAGGTCAGCGTGGTCAACCTGATGGTGATGGACTTCTACGACGGCCAGCCGGTCCTGGGCGACGCCCTGTCGGCGGCCCGGGCATCGGCATCGCAGCTGGCGAGCCTGTACGGCATCTCGACCTCGGCGGCGTACGCGATGATGGGCCTGACGCCGATCGCGGGCCGCAACGACGACGGCGCCCAGTTCAGCCAATCGGACGCCCAGCAGTTGGAGACGTTCGCGGCGCAGAACGGCGTGGCGGAGCTGTCGTTCTGGGAACTCCAGGACTACGACCGCGCGACGGGTTACGCGTACTCGAGGATCTTCAACGCGATCACAGGCGGCACGACCACCCCACCGCCTTCGTCCGGCGGAACGATCACGGGCTACGGCGGCAAGTGCGTGGACGTGGCGGGAGCATCATCGGCGAACGGCACGACGGTGGACCTGTACACGTGCAACGGGACGAACGCCCAGCAGTGGAGTTCGGCTTCGGGCACGTTGAGGGCACTGGGCAAGTGCCTGGACGTGAACGCGGCGGGCACGGCGAACGGGACGAAGGTGCAGCTGTACGACTGCAACGGAACGGGCGCCCAGCAGTGGACGCACAGCGGAAACCAGCTGCTGAACCCGGCATCGGGCAAGTGCCTGGACGCGACAGGCCCGAGTTCGGCGGACGGAACACCGCTGCAGATCTGGACCTGCACGGGGGCTGCGAACCAGTCCTGGACGCTGAACTGAGTCCACAGTAGACCCGGTGGTGGCCGGCCTGATGACGGCGGTGTCGAACGCGGCGGCGTAGTCCTGCGCGTTCAGGTCGGCGGAGGTCGCCTAGAGTGTGCGGTGCCCCCGTAGCCCAATCGGCAGAGGCAGTCGACTTAAAATCGATTCAGTGCGGGTTCGAGTCCCGTCGGGGGCACCACACGCTGGTCATCGAGGCCACGTACCACCTCTTGCGCGAAGCCGGCCAAAAGCCGGCCCGCCTCGGCCCGTGACCACGGGTGTCGTCGGTCGCGGGTCGGACGGCGTCGGTTTTCAGGCGGCTTGGCGGAGTCAGTCGACGGTGTCGAGGCGCTGGGATTGGTTGAGGCGCTGGGCTTCGTGGAGCTGGTCTTCGAGGGTGACGATGCGGCAGGCGGCGTCGATGGCGGTGCCCTGGTCAACGAGCTCGCGCACGCGGGCGGCCAGGCGCAGCTGGTGCCGGGAGTAGCGGCGGTGCCCGCCGGCGGAGCGTTGCGGCGTGATCAGCCCGGCTTCGTCGAGGCTGCGCAGGAAGCCTTGCGTCGTGCCGAGCATGTCCGCGGCCCGGCCCATGGTGTAGCCGGGGTAGTGCTCGTCGTCGAACTTGCCGGCCCCGCTGGGCGTGGCCGGTCCGTCTTGATCAGGAATCATTCCACCTCCGCGTCAAAGGACCCCGGGTGCCGTACACGGCACCCGGGGTCCTCAAAGGTTGGGTTACACCATTGTCAACCGGCGCGACCGCCGGCGTCCTGCACCCGCGTCCGGCCGAAAGCCGGGTTCCGCGGGGATCGCTCATTCGTGACCGAGCACCACCTCCGAACTCGATGGGACTGCGGCACCCGCGCGGCGCTACACAGCCGCTGCGGGCGATCCAATGATGGTTCCCTTCCCTTCTTTCCTGTGTTTTCCACTTGCTGGGTACTGCTACTTCGACTACAGGTAGTGCACTTGCTGCGGACGTCACCGACGGGAACCCTTCCACTGATCGGTCCCAGCACGCTGACGCCGCTGGTCACTGCCCGGAGCCCTGTTCACCGATCGGCCCCGGCCACCTGACCGGTCCTGCTTCTGCACTGCCAACTTCCGCTCCGGACCGGTACTACGTGGCCGAACCTCTGCACCACCCGGTCCTGGAGTACTGCTCCCGGTCACCAGCCGGAACCTTGTTCCTTGATCGGCTCCGCGCTGCCTGACCGCCTTGTCTCACCTCGCGGGCAGTTACGTCCTCTCCCGCGCCTGCTTGACGTTGTCTCTCTCGGTACGAACAGAACACTACACACACCCGCCGTCGTATGTCTACTCCGGCCACCTTAGATTTTCTCCGGCGCGTCGGAAGCGGCGAGGGAAAGGGGCG
This sequence comes from Amycolatopsis sp. NPDC098790, assembly GCF_044759945.1. Classification (NCBI taxonomy): domain Bacteria; kingdom Bacillati; phylum Actinomycetota; class Actinomycetes; order Pseudonocardiales; family Pseudonocardiaceae; genus Amycolatopsis; species Amycolatopsis sp. NPDC098790. The sequence goes on from NZ_JBIWAI010000001.1 coordinate 2,365,981, forward strand.
CACGATGATGAGCGACGAGGGCGTGCAGGATCCGCTGGGTGAGCGATACGGCCTCGTCGAGGTGCAAGACCTGGGCGAATACGCCGAAGCGCTGAGCCGGGTGCTGGAGCGCGGCCGCCGGGAACGGTGTGTGGCCCTGCTGTCGGAGGCGGAGGCCTACGCGGCGGCGGAGCTGCTCGGGCAGTTCGCGCAGCTGAACCCGCTGGGCGCGTTGAACCAGCTCGCCGCGTCCCTGGCCAGCCGGCTTTACAGCCACCTCGGCGCCTGACCGTTCCGTCGTGGTTCGCGGCCACCGCCTGCGGGACGGGCCCGGCTCGAGCGCCGCCGGCCGATTGGGCTGGGCGGAGCGGGAATGGCGCCGGGCAGACGGTTACCACAGCCGGCTGCTCGGCTCGGACGTCGGCGAAGCTCGGGTGCGCGACGAGCTGCGGAACCCGCCGGGCTGACCAGGACCCGGCTACGCCGTCGCGTGCACCGTCACCGGGAACTTCGACGGCCCGCGCAAGTTGATCCGACCGTTCCACTCCAGCTCGCCCGCGAAGCCCAGCTCAGGGAACCGCTGCACCAACCGGCTCACCGCGACCTGGCCCTCCAACCGCGCCAACGCCGCGCCCAGGCAGTGGTGCGGCCCCGCGCCGAACGACACCTGGTGGCGCGCTTCCGGGCGGTCCAGCCGCAACTCCGATGCGTCCGGGCCGAAGAACCTCTCGTCGCGGTTCGCCGAGCCCAAGCACGCCAACACGAATGTCCCCGCCGGGATCTCGCGGCCCGCCACCGTGTACGGCGACGTCGTGATCCGGCGCGTCTGCTGGACCGGGGAATCGAACCGCAGGAACTCCTCCACCGCGTTCGCCGCCAGGTCCGGCCGGGAACGCAGCAACGTCAGCTGGGCGGGGTTCCGCAGCAACGCGTTGACGCCGTTCGCGATCAGGTTGACCGTTGTTTCGTGGCCCGCCACGTACAGCAGCACCACCTGGGCCACCAGCTCGTCGCCGTCCAGGACCTGGCCGTCGTGTTCCGCCGCGATCAGCGCCGTCAGCAGGTCCTCGGCCGGGTTGGCGCGCTTCCAGGCGATCACTTCGCGGGTGATCGCCGTCAGCTCCGCGTCCGCCGCCGCGATCGCTCGGGCCGTCTCCTCGTCCGCGACTATCTCCAACGAACGGACCAGCGTGCCGCTCAGCTCGCGGATGCGGGAATGGTCGGTCGGGGGCATGCCCAGCATTTCGGAGATCACCGCGAACGGGAGCGGGAACGCCAGCTCCTCGACCAGGTCGCAGGTCCCCTTCTCGGCCATGCGGTCCAGCGCCGCGTCCACCAGGCCGATGATCTTCGGTTCCAGGGCCGCGATCGCGCGGCGGGTGAACACCTTCGTCACCAGGGACCGCAGGCGCGTGTGGTCGGGCGGGTCGCGGTCGAGCATCGACCGGTTGAGCGCGCCCGCGTCCTCGTCGGCGGCGAAGAACTCGAACGGGGATTCCGCCAGGTTGGCGACGTCCACCGACAACCCCGCCCGCAGCAGCGCCGAGACGTCTTCGTAGCGCGAGACGAACCAGAACCCCAGCGGGTGGTCCTGCACCGGGTCTTCGTCGCGCAGCAGCTGGTACTGCTCGTACGGGTTCTCGAAGAACCCGGGCGCGAACGGGTTGAAGAGCAGCTCGTCGGTGTTCGTCATGGCGTGACCCCCGTACCTACACCGCGTCGGTGACATACACAGTGTATGTCCTATGCTTTGCGCATGTCGACTGTCAAGAGCCGGCGGGAGCAGTACTCCGAGGCCACCCGGGCCGCTCTGCTGGCCGCGGCCACCCGCCGGTTCGCCGAAGACGGCTTCGCCGGCACGGCCCTGGAAGACATCGCCGCCGACATCCAGGCCACGCGCGGCGCGATCTACCACCACTTCGCCAGCAAGACCGCGTTGTTCGAGGCCGTTTTCGAGCAGCTCGAGACCGGCGCGATGGAACTGTCCGCGAACGCGGCGGCACAAGCGGCGGACCCCTGGGCGGCGGCCTTCGCGGCCCTCGACGTCTTCCTCGACCGCTGCTGCGACCCCGTGTACGGCAAGCTCGTCTGGCAGGAGGCGCCGCTCGCGCTCGGCTGGGTGCGCTGGCACGCGGCCGAGGAGCAGTACGCCTACGGGCTCGTGGAACAGCTGATCAAGGCCCTGGTCGACGGCGGTGACATCGACGACCAGCCGCTGGAGACCACGACCCGGCTGGTGTTCGGCATGCTCGGCACGGCCGGGATGGCGCTGGCCGAGGCGTCCGATGTGGACAAACCGCGGCTGAAGGCGGAGTACGCGGCGGTCATCGGGCGAATGGCCGCCGGGTTACGACCCGCTGTTGCCTGAAAGTTCATTTCCGACGACCGTTTTGGGCAATTCTCCACCCCATTCGAGATAACCGGGACACCCTGCGTAGCGCGTGTGAGGTCCGTGTAGGCTCCGGTTTCGCTTGACCGGGTGATCGCTCACCCGAATCAGTGGCCGTCTGCGGGGGTACGCGGCCGCTCTGTCGCGGTTCGGGCTCGGATAGGAGATTTATGCAGGTCAGGTCCACTCTCGTGCGCGGCGGGATCGCGGCTGTCGCCGCGGCCGCCGCCGTCATGATCAGCTCGCCGGCCGCCCTCGCCGACGACGGTGCCGCTCACGGCCGCGTCGTTTCGGACAAGCAGGGCAACGCCCAGGGTGCCATCGGCTACCGGATCAAGTTCGACAACGCCGGCGATCAGACCACGGTGCTTTTCGACATGAAGCTGGCCAACGGCAGCACGCTGAAGCTCTACTGCGTGCAGATCACCGTCGGCCTGCGCACCGACGTCGACATGATCGAGCGCCCGTGGAACAAGTACCCGGTGCCGGGCCCGTTCCAGACCAACAGCGACAAGATCAACTGGGTGCTGCACCACGGCTACCCGGGCGTCAGCCGCGACGGCCTCGCCGCCGCGCTGGCGAAGCAGGACGTCAAGGTGCACGACGGCATCTCCGAGTTCGAGGCGATCGGCGCGACCCAGGCGGCCGTGTGGCACTTCAGCGACGGCCGGAACATCGACCGCAACCACCCGCTGGCCGAGGACGACCCGAAGGACCCGAAGCGCCCGGAGTCGGCGGCCGACACCCTCGCGCTGTACGACTACCTGACCGGTGACCTGAACAAGGGCATCGGCGAGCAGCCGAAGCCGACCCTGAACATCGCCGCGGACAAGACCGAAGGCACCGCCGGCGGCAAGATCGGCCCGTTCAGCGTCGCCACCAGCGGGGACATCACCTCGCTGACCAGCCAGCTGCCCGAGGGCGTCAAGATCACCGACGCCGACGGCAAGGAGCTGAAGAACTCCGACGTCAAGGACGGCAGCAAGCTGTACGTCGACGTCCCGGCGGGCACCAAGGCGGGCAAGGGCGGCTTCACGCTCAAGGCCACCGGCGAGCTGGACACCGGCCGCCTGTTCGTCGCCGAGAACTACGCCAAGCAGCCGGCGCAGTCGCTGATCGTCGCCGACTCGGAGAAGACCGAGGTGACCGCGAACGCGGCCGCCAGCTGGACCGAAGCCGGCGCCCCGACCACCGCGCCGAGCACCCCGGCCGGCTCGAACGGCGGGGGCGGCGACCTGGCCAACACCGGTGTCGACGCCGCGGTTCCGTTCACCGTCGGCGGGCTGCTGCTCGGCGGCGGCGCGCTGATGCTGCTGGTGAACCGCCGGCGCAGCCGCGCGTAAGCGCCAAGCACCGAAACGGGGCCGGTCCACTGTGGACCGGCCCCGTTTTCGTGTCCGGATACCGACCATCGGATTGCGATCATCGGGGCAAACCGGGCGAATCGCCTGGTAATTGGTCTAGACTTTTCGGCATGCGTGGGACGACCGTTCCGCCCGGCACGCCCTGCCCGGCCCCGCGGGCGGGGGAGCTCCCGATGCACCGGCTGGAGGTGCCCGCCCCGCACGCGCCGCCGTTCGCGATCGGCACGTTCGACGAGATCGGGCCGCTGTCGCGCGCGGAGTTCCCGCACCGGCACACCTTCCACGAGCTCGTCCACGTCACCGGCGGCACCGGCGCGCACGTCGTCGACCTCGCGCGCCGGCCGCTGCGGCCGCCGCACCTGGGCGTCATCGCGCCCGGGCAGGTGCACCAGTGGGCCGGCGTGCGCGGCCTGACCGGTCACGTCGTCGTGTTCACCGACGACTTCCTCCTCGACCACCCGGCCGACCGCGACCTGCTGCGGCGGCTGAGCGAACAGCCGTGGCCGCGGCTGGACGAGCACGCCGACGCCGTCGTCACGCGCCTGATCGCCGATCTGGTGGAGGAACACCGCCACGGTGAGGAGTCGGTGCTGCGGGCGCTGCTGCACGTCCTGGTCGCGCGCGCCGGGCGGTTCGCGGGGACGTCCGCGCCGAAACCCGCCGGCGCGGTGGCCGCGGAGTTCACCCGGCTCGCCGGCCGGCCCGACCTCGGGCTGTGGTCGGTGGCCGCGCACGCCGAACGCATCGGCGTCACGCCCGGGCACCTCACCGAGGCCGTGAAGGCGGCGACCGGACGGACCGCCGCGCAGCTCCTGCGCGAGGCGCGGACCCGGGAGGCGCAGCGGTTCCTGCTCCGCACGGACCTCACCGTGCGGCAGGTCGCGAGCCGTGTCGGGTTCGCCGACCCGGCGTACTTCTGCCGGTTCTTCCGCCGCGAGACCGGGCTCAGCCCCGGCGACTTCCGCCGTGACGCGGGAAATCACCACGACTGACCGGTCCAGTCCATCGTCGCGTACCCGGTGCGCTGCCTACGTTCGAGGGGATCCCCCGACGCCCCCACGAGGAGCAGGCATGGACGAAGACAGCAAGCTCAGCCGCAAGACGGTGCTGCGCGCCGCGCTGGCGGCGGGCGTCGCCGCGCCGGTCGCGCTGATCGGCGGCCCCGCGCTCGCCCGCACCACCGTCGCCGGCGGCCAGGTCCCGGAACTGACCCCGGCGTGCCACGACGGCGACGAGCCGACCGTCGAGCAGACCGAAGGCCCCTACTTCAAGCCGAACTCGCCGGAACGGACCGACCTGGTCACGCCGGGCACCCCGGGCACTCGCCTTACAGTGTCAGGTTACGTCTTCGGACGCGCCTGCCTGCCGATCAATCGCGCGCTGCTGGACTTCTGGCAGGCCGACGTCAACGGCGCGTACGACAACACCGGCTACACCTTCCGCGGTCACCAGTACACCGACGCCCAGGGCGCGTTCCGGCTCTCGACGATCGTGCCCGGCCTCTACCCCGGCCGCACCCGGCACATCCACGTCAAGGTCCAGGCGCCGGGCCGGCCGATCCTGACCACGCAGCTCTACTTCCCGAACGAGCCGCGCAACAACACCGACACGATCTTCGACGCGCGGCTGCTGATGACCGTGCGGGACAACGGCTCCGCGAAGGAAGGCGCCTTCGACTTCGTGCTGAACGTCCCGCAGACGCCGACGTCGACGTCGAACCCGCCGACGTCGAACCCGCCGACCTCCACCCCGCCCGGGGGCACCACCTGGGCGGCGGGCACCAGCTACGCCGCCGGCGCCCGCGTCACCTACGGCGGCCAGGGTTACGTGTGCCTGCAGGGGCACACCGCCCAGCCGGGCTGGGAACCCCCGGCCGTCCCCGCGCTGTGGCGGGCCGGGTGACCCGCTGAGGAGGGAGGGAACGGGCGGGCCCGGTCTGCACCCCGGGCCCGCCCGGCTTTCCGCACGATCGGCGTCGCGCCGGCCCCGACCGGCCTGCGACATTCGCGGCATGACGGATTCGCAACCGTGGCTGCGGCGCTTCCACCCGGCGGCGCCCGGCGCGCCGCGGCTCGTGCTGTTCCCGCACGCCGGCGGGTCGGCGAGCAGCTTCCACGCGGTTTCGGCGGCGCTGGCCCCCGCGGCCGACGTGCTGGCCGTGCAGTACCCGGGCCGGCAGGACCGCCACGCCGAACCCCTGGTGGACGACCTGCTCGTGCTCGTCGACCGGCTGGCCGGCGTGCTCGCCGCCGAGGTCGCCGGGCCGGTGGTGTTCTTCGGGCACAGCATGGGCGCGAGCCTGGCGTTCGAGGTCGCACGCCGGCTCGGACCCCGGGTGCGCGGCTTGGTCGTGTCCGCGCGCCGGGCCCCGTCGGCACCCCGGGCGGCGCGGGTCCACGAGGGGGGAGACGACGCGCTGCTCGCCGAAGTCCGGCGGCTGGGCGGCACCGACACGCGCGTGCTGGAGCACCCCGAGCTGGTCCGCCTGGTGCTGCCGGTGCTGCGCAACGACTACCGGGCCGCGGAGACCTACCGCTACCGGCCCGGCCCCGACGTGAGCTGCCCGGTCGTCGCGCTCGTCGGCGACCGCGACCCCAAGGTGACGGAGGCCGAAGCCCGGCAGTGGGCGGTGCACACGACCGGCGGATTCGAGCTGAAGTCGTTCCCGGGCGGGCACTTCTACGTCGACGACCACCGCGCGGCGGTGGCCGCTCTGCTGCACGAGCGGCTCACCCGCTGGACGGGTGAGCCGCTCGCGTCAGGTCAGCAGTAGAGGTTGGCGCCGGGGTCGACGCCGAGGATCGACGTGATCTGGCGGTACTTGTCGACGCGGCTCTGCACCTGGGCGGGGTTGCCGCCGTTGCACTCGATCGAGCCGTTGATGCTGCGGATGGTCTCGCCGAAGCCGCGGCCGTTGACCATGGCGTTGTGCGGGGTCATCGTGCCGGGGCCGCTCTGGGTGTTCCAGTACCAGAGACCGGTCTTCCACGCGACGGCCGCGTTCTGCTCGACCTGCCAGGGGTTGCCGAGCAGGTCGATGCCGAGGGCGTCGCCGGCGGCCTTGTAGTTGAAGTTCCAGCTCAGCTGGATCGGGCCGCGGCCGTAGTAGGCGGCCTGGCCGGCGGGGCAGCCGTAGGGCTGGCCGTAGTCGCAGTAGTGCGGGTAGTTGGCCGTGTTCTGCTCGACGATGTAGACGAGCCCGCCGGTCTCGTGGTTGACGTTCGCGAGGAACGCGGCGGCTTCCTGCTTCTTGACCGTGTCGCTTCCGGTGTTCGCGAAGCCGGGGTAGGCCGACAGGGCCGCGGTCAGGCCGCTGTAGGTGTAGAAGGAGTTGCGGCCGGGGAAGATCTGGTTGAACTGCGCTTCGCTGACGACGAACGCGCCGGGGTTGCCCGGGTTGCCGGGGTCCGTGCCGCCGCCGCAGGTGAAGGGCTCCCAGTACCAGGTGCTGATGACGGGGTCGTAGCCCGGGTTGGCGTTCTTGGCGCGGTAGTAGCCGCCGTTGGTGTACTTGACGACCGCGCCGACGTCGTACCACTGGCCGGCCACCCAGTTCGGGTAGCTGCAGGTGGTTCCACCGCCGCCGTCGCAGCTGTAGGGCTCCCAGTACCAGGTGCTGATGATCGGGTCGTAGCCCGGGTTGGCGTTCTTGGCGCGGTAGTAGCCGCCGTTGGTGTACTTGACGACCGCGCCCACGTCGTACCACTGCCCGGCGACCCAGTTGGGCGCGCTGCAGGCGGCGGCCGCGGCTTGCGGGGCCTGGCCGGTGGCGGCGGGCACGCCGAACACGAGCCCGGCGACGGCGGCGAAAGCGGAGAGGATCGCGGCAAGACGTCTTCTCAAGACTGGCTCACTCCTTCGGCCACGACGGAGTCCGGACGCGGGGGCGCCCGGTGTCGGAGGGGGGTGTGCTCATCCGGCCGAGACGAGGGTGACACCGGTCACTAGAACAGATTGGTCTAGTCCAGTCAAGGATTCTGGCGGGTCGGGCAACGGGTGTGCGCGAACGACTCCGGAGTTGAACCGGTTGTGGAGGGGTTTCTGAACGCCGGGTTGGGGCCGCGTCGGCGGGTGCGCTCAGCCGGTGGGGACGGCGCCGTGGTGGGTGTTTTGGGCGGCCGCAGGTACCGCGCCGGCCGGGGTTCGGCCGAGTTGCGGGGGACGGGCCGCCGCCCGGCGGGGATCGTTCGGCCGACCGGGCTATCGCCGGACGGAGGTTGCTTCGGCGGGTTCGCTTGGCTGGCTGAGCTGTCGTCGTAGGGCGGTTGCTTCGGCGGGTTCGCTTGGCTGGCCAGCGCCAGCCTGGTTGTCGCCGAACGGCTATCGCCCCAGGGGTTCGCTCGGCGATCCGGCTCCAGCTGGCATCGCCGAACGGCCGCCGCCCTAGGGGTTCGCTCGGCGATCTGGCATCCGCTGGCATCGCCGAACGGCTACCGCCCCAGGGGTTCGCGCGGCGATTCGGCACCAGCTGGCATCGCCGAACGGCCGCCGCCCCGGCGGGCTCGCTCGGCTGGACTGCGCCGGCTGGGTCATCGCCGAACGCCGCTGCTTCGGCGGGTTCGCTCGGCGTCCGGTGTCGGCCGCGCTATCACCGAACGCCGTCCATGATCGAGTCCTATGTGGACTTCGCGCGGCCGAGGTGGTCGAGCATCGAACGGACGGCTTCGAACTCCCGGACCTCCTGGCGGCAGTCCTGGCACGCGGCGAGGTGCCGCTCGACCCGGGCCGCGTCGGCGGCCTCGAGCAACCCCAGGCTGTACGCCCCGAGGTCGGTCCGGTCGTACCGGGCCATGGATCGCGTCTCCGTTTCCGCGCTCCGCAAGGGAACGCCCGCACTACCGGACGTCTCCAGAGTCCTGGCCCGTACGCGGCACCGGCGGCCTTCCGCCGTTTTCCACCCGATCGGCCGACAACTTGCGGCGGCGAACAGCCCATGTGAGTGAAAGCGGGCGGTCACGATACTCACCGGTCCGGACACGGAAAGCTTTTCTGCCACGAATTTCCGCGAAACCGCGTCATGGCCCCGCGGCGGGCTCGTCGGTTCTGCGTCGGGGCGGGATTTTCCGGCCTCGACCAGGGCGAAGGCGATCCGAAACGAGGAGAGCGAGAGCGATGACCGTACGGAGCCACCGGGCGGACGACGTCGTCAACGAGGTCGGGGTGTGGCTGGCCGGGGAGTTCGCTGGGCGGCTTCCCGCCGGGGAGATCGACCGCGTCGTCAAACTGACGCGGCTCGACCTCGAGAGCAGTATCGCGTCGGAGGAGCTCGGGGAGATGCTCCACCGGCTGGGGCGGGCCCGGCTGCAGCGGATCCTGGAGCTGGCACCCGCCTCGCACGTCCGCATCCCGCGGGCGCGCTGACCGTAGTTTTCACGTGAAAGCGACCACTAGGGTGCGGAGCTTTCACGTGAAAGCTCCGCAGCCCGAGCTTTCATAGGGAAAGTTGCGTCAGCGGGACGCGGCGGCCTTGATGGTGCGCAGGACCGGCGCCGTCTCCAGGGTGTGGACCGCGTCGAGCGCCCCCAGCCGGCGCGTCAGGTAGTGGTGCAGTCCGGCCGCGTCCGGGCAGAGCGCGTGCGCGACCAGGTTGGCCGGCCCGGTCGTCGCCGCGACGAGTGCCAGTTCCGGGTGCGTGGCCAGCTGCCGGGCGACGGCGTCGAGGTGCGCGGGCGCGACCGACATCCACAGCAGCGCGTGGGTCGTCGCGCCCAGCGCGGCGGTGTCGACCTCCAGGTCGAAGAACACCGTGCCGCCCGCTTGGAGGTCGGCCAGCCGGCGCGCGACGGTCGCCGCGGACCAGCCGGTGGCCGTCGCCAGCTCGGCCAGGCTCGCCCGGCCGTCGCGCTGCAGGGCCGCCACCAGCGCGTCGTCGTCGCCGGTCAGCGGCTTGCCCCCGCCCGAGACGACCGGGGTCAGCGCGGCGATCTGCGCGTCGTCGAGGGCGTTCGCGCGGCCGAGCCACGCCGTCGGGCCGCCGAAGTAGCGGTGCAGCAACTGGTGCGCCGACACCGCCGTGATGCTCGCGGAGCGCGGGACGTCCCGCAGCAGCAGCGAATGGTCGCTCGCGGCCGGCGTGTGCACGTTCACGCAGATCTCCGTGCCGCCCGAGACGAGCTTGACCCACGCCGTGTCGGCCCGCCGCGCCAGCGCGAGCGCGACGTCCCGCGCGGTGTTCGGCGTCGCGGTCAGCCGGACCATCCACTCGGCCTGCCCGGCGCGTTGCGGGTCTGGCAGTCCGACAACGCGAAGCGATGCTTCTGCGCGGAGCCGGCGATAGCGGCGCGCCACCGTCTGCGTCGAGACGCCGAGCACTTCGCCGATTTTGGTGAACGGCGCCCGCCCGTCGAGGTGCAACGCGTGGATCAGCGCGCGGTCGACGTCGTCCAGTGCCGTGGTCATATCCCTCATCAAAGCGCACCGCGTGGAACAAATCAGCAAGCTAGCCACGGAAAGTGGAAGCGCTGACAACGAAGAAGCCAAGGTCGGTGGCGAACGAAAGGGGCACCTCTTGCCGACCACGACCCGCTACCGGTACCGCTGGGCCGCGCTCGCCGTGCTGCTCACGGCCGAAGCCATGAACCTGCTCGACGCGACGATCGTCCAGGTCGCCGGCCCGGTCATCCACGCCGAGCTGCCCGGCCCGGCCGCCGACATCCCGTGGTTCTCCGCGGCGTACACGCTGCCGTTCGCGGTCCTGCTGATCACCGGCGGCCGGCTCGGGGACGTGTTCGGCCGCGCCCGGGTGTTCAAGCTCGGCGTGGCGGGCTTCGTGCTCGCGTCGCTGGTCTGCGCGGCCGCGCCCGCCGCCGGCCTCCTTATCACTGCTAGAGCGGTGCAGGGCGCGGCCGCGGCGCTCGTCATCCCGCAGACCATCGGCCTCATCCGCGCGCTGTTCGACGGCGACGAGCGTGCGAAGGCCCTCGGCACCATCGGGCCGGTGATGGGCCTGTCCGCGGTCACCGGACCACTGCTCGGCGGGCTCCTGACGCACGCGCTGTCGTGGCGCGCGGTGTTCCTGGTGAACGTCCCGCTCGGGCTCGCGGTCCTGTTCGCCGCGCGGTTCCTGCGCGAGGACAAGGCCGTGACGCGCCCGAAGCTCGACCTCGCCGGCACGCTGCTGGTCGTCACCGGGATCGGACTCGTCGTCTACCCGCTGATCAGCCCGGCCGGGACCAGCTGGTGGCTGCTGGCCGCCGGCGCCGCGGTGCTCGCGGTGTTCGCGCTCCAGCAGCGCCGCACGTCCGCGCCGCTGGTCGAGCCGAGCCTGTTCGCCAACCGCGGGTTCCCGTCGGCGCTCGCCGGGTCGCTGCTGTTCTTCGCGATGATGACCGGGCTGATGCAGGTCGTCCCGATGCAGCTGCAGCTCGGCGAGGGTGCCGACGTCCGCACCGCCGGCCTGACGCTCTTGCCGCTCTCGGCCGGGCTCGCGGTGGCGTCATGGTTCGCCGGCAGCCGGCTGGTGCCGAAGTTCGGCGCGCGCGTGATGTTCGCCGGACTGGCTCTAGCACTGATAGGGACGCTCGCTCTATCGCTGATCGGGACTGCGGCTCTATCGCCGATAGGGATGGGTGGCGCACTCGCGGTGTGCGGGCTCGGCATGGGGACGTTCACGGTCCCGTTCTTCACCGCGGCACTGGACCGCGTCCGGCCGCACGAGACGGGCTCGGCCGCGGGCCTGCTCAACGCCGTGCAGCAGCTGGGCGGAACACTCGGCGTCGCCCTTCTCGGCGGCCTCTACCTGATCGGCGATAGAGACCTGATCGGTGATAGAGCGGCCACGGCGTTCGGCGTCGCCGCCGGACTGACCGTGGCCGCTGCCATCGCCGTTGTCCCCCTCAGTAGTCGTCGCGCCCGGTGAACTGCTGCTCCAGCAGCTCGGCCGCGCCGGCCACCAGCTCCAAGGGGTCGATGAACTCGTTGATGTCCAGGTGGATCAGCGGCAGCGAGTGGCGCAGCACGAGGTGGTCGCCCATCACCGCGAGCCCGCCCACGACCGTCGAGTTCCCGACCTCGGTGAGCACGTCGAGGAGGTCGACCTCGTCGTGGCGGGCGAACGGCGTCGCGATCTGGACCCAGTCCTCCTGCTGGTCGAGGATCTCCCGCGCGATCACCATGATTTGCGCGCGCTGCTCGGTGTCGGGCTCGTCGCCGAAGATCAGCCGGATGCGGATCTCGTCCGGATCGTCGCGCACCACCCGGTACTCCTGCCTGATGTACGCGACCAGATCGCCCCACTCGGCCATCAGGCGGCCCCGATCCGGTCGAGGTCGGCCAGGACGTCCGCCGGCAGTTCGAGCGAAGCCGCGGCGAGGTTCTCGCGCAGGTGCTCGAGCGACGACGTCCCCGGGATGAGCAGCATCGACGGCGACCGCTGCAGCAGCCAGGCCAGCGCGACCTGCATCGGCGTCACGTCCAGGCGAGCGGCGCAGTCGTCGAGGATCCCCGACTGCAACGGGCTGAAGCCGCCGAGCGGGAAGTACGGCACGAAGGCGATGCCCTCGGCGGCGCACTTGTCGACGAGGTCGTCGTTCTCGCGGTGCGCCAGGTTGTACTGGTTCTGCACGCAGACGACGGGCGCGATCGCCTTCGCCTCGTCGAGCTGCTCCGCGGTGACGTGGCTGACGCCGAGGTGCTTGATCAGGCCCTGCTGCCGCAGCTCGGCGAGCACGCCGAACGGCTCGGCGAGCGACATCCGCACCGGGTAGTCGCCGGCGGCGTTGCCCAGGCGCAGGTTCACCACGTCGATGGCGTCGACGCCGAGGTTGCGGAGGTTGTCGTGCACGGCCTGGGTCAGCTCGTCGGCCGACAACGCGGGCGGCCACGCCTTGTCGGGCGTCCGCCGCGCGCCGACCTTCGTCACGATCGTCAACGGCTCGGGGTACGGGTGGAGGGCCTCCCTGATCACCGCGTTCACGGTGTGCGGCCCGTAGTAGTCGCTGGTGTCGATGTGGGTGACGCCGCTTTCGACGGCTTCGCGCAGCACGGCGACCGCGGTGTCGTGGTCACGCGGCGGTCCCCAGACACCGGGGCCCGCCAGCTGCATGGCCCCGTACCCCATCCGGGTCACGGGGACCTCCCCGCCGAGGCTGAAGGTGCCGCCCAGGTTTGCCATTCCGCTCCTCAGGTTGGTGGCGTTGCGCCGAGGAGTCTAGGGACGATCAACCGCACGCGCCCTTGCTGCGCAACACGCGCGTCACCGACTCCTGAACACGCGCCGCGGGCAGTTCTCCGGACTGGACGGCCTTGACCAGCCGGTCCAGCACCTCGTTCACCCGGCCGCCGGACGACCACAGCGCCTCGTCCGCGCCGGCCTGCAGCGCCTTCAGCACGGCGTCCGGCAGCGAGTACTGCGCGGTGATCGCCTTCATCGCGCCGAGGTCGTCGGTCAGGACGAGACCGGTGAAGCCGAACTCGGTGCGCAGCAGCTTGTAGGCCGCGGGCGAGATCGAGGCCGGGACACCGCCGGTCAGGTCGGGTACGTCGAGGTGGCCGACCATCACCGAAACCGGGCCGTAGTCCGCGATCCCGCGGTACGGCACCAGGTCCAGCGTCCGCAGCTGCGCGAGCGGCGGGGTCACGACCGTGCCCTTGTGCGAGTCGCCCGAGCCGTGGCCGTGGCCGGGGAAGTGCTTGAGCACCGGCTGGACCCCGCCGTCGCGCAGGCCCGCCGCGAACGCGGCGGCGTACGTCTTCACGCGGTTCGGGTCGGGGCTGAAGGAGCGGTCGCCGATGACGTCGTCGTCCGGGGCGTCGGTGACGTCGGTGTCCGGCGCGAAGTCGACCGTCACGCCGCGGGCGCGCAGCTGGCGGCCGCGGTCGGCGGCCAGCGCGCGGACCTCGGCGGGCGACTTCGTCGCGGCCATCACGCGCGCCGACGGGATGTCGCCGTCGAGGTCGTCGATGCGCTGGACGCGGCCGCCTTCTTCGTCGACCGACACCGCCACCGGCAGCTGCGCCGCGGCCTGGACGGCGTCCAGCGAACGATCTTTCAACAACGCTGTTGCGTTACCGCCGATGAAGATTCCGCCGACCTGGTTGTCGCGCACCAGCGACACCGTGGCGCCCGGGTTGTCGCCGGTCACCCCCACGACGACCAGCTGCGCCACCTTACGACGTAAGTCGAGGCCGTTCACCAGCGACGCGCAGTCACCGGGCCGGGCCAGGCTCGACGTCGGAGCGGTCCGTGAAGACGGTGAAGGCGGTGAAGAAGACGGCGGTGGCGGAACCGGCGACCGCGGGATCGCCAACCCGGCGACGGTCTCCGATCCGCACCCGGTGACCAGGGAACTCAAGGACAACGCCACCCCCACGGCGGCCAGACTTCGGCGGTTCATCGGTCCCTTCAGACGTCTGCGTGCCCCACGACCGTAGTCGACGCCCCGGCTTCACGATGTGAAGAAGGGGGTGAGGAAGGTTAGAGAATTCGTGAAGGCGGCCTCAGCAGACTGGCGCCGCAAGGACACGGACAGCGGGGAGGGGTTCGATGGACCAGGTGCGGGTGGCGGCGTGGGCGTCGGATCCGATCGCGCTCACGGGGCTGATCAACCACCTGAAGTCCCGGCCGGAGCTGCTGGTCGTGCCGCGCTCCCGGCGTGGCGAGGCGGCCGTGCTGGTGTTCGCCGTCGGGCAGGTCGACCGCGAGGTGATCGCCGCGCTGCGGGCCGCGTCCGCCGAGTCGCCCGCCGCGATCGTGCTGGTCGCCGGGCACGTCGACCCCGGGCACCTGAGCCTGCTGGCCGACTGCCACGTCTCCGCCGTGCTGCCGCGGACCGCGCTCGACCGGCTCACCACGAGCGTGCTCGCCGCCGCGCGGGGCCGCACGACGCCGTTGCGCGACCAGGTCGAGGCGCTGGCCAACGAAGGTTCCGGGGCGGCGCTGACGCCGCGCGAGGTGGATGTGCTTCGCCTGATGGCCGAAGGCTGGGACACTGCGGAGATCGCGGGCAAGCTCTGCTACTCCGAGCGGACCGTGAAGAACGTCATCTACGCCATGACCAACCGGCTCAACCTGCGCAACCGGCCGCACGCGGTCGCCTACGCCGTGCGGGCCGGTGTGATCTGAGGAAGGCCGTTGCGCACGATCGCCCGCCGGACCGCCGTCGCGGTCGCCGCGTTGATCCCGCTCGCCGCGTGCAGCCCGAGTGACGCCGGCGGCCCGACGAAGCTCACCATCGCCACCTTCGGCGAATTCGGCTACGCACCCCTGATCGCCGAGTACCAGAAGCTGCACCCGGACATCACGGTGCAGAACCGCGTCACCGACTTCGACACCCACCACAAGGGCCTCGCGACGCAGCTCGCGACCGGCCGTGGCGCGGCCGACGTCGTCGCGATCGAAGAGCAGTACATCCCGCAGTACCGCAAGGCGAAGGACAAGTTCACCGACCTCGCCTCCTTCGGCGCGGGGGAGCTCGAAAAGCAGTGGGCGCCCTGGAAGTGGGCGCAGGGCACCGACGGTTCGTTCGTCCTCGGCCTCGGTACCGACATGGGCAGCCTCGCCCTCTGCTACCGGCGGGACCTCTTCCAGGCCGCGGGCCTGCCCACCGACCGCGACGAGGTCGCGAAGCTGATGCCGGACTGGGACGCCTACGCGGCCACCGCCCAGCGCTTCACCGAGAAGACGCCGGGCGTGAAGTTCGCCGACTCCGCCGGGACCGTCTACACGGCGATGCTCAACCAGTCGCCGGAGAACTACTTCTCGGCGAAGGACGACTCGTTCATCGGCGACCGCAACCCCAGTGTGCGCAACGCTTTCTACCTCTCCGGCGGCATCGCCGCGAAGGGGGAGACAGCGGCCGCGACGACGTTCACGCAGGCCTGGAACGTCGCGATCAAGCAGGGTTCCTTCGCGACCGTCGCCTGCCCGGCGTGGATGCTCAGCCAGATCAAGGAAGCCGGCGGCGACGCGGGCAAGGGCAAGTGGGACGTCACGACCGTGCCGGGCAAGAGCGGCAACCAGGGCGGCTCGTTCCTCACCGTGCCGAAGCAGAGCGCGCACCCGAAGGAGGCGTACGAGCTCGCGAAGTGGCTGACCGCGCCGGAGCAGCAGAAGAAGCTCTTCCTCTCCGACGGGATCCTGCCCAGCGAGCCGTCGGTGTACACGGACCCGCAGGTCGTCGCGCACACCGACCCGTACTTCGGGGACGCGCCGATCGGCCGGATCTTCGCCGCGTCCGCCGATCAGCTGCGGCCCAACTACCGCGGCCTGCGTGACGCCGACGTCCGGCCCGAGTTCGGCCGCGCGCTCGGGCGGATCGAAGACAAGACCGACGGTGTCGACCAGGCCTGGGCGGAAGCCGTGCAGCAGGCCCAAGCCGCTTTGAAGTAGCGCGCGTGTTCGCTCGTTTCGACCGCAAGGCGACGCCGCTGCTGCTCGTCGCGCCCTTCTTCGTCCTGTTCCTCGTGTTCGGCGCGTTCCCGCTGCTCTACACGGCGTGGGTGTCGCTGCACGACTGGAACCTCCTGGAGGGCGACCAGGGCTACCGCGGCCTGGCGAACTACGGCGAGCTGCTCGGCGATCCGAACTTCTACAACGCGCTCGCCAACACCGTCGGCATCTTCCTGCTCGCCGCCGTCCCGGAGTTCCTGCTGGCCCTGGGCATCGCGGCGCTGCTCGACCGCCCGCTGCGCGGCGCGACCTGGTGGCGCACCGGCGTCCTGCTGCCGAACGTCGTGTCCGTCGTGGCGATCGGGCTCGTGTTCGGGCAGCTGTTCAGCCGCGACTACGGCGTCGTCAACGAGGTGCTCGGCTGGTTCGGCATCGCGCCGGTCAACTGGCAGGCGACGCGGTGGACGTCGCACTTCGCGGTGGCGTCGATGGTGCTCTGGCGCTGGACCGGCTACAACGCGCTGATCTACCTGGCCGCGATGCAGGCCGTCCCCGGCGACCTCTACGAGGCCGCGGCGCTGGACGGCGCTTCCCGGTGGCGGACGTTCTGGTCCATCACCGTGCCGGGCATCCGGCCCGCGATCGCCTTCACCGCCATCGCCGGCACGGTCAGCGGCTTGCAGCTGTTCGCCGAGCCGCAGCTGTTCGACGCGGGCGGGTCGGGCGGCACCGGCGGCAACGACCGCCAGTTCCAGACGCTCGCGATGTACTTGTACGAGAAGGGCTTCACGCACTTCGACGCCGGCTACGCGGCCGCGTTGACGTGGGTCTTGTTCGTGGTCTGCGCGGGGTTCGCGCTGGTCAACTACCGGCTGGTGCGCCGGTTCGTGAGGGCGGCGTGAGGCGCCCCGGCGGCTGGGTCTACGCCGTGCTGATCGGCGTGCTCGGCGCGTCGCTCTTCCCGCTGTACTGGTCGTTCGTGGTGTCCACAAGGGACAACGCGGCGATCGGCGAGACGTCACCGCTGCTGGTGCCGGGCGGCCACCTCTTCGAGAATGTGCGCCGCGTGTTCGACACCGTCGACTTCTGGCTGGCGCTGGGCAACTCGCTGATCGTCGCGGGCACGGTGATGGTGTCCAACGTCGTGCTCGCGAGCCTGGCCGGGTTCGCCTTCGCGCGGCTGCGGTTCCCCGGCCGCAACACGCTGTTCCTGCTGGTCGTCGGCTCGGCGATGGTGCCGGCGCAGCTCGGTGTCATCCCGCTGTACCTGGTGGTCGGCGAACTGGGCTGGTACGGGCGGCTCGAGGCGGTGATCGTGCCGGGGCTGCTCAGCGCGTTCAGCGTGTTCTGGATGCGGCAGGCGTGCGAGAACGCGATCGACGCCGAACTGGTCGACGCGGCGACCGTCGACGGCTGCTCGATCCTGCGGACGTACTGGCACGTGGCCGTCCCGTCGCTGCGCCCGGCGGCCGCGGTGCTCGCGATGCTCACCTTCATGGCCACCTGGAACGACTACTTCTGGCCGCTGGTCGTCCTCGACCCGAACGAGACACCGACCGTGCAGGTCGCGCTTTCCCGGCTCGCGAGTGGGTACTACACCGACTACGCGCTCATGCTGACGGGCGCGACCGTGGGCGTCCTGCCCGTGATCGCGCTGTTCCTGCTGCTGGGCCGCCACATCGTGCGGGGGATTCTGAGAGGGGCGCCGGTATGACCTTCCCGACGGGTTTCCTGTGGGGCGCGGCGACCGCGTCCTACCAGGTCGAAGGGGCGGTGACCGCGGACGGGCGCGGACCGTCCGTCTGGGACACGTTCGCGGCTCGCCCGGGTGCCGTCGCCGGCGGCGCGTCCGGCGAGGTCGCCTGCGACCACTACCACCGCTTCCCCGAGGACATCGGCCTGGTGGCGGACCTCGGCCTGAACGCGTACCGGTTTTCGGTGGCGTGGCCGCGGGTGATGCCGGACGGGCGGACGCCGTCGCCTGCCGGGCTCGCCTTCTACGACCGGCTGGTGGACGAGCTGCTCGGCCGGAACGTCACGCCGGTTCTTACGCTGTACCACTGGGACCTGCCGCAGGCTCTGGAGGACGCCGGTGGCTGGCCATCGCGCGATACAGCGTATCGGTTCGCGGACTACGCCACCTTCGTGCACGACGCGCTGGGCGACCGCGTCGACCAGTGGACGACGATCAACGAGCCGTTCTGCGCGGCGTTCCTGGGGTACGGCAGCGGGGTGCACGCGCCGGGCGTCCAGGACTACGACACGGCGCTGGTCGCGGCCCACCACCTCCTGCTGGCGCACGGGCTGGCGACGCGGGCGCTGACCGCGCAGGCGCGGCCGGGCCACGAGTTCTCGCTGGCGCTGAACTTCGCGCCCGCGCTCGCCGACGGTACTTCGCCGGCGCACCTCGAGGCCGCGCGGAAGTTCGACGGGATCCACAACCGGTTCTTCCTGGACCCGGTGCTGGGTCTCGGCTACCCGGCCGACGTCGTGGCGGACGTCGAGCACCACGGCGGCCGGTTCGCGGCGTCGGTCCGCGACGGCGACACGGACACGATCGCGGCGGCCATCGACTGGCTGGGCGTAAACTACTACGCGCCGGCGCGGGTCACGCCGCTCGACGACCCGTTGGTGCACGGCAACTGCCCGTTGCCGGGGTTGCGCGGGCTGGACGTGCTGCCGGCCCGGCCGCCGTTGACGGCGTTCGGCTGGGAGCAGGCGCCCGCGGTGTTCACCGATTTGCTGGGGTGGCTGTCGTCGCGGTCCGGGTTGCCGTTGGTGGTGGCGGAGAACGGTGCGTCCTTTGTGGACCAGGTGGTCGGCGGCCGCGTGTTCGACGCGGCGCGGGTGAACTACTTCATGGAGCACTTGGGCGCGGTCCACAAGGCGATCGAAGCCGGCGCGGACGTGCGCGGGTACTTCGCGTGGTCGCTGCTGGACAACTTCGAGTGGGCGATGGGGTATTCGCAGCGGTTCGGGCTCGTGCACGTGGACTTCGAGACGCAGGTCCGCACGGTGAAGGACTCGGGCCGCTTCCTGGGCCGGGTCGCCAAGGCGAACGCGCTAGGGCCGCTGCTGCCGGAAGGCGTCGGCGACGCCCGAGCGTGACGGCGTCTCCAGCTTCCCCAGCAACCGGGCCACGTGCGCCTGCACGGTTCGTCGCGGCAACGACAGCTCGGCCGCGATGTCCGGATTGGACTTCCCGTCCGCGACCAGGCTCGCGATCCGGACCTCGATCGGCGTCAGCGACTCCCACCCGTGTCCCGGCCGGATCGGCGAGAACAGCGCTCCGCGGCGCACGCCCAGCCGTCGCAAGCGCGTCTCCGCCCGGCGCAAGTCCCAGCGGGCACCCAGCGACGTGTACAGCTCCGCCGCCTCCTCGAACGCCGCGTGCGCCGCGTCCAGCCGGCCCGCGCGGGCCAGCAGCACCGCCGCGTCCTCCAGCACCGTGGCCAGTTCCGGGCGGCGGCCGACGGCCCGGAAGTGCTCCGCCGTCGCCAGCACCGCCGCCGGGTCCTCCTCGATCAGCCCGCGGCACCACGACGCCGCCGCGTGGGCGCGAGCCGGACGCCGCTCCTTCGCCGCCTCCTCCTCGCACACCGCCAGTGCGCGGCGGGCCCGGTCGACTTCGTCCTGCTCCATCGCCAGCCGGACGTACGCCGGAAGCCATTGGTGGCGCAGCATCATCTGCGCGTACGTCGGGTTCAGGATCGGCTCGAGGATCGCCATCGCGCGGACCCGGTCGCCGCGCTGCTCAGCCGCCAAGGCGTCCGCCACCAGCAGGAAGTCGAAGCTCTCACGCTCGGCGCCGGTCGCCGGGGCGTACTCCTCCGCCGCGTCGAGGTGGGCTGCCGCCTGGGCGCGGTCGTCGCGGCGCCCGGCGATCAGGGCCGCGACGCCGTGCAGCAGCAGCGCCGCCGGGCCGGGCTCGCGCAGGCCGTAGAACGTGATCGCCGGGCCGTCCTCGGTGACCGTGTCCAGCTCGACCAGTGCCTCGTCCCAGCGGCCTTCCCAGTACCGGTGCACCGCGACGGAAACCTGCAGCCCCACCGGCATCGCGTGCCGCGCCGCGACGTCGCCCGCCGCGCGCAGGGCCGCGTCCGCCTCGGCGAGCCGGTCGAGGTTCTGCAGCGTGAAGACGCGGTTGTCGAGCAGGTCGAGGTGCAGGTCGGCCAGCTCGTGCTCGTCGCCGACGGCCTCGATCGCCGCGTCGATGTGCGCCAGCGCGGAGTCGTGCTCGCGACGCACCGAATCGACCAGCCACAACGACTGCAGCGCGTGCGCGGTCAGGTACCGGTCGCCGTCGGCGAACGACTTCGTCTCGTACGCCGCCTTTTCCGCGGTGTCCAAATCGGACAGGTCACCGCGCCGGAAGTTCGCCAGCAGCTGCCGGTGCTTGACCCGCCACAGCTCGGGCACGGCCGGTTCGTCGACGGACGCGGCGAGCGTCGCGACCGCGCCTTCGGTGTCACCACGGCGGTGCCGCAGCGCCGCCAGGACGTGCCGCATCTCCTCGGCGGCGTCCGGCTCGGTGGCGACTTCGAGTGCTTGCTGCGCCAGGGTTTCCGGGGCGCGTTCCAGCCGGAACAGCACCTTGACCAGTGCCACGAGCAGGACCTCGCGACGGTCCCCGGCGCCGGCGGCCAGCGCGCGTTCCAGCAGCTCGACGGCGATCAGCGGCGCCCGGTTGGACACGGCCGCGTGGTGCGCGGCGAGCCAGTCCAGCACCCAGTCGTCCACTGTGGCCGGTGCCGCGACGAGCTGCTCGGCGACGCGCTTGACCGGTGCGCCGATCCCGGCAAGCGCTTCCGCGGCCTGCCGGTGCAGCGCGGCCCGCGTCCCGGCGAGCAGCCGGTCGTAAAGGGCTTGGCGCAGCAGGGGATGCCGGAACGCGAGCTGCGTCCCGGTGTCGATCAGGACGTTCGCGGCGACGGCCTCTTCGAGCGGTTCCAGCAGGTCCGACGGCCGCGTGCCGAGCACCGCGGCGATGTCCCCGACGGCGAACTCCATGCCCAGCAACGCGCCCCAGCGCAGGACTTCCTGCGTGCGCGCGGGCAGGAAGTCGAGCCGCCGGTCGACCGCGGCGACCAGCGAACTCGGCGTCTCGAACTCCGCCGGGTCGTCGACGTCGGCCGCGCCGCCGCTCACCTCGAGCGCACCGGCGTGCAGCAGGACGTCGACCATTTCCTTGACGTACAAGGGGTTTCCGGCGCCACGGGCGGCCAGCTCGCGCAGCCCGGGACCGGGTGCCGCGCCGATCTGGTCCTCGATCAGCCGTCCGACGTCGTCGCCGCTCAGCGGGGCCAGGTCGAGCACGACGCCGTCGCGGGCCTGGACACCGCGCCGCAGCTGGGCGAGCTCGGCGCGGTCCGGCGCCGGCCGGGTCGCGGCCACCAGCAGCAGCGGCAGCTGCCGGGTCGCCGCGCACAGGCGGTGCCAGACCAGCACGGACGCCTCGTCGGCCCACTGCAGGTCGTCGACGACCAGCACCTGCGGCGAGTCCGCGCACAGCTCGTCGACCAGGGCCAGCAGCCGGTCGACGGCACCGAGCACCGGGTCGGCGGGTCCCCAGCTGCGCCGCACCGGGTCGCCCGAGAGCTCTTTGGCGAGACGCGCGCGCCGCGGGTCGGCCGAATGCGCGTCGATCGCCAGGCACTCCAGCATCACCTGCAGCGGGAAGCGGGTGCTCAGCTCGTCGGCGGCCGCCCAGAGGCGCTGGAAGCCGGGGCCGTCGGGCAGGGTGCTGGTGAGCAGCTCGGACTTGCCGATCCCGGCTTCGCCCTCGATCCACACGGCCCGGCCGCGCCCGGCCCGGACGTCGGCGACGAGCTCGGCGAGCCGGGCCGTCTCGGCTTCCCGGCCGAAGAGCCGGTGCCCGGTGACCTCGACCGGCGCCGCGGGCGCGTCGAGGCCCGGGTCCTGGGCGAGGATCCGCTGGTGGAGCCGCTGCAGCGCGGGCCCGGGTTCGACGCCGAGCTCGCCGACGAGGGTGGCGCGGGCGTCGCGGAAGACGTCGAGGGCGTCGGCGGGCCGTCCGCCGCGGTAGAGGGCGAGCATGAGCGACTCGCGCAGGGATTCCCGCAGCGGGTGCTCGCCGGCCAGCACGGCCAGCTCGGGCGCGAGGTCGAGGTGACCGCCGAGGGCGAGCAGGGCCTGGGCGCGCCGTTCGAGGGTGTTCAGCCGCAGCTCGGCGAGGTATTCGCGGTGCCGCTCGGCGAACCCGCCGGGCACGCCGGAGAGCGCTTCCCCTTGCCAGAGCGCGAGGGCGGCGTCGAGCTCGGTGACGGCGGCCCGCGGATCACCGCGGTCCAGGTGGTGCTGGGCCTGGTCGCGGTGGCGTTCGAAGACGGCGGCGTCGAGCGCGTCCTCGCCGAGCAGCAGCGAGTACCCGGCGGGGTCCGAGACGAGGACGCTGGCCGCCGACCACCGCGACCGATCGGGTTCGAGCGCACGTCGCAGGCCCGAAACGTAGGTGTGGACGCTGCCCTCGACGCTCGCGGGCGCGGAGTCACCCCAGACACCGGCGATCAGTTCGGCGCGCGGGACGGGCCGGCCGGCGTTGATCGCGAGCACGGCGAAGATCGCGCGCTGGCGGGCGGGGCCGAGGCCGATTTCGGCCGCCCCGCGCCAGGCCCGCAGGGGGCCCAGCAAGCCCACGCGCAGATCGGTGTCCGCTTGCCCTGGCATGTCGTGCCGTCCCCTCTGGGACTCGCGTCCCAGACCCCATCCCCCAGGGACAACTACTCCGGCGAGCTTACTGACGTGGCAACCCCCGATCGGGTTGCCCGGTGCCGTGATGACATGAATGAGTCATTCATGTCGTCACACGACGTGAATGACTCATTCATGTCGTGTGGAGTGCGGGTCGGGCCTTACTCGCCGGCGACCGCGCGGGAGCGCACCGCGCCAGCCCGCCGGATCCCGAACGGCTGCATCCGGCTCTCCGCCCGCCGCACGTCCCACACCGCGCCCATCCCCGTGTACGCCGTCAGCGCCGCGCGGAACGCCGTCCTGGCCTCGGTGAGCGAGCCCGACTCCGCCAGCAGGATCGCCGCGTCCTCGGTCGCCTTCGCCTGCTTCAGCACCCGGCCCGCCGCGCGGTAGTGCGAGGCTGCCGTCAGCACCGGTTCCGGGTCACCACTCACCAGCCCGCGGCAGTGCGCGGCCGCCGCCGCGTGGGCCGGGGGGATCTCGCCCTCCACCGACAGCAAGCGCACCGCTTCCTGCGCGCGCTCCGGCACCCCCAGCCGGAGCGCCAACCGGACCACGTCCGGCAACCACTGGTGACGCGCGGCCGGCGGGTAGTTCTCCTCCAGCAGCGGCAGCAACGCTGCCAGCGCCGCTTCGGGCCGGCCGTCCTGCTCCGCCAGCAGCGCACGGGCCGCCAGCAGGAAGTCGCCGCCGTCCGGCTCCAGCCCCGGCGGCCACTGCCGGCGCCCGGCCGTGTCGAGGTGCGTCCGGGCCACGGCCACCTCGCCGCGGTGACCGGCGATCAACGCGCCGACGCCGTGCACCAGCAGCGCCGAACCCGGACTGCGCAGGACGTACGACGCCGTCTCCGCGCCGTCGCGGATCACCGCGTCCAGCTCTTCGAGGGCCTCGGGCCAGCGGCCCAGCCAGTAGTAGTGGACCGCGCCCGCCAGGTGCATCTCGCCCGGCACCGCGCGGGTCGCCGCGATCCGGCGGGCGGCCTGCAGGGGCTCCGCGGCCTCGTCGAGGCTGTCGAGCGTCGGCACGGACAGCGCCGCGTCGTCCAGCGGGTGCAGCCCGGCCGGCGCCAGGACCGTCTCGTCGCCGAGCCGCTCCAGCGTGGCCAGCAGCGATTCGTGCCGGCCGCGCCACATCTGAGGGACGTCCGCGTCGTCGAGGGTCCGCTTCAGCTCGGCCGTCGCCTCGGCGAAGTCACCGCGGCGGTAGTACACGTACGCGAGGATCCAGCGCATCTCGGCCGCGCGACGGCTGTCGGACGTCCGCGCGACGACCGAGCGCGCTTCGGCTTCGGGCTCCCGGCCGAGCCAGAACAGCAGCCGCGCGAGCGTCGCGGTCAGCGTCTCCCGCGCGTCCGGCGGCAGCGCGCCCTGCGTGACGGCGTGGCGCAGCAGGTCGACGGCGACGCGCGGGGTCTCGGTGGCGACCGCGCCGATGTTGTCCAGCAGCCACGTCGTCACCCACGGGTCGACCTGCGCGGGCGCGGCCGCGAGCTGCCCGGCGACGCGGGCGGCGGGAGCGCGCGCGGCCGCGAACGCCTCGGCCAGCTGCCGGTGCAGCGCCACCCGCATCGCCGCCGGCGTCTTTTCGTAGAGCACGCGCCGCAGCAACGGGTGCCGGAACGCCAGCCGGTCGCCCGACTCGACGAGCACCCCGGACGTGATCGCCTCGTCGACCGCGCCGACCAGCGCCGTCGGCGGCCGCTCGGTCGCGACGGCGATGTCCGACAGCGAGAACTCGCCGCCCAGCAGCGCGGCCCAGCGCAGCGTGTCCCGCGTGCCGCTGGAGAGGAAGCTCAGGTACATCGTGATCCGCGACCCCAGCGGCGCCGGGATGGTCTGGCGCGAGTTGCCGTCCAGGTGCGCGTGGACCCCGTCGAGCACGATCATCGACTGCGCCAGCAGCGTCTCGACGATTTCCCTGGTGTAGCGCGGGTTTCCGGCCCCGTAGGAGACCAGTGTCCGCAGCCCGGGCCCGGGTGGCGCGCCGACCAGTTCGGTCGCCAGCTCGGTGGTCTCGGCTTCGGACAGGGGCGTCAGCGCGACGACGGTCGTGACATCGTTGTCGAGCTCGGCTCGCAGCTCGTCGAGCGCGGCCGGTCGCGGTACCGGCCGGCACGCGCCCACCAGCAGCAGCGGCAGCTCCCGCGTCTCGCGGCCGAGGTACCGCCAGACGCGCAGGGTGGTGTCGTCCGCCCAGTGCAGGTCGTCGACGACGAGCACCAGCGGCGCCTCCGCGCACAGCTCGCGCACGAGCCCGAGCAGCCCGTCGACGGGGTCCTCGCCGGACCGCTCGCCGAGCCGGGCGGCCAGGTTCGCGCGGCGCTCGTCGGTGGCCCGCGGGTGCACGCCCAGCGCGTCCAGCAGCGGCCGCAGCGCGAACCGCTGGTCCAGCGCGTCCGCCGCGGCGAAGGCGGGCTTGAGGTCATGGGCCATGGCGAGCAGTTCGGCCAGCAGCGCCGTCCGGCCGCTGCCCGGTTCGCCTTCCAGCCACAGCGAGCGCCCGGTACCCGCGGCGACGTCCTCGACGGCTTCGCGCAGCCGGGCCAGCTCCGCCTCCCGGCCGACGAAGACGTCGGCGCGCTCGGGCATCGCCGTGACCGGCGACCGCGGCACGCGCACGGGCGGCGGCGGTTTCGGCGCCGGCTCGTCTCGCAGCTCGTCGTGCAGCCGGCGCAACGCGGGCCCGGGCTCGGTGCCCGAGGACTCGACGAGCCGGTCGCGGACGTCGGTGTAGACGGCGATCGCCTCGGTCCGCCGGTCGGAGCGGGCCAGCGCGCGCATGAGCAGGCCGCGCAGCGTCTCGCGGAACGGGTGCTCGCGGGTCAGCGCGGTCAGTTCCGCGATGAGCTCGGCGTGCCCGCCGGACTCCAGCACGATCTCCGCGCGTCGCTCGATCGTCGCGAGCCGCACCTCGGCCAGCCGCGCGCGCTGGGCGGCGGCGAACGGCCCGGGCAGGCCCGAGAGCGGGACGCCGTGCCAGAGGTCGAGTGCCTCGTCGAGGACCTCGCGCGCGCCGCGCAAATCGCCGGCGGACTGCTTGCGCTGGGCCAGTTCCCGCAGCGCTTCGAAGCGGTGGACGTCGATCGCGCCGGCGTCCAGGCGCAGCGAGTAGCCGGAGCCGATCGACGCGAGCAGCTGCGGGCCTTCGCCTTTGGCGCGGCCGGGTTCGAGCGCGCGCCGCAGCCCGGAGACGTAGGTGTAGATGGATCCTTGGGCGCTCTGCGGCGGCGCCTCGCCCCAGACGGCGTCGATCAGCTCCTCGCGCGAAACCGTGCGGTTCGGGTTCATCGCGAGGACCGCGAGAACCGTCCGACGGTGCGCGGAGCCGAGGTCGAGCTCCGATTCACCCTGCCACGCCTTGACCGGGCCGAGCATTTGGAGTCTCGGTGCGGAGCCGTCCGCAGCCGACATCGGTCTCCCTTCGTGCGCTGACGAACCGTCACGCGCCGGATGCCTGACGTGAGCATACGCGGCCGTCGTGAACCGGCAGGCAAGGATGGCGGACATTCGGGCAACGGCGCACGGGCGGGGTTCCGCCGGGCCGCGGCGTGCGCGACGCTCGGGGGCGCCGAGACCTCGAGGAGCCCGAAATGGCCACAGCCGAGCCGACGGAGGACATGAAGCGGGCGGCCGCCCGGTTCGCCTACGCCGTCGACGCAGCCGGCTCCCACCTCCGTGACGTCGCCAGCGAGATGGCGCTGGTGCAGGCGTCCTGGCGCGGTGAGGCGTCGGTGCGGTTCGGCCAGGCGATGAGCGACTGGGAGCAGGAGTTCGACGTGATCCTCTCGCGGCTCGCGCAGCTGCTCGAGACGACCGGCGGCCGGGTGCCGCTGCCGCGGCGGCCATGAGCAGGCCCGAGCTGGACGTCCGCTTCGCCGACCTGGTGCTCGACCGGATGGGCGCCATCACCGGCGAGCTGGGTGACCTGCTCGCCGAGCTGGAGTCCACTGTGGAGCCGGAGCTGGCCGGCTGGACCGGCGAGGCGCGTGAGGAGTACCTGCGCGCGAAGCGCGAGTGGGGGCGCGCGGCCGAGCGGATGCCGGCGTGCCTGGAGCGGGCGCGGGACGCGTTCGGCGAGCTGCAGGGCTCCGTCTTCACGGGCGTGAAGACGGAATAGGGACGGCGTGAAGACGGGCCGTCCACACTGCGTCCATGAAGCCCGTCGAAGTGACCGTCCTCGCCTCGGACCCGATCACGCACGCCGGCGCGGTGAGCCTCCTGGAAAGCCATCCGGACGTCCGGATCACCGACCTGGTGCCCGACGTGCTGCTGGTGATGGAGGAGCACGTCACCGAGGCGGTGCTGGGCGAGATCCGGGCGGCGAAGGCGTCGCACGTCGTGCTGGTGGTCGAGCACTTCCGCGAGAGCGACCTGATGTCGGTGCTGGAGAGCGGCGTCGTCGCGATCCTGCCGCGCCGCGAGACGGGCGGGGCCGAGCTGGTGACGGCGGTGCTCGCCGCGGGCGACGGCACGGCGAACCTGCCGCCGCGGCTGCAGGGGGCGCTGCTTTCGCAGGTCCAGAGGATGCGCAAGGACGTGCTGGAGCCGAACGGCCTCACGCTGTCCGGGCTCGCGGCGCGCGAGTGCGACGTGCTGCGGCTGGTCGCCGAGGGCTTCGGGACCGAGGAGATCGCGGCGAAGCTGTGCTACTCCGAGCGGACCGTGAAGAACGTCCTCTACGGCTTGATGACGCGCTGCGGCCTCAACAACCGCGCCCACGCCGTCGCTTACGCGCTGCGGGCGGGCGCTATCTGAGACGTTTTCTCTGCCACTGTCACCTTTCCGTGGGCTAGGGTCGCGATCATGGTGTCGACCGCCGCGGAGATCGCGGCTTCCGTGCGGGCCGGGCAGCTCGACCCGGTGCAGGTGACCAAGGAGGCCCTCGACCGGATCGCGGCGGCGGACGGCGTCGTCGGCGCGTTCCGCCGGGTGCGCTCGGCCGAGGCGCTCGAGGAAGCCGCCGCGCTGGCCGCGCGGCCCGATCTGGCGTCGCTGCCGCTGGCCGGGGTGCCCGTCGCGGTCAAGGACGTCACGGAGATCGCGGGCGAGTACGCGTCGCACGGTTCGCTGGCGGGGCCGTCGTCGCCCTTCGACGCGGACGGCGTGATCGCCGAGCGGCTGCGGGCGGCGGGCGCGGTGCTCGTCGGGCTGACGCGGGTGCCGGAGCTGTGCGTCTGGCCGATGAGCGACACCCCGGACGGCATCGCCCGCAACCCGTGGGATCCGACGTACGCCTCGGGCGGCTCGTCGGGCGGCAGCGCGGCGGCGGTGGCGGCGGGGCTGGTCCCGCTGGCCCACGGAACGGACGGAATGGGCTCGGTCCGCCTCCCGGCGGCGATGTGCGGGCTGGTGGGGTTGAAACCGGGCGCGGGCGAGCTGTCGGAGGGCGGCTGGTTCGGCATGTCGGTCCACGGCCCGCTGGCGACGACCGTCGAAGACGCGGCGCTGCTGTACTCGGTGCTGGCCGGTGATCCTTCGCTGGCGTCGGTGCCTTCGCCGTCCGCGGTGCGCATCGGGATGTCGACGACGGTGCCGTTGCTGCACACGCCGGTGCCCCGCGAGCTGGTGGCGGCGGTTTCCCAGGCGGCGGGTCTGCTGGCGTCGGCGGGGCACGCGGTGACGCCGTCGGCGCCCCGCTACCCGGCGACGATGGTCCTGGGCATGACGGCCCGCTGGCTGGCGGGGCCGGCCGAGCAGGCTCGCGGCTTCGACGTCACCCGGTTCCAGCGCCGGACCCGCATGCACGTCCGGGTCGGCCGGCTGCTGTCCCGGGCCGGGTTGATCCGCTCGCGCACGCGTGACCGGTGGGTCTCGCGGGCCGCGGAGTACTTCGAGTCGCACGACGTCTTGATGACGCCGACGTTGTCGCACTGGCCGGTGAAGGCGGGCCGGTGGCACGAGCGGCGGTGGTTGACGAACGTGCTGCCGTCGACGCGGTTGGCGGGGTTCACGGGGCAGTGGAATTTCGCGGGGTACCCGGCGATCACGGTCCCGGTGGGGCGGTCGGTCCGGTCGGGGCTGCCGACGTCGGTCCAGCTGGTGGGGCGGCCGGGGGAGGAGTCGTTGCTGCTGGGTTTGGCGGCCCAGCTGGAGTCCGCGAACCCGTGGCCTCGCACCGCCCGCTCCTGAAGCGCCCCAATGTGGCCTTGGTTGCGTCTCACGCACCGAAGGCCGCCTTGGGTGCGTCTGACGCACCGAAGGCCACATTGGGGCGCTTGACCCAGGCTGTGGACAACTCGCGCCGGGGCGCCGGAACTGTCGGTGCTCGCCGGTAGCGTGGAAAACGGGGGCTGCTCAGCCCCGGAACGCCGCGAAGGCCGCCTCGAAACGTTCGAGGCGGCCTTCGGCGTAAAAGCTCAGGAACCCGGCTTGCTCGCCGTCGGGGTCAGCGGCTTGGCGCCGTTCCCGTTGGCCGGCTTGGTCGCCGGGCCGTTCGAGTTGGCCGGGGCGTTGCCCGGCTTCGCCTGGGGTGCCGGCTTGGGCGCCTGGGTCACGGGCTTGGGCGCCGGAGCGGCCTTCACCGCCGGCTTGACCGAAGCCGAAACCGAAGCCGAAGCCGGGATCGACGGCTGGACCACCGGTACCACCGGGGCCGACGGCGTCGTCGCGGAGTCCGCGTCGCCGCCCACCAGCTTCGACGCCTGCGGGATCACCGCCTCCTCCGGCAGCGTCGCCAGCTGCGTCTCGCTGCGGTTGAGGATGTCCTCCGCCATCGCCAGGCTCTTGCGCGCCTGCTCGCGGATCTCCGCCAGGCGCTCGACCTTGCGGTTCGCCACCGTCGTGCGCTGGGCCGCCTGCGTAGTCGCCTCGTCGAGGCGGCGGCGGGCCTCCGCCGTGGCCTCGTCGAGCCGCCGCTTGGCCTCCGCCGTCGCCTCCGCGAGCCGGCGCTCGGCCTGGTTCTTGCTCGCCGTGCGCTGGTCCGCGACGTGCTTCTCCAGCGCCGCCTTCTGGGCCGCCTGGGACGCCTCGAACTCGCGCTCGAGCTTCCGCCGCTTCCGCTCCGCCTCGTTGTCCAGCAGCTCGCGCCGCTGGGCCGCCTCGACGGTGAGCCGCTGCACCTCGGCGCGCGTCTCGGCGAGCGCGTTCTCGTGCTCCGAGTGCAGCAGGTCGGCCTGCTTGTCCAGCTCCGCGACCAGCTTCGTGTACCGCTCACGCAGCTTCGTCGACGCCTCGGTCGAACCCGCCCACGTCTTCTCCGCGGCGGCCTCGGCGCGCTTGATGATCTCGTCGGCGCGGGCCTGCGCGAGCGTGACCGTCCGCTGCATCCGCTCGTCGAGGTCCTCGAGCCGCTCCGGCGGCTTCTTCAGCTCCTCGACGCGCGCTTCGAGCGCCGCCACCTGCGACCGGACCGTCTCGGCCTCGCGGGTCGCCGCGGCGGCCTGCGCCACGGCGGCG
The DNA here is from genome assembly GCF_044759945.1 of Amycolatopsis sp. NPDC098790. Classification (NCBI taxonomy): domain Bacteria; kingdom Bacillati; phylum Actinomycetota; class Actinomycetes; order Pseudonocardiales; family Pseudonocardiaceae; genus Amycolatopsis; species Amycolatopsis sp. NPDC098790. Next base: position 2,396,146 of record NZ_JBIWAI010000001.1, read on the forward strand.
TCGCGTTCGCTGAGCACGCGGCGCAGCTGCGCTTCGACGTGGTCCAGGTACTGCCGGACCTCGTTGCGGTCGAAGCCGTGCCAAGCCTGCGTGTACTCGCGGCGAAGGGGGAGGAGGCCGTTGAGGGCGGTTGCGGCGGGGTCGCGCTCAGGAACCATGGGCCCGACCGTACCCGGGGACCGTCCGCTTCCGCCGTCCGGCTTAACGAATCACCAACACGTGTCGCGTGTCGCCGGAACGGCCCTGCCCCGGAAACGCTGCGTCACCAGTGGAACCCGCGCGAAAGCCGGGCCAGCGCCATCGCCGCGCGCGAGAGGTGTTTCTCGCCACGCCCGATCTTGAGCCCGCCCGAACCGCCCGCCGCGGCCGAATCCGGGAAGATCCGGAAACCCTGGTACGCGACGGCGTCGGTGAGCCCCGGCGTGAGCGTGTAGGCCAGCCCGATCGCCTGCCCGGCGGGCGTGCCGATGTGCTTGGGCCGCTCGACCAGCGCCTTCAGCACCATGTCCGCGGCCTGCTCCGGCGACTTCGTCGGGAACGCGTCGTAGATCTTCGTCGGGCGGATCATCGGCGTGCGCACCAGCGGCATGTGGATCGTGGTGAACGTGATCCCGTCGCCGTGCGTCTCGGTCGCCGCGATCCGCGAGAAGTAGTCCAGCGCCGCTTTCGACGCCGCGTACGCCGAGAAGCGCGGCGCGATGCCCTGGACGCCGATCGACGACACGTTCACGATGTGCCCGAACTTCCGCTCCGACATGTGCGGCAGCACCGCGAGGATCAGCCGGACCGCGCCGAAGTAGTTGATCGCCATCGCGCGCTCGTAGTCGTGCATCCGGTCGTAGGACAGCTTGATCGACCGGCGGATCGACCGGCCGGCGTTGTTGACCAGCATGTCGATCCGGCCGTGCTCGGCCAGCATCGCGTCGACGGCCTTGCGCACCGAGTCCTCGTCGGTCAGGTCGGCGGGGTAGACCGACGCGGTGCCGCCGGCGGCGACGATCTCGTCGCGGACCTCTTCCAGCTCGTGCTGGCGCCGCGCGACGAGCAGCGGCACGCCACCCGCGGCCGCGACCTTCAACGCCGTCGCGCGCCCGATGCCCGAAGACGCGCCGGTGATGATCACCCGGCGGCCGTCCAGCTCGCCGCGCGGGCCGTGCTTGCGCGCGCGGAACGGGTCGAGGTGTTCGCGCCAGTAGCGCCACAGCGTCGGCGCGTACTCCTCCAGCCGGGGGACCTCGACGCTGCCGGCGAGGGCCTTGCGCGTCTCGGCCGAGGAGAACACCGACGGGAACGCCATCGTCTCCAGCAGCACCGGCGGGATGCCGAAGCGCTCCATGACGGCGTCGCGCGCGATGGTGACGCCGGGGATGTGCTCGGTCAGCTTGACCAGCCCGACGATCCGCTTCGACAGGCCTTCGCCGAGCTGCGCGGTGATCGTCGGCGCGCCCGCGGCCTTCGCGAAGGCGTTGTAGACCGAGACGACCGGCTGCGGCTCCGGGTCGACCAGGTGGAACGCGCGGCCGTCCAGCCCGGGCTTGACGACCAGCTCCAGCAGCGCCTTGGCGACGTAGTCGACCGGCACGATGTTGGTGTCGCCGAGGTCCGGCCCGACGATCGGCAGCACGTCCGGCAGCCCGGCCAGCCGGTTGATCGCCGGGAAGAGGTAGTACGGGCCGTCGATCTTGTCCATTTCGCCGGTCTCGGAGTGCCCGACGACGACGGCGGGGCGGTACACCCGCCAGGGCACCTGGTCCTGCTCGCGGACGATCTTTTCGGCCTCGAACTTCGTCCGGTGGTACGGCGTGACGAGCCGCTGGCCGGCGTCGAACATCTCCTCCGTGAAAACGCCTTCGTGGTCGCCCGCGACGGCCACCGAGGACACGTGGTGCAGGCAGCCGGCGCGCAGGTCGGCGGCGAGGTCGACGACGGCGCGCGTGCCGTCCACATTGGCCTTGACGCTGGCTTCGTCGTCGGCGGTGAGGTCGTAGAGGGCGGCCAGGTGGACGACGTGGTCGACGGTGCCGCGCAGCTCCTCGCGGTCCGCTTCGGACACGCCGAGCAGCGGCTCGCCGAGGTCGCCGGTGACGAGCGTGACGCGGTCGGAGTGCGGCCACTGGTCCACGAGCGCGGCGAGCTTGGCCTTGCTCGACGCGCGGACCAGCAGCGCGACGCGGTCGTCGTCGGGGCGGGAGAGCAGCAGCCGGGTGAACTGGCGCCCGATCAGTCCGGTCGCCCCGGTCACCAAGAACGTCGCCATCGTCTTCACACCTCTCACCGCTTGCCCTGACCCTGGGCATTCTGCTGCATGCGGGCGTCAGTGACCACCGTGCCGAAACGTGATGTTACCCACGAGTAACTTAGGCGGGGTCCGCGATGACGACGCGGTTCTCCTCGTAGCCGTCCGAGCCGCCGACCCACCGGCCGCCGCACGTCACGAGCACCACGCGGTGCGGCCCGGACTGGCCGAACAGGTCGTCGGCGCGCGCGGGCAGGTCGTCCTTGTGCACGGTGACCAGCTGCGAGATCAGGTAGCGCCACGTCTTGCCCGAAGTGTCCACAATGGTCACTTCGCCGCCGATCTTCTCGTTCCACAGCTCGGCGAACGGCCCGGTGGCGCCCCGCCAGTTGACGTGCCCGGCGAAGACGCTCGCCCCGCCGGCGGCGTCCAGGTCGGCGCCCCACCAGGTCGCTTGGCGCAGATCGGTGGGGACGGGGAGTTCCCCGCCGGGGCCGAGGTCCTTGCGGACGAGGGAAGCGGTGCCGCCGGCGGGAAGCCGGACGGTGCCGGGTTGCTGGGGTGGCGGCGGAGGAGGTGGCTTCGTCGACGACGGTGTCTGCGCCGCTGGCGCTGCGGGGGCGGGGGTGGTGGTCGACGGCGGGGCGGGGGTGGCCGGCCGGGCCGCCGGGGCGGCGGCACCGGCGGCGGGCAGCGCGGTCCCGGCCACGACGGCGGCCGGTGCGGAGGTGACGACGGTGCTGCCGAACTGGATCGCGAGGACGGTGGCCGCGCCGAGCGCGAAGCCGACGAGCAGGCGCCCGCGCTTCGGTTTCCGGGGTGCCCATTCGCCGACTGGGTCCGCTTCGCCCCAGCCGGCCCAGGTGTCGTCCGCGGACCAGCCGGGACTTGCCGCGCTCCGGTCGGTGTTGCGCGCCGGCCGACCGGCGGGGCGGTACAGCGTCCCGTCGTCCTCTGCCGACCAGCCGGTCCAGCCGCCGGTGTCCTTTCCCGCCAACGCCGCTACCTCCGCGACGCCCGTCGTGCCCCGAACGCGGCCAGCCCGGCGCCCACCAGCACCAGCAGGCCGAGCCCGGCCAGCCCCGGCATCGAATAGCTCGTCTCGACCGCACCCCGCGCCTGGGCCACCGGCGCGTCACCGGCCGGGATCGCGCGCGGGACCTCGTTCGGCTTGTTCACCACCGTCAACGCCAGCGTCTCGCCCGGCTTGACCGTCCCGCACGCCGACGGCGGGTTCTTCGGGTCGTACGCGTTCGTGTAACCCGGCGGCGGGCTCGCCTCCACCACGCAGATCTCCTGCGGCGCCCGCAGACCATCGACCGTCACGGCGCCCGTCGCCCCGTCCGTCGTGACCACCACGGGTTTGCCGTCGGCTCCGGTGAGCGGCTTGCCGTCCTGGCCGAGCGCCGCCGTCGCCTTGTCCTTGCCCGTGATCCGCAGGACCGCGCCACCGACGCCCTTGCCCGTGTTCGCGTCCGTCTTGGCCACCTGGACCTTGCCCGGCTTCGTGACGCTGATGACGCCCTGCGCCGTCAGCTCCTTCTCGCCGCCGGTCGAGACGACCCGCTGCTTCTCCGTGTCGACCGGCACCCGCACGTATGGCCGGTCCGCCGGCGCGGACAGCGACGCCACCAGTTTCGGCTGCTCGCCGGTCGGGGTCAGCTTCACCTTCACGGTCCCGTCCGCGCCCGTGTCGAGCGTGACGTCCTTCGCCGCGGCCTGCGGGCTCGCGTTCCCCGCGGCCGGCTCCCCACCGATGGCCGCGGCGGTCGCCACCAGCTTCACCGGGACGCCGGGCACGCCCTTGCCCTTGGCGTTCTTCACCGTGACCGTCCACTCGGCGGCCTCACCGGGGTACTGCGGCTCCTTCGGCGTGGCCACCGACGCTGTCCACGGGCCGCGGTTGGCCGCCGCCTCGGACGTCAGCGCTTCTACGGCGGCCTGCGCGCTCGCGGGCAGCCCCTTCAGGTGGAACGGCGCGTCGTAGCCGAGCTTCGCGGCCGGCAGCGACGGGTCGAGGTCCGCCGGCGTGCGCGGCGCCGACGTCCACGAGTGCAGCAGGTGCGCCAGCGCGGCGGCCTCGTCCGGCTTCTTCGTGTCGCCGTAGCGCAGCAGCAGGTACGAGATGTTCGCCGCCTGGTCGGCCGGGAGCTTCGTGCCCCACTTCGTCAGCAGCTCGTCGCCGGGCTTATAGACCTCGCCGGTGTCCGGCGCCTTCAGCTGGAAGCTCACGCAGAACACCTGCTGGCCGCCGACGACGTAGGACCCCAGCCAGTTCCGGGGGCCGGTGCCGTCCTGGCCGGGCTGGACCGCGTAGCCGATGCCCTCCTGCTTCGCGGCGAAGGCCGCCGGGGCCCCGACGGTCACGGAGAGCGCGCCCAGCAGGGCCGCGGCGACCAGGCCGGTGAGTGCGCGGACGCCCGCGCGGGGACGTGTCGACCACCTCATGGTGTGCAGGCTCCTTCGTCGGACGCGGTGGCGGTGCCGCCGCGTCTCCGCAGGTCACGTGATTGATCCAGTCCCCGACGCGCGCACGGTGAGCAACCGCGCACGCCAGGTGAGGGTCACTCGGAAGGGGCTGGGGTGTCTACCGCTCTTCGGGTGGCTGTCGCCGAACGGTCGTGATCTCCGTCGCATACGGTGTCCACCGAGGCCAGGGGCCCGCCGTCGAGTAAAGTCGTCTTTACTCGACGGGAACCGCTCGCTCCCGGCGGTCGTTGAACCCGATGCAGCGTCGATCCACGAAGCAGCAGATCCAGGAGGATCAGGTGCGTTCCAGTAGCAACCCGGCGTTCCGCAACCTGCCGCACGGCGGAACGCAGACTTACGGCCAGTACGGCCCCCCGGTGGGCTTCAACCAGCCCCAGGGCGGCGTGCCCGGGTACGGCCCCGGGCAGACCCGGTCCGGTGAGGGCGACCGCCCGATGACGGTCGACGACGTCGTCGTCAAGACCGGCATGAGCCTGGGCGTCGCGCTGCTCGCCGGCATCGTCACCGGCATCTGGGCCCAGAACCAGCTCGCCGAGACCGGCAGGCTGTCCGGCGCCCTGATCGGCGCCATGCTCGGCGGCCTCGTCGTCGGGCTCGTCGTCTCGCTCGTGATCATCTTCCGGCAGAAGCCGAGCGGCCCGCTGACGCTCGTCTACTCGGCGGCCGAAGGGCTCTTCCTCGGCGCGCTCAGCGGCGTGTTCGAGGTCGTCTACCCGGGCATCGCGCTGCAGGCGATCATCGGCACCGCCGGCGTCTTCATCGGCATGCTGGTCGTCTACAAGACCGGCGCGGTCAAGGTGACGCCGAAGCTGACCAAGTGGATCGTCGGTGCCGTCGTCGGCGTCGCCGTCCTGATGCTGTTCAACCTGATCAGCTCGCTGATCTTCGGCTTCAACCCGCTGCGCGACGGCGGCCCGCTCGCCATCATCTTCAGCATCGTCTGCATCGGCATCGCGGCGTTCAGCTTCCTGCTCGACTTCGACCAGGCCGACCGGATGATCCGCGAGGGCATGCCGTCGAAGTGGGCCTGGTACACCGCGTTCGGCCTGATGACGACGCTGGTGTGGCTGTACCTGGAGATCCTGCGGCTGCTGTCCTACCTCCGCGAGTAACTTGGCTCACCGTTCCGCAATGGAGGCGCTCCGTAATCAAACGGGGCGCCTTCTTTGTGGGTAATTCGTGCATATGGGGACCCCGCTGCGGGCCGTGCTCACCCTGCGTGTTGGATGTGCCGGTCGGTTCTTCATTTCACATGTGTGAGGTGCACAGTGAGCGTTCCCCCTCCGGCCCCCGGGGGCCAGCAGCCGGTGGGTCAGCCCGATCCCTACGGGCCGCCGCCGGGCGGTCAGCCGCAGCAGTACGGCCAGCAGGGCCAGTTCGGCGCCGCGCCGGGCACCCCGCCGCAGGGGCAGCCCGGCCAGTACGGCCCGCCGCCCGGCCAGTACCCGCCGCCGCCCGGTCAGCCCGGCCAGTTCCAGGGCGGCCAGTTCCCGCCCGCGCCGCCGGTGCCGAAGAAGTCGAAGACCGGCACGATCATCAAGTTCGGCGTCATCGGCGTCGTCGTGATCGTCGCCGTGGTCATCGGGATCGTGTCGTTCAACAGCTCGCCGGCCAGCTCCAACGTCGGTGACTGCCTGTCGATCACCGAGTTCACCCGGGGCGGCGACGACCCGGCGAAGGCCGACTGCGGCGACCCGAAGGCCAACGTCAAGATCGCCGCGAAGCTCGACAGCGCGAGCGACCAGTGCCCCGGTGGCTCCGACTCCGGCTACGACACCTACTCGGTCAGCGGCCGCAGCTCGTACAAGCTGTGCCTGATGATCAACGCCAAGCAGGGCGACTGCCTGGCGAACTTCTCGTCGACGACCAAGGGCTACCAGAAGGTCGCGTGCACCGACCCGACCAAGGACGCCGAGCTCGTGAAGGTCGTCGACGGCCAGGCGAGCGAGAGCGTCTGCGAGGGCACCGAAGCCACCCGCGTCGCGATCTACCCGCAGCCGGCGACGACGATGTGCGTCAAGACCAACTAGCTGCCACTTCGTCGAAGGCCTTCTCGCGTGCTTCGCGAGGAGGCCTTCTTCGCGTTCAGGGGTACCCGGATTGCTCCGTTCGTCCCACAGTGTGCGACGAGCTGCGCAGAAGCGATCATCGGACCTAACTTGGGGCGTCCTGCCCGCCCGAGCCTGGAGTACTGGTGGCGACGACCGAATCCCCTGCCGGTGAACCGAAGTTCCTCGACTTCCCCACCTCCTGCGCCGCGCCCGTCCCGCAGCCGGAGGAGCCCGTCCGCGTGGTCCCGCTGGCGGTCGCGGGGGTCCTCGCGGCCGGCCTGACCTGGTACGTCTGGGCGAGCCACGGCGCCAAGTTCGGCGTCCTGCTGCTGCTCGGCCTCGGCCTCGGGCTCGCGCTGTTCCACTCGCGGTTCGGCTTCACGTCGGCGTGGCGGCAGCTGATCGCCGTCGGCAACGGCCAGGGCCTGCGCGCCCACACGCTCCTGCTGGGCACCGCCGCGACGCTGATCGCGCTGATCGCGGGCACCGGCGCCGGCCTGTTCGGCAGCAAGCCGGCGCCGACGGCCAGCCCGCTCGGGCTCGCCCTCTTCGTCGGCGCGACGCTGTTCGCGATCGGCATGCAGCTCGGCGGCGCGTGCGCGTCCGGCACGCTGTTCGCGGTCGGGTCCGGCCAGTCGACCATCGTGCTGACCCTCGGCGGGTTCATCACCGGGTCCGTGCTCTACACCTGGGCGTACCCGCTGCTGAACGGCTGGCCGGCCTTCCCGGGCGTGCTGCTGGCCGACCACGTCGGCTGGTTCGGCTCGTGGGCGATCACGATCGCCGTGCTGGCGGGGATCGTGCTGGTCACGCGCGCGGTGCAGCGCCGCCGCACGCCGCCGCCGGTGGACGTCGTGCCGACCGCGCGCGGCTTCGCCCGCGTCTTCCGCGGTTCGTGGCCGATGCTCGTCGGCGCCGTCGTGCTGGGCGTGCTGGCCGGCGCGGTGTTCCTGGTGTCCGGCGGGATCTGGGGCGTCACGAGCGCGTTCTCCTTGTGGGGCGCCAAGATCCTGCAGGTGTTCGGGCTGCACCCGGAGTCGTGGGAGTTCTGGCGGCAGAAGTCCAACGCGGCGTCGCTGGCCGGCCCGATTTGGAAGGACAAGAACAGCCTGACCGACATCGGGATCATGATCGGCGCGGCGGTGGCCGCCGCGGCCGCGGGCGCGTGGAAGATCCACAGCTCGATCCCGTGGCGCACGGCGGTGGCGGCGATCCTCGGCGGCATCCTGATGGGCGTCGGCGCGCGGATGGCCGGCGGCTGCAACATCGGCGCGTACCTGGGCGGGATCTCGACCGGCAGCCTGCACGGCTGGCTGTGGGGCGTGTTCGCGCTCGGCGGCACGTGGGTGGGGCTGAAGCTGCGGCCGCTGTTCGGGCTGGCGAACCCGGTGCCGACCGACAGCATCTGCTGAGGCGCGTTTTGTCGGTGGCCCCCGGTATCGTCGCGGACGAAACGACGAAACTGGGGGAAATCTCCTTATGGCTACGCAAAGAACCGGCTCGGCGCCGAACGGTGACGCGCTCGACGCCGGCGTCCTGAAAGTCGCGTCCGTGGTGGTGCTCGGCGCCATCATGGCGATCCTGGACACCACGGTCGTCAACGTCGCGCTGCAGAAGCTGACGATCGAGTTCTCGACCTCGTTCGACGTCATCCAGTGGGTCGCCACCGGCTACCTCCTGGCACTGGCGACCGTGATCCCGGTCACCGGCTGGGCGTCCGACCGCTTCGGCACCAAGCGGCTCTACATGGTCGCGATCGTGCTGTTCCTGGCGGGCTCGATGCTCGCGGGCGTGGCGTGGAACATCGAAACGCTGATCATCTTCCGCGTCCTGCAGGGCTTCGGCGGCGGCATGCTGATGCCGTGCGGCATGACGATCCTGACCCGCACGGCCGGCCCGCAGCGGCTCGGCCGGGTGATGGCGGTGCTGGGCGTGCCGATGCTGCTCGGCCCGATCGGCGGCCCGATCCTCGGCGGCTGGCTGGTCGACGCGGTGAGCTGGCGCTGGATCTTCTTCATCAACGTGCCGATCGGCATCATCACGCTGCTGCTGGCGTGGCGGCTGCTGCCGAAGGACGAGCCCGAGACGGCGTCGCGCTTCGACTTCCTGGGCATGCTGATGGTGTCGCCGGGGCTGGCGGCGCTGATCTTCGGCGTCTCGAAGATCCCGTCCGCGGGCGGGGTCGGCGCGGTCGAGGTGTGGCTGCCGGCGCTGGCCGGGCTGGCGCTGCTGGTGGCGTTCGTGCTGCGCGCGCTGCGCGTGCCGAACCCCCTGGTGGACCTGCGGCTGTTCAAGAACCGCTCGTTCACGGTGGCGATGGTGACGATGTCGCTGTTCTTCGTCGCGTTCCTCGGCGGGATGATGCTGCTGCCGACGTACTTCCTGCTGGTGCGCGGCGAATCGACCCTGAACGCGGGGCTGCTGCTGGCCCCGCAGGGCATCGGCGCGATGATCACGATGCCGATCACGGGCCGGCTGGTCGACAAGGTCGGCGCGCGCAAGATCGTGCTGCCGGGCATGGTGCTGATCATCGGGTCGATGGCGGTGCTGACCCAGGTCACGGCGACGACGCCGTACTGGACGCTGCTGTCGGCGCTGTTCGTGATGGGCCTGGGCATGGGCTGCACGATGATGCCGATCACGACGTCGGCCCTGCAGACGTTGCAGCCGAAGGACATGGCCCGCGCTTCGACGGCGACGAACATCGTCCAGCAGACGGCGGGCGCGATCGGCTCGGCGGTGATGGCGACGATCCTGGCGGCGCTGCTGGCGGGCAAGTTCGGCGTCCCGACGGCCCAGGGCCAGCTGGCGGCGACGGCGGCGATCCTGAACCCGGAGACGCACGCGGCGGCGACGGGCGTGGCGGCGGAGGCGTTCTCGACGACGTTCGTGTGGTCGCTGGTGCTGGTGGTGCTGTGCGTGATCCCGGCGCTGTTCCTGCCGAAGACCAAACCGGCGGCGGCCACCTCGGAAGGCGAGGAGGCGGCCCCGCCGGTGATGGTCCACTAGCGAGCCTCCCGCGGCCGGTCGTGAGTGGGAAATAGTGTTCTAACCCTGTTTCCCACTCACGACCCGCGGTGGTCAGGAGAGGCGCTCGATGATCAGCGCCATGCCCTGGCCGCCGCCCACGCACATCGTCTCGAGGCCGAACTGCTTGTCGTGGTGCTGCAGCGAGTTGATCAGCGTCGACGTGATGCGCGCGCCCGTCATGCCGAACGGGTGGCCGACCGCGATCGCGCCGCCGTTGACGTTCAGGCGGTCCAGGTCGATGCCCAGGTCGCGGTACGACGGGATCACCTGCGCCGCGAACGCCTCGTTGATCTCCACCAGGTCGATGTCGCCGATCGACAGGCCCGCCCGCGACAGCGCCTGCTTGGACGCCTCCACCGGCCCGTAGCCCATGATCTCCGGCGACAGGCCCGTCACGCCGGTCGACACGATCCGCGCCAGCGGCGTCAGGCCCAGCTCGCGCGCCTTCGTGTCGGACATGATCACCAGCGCCGCCGCGCCGTCGTTGAGCGCGCAGCAGTTGCCCGCCGTCACGCGGCCGTCCGGGCGGAACACCGGCTTCAGGCCCGAGACGCCCTCGATGGTGACGCCCGCGCGCGGGCCGTCGTCCTTCGAGACGACCGTGCCGTCCGGGAGCGTCACCGGGGTGATGTCCTTGGCCCAGAAGCCGTCCGCGATGGCCTTCTCGGCCAGGTTCTGCGAGCGGACGCCGAACTCGTCCATGTCCTCGCGCGTGACGCCCTTCAGCCGCGCCAGGTTCTCCGCGGTCTGGCCCATCGCGATGTAGACGTCGGGGACGTTCCCGTCGGTGCGCGGGTCCGTCCAGCTGTCCGTGCCCGACTCGGCCGTCGCCGCGGTGCGCTTCTCCGCGTCGGCGAACAGCGGGTTGTGCGTGTCCGGCCACGAGTCCGAGCTGCCCTTGGCGAACCGCGAGACGGTCTCGACGCCGGCCGAGATGAAGACGTCGCCCTCGCCGGCCTTGATCGCGTGGAACGCCATCCGGGTGGTCTGCAGGCTGGACGAGCAGTAGCGCGTGACGGTGCAGCCGGGCAGGTGGTCGTACCCGAGCTCGACGGCGACCGCACGGCCCATGTTGAACCCGGACTCGCCGCCCGGCAGGCCGCAGCCCAGCATCAGGTCGTCGATGTCGGTGGGGTCGAGCTCCGGCACCTTGGCCAGCGCGGCCTGGACCATCTGCACGGTCAGGTCGTCGGGCCGCATGCCGACCAGCGAACCCTTCCCGGCGCGGCCGATCGGCGAACGAGCGGTGGAGACGATGACGGCTTCAGGCATGGCGTGACACATCCTCGTATCGCGAGCTGAACGTGCTAAGCGGTTGCTCACCATACTGCCGTGTGGGCAGCCGGGGAGAAAGTCGAACGCGGTGTGAGCTTCTCCGGGCGGCCGGACGCGCCACCGCGTAACGCGAGCTCGCGGCTTCGCGACCGGCTGGGTGCGGGGGTTCCCGCGGTGGACGAGACCGAAGAGAGGGCCGTCATGAAGGTCGAGCCACCCCGCGTCGGTGCCGGTCAACGGCTGCCGCACGCCGGTGAACTCTTCACCGACCGCGAGAGCGAGTCCAAGGCGTTCAAGACGTCGTTGGCGGAGTTCCGCCGGCACCTCGAGAGCGACGACGAGGCCGGGGTCGCCCGCCGGAACGTCCTGGCCTTCTACGGCCTGGGCGGCATCGGCAAGACCACCCTCTCCGAGCGGCTCGACGCCTGGGTGAACGGCGGCCTCCCGCTGGTCAACGGCTGGGGACCGCGGCCGCCGACGAAGGTGGACGCCACCGCGCGGATCGACCTGCACGGCTCGGCCGGGCAGCTCGACCTGGCCGGCGCCCTCATCGCCCTCCGCGCGGGCGTGGGGAAGTTCCGGAAGCGCTGGCCCGTGTTCGACCTCGTCTTCACCGCCTACTGGTCGGCCACGCACCCCGGCGAGTCCCTTCCCCGGTTCTCCGCGCGGGACGACATCGATGCCGCCGTCGGGGACATCGTCAAAGACGTCCTCGGCGACGTCGGGTCCCTGGCCGATCTGGCCGTGGGCGCGGGAGCGGGGCTCGCCGTCCGCGGAACCCGGAAGCTGGTCCGCGAGCTCCGGCGGCGTCGCGACCTGAACCTCGCCGTCGGCGCCTTCCCCGGTTTCGCGGACTTCCTCCTGCGGTGCGCCGACGAACCCGGTCCCACGGACCCCCGGCCCGACCTGGTGTGTGACATCGCGGCGACCCTCTCGTGGGAAATCGCCCTCCGCGCGCCCGGCCGCGTCCTCGTGGTGTTCGTCGACACGACCGAGCGGCTCAAGCTCGATCCCCGGCGGGCGGCCGAACGGCACCTGAACTCCCTGGTCCACGGCATGCCGAACGTCCTGTTCGTCCTCACCGGCCGGGACGTGCTCGACTGGCACGACGAGACCAGGACCGAGCTGCCGCACCGCGGGCCGTGGACCTGGCCCGGGCTCGTGCCGGGGGCCGGTGGCGAGCCGCGGCAGCACCTCGTCGGCAACCTGTCCCCGTCGGACACGCGGGAGCTGATCCGGCTGAGCCGCGGTCAGCTCGACCTGCCGATGAGCGACGAGGTCGTCGAAGAGCTGGTCACGGCGTCGCGGGGGCTGCCGCAGTACATCGAGGTGGCCCGCCAGGTGGCCGTCTCGGTCAAGGAATCCGGGCAGGGCAGGCAGGTGCGGGCCTCGGACGTCACCGGCTCCCTGGGATCCCTGGTGCTGCGGGTGCTCGACGACGTCCCCGCCGACGAGCAGCGCGCCATCCGGGCCGCCTGCTTGTTCCGCGTCTTCGACGCGAGCCTGATGGCCGCCGCGGCGGACGTCGACCACGGATGCGCCGAGCGCGCCGTCCAGCGCCCGATGATCGACCGGCACGAGGGCGACCGGTTCCCGTACCGGATGCACGACGCGGTCCGCGAAGCCATCCGCCACACCGACTTCCAGGTCGAGGGTGGCTGGTCGGAGCGGGACTGGCGGCTCGCGGCCGCGCGTGCCGTGGCGGCGGCGCGAAAGCTGCACGACGACGCCAAGAGCCGTGGTGACGACGACCGGCTGATGTGGGCCCTCGGCATCGCGATCGGCGTCCTCTGCGACCAGGAAACCGACGTCGGGCCGTGCAGCAGCGTGAACTACGCGGACTGGCTTTCGCGGGACATCGTGTTCAGCCCGTCGATCCAGGGGCTGCGGTCCCGGATCCCCGGCGTCAGCCGGACCGAGTACGGGCAGCACGTCCTCGACTTCATCGCCGGCAAGTCCATCGAGGTGCCGCTCGACGAGCGGCTTCGCCTCCTCCGGTCGGTCTTCGGCTCGGACCACCCGCTCCGGCTGCCCGCCGGGCGGCACCTCGGGTACACCCTGAAGGTGCTGCGCCGCTGGGAAGACGCGCTTGCCGTGTTCGACGAGGTGGTCCGGCTCGCCCCCACCAAGGTGAACCGGCGGCAGCGCCCCCTCACCCTCAGCTTGGCGAGGCGCTTCGAAGACGCCACGGAAAGCTGTGACGTACCCGACCTGGCCCGGCTCGCCGAGTACGCGCACGGCCGTCCGGAGCGCTACTTCGCCGAGATCGGCGAGAAGATCGAGGAGCTCGAAGCCAAGGGCCGCAAGCGAGAGGCTTTGGAGGAACGCGGCGACCGTCTCGCCCGGCGGGTCTTCTTCCACGACGACGTCAGCGGCCGGGAAGTCGCGGACCTCCTGGCCGAGGGCGAGCTGGTCGGGCACGTCCTGGCGATCCGCAACGCCTTGCTGTGCGTGGTTCTGCTCCACGAACCGGATCCGACGACGATCTCCGTGGCGCTCGAGCGGCTGGAGAACCTGGAGCGGGCTTCGGCGGCGGCCGGGACGATCGAGTTCCGGTACGCGATCGCGGAGTTCTGCGCCGCCGCGATCGCGGGCGACCGGCGCCGAATCGAGGAGCTGCGGGGCGAGGTGGGCAAAATCGGCTACCGGACCCGTTCCTGGATCCCCATCGAGTGCTTCTTCGCCTCGATCGGCCTGCCGTTGCCCGAAACCCCGACCCAGTGGCTCGAACCGCCCGGGGAAGTCCAGCGGCGGTGGACCGATCACCTGGACGCCTACCTCGCCCGGCACGGCGCGACGAGAGAAGCCCTGCGTTGACCGTTCCGGGGCTCCCCGTGACCGCGGGCTGGCAGGATCAGCCCGATGGGGACCGAGACGCGGGTGCTGGGCACCAGGACGATCCTGCTGTGGGGCGCCGGCCTCCTGCTGCTCGCCGGTCTGGCCGCGACGCTGCTGCTCACCCTGCTCGGCGGTGGCCGCCCCGAAGACTCCGCGCGGCTCGACGCCCTGCGGACCGCCGCCAACATCGTCGTCGGGACCGGGGGTGCCGCCGCGTTGCTGCTCGCCGCCCGGAAGCAGCGGTCGGCCGAACTCGACCTCGCGCAGAAGGACCACGACGCCACCGAGCGGCGGATCACCGAGATCTACGGCAAGGCCGCCGACCAGCTCGGCAGTGACAAGGCGCCCGTCCGGCTCGCCGGGCTCTACTCGCTCGAACGGCTCGCCGGCGGGTACGCCGAGCACCGGCAGACGATCGTCAACGTCCTCTGCGCCTACCTCCGGATGCCGGTCGGGGACAGCGACGAAGAGGAGGCGCAGGTCCGCAAGGCCGCGCAGCGCATCCTCCTGCTGCACCTGCGCCCCGGCCGGCCCGGACAGCCGAACGACGGCTTCTGGCCGGACGTCGACCTCGACTTCTCCGGGGCGCGGCTGGCCGGGCTGAACCTCACGCACTGCGTGATCCGGTCGATCACCTGCTACGGCACGACGTTCTCCGACCTCACGTCCTTCCGCGGCACCCGATTCCGCACCAAGGCCGACTTCAACAAGGCGTGCTTCAAACAGCGGGTCGATTTTCGCGGAGTCGAATTCACCGACGGGTGCGAGACGTTCAACGGCGCCGTTTTCGCAGGTCCGGCCGATTTCGGGACGAAGTCCGCCGCCCGGCTCGCCGGTGCCGAAGCCGAACCGGGGTTCCCGCGCACCTGGCCGGACGGCTGGGAAGAACGAGGCGGCACGGGCAGGTCACAATTGACACGAAAAGACGAACCGGGGCAACCGGGGCGCCGATAGAATCGTCGCACCAATGGCAAGGTCGCCAATTCCGCAACGGGAGGTGAACTGGCGATGATGACCGGACGGGCCGCCTACTGGGCGTCCCTGGCTCTTCGGATGGGGTGCCGCACCACGATCGGCGCCGGGTGGGACCTCCGGGACGGGACGACGGCTCAGCGTGCAGCGGCCCTCGGGCCGGTACCGGCGTAGACGAGCGGCTTGGTGGCCGCCCGCGGTCTTCGCCGGGCGGTCCGACCTCGCTGACGCGGACCCGGCGTGCCCGACGCGCACCCGGAGCCCCGCCGGCGCACGAGTGGACAACGCCACCGGTGCGCCGTTTAGGCTGGCGGTCGTGGAGTACGCAGAGCACATCGCAGACCTCGTGGGCAACACCCCGCTGGTCAAGCTGAACTCGTTGACCAAGGGGCTCAAGCCGCTCGTGCTGGCCAAGGTCGAGTACCTGAACCCGGGTGGCTCGGTCAAGGACCGGATCGCGCTGCGCATGATCGAGGCCGCCGAACGCTCGGGCGAGCTGCGCCCGGGCGGCACGATCGTGGAGCCGACGTCCGGCAACACCGGCGTCGGCCTGGCCATGGTCGCGCAGCGCAAGGGCTACCAGTGCGTGTTCGTCTGCCCGGACAAGGTCAGCGAGGACAAGCGCAACGTGCTCAAGGCGTACGGGGCCCGCGTCGTGGTGTGCCCGACGGCGGTCGCCCCTGAGCACCCGGACTCCTACTACAACGTCTCCGACCGCCTGGTCCGCGAGATCGACGGCGCCTGGAAGCCCAACCAGTACGCCAACCCGCAGAACCCGGAGAGCCACTACCTCTCCACCGGCCCGGAGCTGTGGAAGCAGACCGACGGGAAGATCACGCACTTCGTCGCGGGCGTCGGCACCGGCGGCACGATCTCCGGCACCGGCCGCTACCTCAAGGAGGTCAGCGACGGCCGCGTGCAGGTGGTCGGCGCCGACCCGGAGGGCTCGGTCTACTCCGGCGGCAGCGGGCGGCCGTACCTGGTCGAAGGCGTCGGCGAGGACTTCTGGCCGGACACCTACGACCGGACCATCGCCGACGAGATCATCCCGGTCTCCGACGCCGACTCCTTCCAGGTGACCCGCCGGCTCGCGCTCGAGGAGGGCCTGCTGGTCGGCGGCTCCTGCGGGATGGCCGTCGCCGCCGCGCTGAAGCTCGCCGAGCGGCTGACCGAGGACGACGTCGTCGTCGTGCTGCTGCCCGACGGCGGCCGCGGCTACATGACGAAGGTCTTCAACGACACCTGGATGTCCTCCTACGGCTTCCTGCCGCCCGACTCCTCCGGCGCGACGGTCGCCGACGTGCTCACCAGGAAGAGCGGCCACCTGCCCGCCCTGGTGCACTCGCACCCGAACGAGACCGTCGCCGAGGCCATCGCGATCCTGGCGGAGTTCGACGTCAGCCAGATGCCCGTGGTCAGCGCGGAGCCGCCGGTGATGGCCGCCGAGGTCGTCGGCGCGGTCAACGAGCGCGACCTGCTCGACGCGCTGTTCACCGGCAAGGCGCAGCTGGCCGACCGGCTCGAGCGGCACATGTCCCCGCCGCTGCCGACGATCGGCGGCGGCGAGCAGGTCGGGGCGGCCATGACGGCGCTCGAGGGCGCCGACGGGGCGCTCGTGCTGATCGACGGCAAGCCCGCCGGCGTCGTCACCCGGCACGACCTCCTCGGCTTCCTGGCCGGGCGCTGAACAGCAGCTGAGAAGGGTGTTGATCGGTCGACCCGGCGGGGGCGTTACGAGCGCCCCGCCGGGTGATCCGATAGCGTGAGCGCGAGTACAAAACTTTCGCGTCCTCGTCAAGGGGGTTCAAGACCCACATGAGTGCACCGCAGCCACCGAACCAGCCGTGGGGTGGCGGCCAGCCACCTCAGGGCCCGCCGAGTGGCCCCCAGCCGCAGCAGGACAACCCGTTCGGCAGTCCGGAACCGACGCAGGTCGTGCAGCCTGCCCAGCCCCACGGTGGTTCCCCGTTCGGGGAGACGCCGGAGCCGACCCAGGTCGTCCAGCCCGGGCAGCCGGGTGACGGCGGGGCGGGCGCGACCCAGGCGATGCCGCCGGTCGACGCGAACGCGACCCAGATGGTGAACCCGGTCGGCGGCGGCGACGCCCCGGTCGCGGACTCCACGCAGCTGGTGCCCCCGGGCTCCCAGCCGCCGGCGATCCCGTACACCCCGCCGCCGAGCGCGGCCGACAACCCGGCCGCGGCGTTCGGCCAGCAGCCGGGCGGCTTCGGCCAGCCGGGCCAGCCCGGTCAGCCGGGCGGGTACGGGCAGCAGCCGGGCTTCGGCCAGCCGGGGCAGCCCGGTCAGCCGCCGCAGGGCTTCGGCGGTCCCGGCTTCGGCGGCCCCCAGCAGCCCGGCTTCGGCGGCCAGCCGCCGCAGTTCGGCGGCCCGTCGGCCGGCGGCAACGGCCTCTTCGGCTACATCGCCGGTGGCGTCGTCGCCCTGCTGGGCCTGATCGCGCTCATCATCTCGTTCAGCTACATGGGTGACGCGAGCGACTACTCGACGCTCGTCGGCGGTGCCGGCCCGAGCCAGGAGTTCATCCAGAAGGCGCTCGACGCCGCCGGGCTCATCGGCCCGGGCCTGGTCTGGTTCTACGTGATCATGATCCTGCTGGGGTCGCTGATCTCCCTCGCCGGCGGTGTCGGGCTGGCGCTCGTGGGCAAGCTCGGCGGGATCAGGAAGTTCGTCCCGATCGCGATCGTCGCGGGCGGCGCGCTGCTCACGCTCTTCGCGCTCCTGCTCAAGATCGGCATGACGCCGAACGCCGAGGCGATGGCCGGTGCGTCGGCCTCCGAGCGGGACACGTTCGGTCTCGGGCTGCCCCCGCTGATCCTGGGCATCCTGATCCTCATCGTGGGCGTGCTCGGGCTCATCCCGGCGACGCAGCAGTTCGTCGGCCTCGGTAGCGGCGGCGGCGGTGCCGCGCCGGGCGGTCCGCAGGGCTTCGGTGGGCCGCAGGGCTTCGGCGGCCAGCAGCAGTTCGGCCAGCCGGGGCAGCCCGGTCAGCCGGGCGGGTTCGGGCAGCAGCCGGGTGGCTACGGCCAGCCGGGTCAGCCGCCGCAGGGCTACGGCCAGCCCCCGGCCTACGGCCAGCCGGGCGGGCCCAACCCGTCCAGCGGCGGGTTCCCGCAGCCGGGCCAGCCGCCGCAGCAGGGCGGGTACGGCCAGCCGGGCCAGCCGCCGCACGGCTACCCGCAGCAGCCGGGCCAGCCGCCGCAGGGCTGGGGCCAGCCGCCGGGGCAGCAGGGCCCGCCGAGCGGCGGGTTCGGCCAGCCGGGCCAGCCCGGTCAGCCGCCGCAGCAGCAGTGGTGAACTAGTACACCCCTTCGTGCCCCGGAGCCCATTCGGCTCCGGGGCACGCTGCATTTATAGCCGGATTCGCAATTGTCCGAAGAGGACTAAAGCGCGGCACGTGAACTGTCGGTGATCATGTGACAGCATTTCCGCTGCTATCGCAGGAGAATGATCTTGGGTTCCGCCGTCCGGCCGAATTCCGTTCTCTTTCGGAGTCTTTTCCCCATTTCCCCGTTAGGGTGAACGCCGTAGTCTCGCGCTGAAGCCCGATGGGGGAGTTGTGACCGGTCCGCACGGATACCCGGTGGCACATTCACGTTCTCGTTCTTCGACTAGGCCGTCCGGCGTAACGGCGATTCTCGCCGGATTGCTCGGGCTCGCGGCCGCGGTCGCCGCCGGCTACGTGCCGGTCAAGATCTACCTCGACATGCCCGCCGAATTCAGCCTCGGCGCCCTGCCGGGCTGGGTGCTGATCGACCTGGCCGGCTACCTCGGTGCCGGGCTGGTGCTCCTGCTGGGCGCGCTGGTGACGTTCTTCCGCGCGACGGCGGGCGCGGTCCTGCTCGGCGCCGGCGCCCTGCTGGCCATCGGGGCGCTGCTGACCGAGCCGTTCTCGGTGGGCGTCCCGCTGGCCCGCTTCACCGACGCGATGTTCACCCACGGCGGCTTCGCGATGGTCGACCGGGTGGGTCTGGCCGCGCTGGCCGTGCTGGTGCTGGTGCTGGCGTTCCTGCCGCCGACGTTGCGCTACCTGCGCTACCGCACCCCGACGCTGGGGATGTGGACGGGCCAGGAGGCCTACTCGTCCCGGAGCTGGTGACCCAGGCCGGTCACCGCCGGTGACCGGTCGTACCCTCGGCGGCCATGACCACGTCGATCGAAGGCCGGACGGCGCTCGCCGCCGCCGTGCTCGCCCTGCTCGGCGGCGCGGTCTACCTGCTCGGGCTCGTCCTGGACGCCGTCTCGCTGCTCCGCTTCCCCGAGGACGCCGGGCGCGTCGCGGTCCACGCCGCCGTCGACGCGGTGCTCGCGTCGGCGCTGCTGCCCGGCGGCGTCCTGCTGCTGCGGCGGCAGGACGCGGGGCGGATCGGCTGCGTCGCCGGGAGCGCGGCCGCGTTGCTCGCGACGCTGGCTTCGGCGGCCCTGGCGGCGGCCGGAGTCACCTTCGGCGGCCCCGGCGACCTGGCGATGGGCGGGCTGACCGCGCTGGCGCTGGTGGTGCCGCCCGCGCTGGTCACGCTGGCGCTCGCCGTGTCGGCCCCAGCCGCCCGGTGGTGCACCCCCTGAGATCCATCCCACCTGACGGGAATGTCCGAGCCTCGCCGTACGCTTACCCAATGGTGGACGACTACTCCGTACTGGGATTCGAGACTCGCGCGATCCACGCCGGTCAGAAGCCCGACCCCCGCACCGGCGCCGTGATCGTGCCGATCTACCAGACCTCGACCTACGCGCAGGACGGCGTGGGCGGGACCCGTGAGGGCGACTACGAGTACTCGCGCACCGCGAACCCGACCCGCTCGGCGCTGGAGGAGGCGCTGGCCTCGCTGGAAGGCGGCCGGCACGCGCTGGCCTTCGCGTCCGGCATGGCCGCGTCCGACGTGGTGCTGCGCAGTACCCTGCGCCCCGGTGACCACCTCGTGCTCGGCAACGACGCGTACGGCGGCACGTTCCGCCTGATCGACAAGGTGCTCAGCCTGTGGGGCGTCGAGCACACCGTCGCCGACCTGGCGGACCTCGACGAGGTGCGCGCCGCGATCCGCCCCGAGACCAAGCTGATCTGGTGCGAGTCGCCGACCAACCCGATGCTCGGCATCGCCGACATCGCGGCGCTGGCCGGGGTCGCGCACGACGCCGGCGCCCGCCTGGTGGTCGACAACACCTTCGCGACGCCGTACCTGCAGAACCCGCTGTCGCTGGGCGCGGACATCGTCCTGCACTCGACGACGAAGTACCTCGGCGGCCACTCCGACGTGGTCGGCGGCGCGATCATCACGAACGAGGACGAGCTGCGCGAGCAGTTCTTCTACCTGCGCAACGCCGCGGGCGCGGTGCCGGGCCCGTTCGACGCGTGGCTGACCCTGCGCGGCATCAAGACGCTGGCCCTGCGCATGGAGCGGCACAGCGACAACGCGGAGCTGATCGTCCAGGCGCTGGTCAAGCACCCGAAGGTCGCGAAGGTCTACTACCCGGGCCTGCCGGAGCACCCGGGCCACGAGACGGCGGCGAAGCAGATGCGCCGGTTCGGCGGGATGGTGTCGTTCAGCCACGCCGACGGCGAGGCGGCGGCGCTGGAGGTGGCGTCCCGCACGAAGCTGTTCATCCTGGCCGAGTCGCTCGGCGGCATCGAGTCGCTGATCGAGCACCCGGGCAAGATGACCCACGCGAGCACGGCGGGCTCGACGCTGCAGGTCCCGGCGGACCTGCTGCGCCTGTCGGTCGGCATCGAGGACGGCCGCGACCTGGTGGCCGACCTGCTGGCCGCCCTGGGCTGAGTTTCAAGCGCTCACGTCGAGACCGCCGCCGTAGAGGCGCTCCACCCGAAGCGTGATCACGACGCGGCGGTCTTCGACCACGTTCCGCAAGAAGACCTCTTCGTCAGCTGGGTCGGTGAAGGGCGCCTGCATCGCGAGCAGCGCCCGCCCGGTCTCGTCTCCCGGCACCGCGCTCACCGGCGACACTTCAGCCACCCCTTCCGCGACGGCGAAGGCCAGGTGGTCGTCGCTGCCGACGTACAGCGAGGCGTGCGGGTCGCGGGCGAGCTGACGGACCATCGCGCGGCCCGCCGTCGACCCGATCCGCACGACCCGCTCCCCGGGGCCCCACGCGTAGGCGACGGTCGACAGGTGCGGGAAACCGGCGCGGTTGACCGTGGCCAGCGCGCCGAAACTGTGTACGCGGAGCAGCTCGCTCAACGCGTCTTCGGTGGGCTTGGCGGGTCCCGGACCGCGGCCGGGCTCGTAAGCGGTGGTCACCCGATGATCATCAGGGACGGGTGCAACCCGCGGAAGAAGGCACTTTCGTGTTCCCGCGGCACACCGGGGTAACCCACCAGGTCAGGGGTTGTAGTTCCCGTGCACCACGCCGCCGGACTTGGGAGTTCCCGTGGCCGGGAGCTTCGCGCCGTCCACGCAGCCGCCGACCAGCTCGACGTGGCTGTCGTGGCGGATGTACTGGGCCGGGGACGCGCAGGACGCGCTGTCCACCGTGATGTACGCGGCTCCCGTGAGCGCGGCGGCCGACGCCAGGCCGATCACGAGCGGGACCAGCCCGGCGGACCGGGTGGCGCGAGCCCGTCGAGCGTCGTTCCCCCGTGCCATGGTTGCTCCCTGTTTACCGTGCGTTGACACGCCCCAGGGTACCCGGCCACCCGCCCTGCCAACCTGTGGAGTTCCTGAGTGGCATAGTCCGGGCCATGGAACTCGTCACCATCGAGCGGATCCAGGCCGCCCGGGAACTCCTAAAAGGAGTGACCAGGGTGACGCCGATGGAGCACGCGCGCGACCTGCGCAAGCTCCACGGCGGTCCGGTGCACCTGAAGTGCGAAAACCTGCAGCGCACGGGGTCGTTCAAGATCCGCGGCGCCTACACCCGCATCCACGGTCTCAGCGCCGCCGAGCGCGAACGCGGCGTCGTCGCGGCCAGCGCCGGCAACCACGCCCAGGGCGTCGCGCTCGCGTCGTCGCTGCTCGGGGCCAAGTCGACTGTCTTCATGCCGCTGCGGGCGCCGCTGCCGAAGCTCGCCGCGACCCGCGGTTACGGCGCCGACGTCCACCTGCACGGCTCGCTGCTGGAGGAGACCCTCGCCGCGGCGATCGAGTTCGGCGAGCGGACCGGGGCGGTGTTCATCCACCCCTTCGACCACGCGGACGTCATCGCCGGCCAGGGCACCGTCGGCCTCGAGATCCTCGAGCAGGTGCCGGGCGTGAAGACGATCCTGGTCGCCACCGGCGGCGGCGGGCTGGTCGGCGGGGTCGCGTCGGCGGTGAAGGCGGTGCGGCCGGACGTCCGCGTCGTCGGCGTCCAGGCCGAGGAGGCGGCGGCGTACCCGCCGTCGCTGGCCCAGGGCGCGCCGTTCCGGCTGAGCTCGACCTCGACGATGGCCGACGGGATCGCGGTCGGCGAGCCGGGCCCGGTCAGCTTCGCGCACGTGGCGTCGCTGGTGGACGACGTCGTGACGGTGTCCGAGGAGTCCCTCTCCCGGGCAGTGCTGCTCTGCCTGGAACGCCGGAAGCTGGTGGTCGAGCCGGCGGGCGCGGCGACCGTCGCGGCCCTGCTGCAGCACCCCGGGATCTTCGAGCCCCCGGTGGTGGCGGTCCTTTCGGGCGGCAACGTCGACCCGGTGCTGCTCCTGCAGATCATCCAGCACGGCATGACGGCGGGCGGCCGCTACCTGCGCCTCCACCTGCGCGTCCCGGACCGGCCAGGATCGCTGGTCGGCGTGCTGTCGTGCGTCAGCGAACTGGGCGCGAACGTCCTCGACGTCGAACACTCCCGGATCTCCGGCAGCCTCGACCTCGGTGAGGCGGACATCGTGCTGGCGCTCGAGACCCGCGGTCCCGAGCACTGCAAGGACCTCGAGATCGCGTTGACGAACGCGGGCTACACAGTCGTCTGAGGTTGCTCGCCGGTGATCGCGGCGAGGGCCAGGTCCTTGGCGGGCTCGGGCACCTCCGCCGGCGCGGTGAAGCGGCGGGCCCGGATGTGGGCGACGAGGTCCGGGTCCGGCGGCACGCCGTGCTCACGCAGGTAGTACGCGACCGCGCCGGGCCACGCCCAGGCCCCGTCGGTGCGGAAGTTCATCGGCACCGCGTCCGCGCGGTCGGGCGCGAACGCGTCCGGGCCGTTGCTGCGCGAGGCCAGGATGACCGGCGCCGCGTCGAGGTACGCGAGCACCCGCTCGGCCTCCGCCGGGACGAGCGGCTGCCGCCGGATCAGCGGCTTGCCCGACGCGTCGAGGCCGTCGTAGATCCGCGGCGTGCGCACCTCGCCGTCGGCGGCCGGCGGGGTCAGCCCGGCCCGTTCACGCAGCCAGGCCGGGATGTGCTCGTCGGCGCGGGGGAAGAACCGCAGCTCGTCCTGGAACCCGATCGGCGGCGGCTGCTGCCGGAACGGCGGTTCGAGGTCGGGCCGCACGAAGTCGACGTCGGGCGGCTGCGCCGGTTCGAACACCAGGATCGCGCCCAGCCAGGTGCCGAGGCCGGGCTGGTACATGCCCGACCGCAGCACGCCGAGCAGCCGCACCGCTTCCGGGTGCGGCTGGCCGGGCCGGGGCACGCCGTCCGGCCCGGTCACCAGCAGGTCGGTCTCGACGTGCCGCCCGGCGGCGCGGTACTCGACCCGCAGCTGCCGCCAACCCGGCGGCACCTGCGACGTCAGCACCGCCCCGATCTGGCGGACGATCTCCTGCTGCTGGTCCGGGCGCAGCGGCCCCGGCGGCTGGGTCATCCCGTCCTCCTGCCTCGGGCTCCGTTCGCGGCGCCGCCGGGCCGTTCGGCCGCGGGCGGGGCGTCAGCGCGGTTCAATGTATTGCGCCCAGTCCGGAATGCGTTTGCGGCCGAGTTCCTGCATCACTTCCAGCCGTTCCCGGTAGCGCGCGATGTCCGGGGTGATGGTGCGGAACCAATGGGAAACGCTCGCCCATTGTTTTTCGGCCGGTTCACCCTCGCTGATGAGCCAGACGGGCGGGTCCGGCAGTTCGAGTTCCACCCCGTCGACGACGTGGAACGTGTACGACTGGTGCTCGACCAGGACGAGGGCCCCTTCGGGGTCTTCCAGCGGGTCACCCAGCGTTGGCAGCGTGGCCAGGAGGTGGTTCTTCGCCTCACGCCGCACCGCGTGGACCCCGAGTGAGCTCCCGACCAGCCACAACCCGTGCTCGCGCCCGATCGTCCGGAACACCTCGCGCACGGCGGGAGGAACGGCGCGGGCACCCTGTTCGGCGGCCCACGCGTCGATTTCGTCGTCGGAAGCACCGCTCACCGAATCCGCGCGCAGGCCGTCCGAAACGGCCGCGGCGACGATCTCCCGGATCCGCTCGGCGGGGTCGGTGTTCGGCTCGCTCACCAGATCAGCTCCTCACCCTTGATGTTGACGACATCGAGGCGGACGTTCGGGAACAGTTTCTCGAATTGGATGAAGACATCCTGGCACGAGTCGCAGATCTGGTAGTCGACGGGGATGTTGTCCCGTTTCGCGGCGGGCAGGTCCACGACCAGCCGGAGATCGCCGTCCATCCCCTCTCGCGTGATCGGGGTGTAGCTCTCCCCGCGCGCCTCGGCCCGCGCGGCTCCTCGCCGGTTGATTTCGTCGAGCGCGCCGTCCATCCGGTCCTGGGCACGGGCGATGTCGCCCTTGAGCCCGTTGTCGTAGGTCCTGGTGCCGACCTTCTCTTCGCGCGTCTGCTTCTCGATCTGCTTCTTGACGATGTCGTCGACCTCTTCCCGGGGCAGCCCGGAGCGTTCGGCGAAGTCGCGGCGGACCAGCTCTTCCATGAGCCTCGGCTCGGAGTCGTGCGTGCGCCCGAACTTGAAGTCCGGATCCGGCTCGCCGAGCGCGGGCCGGTACGTGCCGGCCTCCCTGGTCCCGAAGAGACGCTCGTGCTTCGGGTAGTTCGGCCCTTCGCTCGCCGGCGCCCAGTCGTGGAACCGCCCGTCGGTCATGCCGCTGAAGCTGTGGATGTCTTCCACGCCGCCTTCGAGGCTGCGGTACCTCGAGGTCGTCAACGCGCGGTCGTGCGGCCGCCGCAGGTCGTCGGTGGTCGGGTTGATGTTCCGGCCGTCGTGGTGCCGGACCGAGTCGAGCCCTTCGGCACGCAGGTCCCGGTTCTCCTGCCGGAGGTCGTGCATGTCCCGATCGCGTTCGGCCTGGTCGTACGGCCGTTGCCCGCGGTCCACCGCGCTGTCGGCGTCGACGTCGTGCGGGTCGCCGTGGTGCGTGTCCGGCGCGAAGCCGTCGTCGCCCGCGCGGTGGGTCGAGCCGTCCGGGTGGTGGGTGTTCCACTCGCCGTCCGGCGGGATGCGCGGGCGCATCCTGCCGTCCGGGCCGATCTCGTAGTCGGACGAAAAGACGCGGCCGTGCGAGTCGGTCCAGGCTGGCTTCGTCGGGGCCATGACCTCGGTGTCGAGCTCGCGCGAGAGCCGGTGCGCGAAGTCGTTGGAGCTCGCGTCGCAGCCGATGAGCCGCACGGGACGGCCGTCGTAGTCGCCGTTGCGCCGCAGGATGTCGGCGAATTCTTCGGGCGTGTAGAGCCGGTCGCCGATGCGGGCGTGACCGTCCGGTGTGACGTGCACGTCAACGGTGTAGCGGCCGTCCGGGTCGGGCTGCACCCGGTGCGGCAGGTCGCCCATCTCGGGGTCGCCGGCGTGGTACGAGCTGCCCGAAGGTGTGCTTTCCGAGTGCCGCGCGTTGACCTCGTCCGGGCTCAGCGGCTCGGAGTCGCCGTGGTGCGGGGCGCCGCCGTCCGGGTCGTGGTGGCCGGGACCGTTGTCGTGCGGAACGCTGTCGTGCGGGGCGTTCTCGTGGGGGCGGGGGGCGCCGCTGTCGGGGACGTGCGGCCGGGTTCCGGGGGCGTGACCGCCCGGCCGGGTGTCCGGGGCGTGCGTGCCGGGGCCGTAGCCGCGGGCCGCGGGAGCCGGTGCGTCCGGCGTGCGCGGCCGGCCGGCGAGCGGATCACCGCCGGTGCGGGGACGGCCGGGTGCGTCGACGTGCGGGGTGTGCGCGCCCGGGCTGCCCGGGGTGCCGGTCCAGCCGCCGCCACCGCCGGTGCGCGGGGAGCCGCCACCGAGACCGCCGCCGCCACCCCCGGGCGCGCTACCGGGCGGCATCCCGCCGCCACCGGTCATCGGCGCGCCACCCTGCGGGGGGACGCCGTCCGCGCCCCGGGGCGACGGGACCGTGCCGGGGTCACCGGTGCGCGGAGCGGCCGGTGCGGTACCGCTGGCGGAGGTGGTGCCATCGGCGCGCGGAGCGGCGCTGCTGCTCGGGGTGTCGGTGCCGGCGTGCGAGCCGGGCGCGTCGGACCGAGCGGCGGGCGAGGAGCCGGAGTGCGCAGGGGTGCTGCTGCCGGCGTGTGAAGGGGTGCTGTCGCTGCCGCGGGTGGGTGATGGGCTGCTGTCTCCGGTGTGCGACGGAGTGCTGTCGCTGCCGCGGGTGGGTGATGGGCTGCTGTCTCCGGTGTGCGACGGCGTGCTGTCGCTGCCGCGGGTCGGTGATGGACCGCTGTCTCCCGTGTGCGACGGCGTGCTGTCGCCGGCGCGGGTCGGTGCCGGGCTGCTGTCGCTCGCACGGGAGGGCGTGTTGTCGCCTGCGTGCGATGGCGTGCTGTCGCTGCCGCGGGTGGGTGAAGGGCTGCTGTCCCCTGCGTGGGACGGCGTGTTGTCACTCCCTCGCACCGCCGACGGACCGCCGTCGCCCGCGTGCGAAGGCGTGCCATCGCCACCCCGCGTAGGCGACGGGCTCGAGTCACCGGCTCGCGAAGGCGAGCTGTCCCCGGCGCGCGTCGAGGAGGGGCTGGAGCCGGGCGAGCCGTCCGAGCGTGCCGAAGACGGGCTGCTGTCCGGCGAGCCGTCACCACTGCGCGCCGCCGGGGAACCGTCGTCCGCGTGCGAAGGCGATCCGGAGCCGTCCCCACTTGAACCCCGGCGTGCTGCGGAGTCGGGCGATGAGCCGGTGTTCGCCGGATCGGAGCTCGGCGAATCGCCGTCCGCGTGGCCGGGATCGCCGGAATCCGTCGACGAAGTCCCGCCGCTGTGCGAACCGTCTCCGTCCGGGGAACCGTCGCCGTCGCCGGAGTGCGAGCCGTCGCCGTCGGAACCGTCTCCCGAAGAACCCTCCCCGTGGGCGCGGGCGTGGACGCCGCCACCCTCCTTGGGGATCTTGTGGACGAACCCGCCTTCCTTGACCTTCAGCCCGTCCAGCCCGCTGACCTTGCCCAGCACCTTGCCGAACACCTTCGCGATCTTCTCGAAGACGTCCACCAGCTTCGACAGCAGCGGCGACACCTTGCGGATCGTGTCGGTCAGCTTCTTGAGCAGGTCGCCGATCTTCTTGCCCCACTTGGCGATCGCCGCCGAGGCCTGCGCCACCACCACCGGGGTGCCGAAGCCGAGGGAGAAGACCTCCTCCATCACCCACGCGATCAGCTTGCCGACCAGGTCCGCGATCAGCTGGCGCACCGTCTCGCGCACGAACGACACGACCTGGCCCATGATCATCGTGACCGTGCTGATCGCGCCGGCCACCGTTGCCGCGCCCGACAACGCCTCCGAGTGTTCGGCCGCGAACTTGCGGTACGCGTCCGCGCCCGTGCCGGTCCAGCCCGTCGTGCCGTTCTTGACCGCGTTGTCGAAGTCGGTCTTGCGCTCGCCCAGCGCCTTCGAGACGTTGCCCCAAGTGTCCGCATAGGACTGGATCACCGGCGGGTTGCCCGCCACCGAGTCCAGCATGTCCTTCAACGGCTGCACGTGCTCCATCAGGAACGACGCCACCGACGACATCAGGTAGCCGAACGGGTCGATCGCCGCACCCGCGATCTCGCCGGCCAGCGACAGCACCCCGAGGCCGCCGGAAACCCAGTCGCCGTCCTTGATGCCGTTGAACGCGTCCATCGACGACTCGGCGATGCCGATGCCGCCGGCCCAGCCGTAGTCGCCGTTGCCCGCGGTGAACGCGCCCGGGCCGTCCGGGTCCTGCTTCGCGTCGACGACGAGCGGGTTCCCCTCGGGCATCACGCACCGCCCGCGGACTTGTTGAGGTCGTCGGCGACGCCGGATTCGTACTTGTGGTACGCCGCAGCGGCTTCACGGACCTTGCCCGACACCGCCGTCATCGCCTCGACGGCGTCCTTCAGCGCGTCGATCCCGTACTGCTCCACCGGGTCCAGCATCATCCGGAACGGCTGGCAGAGGATGCCGTACGCGTCGGTCGGCATGCTGACCTGGTTCGCCGCGTCGACGGCCTGCTGCAGCCCGTCCCCGATGGCGTCGAGCTGGTGGGCGTGCGCCGTCAGGTCGGTGCTGAGTTCCACATCCGTCATCGGTTTCCCCCTCAGGAAAGGATCGGTCCGCCGAAGTCGTCGTCATCGTCGTTGTCGGCCGGACGCCGGCGCCGCGGCGGCTGCGGCGGGGCAGGCGGCGCGGGCGGGGCGGGCGGCGGGGTGCGCGGCCGCTCGTCGGTCTCCTCGGGCAGGAACCGGCGGACGCGGTCGGGCTCCGGGAACGCGGGTTCGGGCTCCGGTGGCGGCTGCGGGAACGTGCTCTGCGCCTCGCGGACGATCTCCGCCGCGGCCTGGTCGCCGGTGCCGGTGGTCTCGCTCATCGCCTGCTGCAGCAGTTCCGGGATCCGGGCCTGCGCGCGCTGCACCAGCTGCATCACCTGGGCCGACACCTCGGCCATCCGCTTGCTCGTGGCGGTCTCGGCGATGACGAGGTTCTTCAGCAGGCCGCGCGAATCGACGGTCACCGTGACGGCGCCGTCCTTCGACCGCTCGGTGACCGACTGGCCCTGCACGCGATCGGCCAGCGCCTGGTACCGGGCGGCGTTCTCCTCGAGCCGCTTGGTCCAGTTGTCGATCATCGCGTCGCTGGCGTCGATGCTGTCCGGCATCACGGCCCCTTCTCTCTGCTTCCCCACAATGACGGCTCCGGGGCGCCATCGGTTCCCGAGAAACGCCAAAGGCCACCATAGGGGACCCGCAGGTTCCCGATGGTGGCCTTCGCCGAGTTGTGTCAGAGGTTGCCGCGACGCTCCTGTTCACGCTCGATCGCCTCGAACAGGGCCTTGAAGTTCCCCTTGCCGAAGCCCAGCGAGCCGTGCCGCTCGATCAGCTCGTAGAAGACGGTCGGGCGGTCGCCGATCGGCTTCGTGAAGATCTGCAGCAGGTAGCCGTCCTCGTCGCGGTCGACCAGGATGCTGTGCTCCTTGAGCGTCTCGATCGACACGCGGACGTTGCCGATCCGGGCGCGCAGCTCCGGGTCGTCGTAGTACGAGTCCGGCGTGTCGAGGAACTCGACGCCGGCGGCGCGCATCGCGGTGACCGTCGCGATGATGTCGTTGGTGGCCAGCGCGATGTGCTGGCAGCCGGCGCCGCCGTAGAACTCGAGGTACTCGTCGATCTGCGACTTCTTCTTCGCCACCGCCGGCTCGTTCAGCGGGAACTTGACGCGGTGGTTGCCGTTCGAGACGACCTTGCTCATCAGCGCCGAGTACTCGGTCGCGATGTCGTCGCCGACGAACTCCGCCATGTTCACGAAGCCCATGACGCGGTGGTACCAGTCGACCCAGTAGTCCATCTTGCCGAGCTCGACGTTGCCGACGCAGTGGTCGACGGCCTGGAACAGCCGCTTCGGCGCGCCCTCGGGCCGCTTGATCGTGCTCTCGCGCGGCTCGTAGCCGGGCAGGTAGACGCCGTTGTAGCGCGTCCGGTCGACCAGCGAGTGGCGGGTCTCGCCGTAGGTCGCGATCGCGGCGACGCGCACGGTGCCGTGCTCGTCGGAGACGTCGTGCGGCTCCTCGAGGACGGTCGCGCCCTGCGCGCGGGCGTGCTCGATGCACTTGTCGACGTCGGTGGTCTCCAGCGCCAGGTCGATGACGCCGTCGCCGTGCTTGCGGTGGTGGTCCAGCAGCGGCGAGTCCGGCTTCACGCCGCCGGTGATGACGAACCGGGCCGAGCCGGACTTCAAGACGTAGGACTTGCGGTCGAAGTCGCCGGTCTCGGGGCCCGAGTACGCGACGAGCTGCATCCCGAACGCGATCTGGTAGTACCAGGCGGTCTGGGTGGCGTTGCCGGCGATGAACACCACCGCGTCCATGGCCTTGACCGGGAACGGGTCGGTCGAGGCGTCGTGGTCCACGAGCCCGACGAGCTGACGCAGCTGGTCGTAGCTGACGTCGTCGAGCGCACCCTGGGGTTCGGCAGTCTGGGTCATACCCGAAGGATCATCCCTTCGAGGCAAGATGCGCAATGGTCTCTGTTTTTGCTGGGCAATCTGACCGGTGACTGCCGGGTACCGGCCGTCATCATGGACAATCTGTGCATGCCGGAGAACCTGGATGCGCTGGATGCGCGGCTGCTGCTGTTGCTCACCGACTCCCCGCGGCTGGGCGTGCTGGAGTGCGCGCGCCGGCTGGGCGTCGCGCGCGGGACGGTCCAGGCGCGCCTCGACCGCCTCACCGAGCGCGGCATCCTCGGCGGCTTCCCGCCGGAGCTCGACCTGGCGGCGATGGGCTACGGCCTGACGGCGTTCGCGTGGCTGGAGATCGCCCAGGGCCGCCGCGCGGAGGTGACGGAAGCGCTTTCGGCGATCGACGAGGTGTGCGAGGTCCACGCGACCACGGGCCAGGGCGACCTGTTCGTCCGGATGGTGGCGCGGGGCAACGACGACCTGCAGCGGGTGATCGACGAGGTGGTCGGGGTGCCGGACGTGCTGCGGACGTCGACGTCGATCGCGTTGTCGACCCCGGTGCCGCCGCGGGTCCGCCCCCTGCTCGAACGCACGGCCCGGACGTAGTGAATGACTCATTCATGTCGCCTGACGACATGAATGAGTCATTCACGTCGTTTGCTCAGCGTTCGTCGACGACGTGGGCCAGGTACCGCTTCGCGGAGCGCTGGACGACCTCGAAGCCGTCGGTGCGCACGATCGCGTCCCACCAGGCCCCGTAGATCGCCTCGAACCGGTACCCGGCCAGCAGTTCGGCCGCGCGGCGCACGATGTGCGGCCGCTCCGGCACCAGGTTCGGGTAGCTGTACATGAAGCCCACGTGCGTCCGGTCGGGGATGACCTGCACGATGTCGCCGGACAGCAGCGCGCCCTGGCCGTCCTCACCGTCGGGCCAGTGCAGGACCGTGCCGCCGGTGAAGTGGACGCCGAGGTTGATCAGGCGCAGGTCGCCGGCGACGTCGAGGGTCGTGCCCGACCACAGCTTGACCGCCGGGTCCGGCCGGCCGATCCACTGCTGGTCGCCCTCGTGCAGGTAGATCGGGACGTCGAACGCGTGCGCCCACTCGACCATCGTCGTGTAGTAGTGCGGGTGGCTGATCGCGATGCCGGTGATACCGCCGAGGTCGCGGACCTGCTGGACCAGCGCGTCATCGAGGTACGCGGCGCAGTCCCAGAGGAAGTTCCCGGAGCGCGCCTGGACGAGCAGCGCGCGTTCGCCGATCGCGAACCCCGGGTTCGAGCCGACGCCGATGATGCCGGGGCCCTGTTCTTCGATGCGGGGCGTGTAGTCACCGCTCGCGCGCAGGGTTTCCAGGTTCGTCCACTGCTGCCCGGCCTGCGGGACGTACTGGCGTTCGTCCTCGCAGATCGGGCAGTCGTCGCGGGCCACGGCGTACTGCATGCCGCAGGCCTGGCAGATCGGTTCGGTGCTCACGGTGCTGTCCTCCCAGAACGTGGATCCTGGGAGGACACGCTAGCCGCGGCTACTTGGCGTCGGTGTACGGAACCGCCTTGACGAGGGTGACCTTCTGGAGCTTGCCGTTGGGCAGCTCGTACTCGCGGGACTCGCCCTCCTTGGCGCCGAGCAGGGCCTTGCCCAGCGGCGACTCCGGGGAGTACACGTCGAGCTCGCCTTCGGCGCCTTCTTCGCGGGTGGCGAGGAGGAACTTCTCGTCCTCGTCGTCGCCCTCGTAGCGGACGGTGAGGACCTTGCCCGGGCCGGCCGTGCCGTCGTTCGCGGGCGCCTCGCCGACCTTGGCCGAGCGCAGCAGCTCCTGCAGGTGCCGGATGCGCGCCTCGGCCTGGCCCTGTTCTTCACGGGCGGCGTGGTAGCCGCCGTTCTCCTTGAGGTCGCCCTCTTCGCGGCTGTCGTTGATGCGCGCGGCGATGACCGGACGATTCTCGATCATTTCGTCGAGCTCGTGCTTGAGCCGGTCGTAGGCATCCTGGGTCAGCCAGGTCACCTTGGTGTCGCTCACGGTCACCATCTCCTCGTCGGGCCTGCCAGGCTTGCGTGTTCAAGCCGGCCCACACGGGCCTAGGTGCCCGTGTGGCTGAGATAAAGGAAAAACACGGCCCGTCGTGGGCCGTGCTGAAGGGTCAGAGTATCACGGCGCGACAGGGCGACGCCCGTTAAATCCGCACGCCGTGGGCGTTGGGCGCGCGGTTCACCCCGTTGGCCGCTATGGGGTTGACAAATACTGTGGTACCTCGTACGAGCAGCCGTAGACGTCGGCGGTCACCGGTTCCCCGATGCTCTTGATCGTCGTGGTCATCCTGCTGTACTTCGCGCCGGGCGGAACCAGGAGCTCTTTGCGGCCGCTCTCCGCGCCGGTCTTGTCGCGGACGCGCACGATGCACACGCCCGGCCTGCTGTCGTCGTCCCGCGTCACGTTGATGGTGATTTCCATCGCGTTGCCCGGTTTGCCGCTGAAGGCGACGCGCTCGGCGTCGATCGGCGCGGACCCGAGGTTGATGTACGCGACCCACGCGATCACGCCGCTGACCAGCAGGGCGATCGCCAGGAAGAGCCACCGGCGCCAGCGCCGCGGGGCCTTCGCGCGGCTGGTGCCGTACCGGCCTTCGGGCAGCACGGGGGCTGCCGTTTCCGCCGGTCCGCCTGCCAACGCGGGGCCTCCTGCTCGTTCTTGTCGTACCCGTGGGGACAATGGTGGGGCGGGTACGGCTTCGAGTATCCGCCCGCTGGGTGGGCGGCCCGCAGGTGGGTCGCGGAATACGGGTAGACGAGGAGTCGTTCGCAGCATGGTGGACCAGCAGACGAAGCCGCGCTTGCGGATGATGGCCGTGCACGCACACCCCGACGACGAGTCGAGCAAGGGCGCCGCCTCGATGGCGCGCTACGCCGCTGAAGGGCACGAGGTGCTCGTCGTCACCTGTACCGGGGGTGAAGCCGGCAGCATCCTCAACCCGGCGATGGACCGGCCCGAGGTGCTGGCGAACATGTCCGAGATCCGCCGGGAGGAGATGGCCCGCGCGGCCAAGATCCTCGGCGTGAGCCAGCGCTGGCTGGGCTTCGTCGACTCCGGCCTGCCGGAGGGCGACCCGCTGCCGCCGGTGCCCGAGGGCTCGTTCGCCGTCGTGCCGCTCGAGGAGTCGGCCGAGGCGCTGGTGCGCGTCATCCGCGAGTTCCGGCCGCACGTCATCACGACGTACGACGAGAACGGCGGCTACCCGCACCCCGACCACATCCGCACGCACGAGGTGACGATGGCGGCGTGGGACGCGGCGCCGGACCCGGACCGCTTCCCCGACGCCGGCGAGCCGTGGCAGCCGCTGAAGCTGTACTACATGCACGGCTTCTCGAAGGCCCGGATGGTGGCCTTCGACGCGGCGCTGAAGGAGGCCGGGCTCGAGTCGCCGTACACCGAGTGGCTGGCCAAGTGGGACCCGGATCGCGCCGATGTGATGGAGCGGGTGACGACCCGCGTCGAGTGCGGTGAATACTTCGAGGTGCGGGACGAGGCGCTCAAGGCGCACGCCACGCAGATCGACCCGAACAGCCGCTGGTTCTTCGTCCCGTTGGAGATCCAGCGCGAGACTTGGCCGACCGAGGAGTACGAGCTGGTCAAGTCGCAGGTCGACAGCACGTTGCCGGAGGACGACCTGTTCGCCGGCATCGGAGTCGAGGAGAAGGTGAACACATGAGTCTGACGCTGCCGGCCGGCGTGGCGCTTCCGGTGACCGCGTCGGTCCTGATCCTGACGCAGCAGCCGGGTGACGGCGACAACGGCGGGCAGGGGGAGGACTTCGGCAAGTCCTCCCCGGTCGGCTTCCTGGTGCTGATCCTGTTCCTCATCGCGGTGGCGTTCCTGGTCCGCTCGATGACGAAGCACTTGAAGCGGGTTCCGGCTAGCTTCGACGAGCCTGCGGCGGAGGAACCTGCCGCGGAGGAGAAGGGCGAGACCGAGGAACCGGCGCCGGAGAAGAAGCAGCCTAACGGTGCCTCGTCGGCCAAGGGCGACTGAGAACTTCCCCGGTTGCGGCAACCCCGAAGCCCGATTGTGACTACGGCCGGCAGCGCCGCGTCAAGGCGGGAAAGATGCCTTGACCCGGCGCTGCCGGCCGTGTTCTGGCTTCGGATCGGGGTTGCGGGGGGTCTGGGTTGATCTTTGGGTCTTGTTGGGCTCTTCCCCTTGCGTTGAGGACCTGGCGGGGTGCTGGTCAGAGGCGCGGGTCCACCGGGTCGGACTCCAGGGCTAGCACCGCGAACACGCACTCGTGGATGCGCCACAGCGGCTCGCTCCTCGCGACGCGCTCCAACGCCTCCAACCCCAGTGCGTACTCGCGCAGTGCCAGCATCCGCTTCCGGTTGAGCCCTCGCTTGCGCAGCCGGTCGAGGTTCTGCGGCAGCGTGTAGTCGGGCCCGTAGATGATTCGCAGGTACTCGCGCCCGCGGACCTTCACTCCCGGCTGGACCAGTCCGCGCGCTCCTCGGGTCAGGTTTGCCGACGGCTTGACCACCATTCCCTCGCCGCCTGCGTCTGTCAGCTCCTCCCACCACGACACCGCGGCGGTGACGGACGACGCGTCCAGCACGTCCACCGTCAGCGTCCGGGTGCGCTGGAACCGCGGGCCCGTCAGCCGGTCCAGCTCCGACAGGTGCCACGCGTGCGGCCGGTCGTGGTACGCCGTTCCCTCCGACGCCAGCAGCTGGAACGGTGCCAGCCGGACGCCCTCCAAGCCCGACGTCGGCCAGCAGTACCGCCGGTACGCCGCCCGGTAGGCGTCCACTGTGGACTCGCGAACCGCCGTGCGCCGCAACAGGTCCGAGACGTCGATGCCGCGGGCGGACGCCGTCGTCAGTGCCGAGACCGCCGCCGGCAGCACCGCCTGGGCCGCTGCGCCGACTGACGCGTACTGGTCCGCGATCAGCCCGCCCGCCTTGGCGCTCCACGGCAGCAGCTCGGCGTCCAGCAGCAGCCAGTCCGACTTCAGCTCGTCGAACAGCTCGCCGGCCGCCGTCCGCACGTCGGCCAGCAGCAGGTCGTTCTGCTCGGCCGTGAAGAACGGCCGCCCGGTGCGCGTGTACACCGCGCCGCCGCCCTCGATGCCGAACCGCCGGACGGCGACTGCGTCGTCCCGGCACACCAGCACCACGGCCCGCGAGCCCATGTGCTTCTCCTGGCACACCACCGACTGCACCCCCGCCGCGCGGTACTCGGCGAACGCCTCCTCCGGGTGCTCCAGGTAGTCCTCGCGTGACGACGTCGAGCACGGCGCCATCGTCGGCGGCAGGTAGGCGAGCCACCGCGGGTCGACCGCAAACCGGCTCATCACCTCCAGCGCCGCCGCCGACTGCTCCGCCGAGACGCCGACGCGGCCGTGGTGCGCGGTCTGCACGATCCGCTTGCCGGTGACGTCGGCCAGCTCGAGCACCGCCGGCTCGCGCCCGCCCAGCGGCCGTGAAGAATCCAGCGGCTTGGCGGGCTCGTACCAGACCTTGTGCGCCTTCACCGAGACGACCTCGCGCTCCGGGTAACGCAGCGCGGTCAGCTTCCCGCCGAACACGCACCCGGTGTCGAGGCACATCGTGTTGTTGACCCACTCCGGTTCCAGCGTCGGCGTGTGCCCGTAGAGGACCATCGCCGACCCGCGGTAGTCGCGCGCCCACGGCAGCCGCACCGGCAGGCCGTACTCGTCGGTCTCGCCGGTCGTGTCGCCGTAGAGCGCCATGCTTCGCACCCGCCCGGACGCGCGCCCGTGGTAGCGCTCGGGCAGGCCCGCGTGCGCGACGACGAGGTCGCCGCCGTCGAGGACGTAGTGCGCGATCAGGCCGTCGCAGAACTCGTGCGCCGCCCGGCGGAACTCCTCGCTCTCCGCGCCGAGCTGCTCCAGCGACTCCGCGAGCCCGTGCGCGGCGTTGACCTTCCGCCCGTGCAGCGCGCGCACCAGCTTCTGCTCGTGGTTCCCGCAGACGACCAGCGCGCTCCCGGCCGCGGCCATCCCCATCACGCGCCGCAGCACACCGGGCGTGTCCGGGCCGCGGTCGACGAGGTCGCCGACGAACACCGCCGTCCGCCCGGCCGGGTGGACGCCGTCGACGTAGCCCAGCTCGGCCAGCAGCTCCTCGAGCTCGGCCGCGCAGCCGTGGACGTCGCCGATCACGTCGAACGGCCCGGTCAGGTCGCGCTTGTCGTTGCGCAGCGGCTCGACGACGATCTCCGCCTCGGCCACCTCGGCCTCGCCGCGCAGCACGTGCACGCGCCGGAAACCCTCGCGCTCCAACGACTTCAGCGAGCGCTGCAGCTCGCCGCGCTGCCGCCGGACCACGTGGTCGCCGAAGTCGCGGTCGGGCCGCCCGGCGTTGCGCGCGACGCACACGGACAGCGGCAGGTCGAGCACGATCGCCGTCGGGAGGACGTCGTGCTCCTTCGCGAGCTTCACCAGGCTCGCCCGCGAAGCGCGCTGGACGTTCGTCGCGTCGATCACGGTCATCCGGCCGGCCGCGAGCCGCTTCGCCGCGACGTAGTGCAGCGCGTCGAAGGCCTCGGCCGACGCGGACTGGTCGTTTTCGTCGTCGGCGACGAGCCCGCGGAAGAAGTCGCTGGAGAGCACCTGCGTCGGCGCGAAGTGCGTGCGCGCGAAGGTCGACTTGCCGGAGCCGGAAGCGCCGACGAGCACGACGAGCGCCATGTCGGGGACGGTCAGCTTCATGCGGCCACCTCCTCTCTGGTCGTGAAGACCGCCATCTGGGTCGGCGGTCCCGATTCCTGGTCCACCGGTCCGATCGGCACGTACCGGACCTCGTAGCCACGCCGGGTCGCGACGCCGTCCGCCCAGGCGCGGAACTCGGCTCGGGTCCATTCGAACCGGTGGTCGGCGTGCCGGAAATGCCCCATCGGCAGGAACTCGAACAGCCGGTTGTACTCCGCGTTCGGCGTCGTGACGAGCACCGTGCGCGGCGCCGCGACCCCGAAGACCGCGTGTTCCAGGGCCGGCAGCCGCTCCTGGTCGACGTGTTCGACGACCTCCATCAGCACGGCGGCGTCGTAGCCGGCCAGCGCCGGGTCCGCGTAGGTGAGCGCGGACTGCCGGAGCGTGACGCGGGAGCGTTCCTTCAGCCGCTTCTCCGCGACGTCGAGAGCGCTCGCGGAGACGTCGACGCCGACGATCTCGGTGAATGTCCGGTCCTTCTCGAGGACGCGCAGCAGCGCGCCGCTCCCGCAGCCGAGGTCGAGCACGCGCCGCGCGCCCGCCGCCCGCAACGCGGCGAGCACGCTCCCGTGCCGCTGCGCCGCCAGCGGCTCCGGCCGGTCCGGGACCTCGGTGACGAGCGCCTCGGCGTCCGCGGGGACGTCGTCGGCTTCGGCCAGCCGCGAAAGCGCGTAGCGCACGACCGGCCGCCGCCGGTCGAGGTAGCGGTTCGTGATGAGCGTCCGCTCGGGGTGCTCGGCGAGCCAGCCGTCGCCGGCGCGCAGCAGCTTGTCGGCCTCGTCCTGGCCGACCCAGTAGTGCTTGCCGCCGTCGAGCGCGGGCAGCAGGACGTAGAGGTGCCGGAGCGCGTCGACGAGCCGGTGGGTGCCGGTGAGCGTCAAGTCGACATAGCGGCTCTCGCCCCACTCCGGGAATTCCGGGTCGAGCGGGATCGGCGCGGCCGAGACGCGCCAGCCGAGCGGCTCGAACAATTTGTGCACGACTTCGGCTCCACCGCGCGCGGACAGCGACGGCACGCGGATCTCCAACGCGAAGAGCTCGTCGACGAGTTCCGGGCGCGCCGAGCACCGGCCCGCGAGCGCGGTGGTGAACGCGGCCCGCAGCGCGACCGCGAGGTAGGAGCCACCCGCGTACGGCCGGTCGTTGACGTAATGGGTCAGCGAAGTCCCGCCGCCGCGGACGAGCCCGACGGGATCGATTTCGACGAACAACGCGACGGTGCAACGGTTCTCGGCCGCCTCCGGGTAGAAGACGTGCGCGGTCCCGGCCGAAAGCGCGACCGACTGGGCTTTCTCCGGGTGCTTGTGGAGGAGAAAACCCAAGTCGGTGGCGGGGTTCCGGGTCGTCGTGATCGTCAGCAGCACGTGCCCAGTGTGGCGGAGCGACCGCCGACCGCGCGCCTGAATTCCGCATTGCCTGCGGAACCGTGTTACGTCATCCCGGCAGCAGG
This sequence comes from Amycolatopsis sp. NPDC098790, assembly GCF_044759945.1. Lineage (NCBI taxonomy): Bacteria > Bacillati > Actinomycetota > Actinomycetes > Pseudonocardiales > Pseudonocardiaceae > Amycolatopsis > Amycolatopsis sp. NPDC098790. The sequence goes on from NZ_JBIWAI010000001.1 coordinate 2,434,402, forward strand.
CGCGCCAGCCCGTCCAGTTCGTCGTCGCTCAAGACCCGCAGATGGGCTACCGCGTTTCGCGCACTGCGAAGGCGATTCAACAGTTCTCGTTCGCCTCGTGGCAAGGTGGCATGGCCGCTGTGGACCAGCCATGCCAGCTGTCCTATCTCCAGTACGGACGGGCCGGATCCGCCGGGCAGTCGACGGTCGGGTGTTTCTCCGAACAGCAGCGAGTCCATGAGCGATGGATCGATCCGCCTCCTGATCTCGTCCTCGAAGCGATGTCGCTGCTCGTCGATCAGCGGGGTGAGCGCCCTGCTCTGCCCACGCCAGATAAGGGTGTCCATGTCGATGACCCCGGAGGAAAGGTTGTTCGCGGCGGGCGTGATGCGGACGTGCCCGTCCCACAGATCGACCGCGCCCGCGTTCCAGAGGCCGGTCAGTTCGACCGGCGGTTGCCGAAGGCCGGACAGGATACGACGTTCGACGACCTCGGCGCCGTCCACCGGGAACGAGATCTCGTCCAAGCACTTGTGCAGCGTGCTCATTCGGCCGTCCCAGCGCTGCGAAAGTGCTGCCGCGACGTCCAGGTCTGGACCGGCCACCTCGACTGCGACTTCGGTCGCCACGAGCTCATGCAGCTGCGTGCCGGAGGTCGCACTACCTGACACTCTGGGTTGAGCGTTGGCGACCACGACGGCGGTATCCAGCCGGGTGGTGCTGCCCCACCACCAGAAGACCTTGGCTGTCATCGGATCGATCCGGCTCAAGAGGTTCGGCGGCAGGTCGCTCTGACGGGCCGCGACCAGCATCCTCACGTGTTCTCGCGCCGGCGAAGAACGACCTTTCGTCAGCGCGTTGAACCTCACGAACGTGTTGGCCACGTCGGTCGCGTCGGGCTCTTCCCAGCCGCGCAGTGCGATCACTTTTCCGCGTAGGCGCTCGGACGAGACCACCGCGGCAAGGACGTCCGTGGCGGTCGTCCCGTCGTCGAGGAAGTGCAACCTTTCGACGATCGAGTAGGCGGGCTCCAACACGGGCAGCGCGCGGACGACGACTGAGGAGGTGTCCAGATCACCGAAGCCGTCGTCAGCCCACGATGGTGCTGCTGGCCCCGTCGTGCCGGAAGGAAGCGGGATGGGCTGCGCGGTCGCTTCGACCGGATCTGCCTGCGGGACGGTGATCGCATCCGGCCGGTCTACGACGTAGTCGAAAACGTCGTCAGCGATTCTTTGCGTGACCAGGTGATCCGGCATGATCCACAGGCAGTTCAGCCCTGCGTCGAGAGCCGCGCCGATCCGGCCGAGATACTTCCTCGGCCCAGGCAGGCTGGTCAGCGGCGGTGCCGGCGCCATCACGGCTTCCCGCGCAGGAGCCGGATGATACGGTGCGTGACCCGATCGAGGGCGACACCGTCATCGGTCTCGTCCAGTACTCCGATGTCGTTCAGCTGGGCAAGCAGGCGTGCCGTTTCGGCAAGTCCCGTACCCAGTACATCGGCAAGGACGTCCGGCGAAGCCATCTCACCTTCGTCGGCGATCTCGGCCCAGAGCCCCAGACGCTCGACGAAAGCAAAGGGCAACCCTTCACGGCGTATCTGCGTTTCGGCGAATTCGCGCTGCGCCAAGTCTTCCAGTATGCGTTTGATCGCCGCGTCCTTGGTACTTCCCTTCGTGACCATGGCGATGGTGCGTGCCACCAGGTCCGGCCATCCGCCGGTGGCCTCGATCAGGGCCCGCCGTGTTTCCGGGCTGTCGAACGGGCATTCGGGCCAGCTGCGCAAGCTGCTGGAAGTCCAGCGGGAAGGACGCCGCCACTGCGTGCCGGCGAGCTCACTCGCCCGCTCGGCGTGGTCAGGACTCACCAGCAGGATGACCGTGCAGGTGGCGCGGTGGATCGTCGGCAGGGCCTGCTCGATGTCCGCGATGCTCCGGGCGGTGAAATCGACGATCAAGATCGGCGCCTTGCTGCGGCGGGCAGCGGTCGACACCGCCTTGACGGTGCCGGCCACGGAATCCACCGACTCCACTTTCGTCCCGCGAAGCCCGGCGTAATTCTCAACGGCGGGGCCGATCCGTTCAGCTCCCAGTGCTTTGCTTCCGGTCAGCACGGTCAATGCGCCAAGCTTGGTGAATTCCGCGAGTTCACCCTCGGTCAACGGGCTTCGCACCTCGCGGCCGTCGCGGGTGGTGTCCAGCAGGCGGCGTGCCTCCCGCGCGTTGTACTCGTAGGGCACTTCGAAGGCCGTTTCCCGCAGTTCTCGTTCGAGCTCGGCCTTCGGTCCGAGCATGGTCACGACGTTCGGGCTTCTGACGGCGTACTTGTCCTGTGGCAGCCGTACGAGAAGACCGAGTCCTTCCATCTCCTTGAGGTAGATCCTCAGGTCCGGGACCTTGAAGTCCTCGAACCCCGCCGACCAGTGTTCATTGGCCCACATCAGGAGTTCGTCCGCCCCGTAGCCGACCCGGAACCCGTCTTCGATGCTGCGAACAGCGATGATGAGCATCAGAACGCGGTAACGGTGATCGAGGTTGACGGTGATCCGGAGCCGGTCGGCAATGCTGCTGCGGATGTGATCACTCGTAACGACGGCTTCGACGTCTTCTTCACGCACTGTGATCGGAATCGAGTCGGGAACCGAAACCCGGCGGTGGAGCGCGTTGACCAGCTCGTTGCAGACGATCTGGATGAGGCTCGCCTGGTAGTTGGTCGTGGAGAGCAGGCGCCAGACGAGTTCGGGCCGGTCGAACACATAGCCCAGCGCGGCTAGCGGCTCGATGACCAGCTGCCTGGCATCTTCGGGTTCCAGCGGCCCGACCAGGATGTCCGGGCCGCCGTGCACGAGCGGGACGTTCGCCAGGTCTCCGAATCGCTGCACCTGGTGCAAGCCGGCGAAGACGACCTTGAACCGGCGGCCGGTCGACTCCATCAGGTCCTTGAGGAGGCGGACGTTGCGGAAGATGGCGGTCCCACCGGGGGTGCGGACACCGTGCGAGTCGGCCGTGAGGAACGCGTCCGCCTCGTCGGCGAGCAGCAGGAGCCGGCGGTTACCCTGACCTTCGAGCCATCCCTGTACCTGCTTCGCCACCACGTCGGCAGGTGCGTCGTCGGACACTTTCTGCGCGAGCACGCCGCGCTTCTTGAGCTCTACGGTGAGCTCACGCCAGATACGGCCGGCAGGCTCAGCTTCACCGATGCCTCGCGCTGTCAGATCCAGATACACCGCCTCCTGGAAGTCGTCGCCGAAATTGGCTTCCACCCGGCGCAGCAGGGCCGACTTGCCGAGCTGACGTCCGCCGTAGAGGAAGAGCCCGCCGTGCGGATCGACGACTTCGCGCATCTCCTTGCGCCGGCCGACGAAGACCTCGGGCGGCACTAAGCCCGCCACGAACGGCGTGTAGGGATTCAGCGCGGTCCACGGCAACGTCACGCGTTGCGTCGCCCGCCAAGAACCGGGAGCGATCTTCGCCACCCAGCCGAGCACGGCGGCATCGATGACCAGTGCCTGCGCCGCCGAGCCCGCGGCGTTCGCGGCCAGGGTGCGTCGACCGGCCAGACCGAGGGGATGGAGGTAGAGCACAACGTTCGCTCGGCCGACATCCTCGGGACCGAGCTCTGCCAGGATGTTGCGGCCCCGGACCTCTTCGAAGACAACGGTCACGGTGTAGTCGGTGGCGGATGAGCCGAGGACCGAGACGTACGAACCATCGCTTGCCTCCCCCGGAACACGAAACTTCCGGAAGCTTCGACGGTCCGGCAGCGGCAGTTCCTTCGGCTGCGTCGACGCGCGGATCCCCAGCGTCGTTAGAACGGCCCTGATCGCCGCCGAGAGCTGGCTTTTGTGGCGGAGGCTCGATGCCGCGGGCAAGCTGTCCCAGGCATCGATGCCGGCCCGGCCGATTTCGGCCGGGCTTCCGCCGCCGGCGAGCGCGGCCCATTCGGCCGCCCGCCGGGGGAGCCCTTCTTTCGCCTCCGAGGCCCGGGCGATCAGCTCGGCGAAGCGGTGAATGTCCTGCGTCGCCGGAACGGTTGTGATTGGAAGGGGCTTGCCGTCCCTGATGAAGGAGAGGAATTCGGACGCGGTCACCGTGTCGCCGTCGTCCAGGAGCAACTTGACGCGCTCGTGATCGCTTGCCGACGGGTGTTGTTCAACCAGCTGCCTGCGCAGAGAATCCACCTCCGTCTGCTGCTTGCCCTTGAGCTCGTCTACGAGGACGGCCAGCTCGGCGGAAGCGACGTCGTAGGCTTCGTCCTCAGGCACCTGCAGGGACTGCAGCAGACCGCCGGCGGCCGCCTCCTCGGAGGAATCGAGGAGGTTCTGGGTGCGTACCCGTGCGAACAGGTCGACGGCGAGGCCTAGCTGACGCCGGTACACGAGCTGCCACCGTTCCCGTGCGCGTTCGGCGATCTCCAGAAACACGCCGGGATCGGCTGCGGCCTGCCAGCTGCCCTGATCGCACAGCTCGAGGATCCGCCGGATGCTGGGGAGGTCGCCACGGTCGGCGTAGGCCTTGACCGCCGGGACGAGTTCCACCGGCTCGTTAAGGCGCGCGAGCACCGCGGGGGTCGCAGGATCGTCGGAATCCGGACGCCCGTCTGAGGTCCTGGGCAGGTCGTACAAGGGAAGGAGCACGTCGAGTGCGGGTTCGGGGATCCGGCCGTCGAGCCCGGCGACAGACACGTCGTCACGGGGGCCGGTCTCCACGCCCGGGTTCTTGAGCCATCGGATGAGCAGCACCACGGCCGCTCCCGCCATGCCCGGCACCGGCCCGGCCGTCTCGGCGGCCGTGACGGCCCGCCTGAGGTCGTTCACACTATTGGTGTCCGGGTCTTCCGCGGTGATTCGGTTGCTCACGACGATCGCTTCCGCGACCACCGTGCGCACTTCGTCGATCGCGCGTTGCAGAACACGAAGCGCGGCCGCGACGATCTGTTCCCTCGCCTGCTTCGGGGTACGGACCGCTGCGTCCGCCGTCTCGATCAAGGTGTCGGGTCCGGAGAGCACCTCGATCGCGTCGTGCAAGTTCTGGACATCGGCTTCACCTAGGGACCATCGGTGCACCGTGTCGAGAGCGGCCGCCAGTGGCCGCCCGGCGCCGGTCAGGTACTGCAGCACCCGGGTTGCCCGGTGGTAGGGGTTCTTCCGCCGTGGCAGCTCGTCGGCGAGTGTCTGGGCCCGGTCGCCGAGCTGCTTCCTCGCGATGTCCAGATCGCTGCCCTGCGCGAGCACGCCGACGGTCGTGTCCAGCCGGCATCGATGACGCACCGCGGAGATCCCGGCTTCCAGGAGCCCGAACCAGGCCTCCGGGAGGCCGTTCTCCACGTTGATGTGCTCGAGTGCCTGGTGTCCCCAGCCGGCGATGAGCCCAGCGCGGATCATTCCGCTCACCACCAGGATCGCGGTATCCTTATCACGCTGGATCCTCGGCAGGTCAATGTCCAGCGCGGCCAGCACCGCGGTCGCCTCCGCTTGGCTGCGCGTTTGGTACGCCGCGCTCGTGAAGCGCAACGCCAGCCCGCGAGTCTCTGTCTCAGCCGAACTCACCGTTACCCAGTAGGCTTCGGCGAGCCTGCCTTTACTCACCAGTTCGACGGCGAGGGGCGGTTCGCCCTCGTCCCAGGGAAATCCGTGTTCGAATTCGGCGTTTTCGTCCGGATTCGGTTCGCTCTCCTCGGGCGCCTCGTCGCAGCTCTGGTCGTCGGCACGGACCGTCGGCGGGGCGGCCTGTTCCGGCAATGATTCGTGTCCTGCGGATTCCTCGGGATCAGCCTGAGCCGTGGTTGCATCGCGGTCATCCTGAATGAACGGTTCTTCACGTACGCTGTCGGAGGGAGTGTCGTCCGAGGGAGCTCCTGTGAGGTCTGCCAGATCTTTTTGTGCTGCTCCAATGGCGTTTCGAAGGTGCTCCGCGATACTTCCCGTTGTGGTGGTCAGCAGTTGCTGGAGGTTGTCGATCTGCGCCTGGAGATCCGCTGCCTTGGCGGCGGCGGCCGCCTGTTCCACGCGAGATTTCTTCTGCTCCGCGCGTACTTTCTCGAGCTGTTCGAGCCACGAGCCGGCTGCCGCATCACGAGCTATGTCGATGCTGTTTTCCGCGAAGTGGGCAGCCAGGGCCGTACGCTGGCTGACGTACGTGTGCAGAGCGCTCTCGTGCTCCTCGGCCAAGGGAAGTCCTCTACTCGACCTGTCGGCAGCGTCTCGCATCAAGTCGGCGGTCGTGCCGGCGAGGTCCTGGAACTCCAGCCAGTGATCTTGGAGCTCGTCCAGCACCGTGTCTTCGGAAGCTGGACTCTGCTCCGACCGCCGTTCGGTCGGCGGCTGGTCGTCGGATGTGCTGGTGGAAAGAAGCTTCTCGAGTTCGTCCCGGTGTTCACACGCGAGCGGAGTGGCGGGTGCGTCTCCGAGGAGCAGCCCGAATAGCGCGAGCTTACCCACCGGTTCACCCAGCGCGATAAGCATGCGGGAGAGTTGCTCTAAAGTTGGATGTGCGACTTCTTCGGGAGAGAAGCCCAGCACCGTCTCCAGCGTTTCCGCCGCACCGGCGAGCATACTCGATGCCATACTGCTCAGTTTCGAAGCCGAGGCTTTGGCCAGGAAGGTGCGGAGGGCTCGCGACTGACGCCGGTTGAGAGTGATTTCCCGCGTCGACTGGGGGACCTGTGCGGCCGATCGCAGGTAGCCATTCACCGACACAAGTGTTGTCAGGTCGGCATTGTTCAGGGAAGTCAGCCAATGCCGCAACTCGGTCGTCGTGTCAGCCATGGCCTCAGGTTTACCGCACGCGTGCAAGGGCCTGTGACCGGCTCGCGGATTCGTGATCCGGTAGCTTCGATTCCACCCCTTTGGAGCAGCGTACCTTTGTGCGACGGAGTCCCCCGCGTGAGACTCGCCTGGTCGTGCGACGCTGGTGGGCATGAACCGTCTCGCGAGCGCGACCAGCCCGTACCTGCTCCAGCACGCGGACAACCCGGTCGAGTGGTGGCAGTGGGGTCCGGACGCGCTGGCCGAGGCGCGCCGGCGGAACGTGCCGATCCTGCTTTCCGTGGGGTACGCCGCGTGCCACTGGTGCCACGTCATGGCCCACGAGTCGTTCGAAGACGCGGAAACCGCCGCCGTGATGAACGAGCACTTCGTCAACATCAAGGTCGACCGCGAAGAGCGGCCGGACATCGACGCCGTGTACATGGCCGCGACGCAGGCGATGACCGGGCAGGGCGGCTGGCCGATGACGTGCTTCCTGACCCCGGACGGCGAACCGTTCCACTGCGGCACGTACTACCCGCCGTCGCCGCGGCCGGGCATGCCGTCGTTCCGGCAGCTCCTGGCCGCCGTCGCCGAGGCGTGGGGCGAGCGGCCGGACGAGCTCCTGGACGGCGCGAAGCAGATCGTCGCGCACCTCGCCGAGCAGACCGGGCCGCTGCAGGAGTCCGTTGTGGACGAAGCGGTGCTGGCCGGCGCGGTCGCGAAGCTGCAGCAGGAGGCGGACCCGGTCAACGGCGGCTTCGGGCGTGCCCCGAAGTTCCCGCCGTCGATGGTGCTGGAGTTCCTGCTGCGCCACCACGAGCGCACCGGATCGGCCGTCGCGCTGTCCCTTGTGGACCAGACGGCCGAGGCGATGGCGCGCGGTGGGTTGTACGACCAGCTGGCGGGCGGCTTCGCGCGGTACTCCGTGGACGCCGAGTGGATCGTGCCGCACTTCGAGAAGATGTTGTACGCCAACGCGTTGCTGCTGCGCTTCTACGCCCACCTGTGGCGGCGCACCGGCTCGGCGACGGCGTTGCGTGTCGCTTCCGGGACGGCTGAGTTTCTCGCTGCGGACTTGCGGACGCCCGAGGGTGGCTTCGCGTCCTCTTTGGACGCGGACACCGCCGGCGTCGAAGGCCTGACGTACGTCTGGACGCCGGAGCAGCTGCGCGAAGTGGTCGGTGACGACTCCGCGGCCTCGCTGTTCGGGGTCACGGAAGAGGGGACGTTCGAGGAGGGCGCCTCGACGTTGCGCCTGTTCGGCGAGCTGCCGGAACCCCTGCGCGTCGAGCTCCTGGAGGTGCGGTCGAAGCGGCCGCAGCCGGGGCGGGACGACAAGGTGATCGCGTCCTGGAACGGCCTGGCGATCTCGGCGCTGGCCGAGGCGGGCGTCGCATTGGATCGTCCACAGTGGATCGAGTGGGCGGTGTCGGCGGCGGAGTTGCTGCTGCGCGTCCACGTCGTTGACGGCCGGTTGCGACGCAGTTCGCGCGATGGCGTCGTCGGGGAGTCGGCCGGGGTGCTGGAGGACTACGCCTGCGTCGCCGACGGGTTCCTGGCCCTGCACCAGGCGACCGGCGACGCGAAGTGGCTCACCGAGGCGACCCGGCTGCTGGACCTGGCGTTGACGCACTTCGCGTCGCCGGACGTCCCCGGCGCGTACTTCGACACCGCCGACGACGCCGAGACGCTGGTGCAGCGGCCGGCCGACCCGGGCGACAACGCGAGCCCGGCCGGGGCGTCCGCGCTGGCGGGGGCGCTGCTGACGGCGTCGGCGCTGGCCGGCCACGCCGATTCGAGCCGGTACCGCGAGGCCGCGGAGCAGGCGTTGCGGCGGGTCGGCGTGCTGGCCGCGCGGGTGCCGCGGTTCGCCGGGCACTGGCTGTCGGTGGCCGAGGCGCTGCAGGCCGGCCCGGTCCAGGTGGCGCTGGTCGGCGCGGACCCGGCGTTGCGCCTGGCCGCGGCGCGGGGCGTGCACGGCGGCGGCATCGTGCTGGCCGGCGAGCCGGACGCGCGGGGCGTCCCGCTGCTGGCGGACCGGCCGCTGGTCGGCGGGCTGCCTGCCGCCTATGTCTGCCGTGGTTACGTCTGCGACCGGCCGGTCACCTCCGCCGAGGAGCTGGCGGCTCAGCTCTGAGTGAACGACCTGCTCTTCCACCTGTATTCGGCGTAGCGTGAGCAGCGTTGTAATCATGTAATCGCGGAGGTGGCGGACATGGGACGAGGCTGGCGAGGCAGCAGCGGCTGGCAGCAGGCGGAGGTGCCCTCGGCGGGCGACGCGGCGGCGTGGTTCGGCGGCCGCCTGCCCGACGGCTGGTTCACCGGAGCGCCGGAGATCAGCGTCGACCGCGAAGAGATCATCGTGGTGGGCGAGCTGCCGGCGCTGACGGAGGAGTACGCGGACGACGCGGCGCGCGCGGCGGCCGAAGAGGGCCGCATCAGCCGCTACCGCGAGGAGACGCGCGACGAGCGCATCGAGATCGCCCGGCAGGCGGAGCACCGCTACCAGCGCAAGGTGGCGTGGGGAGCCAAGCTGGGCGGCACGACGGCGCTGTTCACCACGCATTCGGCGCCGGTGATGACCCGGTTGCGGCAGCCGGAGCGCCTGGTACTGGACACGCTGGTCGACGCGGGAGTGGCCCGTTCGCGCTCGGACGCGCTGGCGTGGGCGGTCCGCCTGGTGGGCGAGCACGCGGACAGCTGGCTGGGCGAGCTGCGCGAAGCGATGACCAAGGTCGACGACCTGCGTTCCAAGGGCCCCGACCTGGCATGACCCCCGGTCGTGGGGGGGTAAAAAGGGTTAGGAACAGGTTATTTCACTCGACCGAGCAGGGGGCACTCAGGCGGGCGCGCCCGCGCCCCGAGGGAGCGGGCGCCGCTGGCGCCCCCCACC